>CAVQHA010000014.1:0-7120 GCA_963712215.1 uncultured Methanomicrobiales archaeon | reverse complement strand
ATTCTCTCAGGGCAATATCCTGGGATTTCTTCGCTTCCGAGTAGATCTCGGGCATCCCAAAGGCACCCATGGTTATGGGCTTGTCAGGATGCAACCGGTAAACAGCGTTGTAAGGGGGAAGGAACTGGTCCACCATTTCCTGACTGGCCATGAAGAGTGGTTCAACCACGTGACTCAAGGTGAACCCATCCAGGTTGACGATCGTGGGGATCAACACCCGGGGGTCCTCCGCAATTTTGAACGCGCAGATGGTCTGGTCGAATACCTCCTGGCCGTTCTCGGTGAAGATCTGGACCCAGCCGCAGTCCCGGGCAGCCATGACATCGCTATGGTCATTCCAGATGCTCAGGGGGGCGGAGAGGGCCCGGTTGGCCAGAGACATAACGATGGGTAAACGCATGCCGGCTACTACGAAGAGGATCTCGTGCATCAGCTCCAGTCCCTGGGAACTGGTGGAAGTGTAAGTACGAGCCCCCACCGCGGAGGTGCCGGCGCAGACCGAAGAGCGTCGGGGCGATGGTCGTCACCGTCGAGTTCCGCATCTCGCCCGTGAATGTGCTCTTGCCGATGGCGGGGAAGGACCCCTTCTCTGCGCCGAGCTCGCGGGACCGCTCGTGGCCCACCTTCTGGATGTGGGCCATGACCCGTTCGGCGAAGCGGAGGGCTTCATCGGATTCGTAGGGGATCCCGAGCTTGATGAGGGCGTCGGCGAAGCCCATGATCCCGAGCCCGATCTTCCTCGTTGAAAGGTTCATCTCCTGGATCTCGGGGATGGGGAACCGGTTCACGTCGATGATGGCATCCAGGAAATCGACGCCGGTCCGTGCGAGATCGGTGAGCATCCCCTCGTCCAGTTCCCTCCTCTTCACGCATCGCGAGAGGTTGATGGACCCGAGGTTGCAGGCTCTCGTACGGGAGGAGCGGCTGCTCCCCGCAGGGGTTCGTTGCCTCGATGGGGCCCATGCCAGGGAGGGTGCTGAACTGGTTGATCACGTCCATGAAGAGGACCCCCGGGTCCCCCGTCGCCCAGGCCTGGTCGGCGATCTCCCTCCAGAGGTCCCTCGCCGGGATCTCGGACCAGGTGCTCCCGTCCCGGGGGTTCACGAGGGGGAGGTCCTTCCCCGCCCCGAGGGCATCGAAGAAGGCCGGCATCGAACCCCACCGAGATGTTGAAGTTGCGCAGCCCGCCCGCCTTCTTCGAGGACACGAACTCCCTGATATCCGGGTGCCGGCAGGAGAGCACCCCCATGTTCGCACCCCTCCTCCTCCCCCCTGCTTCACCGCCTCGGTCGCCTTGTCAAAGACCTCGATGAACGAGACGGGGCCGCTCGCGATGCCTGCCGTGTTGTTCACCATGTCCCCCTTCGGCCGGATCCGGGAGAAGGAGAAGCCGGTGCCGCCGCCGCTCTTGTGGATGAGGGCCATGTGGCCCATGGTCCTGAAGATGCTCTCGATGGAGTCCTCGACGGGGAGGACGAAGCAGGCCGAGAGCTGGCCGATATTGGTCCCTGCGTTCATGAGGGTCGGGGAGTTGGGGAGGAAGAGGAGGTCCTCCATGATGCGCCGGAACTCACCCGCCTTCCCGGTATCCACGGCCTCGGCCACCCTCGGGAAGAGACTGGCCGGGCTCTCGCCGGCATTCAGGTACCTGGCCTTCAGGAGGAGTCTCCGCCGCCTCGGTGAGCGCCATACGGGGAGGTGTATCCATCTCCTTTAATAAAAACCCATGCCCACCTATGGATGCATGTCGCTCATGGTGCTCGGGACCGCATCCCATGCAGGGAAGAGCATCGCGGTCACCGCCCTCTGCAGGGCACTCCACCGCCGGGGAATCCGGGTTGCCCCCTTCAAGTCCCAGAACATGAGCCTGAACTCTTTCGTGACAAAGGACGGGTCGGAGATCGGGATCGCCCAGGCAGTCCAGGCCTTCGCCGCCGGCGTGGAGCCCGAGGCCGGGATGAACCCGGTCCTCCTCAAGCCCAAGGGGGAGGGGGTCTCCCAGGTTGTCCTCCTGGGAAAACCCTACAGGGATCTCCCCATCCGGGAATACTACCAGGAGACCGAATTTCTCCTTGGGGAGGTCCTCTCGGCATACCGGGAGCTGGCGGCGAGATACGGCCACGTAGTCGTGGAAGGTGCCGGAGGAGCCGCCGAGATGAACCTCTATGACCGGGACATCGCAAACATCCTCCTTGCCCGGTCCCTGAAGCTCCCCATCATCCTGATCGGGGACATCGAGCGGGGCGGGATCTTCGCCCAGGTATATGGCACGGTCCAGCTCCTCCCCGAGGATATCCGGCCACTCGTGAAGGGGATCATCGTGAACAAGTTCAGGGGGGACCCCACCCTCTTCGCTTCCGGAGTCCGGATCCTCGAGGAGATCACGGGGATCCCGGTCCTCGGGGTCATCCCGTACGCCGACATACCGCTCCCGAGCGAGGACTCCCTCTCCCTCGCCGACAAACGGCAGGTGGAGGGGCCGGTCAGGATCGCGGTCATCCGCCTCCCCCATATCTCAAACTTCACCGACTTCGAGCCGCTCGAGCGCCAGGCACCGGTGGATTACGTCGATCTCGGGCGAAGCCTCTCCGGTTATGACTGCATCATCATCCCGGGTACGAAGAACACGGTGGAGGACCTGGCTGCTCTCCAGGAGTCGGGGGCCGCGGGGGAGATCCGGAAGGCGAGGGAGCAGGGGGTCCCTGTCATCGGGATCTGCGGGGGGTTCCAGATGCTCGGGAAGGAGATCCATGACCAGGGGATCGAGGGAGTGGGCACGGGGTGTACCCTGGGGCTCGGCCTCCTCTCGGCCGATCACCCGGTTTGTCCGGTACGACAAGACCACGAGGCAGGTCCGGGTGCGGGCGAGCCGCCGTCGGGCCCATCCTCTCGGCGATGGGGGAAGTCGACGGGATACGAGATCCATATGGGCGAGACCGAGCGGGGGCAGGACAGGGAAGCGTTTCTCTGGCGACGGGGCGGTATCAACCGACGGGCTCGTCTTCGGGACCTACCTCCACGGCCTCTTCCAGAACGCAGGCGCGGTGAATGCCCTCCTCTCCTACCTCTACCGGAGGAAGGGTCTCGAGTTCAAGGGGAACTCCACCTTCGGGCGGCTTCCCTCCCTGTCGGAAAAGGAACTTCGCAGAGCGTCCCCGACGAAATCCCTGCGGGACCGGATCCTTATGATCAGCTCGCGGATCTCTTCGAGGCCAACCTGGACATGGAGAAGATCCTCTCCCTCGTTACGGATGATCCATCCTAGCTGATGATATTCATGATGGAGCGGTACCCCTCACCGTCGAGGTCGTCGCACTCCACCTCTTCGACCGTTGCGAGATCCACGTCCTTCTCGGCCTTGCTCCGCACGCAGTAAGCCCTTGCCGGGGAGGTTATCCATGTCCCTTTGATGCAAAAAGCCGTGGAATGGGCGCAGAACCGGCACCGGTCCAGGGTAACCTCCATCTTCGGGGAGACACTCCACCTTCCCCTTTACGACACTGAGAGTTCGCCTATTCTTCGTCATAGATGACCACCCTGAACCCGGCGGAGGAGAGGGCCTTACCCGCCTTCGCGAGCCATTCCTTCATGGAAGAGCCTTCGATCACCATCACCTGCTCACGGAAGAACCGGGCGAGATCCTCGTCCTCGGAGATGAGGCTCCGGTTCCCGCCAATCTTCCCGACCTGCTTCCCCGTCCCGTCGTAGATCCGCATCAGGCAGCAGCGGAACTCGCGGCAGATGGAGGCGTTCGAGTCATGCACGGTGCAGACAAAGCCACGGCCATCGGGAGATCTCCTGAGGAACCGGCACCACGCCGGGTGGGAATCAACCTCGGCGGTGTCTGCAAAGAGTTCCCTCCACTCGGGCATGACCCGTGCCCTGAAGACCTCGTTCGTGATGAGAAACCTGCAGTAGAAATCGACCTCCGAAAGGTCGCGTTCGACCCGGATCAGCTCGCCGAAGTTCATGCAGCACTTCCCGCACTGGCTGCAGGCGAAGGAGGGCATCTTCTAGGGTGTATCCCGGGATGTGGCTTAATGGTTCGGCCGGCCCGGATCCCCTGAGCCCTCTTCGGCCCCCGACTCCGTCGTCCCTTCTCCGTGGCTGCCCATCCACATGCACCCTTAATAACCCTGCCGAACTTATACTCCTCGATGAAGGTCTGCATCATGTGCGGGGGCGAGGGGACCCGGCTCCGGCCCCTCACCTTCGAGCGGCCCAAGCCCTGCATCCCCATCGTGAACATCCCGTCGATCGCCCACCTGGTCTCCCACCTCTCCAACCTGGGGTTCACCGAGATGGTCCTCACCCTCGGGTACATGGGGGAGGTCATCGAGAAGGCCCTCGGCGACGGGTCCCTCTTCGGCGCAGACATCAGGTACGTCCAGGAGAAGACCAAGCTCGGGACCGCCGGATCGGTGAAGAACGCCCAGCGACACCTCGAGGGTGGCAAGTTCCTGGTTGTCGGCGGAGACCATGTGACAGACGTGAACCTCCTCGAGTTCTTCCGCTCCCATGTCCACGGGAAGGGGATCACCACCATCGGCCTCATCTCCATCGACGACCCGAGCGAGTTCGGGATCGCGGAGATCGATGTGAATTACCACATCAAGCGGTTCAAGGAGAAGCCCGGGCCCGGGGAGATCTTCTCGAACCTGGCGAGCACGGGGATGTACGTCTGCGATCCCGAGATCTTCGACCATATCCCGCATGGGAAGAAGTACGACTTCGCCCGGGACCTCTTCCCGAAGCTCCTCTCAGAGGGGCAGACGCTGAAGGGCTGGCTCGCACGGGGGAACTGGACCGATGTTGGCAGCCCGAGGTCGCTCCGGCAGGCGGAGCGCTGGAAGCTCCAGGAGATCCCGTACATGGCGGTCTCGGGTGACCTCCATGTCCAGGGGGCCGAGATCGCCGGGCCCGTCCAGTTCTCAGGGTCGGTGACCCTCGGATCCCACTCCCGGATCATCGGGCCGGTCTCTATCGGTGCAGGCACCACCATCGAGGGGAACGTCCTCATCGGCCCCTACACCTCCATCGGTGAGGGTTGCACCATCAGGGGGCACACGAAGATCTTCTCTTCCTCCATCTACAACCGCGTCGTTATAGGAAGGAACTGCACCATCAGCGGTTCGGTCATCGATACCGATACCGTGATGGGAGAGGAGTGCAGCATCGAGAACGACACGATCATCGGCCCCCGGGTCGTCCTCAGGGACGGGGTCGTGGTCCACTCGGGGACCCGCATCTGGCCCGAGGTGACGGTCGGGGAGAAGACGATCGTCAGGGAGCATGTGCTCAACCCGAAGTACGATACGAGTATCAGGCGGCTCCTGATTCAGCCGTGCCTGACCAGGCGGTGGGTGAGGGCGACGAGGGGGTGGCGGGCGTAGTCCATGACCTTGATGTCGTCGAGGGAGGAGAGGTTCATGGCCCTCGCGGTCCGCTCCATCCCGAGCTCGATGTCCTTGTCGATCTCGATGATATAGGCCTCGAGGTGGGTGATCCCGAGCCTTTTCGCCGCGATGGCCCGGTGGTGGCCGTCGACGAGGATGAACCTGCCTGGGCGCTTGACGACGATCAGGGGCTCGGCGAGCCCTTTCTTGATCTCGTACATCCTCCCCTCGAGCTCGTCCTCGTAGATCTTCGTCTGGGTTGGGAGGAGGGTATCGATCTCCACCTGGTCGCGGTGGAGCTTGCGGCTCGACACCGTAGAGCTTCCGCAGGGTATCGATGAACTTGAAGACCTTGTCGGGGGAGACGTGCTCGATCTGGGAGCGGATGACATCGGCATTCGAGATGATCCCCAGGAGCTTGTTGGTCTCGTCAACGACGGGGAGCTTCTGGATCCCGCTCCTGAAGATGACCCGGGCGGCGTCGTTGATGGACATGTCGGGGTCGGCGACGATCAGGTGGGTGGACATGATCCGCTCGACGGGAGTGCTCGGGTGGACGAAGAGGAGGTCCCGGGCCGAGATATAGCCCACGACCTCGCCGTTGTTGGTCACGGGAAAACCGTCATGCCTGGTCGTCTGGATGGTCTCGATGACATCCTTCACCGTGGCATGGACGTCGACCGTCACGACGTCGTAGGTCATGTAATCCCTGACCTTCTTCTTGTCCATCACAAGAGCTGGACGTTCCGGTTACTTGAATTCATCGGTGAAATAAGGGGCATCTTGTGAGAAAAGGGGCATTTCGTGACAAATGGCCCTCGATAGTCGATGGTGAAAAAAACAGGGTTATTCGATGGGGATCTTCTTTCCGGTCTCGGAGGAGGCCTTCTTCAGCCTGACCTCGAGCACTCCGTTCTTGAAGGTCGCCGTTGCCCCGTCTTCAGTTACATCGGAGGGCAGTTTCACCACCCTGTCCATGGACCCGTAGGTCCGCTCCCGGACAAAGTACCCTTCCTCCTCCTCCTCCTTCTCCGCACTCCGGGAGAACGCGATCCTCAAGGTACGGGGGTCCAGGACCGCGAGGCTCACGTCCTCCTTCTCCACGCCAGGGAGATCGGCGGCCACGACGACCTCGTCGTCGTGCTCCTTCACGTCCACCCGGAACTCGCCGCGGATCGCGGGGAGCATCCTCGCCCTCATATCCTTCCCGGGAAGGGTCTTGTTGGTGGCAATCTCCTCGAGCATATCGTTGAACTGGGTCTCCATGTCCTGCATGAAATCGTCGAACTCGTTCCAGAACGGACCCAAGAGATATCTCCGTCTCCACGCCATATCTGTGCCTCCACTCTCCGATGGTGACGTCCATGCCACGGGGCATGGAGTAACGCAGCGTACGTAGTCATTCTATATATAGATCGCTTCCAGAAAGGGCGCAGGGATAACATCCCCCTCTCCTCATTACTAGTATGGAATGGTTGTCCATCCTCCTCCTGGGCCTCGTGCAGGGTGTCACCGAGTGGGTGCCGGTCAGTTCGAAGACCCAGGATACCCTCGTCTACCTCTCCTTCCTCCACGGGGAACCTTCCCTTGTCGTGCCCATCCTCCTCTATCTCCACATGGGGACCTTCCTTGCCGCGATCCTCTACTTCAGGAAGGACATCCGGAAGATTTTACGGGAAATCCTGGAGAAACCGACGGATGTGAAGGCTCACTCCGATGGGACG
>CAVQHA010000013.1:0-8022 GCA_963712215.1 uncultured Methanomicrobiales archaeon | reverse complement strand
TCTGGGATCGCCTATCGCGATTTATCTCGCCGTGGCAGGTATCGGGACCCTCACCGTTGTTGATTCCGATGTGGTGGACCAGTCCAACCTCAACCGGCAGATCCTCCACTATGATCGCGATATCGGGAAGAAGAAGACCGTCTCGGCCGGGAAAAACTTCGTAAGATCAACCCGGATATCACTATCAGGGCGATCGATGCTCATATCGACGAGACAAACGCGGGGGATCTGGTGGGTGATGCGGACGGGATAGTCGATGCCATGGACAACTTTCCCACCCGGTACCTCCTGAACCGGATCGCTCTTGGGAAGGGGATTCCCCTCTTCCACGGGGCCATCCGGGGTCTTTACGGGCAGGCCACCACCATCCTCCCGGGGAAAACCCCGTGCCTCTCATGCATCTTCCCGAAAGCGCCTCCCAAAGAGGTGTTTCCGGTCGTGGGAGTGACCCCCGGCCTGATCGGGATGGTGCAGGCGACCGAGGTGCTGAAGTTCCTCCTGGGGAGCGGGGAACCTGCTGGTAAACCGGCTCTTCATCTGGGACGGAATGCTCGGGCAGGCAAGCGAGATCCGCGTGGAGAGGGATCCCTGCTGCGAGGCCTGCGGCAACGGGAGAACACGTGAGACCATGAGGAGAGAGAGATGAAGGTCAAGGTCCGGTTTTTTGCACGGTTCCGGGAACTCCTCGGGACCGATATCGTCGCTGAACGTGCGTCAGGGACGGGCCTCGCCGCCCTGGATCATGGAGATCGCCGGGAAGAAGAGCGAGGGCTACGATGCCATCTTCGATGAGCACGGCGCCTTCCGGGAGTTCGTGATCCTGATGCGGAACGGTAAACGGGTCGAGGCAGCCGATGCGGAGAAGACCGTGATCGCCGACGGGGACGAGATAGCAGTCTTTCCCGGTCTCCGGGGGTTGAGCAGGGACAGGCACCATGATCTCCATCCAGACCGATGATGTCGATATCGGGGCGCTGGTAAACGAGGCAAAGCAGCGGGGGACGGGCGCCATCGTCGTCTTCGACGGTATCGTCCGGGACGACGATATCAGGGAGATGGAACTCGAGGCCTACCAGGACGTCGCGGTGAAGGAGCTCGAGCGGATCGCGGAGGATGCACGGAGGAAGTTCGACCTTCTATCAGTCGATATCATCCACCGCATCGGGCGGCTGAGGGTCGGGGACAATATCCTCATCATCGTCGTGGGCGCCGGCCACCGGAAGGAGGCTTATGAGGGTTCGCGGTACATCATTGAGATGATCAAGGCAGGGGTCCCCATCTGGAAGAAGGAGATACGGAGCGACGGGAGTTCATGGGTAGAGGGGGACAGGGAGTGAGGATCACCCTCTCGCCGTGCAAAAAGGCCTACCGGGAGGAGACCCACCGGGCGGTCTCCCCCGAGGAGACCCTCGCACGGGTCTCGGGGAAGATACCTGTGCAGGAATCACCCGGGTCGCGGATATCACGAACCTGGACCGGATCGGGATACCGGTCTTCTCCTCCATCAGGCCCACGGCGCAGGAGGGCGCGGTCTCGGTCTACAACGGCAAAGGGGCCACGCCGACCGAGGCACGGGTATCGGCGGTGATGGAGGGGATCGAGCGCTACTCGGCGGAGATTCACGACCATGAGATCAGCTTCGGGACCTGGCCCGAGATGGCGGCGAAGGGCGAGGCCGTGGACCCGAGGTCCCTGATCCTCCCCCGGGGATCCGACCCCGATGGCCGGCTCCCCTGGGTCGAGGCCTGGGACATCGTCGCGGATACCGGGGTGCTTGTGCCCGCCCATGCCGTCTTCCACCCCCTCCCCCGGACCTGCCCGCCCCTCTTTCGGACGAACACGAACGGGCTCGCCTCAGGGAACACGAGGGAGGAGGCCGTCTTCCACGGCCTCGCCGAGATCGTCGAGCGGGATGCCTGGTCCCTCGTCGAGGTGACGAAGAGGCCGGGCCCCCGGATCATCGATCCCCCGGCAGGCCTTCCCGCCGAGCTCCTCAGGAAGTTCGCCGATGCGAAGGTGGAGGTCCAGGTCCGGGACATCACGAGCGACCTCGGGATCCCGACCTGCGCCGCCGTCGCGGACGACACCCTCCTCCGCGACCCGCGCCTCCTCACGATCGGCATGGGCACCCACACCTCGGCGAGGATCGCCTTCCTCCGCGCCCTCACCGAGGTCGCCCAGAGCCGGCTCACCCAGATCCACGGGGCACGGGAGGACACGACGACTGCCGACCTCCGCACCCGGATGGGATACGAGCGGGTCAGGCGGATGAACCGCTACTGGTTCGAGGCCGACTCGGAGGTCCCCTTCTCGGCCCTCCCCTCGGCAGACAACGATGACTTCCTGAAGGATATCGGGGCCATCGTCTCCGCCCTCGGGAAGGCGGGCATGGACCGGGTCCTCGTCGCGGACCTCACCCGGGAGGAGATTGGGGTCCCCGTGGTGCGGGTCATCGTCCCGGGCCTCGAGGTCTATGCCATGGACAACGAACGGATAGGGACCCGGTGCAGGGATGCAGAGCGCAGTCGTCTTTCTCGGGCCAAGCCTTGACCGGCGGGCGGCCCTCGCCATCCTCCCGGCCGACTACCGCCCCCCTGCGGCGAGGGGAGACCTCACGAGGGCGGTCTCCGACGGGGCCCGGGTCATCGGCCT
Source organism: uncultured Methanomicrobiales archaeon (assembly GCA_963712215.1). Classification (GTDB taxonomy): domain Archaea; phylum Halobacteriota; class Methanomicrobia; order Methanomicrobiales; family JACTUA01; genus JACTUA01. The sequence goes on along the minus strand of CAVQHA010000013.1, from coordinate 5,370 downwards.
CATCGACGGGGTCTTCTTCCAGGAGTCCTCGGTGGGGCACCGGGAGATCCTCGCGCCCTGAGAAAGGGGGTCCGCGTGGTGGGAGCCTCGAGCATGGGGCGCTCAGGGCCGCGGAGCTTCATACCCTCGGGATGGAGGGGGTGGGGGAGGTGTACCGGATGTACCGCGACGGGATCCTCGTCTCTGATGACGAGGTGGCCCTGGCCTTCGATCCCGAGTCTCTTCATCGCCCTGTCGGAGCCCCTGGTGAATATCCGGGCGACCCTGCCCCGGGCCGAGGAGGAGGGGGTCATCGACTCCCGTACGGGGGAGATCCTCTTCTTACGGCCTCCTCCCTTTACTACCCGGACCGGACCTATCCCCGGCTGGTCAGGGAGGCGGAGAGGGACCGCCGATCCCGTTCCCTCGCCCGGTTCGCCCGCTGGGTGGAGAAGGGGCGGTGGACCTGAAGAGGAAGGATGCAGTACAGGCGCTCGAACGGATCCGGGAGATCCTCGCGGGAGAGTGGCTGAAGGAGGAGGGAATCGTCATGTGCGGCCGGTTCACCATCGTTCCCACCATCGACTTCCATGAGCGCTTCGGCCTTCCTGCCCGGCCCGGCGGTACCCCCGCGCTACAACGTGGCGCCCGGACAGGAGGTCCCGGTCATCGTCAGTGAGGACCGGAACCGTGCGGTCCCCATGATCTGGGGTTTCATCCCGTCCCTGCGAAGGATCCCAGCCGGGCCGGCCCATGATCAATGCCCGGGCCGAGACCCTCATGGAGAGGCCGGCTTTCCGGGATGCGGTCCAGGGAACCGGTGCCTTGTCCCCGCGAGCGGGTTCTACGAGTGGAAGAAGGAGGGGGGGAGGAAGATCCCGTTCTACATCCGGTTGAAATCCCACCCCTCTTCTCCTTTCGCCGGCCTTTACGGGACCCAGAGGGTTCTGGGGGAGGTGAGTCTGCGACCTTCACGGTCATCACCACGGAGCCGAACGATCTCGTCGCCGGTCTCCACGATCGTATGCCGGCCATCCTGGCCAGGGATCAGGAAGAGAGCTGGATCAGGGCAGGTGGGGTCGGGCCCGCGGATATCTCCCGGATCCTCGCGCCATACCCTTCCGGGGAGATGGAGGCCTTCCCTGTCTCGGGAAGGGTAAACGACCCCGGGAGCGAAGGCCCTGGCCTGATTAGCCCCTGAGGGTCTCGAAAATAGGATTTTTCTCTGCCCCTCGGGGATAGAGAATCCCCCTTGGCCTCGAAAAGTGACTTTTCTCTGCCCCTCGGGGATAGAATCCCCTTCGGCCTCGAAAATAACTTTTCTCTGCCCCTCGGGGATTGAGATCCCCTTCGGGCCTCGAAAATAGGATTTTTCTCTGCCCCTCGGGGATAGAGATCCCCTCCGGGCCTCGAAAAAGGCTTTTTCTCTTCCCTCGGGGATAGAGATCCCCTTCGGGCCTCGACAGGATTTTCTCCCCTCGGGGATGGAGATCCCCTTCGGGCCTACTCCCCGGAACTTTCCCAACCAGGGACATGACCATGTTCGCGATCCCCAGGAGATAGAAGAGCATACCCGGGATGATCACGAAGGCCGCCCGGATCATCATCATCCGCGCGGCCTTCGTGATCATCCCCGGCATCCTCTTCTACCTGCTGGGGATCGCGAACATCGTCATGTACCTGGTAGGAACAGGGATGTTCCCGGGGATGTGAGGCCGAAGGGGATCTCTATCCCCAAGGGAGGAGAAAAATCCTATTTTTCGAGGCCGAGGGGGATCTCTATCCCCAAGGGAGGAGAAAAATCCTGTTTTTCGAGGCCGGAGGGGATCTCTATCCCCGAGGGGCAGAGAAAAATCCTATTTTTCGAGGCCGAGGGGGATCTCTATCCCCGAGGGGCAGAGAAAAATCCTATTTTTCGAGGCCGAGGGGGATCTCTATCCCCGAGGGGCAGAGAAAAATCCTATTTTTCGAGTCCCTTCAGTGGCTGGATCAGGCCTGGGCCTTCGCTCCCGGGGTCGTTTACCCTTTGCGAGACAGGGAACGCCACCATCTCCTCAGGAGGGTATGGTGCGAGGATCCGAGAGATGTCCGCGGGGCCGATTCCGCCTGGCCTGATCCAGCTCTCTTCCTGATCTCTGGCCAGGATGGCCGGCATCCGGTCGTGGAGCCCTGCAACGAGATCGTTTGGCTCCGTGGTGATGATCGCAAAGGTCGCACACTCACCACCCCCAGGAACTTTCTGGATCCCGAACAGGCCTGCAATGGAGAACAGGGATGCCGACTTCAGGCTGATGTAAAAGGGAATCTTCCGTGCACCCTCCTTCTTCCACTCGTAAAACCCGCTCGCGGGGACCAGGCACCGGTTCCCCTGGACCGCACCCCGGAAAGCGGGCTTCTCGAGGAGAGTCTCGGCCCGTGCATTGATCATCGGTCGCCCGGCCATGGGATCCTTCACGAGCGGCGGAATAAAACCCCAGACCATCGGGACCGCACAGTTCCGGTCCTCACTGATGATGATCGGGACCTCCTGTCCGGGCGCCACGTTGTAGCGCGGAGTGACGGCCGGGCCGGGAGGAAGCCCGAACCTCTCATGGAAGTCGATGGTTGGTACGATGGTGAACCGGCCGCACATGGCGATTCCCTGCTCCTTCAGCCACTCTCCCTCACGATCTCACGGATCCGTTCGAGCGCGAGAACCGCGTCCTTCCTCTTCAGGTCCACGGCTCCCGTCTCCACCCAGCGGGCGAACCGGGCGAGGAGAACGGGATCGGCTTCCCTCTCCACCTCCCTGACCACACGGGGATACGTCCGGTCCGGGTAGTAAAGAGAAGAGGCCGTAATGAAGAGGATCTCCCCTGTACGGGAGTCGATGACCCCCTCATCCTCGGCCCTTCGCAGGGTCGCCCGGATATTCACCAGTGGCTCCGACAGGGCGATGAAGGACTCGGGATCGAAGGCGAGGGCCACCTCGTCATCCGAGACCAGTACCCCGTCGCGGTACATGCGGAAGACCTCCCCCACCCCCTCCATCCCGAGGGTATGCAGCTCGGCAGCCCTGAGCGCGCCCATGCTCGATGCCCCCACCACCCGCACGCCCGCCGAAAGCGCAGCGAGGATCTCCCGATGGCCGACCGAGGACTCCTGGAAGAAGACGCCGTCGATGAGACCGATGACCTCCGCTCCGTCGGAGACTGCTCTCGTGATATCCCCCCGTGCCGCAGGGGGCCGGTAGTCGGCCGGGAGGACGGCGAGCGCCGCCCGCCGGTCAAGACTTGGCCCGAGGAAGACGACTGCGCTCTGCATCCCTGCACCGGGTCCCAATCCGTTCGTTGTCCATCGCATAGACCTCTAGGCCCGGGACCACGACCCGCACGACGGGGACCCCAATCTCTCCCCGGGTGAGGTCCGCGACGAGGACCCGGGTATGCCAGCCTTCCCGAGGGCGGAGACGATCGACCCGATATCCTTCAGGAAGTCATCGTTGTCTGCCGAGGGAAGGGCCGAGAAGGGGACCTCCGAGTTGGCCTCGAACCAGTACCCGTTGATCCGCCTGACCCGCTCGTAACCCATGCGGGTACGTATGTCGGCACTCGTCGTGTCCTCCCGTGCGCCATGGATTTGGGTGAGCCGGCCTGGGCGACCTCGGTGAGGGCGCGGAGGAAGGCGATCCTCGCCGAGGTACGGGTACCGATACCGATCGTGAGGAGGCGCGGGTCGCGCAGGAGGGTGTCGTCTGCGACAGCGGCGCAGGTCGGGATCCCGAGGTCGCTCGTGATGTCCCTGAGATGGACCTCGACCTTCGCATCGGCGAACTTCCTGAGGATCTCGGCGGGCAGGCCGGGCGGGGGATCGACCATCCTTGGGCCCCGCCTCTTCGCGACCTCGACGAGGGACCAGGCATCCCGCTCCACGATTGTCCGCGAGGCCGTGGAAGACGGCCTCCTCCCTCGTGTTCCCTGAGGTGAGCCCGTTCGTGTTCGTCCGGGGAGAGAGGCGGGCACCCCCGGGGGAGGGGGTGGAAGACGGCGTGGGCGGGCACAAGCACGCCGGTATCCGCAACGATGTCCCAGGCCTCGACCCAGGGAAGACGGCCATCGGGATCCGATTCCCGGGGGAGGTTCAGGGTCCTCGGGTCTATGGTCTCCCCCTTCGCCGCCATCTCTGGCCAGGTCCCCAGCTCATCTGCATGGCCGTGGATCTCCGCCGAGAGCGCTCGATCCCCTCCATCACTGCCGATACCCGCGCCTCTGTCGGCGTTGCCCCCTTGCCGTTGTAGACCGAAACAGCGCCCTCCTGCGCCGTGGGCCTGATGGATGAGAAGACCGGTATCCCGATCCGCTCCAGGTTCGTTATATCCGCGACCCGGGGATCCCCGCAACAGGTATCTTCGCCGAGACCCGTGCGAGGGTCTCCTCGGGGGAGACTGCCCGGTGAGTTTCCTCCCCGTAGGCCTTTTTGCACGGCGAGAGGGCGATCCTCACTCCCTGTCCCCCTCTATCCATGAACTCCCGTCGCTCCGTATCTCCTTCTTCCAGATGGGCACCCTGCCTTGATTATCTCAATGATTTACCGCGAGCCCTCATAAGCCTCGTTCCGGTGGCCGGCTCTCACGACAATGAGGAGGATATTTTCTCCGATGGGGAGCCGCCCGATACGGTGGATGATATCGACAGATAGAAGGCCGAACTTCCTCGTGCATCCTCCGCGATCCGCTCGACTCCTTCACCGCCACATCCTGGTAGGCCTCGGTTCCATCTCCCTGATATCATCGTCCCGACGATACCGTCGAAGAGGACGATTGCCCCCGTCCCCCGCTGCTTCGCCCCGTTGACCAGCTTCCCGATATCGACGTCTCCGGTCTGGATGGAGATTATGTTTCCGGTCCCTGCTCACCCGCCGGTTACCGGTGAAATACCGCGATCTCGTCCCCGTCGGCGATCATGGTCTTCTCCGCATCGGCTGCCCGACCCGTTTCCCGTTCCGCATCAGGATCACGAACTCCCGGAGATGCACCTGCTCATCGAAGATGGCATCGTAGCCATCTTTCTTCTTCCGGCGATCTCCCTGATCAATGGCGGCCAGGTCCGTCCCGGAGGGGAGGTTCTGCCGCGATATCGGTCCCGAGGAGTTCCCGGAACCGTGCAAAAAACCGTACCCTGACCTTCATCGCGCGCTCCCTCACGGGTTCGCCGGTGGCCCTTCACTGTACACACCTCGCAGCAGGGGTTCCTCTCGACGCATATCTCGCTCGCCTGGCATTGCACCCCGTCCCAGAGGAAGAGCCGGTCCGAGAGCAGGTTCCCCGTCCCGAGGAGGAACTTGAGGACCTCGGTCGCCTGCACCATCGCGATGAGGCCGGGAGTTACCCCGACAACAGGGAAGACCTCCGCC
>CAVQHA010000012.1:0-30857 GCA_963712215.1 uncultured Methanomicrobiales archaeon | reverse complement strand
TCTCTGGTTTAGTTGGTGAAGACGTAGCTGGCTTTGCCGCATTCCGGAACAAAATTTCATATTTTCATTTGTAAGTTGCGCCCCACATTCAGAGCAGAATTTGGGCATACTAGTAACATCGTTTAGCTAGAGAAAAAAGTTGTTATCACCAAATGGTCGTCACACGGCCCCATCACCGTCGGCAGGAACCACCCGACGATGCTTGTCAGGATCCAACTGATCCCGACAATGCCGAAGAACTTGATCCAGCCGGTCTTGTAAAGGTTCTGCTGGAGCACAATTAGCTCCCACGCGAATCTCCCGGTTCCTTTCTAGTGTAAACGTTCACGGCGGCGGAGGGGGGATCGTATAGAACCGCATGTTCTCGTCGTAAATCTTGTAGTCGTTCCCGCCGATGGTCACCACCACCGCGACCTCGTCGGTCCCGGTCGTCCCCATAATCCGCACGGAATCGCCCACGGCGTACTGGTTCCGGCCGGATTCGGGGATGACCTGCTGGATGACCTGGCCGTCTGACCGGAGAACGGTCACCGTGATCTTCTGGAGGATGAACTGGCCCTTCCCGCCCCGGAAGGCGAAGTTGATGTACGGGAAGGCCGTGTTCGGGTCCCGGGTCACCTGGATGATCACCTCGTAGGCCGGGGGGACTGTCACGACGGGACCGGGCGGGACGGTTACAGCCGGCCCGGGGAGCGTTGTAGCAGGGGTCGGGGTCGGAGTCGGGGTCCCCCCCTCCTCCGGCCGGCGGCATGGTGCAGCCCGGCGCGAGGGCCAGGGCGAGGAGGAAGAAGACGAGGAGGACCGGGATCCTGGGTGTCATACGGGGTTGATTGCCGGGGATGGACATAAGGATTCCCCAGCCCCGGTAAGGAGATCCCTGTCTCCCCGCTCCCTTTGTTTCGGACTCTCTGAAAAGGGTATGGTTGTCGACGGTTCACACCTGCCCAAACAGCGTCAGCGGGAACCACCCACAATGCTCGTCACGATCCAAATTAACCACACTTTTTTTTTTTTTTTGAAGACCACGACGAGCAGTGCCGTGCCTTTGATATCAGAACCTCATCTCTGTGATCTGTATCAGGTTGCCACAGGTGTCGTCCAGTATTGCGATCGTCGAAGGCGTGCCCGGTAACTTTGTTGGCTCCATGGTAAACTTCACGCCAAGCTTTTTCAGTCGTTCGTACTCTTTCCGGATATCGTCCACAAAGAACGCTGCTGCGCGAATACCCTGCCTGAAAAGAGCTTCCTGGTATGCCTTTGCAGCTGGATTTTCGTTTGGTTCAAGAACCAACTGGGTACCATCCGGGTCTTCCGGCGAAACAACAGTCAGCCACCTGTATGTCCCTGCTGTAATATCTGCCTTTTTTACAAAACCAAGGACCTCGGTGTAAAACCTGAGTGCCTTTGCCCTGGTCATTCACGTACACGCCGGTTAACTTGATCCTCATCCAATCACGGTTGTGACTGATGATTTAAAATAAATAATCTTTGCGCTGGTTGAAGAGCCGCATGAAACAATAGAGACAATTTTCTCTTTTCAAAGACGTTATACAAAAAGAGAGGTTGGTTCCAGGGGACTTTCCCCCGCTTCACTCGTCTGGTGTTCTTAACTCACACCGGCCCAATCAGCGTCGGCAGGAAAAACCCGACGATGCTCGTCACGATCCAGATGATCACGGCGATGATCAGGGACTTGATCCAGCCGATCTTGTACAGGCTCTGCAGGGCGATCAGCCAGAAGATCCCGCCGATGACTGCGGCGATGAGTCCCTGGCCCAGGAAATAGTACACAACCGTGTAGATGACCGTGCCCACGAAGGCCGCTATGAGGGCCGTCCCTATGCCTTCCTTTTCGCCGAACATCCTGGTGATCACGAAGATGATGACCGCCGAGATGATCAGCGCGACGATGAACGAGATTATGGTTAATGAGTAGGTTACCATGCGGCAAGCGTGTACTTTGATTTATTAAATTCTATCGATCCGGATCCGGTTCGCGACTTAATCAGGAAGTCCCACGGTCGTTGTGGCATCGGGTGGGGGGATGAGCGGCATACCCAGGAAAAAGCTGGCCCCAAAACAAAAATAAAACAAGAGCTCACCCATTCTCTCTGACGGTGGAAAATAGTAAAAATGTGAATTTGAAGGATCACCTCATCTTTCTCTCGAATTTATTGCAGAAATTATCATTCTGCAGGGCTGACCACTGGTCATATTCGCTCAGGGTGAAAGACGGGGAGCGTCTTGAACAATCGCCCGCCTTCGCACGGAATTCGTTCAATTTCTTCGAGATCGCGTGAAACGCGGGATCATTAAATTTGAGAATCTTCTTTGGATCCACGAGGATGGGATCGGCCCTCCAGTACTTACAATATTTACAGATCTCTCTCTCCCCCATAATCCCCACTCATCCTTTCTTCTCACTATCTGGTGGTTGAAGACATTCTCAGGGTAGTTGAAAAGGAATACCAGGATTCCTGATACGGTTCGACTCAGTATTCTCCTCATGGCCGTACCTCCCTCCTCATATCACGAAAGCACCACGCGATCTGGAGCCTTCGGTCCTGAAGTACCTGAAAACTGGATGATGGGATGAAACCGCTGAACCATTCCGGGGAATGGTCCGTGTCCCGGATCAGGACACGGGATAATCATTCCCGGTAATATATTAATATTCCGGGGATTATCCCCCTCCCACATCCTATAAATATCCCGGGCCGCCCAATCCGGTTACCGTGATACCATGCCCGAGCTCGCGATAGACAGGAAGAAGACCGCTCTCGTGGTCATCGACCTCCAGAAGGGGATCAGCCGGATGCCGGCGAGGCCGTATCCGGCGCAGGAGGTGATCAGGAATGCGGCGAACCTGGCAGGGGCGTTCAGGAAGAACGGGATGCCGGTGTTCCTGGTCCACGTCGTCCACGGACCCGAGACGATGCTGAAGGTCGAAAGCGACGAATCCTTCGCCCTGTCCGGACCCATGCCGCCGGACTGGTCCGAGATCGTCCCGGAGCTCGGCCCGGAACCGTCGGATATCGTGATAGCGAAACGGCAGTGGGGGGCGTTCTACGGCACCGACCTCGAACTCCAGCTCACGGCGGAGAGGGATGGATACGATCGTCCTTTGCGGGATTTCGACCGAAGCCGGGGTGGAGAGCACGGCGAGGTTCGCCTACGAGTACGGTTTCCAGCAGGTCTTCGCAGAAGACGCGATGACTTCGAGGTCTGATGAGCGGCACCATGCGGCGGTCACGTTCATCTTCCCGAGGATGGGACGGGTGAGAAAGACAAAGGAGATACTGGCTGCCCTGGGGTAGTCCCTCTTTTTGAGAGCGATCGTGTTGAAAATACCGGCCCGGGCGGGCGATTATGAATCGTTATCCAGGCCTCGGCCTGGCGGAGTCCATAGAGAGGCCGGACCCGCCCCTCACTCCTGCGAGATTCTCACGAGCTTCTTTCCCTGGATGACGATCTCCTGGGCCAGCCAGATCCCTGTCTTCGACCCGATGACAATCGTCTCTCCCTTCCCGTTGCTGTAGGTCAGCCGGACCTGCCCGTCGTCCAGGCGCTTCCAGGTGCCGGTCACCTTCCCCGCATAGGGAGGGCTGCCGAGGAAGAAGGTCCCGGAGGTGTTGAACACCGCGAGGGTCCCGCCGCCGTAGGGATTCTCTATCGCCGTTGAATACGTGCCAACGACCGCATCCTTCGCGAAAAGGCACCCGGCCGCTGTTGCACATATGACGAGGAGGATGAGAATCCAGACGGGGAACCGCACAGTGAAGCTGGATAGCTTCGATATAAGACCCTTTCCGTCCCTGTTACCCGCCGGCTGTCATGCCAGGGCATACCGGGGAAAAACGGCTTCCGGACCGCTTTGGGCAGATGCCTTTTAATGTCTCTTTCCGGACATGTATGATAGGTGAAAACAAGCAGGTTTAATTTCCGGGTCGACATCATCCTTCAGACTACCGCCGTATACAATCACCCGGTTGCCAGAGTGTGCCGGACCGGAAACCATCCAAACCCGAAGATGTGGAGGTGAAGAGAGATGAAAGGCAGGAAACAGGTGTGGATCGTCGGGATCGTCGTGATAATGGCAGGTATGCCGTTCATGACGGGATGTCTCTCCCTGTCCGTCGACCAGAATTTCATCAACGGGTGGCTTGACTATGACAAGGCGACCGCTCTCCTGGAATCGCCTGCAATCGAAGCGGGGAATGCCAACGCTCTCATCGCCGTCGGGCAGCAGGGAGTGGACCTCCAGAACCAGTATGGTCCCCTCCTTGCCGCGTACTCGGTATCGGAACAGTATCTCCCTGTCCAGCAGGCCCTGGAGACCCTGGTAAAGGACAGGATAACCTTCTACGACCAGATGAACCAGTGGGGCACGTGCGTAAAGCCGTTCAGCGACGCGAACGTATCTGACGGGGGGACCTGCGACAGCTACCTCGATGCGATGAACACCGCAAACGACGAGATAACCGCAGACCGGAATAATATATTGAATATCATGGATGAAGCGGGCCTTAAAGACCAGGAGTACCTGGCAGGCAACCTGTGAAGCCAGGTTACCATGCCGGATAAGCCCCTGTATCCGGGCCCCACGGGGCAGGGGTGGGCCGGCCCGCCGGGAGAGCGGGGCGACCCTGGAAAAAAGATCTAGAACGGGATGAATATCGAAATGATCATCACGATGATCCCGAAGACCGTGAGGAAGACCCCGACCTGCATCGATGGGTTCTGGATCTTCATGATCTCCCTGATGATCTCGTCCATCGCACCGATGGCTATCGGGGATTCGGTGATCCCTGCCTTCTTCTCCAGTCTCTTCAGGACCTCTTCAGCTATCTTCTTCGCCCGCTCCTCGGCATTCTTCATCCTGTCGTAGATGCTGTAGAGGCAGAGGAGTATCCCGACGACTATCATGAGAAACGCAAGGGAAAACCCTGCCATCTGCCCGATCTGGCCTGCAACCATATCCCGACACCTGGTCTGAACTCTGTGGGACGCCCGATATTAACCTATCCTTCTGGATCCTCGTGCGATTTGGTTCAGGGCTTCGACCGGTCCTTCCTGAGCTTCAGCAGCCCAGGTTCCTTATCCAGTGCCCTGATGATGTCCATCGTCGTCCAGAACGGTGCGGTCTTCCCGGGCAGCCTCCGGATCAGTTCCCGGACAAACAGCAGGTCCTCCGGGTAATCGACGTCCAGCCGATATTCTGGCCGGTAATACTCGGGTTCCGTGTATCGCAGGCAGGACCGGTACGACGGGTTATCGTGGAGGAACGTGACCACGTGCTCGCGGTGGGAGGGGTCCGTCGCCTCCCGGTCGAGCCGGCGGAGCGTCCCGGCCGAGACCATCTCCACACCGACCCCATCGGGGTACCCGGTGATCGGTCCCAGGTTCGAGGCATAATCGCAGGGCTGGCTCCTCCAGAAGAAGTCGATGAGCTCGTCGATCCTCTCGGGATCGAGGAGCGGGTTGTCAGCCGCAGCCCTGACCACCGCATCGGCGGGGTACCTCGCGAGGGCGGCAGCGAACCGCCCGAGGACGTCCTGCTCGCTCCCCCGGAACACAATGACCCCGCACCTTTCGGCCATCGGGACAAGGACGTCATCCCTCGGATCGGTAGAGGTCGCAAGGACGACCCTCGTCGGGATACGTGCCCGGGTTATCCGCCGCAGGACCAGTTCGAGCAGCGGGACGTCCTTCCAGACGGGCATCAGGCTCTTCCCGGGGAGGCGGTGGGAGCCCATGCGGGCCTGGACGATGATGATGGTGTCGGGCATGGTGCCGTCAGTGGAGAGGGATCACCAGCAGGTCCTTCCCCCGTCGATGACGAGGAGGGATCCGGTCATGTAGGACGAGGCATCCGAGACGAGGAAGATGACAGCCGGTTTAGTACTCGTCGGGCCCGGCCATGCGCCCCATGGGGATGAGGTTCGTGAGCTTCTTCACGAACCCGGGGGGCTGGTCCCGGTACACGCCTCCCGGGCAGAGGGCGTTGACCCGGATCCCCCTGTCGGCCCAGTAGGTCGCGAGATAGCGGGTGAGGCCGATGAGGCCGTGCTTGGCAACGGAGTAAGAGGCCGGTTTCGCTGGCTGCATCTCATCCGCTACCCCTTCTTCGCGGTAGATCCTCTGGTCGGGGGCGATAATCCCGAGGTCAGAGGCAATATTCAGGATGACCCCCTTCTTCCTCCGTGCCATCTCCGTCCCGAAGGCCTGGCTGCAGAGGAATGCTCCTGTGAGGCTGACATCCAGGTCCGAGCGCCAGAGGGACTCCGGGAGCTGCTCGAACCGGGACCAGGGAGGCTGGCCCGGCTCGGTGGTGACCTTCGGGTCCCGTGCGGCATTATTGATCAGGATATCGACCCTCCCGTGGGTATCGAGGATATCCCTGCATGCTGTTTCGACGCTCTCCTTCCGGGTGATATCCGCAGAAAAGAAGGAAACCTCCTTCCCGGCCCTCTTCGAGAGCTCCCGGCCTCGTGAGATCCCTGCATCCCTGTTGATATCGACGAGCACGGGGATACCGCCGGCATCGAGGATAGCCTCGGCGTGTTTCACGCCAAGGAACCCGGCCCCGCCGGTGATAACGGCAACCCGCCCGTCGATCCTGAAACGTTCCAAACTGTCACCGGTCATGTCAGTCTCCTAGAGACTCCTGGTCTGCCCGCCATCGATCACCATGTTGGCCCCCGTGATGAAGGAGGCTGCGTCGGAGGCCAGGAAGCAGACGAGGCGCCCGATATCCTCCGGGGTCCCGAACCTCTGCAGGGGGACCTGTTCCCTGATGTACTTCTCCACGGCAGATGGATCCTCTTTCATCTTCCGGTCCCAGGTACCGTCCTCGAAGAAGATATTCCCCGGGGAGACCGCGTTCATCCGGATCCCGTGCCGGGCCGCGAGGGAGGCGGTGTTCTTCATGTAGCCCAGGAGGGCGGCCTTGGCAGACGCATAGGGGACCGGCGCCGCGATGGTTTCGACCCCGGCGATGGACGAGATGAAGATGATGCTCCCGGCACCCTGGGGGATCATGACCCGGAGGGCCTCGCGGGCGAGCTTCACCGCCGGAAAGAAGTTGATCGCGAAGCTCTCCTGCCAGAGATCATCCTCGACGTCCCACCCCATCTTCGACCTCCCGGAGCCGATGTTCGCGACGACCGTATCCAGCCGTCCCCCCTTCGCGACCACCTGGCCCAGCATATCGCGTATCGCCCGGGTCTCGGCAAGGTCGCCCCGGAATGACCGGACCCTGTCGCCATAGGTCCCCGAGAGCTCTCCTCTCGCTGACTCCAGCCTCTCCTGGTCTCTTCCGCTGATCCAGACCGTCGCCCCCTCCCCGAGCATGCTCCCGGCGACGGCCTTCCCGATCCCCCGGCTGGACCCGCTGACGATCCCTGCCTTTCCTGTTAAAAGACCCATGCAATCACCATGATCTCATCACCGCATCATGTAGCGTTCCTCATGTCAGGATATAATCCATGGGGCAGGTTGACAGGGGAAGGCGGGTGAATCCCTTTCAGCCCCCGGCACGGAGCAGAAGGCCTTCGACGAACTTCCGGTTCCGGACCGCAAGGGACAGCTCGCTGATCGACGGGTCCCTGGCAGCCTGGAGGATGTACGGCCCCTCGAAACGGGTCCGGGCGATGAGCCGGAAGCAGGTCCTGAAATCGGCAGAACCGGTGCCGAGGGGGACGCTTCCTCCTCCGTGTATCCGGTCCTTGACATGGACGCTGCCGACGTAATCCCCGAGATCCCTGAACTCCTCTTCCGGGTCTCTCCCCAGCGAGGCACTGTTGCCGATGTCGTAGTTCGCGCGGACGAGGGGGTGATCGATATCCGCGAGGAGTCGCTGCAGGACCCCGGGCGGGAGGTCGGTCTCGAGGTGAAGTCGACACCATGATCCTCGGCGGTGGGGATGAAATCCTGAAGAAGGGTCCGGAGGCCCTGGACCTGGGCCTCAGAGATGAGAGATGAAGCATCTACGAAGGGGAGCACGATATAACGGACACCCGCGAGGGCGGCTCTCCCCACCAGCCAGGTAAGGTGGCCGACAACATCCTGCCGGGGTTTTCCATCCGGCCGCAACAGGGGATCGGCCATATAATAATCGGCGCAGATCGACCCGACAGCGACCCCCCACTTCAGGGACAATTCCCGGATCTCCGTGATCCCGGCGTCGGTTCCAAGGGGGTTCTCCCTGCCGGTCCCGTGCTCGAAGATCCATTCGATGCAGCACAGGCCGGCCTCGTGAGCGAGGGGGAATTCGTCCCTCCAGCGCGATACCGGAAATGACTGGATGACCCCTTCGCCCGTCGGCGGGGTCAGCCTCCCCTGCATGATGCCGATCCGGTTCATGACCGTCTATTTCCTGGTCTTGAAGGAGTAGGGGGAGGGTGCCCCGGATGCCCCCGGCTTCCTGGACCGCCCGAACCGCTTGATCTGTTCGATGATGTCCACCCCGACGTTCTGCCCCCACCGCTCGATGAGACTTCGGGTGGTTGGCCCCATGGTCCCCGCGCCGATGCGGGTCCCGTTCACCGAGGTGATCGGGAGGATGCAGAACGGGGTGCCGGTGAAGAACGCCTCGTCGGCGTTGGCGAGGTCGTAGAGCTCGAGGTTCTTCTCGGCGGCGCCGATACCCATCTGGGGGGCGAGCTCTTCGAGGATGTACTTGCGGCTGATCCCCCGGAGGATGTTCCTCCCCTCGGGGGTGAGGAGCCGCCCGTCCTTCACCATGAAGACATTGTCGCCCGTGCCCTCGGCGATGAACCCGTCGGGGTCGAGGAGGAGGGCCCAGTTGTTCTCCCCCAGTACCCGGAGACCTCGATGTTCGCCATCTGGTAGTGAAGCCTGCTCCGGTTCTTCACCTTGGGTTCGAGGAGGGAGGCCGGGATTGCCCGCTGGGAGGGGATCACGGCGTTGATCCCCGTGTCATAGAGGGCACCCATCGAGGCGACCGTCCACTTCAGGGGGAAGTCCGAGATGATGACATTCGGCCCCTTCTCGGCCCCGACCACGTCCTGGTAGATGGAGAGGAGCCCCCGGGAGACGTTGATCATCACCCGGTGCTCGTCATCCTTCTCGAAGAGCGGGTCGTTCAGCTCCGATCACCTCGTTCACATGCTCCTCCATCTCATCCATCGTCATCTCGAGGGGGATGTGGACGTACCTGATCGAGGTGTACAGCCGCTCGAGATGGTCCCGCAGTCTTGAACTGGACCTTGTTGAAGGAACGGGTCATCTCGAAGACCATGTCCCCGAACATGAGGGCCGAGTCATAGATCGAGATGCGGGCCTCGCTCTCGGGGATGATCGAGCCGCTGAAATAGACCTTCCTCTCTTTACCTGCCATCCGGGCTCACCTGCAGATCCGATGCTCCGTATGTCAATCGAAGTACCTCAGTTTCTTTGCGATCTCCTTCTCCCTCTGCGACACGGTCTTCTCCCCGTCGCCGAGGATCTCCTGGACGTTCCGTATCCCGCTCATGAGGGACTGGAGATCCGCCTGTTCAAGCGACGCGGCCTGGTCGCTCCCGTACATCTTCTTGTCGACGGTGATATGCCGTTCGATGGCGACCGCCCCCAGGGCCACCGCGAGGAGGGAGGGGAGGATACCCCGTTCATGCCCGCTGTACCCGACGGGACAGCCGTACCGGTCCGCGAGCGTTCTCATGGCAAGGATATTGCACTCCTTGTCCTCGCTGGGATAGGTGGAGACGGTGTGCATGAGCGTGTAGGGGCATCCCTTTTCCCCGAAGATGGCTGTTGCCCGGTCGATCTCCGCAAGGGTGCTCATGCCAGTGGAGATGAACGTGGGTTTCCCCTCGCCCGCGATCAGCCCGAGGAGGGGGACATGGGTGATCATCGCCGAAGCGACCTTGTTGTAAGGGGTATTGTACTGCCGGAGAAACTTCTGGCTCTCTACGTCCCAGGCGGATGCAAACCACGGAATTCCGGATCTCCTGCAGTAGTCATCGATGATGTCGTACTCCTGCTTCCCGAACTCGAGCCCCTCCTTCTGGGCCCGCTGGGTCTTCCCCCAGGGGCTCTCCCGCGGCGAATCCAGGAGCTCCCTCGTGTAGACGACGTCGATCGTCCGCTTCTGGAACTTGACCGCATGGCATCCTGTCTCCTTTGCGATATCGATCAGCCTCTTCGCGAGGTTGATATCCCCGTTATGGTTGATGCCGATCTCTGCAATGACAAATATCTCCATGGCTCACCCTCCCCGGCCTCCAGGCACCGGCGGGGATCGTATCCCCAGGATCATATCCGTGCACTCCCGGATCGCACCCTTTCCTCCCCGGGCCCGGGTGACGTAGTCCGCCGCCAGCTTCGCCTCCTCCACCGCGTCTGCTGTGGCGATCCCGACCCCGGCCATCCGGATGCACTCCAGGTCATTGATATCGTTCCCGATGAATGCCGTCTGCGATGGCTGGACCCCTTCGCGGGTCATGAGACCGGCGAATGCCTTCGCCTTGTCGTCGATCCCGGTCAGCGCCTCGATCTTCAGCTTGTCGCACCGCCCCTTCACGACCCCGCTCGTCTCCTTCGAGATGACGACCACCCTGATATCCGGCCTGCGTTCGCGGATCAGCTTCAGGCCCAGGCTGTCCGCCCGGTCGCAGACGACCATCTCCCGTCCTGCATCATCGACCCAGACCCGGTTATCGGTGAAGACCCCGTCGAAGTCGAGCGCAAAGAGCCGGATCGCCTTCAGCTTCTCCTCAAGCTTATCCATGAAATGACTCCTGTTCGACGATGGTGCAGATGATGTGGGCGATGGTGATGTGCGCCTCCTGGATCCTCGGGGTCGAGGTGGAAGGGACCCGGATCACATGGTCGGCAATTCCCTGGTAATCGATGGGCCTGTTACCGGTGAAGAGCACGGTCGTGGCGCCCAGTTTCTTCCCTGCCCGGAGGCCGAGGATCACCGATTCCGAACCTCCGCTCGTGGAGATGCCGATGACCACGTCCCCCTTCTTTGCGAGGGCCTCCACCTGCCGGCTGAAGATGTGGTCGAAGCTGTCGTCATTCCCGATCGCGGTGAGGATGGAGGTATCCGTGGTGAGCGCCATGGCCGGAAGCGCAGGCCTCACCTTGTGCATCCTGTTCACGAACTCGGCGGCGATATGCTGGGCATCGGCGGCGGAACCCCCGCACCCGAAGAGGTAGAGGCGCCCTCCCTTTCCGAGGGATGCGAGGATGGCGCCCGTGACCTGCCCGATGGTCTCCTGGAGCTCCCTGCTGCCGGCGATGCTCTTCATCACGCCGATATGCTCTTCCACGTCCCTGAGGATACGATCCTTCACCCGTTCTCACCCTCGAACACTACGAGATCTTCACCCGTTTCCAGTCCTCGAGGAACTTCGCAAGGCCAGCGTCGGTCAGGTTGTGGCCGGCCATGGATCCGAGGACCTTGGGGGGGATGGTGATGGCATGGGTCCCTGCCATCGCTGCGGCGGTGACATGGAGGGGGTGGCGGACACTCGCGGTGATCACCCGCGTGGGCCACCCGTACCGGCCAAAGACCTGGACCGTGTCCCGGACGACGGAGATGCCGTCCCACCCGATGTCGTCCATCCTCCCGACGAAGATGGAGGCAAAGGTGGCGCCCGCCTTCGCGGCGAGGATCGCCTGGTTCACGGAGAAGATGAGGGTGACGTTGGTCTTTATCCCTGCGGCGGAAAGCCTCCGCGTCGCCCTGAGGCCGTCCAGGGTCATCGGGACCTTCACCACCACGTTCGGCGAGATCGCGGCGAGCCCTTCTGCCTCACGCACCAGCTCGTCGGCCGTCTGGGTCACCGCCTCGACGCTGACCGGCCCGTCCACGACCCGGGTGATCTGCTGGATCAGCTCGTGGAACCGGTACCGGTCCTTCTCCTGGGCGATGAGCGACGGGTTCGTCGTCACCCCGTCAAGGATGAAGGCATACCGTTTTATCTCCTCGAGGTTCGCGGTATCAAGAAATATCTCCACGGTATCTCATCTCCGTTCGGTTCTGATCAGGGTATGTACCGCCTCACTAATATACCGGGAGGATATCCCGAGCAGGTCGAAGAGCTCGTCAACCTGCCCGGACCGCCGAGCCGGTCCCGGACACCGACCAGTTTCATCGGGACGGGGCACTCCCCGGCAAGCAGTTCGGCGAGGGCGCTTCCCGCGCCGCCGCAGACGTTGTGCTCCTCCACCGAGACGACGCGGCCGGTCTCGCGAACGTTGCTGAGGATGCAGTCCCTCGCGAGGGGTTTCACGGTATGCATGTCGATGACCCTCGCGGAGGTGCCCTCCTTTGCGAAGCTGCTCCGAGGCGATGAGGGCCTCCCGGATCATACACCCGCTCGCGAAGATCGCCACGTCATCCCCATCCCGTATGATCGGGTACTCCCGCGGGTCGTACTCGTAGTTCTCGCCAAAGAGAACCATGGTCCTGCGCCTTGACAGCCGGATATAGACCGGGCCGGGGTGATCGACGGCATACCGGACCACCGAACGCACCTCGGATGCATCGGCGGGGATGATCACCCGCATGTTCGGGATCACGCGCATCACGGCGATGTCCTCGAGGCCCTGGTGGGTCGCCCCGTCGCCCCCGAGGGAGAGGCCCGCGTGGGTCATCACGAGCTTCACGTTCAGGTTATCGAGGGCGACGGTATTCCGGATCTGCTCCCATGCCCTTCCGCACCCGAAGATGGAAAACGTGCTCACGAAGGGGATCTTCCCCGAGAGGGCGAGGCCCGCCGCGACATCCACCATGTTCTGCTCGGCGATCCCCAGGTTGAAAAACCGGTCCGGGTACGCCCTCGCAAAGATGTCGGTCTTCGTCGAGCTGGAGACATCGCCGTCTATGACGACGATATCCCTGTTCGTCCCGGCGAGGCTCGACCAGGGCCTCTCCATAGGCCTGCCTGGCATGCCTGCAGCAGGAGAGATCGTACTCCGGGGATATCACGCTCATTTCAGGCACTCCCTCGCCTTCTCCAGGTTCTCAGGGGTCAGGGGTGCCGAGTGGTACTTCAGGTCGTTCTCGATGAACTCCACCCCGCACCCTTTGATCGTCCGGGCGATGATGATACCGGGCTTTCCACGGGAGGCTCGGGCGGTTCTGAATCCGGCGATGAGACTCGCGGGGTCGTGTCCATCGACCTCGAAGACATTCCAGCCGAATGACCCGAGCGCCCCCTTCAGATCCGGTACGGGCATGATATCGCTCACAAACCCGGTGGCCTGGAGATCGTTCCTGTCTACGATCGCGGTGATGTTGTCGAGGCCGAACCGGGAGGCCGCCATCATCGCCTCCCAGACCTGCCCCTCCTGGAGTTCCCCGTCTCCCAGGAGCACATAGATGTGGTATTTTTTCCCGTCGAGACGTGCGGCAAGGGCCATCCCCACCGCGGTCGAGAGGCCCTGCCCGAGGGATCCCGATGAGGCATCGAGGCCGGGGAGGAGGTGGCAGACCGGGTGGCCCTGGAGGCGGCTTCCGATCCTGCGGAGGGTGACAAGCTCCTCCACGGGGAAGAAGCCGGCACGGGCGAGGACTGCGTAGAGGGCCGGCGAGGCATGCCCCTTCGAGAGGATGAACCTGTCACGGTCGGGCCATGCGGGGTCCTCCGGCTTGCAGGAGAGTTCATGGAAATAGAGGGCCACCAGGATCTCGACGCACGAGAACGAGCTCATGTAATGGCCGGACCCCGCTGCGGCGGTCATGGTGAGGATATCTTCCCTGACCGTCCGTGCAATTGCCTCCAGTTCTCCGGGGTCTCGCGTATCTGGGTTGGGCATGGTTCTTACTCCCCGGTCTCTGCTACCGCATACAGGGTATCTGAGAGGAAGCGGTCCTTCAGGCATTTCTGGTACTGGTCTTCAAGTTCGCGGGAGAAGATGTGGGAAAAGTACCCTTTTCCGCCTGGTCTCCGGAAGAGCATCCAGTACATATGGTTCGAGAGATCGTACCTCTGGAGCGGGAAGATACGAGAGCGATATCCCGCCTTTTCGAGAACCATAGATAATGTTTCTCTGGAGAAATAATAATGATGGGCGATCTCCCAGTAAAAGTCCAGGTGCTCCCGTATCCGGTAGACGGAGACGAGGATATCCTCTACATTGGGGACCTCGATGATAACAAGGCCGCCCGGGCGCATCTTCCGCCGCAGCTCACGCAGGTACCCGATGGGATCCCGGAGATGTTCGAGGACATGGAAGAGGAAGATCCGGTCGAAACTGCGATCGGGGAGGTCTTCGACCGACGGGACCACCGGTATACCCATTGCCCTCGCAAACGACGCGTACTCCGGGGTGATCTCGACCCCTGTCACCGATCGCACCATCCCTTTCACCTCGGAGAGGAAACTCCCCGTTGCGCACCCGATCTCGAGGAGGTCGAGATCCCCGCCCAGGATACTCCGGAACCGGTTCACCCGGTCCTTTGACTCCGGGACGGAAGCCTTGAAGGAATCTCCGGCTGTCTCGGGGGCGTACTCCCGCCGGTACTCCTCGCGATAGAAACGATCCTCCTCATCAGGGTCCATCAGGGGATACAGGAAGACGAGCCCGCAGCTGTCACACCGGAACGGGCGAGGGGAAAGCCCGTACCGGATCCTGTCGTGGACCTGGTGGCAGTCCCCGCTACCGCAGAGGTAACAGCGTATATCGGAGTGTGTATCTGCCATCGGGGATCCTCGTTAAGAGCTGGCACCTGATCCTAGAAATATCTTCAGAAGAGGCTGCAGGAGAGCTGACGACTTCGCCCGACGGGATACCCGCCCGTCCCTTATCCAGAACCGGGGACGGGAAGGTTCGATACCATAATTTCTCCATGGATTGAAGTATGACATGTCTCACGGAGCGAAGGATGACCGCAGCCCAGGGTGGATCTCCGGATATTCCCGACCAGGACCACGGGAAGAAGGTGGTCCTCCTTGAAAATACCGAAGACATACCTTCGTTCCTCCGTATGAGGGAGAGGGTGAATGGACCCCTCCAGGCCGTATCGGCATCGCCCGGGGTCTCATGGGCGCTGGAGAAGAAGTCCATCCCGTTCACCGAGACCGACTCCTACCTGGATGCCAGGGAGATCCACAGGCAGGGCATAGGGAGTTACGAGATCGTGGAGTCGATCTGCAGTCTCCTCGACAGCCACCTGGAAGGAGCCCTCGGGGAGTTCAGCGGCCTGGGGCTCAGGCCGGGAACAGACAATTTCTTCTTCACCAAACTTCTCTATGATTCGATAGCCCTGCGGATCTCGGTGGTGAACGGGATCCACCGTGCCGAACTGCCCGGGGAGATTGTCGCATCGTGCCCCGGAACCGGATATGAATCCGGTGTATCGGGCTCAACCCTCCCCTTTGCTCCCGATGAGCGCATCTATTATCAGGTTCTCACCCTGCCAGGGTGGCCTTTCAGGGCGTCCCCCATTGAAGTCCCTGTGGACGCCCCGCCGGCCCAACGGAAGATCCAGCCGGGATCAACCCGGAGGAACCTGGGAATACCCCGAATATTCCTGCGCCTGGGCCGATCCCTGCAGTACATCTCCATGGGCAGGTCCCTCGGTGAGAAACTTGATCTCGCGTATCGCACCTGCAGGGGCGCGAGCTCTCCCGGGAAGCGCCTCCTCACCATGGGATACGGGTATAACTGGCACTCGATCGCCCCGTACCTGACCCGGGAGGGTTACCAGCTCAGCTGTATCCCCGGGGACAGAGACCGGGCTGGCGGCGTGCAATTCCCTGTCGGCGTGTCCCAGCCTCCGGGTCTCGCTTCACTCTGCAGGCACGAGAATATCGGGTTCACCGACCTCTTCTGGGCCCGGCTCTCGCCGCTCCTTGGGCGCTACCTCGGGTCACTCCCGTCGACGATCGGGGCCGTACGGGATACCATCGGCGGACGCCCTGCAGGGGCACTCCTCTGCGGCACGAAGAGCAGGTACGTGGACCATGTCCAGGCCCACGTGGCCAGAAGCTCGGGGATACCTGTGATATCCTGGCAGCATGGCGCGGCGGGTTACTTCCCCTGGCAGATGGAGGAGCATATCGAGTTCTCCGGCACCGATCTCCACCTCTGTTTCGGCGAGGGGGTGAGAGAGGCCTTCGGGGAGATCGCCTCCAGGAAGTACGGGTGCGGCATGGTCCCGGTCGGTTCGTACGAGCTGGAACGGATCTCGCAGAAGGGAGAGGATACCCCCCGCGAGTACGACGTGCTTTACGCGACCACCAACTATTACCGGAACAACCTCTATGTCAGTGGCCCGTCGCTCTTCTCAGACACCGATCTCTGGAGGACCCAGCGGTCGATCCTCGGCGTGCTGGGGAAGACGAAGTCTCCGGGCGGCCTTCAAGCTGCACTCCGGGAATTATGAAGAGGGGCATATACGGGAGTTCATCCGGGAGAAAGGGTTCGGGAATATCTCGGTGATCAGGAGCGGCCGTGGTTTCCAGGAGCTCGTGGATTGCTCGGGGGTCATTGTGATCGATTTCCCCAGTACAACGCTCCTCCAGGCGATAGCAACAAAGAAACCGGTCTTCGTCCTGACGAAGCACCTCCCTCTCGCCGCAGAGGCAGGGCGGCTCCTCGGGAAGCGCGCGTACTGCTCCGACAGGCGGGATGAGTTCCTGTCCCTCCTCGAACGGTTTCTCTTTGAAGGGCCGGAACCCCGGGGGCCCGATCCCCTGAACCGGGAGTTCCTGGAGCGCTACGGGATATACCGTGACGACGGGAAGGTCCTTGAAAGGGTGTTCCAGGTCCTGTCTGATCTCCCCCGGGTAAAAAAGTCCTGGTGATTGTGGGATCCGACTCCTCACGGGGGCAGACAGGGGACAACCGGCGCCTGTTTTCCTAGGCTATCCCAACCAGGGGACCTGGAATTGCACGAACCTGTCGGGGAGGGAGCTTGTTCCCCGCCAGTCACTTCCTGGGAGGGTTCCCGAATGCTCTCGCGCAGTCCTGGATCGCCCCTGCCATGGTCGGGAAGACATGGAACGTGTCGATGATATCCTGGACCGTGAGGCCAAACCTCACGGCAAGGACCCCCTCCTCTATCATCTCCGAGGCAGTCGGGGCGCAGATGTGCACGCCGAGCACCTTCCCGCTTCCTTCATCGGCGACGATCTTGACCAGTCCCCGGGAGTCGCCGGTCATGAGAGCGCGGGAGACCCCCTCCAGGGAGACCGACCTGCATCTCACGGCGATATCCGAAGCCCTGGCCTGCCCCTCGGTGAGGCCCACGGACGCCACCTGCGGCGTGGTGAAGATCGCGTGGGGGAGGGAATTGCGCTCGATCCGCCTCCCTTTACCGGTCATGGCGTTCTCGGCCGCGACGGCCCCGCCGACCCCTGCCCATGGCTCGAGCATCGGTTCGCCGGTCACGTCGCCCGCGGCCCAGATATGGGAGACCGAGGTCTGCATGGTCCCGTCGACAATGACCGCACCCTTCCCGTCGACGGCCACACCGCAGGCGGGGAGGTCCAGTTCACGGGTATTGGGGGTGCGGCCGGTTGCGAGGAGGATCCGGGCACCGCTGAACTTCTCCGCCACCCCTTTCACCCGGGCAGAGACACTGATCCCACCGTCATCGTTCCGCACCCTGACGAGCTCTGCACCGGTCCGGATGTCTATCCCCTCTCCTTTCAGGGCATCCTCCATGGCCAGCGAGATCTCGGGTTCCTCCTCCGGTATGATCCGCGGGCTCCGCTGGAGGAGGGTGACCCTCGAACCGAAGTGGGCGAAGATCTGCGCGAACTCGAGGCCCAGTGCCCGGCCCCCGATGATGATGATCGATTCGGGGACCTCTTCCAGCTCCAGTGCCCCGATACTTGTCAGGAAGGGGACGGAGGAGAGCCCTTCAATGGCAGGC
Source organism: uncultured Methanomicrobiales archaeon (assembly GCA_963712215.1). Lineage (GTDB taxonomy): Archaea > Halobacteriota > Methanomicrobia > Methanomicrobiales > JACTUA01 > JACTUA01. Next base: position 13,000 of record CAVQHA010000012.1, on the reverse strand, counting down.
ACGGACGGGGAGGATCCTGCGGCGATGATGAACCGCCGGCCCTCCATCCTCCGCCCGGCCACTTCGATCTCGTTCGGGGAGACGAACCTGGCCTCGCCCTCGTGGAGTTCCACCCCGAACTCCCCGAGGATGCGGCGGGCTTTCTTCTCCCGCAGGTGCAGGATCAGGTCCCGCTTCTCCCGGATCACCTTCCTCAGGTCGAGGCTCGTCGCCACCTCAAGCCCCTGGTGCCCGTAGTTCCGGTAACAGGCGAGATCGCCGACAGCGAGGAGGAATTTGCTCGGGATGCACCCGTTGTTCACGCAGGTGCCCCAGAGGGGGCCCCGGTCCACCATCGCGATGCGCGTAGCCCCGAGGTGATGTGCCCTCGTTGCCGCGGATGTTCCGGCGGCCCCCGTGCCGATGATGATCAGGTCATAGGGGGCTGCCATCTTTCCCCTCCTGCATGAAAAGGGGGCTCAGGTGTCCCCCGGGAAGCAGTCCTTTCCTTGCCTCCTCGATCCAGGTCTTCATCGTCCGGTAATGACCCTCGCAGAGGAAGTTCCCACCCTGCGCATCCTCCCAGGCGATGGGTTCGGGGCAGCCGCGGAATATGCATTTGCCCGCCTTCGAGGTGGTGATCCGCCGGTAGCGGTCTATGTCGGGGACGTGGGTGATCACGGTGTACCGTCCGATCAGGGCTTTCAGGTGCTCAAGGGAATTCTCTGGCATGCGGTCCACCTTCTTCTCCTCAGTACCCGAGGGATTCGCCGATGAGGACCAGCGTGACCCTGCCCTCGGCCTTCTCGTTCGCGAGGATGACGCACTTCCCGATCTGGCTCGGGGTGCCGTAGGCCTTGTGGGCACGGGCGTTCTCCAGGGGGTAGGCGTACTCACGGATCCGGCGGAGCGCGTCCTCGAGGGTGGCGACGATCTTGTTGACCCCGCAGACGATGATCAGGTGGCCCGCGGCGAACGGCCAGGCGCCCACCCGGCTCCCGCTCATGTCGCAGGCGACGATCTCGCCGGTCCGGGAGATCGCATTCGCGCCCGAGACGAAGTAATCGGCCGTTACGGACTTCCGGCGGAGCTCCCCCCGTTTCTTCTCGTCGTTCTCGGCGGTGATCGAGTCATGGAGATCCCTCCAGCCGGTCCTCCCCGGTTTCAGAAGGGCGTCGTACCCGATCTCGATGAGGGTCGTGGAGGACCCGTTCATCACCTCGGCGCCGTGGGGGATGAGGCGTTCAAGGGTATCGAGCGCCTCCTTCCGGTCCTTCGCGCGGATGACCCGGATCCCCCTCTTCCCGACAGCGACAGCCGTCGTGGCCACCTCATCTTCCGCGGGCATACGGTTCCACCGTGCCGCATCCACCCGGACCTCGGGGAGGAGGTTCGCCGCGCTGTACTGCGTCAGTCCTGCCATGGCAAGCCCCGGTAGTATCTTCGGACCGATCTCCTATAAAAACGGGATGCCCCCGGCGAGACCCACACCTTCATCATCTTTCAGACGCTATATCTGCGGAGACGAGGTAAAGGCGATAATATGCTCTCTGAAAGGCAAAAGCTCTCCTATCACAAGGTTTACCACAAGACCTGCCCGGTCTGCGGGACCGAGTTCGACACCTTCAACCCGAAGGTCCGGTACAACTCCCATATCTGCAGCCGCAGGGCCAAGAAGGGCAAGCAGCTCTAAGATACCTGTCCGTTCCGATCTCAACCTTTTTCTGGGAGAATCCCTGATAGGGAAAGCGGGTGATCCCGATACCCGAGACCGAGCAGGGCTGCCCCTTCTGCAATCCTGCTGAAGACGAGATAATTCTCAGGAACGACCTGGCCTACGCACGCCGGGACCGTTACCCCGTCAGCAGGGGGCATATGCTCGTGATGCCCTTCCGCCATTACCAGTCATTCTTTGATTCGACGATCGAGGAACGTTCCGCACTCCTCGATCTGATCATGAAGGCGAGGGGCCAGATCGACGAGATCCATCACCCGGACGGGTACAACATCGGGGTGAACGTGGGGAGGTTCGCGGGACAGGCGGTCATGCACCTCCACTTCCATGTCATCCCCCGCTACAAGGGGGATGCGAAGGGCCACCATGGCGGGATGAGGTGGGTGATCCCGAGGGGTCCGCCACCGGTGGAGAAGAACTGGTTCGGCTGAACCCTCAGGATCGGGTTTCTCCGGATGATGAATAAGGGAGGTTCATGGAGGAGTTATCATGTCGTGGGGCTCTTGGGGGGCTGCAGGTCGCACCCCGCCTGAACGGCGGTTGCTCCAGGTCGGTTTCTTACGAAACCTCCCTCCCCCGGCGCGGCCATCCCCCTCAGTGTACCGGGATTTCGTGCAGAAGTTTTCATGAGATCCGACGGCAACCTCCCTCCACGGCATGCAAGCGTCCGGTAACGGCAGGATCAGGTCGATGCGTTTTGGATCCTTACCCTTCCTTCCCGGAACCTCCCACGCCTCGCCCGGTGACAGGACCACAACCTTCAGGTCGGTCGTCCGCTCGATTGCATACCTGAAGGCGAGGGGGTCCTGGAGGATGGCGGGCCAGGTGCCGTAGTGCATGGGGATGACGGTCTTTGCCCCGATAAGGTTCGCCGACATCATCGCCTCGCGCGGCCCCATGGTGAATCGGCCGCCCATGGGGAGGAGGGCGACGTCAGGCTGGTAGAGCTCCCCGATGAGTTTCATGTCCGAGAAGAGGGCGGTATCGCCGGCATGGTAGACCCGCACCCCGTCCATGCCGACGACGAAGCCGCATGCGCACCCGCCGTAAGAACCCGGGCCCTTCTGAGCCGAGCCCTGACGAGTGGACCGCGGGGGTCATCGTGAACTCCACCCCGTCCACCTCGATCGTCCCGCCGAGGTTCATCGTCTCGACGGGGAGTCCCTTCGCCCGGAGGTACTTCCCTATCTCGGTGATGGCGATGGTCTTCTTCCCGAGCCGGATCACTTCACCGAGGTGGTCGTCATGGCCGTGGGTGACCGCGACGAGGTCCGGTTCACGGGCGATCGGCCCCCCGGGGACATAGGGATCGATGATCACCAATCTCTCCCCTTCGAGGAGGAAGCAGGCATGGCCGAGCCAGGTGATTCGCATACAAGAGAATCGGGGGGATGGATAAAAAGGTGTGGGAGGCCGGTGCGCGATCAGGTCACGTCGATGAGCTCGGCCTCGGTGATATCGATGGCCTCGGTGAGACCGTCCTGGGCGAGGCTCTTCGTCATCTGCTCGGAGAGGTCGCGGTCCTCCATCACGTCGCGGATACGGTTGAGGTAGGGGTCCAGGGTCGGGTCGTTCACCTCGTCGAGGACATGACGGTACTCCCTGAGGGTCGACGGGGAGATGCCGAGTTCCTCGCTCACCTCCTTCATGGTCTTCCCGGACTCGACGAGCTTCTCGAGCTTCTCGCGGTCGAAGGGCATCTTGAAGTCGAGGTCACGGAAGAGCTTCATCCTGACCCGGGCCCGTGCCACGGTCTTCGAGAGCTTCTCGTCGCCCAGGGACCTCGCGATCTCGGTATCGTTCTTGCCGTCATAGAAAGCCATGACGAGACGCGCGAGCTGCCTCGGGGTGAGCTTGGTCTTGAAGTAGCCCTTGTCGAGGATCTCCCGCATGATGAGGGCGATCTCCCGTTCTATTGCGTCACGGTCCCTGAGGGATCCATGGATCTTCTTCATCGGCTCGACGATCTTCGTCTTGCTCGTGATCGTGGCGAAAAGTTCGAGGAGATGTTTCTTGCGTTTGTCGTCATCCATGCGCGTGGTTCCTTTCTAGAATACCGCACTACAGTCTCTGCTATCATATTTAAGATTTTTCTTTATCGCATACGTAGGGAAAGTATGGTTTTATAATTTGTGGTCAATGTATACGAGAGAAGGAGTGCCAGCGTGTCGGAACCGGCTGATATCTACGAGAAGGTGATGGAGCTCGCAAAAAGGAGGGGCTTCATCTGGCCCTCGGCGGAGATCTATGGCGGGGTCGCCGGCTTCATCGACTACGGGCCCCTCGGCGCCCAGTTGAAACGGAGGGTCGAGGAGACCTGGCGGCGCTTCTATGTCATCCGCGAGGGCTTCTATGAGATCGAGTGCCCGACCGTCGGGGTCGAACCGATCTACGTGGCATCGGGGCATGTGAAGGGGTTCTCTGACAAGATGTGCCAGTGCCCCCACTGCGAGGAGTACCCTGAGGGCCGACCATGTCGCGGCCGCCCACGGCATCGGGAACCCTGCCGCGATGTCTGCGGAGGCCCTCGCCGAAGCCCTGCAGTGCCTCCCCTGCACGGCCTGCGGCGAGGAGCTGGGGGAGGTCAGCGTCTTCGACTTCAACCTGATGTTTCACACCCAGATAGGCCCCGGCTCCCAGCGCAAGGGCTACCTCCGCCCCGAGACGGCCCAGGGTATCTTCACCGACTTCCCCCGCCTCCTCAGGTTCTACCGCGACAAGCTCCCGTTCGGTGCGGTCCAGATCGGGAAGTCCTACAGGAACGAGATCTCCCCGAGGCAGGGGATGATCCGGCTCCGCGAGTTCACCCAGGCTGAGGCCGAGATCTTCGTCCATCCCGGGGAGAAGAAGCATCCCAGGTTCGCCCTGTACGCGGAGTACCGCGTCCCGCTCCTCGGGTGCAGTGAACAGGAGGGGAACGGGGGGACGGTCGAGCTCACGATGAGGGATGCCGTGGCGAAGGGGCTCGTCGCGAACGAGTATGTCGCCTACTACATCGCCCTCACGCACGATATCCTCGTGACCGTCGGCGTTGACCCGGCCAGGCTCCGGTTCCGGCAGCACCTCACGACCGAGCGGGCCCACTATGCAGCCGACTGCTGGGACGCGGAGATCCTCTCGAAGAGGTTCGGGTGGGTCGAGCTCGTCGGTATAGCGGACAGGACCGACTACGACCTCCGTGCCCATGCCGCCGTCAGCGGGGTCGCGCTCACCGCGTACATCCCGCTCGAGACGCCCAGGATGGAGAAGCGGAAGCGGATCATCCCGGACATGAAGGCGCTCGGCCCGCGGTTCCGGGGGAAGGCGAAGGAGGTCGCCGATGCCCTCGTGAAGGCTGACCCGGGGCCCGACGGCGTCGAAGTCGAAGCCGGGGGCGAGAAGGTCTTCATACCGGCATCCCTCTACCAGGTGAAGGACGAGGAGGTGGAGGTGCGGGGCGTTGAGGTGATGCCCCATGTCATCGAGCCGTCGTACGGGATCGACCGGATCTGCTACGCGGTCCTCGAACATTCGTACGATGAGGACGTGGTCGAGGGCGAGGTGCGGAGGGTGCTCCACCTCCCGCCGGCCATCGCTCCCGTCCAGGTGGGGGTCTTCCCCCTGGTGAGCCGCGACGGCCTCGACACGGTTGCCGCGGAGATCACCTCGGTCCTCACGGCGGGGGGATCTTCACCGATTTCGATGAGAGCGGCGCCATCGGCCGGAGATACCGGCGGCAGGACGAGATCGGGACCCCCTATGCCATCACCATCGATTACCAGACCATGGAGGACGGGACCGTCACGATCCGCGAGAGGGACAGCATGGCCCAGGTGAGGGTGAAGAAGGACTCCCTCGCCGCGACCGTACGGGGCCTCATCAGCGGAAACATCGCCTTTGTGTCCCTGAGGCCATGAAGTACATCACCCATCCCCTCATCTGCCCCGAAAGCCTCGAGGAAAGGCGGTTCCAGCTGAATATTGCCCTCCATGCGCTCGAGGGGAATACGATGGTCGTCCTTCCAACAGGCCTCGGGAAGACGGCGATCGCCCTCATCGTTGCAGCATCCCGGATCTACAACAAGGGCGGGAGGGTGCTCGTCCTCGCACCCACGAAACCCCTTGTCGAGCAGCACCTCAGGTTCTTCGAGAAGCTCCTCCTGCTCCCCGGGGGGAAGGAAGGGGAGGGCTCCCCCTTTGTTATGTTCACCGGCGAGACCCCTCCCGACGAGAGGAAGGCGGGATGGGCGGCGTCCCGGGCCTGCTTCGCGACGCCCCAGGCGGTAAAAAACGACCTCCTCGCGGGCAGATACACCCTCTCCGATGTCTCCCTCCTCGTGGTGGACGAGTGCCACCGTGCCGTGGGTAACTACGCGTACGTCTTCATCGCCCGCCGCTACATGGAGACCGCGCGGGACCCCCTCGTCCTCGCCATGACCGCCTCGCCTGGGGGGGACAACGAGAAGGTGCAGGAGGTCTGCACGAACCTTGCCATCGCGCATGTCGAGACGCGGGTCGAGAGCGACGAGGACGTGAGGCCCTATGTCCACGAGCGGGAGATCCAGTTCGTTGCGGTCGATCTCCCGAAGGAGCTCGCAGAGGCCCTCGTCACCCTGAACCGGCTCGTCGAGGCCCGCCTCGCCCTGCTCGAGCGGCACAACTTCGCGGTGCCGAAGGCCCGAAAACTCTCCATCCGCGCCCTCCAGGAGTTGAACGCCCAGATCCAGCGGCGTATCCAGGCGAGAGACCCGACGGCGTACCAGGCCGCGTCCGTCTATGCCGAGATCATGAAGCTCCGCCACGCCATCTCGCTTGCAGAGACCCAGGGGAGCGAGGCGCTCCGCCATTACCTGGTGAAGCTCGCCCAGGAAGGGGTGGCGCCAGGCGGGAGCAAGGCCTCCCAGCGCCTCGGTGCTGATCCCTCTTTTCGGAAGCTGATTGCCGATGCCTCCCTCTGGACGGGGGAGCTCCACCAGAAGCTCGACCTGATCGGGAAGCTCGTCCAGGCCCAGCTCGCCGAACATCCCGACAGCAGGATCATCGTCTTTGCTACCTACCGCGATACCGTGCAGAACCTCGTGAACCACCTGACCTCCCTCGGGGTTGAGGCCGAGCGGTTCGTCGGCCAGGCGACGAAGGACGCGGAGAAAGGCCTCACCCAGAAGAAGCAGATCGAGGCCCTCCAGCGGTTCCGCAGGGGCGAGTTCAGGGTCCTCATCGCGACATCCGTCGGTGAGGAGGGGCTCGATGTCCCCTCGACCGACATGGTCATCTTCTACGAGGCAGTCCCGTCCGAGATCCGGTCCATCCAGAGAAAGGGGAGGACAGGAAGGAGCGGGGCCGGGAAGATCGTCGTCTTTGTCACGAAAGGGACGTCGGACGAGGCATACCGCTACGTGAGCCAGACGAGGGAGCGGGCCATGGTGACCGGAATGAGGAACCTCCAGGGCCGCCCCCCGAACCAGCCCCCCGCTGGGCCGGTATCCCAGGCGCCCCGGGTACCTCCCACGCCCGCGGGACAGACGGCCATCGACGCCTTCATCCCCGAGGGCCCGCGGGGCCGGGATGGGATCCAGGGCCGGAGATCACCGCTGACGACCGGGAGACCTCATCGCGGGTCGTCGAGCACCTCTCTGAGCTCGGCGCCCGGCTCCAGGTCCGCCGCCTGGAACAGGGCGATTACCTCGTCGGGGACCGGGTCCTCGTCGAGCGGAAGACCGCGAGGGACTTCGCCGACACGCTGGTGGAGCGGGACCTCTTCGGGCAGGTCCGCGACCTCGCCTCCGGGTCGAGCCGGCCGGTCCTCATCATCGAGGGCGGGGACATCTACACGGCACGGGATGTCAACCCCGCCGCCATCCGCGGCGCCCTCGCCGCTATCGCGGTTGACCTGGGGGTCGCCATCTTCTTCACAAAGGACGAGCTCGAGACGGCCCAGATGATCCTCACCCTCGGGCGGCGGGAGGAAGGGGAGCGGGGAGAGCGGAAGGTCCACCCCTACAAATCCTATCGGTCCCTGAAGGAGCAGCAGGAGTATATTGTTGCCTCATTCCCCTCCATCGGTCTCCGGAATGCGAGGCTGCTCCTCGCGCACTTCGGCTCGATACAAGACTATCCTCGATGCCGACGAGGAAGCACTCACGGCGGTCAGGGGTATCGGGGAGAAGACCGCCCGCCAGATCACCGAGATCTCACGTGCACCCTATCGCTGAAGGAGGGAGAGTGCCTCAGCGCCGATCCTCGCGGCCTCCATGAAGGCCAGGCATTTTTCGGGGTCTTCCTCCTCCCGCGCCCGACTGACGAGCACCGAGATGGTAGCAACGAGCTCCTTGGCAAGATCGTCGTGACCGGCAGCCCCGACCCGGGCCGTCGCGCCGGCAGGACCATCTGCGGGCGGCGACGCAGCCACCTGTACCCCGCTCCCTGTTTCCTTCCCCTTCGCCCTGCAGACCACGCAGAAGGTCTCGCCCTTGACCTCGAAGAGGGGCGAGCCGCAGGCACGGCAGGACCTCGAGAGCATCTTCCCCCCCCTGAGGAGGTGCTCGGCCATGATATCGTCGGGATTCTTCTCTGGCATCCCCGTCACTCCGTTTGTCAAATTATATATGTGTTGTAATGATGATTAATGAAAGGAGTACCATGGCAAGACCAGACGATACCATCCGTGCATGCATCCAGATGCTCCAGCAGATAATGGAGGACGGCACCATCCCCAGGAATATCCGACGTGTCGCCGACGAGACGAGGGCGGTCCTCATGGACAGCGGGAAGCCCATCGGCCTGCGCGCGGCGACCGCGATCTCGAAGATAGACGAGGTCTCCAATGATCCCAATATGCCGGTGCACGCACGGACCCGCATATGGGAACTGGTCTCGCAGCTGGAGACGGTGCCGCTGGATTAAAAAAAGGTTCCTTTTTTCAGGGAATTCTTCCCTTCTGTTTCTTCTCCGCACCCTGCTCGCCCATGATCGTGCAGGTGATGGTGCGGTGACGGCTCGGGCGGGTGTCGAGCTCCAGAAGAACGACCTGCTGCCACGTGCCACAGCAGAGCATCCCCTTATCGACGGGGATAGTGAGTGTCGGGCCGATGATGGCTGCCTTCACATGGGATCTCCCGTTCCCATCACCCCACTTCCCGTCATGGGCATAGGAGATGTCCTGGGGGGCAAGGGTCGAGAGCGACCGTATCAGGTCGGTGAGCACACCGGGTTCGTACTCGATGGTGGTCAGGGCGGCGGTCGAACCCGTAACAAAGAGGTTCACGAGCCCTTCCTGGACCCGGCTCTCCTTCACCGCCCTCACCACCTCGTCGGTGAGATTGACAACGTCCCCCTCCCCCCGGGTATCGATAGCGATGACGGTACGGGTACATGCAGGAACTCCTTAAAAACGGGATGTGCCCTTCGTATAAGAAGGTTCTTCTCCCCCGTCAGGAAGGAGGAGCGGGAGGCGGGGGCGGGGTCCCGTTCTCCCCGTCCGCCTCGGGCCTCACGACAGCCACTCCGACGATCCGGTGCCCTTCCTCGAGGTTCATGATCCTGACCCCGCGGGTATTCCGCTTCTGGATGGAGACCTCGTCCACCCGCGTCCGCATCACGTTCCCGCCTGAGGACATCACGATGATCTCGTCACCGGGCGAGACCGACCTCGCGGCGACCACCCCATGCTCGTAGTCCATCCGGATATTGATGACCCCCTGGGTCCCCCGGCCATGGCCCCGGAACTCGTCGAACTCGGTCCGCTTTCCATGCCCCGAGTCGGTGATGGTGAGCAGGTGGTCGTGCTCGACGACGGTGAGGCTCTGGAGGACGTCGTTCGGCCGGATCCGCATCCCGATGACCCCCATCGCGTTCCGGTGGCGCATGGGGATGGTCTTCTCGGCGACCCGGAGCGACCGCCCCCTCCGGGTAGTCAGGATCAGCTCGCGGTTGCCGTCCGTCGTCTTCACGTCCACGAGCTCATCGCCCTCGCGAAGGGTGAAGGCGTTCAGGCCTGATGGGCGGGGACGGGAGAACTCTGAGAGGGGGATCTTCACTACTTTTCCCCTTCTCGTGCCGAAGATCACAAAGTGGTCCTCCCCGAACTGCCTGACGGGGATCACGTTCGTCACCTTCTCGTCCTGGAGGTTGAGCAGGTTCACGATGGGCTTCCCCTTCGCCGTCCGGATAGCCTCGGGGATGTCGTATACCTTCAGCCAGTAGACCCGGCCCAGGTTCGTGAAACAGAGGAGGTAGTCCAGCATGTTGGCGACAAAAGCATCTTCCACCAGGTCCTCCTCTTTCATCGCCATCCCCATGATACCCCGGCCGCCCCGGTGCTGCTTCCGGTAGGTCTCGAGGGCCATGCGCTTGATGTAGTTCTCTCCCGTCAGGGAGACGAGCATGGGCCTGTTCTCGATGAGGTCTTCCTTCGTGATATCCGTGGCATCGCTCGAGATCCGGGTCCGGCGGTCGTTCCCGAACTTCGCCGCCATCTCCACCATCTCCTTCCGGATCTCGGCCTTGATGTGGGCATCGTCCGAGAGGATCTCCGAAAGACGGAGGATCTCCTTCATCCCCTCGTCATGCTCGTCCTGGATCTTCTTCCGCTCAAGGCCGGCCAGGGTGCGGAGCTGCATCTTCAGGATGGCATCGGCCTGGACGGCGTCCAGCGCGAACCGCGCGGAGAGGTCGAGCTTCGCCTTCTCCGCAGACTCGGCAGCCCGGATGGTCGCGATGACTTCGTCGATGGTGGAGAGGGCGAGGAGGAGACCCTTCAGGACATGGACCCGTTCCTCGATCTTCTTCAGGTCGAACTGGGTCCTCTTCCTGACCATCGACATCCGGTGGGCGACGAACTCCCGGAGAAGGTCGGTGAGGGAGAGGACCTTCGGCTGCCCGTCCACGATGGCGTAGTGGATGATCCCGTAGCTCGTCTCGAGGGGGGTATGCTTGTAGAGCTGGTTTAAGATAATCGCGGGCATGGAGCCTTTCCGGAGCTCGATGACGACCCGGATGCCTTCCTTGTCTGATTCGTCCCTGACATCGGAGATACCCTCGATCTTCTTCTCCTTGACGAGGTTTGCGATCTCCTCGACGAGGCGGGCCTTGTTCACCTGGAAGGGGAGCTCGGTGATCAGGATCACGGGATTCTTCTCCTCGTCCGTGATCTCGGCCACACCACGGACCACGCACTTCCCCCTTCCCGTCTGGTACGCCTCGTGGATCCCCGACGTTCCCATGATGATCCCGCCGGTGGGGAAGTCGGGGGCAGGGAGGATGGGGAGGAGTTCCTCTACCGTGATGGACGGGTTGTCCAGGTAGGCGGCGACCGCACGGCAGGCCTCACCCGGGTTGTGGGGGAGCATGGTCGTGGCGAGCCCGACCGCGATGCCGTTCGAGCCGTTTATGAGGAGGTTCGGGAGCTTCGCGGGGAGCACGAGCGGCTCCTTCAGGGACTCGTCAAAGTTCGGCCCGAAGGGGACCGTCTCCTTCTCGAGGTCCTTCAGGAGCTCCTCGGCGGCCTTCGTGAGCCGCACCTCGGTGTACCGCATCGCGGCGGCGGCGTCTCCGTCGATGGAGCCGAAGTTCCCCTGCCCGTCGACGAGAGGGGTGCGGTAGGCGAAGTCCTGCGCCATCTTCACGAGGGTGTCGTAAATGGCCGAGTCACCGTGGGGATGGTACTTACCCATGACCTCCCCGACAACCGTGGCAGACTTCTTGTAGGGCTTGTCGCTCGTGTTGCCCATGGCCCACATGGCATAGAGCGTCCTCCGGTGGACGGGCTTCAGCCCGTCCCGGGCGTCGGGAATGGCCCGGCCGATGATGACGGACATCGCGTAGTCGATGAACGAGACCCGCATCTCGTCCTCGATCTTCACCTGGATCCGGCGGTCAGATATCAAGGTTCGTCACCTCCTTCGCGTGCCGGCGGATGAAGTCCCGGCGGGCGTCCACGTCCTGGCCCATGAGCTTGTAGAAGATCTCCGCCGCATAGGCGGCGTCGTCGATGGTCACCTGCTTCAGGATCCGGTGGGCGGGGTCCATGGTCGTCGACCAGAGCTGGATGGCGTTCATCTCTCCCAGGCCCTTGTAGCGCTGGACGGTGACCCCCTTCTCGCCCATCTCGGCCTGGACCCTGCGCATCTCGTCCTCGCGGTACTCATACCGCTCCTGCTTCCCCTTCGCGATCCGGAAGAGGGGTGGCTGGGCTATGTAAATATAGCCCCGTTCGATGAGCGCCCGCATCTCGTTGAAGAAGAAGGTGAGGAGCAGGGTGCGGATGTGGGCGCCGTCCACGTCGGCATCCGTCATGAGGACGATGCTGTGGTACCGGCACTTCTCGGGGTTGAAATCCTCCATGATACCCGTGCCGATCGCGGAGATGAGGGTCTGGATCTCGGCGTTCTTCAGCATCTTCTCCTCGGTCGCCTTCTCCACGTTCAGGATCTTCCCTCTGAGCGGGAGGATGGCCTGGAACTTCCGGTCCCTGCCCTGCTTGGCTGAGCCGCCGGCGCTGTCACCCTCGACGATAAAGAGCTCGCTCTTCTCGGGCTCGCGTTCCGAGCAGTCCGCGAGCTTCCCAGGGAGCCCTGCCGACTCCAGCGACGATTTGCGGCGTGCCAGGTCCCGGGCGCTCCGGGCCGCCTCGCGGGCCCGGGCGGCGAGGAGTCCCTTCTCCACCACGGTCGCGATGACCTTCGGGTGCTCGTCGAAGAACTCGAGGAGGCAGCTGTACACGAGGGAGTCCACGATCCCCCGCACCGCCGAGTTTCCGAGGCGCATCTTCGTCTGCCCCTCGAACTGGGGCTGGGCCATCTTCAGGCTGATGACCGCGGTGAGCCCTTCACGGACGTCCTCGCCCCTGAGGGGGGAGTCGCTGTTCTTGAAGAGGTTCGCCCGCTTCGCCGCCGCGTTGATGGCGCGGGTGATGGCCGTGCGGAACCCCTCCAGGTGGGTGCCTCCCTCGCGGGTGTTCACGCTGTTCACGTAGGTATATACGTTCTCCGAGAACCCCTTCGTATACTGGAGGGCGACCTCGGCCTCGACGCCCTGCGCCTCGTCCTTCCCCGCGAGGTAGATGACCTCCTCGTGGACCTTCCCCGCGTCCCCGACGAGGAAGGAGACGTACTCGGCGATGCCTCCCTGGTAGCAGAAGGTCTCCCCCCCGTCGCCCGTCCGCTCGTCGCGGATCCGGAAGGTGACCCCCCTGTTCAGGAAGGCGAGCTCCCTGAGCCGGTGGGAGAGGACCTCGTAATCGAAGACGACCGTCTCGAAGATGGTGGGGTCGGGGAGGAACGTGATCACCGTTCCCATTGAGGGAGAACGG
>CAVQHA010000011.1:0-78274 GCA_963712215.1 uncultured Methanomicrobiales archaeon | reverse complement strand
AGTCAAGGAGCGATGCGACACTCTTGGTGGTGCCCGGGATGAGATCGATGGTGAGGTGGATGTTCCTCGTCTCCCCGTCTGCCCTCAGGAACCTGAACTCGTAGTTCTTGAGGGCCCTGTCACGGTTCTTCCTCCGCAACCTGTGCTGGGCCTTCATCCGGGCCAGGTCTTCCTTCACCACGAACCCGGTCCAGGTCTTCTTCCCCTCGATCTCCTCCCGGGGATATCCTGCGAGCTTCACAAACTCCCCGTTGGCGAGGCTGATGAGGTTGTTCTCGTCGATGACGACGGTGGCGTTGCCGGTGTTCTCGAAGACCGTGCGGTACTTCTCCTCGCTCTCCCGCAACTCCGCCTCCGCCTGTTTTCGCTCGGTGAAGTCGCGGATGAACGAACAGTTGTAGGTATTTCCCTGGAACTCGAGGTAGTTCGCCGTGATCTCCACGGGCACGGCCCGGTCGCCGATACCGAGGAGGGTGGTCTCAAAGGTGAGCGTCTTCTTCTGCGCGAGTTCTTCCCAGTACGCCGACCAGCTCTCCTGTGGATGGGCCGGGGAGAGGTCAAATGCGGCCATCCCGAGGAGTTTCTCGCGGGGGTATCCCACCAGCCGGCACGCCGCATCGTTCACATAGAAGAAAGAACCGTCGGACCGGAGCCACATGATGGCGTCAGAGGCGGTATCCACCGAGAACTGGGTGAGGCGCAGTGTCTCCTCCGCGCGCTTCAGCTCGGTGATGTCCGCGTTCACCTCGGCGACGAGCCATTCGCCCCGGTCGTTCTGGAACGGTATCGTCGTCACCTGGATCGGCCGGTTGTTCTCCCTGCCGAGGATCTCCTCGGTCACCACGGGCTGCTTTGTCCCGAGCGCCTTCTCCACCCCGCAACCCGCGCAGACCGCGTTCCTCCCCATGAAGTACTCGTAGCATTTCCTTCCGGCCGACGGCCCGTACACCCGTGCCCACTCGGGGTCGACATACACCATGTTGAAGTCCGCGTCGATGATGTCGAGCCCGGTCTTCGTTGCGCCGAGGATAAACTCCATCTGCCTTTTCAGGTTCAGGACCTCGTTCTCGGCCCGCTTCCTGTCGGTGATATCGGTGAGCACGTTCAGGATGGCAGGAGCACCGGCATATTCTATCCTGCTTCCTGAAACGACGACCGTCCTCCGTCCTGACTTCGTGAGGATCTCGATCTCATAGGGTTCCACCCATTCCCCGGCCATCCGCGCATCCATGGCAGCCGCCACGCGTTCGAGGTATTCGGGAGCGATGAAATCGGTGAGCGGCTTACCGAGCAGCTCGCTCACCGGGGTCTCCATCACGTACAGGGCGGCGTGGTTCATGTACTGGATGATCCCGTCCCGGTGCACCATGATCAGATCCGGGACGCTCTCCACGACCGTCCGGAACTGCTCCTCGCTCTCCTTCAACGCTGTTTCCGCCTGCTTTCGTTCGGTGATATCGCGTACGACAGATACTGCCCCTATGATTGTGCCCGCCGCATCCTTTACGGGTGCGGCATTGACCTGGCGGTGCCGCAATTCTGAGGCGAAAGGCGTCTTTACAATCTCTTCCAGGTTCCTTACTCCTTCGCCCCTCAGGGCCCGCAGGGGCGGGGCTTCATCGATGGGCCGCGGGCTGCCATCAGCGCGGTACACCTCAAGGCTCGCCGCCAGCTCTTCCACGCTTATCTCATTCCCGACGAGGTCGAACTCCCGGAGGGCCTGAGGATTCATCAGGGTAAATTTCCCGGTCTGGTCAGCAAACCAGACCTCGTCGGACATACTGTTTACCAATGCTGCCAGCCGGTCTCTCTCTTCCTGAACTGCCACCTCGGCCCCGACGCGCTCGGTGATTTCGTTGTACACCGCGACCAGTTCATCGGTCGGCAGACGGTAGACCCAGTTCTCCCTCCAGCTTCCCCGGGTGGTCCCATTCTCGTATTTCGTTGCGGGGAGATACTCCGGTATACCGGTCTTCCATACTCTCCTGAATACGTCCAGCAGCCCGAATTCGATGATCCCGGGGAAGACCTCGGTCACCTGTCGACCGAGGATGTCCTTCCGCTTCATGCCCTCGATCTTCTCGGCGGCCGGGTTGAAGTCCTGGAAGACGAAGTCGCTCCCGTCGTTGACAGCCTGGTAGACCGCGACCCCGCTGCCCATGTGATCGAACAGGCCCTTGAACCTGTCCCCGCTCTCCTGCAGGGCCATCTCCGTCCGCTTGCGCTCGGTGATATCCGCGATGGAGACCACGCAGTTCTGGGTATGGGGGATGAGCCTCACCGAGAGGATCCCATATTTGATCCTTCCCCACCGGTCCACGAGTTTTGCCTCGTAATGCTGGCTGGAGGACGACGGGTCCTCGTGGAGGAGCCGCCAGGTACTCCCCGAGCCGGGGTAGCTCATCGGGTGGGACGAACCTGGACCAGTGGACCTTTCTCTCGAGCTCCTTTGCCGAAAACCCGAATAAGGCCTCGGCCTCGCAATTTGCCCGGAGGATCATCCCGTCCTCATCGAGAATGGCGGTGGCGGCCCCTACGGCCTCAAAGAGGGTCCTGTAGAGGTTCTCGGAGGTCTGGAGCTGCTCCCCGGCCTTCTTCTGTTCGGTGATATCCGTGGCGAATATGGCCACGCGGTCGACCGTTCGTCCATCTGGGCCGAAGATTGCAAAGACGCTGTTCCTGTACTGCCGTTCCTCTCTTCCATCCTCGAAATATTCGGGTTCACCCGTCGCGAAGACCCGGTCGATCTTCAGCCTCCTTTCTGAGGCTATGTCAGGCAAAAGGAGGGTGTAAACATTGAGCCCGACGAGATCCTGGCGGGTTCTCCCGAAACGGCGGGCACCGCTCTCGTTGATCTCAAGGATGGTTCCCCGGGCGTCCAGGAGGGCGATCGTATCGCCAGGAGAATTCAGGAGCGTCTGGAGTGTCGTTTCCCGTTGATTCAGCGCCTCTTCCTCTTTCTTCAGCCTGAATGTCGTCTTCTTCAGTTCATGGAGGATCCGGTGCCTCTCGATGGCATAGCGCACGGCCTTCTGGAGTATCTCGACATTGATCTGCCCCTTGACCAGGTAATCCTGGGCACCTCCCTCCACGGCCTCCAGGGCCATCCTGTCATCCTCGATCCCGGTAAGGATGATGATCGGGATATGCTCCGCGAGCCTGTAGGCCTTCCTGAAGGTGTCGAGGCCGTTGCTATCCAGGAGGTTGAGGTCGAGAAGTATCACCCCTACCTGGTCATCGGTGAAGTGCTGCAGCGCACCTCCCAGCCGGTCCTCGATGACCAGCTCGTAGGAGACACCCCTGAACCTCCCGACCAGCTCCTTCACGTACGACTGATCGGCAGGGTCGTCCTCGATAAGCAGTATCTTCATTCCGGCAGGGATTCCTGTATCCCGTGGTATACTCTTCTCATTTCATCCATCCCGGTCAGACGAGCTCATGACAGGGAAGGGATCACCTGCTACAATGGAAATTGTAGCAATGGAAATGAAATAGTTATCGGTGATCTCCGGGGGATATTGCATTGATATCTGAAAAGAATCATGCAAATGTTTATTGTCCAGAGTTTTCCAAGGAATTAGAAATAAGAAAACTTAAATGTGATAAGAATAATTTAGCCGGTTTCTTCGGTGAGAACCCGCTGATCGCCAAATAGTACAATGAAGGGGTGGCTGGATGACGGCGCGTTCGATGATACCAACCATGCCCGGTTCCCCTCCCGGACAATACCAGGACCGCATACCGGCCGGGGGACGGGAGAGATCCCTGATGAAAGGGGATGAGATCAGCCTGCTCACGTAAGCAGGGCAACCAGGCCGGCTGTCCGATCCCTTCAGTCAACTGAGGACGGGGTTAATGTTACAGTTCAGCCAGTAGAACCCCAGGTCGTTCATCACCTTGTTGAAGTTTCTGAAATCGGTGGGCTTCACGACGTAGACTGTTCGCATGGTCCTCGTACGAACGGAGGATATCCTCATCTGCATCGGAGCTGGTGAGGATGACGGTAGGGATGTTGTGGAGGATAGGGTCGGATTTGATGATCCCTGAGCACCTCCAGCCCGTCCACCCGGGGGAGGCGGAGGTCGAGGAAGATGACCGTCGGGGCGGGGTTCCTGACAGGATCGCTGAACTCCCCTTCCCGGTGGACGTAATCGAGGGCTTCCTGCCCGTCGGATACCCGCATGATCCTCTGGGCAAACTTGAGGTTCCTGAGGGATCGGAGGATGAGCTCCGCATGGTCGTCGTTGTCTTCTACGAGGAGGATGGTCTGGGGACCACCCGGTATCATGACCATTAATCCTCCCCTTTGCTTCCCTTGACCTTATTTTTTGTGGCTCCCGCACCAGGGCCGGGGAGGGTGAACCAGAAAGTTGTCCCTTTGCCCAGACCCTCGGACTCTACCCAGATGCGGCCGCCGTGATGCTCGATGATCCGTCTTCGCGAGTGCAAGGCCCGACACCCGTCCCCTCGGTTCCCCGGTCCAGTTTCTCGAAGAGGCCGAAGATCTTCGGCTGGAACTTCGGGTCGATGCCGATCCCGTTGTCGCTGACAAAGAAGGCCGCTTTTTCCCGGTCGTACCGTACCCCGATACAAATGCGCGGCTCAGCCTGGCTCCCCATGAACTTCACCCCGTTCTCCACGAGGTTCTGCATCACTTCGAGGAGCCGTGCATGGTCGCCGGACACATCAGGGAGATCCGGGGCTATCTCCACGTGCACGCCTCTCCTGCTTATGTCTCCCGAGACGAGCTCGACCGCCTCCCGGGCGAGTTCGCCGAAGGAGATGCGGGTGGGGGGGTTCACGATCCGCCCGATACGGGAGAGCTCCAGCAGGTCACCGAGAAGGTCCTGCATCTTGTCTGCGGCATTCCGGATCCTCGTGATATCCGAGTCCATCTGCTGTAAGTTTCCGGCCTTCGCATTCTCTTCAAGGAATCCCAGGAACCCCTTGATCGTGATGAGGGGGCTCTTCAGGTCATGGGAGACGGTGTAGGTGAACCGCTCGAGCTCGGCATTCTTCCGCCCGAGCTCTGCTATCAGGTTCTCTCGCTCAAGTGTGGCCTTCTTCCGCTCGGTGATGTCCTGCGCATAGATCCTCGCGACATTGAGGGCCCGGTTGAGCGAAATGCTCTCGGAAAAGATCGCCTTCCCGATGGCGACTTCACGATACATCTGCGGTTCCGAGGATTCCCTGAGCATCCTGAGGATCTCGTCCCTGTCTCCGGCGATGAAAAGTCTCTGGCTCCGGCACGAGACCGAGATTCTCCAGGGCAGGGGCGGTTGCGGCATTGGCAAAGGTGATCCTTCCCGATGAATTCATCTCGAGGACCGGGTTCGGGTTCATCTCGGGGAAGGAGGCGAGATGGGCGACCTTCTCCTCGGCCAGCTTGCGGTCGGTGACGTCCTGGAAGGTGCCCACCATCCGGATGCACCTGCCATTCTCGATAATGGACCGGCCGATCACCCTCGCCCAGATGAGGTGTTTCCTGGCCGTGTACACCCGCAGCTCGAGGTCAAAACTCTCCCCGGTCTCTACCGCATGATTGTACGCATCACTGAGAATGGACCTGTCAGGGAGGGGATAATACCCGAGGTGTTCGGAGGGGCCTGGTGGCGGCCCCGATTCTATCTCGATGATCTCGTAGAGGGCCTTCGTCCATGTGGCCTTCCCGGTGATCAGATCATGCTCCCAGCCCCCGATCCGGGCGATACTCCCCGTCTCGTTCAGGATCGCCTCGCTCTTCCTGAGAGCCTCCTCCGCCCGCTTCCGTTCGGTGATGTCCAGGACGAATGCGACCCCGTTAAAACGCTCCCTGTCGAGCATGGCACCGGCAATAACCACCGGTATACGGGCACCGTCCTTCCGGAAGTATTCCTTCTCGAATGGAATTCGATTTACCCCGGTTTCCTTGAGTTCTTTTACGGATTCCTCGTCGAGGGAGCTGTACTCGGGGGGCGTCATCCGGAGCCAGTCCACCTTCCCGGCGATCAGCTCGTCCCTCGTATAGCCGGTCATCTCGAGGAACCTGTCATTGGCGTCTGTTATCACGCCGTCCATGTTCCAGTAGATGATGCCGACCAGGCCGGATTCATAGAACCGGCGCGACCGCTCCTCGCTCTGGCGCCGTGCCTCCTCGGCAGCCTTCAGCTCGGTGATATCCACGCCCTGCGCGATGGTGGATACGATCCTTCCTCCCCTGAGAATGTTTGCCGAGTTCCAGAGCACTGCCCGGGTACGCCCCTCGCTCGTGAGGATCGGGATCTCGATCGCCTCCCACCAGCCCCCTTCGAGCGTCATTTTGATCTGGGCAAGCGATGCCTCCCTGCTTTCTTTCGGGAACAGGATATCCAGTTTCTCCCCAAGAACGTCGTGTTCTGTCCTTCCGGTCAGGCGCTCGGAGGCATGGTTGAACCGCGTAATCCGGAACGCCGGGTCCCAGATGATGATCGGTGCAGTTGCATAGTCGATGAGATTCTGGAGATATTCGGAGGTCTCTCCCTGCGCCTCCTTTACGGGGAGTCGTTTCTCCCCCTTTTTAAGCGCCTGCCGGGTTCTTCCGGGTCCCGGGCTCATCCCCCTGGACCTCACCCTTCCCTTTGTGTCCCCGGTGCGTCCCACCCTTTCCCGCCATGGCCCCGTGCCCCCGCCCCCCAATCCGGCGGCGATACCTGTATGGCTGGTGATAGGGTCGGTGAACGAAATACTTATCGGTGATATCACCCGCTGGGACGAGAGCGGGCGGGAGATCTGTAGCTTTTTCTCCGGCGCCCGGGTTTTTTCGAATCCTTTTAAGTCTCCGGGAGCAAGGTCAGGGTAAGAGACCCTGGCAACGGGTCCTTTTGCAGGGAGGGTGTATTCTGTGATCGACAAGATCTTCGAGGGGAACCGGGCATTCGTGACCGGGGATTTCGCGGACAAGAAGTCATTTTACGCCGGGCTCGCGAAGGGCCAGAGCCCGAAGGTCCTCTGGATCGGCTGTTCGGATTCCCGGGTCGACTCCGGAGCGGATCACATCGGCCGAAGCCGGGGAACTCTTCGTCCACCGGAACATCGGGAACATCGTCCCCCTCTCGTCCTGGAGCTTCGCGACGGTGCTCGAGTACGCGCTCCGGCACCTGAAGGTCGAGGAGATCGTCGTCTGCGGCCATTCCGATTGCGGGGCCATGAAGGCGCTGGGGAAGGAGACCGAGGATGTCTATATCCCCCTCTGGCTGAACAACGCGGGCGAGGTGCTCCAGAAGGTCGAGGCCGAGATAGCCGGGCTTCCCCATCCTCCCGACGAGCGCAGCCGCCGGCGGATGATCGAGTTCGAGAACGTGAGGCTCCAGATCGCCCACCTGAGGACATACCCCCTTGTCCGGAGGGCAGAGGCAGAAGGAAAAATCCAGGTCCACGGGCTCTACTTCGACCTCGATTCAGGCCGGGTCACCCGCGTTCCCTGATCAGCCGAAGACCTTCTCGATCTCCTGTACGATCTTCTGGCAGGCGATCCTCCCGACAGGGGTGACCTTCCCGTTCACGAGGATGACAGGGATGGGCGGGTGGGACTTCTCAAAGATGGCCTTCACCCGGTCGGGGACGCCGTCGTCAAGGAGGGTCAGGGTGACCGCCACCCGATCGCCATATCGTGCCGCGAGGGCATGCCTGAGGGCCTCCACGGCCTTCATGAAGGAGCCCGACGGGAAGCACTCCTCGAGCCCGCAGGTCCGGTCGGGTTCGCAGGGGAACGGCCCGCATTCGGCCCCGGAGAAGCCGATGATCTCGACGGTAAGAGGTTCGTCCATATGTCTCCCGGAGTACTGGTTCCCTTCGAATAAAAAAGGTATCACGTATCGAGGAAAAATGGAGAGCAGTCCCCATCCGGTATCTGAAATACCTGGATGGGATCCCCGGCTCTTCACAGGACCACCAAAACAGGAATGCAGCCGCAGTTCCTGCCATCTGGATTGTCGGGTCACATTTTCGCAATCAAATCACATTTCACCCGCAGCGTGCTCTTTTTTTATGACTGACCCGCCCCGCCTCCCGCATCCCCGTAAGATAGCCTTAATAATAACCCGGGTATCATGGAGGTATAAAGCCCGGGTCTCCTGAACCCGTTTATGGAGTCGCACGGGTCAGGGATCGGGTATATCGCAGGATCACCATGCCACCCTCCTCGAAGAAGCTGGATGCAGAGAAGTTCACCCGGGAAGGCGAGACCCTCGCCGAGCAGGGCCGGTACCAGGAGGCGGTGGCGGGGTTCGACCAGGCCCTCGCCCTCTGCCCCACCGACTGGGAGATCTGGTTCAAGAAGGGGCTCGTCAAAAAGACCATGAGCCAGTTCGATGACGCCCTCGCGGCCTTCGACAGGGCGGTGGAGCTCAAGCCGAAGGAGGCCCTGATCTGGTTCCAGAGGGGGATCGTCCTCGGCATGCTGGGGAGGATCGAGGATGCCCTGCGGTGCTTCGATACCATCCTCGAGCTGGACCCGAGCTATGCGATCCGGGCCTGGCACGAGAAGGGCGTCAACCTGGGGAAACTCGGCAGGTACGAGGAGGCCCTCCAGTCCTGGGACCGGATCATCGAGAAGGACCCGAAGTATGTGATGGCATGGTACAGCAAGGGGATCATCCTCTCCTACCTCGGGCGGAACGAGGAGGCCCTCCACTGTTTTGACAAAGGGCTCGACATCTATCCCCGGAGCCCGGATCTCTGGTACCAGAAGGGGCTGATCTTCTCCAGGGAGAAGAACCTGGAACGGGCCCAGAAATGCTACGAGATGGCCCTCTCAATCAACCCCCGGCACCAGGAGTCCAACCTCGAGCTGGGGATGATCGAGGAGGTGAACGGCCACTATGACCGGGCCTTCCTCTCCTACGACCGCGTCCTCAAGATGGACCCGAAGAATCCCAAGGCATGGTACCAGAAGGGGACGACCCTCCAGAGGCTGGGGAGGAACGATGATGCCCTGGCATGCTACGAGAGGGCCCTGGAGCTGAACCCCCTGAATATGTATATCTGGTTCTCGAAGGCCCTCCTCCTCGCATCCATGGGACGTGTCGGGGATGCCGTAAAGGCCCTCGACGGGGCGCTCGCCATCCAGGACGTTCCCGATGTGAGACGGCTCCGCGATGCGCTCTTAACGGAGAAGGAAGGGGACCCCTCTTCCCCCGGCGCCTGACTTTTTTTCTCCCGATCGTTCGG
Organism: uncultured Methanomicrobiales archaeon; assembly: GCA_963712215.1. Taxonomy (GTDB): domain Archaea; phylum Halobacteriota; class Methanomicrobia; order Methanomicrobiales; family JACTUA01; genus JACTUA01. The sequence continues at coordinate 69,088 of CAVQHA010000011.1, read as the reverse complement.
TGGTGGTGAAAGTCCCCTCTGTCATCCACCGATTTGGTAAAAAAAGGGATCCGTCTGGTTACGATTAGCGCCGGCGGACCGATACGAGAAGGAGTACTGCCGCGATGAGAGGCAGGATCTCTGGCAGGGGCATAGGCGTAGGGGCGGGCTGGTTTCCCGCGCCTCCCGGGGCCGCTGGTGCGACCGCCGGGGCCCCGGCCTCCCACATGTAGATATCGGCATTCCCGTTCCGGTGGTCTTCCCAGACGACGGTGTCCCCCCAGATCGCGGGAGAGCGCTGGATTGCCGGGTCGCTGGTCAGGGCTTCTTCCTTCCCGGTGGAGATGGTGTACTGGTAGATATCGGGATTCCCGTTCCGGTAATCCTCCCAGACGATCCTGTCGCCCCAGACGCGCGGGTTCCGCTGGTCGGCCGGATCCGATGTGATCCTCTTCTCGATCCCGCTCGTGATGTTGTAGAGGTAGATATCGTCGTTCCCGTTCCTGTTGTCCTGCCAGACCACGAGATCTTCGTACATCCAGGGATTGAACTGGCTCGAGGTGTCATTGGTCAGGCGGGTTTCTGTCTTTGTCGAGAGGTCATAGAGATGGATGCTGCTCGTCCCGCTGCTTGTATCCGTCCACACCATCCGGTCATTCCAGAGGGCGGAGAGCGCCGGGACCGGCTCCGGTGGTCGGGAGCCTTACCTGCCGGAAATCGGTGGTATTATATACCGCGATATCGTTATCGCCGTTCCTCGAGGTCTCCCAGGCGATGAAAGTCCCCGATACCCGGGGGAACTTCTGGTTGGTCGCGCCGGTGACGATCACGCGCCCGGACCTGGTGATGAGGTTATAGACATAGATGTCAGGGCTTCCGTAGGTCAGGTCCACGGCTGCAATGGTATTCTCCCATATTGCCGGGGATTTCCGGTCCTTCGGGCCTTTCGTGATCCGGGTCTCGTTCCCCGTGCTCGTGTCATACATGTATACATCCAGGTTCTTGTTCCTGGCATCTGTCCACACAATCCTCCCCTCCCAGATCGCCGGGGACGTTTGATCCGCGGCGTTATTGGTGACCTGGAACTCGGCAGCCTGGACGCACCAGACAACCGGGAGAAGGAGGGCAAGGCAGAGAAGGGTAAGGAAAATCCGAGCCGACATATGCATCAATTCTCTTATGATGCTATATAAAACAACTCGTTTTGATTTAGGTAATATTTCTTGAGATCAATGGTTTTTAAGTTATAATATTGGGTATTATGGAGGAACCTCCGGGAGGATCCTCTCGCGGGGCGAGGAACACACCAGGAAGGGCCGGGAAGGCGAATGGAGGTCCGGAGAAGAATATCGCTTCCTGCGCAGACCCGGGTCCAGGGAGGGTAATCTCCCCTGGGGGAAAATCGCTCATCCCGAGTGCTGGAGATATGATAAGCCGGGCTGCCACATCTGTATATAATTAAACCTGGAAACGAAAAGGAACCGGGATGGACGACGAGATCCTTGCGGCGCTCCGTTATGACCTGAAGCAAAGCGTGGACCGGAAGAACCGGATGAACTACCAGCGGTTCTTCAGGGAGGATGTGCTCTGCTACGGCGTGAAATCTGCCGATGTGAGGAAGATCTCCCTCGCGTATTTCAACCGGGTGAAGGGCAGGGCGAAGCGGGAGATATTCGCACTCTGCGAGACATTGTTCGCCTCGGATTATTGTGAGGAGGCTTTTATCGCGTCTGACTGGGTGTACCGTCTCAGGGAGCAGTATGAACCCGATGATCTCGCGCTCTTTGAGAGCTGGATCGGGAAGTACGTCAATAACTGGGCAAAGTGCGACACGTTCTGCAACCATGCCCTCGGTGCCTTCGTCGAGCGGTTTCCTGCCACCCTCGTAACCCTCAAGGCCTGGACGGGATCTGGAAACCGATGGTTCCGGCGGGCCTCCGCGGTTACCCTGATCCTTCCAGCGAGGAAGGGTATGTTCCTCCCCGAGATCCTGGAGATCGCCGATCTTTTACTCGGGGACGAGGAAGACCTGGTGCAGAAGGGCTGCGGATGGATGCTCAAGGAGGCGAGCAGGACCCATGCGAGGGAGGTGTTCGAGTACGTGATGGCCAGGAAGAAGGTGATGCCGCGGACGATGCTCAGGTACGCGATTGAGAAGATGCCGGAGGAATGGAAGAGACTGGCAATGAAGAGATAACTTCTCCCGGGGAGGTCTGGAAGAAATGACGGATGCGAGGGGTGAGATTTGAACTCACGAACCCCTTCGAGACTGGCCCCTCAAGCCAGCGCCTTTGACCTGGCTTGGCAACCCTCGCGCGTAAATACCTTTACCCGTGGATTACAAGAATCTTCTCCTTCGTCACCCAACACGGGCGGATAAGGTTCCGACCCTTGGGCCCGATCGGCAACCGTGGATGGTTCGGGGCATGGATGTATATTACTATACAACGCCAATGCTTCTTCCATATGTGGTCCCTCATCATGAAGGAGTTCGCCGACTCTCCCGCCCAGGGCCGGGTGGCGAAATTCCTCCTTGAGAACGGCTTCGGGGTGAACGACGATGGAAAGGTGGTGGCGAACGGCGTGGAGATCCCGGCCACCCACATCGCAGCAACCATCGGGGCCGACCGGCGGGTGGTAGATGCCACGGCGAAGAGGATCCTCTCCCTCGAAGCCCTTGCCCCGGTCTTCCGGAACATGCGGGCCACCCCTGACCTCTCCCGGGTCGCCGAGGGGCTGGGGCTTTCCGCCTTCACGGTCATCCCGAAGAACGCCCAGGAGAAGGGGATCGTGAGCGCCGTTATGAGGGTCGTTGCCCGGCGAAACCTCACGATCCGCCAGATCTTCGTCACCGATCCCTATTTCTCGGAGGCCCCGAAGCTCGTTGTCATCATCGACGAGAAGATCCCACCCGGCCTTTTCGAGGAGATCCGCGCCCTCCCGCAGGTGAAGCAGATCATCATCTGAAGGCCTTCCCCTGCAGATGAAGCGGATCATCCTCCGACGCGAACCCTTTTCAGCCGAGTCCGTTCAACGTCGGAAGGCCTTTGCTTACAGGTGAAAGATCATCCTCCGAAGGGAACCTTATTTTAGACGAGTTCGTTCAACGTCGGAAGGCCTTTGCTTACAGGTGAAAGATCATCCTCCGACAGCGGAACCCTTTGTCAGGCCGAAGTCCGTTCAACGTCGGAAGGCCTTTGCTTACAGGTGAAAAATCATCCTTTGAAGGGAACCCTTGTCAGGCAAGTCCGTTCAACGTCGGAAGGCTTCCATCTCCAGGTACAGGTGGTAGATCCTCCGCCGGATCCTCCTCTTCAGGCGGATTGCACCCTCCAGCGTCCCCTCGATGGTCCCCGCCCTGCTTCCGTTTAGCAGGTTGTCCGCATTCGCCACGATCTTTTCCTCGATAGTCTCCGGGATGCAGTCCCGGGGACGAGCCTCTCGAGCGAGCACTCGTCGGCGGTCAACCCTGCACCGATATGCCTCTCGATGATCGATACGATGCGCTCGTCGAGGTCATAGGACCTCGCGAGGGCAGCGCCTCGCTGGGCATGGTCGATCCCGTGCGTCTTCCCGCGCCCGATGTCATGGAGCATGGCCCCGGCAAGGACGAGATCCCTGTTCACGACGGGGTTACCGGTAAACCGGAGGGCGAGGTTTGTGACAGCCCTCGCATGGGCTATGACCGATCTCCCGCAGCCCGCACGGACGAGGAGCTGTTCCCACGCCTCATTCATACCCGAGGCATTCGCGGATGGCGGAGATGCGGCGCTTCAGGGCTGAGAGGAGTGCAGCGTTATCGAAATGCTCGACGGGCTGGGTGCAGCGGGGGCAGGCGAAGTCGAGTCTCCATGACCTCGTTGAAGGTGAAGGTCCCGCAGGTCTTGCAGAGGTAGAAGTCGTTCTCCTCCTCGTAGTTCTCCCTGGCCTCGAGTTTCTCGAGCATCATCTTCATGTCCTCCATGACGGCGGCCGGGACCCGGTCGAGCCGGAGGGTCCAGAGATAGGTGAGCCAGCCTGTCTCGGTGTTCTTGAGCCTGCGGTACTCGGCGAGCCTTTTCTCGTAGAGGGTGTACAGGGTATGACGGACCGAGTTGAGGTTGATCCCCGTCTTCTCGGCGAGCTCCTCGTCGCTGTATTCCCCCTGTTCCGGGAATTTCTCCAGGAGATTGAGCCCCTCGTCCTTGATGAGGCGGTGCAGGTACGAACGGACCGCCTCGTCCTTCAGGATCTCCTCGATGGACATCATCACCCCATATATCGCTTCAGCTTTTTAAGGGTGTTGTCCAGCTCCTGGATCGCCTCACCCCGGTTCCCGCCCGTGCCAAGGACGCTCACCACCGCCTGCCCGTCCTCGAACGCGGTGCCTGGCCATGGTATATCGGCGATGCGGGGCGCGAACCGGGAGAGGTCCTCCTTCACCACCATATCCCGATCTGCGAACAGTATCTGCCTTGCCGCATACCTGGCCGGATCCGGGACACCTGGGGAGAGTTTCCCTCCACATGCGTCCATGTGGAGCGTGAAGAGGTTAAGATCGGTTGAGGTCTCGACGGTATCGACCGTGGCCTGGAAACGGGGGTTCACCTCGATCGCCCAGGAGTCCTCCCCGAGGACGAAATCGATACCCACCGAGCCAACGCACCCGCTCGCTGCTGCCGCTTTTACCGCGAGGGACTTCATCCTCGCCGCGAGGGGGTGGTCGAGAGGGGTGATCGAACCGATGAAACCGAAGGGTGATACGTCCCCTCCCCGGAGGACCTGCTCGTTCGCCGCTACGGCAACCGCGTGCTTACCGTCGGCAATACAGGAGACGCTCGCAGGGATCCCCGTGACCTGTTTCTGGCAGGATGGCCTCCGTCCCCGGGCTCTCCTCCATCCACCGCGCCAGGTCATCCGGTGACCGGATAATGGCATTCCGCCAGCCTCCTGCGCCGGCCCGTCGGCTTGATGAGGTAAGGGAAGTCCTTCTCGCCGGTAAGCGGCGGGACGCGCATGCGCATCCCTTCGAAAAACCGCTGCACTTCGAGCTTGTCCAGGAGCCGGGCCGCGGTAATCCGGTCGGTCCCTGCCAGAGGGATCGTGGTCTCGATGGTCTCGGCCCCTGATGTGGGGACGAAAGAAATCGATCTCGTGCCGCCCTGCCATCTCGGCGATGCGATCCGGAAGTTCCTCCAGTTCCTCGAATTTCAGCCGGTCTTTCGTATACCAGGAGAGGTCCTGGTCGCAGAAATGGTCGACCGCGTATACGATGTATCCTGCCTTCGATGCAGACCAGGCAACGTGCCTCGTGGCGAAACCCGGCGATGAGCACCCTTCCCTTCACGGTCCGGTCCTCTTGCCGTCCCTGCTCGGGTATATCCTCAGTTCGGCGTCAGGATATGTACGGCCGAGCTCGGCCCCTTCGAAGAGGTGATCGAGGAAGACCGCGGTTCCCGAGACCTCGGAATGGGGCTGGGAGGTCACCGAGACGTTGTAGTCGGCGAGCCCGTAGATCTCGCCCGGGACCTTCTCGGCCCCGATGACGATCAGGAGTTCTTCCTTCTCCCTGATCTCCCCGATGACCTCCGTCATCGGGAGGCCGTACATGGTGAGGTGGACGACCGTGCCGCCCTTCTCTTTCCATGCGCGGACGCACTTCTTCCACGAGACCCCGTCCCGGATGAAGAACTCCCCGCCCCAGCGGGCTACCACATCCCGTATACTCTCCGTGAGGCCCGAATCCTCGGCGGCAAGGTACATGCCGTCGGCGCCGAATGCCCGTGCGGCGAGTCCGACGTGGGTCGTCACCCGCTTGTCCCGGAACGGCCGGTGACCGAGCCTGAGGATGCAGACCTTCTTCATCTACGACCTCCTCTCCTGCCCCGATCTCGCCCTGACGACGCCGTCTTCCACGACGAACGGGCAGGCATCATCGTTCTTTGCCTGGCAGAGGAGGAGCGATTCCTGGACGGAGAGCACCCTCACCGAATCCCCGGCCCGTTCCACGAGATAGAACTCCTCAAGGCGGCGGACGGATTCCTGGATGAGACGGGATTCTATCCCGAGGTTCGCGAGCTCCTGCAGGGTACTCGCCTTCCCTTCAAGGAGTGCATGATACACCGACCAGTCGATCTCCTCGTCCCGCACACGTACCAATCTCGGGATGGGAGATATATTCTTATGGCAGGCACAATTGGCCAGATCCGGGAGAGCTGTCTGTCCCAACCCTCATTACCCCCGCCGCCCATCATTGAATCGATGGAATATGAGTGATTTCAGGGCAATCGGGGAGATCGGGGCGACCATGAAGCATGTCCTCGAAAGCGATCCCTGGGAGGGAATGAGCGCGAAACCTGAGATAGTTCTCCAGCCCCTCTGGGGCAACCGTGGAACCGGGAGGAGCGGATACACTGTCCATCGTCCTCTTCAACATGGTCGAGAACAGGATACTGAAGAACCCGGGGCCCGTGCCGGATCCATCCGGACTCCAACAGTATCCCCCTCTTGTCCTGGACCTCTACTACCTTGTCACTGCGCAGAGCAGCAATGCCATCCGGGAGCAGAATATCCTCGGGAAAGCGATGCAGATCTTCCACGACCATCCTCTCCTGTCAGGCGCCGATCTCCAGGGCTCCCTGGCGGGAACCGATGCAGAGGTTCGGATAATTCTTCAAGCCCTCTCTCCTGGAGAACTGGGCACTCTCTGGACTTCATTCCACCAAGGCCTCCCCCGCTTGTCCGCATGTTATCTTGTAACGCCGGCTCTGATCGATTCGGCAGGGAAGGAGACACTCAGGCATGGATGACCCTCGGGAAGGAGGACCTTCGTCCGAAGTCCTTCGGATGACAGGTTCGGGTCCTGACAGGGAAATCCCTCCCATTTATCCGGTGTTACAGCGATGATCGACCGTGTGGAACTTGCCGAGCTCGCAGACCGCATCCTCGGGATCGCAGGCGAGAACGTGAAAGTCCTCGCCGAGGTCCTCGACACGCTGGATGCGGAGGCACGCTCTGAACTGCTCACTTCGGATCTCCTGAATGCGCTCCAGTCCTTCTACTATTACTTCCGTGAGCTGCCCACGCTCCTCGGCCAGGAACGGCTCGAACTCCAGCCCGCGGTGGCCGCGCTGGACGGGATCCCGTTCGAGGACGAAAAAGGGGTTGAGCTGGTCTTCAGGCTCGGGAAAGGGGGACCGGTCATTGAGCTGACCGAGCTGGGGAGCTTCTCGTGAAATTCGACGGTTCTTCTGCGTACCGCGGCGCCCGGCATTACCTGGAGGAATGAAGGCGCACCCTCGGGCTACCGCGCCGGATCCTTCCCCCTGGTGATGATATCAGGATTCACCTTGGCCCGGACAAGGGGAGGCGGGTTACCCCAGCTGACGATCTCTTCTCCCAAGATGGCCACAACGGCGGTTACGTCAGTTCCCGGAAGCTTCGAGAGAATCGCTCGATCTCCGGACCGCGACTCATTGCAGATCGCTGTCGCCCAGGCATCGGCGGAGGCAACGTTCCCTGAAAAGACCGTCACAGCGTCCGCGACCCCCAGGCTTACGGATGGCCCCACTGTCGCCGACGAGGTGCAGATCCCCTGTATCCCGCTCCCGGGCTGGATCACGAAGGCCGAAGTATCGGAAAGGGGCGATGCCCCGGCATGGAGGCCTACCCGTACCTCGCGATCGGCGATGAGGGCGATATCGCCCCCGTTGTCGATAACCCCGAAGATAGCCCCGGCCCCGATCATGGCCTCGAGGCCGTACCAGGCGATGGTCCCGGCTACCGCTGCCATCGGGCCGACCCCTGCCGCCCGGGCCGCATCCGCCATCCTGGTGACCACCTCCCCACCATCGTCCGGCGTGTATGGGTCATACGTGATGGCAAAGAAAGGGTCCCGCGCGATGTAACGCTCGAGCTCCTGGCGCGCAGAGATCATCCCGGTTTTCGCAGCGGCGATATGGGCCGGGTCATCTGCAAGGATGGTCGCTATGGTCTCCCGGAACTGGAAGTGCTCGCGGATCATAGGTGCCGGCGGGGCCGCATCTTTGTTCTCTCCGGCCCGGGTGCTCGTTCAGGGTATCTCTTTTGCAGGGTATATGGGTGATCCCGGGACCGAAGGCTTATCGTATCCTCCGGAGATGGGAAGAAACGGGAGTTCTATGACCGGAGGGAAACCCAACCGACTCATCCACGAGAAGAGTCCCTATCTTCTCCAGCATGCCCACAATCCTGTCGACTGGTACCCGTGGGGGGAAGAGGCCTTTGCGAGGGCGCAGGCCGAGGACAAACCCATCTTCCTCTCGATAGGATACTCCACGTGCCACTGGTGCCACGTGATGGCCCGCGAGTCCTTCGAGGACCCCCAGGTGGCGGCGCTCATGAACTCGGGCTTCGTGAACATCAAGCTGGACCGCGAGGAGCGGCCGGAGATAGATCACATCTACATGACAGTCGCGCTCGAACTCATGGGAACGGGAGGGTGGCCGCTCACGATCGTCATGACCCCCGACCAGAAGCCGTTCTTCGCCTCAACATATATCCCCAAAAAATCGGGGCTCGGCCTCGTCGGGATGCTCGACCTCATCCCGATGATCGGTACTGCATGGAGGGAGAGGCGGGAGGAGCTCCTGGCGGCGGCGGATAAGGTAACTGTCCTTCTCAGGATGCCTCATGCCATTCAGGGAGGCGGGAGCGCCCGGGATGTGGTCGCGCGGACCCTGGGCGATCTCAAAGCCAATTTCGATCCCGAACATGGCGGGTTTGGCGGCCCCCCCAAGTTCCCCACCCCGCATACCCTGATATTCCTCCTCAGGACATTCCAGGATACCGGTGATCGGGATCTCCTGTCCATGGCTGAGAAGACCCTCCTCGCCATGCACGCCGGAGGGATCTATGATCATGCAGGGTTCGGGTTCCACCGCTATTCCATGGATGCCTCCTGGCTTGTCCCCCACTTCGAGAAGATGCTCTATGACCAGGCTCTCCTTGCCATGGCTTTTACCGAGGCTTTCCGCGTGACCGGCAGGGAATACTACCAGAGGATCGCCCGCGAGGTACTCACGTATATGACCCGGGATCTCCTGGGGATCGAGGGGGCCTTCTACAGCGCCGAAGATGCCGAGAGCGGTGGCAGGGAGGGAGGCTTCTATCTCTGGACCAGGGACGAGATCGGGAGGATACTTTCAGGAAATGAGCTCGCGGCCTTCACCGGGTATTACGGGATCTGCCGCGACGGGAATGTTCCCAGGCACGCCGGAACGAGTAGCACGGGAGAAAATATCCTCCATATCGCGAGGACCGGAAGAGCAGGTCGCCACAGACCTCGGTATCCTGCCGGGTGATCTCGGGAAGATCCTCGCATCCGCGATGGAGAAGGTCCGCGCAGAACGCATGAACCGGCGACGGCCCGCCCGGGACGAGAAGATCCTGACCGACTGGAACGGCCTCGCCATTGCTGCGTTTGCTATGGCTGCGCGTGTGTTCGGGTCTGCCGAGTACCTGGATGTCGGCCGGCGGGCAGCCTCGTTCATCCTCTCATCCATGGTAACGAAAGAGGGGAGATTGTTCCACCGCTACGCGATCCGGGGAAGCGGCGATGGACGGGAATGCCGATGATTATACCCACCTCACCTGGGGTCTCCTCGAGTCTGTACCGCTCCACCTTCGACCCGCGTTTCCTGGAACAGGCAGTTGCCATCACCGAAGGCTTCATCGATCACTTCCGGGACGGCGAACGGGGTGGTTTCTTCTTTACCCCTGACGATGGTGAGCCTCTCATCGCCAGGCTGAAACCGCCCATGACGGGGCAACACCCTCTGCGAATTCGGTCGCCCTCTCCAACCTTCTCGTCATATCCCGTCTCACCGGCAGGACACGGATACCTCGACATCGCCCGGGATCTGACGGACTGGTACCTGAGGGAGCATGCCGGTTCGGCAGCAGCCTCCACCTGGATGATGGCTTCGCTCAACCTTGCCCTGAACTCCTCCGTTGAGATTGTTATGGTCGGGGACCCGGAGGCTGCCGATACCCGGGCGCTCCTGGAGATCGTGAACTCTCATGACCGTCCCGGTATGGCTGTCATCCTGAAACCGGCCGGCGGGGATCCTCTCCTCGATCGGCTGGCCCCCTTCACAAGAGGATTTACAACGAAGTCGGGAAAGGCTTCGGCGTATGTCTGCCGGGACCATGCCTGCGAGCTCCCGGTCACTGATCCGCAGTCTCTTACGGAGATCCTCGACTCTTCGCCTGCGAATCCGGTTCAGGGGTGAGGACCGGCAGGGCCCCGAATTCATCGGGTGAACGCTCTATCAAAGAGCCCATTTCAAGTATCCCTGGGCTCTTCTCAAACAGCGCGAACGCACCATTTGATTATTCGACCAGCCACCGTCTCTGACGAGACGGCGATTGGTCAAAATTGCTGCGTTCAACACTATATATGGGATGAACCCCAAATCAACCCTTGAGGGGAATATCTGAATGGAGCAGGCACGATGACAAAGACGCTTCTCACTGAGCCGGAAGGGTACAGGATTCTTAAAAACGCAGGCATCCCGGTACCCTCCCATGGGGTGGCCCATGACGCCGATGAGGCGGTCAGGATCGCGCAGGGAGATCGGGTTTCCCGTCGTGATGAAGATCGTCTCTCCTGATATTATCCACAAGAGCGACATCGGGGGCGTGGTCCGGGGGATCCATGATGCCGGCGAGGCGCGCTCCGCCTACGAGGGAATCCTCTCCCGGGTGAAGGACAGGGAGCCGGGTGCAGGGATCCACGGGATCATCGTAGAGGAGGAGCTCCCCGCAGGGGGCCTCGAGGTTCTTATCGGCGGGAAGACGGATCCCACCTTCGGGAAGGTCATCACCTTCGGCCTCGGGGGGACCCTCGTGGAGATCCTGCGGGACGTGGCCATCCGGCTCCTCCCCCTCGGCAGGGAGGAGGCCGTGGAGATGGTGAGGGAGATCCGGGGCTACCGGCTCGATCGCCGGCTACCGTGGCGGGCCCCCGAAGGATGAGGCGGCGCTCGTCTCCATCCTGGTTTCCGCGGCGGAGATGTTTGCCCACGGGGATATCTCGGAGTTCGACCTGAACCCCGTCGTCCTCTATGAAAAGGGTGCATGCGCGGTCGATGCGCGGATGTACCTGGGTGGGGAGGCCCCCGTCGGGCCAAGGAAGATCCACTGTGCGCTCGCCCCCGAGATCTTCTCGCCTGAGTCCATCGCCGTGGTGGGGGCCTCCGGGGACCCTTCGAAGGTCGGTTATGCGGTCTTCCGGAACCTCCTCCCCTTCCCCGGCAGGCTTTATGCCGTGAACCCGAACCGGAGCGAGGTCCAGGGAAGGAAGACCTATCCCACCCTTTCGGCCCTCCCTGAACCGGTCCACCTCGCGGTCATCGCAGGTCCCGGCGCGGCTCGTTCCGGGGATAGTGGAAGAGGCAGGGAAGACGGGCGCAAAGGCGGCCATCGTCCTCTCGGGGGGTTTTGGCGAGACCGGCCCCTCAGGGAAGGCTCTCGAGATGGAGGTGCTCGAGATCGCGCGGAAGGTACTTGCTGCGCATCCTCGGGCCGAACTGTCTTGGGATTATGCTCCCCCACAAGGGCGTGAACACCACCTTCGGCCCCATCACCCCGAGGCCGGGCCGGGTCGGTTTCATCTCACAGAGCGGGGCCGTCATCGCGACCATGGTGGACTGGTCTGTCCCGGAGGAGTTCGGGTTCTCGGCAGTGGTGAGCGTCGGGAACCAGGCAGACCTCGGGTTCGAGGACTTCCTCTTCTACCTCGGGGACGACCCCGCGACCCGGGCCATCGTCATGTACATCGAGGAGGTGAAGGACGGGCCGGCCTTCCTCGCCGCCGCCGGGCGGGTCTCGGCACGGGTCCCGGTCATCGCGATCAAGACCGGGCTCTCGGCGAAGGGCAGGGCAGCCGCCTCCTCCCACACGGGAGCCCTGGCGGGGAGCCACGAGGTGTACATGGCGGCGTTCCGGAAGGCCGGGATCACGGCGACCCAGTCCCTCAGGGAGGCCTTCCTCCTCGCCGAGCTCCTCGCTTCCGAGGGCTATCCCGCGGGCCGCAGGGCGATCGTCATCACGAACGCCGGTGGCTTTGCCGTCTTTGCCTCCGATTATGCCGATCTCTACGGCGTCGACCTCGTCGACCTCCACCCCGCGACCCTCTCGGAGCTGAACGTCTTTCTCCCCGCTTCCTGGAGCCATTCCAACCCCCTGGATCTTGTCGGGGACTCGGGCGTCGAACAGTATGCCCGGGTCTTTGATTTTTTGATCAAGCACCAGGAGTTCTGGGACATCGCCTTCATCGTCTCGGTTCCCGATGCGGTCCTCGACCCCTCCCAGCTCGCCCAGGAAGTGGTCCGCTTCTCCCGGAACACAAAAAAGATGGTGGTCGGCTGCTTCCTCGGCGGAGCCTCGGTCGCGAGCAGCGTCCAGATCCTCCGGAGCAACCATATACCGAACTTTGCCGACCTCGAAGATGCCTTCCGTGTCGTAGGGAGGGCGTGCAGCGTGAAGAGGCCGGTCGACGGCAGCGACCCCGGGACCCGCGAACGGGAAGATATTCAAGAGGGCTGAACAGAATGGTACCGGAGAGAACAGACTCTTCTCCGGTGAACATTCCCCCATGAAGATCCTCCTCATCGAACGGGAAGGCACGGACCTGTACACGACCCTGTACGACTCGGACACGAGCCGTGCAATGCTTCGGTTCTATCATCCGGCCCGTCATCCCGCAGGGGTCGAGATCATGACCACCTCCCTCGGGAGCGCGCTCTCCCTCGTCTCGGAACTCAGGTGGTACATCCAGCGGTACGTCGAGGAGGTCCTCCTGACAGAGGACGGCTCGGTGTACCTCACCTGGGAACTCGCCGACTGCGTGTACGAGAGGGGGGTGGTCCTCTCACAGCCCTGGCCCCACCGGTTCCGCTACCGTGTCCACGGGGGAAAGATCTTCCGCTCCCCCTGGGATCTCGAGGCCTTCGGCGCCGTTTCTCCTCCTGTTGCGGGTGAAGGGGAGGTACCGGTTCCCGGTACGCAGGACCAGGTCCTTGAAGTCTGGGGTATCTCCGCAGAATACCACGAACCGGATCGGGCCGAACCTCCGTTCCCGGAGGAACCAGGGGAGACGAACCCCTAGTCCTCTTCCCGGATCCTCCCTTACACAGATATATTCCCGACACCTATCCTTTATCATGGCACGGAAGACTCTCTCCATCGGTATTACCATCAACCTGGAGAACTACGAGAACCTCCGGCTGGATGTTGAAGGGGAGGTCGGGGATGACGGCGACGCGGAAGAACTCATCTCCTTCCTCGACGGGATGCTCGCGCGCCTGGGCCACGGGGACCAGGTGACCACCGAACGGGTGGAGGCGTACCGGAAGAGGGTCCTCGCATTCCCGAAGGCGGTCGTTGCGGCTGCCCCGATGCCCATTATGAGGGAGCAGGAGGCAGCCCCGGCGGCCGTCCAGCCTGCCCGCTCCCAGGTCTCCCGACCCTGTCCCGGCTGGAGGCCCGGCAGGAAGCCCAGCCTGCAGAGGATGTTACACCCGTAACGGTCAGGGTGAGGCCGGAGGGCAAGGCAGCAAAACCCGTGATCAGGGCCCAGCCACGGGCAGAAGGGGTGGCTCCGGCGGTGAGAGCCCCCGAACCCCGGAAGGCTCCGGCACCCCCGCCCACGCGGGAGATCCCGAAGGAGGCGAAATCTCCCCCTGAAAAGCCCCCTGTCGCAGAGGGCGAGGTGCCGTGCGAAGGGTGCGGCCTGGGTATCACGAAGAACCAGGAGAAGCTCTCCCGGCTCCTCACCGGGAAGAGCCTCTGCAAGCGGTGCATGAACCCCTCATGATCCGTTCATCTCCGCCCCGCGCATGGTCCAGATTTAAGTAGAACCCGATCGAGTTTCTATTGGGATGAAGAAAAGCCTCCTCATGTGGGACGAGACCCTCTTCCGTGAACCGGAGGTCTTCGAGCTCGACTACGTCCCCGAGCAGTTCCAGCACCGCGAGGACCAGGTGAAGGAGCTCGCGTTCCAGGTGAGGCCGGGACTGAAGGGGGCCCGGCCCCTGAACACGGTCTGCCGGGGGCTCCCTGGTACCGGGAAGACCACCTCGGTGAAGAAGCTCTTCACCGAGATCGAGGAGACGACGAAGAAGCTCATCCCCGTCTACGTGAACTGCCAGATCGACAACACGAAGTTCGCCATCTTCTCCCAGATCTACCGGAAGCTCGCCGGCCACCTGCCCCCTGCCTCCGGCACCTCGTTCAAGCAGGTCTTCGATGCCATCGCCCGGATCATGCAGAAGGAGGATGCCGTCCTCCTCGTCTGCCTCGACGACGCGAACTATCTCCTCTACGAGAACGAGATGAACAAGGTCCTCTACACCCTCCTCCGCTCCCACGAGGCGTACCCGGGCACCCGCATCGGGGTGATCCTCATCATCTCGGATATGACCGTGGACCTTGTCCAGGCCGTGGATGCCCGGGTGGCCTCGGTCTTCCGGCCCACCGAGGTCTACTTCCCGCCCTACAAGGAAGAGGAGGTGACCGGCATCCTCCGCGACCGGGTGAACCAGGGTCTCTACCCGAACGTGCTCCCGGATCCCATGTTCCGCCTCGTCGTCGAGCAGACCATGAAGAGCGGGGATCTCCGGGTCGGGATCGACCTGTTGAAGAGGGCAACACTCACCGCCGAGAAGGATGCCCGCCGCATCATCGAACGGGATGACATCTGCAAGGCGTACGAGGTCTCCAGGTACCTCCACCTCGCGTTCACGGTGAAGACCCTGAAGGCCGAGGAGAAGGAGCTCCTGAGGAAGGTTGCAGAGCTCTCGAGCGGGGAGAAGGAGATGAATGCCGGCGAGGTCTACCGCTCCCTCAAGGAGAAGGAGAAGCTCGGCTACACCCGGTTCTACGAGATGGTGAAGAAGCTCGACGCCATGCGCCTCGTGAACCTCTCCTACCGGAACGGGAGAGGAAGGACAAGGCTCATCAGCCTCAGGTATGACCCCGAGAGGGTTCTCGGGTATCTCCGGGTAGAAACCGGTGACAAGGTTAACAATCTTTAAAACCTCTGGCGGGAATCCCAGGCATCCCGTCCCCCATTGTTTCATTCCGTGAGGTTCGGGCATATCCTTTTATTGTACCCCTCCAACGCCCTCCCGTCCCAAGAGAAGGAGAAGGAGGCGGACAGATGAAACTGGTTCCACGCGAACTTGATAAACTGAAGATCTTCACCGCCGCCCGTATCGCCGAGCGGCGTCTGAACGACGGGGTCAAGCTCAACTACCCCGAGGCGGTCGCATATATCACCGATTTCGCCCTGGAGCGCATCAGGCGGGGCGACACGGTCGCGAAGGTCATGGAGTCGGGAAGACACGTCCTCACCACGGAGGATGTGATGCCGGGTGTTCCGGAGATGGTCTCTCTTATCGCCGTGGAGGGGACCTTTCCGGACGGGACGAAGCTCGTGAGCATCCATAACCCGATCCAGCCGAAAGCAGGGGGGAAGAAGAAATGACCGACATCGGAAAGATCGAGGCCGGCGGGAAGGACATCGAGACTTTCCCGACGAGGCGAAGGATCACCCTCAAGGTCAGGAACAAGGGGGACCGGGGGATCCAGGTGGGGTCCCACTTCCATTTCTTCGAGGCGAACCGGGCCCTCGAGTTTGACCGGGAGAAGGCGTACGGGATGAAGCTCGACCTCCCCTCGGGCACGGCCGTGAGGCTCGAGCCCGGGCAGGAGAAGGAGGTGACTCTCGTGGAGTTCGGCGGGAAGAAATACGTCCACGGGTTCAACAACCTGGTGGACGGGAGCACGAGGACGAAATACAAGAAGATGGAGGCCCTCGCAAAGGCGAAGAAACTCCTCTTCAAGGGGGCGTGAAGGATGATCATTCCCAGGAAACAGTACATCGACCTCTACGGGCCCACCGTCGGCGACAGGGTCCAGCTCGCCGACACGAACCTGATCGTAGAGGTCGAACAGGACTTCACCACGTACGGGGACGAGCTGGTCTTCGGCGGCGGGAAGACGGTCAGGGAGGGGATGGGGCAGAGCCCGGGCACGACCCATGCGAACGGGGCCCTCGACCATGTCATCACGAACGTCCTGATCCTGGACCCGATACTCGGGATCATCAAAGCCGATATCGGCATCAGGGACGGCATCATCGCCGGCGATCGGGAAGGCGGGGAACCCGGGGCTCATGGACGGCGTGGACCGGAACATGATCGTTGCCTCGGGGACCGAGGTCACCGCGGGCGAGGGCCTTATCGCGACCCCGGGCTTCTTCGACACCCATGTCCACATGATCTGCCCCCAGCAGGTCTTCGAAGCCCTCGCGAACGGCATCACCACCTATATCGGTGGAGGGACGGGACCCGCGGAGGGGACGTGTGCGGTTACCTGCACTCCCGGCCCCTGGAACATCAGGAGGATGATCGAGGCGGTAGAAGGACTGCCCATGAACTGGCTCTTCCTCGGGAAGGGGAACGAGAGCAAGCCCGAACCCCTCATCGAGCAGACTCGAGGCCGGTGCCGGAGGTTTCAAGATGCACGAGGACTGGGGTGCCACCGCGGCGGCCCTGGACACCGTGCTCTCGGTTGCCGACGACTTCGATGTCCAGGTGGCCATCCACACCGACTCCCTGAACGAGGGCGGGTACGTGGACGACACCATCGACGTCATCAACGGCCGGACCGTGCACACCTACCACACCGAGGGCGCGGGAGGCGGGCATGCACCCGACATCATGAAGATCGCGGGGGAGCCGAACGCACTCCCGTCGTCGACGAACCCCACCACGGCCGTACACGGTCAACACCCTTGACGAGCATTTCGACATGCTCATGACCACGCCATCACCTGAACCCGGCGGTCCCGGAGGATGTCGCCTTTGCCGAGTCCCGGATCCGGGCAGAGACCATCGCCGCCGAGGACGTGCTCCACGACCTCGGGGTCCTCTCCATGTACTCCTCGGACAGCCAGGCTATGGGGAGGACGGGGAGGTCTCGACCCGGTGCTGGCAGACCGCCCACAAGAACAAGGAGCAGTTCGGGAAGCTCCCCGGAGGACTCGCCAAGGAATGACAACTTCCGGGTGCTCCGGTACCTGGCAAAGCTCTGCATCAACCCGGCCATCACCCATGGGATCGCCGAGTACACGGGGAGCCTCGAGCCGGGGAAGATGGCGGACATCGCCCTCTGGGACCCGAAGTTCTTCGGGGCAAAGCCGAAGATGGTCTTCAAGGGCGGCTTTATCGCCTATTCCATGATGGGCGACCCCAATGCCTCGATCCCGACGCCGGAACCCTACTACTGGAGACCGATGTTCGGGGGCTTCGGGCTCGCCCAGTCCCGTATCTCGGCGATCTTCACCTCGAAGCTCGCCTGCGAGCTCGGCATCAAGGAGGAGTACGGCATCGAACGGATGGTGCTTCCGGTATCCGGGACCCGGGACCTGGGCAAACAGCACATGGTCAGGAACGACCGGACCGGGGAGATCACCATCGACCCGGAGACCCACAAGGTCACGCTGGACGGGAAGGAAGTCACCTCGAAGCCTGCGAAGACCCTCCCCCTGACCCAGCTCTACTACCTGTTCTGAGTGGAACAGGTCCCACCCGTTTTTGGGAGTGAAAAAGAGAGGAACGGCATGATCAGGCACATCACGTCCATAGGCAATGTCAGGAATGGAACAGTATTTGATCCAACCCTGGTGAAGCACGGAGTGGTTGAGGCGGGAAGGATTGCGGATCTCTCCTGGTGGATCGATCCGGCTACGCATCTGAATCTCGACCTGCCGGCGCATCTCTTGAACCATGCCATCGTGGCGACGCGCCTGGAGATCGGGGCCCGGATACTCGCAAACGGTGAGGGGTTCGTCGTGGCGCCCATCGAAAAGGGATCCTTCCACCGGTACGGAAAGGTGCAGATCCCTGAGATGAGGCGGCGCATCTCACTCCGGCCCACCGCCCAGGTCTGAGGAAGGGAGAAGAAGGTGGTGACGGGGATGACAAGATTCGAAGGCCCGGCCAGCCTTGCCGGGGGCCAGATCCTTGACGTGTCGGTGAGGCGGAGTGATGCCGCGAGGGGCAGGGTGCGGGTGAGGGCCCCCGACGGTGAGGACGTGGTCATCGACCTCCCCCGGGGCGCGGCCATCCGGGACGGGGACGCCTTCGGGCCTTCGCAGAAAGGCATTTTCTACCGGACCCGCATCGAACCCGAGAAGGTCCTACAGATCAATCTTGAAAAGGACGGTTCCTCCATCGGAGAGGCGGTGAGGCTCGGTTATATCCTCGGGAACCACCACCTTGAGGTGCTTGTCGAGAAGGACAGCGTGTACCTCCCCCTGACCCTGGGCGAGGAAAAACTTTCGAGGATCGTGAGCCGCTCGGGGGTACCAGTCAGGACTCAGCTGGTTACACGAGTGATCTCACCAGGTGAACAGGGGTATTTCGAAGGGGAAGAAGAAGAGGGCTCCTGATGGCGACCCCCGAGGAGATCCTGAATCTCATCCGGATCTCAGATACCTTCTTCCCCTTAGGTTCCTTCACCGTCTCCCAGGGGATGGAGCAGCTCGTCGCCGATGGCCTCTTCGAGAGGGGGAGGTTTTCGGGGATGGCGCGGGCGTATCTTGAGAAGATATGGATGCCCTTCGATCTCCAGGTCTTTTCCCATTCCCTCGAGGCTTACCGGCACAATGACATCGAAACGTTCCTCCGGCTGGACCGGTACTGCCATGCATCGAAGATCACGGAAGAGAACCGGACCGCCATGGTAAAGACGGGGAGGAACCTCGCCGATGCGGTGAACTTCGGGGAGGGCACACTGGGGGCCCGGTACAGGAATATGATCAACCGGGGAGAAACCCCGGGGATGTATCCTGTCGTCCTTGCCGCTGTTTCGGCGGAGATGAACCTGAACGAGCAGGGAGGGATCTCCCTGATCTACGTGAACCTGATGGAGGTCGTCGCCTCCCTGGTCAGGATGGCGGAGATCGACTACCTGGAGGCACAGCGGGTGATGGCCGAGGTGATCCAGGGCCTCAACCCCGCCGTGGGAGGGGCACAGGATGTCAGCCAGTCCTTCCCTGCCGCGGACATCGCCTCCATGAGGCACGAGGCGAGCAAGAGCAGGATGTTCATCAGCTGATGAGGGAATGAAGATGCCAAGAACCGTAAGAATCGGGATCGGGGGTCCTATCGGGTGCGGGAAGACCGAGCTCATCGAGAAGCTGGTACCGAAGTTCGTCGCACTCGGGTACAAGGTGGGAATCATCTCCAATGATGTGTATTCCAAGGAGGATGCCCGGCGGATGGCCATCACCCTGGGAGAGAAGGTGGTCGACCCCAATCTCATCGTGGGAATCGAGACCGGCCTCTGTCCCCACACCGCGGTGCGGGACGACCCGTCGATGAACGTGAGCGCGGCCGCGGCCCTCGAGAAGGAGCACCCCGAGCTCGATCTCCTCTTCATCGAGTCCGGTGGTGACAACGTGACCCTGACCTTCAGCCCGCGCCTCGCGGACTACTTCATCTACATGATCGACGTCGCGAGCGGGGACAAGACCATACGGAAGGGAGGGCTCGGGATCAAGAAGGCGGACCTCCTCATTGTGAACAAGATCGACCTCGCACCCTTTGTGGAGACCACCATCCCCGAGTCCTCCACGAAGACCGCGAACCTCGATCTCATGCGGGAGGATGCGAAAAAACTCCGCGGGGACAAGCCGACCATCTTCGTCTCCCTCAAGGACAACCTCGGCATAGACGAGATCGTGAACCTGGTACGGGAGAATGCCCTCTTCAGGTGACCATGTCTGAGGAACCCGGCCACGGGGACGAGGCCCCCGGAGCCTTCTGGGCCATCCCCTCACCATTCCGGGAATATGAAGCGGAGGAGACAAGGGTGAGCACAGGTTCCGCCGGGAAGGTGGCCATCGCCCGGCTCGAACTTCGAGAGGTTCGACGAGAAGACGTACCTGCATGGGCTCTTCACCCAGGCCCCCGCCCGGGTGATCAGGGCCCTCTACTACGACCCCTTCCTCCCGGGCCTCCCGTATGTCATCTTCGTGAACCCCACCGGGGGCATAGTCCAGGGCGACCGGTATGAGTACCAAATCACCCTTGGGGATAGGGCCGAGGCCTTCATCACAGACAGCATGGCGACGAAGATCTACAAGATGGACCTGAACTATGCGAGCAGGCACACGGAAGTCTCCCTCGGGAAGGGATGCCGGCTCGAGTACCTTCCCCGGGAGACCATCGCTTTCGCGCGGTCACGGTGGTACCAGCACACGATCTTCCGGGTGAGCGAAGGATCCAGGTTCTTCTTCTCCGAGATCTTCTGTCCCGGAAGGATCGCGAGCGAGGAGTCCTGGGATTTCACCCTCCATGCCTCGAAGGTCGTGATCCTTGAGGACGGAAATCCGGTTCTCATGGACAGTTCCCTGTACAGAGGGGAGGACAAGGCCCGTTCCGGAATCCTGTTCGGCAACCGGACCTTTCTCCTCTCCGCTTACTGGTATTCGGGGAAGGTCCCGGTATCGAAGGGAAAGATCGACTTCGGAGACCTGTACGGGGGGGTCTCGGAGATGCCTGGCCGGAGGGGACTCGTCGTGAAGGCCCTTTCGGACAGCCTCGAGGACCTGAAGGCCTTCCAGCTCAGGCTCTGGGGGATATTCCGGAGGGAGGAGGCGGGGACCGAGGTCCCGCCCCTCAGGATGTACTGATCTCCGTGCGTGGCTCGTCCTTCGCCTGAAAAGGCTGCCGTCCCCTGTCCCTGGCAGTCCCTTACCGGTTGCAGAAGCAGGGCTCCTCCCCCGGATGTTTCTGATTTTGCCTCTCGTGAAAATATTTATGTATATCCTCGCGGGATCATCCAGCGGTGGTTTGTCAATGGTTGCTCCCGTATTTACAACCGGTAATCCCGTAATCGATATCGTTTACATCCTCCTCAACGGGATCTCGGAGGTCCCGCTGGTGAGTGCCCCCCTCGCAGGGCTCCTCATCCTCATCGGGACCCTGGTGGCCTCGAGAAAGGCTGCCGCCATCATGTTCGTCTCGAGCCTTATCGGAGCAGGGATGGCCCTTCTCCTGGGCGCGCCATTCGGCCTCGTGACCTTTGGCCTCTTTGGGTTTAACTCGGTCCTCACGGGCATGGCCCTCTGGTCCGGGCCCTTCACGAAGTCGAACCGGGCGACCCTCGCCCTCTCGCTCTTCGGGGCGGCGGTCACCTCCGTTGTCTGGATGGCCATCGCCCATATCATGGGGGACTGGTTCGTCCTCAACGGGAACGGCTGGGCCATTCCCGGCTTCACCGCCTCCTTCGTCTTCACGACGTGGACCATCATGTTTGCGACGAAGCGCTACGGTGTCGACATCTGGCCCCGCCCGGCGCTCCCGGACCGCCCCGTACGGCTCATCGAGGGACAGGAGCCGACCACGTCGTGGTGGGTCTGGGTTCATGACACCGCGAGCGGAGCCGGCGACCTCCTGGAGGGAAGCGAAAATCCTGCCCAGGCCCCCGTCCCCGGTTTCCGGTGGTCGGCGAAGGAGTTCGCAATCGCCGTCCTGAAAGGGGTCTCGCAGGTGACCTTTGTGGAGAACTGGGTCACCGGCGTGTTCTGGGTCGTGGGTCTCACCCTCTCCTTCGAGCTCGTGGCGAACGGGAGTCGCCTGTTCACGAATGCCTTCACCACCGGATGGGATCCGGCCTCGCCCCTCTTCCTCGCGGGGCTCATGGCCTTAATCGGCTCTGCCATCGGAGCTGCTCTCGCCATCTGGGCAAAGTACCCCGTGGGCGAGATCCGGTCCGGGATCCACGGGTTCAACCAGGTCCTCGTCATGATCGCCCTCACGAGCTTCCTTCCCCTCACCTGGGTGACCTTCCTCTACGCGGTGCTCGCGACCATCGTCTGTACCCTCTTCACCATGCCCGCGCTCCAGAACTTCATGGGCCGGTGGGGGATACCCTGCCTGACCGCCCCCTTCGTCTTCACGGCATGGTTCTTCATCCTTGCGGCCCCGTACGCGCTGAACGTCCCCTTCGGGATCGGGTGGGGGAGACCATGATCACCCAATCCCCTGTAACAGGTTCACGGACTGGTGGGATCTGATATGGTGACACCGGTTCCTATCCCGGAGAACCTCTTCAACAACCTCTGGGTCCTTCTCTCCGGGGCCCTGGTCTTCATCATGACAATCTCCGTCGGGCTCCTTGAGATCGGCGAGCTCGGGAAGGATTACCGGCAGGGTCTCCTGAAGACCATCATCATCGTCTGCCTCGCCTTCTTTATGATGGCCTTCATCGGCTTCAACACGGCCTTCGCCCCCTGTATCTACGGGATCATCGGGAACCCCCTCTACTCGGCACCGTTCCTTGGCGGGTTCTCCACGGATTTCCCGGGCCTCCTCCAGGGGGTCTGGTGGTCCATGGGGCCGAACTTCTTTAACACCGATGTCACCCTCCCGACGTACTACTTCTTCGAGACCGCATTCGCATCGGTCACCCTCGCTCTTGTCGGTATCGTCGCCCTCAGGAAGATGAAGCTCTCGGCCTTCTCGGTCTTCTCCATCATTTACTTTGTCATCATCTGGAACCTACCTGCCGCCTGGATCTGGAATCCCACGGGCTGGCTGTACAGCCTCGGCATGAGGGACTTTGCCGGCGGGCTCGTGGTCCACGGCGCCGCGGCCGCGGCGGGCCTCGCCATCGTGGTCAGGATTTGGATGGAGGAGAAGCGAAAAGGCCTCTCCGAGAGCCCCCAGGTCCCCATCAACGTGAGCCCCGGCTGGATCACCATTGCCATCCTCCTCCTCTGGCTCGGGTGGTTCGGGTTCAACCCCGGGAGCACCCTCACCTGGAACCACGAGGCCAACGTCGTCGTCCTCACAACCTTCATCGCCGCCTCAACCTCCTTCCTCTCCATGATGTTCTTCAAGTGGCGGGAGACGAAGGAGAACCCGGGGCTCATCTACGCCGCAAACGGGGTCCTCATGGGTCTCATCATCATCACCCCCGTCGCCGGCTTCGTGAGCCCCGCGAGCGCCGTCATTCTCGGGGCGGTCGGGGGACCCCTCTTCCTCTCCTTCGAGAAGTTCTTTGCCCGGAAGAAGTGGTTCTCTGACCCCGTCGGCCTCTTCCCAGGGCACCTGGTAGGGGGCCTCTTCGGCGTCGTCATGATCGCCTTCTTCACCCAGGCACCCTATGCCGCGGCATCCGGGAACGGGAACCTCCCGAACGGGCTCTTCTTCGGGGGAGGGTACCAGGCCCTCCAGCAGCTGGGGATCGAGGTGTTCGGGATCATCGCGGTGATGATCACCGTGTTTGTTCTTTCCTACATCACTGTCTGGGCGATAGCGAGGGGGATGAACGGGATCACGACCGATTATAAAAAGGAGGGGCTGAGCCCGTAGCAGCACGGGGCAGGCAAAGGTCAGGAGGGGATGGGGGAAAAGCGCCGGCGAAGCCCATCCCGCCAGTCCTCTGAAGAAAGATCAGGAAGAGGGAGTTCTCTCTTTTGATCGACAGTAGTAGTAGTCGAAGAGACCAACGACGAAAAGCACGATGCCAAGGGCAATGAGCGAACTACCCATGAACGGGACTGATCCCCCGGATATGATGCAGATCAAACCCACGACAATCAGGAGGCTGCATCGTTTCCCGACCATGTGGAGGCATTCTGTTGGGGGGCATATTTCTATCTGATCCTCTCCAGTCGATCTGTTTCTCCACCGGTTATCCAGCTCCCGAAGTTAGAAGAACAACACTTATCATATCCTCATTCTCATTCTTTTCATCATCTCTACCGGGGGAAATTGTAGTGCTCAGTATCAATGAACTTGCCTTTGATCTCTTCAATGAGCTGGCGGAATATCCGGAGGATTTCAATGCGGCGTTCCACCAGCTCGACAACGGTGCCCGGATCGTAGACTGCGGTGTCTCGACCCGGGGCGGGTACCAGGCGGGAAGGATCTTCACCGAGATCTGCATGGGAGGCCTCGGCGAGGTCGGTTTCCGGATGGGGCAGATCGAAGGGGGTGCCCCTTCCGTTCATCGAGGTAGCGACCGACTTCCCCTCCATCGCCTGCCTGGGGGCCCAGAAGGCGGGGTGGACGATCAAGGTCGGGAACTACTCGGCCATGGGGAGCGGCCCGGCGAGGGCACTCTCCCTGAAGCCCAAGCACACCTACGAGGTTATCGATTACGAGGACGACTGCGAGGATGCGGTCATCTGCCTGGAGAGCGACCACCTGCCGAACGGGGAGGTCCTCGAGAAGATAGCGAACGAATGCGGCGTGGAGACGGCAAACACCTGCGCGGTCGTCGCCCCGACAGCCTCGCTCGTCGGGTCGATCCAGGTGGCAGGCAGGTGCGTCGAGACCGCGGTGTACAAACTGAACGAGCTCGGCTTCGATACCCGCACCATCGTCTCGGGTATCGGGACCGCACCCATCGCGCCTGTGAAGAAGGATGCCCTGAAGGCCATGGGCGCGACGAACGACGCGACCATCTACCACGGGTCCATCTACCTCACCATCAGGAACCCGGCGATCAAGGACTTCCTCGAGAAGATCCCGAGCAACAAGTCCAAGGGATACGGGAAGCCCTTCTACGAGATATTCAAGGACGCGAAGTTCGATTTCTACAAGATCGATACCTCGCTCTTCTCTCCCGCCGAGGTCGTGATCAACGAACTCACCGAGGGTGTCGTCTACCACATCGGGTCCGTGAACCCGGACGTGACGCTGAAGTCCTTCGGGTTTCAGTGAAACCCGGAGAGGGATGGCGAAGTCATCGCTCCTTCGGGTTCTCCTAGAACCTGAAGGGTGACTCCGAAGTGAGTCACTCCTTCTGGTTTCCTCTCATCCCTTTTTTACTGAAGCGAACGGAGCGTTCCTGCCCCGGGTAATTATCCCTTCAGGTACCCGCCGCGTTCTTCGGCTTCTTCCCCTTCGCGACTGACCTTCCGGCACCTGCCGAACCGGTCGGGGCTGGATTCGTCGATGGGCAGGAAAAAGGCGAGCCCGATACCGAGGAGAAGGATCCCGATGCTCAGGGCAAGGTGATGCAGCATAAAATTAAGGATGCTCCAGGCTATGGTGATCGCCGATATCGGGAGGATGACATAACCAGCCACATGGAGAACGGGAGCCAGCCGGAACTCCTTGCCGGTGTCCTCCCATTCCGGGCACCGCGGGCCGGCACACCACCTGGCCCTGCGGGAAGCGGCGTAAGGGCAGTGCCTGTCCGTCTTCCCGTCGGGACGTAACCGTATACGCCGGACCTTCATCCTCCTCCCCCCGTATGGAGAGATGCTCATCCCGGTATTTATAGATGTGTACCACGCACTTCCTTCCCGAAGGATGTATCCCCGAAAACCGGGGAGAACGGGGTGCTTCAACAACGTTAATAGGATTGCCGCTCCACCCTCTCAGGCGGGCTTGTGGTCTAGTTGGTTATGATATCGCCTTTACAAGGCGGGGATCGTCGGTTCGAATCCGACCAAGCCCATCTCTCCGGTTTCTTCGCGTGGTGCCTGTTTTTGGACTTTGTAAGTTGATTACCGGATATATTCAACCCAAAAATTCCATTAGCCATCCGGTCAAACAGGTGATCATGGCGTCGCAGGGGAACGGGGAGGACGATTCGAAGACCTGCACCCCAATGGAGGAGGGGCAACGGTGTGCTGAGGAGGGGGAGCACGAGAAAGCCATCCGTTTCTTTGACCAGGCCATCGAGGAGAACCCCCGGGCCGCGGACGCCTGGCTCGCCAAGTGTACCGAGCTGAAGTCACTCGAGCGCTATCCCGAGGCGCTCGAATGCTATTCCATGGCATTAAAGATCGACCCGAAGTCCTGCCAGGCATGGATCGCGAAGGGGAATACACTCATCAAGCTGAATCGGCAGGATGAGGCGTTCGAATGCTTCGGTAGAGCCAAAAAAGTCCGGAGATAAGAGATTATCTCCCCCTCCCGATCCCCTGGAAGGATCAGGTAACCGGTATACCGTTCTCCCGGGCAATGTCCTTGAATGCCGAGGCCAGGTACACCGCCTGCTGCCTCGTGAGACCGTAGGTATTGAACTTCCATACCCGCGTCGCCCCCGGGATGACCCCCCCGATCCCCTTCTCGGTGAGGGCGCTCGTGAAGAAATACCCCCTTTTCTTGTGGGTTTCTGCAACACGGTCGAAGGATTTGCGGGTATCCACCCGCGTCAGGGTGTGCTTCCGTGGGTACTCGGAGAGGATGGTGGTCCCCTCGATGGAACGAAGAGCATCGATGACTATCTTCCCGTTCGTGAGTTCCTCCTGCCACCGGTTCACCCGTTCCCTGACATGGGGGAAGGAGGCCATCATCCCCATGATGGTCGCACCCATGAGAGTGCACCCGAGGAGCTCCACCTCCTTCACGCCGAACGACCTGCCCGTGATATCCCCTTTCGCCTGGGTCGTCCGGAAGAGGCTCCTGCGCATGCTCTTTCGTGGTGGCAAGGAGGCCGGACGGCGCAGGTGAGGCCATGCTCTTGTGCCCGGAGCCAACGACGAAGTCGACCCCCAGTTCCTTTCCGTCCACGGGGAGGATGCCAACGGTGTAGGCGCCGTTATACATCACCTTCACGTCGTATGCCCGGGCAACTCTTGCGATCTCGCGCACCTCGTGCTCGTTCCCGAACTGGTAATCGAAGTGATCGATGAAGAGGAGACAGGGGGGGCGGCCAAACTCTCTGGTTACCTCCTCGATCCGGCTGGAAGCGGCATCGGCGGTAATGATGTTCTTCTCGTCCTTCGGGATCTCACGGGGGACGCCTCCCGCGGCCTCGATGGCAAGGAACTCGGTATAGTGAGAGAGGGCGGTGAGGAGGACGGGCGCCCCCTTCTCGACGTAGGTATCGGCCACGGCCTGGAAGCCCCGCCGGGCCCCGGGCATGACCCGCGCCTCGTCCATGCCGACGAACCCGGCGAGGTCCCGGTGGAAGGCTTCGAGGGGAGGTTTCCTGATATGGTCCAGCCTGAACGGCTTCCGGCAGTTGTCGCAGACCGAGTACCCGTCGCCGTAGGCGATGATCGCCTTCATGGCATCCGCCGTGAGCCTCCCCCGGCCTGGATGGGATCGATGTTGATCGCAATCTCCTCCAGGTCCCTGACCTCGATATCCCCCGTGCATTTCATCGGAGGAGCTCCTCCTCGAGGATCCCCACCTGCTGCCTGAGATCCGCGAGGGACTGAAGTACGCCTCTCCGGTCCTCTTCGGAGAGCTCGTGAAGGGGCGCCGTCCTCCTGAGCATGACCCTGATATCGGTGAGGGTGAAGAGGCCCTGGAAGACCGCATCGACTGCTCTTCGTGACATTGGCTTCACCATAAAAATATCAGGGACGGAGTATAGAATACTGATTGATTGGGGGCCCTCCTCATCTTCGCACCACCCGCATGAGCTCTATATGGGTGCAGGGATGATTCCGGGGCAGGGGAGAGATGAGATTCGTCCACATCGGTGACAGCCACCTGGGCCTCTCGCAGTTCAGCCGCCTCGCCGAGGACGGCGTGAACCTGCGGGAGCGCCTCGTCTACACCAACTTCCTTGCCGGCATCGATGTCATTCTCAGGGCCCGTCCCGATGCCGTGGTCCATGCGGGCGACCTCTTCCACTCGGTGAGGCCCAAGACCCTCGCCTATACCACGGCGCTCGAGGCCCTCTCCCGGCTCGGGGATGCCGGTATCCCGCTCGTCATCATCGCAGGCAACCATGACATGGCAAAGTCGCGGTACACCACGTCGCCTTTCGAGGTCCTGAAATACCATAGCGCCCCCATCCACGCCGGATACCAGTACCGGTATGAACCGGTAGACCTGGGTGATACCAGGTTCCACCTCATCCCGAACCTCCTGCAGGCGTCCCAGTACCGCGAGGAATTCAACCGTATCGAGCCCCGGGAGGGAGGGAATGTCCTCGTCACCCACGGGCTCGCGAGCACCCTCAGGGACCGCCGGCTCGGCACGGTGATGGAGCACGAGATCGACGCCACCATGCTCTCCCCGGACTTTGACTATATCGCCCTCGGGCACTTCCATGGTCAGAAGCAGGTGGCAGACAATGCCTGGTACTGCGGTTCTCAGGAATACATCAGCTATGCCGAGATCGGCGACACGAAGGGGGGGCTTCTCGTTGACCTGGACCGGCAGACGGTCGACCATCTCGATCTCCCCTGCACCCCCATGATCGACCTCGGGGAGCTGGAATGCGGAGCCCTCTCGTCCCGCGAAGTCGGGGAGGAGATAGCCGGAAGGGCAGCTCATGCAGATTCATCCGGCCAGCCGGCCATGGCGGTCATCACCCTGGCAGGGACGAGCCGGAGAATGCTCCAGTCCATGGATCCCGGCATTCTGGAGGACACCAGATCGCGCCTCCTCGACCTGAAGGTCATCGTAAGGTCTGCGGAGTCCGGAACCCCGCTCTCCGATCGCCAGGGTCTTACTGGTGTCGACTACGTGGATCTCTTCGCTGGATACCTGAAAGACCAGAACCTCGGTGAAAAGGAGCACCATTTCATTCTCGAGCGAGGTTCAGCGGTGATCCGGGGGGTAATGGCCGGCGAGGGGGGAGATGAAGATGCAACTCCTTAGGCTCCAGATGAGGAACTTCAAACGTTTCCGGAACCAGGATGTGATCTTCAAGGATGGGATCACCGGCATCCTGGGAAACAACGGTACCGGAAAGACCACCATCGTGGATGCCATCCTCTTCTCCCTCTACGGCGTCAAGGAGACCGGGCTCGAGTACATCCTCAGCGCCACCGCCGGGCCGCGGGACCGGGCTGAGGTGAGGCTGGACTTCTCTGTACGGGGCGAGGAGTTCCAGATCGTCCGGTCCCTTGACCGGAAGAAGAAACATGACGTCCAGCTCAACCGCGGGGGGAAGCTCTTTGCCCGCGGGGTCTCCGAGGTCCACGACGCACTCCACAAGGTGATCCGGATGGGTCACGCCGATTTCAGGCACACCATCTTCTCAGGCCAGAAGGAACTCCTGGCCCTCGTGGATGCAACGCCCGAGGTGCGGAAGAGCTGGTTTCGGCGCGTACTCGGGATCGACAGCCTGAAGGAGGAGGGCGGGGAGATACTCCGTGAGGAGATAAGAAAGTCGAAGGATCAGGGTCCTCCAGATCCAGGGGAGGCTGGAGGGTGTCGACGAGGGTGAGCTCCTGGATCGGCGGGCCCGAATAAGAGAGGCTCAGGAGGTTGCCGAAAAGGAGATCCAAAGACTTGCAGACGAAGATCGAGCCCTCCGACAGACAATCGCAACTCTCGAGGGAAACCAGGGGGACCTCCGTGAACGTGAAACGAGGGATCACAGCGCGAAGGCACTCATCAGGGCAAGGGATGAGGAGGTGGCACGGGCCGCCCGTGAACTAGGCAGGATAGAGAAACAGATGGCTGACCTCGCTCTATGGGAAGAGGAATTCAGGAATCTTGCAGCGAAAGAGTCCGGTTTCGATGCCTGCAGAGACCGCTATGATGCGAGCCGGGAAAAGGCCCGTACCTTCCAGGATCTCACCTCACGGGAGAAAGACAAAATGGACCGGCTGGGCGAGGTGGAGAGGGATCTCACACGCTCCCGGGAAGGTGAGGAGCGGCTCGCCAGGGATGAAGGGGTGATCTCGACTCTCGCGCCGGTGATTGCCCGCCGGATTGCCATCCAGTCGAGGCTGAAGGAGCTGGGGGGGCTGGAGGAAAGGTATCTCTTGCTCTCCGCAGGTATCGACAAGAAGGAGGGTACCCTCCTGGAATCAAGGCGTCAGGGGAGAGAGCTCCGTTCCCGCATCGAGCGGATCCGGAAGGAGAAAGAGGTCCTGAAAGCCCTTGCTGCTGCCGCGGGGGTGCCCCCTGACATGCTGGATGATCCTCTCGGGCATCTCGATCTGCGCCGTCGCGATCTGGTCCGCACCATCGCCGACGCCACCGCCCTCCGGGACCAGGGAACACTGAAGATCGGGGATCTCTGAGAAGGACCTTGTGACCCTCGAGGCCTCGGGGCCCGGGGGGGAGTGCCCCACCTGTCGTCAGCCCCTCGGCCTCCACTACCAGGATCTCCTCGCCGATATCCGGCGGGGTATTGAACGGGAGAGGGAGACCCTTCTTTCGCTGGATGACAAGGTCCGGAAGACAGAGGGCGAGATCTCCTCGCTGGACGGGATCATCGGAGAAGCGAGAGATCTCCTCGATGAAACGAGACCTCTCGCAGACCTCTCAGCGAGGTGGGAGGAGGTCCAGGAACGCTCCCTCTGCGACATCTCCGAGAAAGAGGAGCTGGAGAAGGAGAGATCCGCCCTCGGGTACGATGCGGCCTGCCGCAAGGACCTCGAGAGGGAACTGGCCTCCCTGGAGCATCGCTGGAGGGAGGACCTTGCGGCCACCGAACGGCTGAAGAGCCGGCCCGATCTCGCCCGGACGACGCAGGACCTTGGGATACGGCGGGAGAAACTGAAGGATGAGATCGCGGCCATCGCCCAAAAAAAGGACAAACTGGGCTTTGACCCCGCGACCCATGAACACCTGAACCAGGAGTTCCAGGCCGCCGAACGAAGCCATGCGCGGTATCTCGAGCTGAAGTCTATAATGGACCAGGTCCCCCTGCTGGAGAAGCAGGGGGCAGCCCTGAAGGCCCAGGTCGCGACGGTCATGCAGATCCTCGAGGATCTGAACGCAGATCTGCGGAAGATCGCCTTTTCGGCCGACGATCTCGGCAAGGTCGACCGGGAGCTCCGGGCTGGCCGCCAGGACCTCCTCAGGCTGGGACAGGACAGGGAAAGGGTCCGATCCGGGGTGGCACATCGCGAGGAGGAACGTGACCGCCTGACGTCGATGCTTGAGAAAATAGAGAAAGACCGGGAGGAGCATGACCGGTTGACCGAAGAGATCCGGATGCTGGAACTCACCCGGGACCAGCTGAACGGGTTCACGGACCACCTTCTTGGCGTGGTACGGGACCAGATCCAGGATGAGACAGGACGCATCCTCTCCGAGATCACCGACGGGCGGTACGACACGGTCATCCTCGACGACAACTTCGAGCTCCTGGTCCATGACCTGGGCGGTGACTTTCCGGTGTCCCGGTTCTCAGGAGGGGAACAGGATGACGTGGCGATCGCGCTCCGCATCGCCCTCTCGCGATACATAGCCGAGACGCACGAGCTCCATGACAGCACCTTCCTCATCTTTGACGAGATCTTCGGGAGCCAGGACGAGGAGCGGCGGGGGAACATCTTCCGGGCACTCAGGACCCTCGAACCCTACTTCCCCCAGATCTTCCTCATCTCCCATGTGACGGAGGTCCAGGGCGAGTTCGGGAATACCCTCGCCGTCGAGGCCGTATCGGGGAACGAGAGCTGCATCCGTGACCTGGAGGCGTCCGAAGCATGACCCTCGAGGAGGAGTACCGGGAGGACCTCTCGGTTCTCGTCGGACGCATCGGCGGACTCGATCCCCCGGATCTTGCCGCCCGTTTCGCTTCGTCCTTTCATCTTGATGCGGGATCTTACCTGGGGTTGAATCCGTCTCAGGCGGGCACGGTTGCTGCGGTGGATGGCTCCAATGCCATGCTCCTCGACGCAGGGTGCATCTCGGTCGCGCTCATCAGGGCGGCGGTGTGCGGGTTCTCTGCCGGCTCCCGCAGGTTCCGTTCGGTGACCCCTCTCCGCCTCGTCACCATGGGACGGGAAGAACGGGACGGGAGTTTCGCTTCCCTTTACCGCGAGTGTTTCGGGAGGGACCCCGAGACGACCGTGAAGGACGACGAACCCGACAGGACGGCAGCGGTCATGCGGGATACCCTGGAATACTGGGTCGCCATCAAGGCGGCTGAACGCCTCGGCAAAGGGGATCTCCTCGTCCTGGACGGGGCGCTCCGGGTCCATCATGCGAGCCATGAGCCGGTGCTGGTAGAGTTGATACGGACATGTGCGCAAAGAAGGGTATTCACCTCTGCGCGGTGACAAAACGCACGTCGGTCACCTGGGGAGGGGGGCTCCCCCTGGTTCCTGCGGCCCTCGGTCTCGCGAAGACCCTTTCGATATCCCGCCCGTGGGTCCTCAGGGTCAGGGAGGAGGGGCTCGACATAAACCCCTACAGGCAATGGCGGCACGGTTCACCCTGCATCGCGGCGCTCCATCCCCGTTCCCCCATTGCTTTTAAAATCGAGGTGCCTCAGCCAACCGATGATCCTGCCCTCAAGGAGATCGGGTCCATCCTCGCCGGATGGGCTGACGATGGAAGGGTGACGGGATACCCCTACCCCCTCTTCGATGCGCATCGCGCTGCACGTATCCAGGCCGATACCCTCCAGCAGGTGAAGAACGATCTCCTTGCAGGAATCGGTCAGTCGGGGCCCGACCCTGAACGATTCCATCTCCTCTTCGGTGATATCCATGATGAATTTGCACGATACTGATCTCTCCGATCCATCCAGGTACCGGCTCATCGGTACCTCGGTCCTCTCGTACCGGTTCGCTATCCCCTATGACCAGGCCCTGTATGTGGGCAATATCCTGAAGATCGAGGACACGACCAAGGGGATGACCTTCTTTGCACGGGTCACCGATCTCGCTCATGACTCCAATTTCGAGGACGAGAAATGGGACAGGCGGGCCCACTCCGAGCATTTCTACGGGCTCTCCGAAGACGTCTATCTCATCGTCGAGGCGCTCCCGCTCGGGTACGTGGACGGGAAGGGCGTCTTCCGGAAGCCGAGGACCCTCCCCACCAAGTTCTCCCGGGTCCTCAACCCCGAGACTCACGACTTCCTCTTCCTCCAGCAGGTGATGGGGGATATCGAGGTCGGCTCCCTCAAATCCGGCCAGGAGGTCATGAGGGAGGTCAGGGTCGCCCTCCACAGCAGGGTCATGCCCCAGCACATGGGGGTCTTTGCTACCACGGGGATGGGAAAGAGCAACTTCATGAAGGTCTTCTGCGCCTCGTGCATGAAGACCCGGAAGTTCGGCCTCGTCCTCGTGGATCCCGCACGGGGAATACGTCGCAGGGGGATCTTCGGCCACCGGCCAGCCGACCGAGGGCCTCGTCCATTACCAGGGCGGCAGGGACGGGCTCTCGGTCTACACCATCAGGGACGAACCGTTCCGGCGGAAGTACTCCCTGAAC
The DNA here is from genome assembly GCA_963712215.1 of uncultured Methanomicrobiales archaeon. GTDB lineage: Archaea > Halobacteriota > Methanomicrobia > Methanomicrobiales > JACTUA01 > JACTUA01. Next base: position 35,963 of record CAVQHA010000011.1, on the reverse strand, counting down.
AGCCTCTTCCTCGAGTACGACGATTTCAGGGCGCCCGACCTCCTCCTCCTCTTCGATCACTCGCCGGCCCAGCGCGAGCTCGTCGAGATGATCGAGGATGTGAGGGGGAGCGAACTCGTCGATCTCTTCCAGAACACCGAGTTCGACGAAGAGGGGGCATGGATAGCCGGGTGCCCGTACCCGCAGACAGCAGGGAAGCTCGCCCAGTTCGCATCAAGCACCCTCCAGGTGATGAAGCGCCGGGTCGGGATCCTCGTGAAGTCCAACCCGTTCCTCCGGGCCCGTGGCTCATCCATCCCCGATATCCTCAGGGATCTCGGGGAGAACCGGGTGGTCCTCATCGATATCCCCGGGCATGGGGGAGCGGAGCGAGCTCTTCGTCCTCTCGGTCATGGCCCGGAAGATCCTCGACCGCCACCGCGGGGAGGCCTCGGGGTGGGGGAAGCCGGACTCCCCCGGGCGAAGGGAAGTCCTGATCACCATCGAGGAGGCCCAGCGGGTCCTCGGCACGGGGGGGCCGGCGACCGCCGTCTTCCGCGAGTGCGCGATGGAGGGGAGGAAGTTCGGCGTCGGGCTCTGCGTCGTGACCCAGCAGCCGAAGAACGTCGATCCCCGGGTCCTCGCCCAGATGAATACCTTCGTGGTCATGGGTCTCTCGGACCGGAACGACCGGGCGATCATCGCGGGGCATGCCAAGCAGGATCTCTCGGCAATGGATACGGAGATCCAGACCCTCGAACCGGGCGAGGCGATCATCTCGACCCTTGGGATCCCGTTCCCGGTCTCGACCCGGATCCACCTCTTCGAGGATTACCTTGCAGACCTCGGCAGGAAGAAGTCAGGGTCTCTCCGGGACGGGCTCGATTCGCGGTTCTAACGGGCCCGGGGCCCGGTTCTCAGGGGCATCACCTGAGAATCCAGGGGATTTCCCTGCCGTGGGTGAGCCCCCTCACCTTCTCAGCGCAGGCCTCTGCCTCCCCGTCCCTGCCGAGCCTCCTGAGGCTCGCGGCCTTGTTGTTCCAGGGGGTCGGATCATGGGGATTGATCGCGATCGACTCGTCGAATGATCGGATGGCCTCCTCAAAACGGCCGAGGCCGGCGAGGGCGACCCCCTTGTTGGTATGCACCACCGCCACCCCGGGATTGATCCGCAGGCACTCCTCGTAACAGGCGAGTGCGTCGGCATATCGATGGACGTCCGCGAGGGTTACCCCCTTGTTGTACCAGGCTTTTGGATAGCCGGGATCGATCCCGATGGCAGCATCGAAGCTGTCGACAGCCTCGTCATACTCACCGAGAAAGTAATGGCAATTTCCCCTGATGTACCATGCCTCCGTATGAGTCCCGTCGATCCGGGTCGCCTGTTGCAGGCACTCCACCGCCTCGTCCCACCTCCCGGTCATATACAGGATATTGCCCCTGGTGAACCAGGCATCGGCGTTCAGGGGGTCCACCCCGATCGCCTCCTCGCAGCACCCGATGGCGTCCTGGAAGTACCCCATCCTTGCAAGGCTGGAAGCCTTCGCGACAAGGGCACGGGGATGGCCGGGATGGAGGGAGAGTACCTTCTCCAGGCATTTCACCGATGCCCTGAACCTGCCGGCGGATGCGAGCTCTGTCCCGCGCCGGATTAAATCTTCCTCCTCAGATTCACACACGGGATCACCACTCCTCATCAACGAGTGGTTCTCCGGGGTAATTATCTCATCTTTCCGAAAACGGGTTACCAGGCCAACCCTGCTGGTCTCCGGACAGGGGTTTCTATGAATCACTGGAGAAAGAAGTGCATCAGGACTTTTTATCGGGTTTCTCGCCCTCGACCTTTCTGATCGAGACGCAGTTGATCACCGGGTCTTCACCGACAAGGAGATACCGCTTCATGACGGTCCCGAGTACCTCCACGATATCATTCTTCCGGATCTTCTCCCGGGGCGCGGTGAACATCTTCACCGAGATCTCCCCGGATTGGTCGGCGACCAGGTACTGGGGCCGGTCCAGGAAGTCGAAGGAGACACGCTCTACTATCCCCTCGATCCGGACGGGTTTCCCGATCATGTTCATGTTGATCGCCTTGACCCGTACACGCTGGGCCTCGCTCTCGAACGTCGGGAGCAGGGCCTCGTACTGGCTCTGGCTCATGTGCCTGAGAATGACGGGGATAACGGCGAGGAAGATGATCATGGGAATCCCGTAGGCGAGGAGGATAATGCTCCCGCTCATGGAAAATGCCAGGATGAGAAAAAATGCAAAGAAGAGGAGGACCCCGATCTGGATCGGGGCGATCCTCAGCTCCATATTTCGGAACTTCATCGGCAGTCTTACTTGAGGGCTGCGATCTCCTTCTTGAAGGCGACCCAGTAGAGGACACCGACAAAGAACAATGCCCCGACGATGTTCCCGATGGTAACGATGATGAGGTTGCTCGTCCACATCGAGACCCAGTTGACCGAAGCAACGATCGCTGCCGGGTCGGTGACGAATCCCTGGGTGAAGATACCGGCGGGAATGAAGTACATGTTCGCCACCGAGTGTTCGAACCCCGAGGAGACGAAGGCCATGATCGGGAACCAGATCCCGAAGAACTTGCCGATCAGGTCGTCAGCGCATATCCCGAGGAGGATTGCCAGGTTCACGAGCCAGTTGCAGCCGATTGCCTTGAGGAATGCGGACCACATGCCCGCTGTCCCGACATACGCAGTCTTCGCAGCTGCGATCGCGATGGCCCGGGACCCGAAGGCAGTCACCGTCGCGGCTCCCGCGGCGTTCCAGCTGCTGAAGGGGCCGTATGCCATCAGGTATGCATACCAGACGGATCCGATCAGGTTTCCGATGTAGACCCAGATCCAGAGGTTGATGACATTCGCCCAGCTGATCTTGTGGATGAAGGCAGCCATCGGGGCGAGCATCGCGTCACCGGTGAAGAGTTCTGCACCTGTGAGCACGATGATGATGAGCCCAACAGGGAAAGTCGCACCCAGGATGAGCTGGGTCATACCTGCTGATGCGAAACCACCTGGAACGGCTCCTGCGGTAATTTGCGCTGCCGAATAGGATATGCCTGTGCTGCAGACCGTTGCGAGCGCACCGCCCATGGCGATGTACGCGCCGGCCATGAAGCCACGAAGGACCATGTTCCAGGCAGGCAGCCCGGTCTTGTATTTGCCGGCGTCACCTGCCTTGGCGACGATTTGTACTGGGGGATGGAAAACCATAGTTCAGTCACCTCACGTTCATCTGACCTATACCAGCAACATGAGACCATTTGTGTATAGGTGCAATGTAGCAATCTGTTAAAATCTAATTAAACCTTTCCAATTGTTCTTATAATCGAGATTTTAGGAATTATATGCTTTCTCCAGCCGCGAACCGGAGATCATCAGGCATGAATACTCCATCAAAGTTAAGGATATCAGCTTTTTTCCGGGTTCCATGGCCTATTCATTTATGCATCATCGCGACAGAGGATGGCTTGGAGACAGATTCTCGAAGCGATTACCATGAAGGGGTACGAGAGAATAGCAGTACAGATCACGAATCTCCTCAGGGCCCGTCCCCGGGGGATGACGATCACCGACATCTCCCTGTCACTGCACCTGAACAGGAACTCGGTCGCCAAGTACCTCGAGATCCTCGTCACCTCGGGCCATATCGAGAAGCAACCGATCGGCAGGGCGAAGCTCTACACCCTCTCCCAGCGTGTCCCCGTCTCTGCTATGCTCAACCTCTCGTCTGACATGATCCTGATCCTTGACGAACAGTCAAAGATCTGGTATGCAAACGATAATCTTCTCGCCTTCGAAGAGAAAGATCGGTCGGGGATCATCGGGAAGGACCCGGACGAGATGCCCCTCAAGATCTTCTCTGACCCCGAGATCCGCTCCCGCCTCGAAGGGCCATCCGGCGAACAGGAGTTCCAGAAAGAGGTCATGATCCACGAGGGTACCGGTACCCTTTATTTCACCATATCCCTCGTATCCACCATCTTCGAGGATGGTTCGCGGGGGATAACGATCATCGTCGAGGATATCACCCAGCGGAAGAAGGCGGAGGAGAGCGTGAAGGAGCAGCTCCACTTCCTCCAGGAACTCATCGACAGTGTCCCGACCCCCGTCTTTTACAAGGATACGACCGGTCATTATCGCATATGCAACCGTGCCTTCGAGGAGTATACCCGGCGGCCCCGGCACGAGATCCTGGACAGGATCGCGCCCGAGGTCCTGCCCCGGGATCTCGCAGACCAGTATGTTGCCCTGGATTCAAAGGCCCTGGTGACGGGGCACATGCAGGCAACCGAGTCCACGTTCATCTATGGGGACGGGACCTCGCGCCAGTCCATCGTCTTCAAGGCCCCCTTCCTGAACCCCGACGGATCCCTCGGGGGGACGGTAAGCACCATCTTCGATATCACCGACCGGAAGAACGTGGAAGCTGCCCTCCGGGAGAGGATAGCAGAACTCGAGAAGCAGATCCCGGGATGAGATCGACGGAGGGACGTCCACGCCCTGGTCACACCTGTAATCGTCCCACCGGAGGTTGACGGTCCCGGGGCCCGTCAACGGGTAGAGGGTCCTGCGAGTCGTGTGGACGAACCTGTTCCCGGTGCGCGCCCGGGATGCTACCTGGTGGGGGAGAAGATCAAATGTTATGAGTTATATATAGAATTACCGAAGAAGGTATTCCTGTTTTCAGATGTTTTCACGATAATTGAGGTTCAATTAATAGGCCATGAAGGATTCAATGCACGGCATATCCTTAATATTCACGACACAGGATATTGATTTGAGCGCCCCCATTGGGGGCTCGAACCAGATGTGGATGGGATAGTACGCAAACCACGGGATCAGTCATGAGAAAAGAAGAAGCAGTATCGCCAGTCATCGGCGTCATCCTCATGGTAGCGGTCACGGTGATCCTCGCTGCGGTCATCGCCGCCTTTGTCTTTGGCATGGCGGGGAGCGTTGCGAAGGGGAAATCAGTGGCTGCAACGGCGAGGCAGGTCGGGAATGATATCACGGTCACCTGGCACGGGGGCATGGACAACAACTATGTATCGGTACTTCAATGTCTCCCTGAAGGACCAGTATATCCGGCCAAATTTCCCGCCGAGGGTTGGGAATACGTCCATCTTCCCGGCGATGGGGACATCGGCGCTCGACCATGTCGTGGTGAGTGTGCTCTTCACGGACGGGGCCGCACAGGTGGTTCTGGACACCTACATCTAACCATTTCTGCCTTCTGAAACCCGGGTGGGGAACCGGCCCTGGCGGGGCGCCGGGATGCGTGATTTCACGAATCAGGAGAGGAACAGAAGACAGGGTATTGTGAACATGTCACGGAAGATCCGGCAGGTAGGGGAACAATCGGACATCTCTGCGGTCTCCGAAGTCATCGGGAGCCTGATCCTGGTGAGCGTCGTTGTCATCGGCATGGCCGTCATCGGCACGCTCCTCCTTTCCCAGCCACCCCCCGTGAAGATCCCTGCCTTCCAGGCAATCATCACGAACCAGAGCAGGAACATCTACATCGAGCACCGTGGCGGGGACGCCCTCGCAGCGGGCGAGTTCCAGATCTATGTGGATGGCCTGGACCGGACCTCCCTTTTCACGAACAACGGCGATTACCCCTGGTCGATAGGAGAGACCCTGTATGCAACGGTCCCTTCCGTCCCCGGCTTTGTCGCCCTCGTCCTCAACCAGTCCGGCGGAGGTTCCGTCCTCCTCCTCTCAAAGAACCTCGAGGGCGTGAAAACGATCCCTGAGCCGTCGGGTACAGACTGGTTCAATTTCGGTGCCACCGGGCGGTGCGACTGGGCGTACCGGAAGAGCATCACCATCGATCGGACGAAGGTCGCCGGCTCCCTGTCGGACTTCCCCGTCCTCATCAGCCTCGACGCGGACCCGGACCTCGCCGCCTCGGCGCGGGCAGACGGCAAAGGTATCGTCTTCACCGCGGCCGACGGGACGACGAAGCTCCCCCATGAGATCGAGTCTTTCACGAAAGCGACAGGCACGCTCGTCGCATGGGTGAAAGTGCCCACCCTCTCCCCGTCCGCGGACACGGTCATCTGGATGTACTACGGGAACGTGGGTTCCGATGACCAGCAGGATATCGCCGATGTCTGGACCGCGAACTACAATGCAGTCTGGCACCATACCGCTGACCTCCTGGACTCCACATCGGGTAACAACGACGGGACGAACAGCGGGTCGGTCAACGTGGCGGGGAGGATAGGGAACGCCCAGCAGTACAACGGGGCGAACAGCTACGTTGACGTGGGATCGGCAGCGTCCATCGATGATGTCTTCGGGGCCGGCGGCACGTTCTCTGCGTGGATCTATCCCACTGGCATCGGGGAGAACAGCGAGGGCATGATCGGCTCCAAGATGTCGGGCACAACGGGCCAGACGGGGTGGAGCTTTGCCACGTACACGAACAATGTCCTCATGTTCAGGAAGGGGTTCGGGGGTACGAGAGGCTACTGGAGTACCCCCACGAGCTCCATCGCCCTGAATGCATGGAACTATGTCGTGGTCACGTACAACCAGGGGAATATCGCGAACAACCCGACTGTCTATATCAACGGTGTGTCCCAGAGCATCACGAAGGTCCAGGCCCCCGCCGGTGCGGTCCAGTCAGATGCCGCCAACAGCCTCCGCCTCGGGAACTATGCCACGAGCAGGACCTTCAGCGGGATTATCGACGAGATCCGTGCGTCAAAGACCATCCGGTCCGCCCCGTGGGTACAGACGGAGTATGCGAACCAGAACAACCCCTCCGGTTTTATCTCGACGGGGAGCGAGGAGGAGTGGTGGAAATGCTGAAAGACGGGATCCTGATTTCAGGATTTAACATCTTATATTTAAAGATATCTCAACCGGATAACATTTTATCATTTCTTTTTTAACTATCCGGGCTATATTCCCAATGCATGGCATTAACGCATGGCATATTCTTATCATAAATCCACCAAAACCTTGATCCATACCCGGCGGGGTCACTGCGGATCACGGATCTGCCCCCCCGGCTCAGGTGAACCATGAAGATGAGAGAAGATGCAGTATCTCCTGTTATTGGCGTTATCCTGATGGTCGCCATCACCGTGATCCTCGCGGCGGTCATAGCCGCGTTCGTGTTCGGCATGGCCGGCTCGATATCGAAGACGAAAACGGTTGCAGCCACCGCACGGCAGACCGGTAATGATATCGTCGTCACCTGGCAGGGCGGCCAGGATAACTCGTACGTATCGTTCTATAACATTACTTTGAAGGATGGCCCGACTTTTCCGGGCACCGCGACCGGCTTCCCACCCATTGTCGGGAACTCCACCAAGCAGGTCAGCCAGGGAACCTCTGGAAATGACCACGTCGTGGTCACCGCAGTCTTCACCGATGGGACCACCCAGGTCGTCCTGGATACCTACGTCTGAGCGAACTGCTCGATGTCGTATTGTTTCAGGATGTAAACGTCATGAAGCCTGGTATCAGGGAAGATGCGGTATCACCGGTGATAGGTGTGATCCTCATGGTCGCCATCACCGTGATCCTCGCGGCGGTCATAGCCGCGTTCGTGTTCGGCATGGCCGGCAGCGTCCAGAAGACGAAGACGGTGGCGGCCACCGCGAAACAGCAGGGCAACTACTACTATATCACCTGGCAGGGCGGCCAGGACAACTCCTATGTTGTCGGGTATAATGTCACCGTCGACTGCAATGATCCGGCCAGCCCACCGGGATGTGTTCTCGGGACCGCGGCCCTCTGGCCGGGGAATGGAGACCTTTACCAGCCCATCGTCGGGAATACCACCAAACTCAACGGTGCCAGTCCCGACAATGACCATGTGATTGTCGTAGCGGTCTTCACTGACGGGACCTCGCAGGTGGTCCTGGATACCTACGTCTGAATACTCTCCCATCCTCCTGGAAGGGGAATACAGGAACCGGTACGAAGGTCACCGGTCCGGAGATTCGTTCTCCACCGGTGACCGTGAATAGTATTTTAAAACACTTCATCTCACGTATATCACTCAGATTCCGGATGCCCGGCCCGTGGATCCTTCCCGGGCACTATGACCCGGAAGCCCCCCTCCTCCCTCCCCGAAAGGTTGTAGAGGAGAGCGGGAGGGGGCTGGAACCGCGAGAGGAAGAAAACCTGGACCTGGACGAGGAATGCCCGAGATCTCATTCCACCGGATCGTCCTCATCGCGCTCATTGTCGGAGTGATATCCGGTACAGGATCCCTCTTATTTTACACCGGCCTCCAGGTCTCGATCTCGGTTGTCTCCACCTTCACCGGGTATCATATGCCGGTCGAGGGCCGAACCGTCGGCCAGATAATCGGTTGGGTGCCACCGGCATCCCTTTGGCCCCTTCTGGTAATCCTCTGTCTGGGCGGGCTTCTCTCCGGCCTTATCATTTACAGCCTTGCCCCCGAAGCTGAGGGACACGGGACTGATGCCGCCATCAGGGCGTTTCATGGTGAGGGGCGGATCAGGAAGAGGATCCCGTTCCTGAAAGCGATCACGGCGATCATCACCATCGCATCGGGCGGGAGCGCAGGGAGAGAGGGGCCTGCAGCGCAGATATCGGCGGGGATCGGGTCGATGGTGGCCGAGTTCCTCGGGCTCTCGGACCATGAACGGAGGATCGCCCTCGCCGCCGGTATCGGGGCCGGGATCGGGTCCATCTTCAAGGCGCCTCTCGGCGGAGCCATCCTTTCGGCTGAGGTGCTCTATAAGAACGACTTCGAGGTCGAGGCGGTCATTCCTTCGTTCCTTGCATCCATCATCGCCTACGCCATCTTCGGCACCTTCCAGGGGTTCAGCCCGATCTTCGCGAACACCGTGATCATCTGGACCGTTGTCCAGATCCCTCTCTTCCTCCTCCTTGGGGGCATGTGCGCGTTTCTCGGTCGCCTGTATATCAGAACTTTCTACGGTTCAGAAACGTTCTTTAAAAGAATAATCATAAGGCTGGGATTACCCCCCCATCTCAAGCCATTTATTGGTGCAGCCTCCATGGGGGTCCTGATCCTCGCCGTCGCTACCTTCGTCCCATCGGGAGAACTCCTGGCTCTTGGGAGTGTCGGATCGGGGTATGGTTTCATCCAGCTCGGCCTCTACACGCTGCTCCCCCTCGGGATCCTCCTCCTCCTCCCCTTCCTGAAGATCGCGACGACGTCCCTGACCATTGGTTCCGGCGGCAGCGGGGGGGTCTTTGCCCCCGGCCTGCTTATCGGGGGGTCCTTCGGCGGAGCGATCGGGATGATCCTCCACCTCCTCCTTCCCGATATCGTGGGGGTGAATTCCATCCCGATCTTCGTTGTGATCGGCATGATCGCGACCTTCGGGGCCGTTTCACGAGCCCCCCTGGCGGTGATGGTCATGGTCATCGAGATGACAGGGAACTTCTCCGTCCTGGTTCCCGCCATGGGGGCGGTCGCCGTTGCAGTTCTCCTCATCGGTGACGAGACCATCTACCGTGCGCAGGTCATGAACCGGGCCCAGTCGAATGTCCATCGCGGTGAATACCACAGGGAGATCCTGACCCGGATCAGGGTTGCCGATGTGATGACGCCGAAAAATGCCCTCGTAACGGTCTCGCCCGGGGATCCGGCCTCGCTCGTACTTGCGAAGATCAGCGAGACCTCTCATACGGGATTCCCGGTCCTCGATGGGGGCCAGCTGGTCGGCATGATCACCATAGGGTATTTCCGCTCCAGCCAGGCAGAAGAGACTCTCACGATACCGGTCGGTAAAGTGATGGCCGTGAATTTGATCACGATCACCCCGGGAGTATAGTTTGGAGGAAGCCCTCGAACTCATGATGCAGCACGACATCCATCACCTCCCGGTCGTGGATCCGGATAACCCGGGTTCTCTCGCGGGGTTCCTGACCCGAACAGATATCATGAAGGGTTACATGAAACATGCCGTGAAAAAAGGAGAGCAATAAATTTGCTTTGTTTTTTGAAGATGACACCCTGGCTGAGGCGGAATTAAGAAAAGCTGGATGTCAGCCCTGTTTCTTGAAGACGACATCTCGCAGAGGGAGGGGTTGAAAGAAGTAAGGCGGAGCCTCACTTCTTGAATATGAGCCCATCAGGGCGGCATTGAAAAAAGGAGAGCGATATCAATCGCTCTACATCTTGAAGACGACCCCGCATAGAGGGGGAGTTGAGAGAAATAGGGCGTAAGCCCTATTTCTTGAATATAGCGCCCCGAAGGGGCGATATCGAGAAAAATAATGAAATTATTTTTTGAAGATGTCGTAGATCTGGTCGCTCCCTGTCGACGAGAGCCGGGCCCGCTCGGTCGGCTCCTCCACGAGGGCGAGCACGGGCAGGGACATGTCGATTCCCGGCACATGCCCGAACATCTTCTCGAGGTCCTGCTGGATGGCGTGCATGAACAGGGAGTTCTTGATCTCCATCGGGCAGAGCTCCTCGCACTGCCCGCAGTTCACGCACGAGTCCGAGATATGGACGAACCGGATCATGTGGAACATGAAGGGCGGCGGGACCTGCCCGGGCGGGACGAGGTAGGGCTTCCGGGTGCTGCACTCGACGCAGTAGCAGATGGGGCAGGCATTGATGCACGAGTAACACTTGATGCACTTCGAGGTGTCGCTCATGATCGTCTTCAGCCGCTCGTTCCCATCGCCGAGCCCCTTGAAGTCCTTCTCCCGCCACTTGTCGCCGAGCTTGAGCATGGCCTTCTCGACCTTGCCCCGCACCGCGATGCCGGCATCGGGGGCCTTCTCGGCCTTGAGGGCGCCCGACTGGACGGCCTGGTTGAAGAGTTCTGCGCCCTTGTCGCTGCAGATCTCGACGAAGGTGGCCTTCCCCGCCTTGTCGCCGATGACGCCCCAGTTGCCGCAGGCGATATCGGCCTGCCGGGGCACCTTCAGTCTTGCACCGGCGGCAGTTCGTCCGCCGGCCGAAGCCGTGCTCCTCGAGTTCGTCCATGGAGATGCCCTTGTGGCCCCCCTCGGTACTCGATGATGAACTGGCCCTTGTCGATCTCCTCTTTGTGGACCTTGTCGGGATCGACCCCGAACTTCTCGGTTATCATCTTCCGGGCCATGTACGGAGAGACGGAGCCGCCGCAGTTCACCCCGATCATGACAAGGTTGTCAAGGTTCACCTGCTTGCGCTTCGCGAGCTCGTAGAGCCCCATCATATCGCAGCCCTTCACGGTGATCCCGAGGCGCATCTTCTCGGCCCCATCGAAGTACTTCTTGACCAGCTTGGACATGAGCAGGGTCCCGCAATGCAGGGAACCCGCCGTGTTCACGAGGTCCTTCGGGTCGGTGATCGAGCACCGGCTGGGCATCGTAGAGATCCGCGCCCTTCTTCACGGCGAGGACGGCGTCCACGATCTTGTTCTCCAGGGCATACTTGAGGAGGGTCGTCACGGCGCCGCCGAGCTCGCCCTTGTCCTGTATGGCCTTTTCGCCGGACCAGGCGTAAAACATCTCTCCTTTTCCTGCCATTTACGCACCTCCGAGCTTCTCGATCCGGATGGCACAGGCCTTGAACTCCGGGATCTTCGCGACCGGGTCGAGGGCATTGTTCGTGAGGATGTTCGCCGCGCACTCGATGTAGTGGAACGGGATGAAGACCTCGCCCTTCCTGATACTGTCCGTCACCTTGGCGCCGATCTCAATCTCCCCGCGCCTTGTCTTCGCCCTGACCATCTCGCCGTCGACAACCCCGAGGCCTGCCGCATCCTCCGGGTTGATCTCGACCCAGCCGGTCGGGACTTCCCTCTCCAGGGACTCGGACCTCCGGGTCATGGTACCCGTGTGCCACTGCCAGATGCACCGGCCGGTGGTGAGGATGAGCGGGTACTCCTTGTCGGGCACCTCGGCCGGGGGCTTCCACTCGATGGGGGTGAGCACGCCCAGCCCGTCGGGATGCGCGAACTTCTCCTTGTGGAGGATGGGCGTCCCCGGGTGCTCTGCCGTCGGGCAGGGCCAGTGGAGGGCCTCGGGCTTCTCGAGCCGTGCATAGGTCATCCCGGCGTAGGAGGGGGTCACCTTCGCGACCTCGGTGAAGATCTCCTCGGCGCTCTTGTACGGGAACTGCTTGGCAAAGCCCATCTTCCCTGCGAGCTCGCTGAGGATCTGCCAGTCTGCCTTTGCCTCGCCGGGCGGGTTCACCGCCTTCCTCCACTTCTGGACGCGCCGCTCGGTGCTCGTCTGGGTCCCGTCCTTCTCTGCATAGCACGCGGCCGGGAGCACGACGTTCGCGAGACTCGGCGGTCTCGGAGAGGAAGATGTCCTGGACGACGAGGAACTCGACGTTCTTCAGGCCCTTCTCCACGTGGTGGAGGTCGGGGTCGGAGAGCATCGGGTTCTCGCCCATGATGTACAGGCACTTCACGGTCCCGGGCTTGTCCGCAAGGACGTTGATCGAGATCGGTGACCGTGAGGCCGACCTTGCCCTCTGCAAGCTCGGTGCCCCAGGCGTCCGTCATCTTCTTCTTGTTCTCAGGGACGATGACTGCCTGGTAGCCGGAATACACGTTGGGGAGCGCCCCCATGTCGCAGGCCCCCTGCACGTTGTTCTGGCCACGGAGTGCACAGACACCGGTCCCGGGCCTGCCGAGGTTACCGGTGAGCATCTGGAGGTTCGCAACGGATTTCACGTTGTCGACACCGGTGGTGTGCTGGGTGATGCCCATGGAGTAGAGGACGGTATTGGCCTCGCTCTTCCCGATCCACTCGGCGGCGGTGGCGATGTCCTTCGCGGGAACCCCCGTGATCCTGGAGACGTTCTCCAGGGAGTACTCGGGCTTCATCACCACGGCCTTCAGCTTGTCGAAGTCCTTCGTCCGCTTCTCGATGAACTCCTTGTTCTCCCACCCGTTCTTGAGGATCTGCTGCATGAAGCAGTTGAGGAGGGCGACATCGGTCCCCGAGAAGAAGGGCAGGTGCAGGTCGGCCTGCTTGCCCGTCGCCGTCAGGCGCGGGTCTGCGTAGATGATCTTCGCGCCCTTCATCTTCGCCTGCATCACGCGGCGCCCGATAAGGGGGTGCTGCTCGAAGGTGTTGCTCCCGATGATGAGGATGGTCTTTGCCTCGGCGATATCTGCGATGGACTGGGTCATCGCGCCCGAGCCGAAGGTCCCGGCGAGCCCCACGACCGTGGAGGCGTGGCAGAGGCGTGCGCAGTGGTCCACGTTCGGGGTCTTCAGCACCGAACGGGCGAACTTCTGCATCAGGTAGTTCTCCTCGTTGGAGACCCGTGCAGACGAGAGGCAGGCCATCTCCTCGGGCTTGTACTTCTTGAAGGACTTCACGATGAGGTCGTAGGCCTCGTCCCATGACGCCTCGACGAACTTGTCGCCCTTCCTGATCAGCGGCTTTGTCAGCCGGTCCTCGCTGTGAATGAACTCATAGGCATAGTTGCCCTTGGGGCAGAGCTTCCCATCGTTCACGGGGTTCCTGTGCCAGGGGGCGACCCCCACGGCCTTCCCGTCTTTCACCACGAGGTTGAAACCGCATCCGGTACCGCAGTACGGACACGTGGTCGGAACATACTTCACATCCATGGAAAAACCTCGGATAAGGAGGGGTCGGTGCCAGGGGGTTATAACGATACTCCTTTATGCCGAGAAAATGATTACTAGTGGTGGAGAGGATGCCTGGGAGTATAAATGGTAATGATGTACTACCCGGAAAGGTAAGGTATCACATTAAACGAGCAAGCGGAGCCCGCGCATGAAGCGCATCGCCATCCCCCCTATGCTCGGGGACCTCATCCGGTCAACTTTCCTCGCCATGGACGGTACCTCTTTCACCGACCTCCCCGCCTGCCCGGAGTGCGGCAGTCCCCTCAAACGCCATGACATCAAGGAGAAACGGTTCGCCCACATGCATATCGGGGAGGAGAGGAGGGATATCCACGTCCTCGTCACCAGGTTCAGGTGCAGGGCATGTGGAGGGTTCTGGTACGCACGTGAACCGTTCTACGAGGGGGTCCGGTTCGGGATCCCCGTGGTGGATCTCGCGATCACCCTCTCCCGGGTCCACCCGTATCATCATACCGAGCGGATCCTCGCCGCGCTCGGGCTTGTTGTGGACAGGGGAACCATCAGGATGTACTCGAGGCTGGCTCAGAGAGAGGTCCCCGCCACCGACCTTCTCGGGATCCCGCTCCCAATCTCCCTGCTCAACCTCTCAAACCTTGTCTCCCGGAGGCCGAAGGGGGCTCCCGTCCCGGGGGCAGAAGTTCTCAGCGCCCTCGGTCTCCCACCCGCACACCGGGCAGCGGCGCAGGGCCCGCCCGTGTCCCCGGCCGAGGAACGGGATGAGGGGGATGAAGAGGATGAAGAAGAAACCAGGGATCCCCGCAAGGAAGAGCACCACGGTCACGGCGATTGAGCCCGCGAGGAGCACCGCGGTCAGGAGCCAGCCACGCGTAGGGCTACCTCCTTCACCGCGAATGCAGGAAGCGCATCCGATACCGCCCCGAGCTCCCGCGCGAGGTCCCATCCACCGAGGTCCCTCGCAAAGAGCGATGAGCCGATCCCTGAAACAACCATACAGTCAGCGCCGGACTCGGTCGCAATCCTGTCTGCAGCGGCCCTGATCCGGTCCCGCTGGGCCTCCCAGAACTGCCGGGCGATCCCGAGGGCCTCGTCCGGGCCGATCTCATCGAGGTCCGCGCAGACCAGCCGGGCGAGCCTCCTGAGTGCCGCACCCACGTTCTTCTCCCCGCGGTCCGGGGCATCGCAGGTGTATACCCTCGGGGTGATATGACCGAGGACCAGGTGGGCATCAGCGGCTATGGCGAACTGTTCGGCACAGGTCGGTGTCTCGACTCCTTTCACTTTCACCGAAAGCATCTGGGTCGGGAGAGGTGTGCGGAGAAATCCCGTATAGAGGAGATAACCCCGCTGGAGCCTCCCGAGATCGGTGAGACCCAGGAGCTCGCTGAAGCGGTTCAGGGGGATGATATCCGTCGTTGTCGATCCGATATCAAGGAGCAGGGCCCGGGGGTAACGCATCCTGAGCAGATCCGCGGCGGCAAGCCAGTTTGCCGCCGCGAGCTGGGAGACAGGTTCCCTGTGGAAGGCCCCGTCTGTCCCGTAGAAGAGAGCGTCCGGGTAGGCTTCCTTCACCGATTCCACGATGGACCTGACGCCATCCAGCTTCGTCGCAAAGCAGTCGGCAAGCTCCCCGCTCATCACCACCGCGGCATCGGGATCGGGATGGGCTGCCCTGAATGCCTTGAGGAGGTCGGTGAGGGGTGCATCCTCCCAGAGGGGGCAGTACTGGATGGTGACCCTTTTCCCGTCCACGAGCTTCAGGTTCGCTCCGCCTACATCGATCCCGATCAAAGCCGGGTCACCCGCCCGTCCTTCGTGAACCTGACGCGGCCGTTCAGGTGAACCGCATCCGGCCCCTTCCCCTGTGAGGCTTCCACGAGGATCCCCGCTATCTCTTCCTCCATCACCGCCGCGATGCCGATGATGCTCGTCGTGATCCGTGGGTTCACGTCTACGACGTAGACCTGGTCCCCCACCACCATATCCACGCCGGCATAGCCCTGGCAGCCGAGGACAGTCACGGCTTTCCGGGCGACAGCGAATATCTCGTCGCTTCTCGGGTGATCGACCGGTGTCTCTCCCCCGAGGTAATGGAAGGCCCCGTCCTTCACCTCGATCTCCTGGCGGTTGATCGCGAGGGCGAGCGGGGGCTTTCCGGAGAAGTACAGGCACGCCTCCCCGACGTTCATCGACCCCACGAGGCTCGCCGAGAGGTGCTCCCCTTCGATGTAGCGCTGGGCGAACTCATCCTCCCCGGGCGCGTCTTCGGTGATCCGGACACCCGTGGACCCGCACCCGCGTATGGGCTTGACAACCCGGGGACCGGAATCCACCGTCTCCGGAACGGGTATCCCGTGCCTTCTCAGGATCGCCCCCGTCCTCACCTTGTCGGCGCAGACCGCGGTGACGAGGCTGCTGCACCCGATATTCCTCGTGAGATTCCTCGAGGATATGCGTGAACCCGAAGAGGAGGTGGTCCGGGGCGATGACAAGCCCCACGTCGCAATCGGGAGCGAGACGTTCGAGCTCGCGGTCGAAGTCCCCGCTCCCCGGGGTGACCACCTCGTACCCGATACGCTCGAAGGACCCCGCGAGAACCCTGAGCATCGCGGCCCCTTCGGGAGCGAGGCCGGGCTCGCAGAAGGTGGCATACTCGGCAAGAAGGGCCTTCATCCAGTACCCATGTGCACCCCTCGCCCATTACCGTGACGATCGATTCCTTCTTCTGCCCGACCCCCCAACTACGATCTTGGATGAGACCGCGGATCCTCCTCACGAACGACGACGGCATCTACTCGGCAGGGCTCTGGGCGGCCTATGAAGCCCTCTCTGGCATCGCCGATGTGACCATCGTCGCACCGGCCACCCAGCAGAGCGCGGTGGGCCGCTCCATCTCCATCTTCGAGCCCATCAGGGTCAACGAGGTTGACCTGCAGGGGACGAGGGGGATCGCCGTGGGGGGGAAGCCGACGGACGCCGTGATCATCGGCCTCTTCGCGCTCAACCTCAAACCATCCCTCGTCGTCTCAGGGATTAATATCGGGGAGAACCTCTCCTTCGAGTCCATCATGACCTCGGGGACCGTGGGGGCCGCCCTCGAGGCCGCGAACCAGGGGACACCGGCCATCGCCTTCTCCCTCCAGGTGGAGGACCAGGGCGACAAGTTCGACGATCCCCGGGGTACGGGAAGAGGTTCACCGGGGCAAAGAAGATCGTGCGCGACATCGTCTCGAGTCGTGCTCGAGGCAGGGTTTCCCGGGGAAGCCGACGTCATCAACGTGAACATCCCGTCCTCGATCCGCGGCGGCTACGAGGTGACACGCCTCTCCCGGAAGCTCTTCCATACCGGCGTGGAGAAGCGTCTCGACCCGCGGGGAAGGCCCTACTTCTGGATCAACGGCCCTCTCGTGGAGGACGCCGAGGAAGGGACCGACGTCCATGCGGTGAGGAAGGGGAACATCTCCATAACCCCCGTCACCCTGGACTGCACCGCCCACGGCGCCGACGGGGTCATGAGGCGGCTCTTCCCCGGTAACGGCGGCTGAGAGCTCTTTCTTGAGGGGGAACGGGCGGCGGTCCAGAGGGGCCCCTGCACCCCCCCTGGACGTTCCCGTCCTGCGGGACCCGGAAACCCCGGAACCGTATCGTTCATAAGCCCCGGCCGAGATGATCTCTTTCATGAAGAGACGGGTGGATGCAGGGAAGCGGGCGGCGGGCAGGCAGGCAGCGGAGATGGTGGAGGACGGCATGGTGGTCGGGCTCGGCACGGGTTCCACCGTCCTCTTTGCGATGGAGCGCCTCGCGGAGCGGATGGAGGGGGGTCTCTCCATCACCGGCATCCCGACGTCTTACCAGGCAGAGGACCGCGCCCGCACCCTGGGGATCCCCCTCGCCACCCTCCAGGACTATCCCTCGCCCGATATCGCCATCGACGGGGCGGACCTCGTCGATTCGCGGAAGCGTCTCGTCAAGGGGAGAGGGGGTGCCCTCACCCGCGAGAAGTGTGTCGCATATGCCGCAAAGCGGCTCGTGATCGTGGTCGACCAGAAGAAGTGCGTCCGGGAACTCGCCGGGGTCGTTCCCATCGAGGTCATGCCTTTCGCTGTCCTTCCGGTCCTCCTCGCCGTCGAGACTCTCGGCGGGAAACCGGGCCTCCGGGGAGGGATCGGCAAAGGACGGCCCGGTCGTCACCGATAACGGGAACTTCATCCTCGACTGTATGTTCCCGGAGATAAAGATCCTGGAGAGCTCGAGATTGCCCTCGATGCAATTCCCGGCGTGATCTCGTCCGGGCTCTTCACCCGGTTCACCCGAAAAACGGAGGTTATCGTTGGGAAGGGCGCCGGGGGCGGGACCTTCACCCTATGAGATATATTCCCTGAGCTTCTGGATGAGGTCGAGCTGGGTCCTGGCCTCGCGTTTCTTGTCCTTCTCGATGGAGTCCATGATCTCGGTGATGGGCCGGGCGAGCTCGTAGATCTTCACGGGCCGGCCCTTGCTCTCGGCCCGGCTCTCCCGGCTCTTCACCCAGTTGCACTCGGTGAGGAAACGCATGGCGATGGAGACCTCGGGCTGGCGGAGGTCGGTGCCCCGCTCGATGTCCCGGGAGGTGGACTCCTTGGTATTTGCAAGGTAGACGAGGACCTTTGCGACGTTCCTCTTCAGACCGAGCCCCATGAGGAGTTCGGTGAACTCCTCCTCCTTCTCCGTAAAATACATGACCTTCTCGGGCCTCAAACTTGCACACCACCGGGGGGATGAATATAATTGTTTAAAACTAATCTATAAAATATTATTAATTAATATATAAATCCACCTATTTGCAAACGCAATAGAACTATTTCGCGAGAAACGGTGCCATCGAAGAGGGCACTGTTTCTAAGAAACAGGCAAAAAGAAATGCACTGTTTCGCAAGAAAACGTGGACGGGGAAAATACGGGGCCAGGGGAATTCTCCTGCCGGAAAAAATGGGGCGTTCAGATGAGGCCGAGGTTGGTCAGGTCCGAGAGGATCTTCTGGACCGCCTTCTTCGCGTCCTCGGGCTTCTTCCCGCCGGTGATGATCGAGCTTCCCTGACCCGAAGAGGAGGACGACCACCTTGGGCTCGTCGAGCCGGTAGACGAGGCCGGGGAACTGCTCGGGCTCGTACTCGATCATCTCGAGGTTGAACCCGACCGCGATCTTGTTCAGGTTGATGGGGGACCCGAGATCGGCGGAGGTGACGATGTTCTGGATCTTGTAGGTGAGGGCCTCCGGGATATCGATGGAGAGCGCCCGGGAGCTGGTTCCCGAGGATCTCGAGGCCGCGGGAGAGGCTGTCGATGGACTTCGCGCCGGTGAGGACGACCTTCCCGCTCCCGAAGACGAGGGCGGCGATCTTCGGGTCCTGCATCCGGAGCACGACACCCGGGAAGCGCTTCTTGTTGTACTCGGCATCCTTGATCTTTGCGGCAAGGGTGGGGAGATCCAGGAAATCGCTCACCTTTGCAGATGCGACGATATTCTCGATCTTCAGGGAGTCCTCGGGTCTGCCTTTCATGGTATATAAAAGGCTATAAAAAGTATATAAAAAGATGGGTTGATCCAGAGGGTCCCCACCCCTGGTCCAGAGGAGCCCCTGCCCCCCTGGACAGGAGAAGCCGCTTCGCGCCTCCTCCTCCCTGGACAACCCCGGCTCAGGTCCCGAGGGCCCCTATCCCCCGGGACAGCCCCGGCTCCTTTCGGAGCCGGGTCTCCCTGCGGACCCGGGACCACGTCCAGAGGGTCCCTCTTCCCCCTGGACGGCCCCGGCTCCTGCGGAACCCGGGACCTACTCCTCAAGGGTGGAGATATCGCCGGGGTCCATCCCCAGCTCCTTCGCCTTGAGGACCCGGCGCATGATCTTCCCGCTCCGGGTCTTCGGGAGCTTGTCCACGAACTCGATATCCTCGGGCTGCGCGATGGGCCCGAGGGTCATCCGCACATGGTACTTGAGGTCCTGCTTGAGCTTGTCGGACGCCTTCTGCCCGAGCTTGAGGATGACGAAGGCCTTGATGATGTTCCCCTTCACCGCATCGGGCTTCCCGATGACCGCCGCCTCGGCAACCGCCTGGTGGGAGACGAGGGCGCTCTCCACCTCTGCCGTCCCGATGTTGTGGCCCGCGACGATGATGATATCGTCAGCCCTCCCGAGGATCATGATGTACCCGTCCTTCCCCTTGACCGCGAGGTCCCCGACCGTGTAGACGTCAGGGATGGTCTCCCAGTACTTCCGGTACCGCTCGTCGTTCTTGTAGATGGACCGGAACATGGCGGGCCAGGGGTTCCTGACGATGAGGAACCCGAGCTTTCCCGGGTCCAGCGATTTTCCCTTCTTGTCCACCACGTCGGGTATGACGCCGGGGATGCCTTTTCCCGCAAACCCGGGGCGCATATTTTCCCCGACGAGGGTCGTGATCATCTGCATCCCGGTCTCGGTCTGCCACCAGGTATCGACGATGGGGATCCGGCTCTTGCCGATGACCCGGTAGTACCACTCGAATGCCTCGGGGTTGAGCGGCTCACCGACCGATCCGAGGATCCGCAGGCATGAAAGGTCATACTTGTTGGGGTAGTCCTCGCCCATCTTCATGAACATCCGGATCGCCGTGGGGGCCGTGTAGAAGATGGTGATGCCCATGTCCTGGATGAGCTTCCAGTAGGCACCTGCGTCGGGATAGTCGGGGACGACCTCGCCGATGAATATGGTCGCTCCTGCGGCGAGCGGCCCATAGAGGATATAGGAGTGCCCGGTGATCCAGCCGACGTCGGCCGTGCACCAGTAGATGTCATCCTCCTTCAGGTCGAAGACCACCTTGCTCGTGTAGTACGTCCCGACCATGTACCCGCCGCAGGTGTGAATGACCCCCTTCGGGGCGCCCGTGGACCCGCTCGTGTAGAGGACAAAGAGGGGGTCCTCGGAGTCCATCTCCTCGGGCTTGCAGTACGGGCTCGACCCCCTCCATGAGGTCGTAGAAGTCGATCTCGATCCCCGAGTGGATCTCCACCTTCGGCTCCTTCCTCCGCAGGACGACCACCCGCTCCACGCTCGGGGCGTTGATGATGGCCTCTTCGACGAGGGTCTTCAGGGGGATGGTCTTTCCCCGCCGTATCCCGATATCGGCGGTGATAACAACCTTGGACTCGGTGTCATTGATCCGGTAATTGAGGGCCGTGACCCCGAACCCGCCGAAGACGACGCTGTGGATGGCCCCGATCCGTGCGCAGGCGAGCATGGCGATGAGCTGCTCGGGGATCATGGGCATGTAGATGCAGACACGGTCGCCCTTCACGATCCCGAGCCTCTTCAGGCCGTTCGCGAACCGGTTCACCTCCCGGTAGAGCATCTGGTAGGAGTAGATCCGCTCCTCGCCGTTCTCCCCCTTCCAGATGAGCGCCACCTTGTTCCGGCGGTGATTGTTGACGTGCCGGTCGAGACAGTTATACGTGATATTCAGCTTCGCGTTTACGAACCACTTGGCATAGGGGTACTTCCAGTCGAGGACCTTCTCCCAGGGGCTGAACCAGTCGAGCTCCTTCGCGACCTTTGCCCAGAAGGCCTCCGGATCCTTCAGGAACCGTGTGTACTCCTCGTCATAGTCCCTGACCCAGGCGTTCTCACGGTACTCGGGGCGAGGCGTGTAATACTTCGCCTCTTCAACCAGTTTCACGTCGAACTGTTCTGCCATCCGAATCCCCTATTTAACATTATTAAACATGAGGATTACCCATATTAAGGTTCTGATTTTTGAACCGGTGACAGGAGACAGGCAGAAGGAGCGCGGCGGAGCGGATGGGTGGAGGATATCAGTGAGGTTCCTGGAAACGGTTCTTGTACACGACGTATGTATCGGCGATAAGGTCATGCAATCCCTGCTTCTTCCCGGTGAACCCGATGAGATAGAAGCCGATCCCAAAGGTGGCCCAAGAGATCAACTTCCCGAACCACCGGCCGGTGGCTCTCGCAAAGGAGATCCGGTGACCTTCACCGTCAATCACCATGAGACCGAGCGCCTCCTTCCCGAAGGTCGCCTGCCTCGCCGAGCTCTCCATGTACGCGAAATAGACCCACCGGATGATCAGGACGACGAGGACCGCCTCCAGAAAACCAAGCATGAGGGAGGCCAGGACGGAACCCAGATCTGGAAAAGCAAGTGACGATTGGTTCAGGGTACCTAGATCAGGCATGGTCCCCGGATTGAATCCCGATGGCATTTCGATTCCATTTGTGCCAAACAGATCTCCCATTGAATCCATGGAACCGGAGAACGAGCCCATGGCATCCGAGATCGGACCTGCGATGAGGAAAAAAATGATGACCGCGCTCGGGATCCCGGTGATGATCGTATCGATGATATAGGCAAATGCCCGGGGCCAGAATCCCGGGTAGAGATCGCCGGGAGGGGCGGGGGGCGCCCTGATCCTCACCCCGCAGCTCGGGCAGATCTCGGCTTCGGGGTATTGCAGTTTCGCTCCGCAGTTCGGGCAGAAGTTGGAGGGCATGGGAAGGTGGGCTCTACCACGCCACGTTCAATCGGTACCTGGCGCCACGTGTTCCCGCACTCGCAGCACCGGAAGAACCGGACCTCGGACTCGTCGGCGGCCCTGAGCTGGCGCAGCCACCAGAAGGCCATGTTATGCCCGCACTTCGAACAGGTGATCTTGATGGTCGGAAGGGTGGCGATACCCGTCTCATCCTCGATGATGGTGATGACCCTCTCGCCCCGGGCCTTCGTCCGTTGCATGGAATCATCGGCGGTAAAGTCCCGGAGGAAGCCACACTTCCTGCACTTGAGCTGGCCTCCAGACGAGATCAACAGGCTCCGGCACTTGGGGCAGAACATCCGCTCTAGTCTATGTCTCCCGGGGAATTAACCCTTGGGATGGGTGGACGTAGCCCCCTCGCGATCATCCCGGTGCCCCGGGATTTCCCGGGCGAGGGGACCGGAGGGCATCAGCCCGGGGAAGAACGCGAAGGACATCAGTCCGAGGGAGAGCCAACGGGGCGAAGCCCCGGTGGGAACCCTTTTTTTCCTGCGGCGACCAATATAGCAGGAATGATCGAGTACCTGGTCCTCGCCTCCGGCATCTCCTTCCTCGCCTTCCTCCTGCCCTGGCGGGGCCGGAAGTACGCGGCGATCCTCGGGTGGACGGCCATGGTCCTCTTCCTCATCGCCGAGATCCCCTACTACCTCTCCGAGAACAACATCCTCTATCCCACCCTCGCGATCCTCGCCCTGCCCTTCCTCTACGTCACCTCCCGCCGTCTTCTCAGGGAGGATCGTGCTATCCTCGCCCTCTCGCGGGCATCGGCCGTGGCCTTCCTGATCTACGCGCCCTTCGCCTACCTGCCACCTCTCGGGAATTTCCTCATCGAAGCGGTGACCGGCCAGGTGATCTTCCTCGTCGATGCGGTCAGCCGGCCGGCGGCCCTCCTTGACTGGAACCTCATCGGGAGGAACGGCTTCCGGATCGAGATCATCCTTGCCTGTACCGGCATCCAGTCCATGGCTATCATGCTCGGGGTTGCAGGGGCGGTCCGGACGACGGTACGGCAGAAGGTCGCGGCCTTCCTCCTCGTCGTGCCAACCATCTACATCCTCAACCTCATCCGGAACGTCTTTGTCATCATCGCGTACACCGAACAATGGTTCCCCTACCTCCCCGGGATCGCCTCCAACGGGGAATGGGGGTACGAGTCCTTCTTCTGGGCGCACAACATCATGGCAGAAGGCGGCGCGCTCATCGCGCTCATCGCCATCGCCTATGGCCTCTTCATCCTCATCCCCGACCTGGGGGTGTGGGCGGGTGACCTGTATGTGGTGTATTCCGAAGATCTCTCCAGGTTGATCGGGAGAACGAAGAACCTCACCGGATGATGCCAATCACCCGGGCGAGGATGGAGAGTCTCTGGTTGCACTCCCGGAAAAGCGAAAACGATTCAGGGAAAGTGAACCTGGTACTCAGTCGCCAGGTATCGGCGGGGGCGCGATATTTCCGATCCTGGCCGTGAAATACTCCCTCCGGGTGAAGCCCCAGTTATAGGTCCACAGGCTCGCCGGGAAGGAGCTGATCGCCTGGTTGTATCTCTGGATCGCTTCATTGTAACCCGACCTGTCATCTGACATCCGCACTTCGGTCCTCCCGAGGGTCCCCATGAAGTCCTGGACCTCCCGGGACGCCGCGATCTCCGGGTGCTCTTTCAGGACAACGGCGAGATATGTGAGGGAGACCTCGAGGTTCGTTGTCGCGGGGTTGATCTGCCCGATATCCCCGTTCCTGAATGCGGTCATCCAGGGGGTCAGGTTCTTTGACACCTCGTCGAGGGCCGACGCATCAGATCCCAGCGACGGCCGGATGTCGGCTGCGAGCGCCGTGATCCCCCCGTACCTCTCCTCCATATCGTGGGTAACCAGGGACCATCTCCCGTCAGCCAGCTGGTCGAGGCCCACGACATTATTGTATGTCGCGTTGTAGGTAAGGACGAAACCACCGAGGACCACAGCGATGGCTATCACTGCCCCCGACCTGGACAAATATCCTCTTCCAGATGAACGTGTTGAAGGGCTCCATCTGCCTCTACCCGTAAGTTAGGATGGAGCGTCCTTATAGTTTCCGGGCATCCCGGACCGGCCGGATAGTCCTCCTGCTTTCCGGGTTAAGTATATCATCATCGACTCCCGATGATCAGATGCGGATGAACCATCCTGTCTCGCCCCTCGATTTCTGCATCTACCTGAAACGCTGCGAGGTCCAGTGCTCGCTCTTCGAGGACCTGAGCCGCGAGATCGACCTCTATCAGCCCGATTATTACCGGTACTGGGCGAGGCTGAAGGTCCAGATCTGTTCGCACACTTCGTCCAGAGTGAACGGTTCCCGGATAGGCCGGGACAGGTCGGATAGCCCGGATGGAATCGGTAAAACAGAAGAGGATTCCCGCCGGCTCACGAACTCCCGAGATGCCGCCGGAGGTAGATGATCCTCTCGATCGCCGAGAGGTTCGTGGCAACGGCGATGATGAGGACGGAGACCCAGATGAGGCCCGTGAGGCCGCCGGCGATGAGGACGAGGAGGGTCTCGGGCCGGCCGAAGAACCCGACGCCCTCCAGGGGATCGTCGATCTTGCCATGGTGCCGCTCGGCGAAGCCAACCTCGGCGTAGGTCACGGGCTTGATGAAGGTGTTCATCATGGAGCCGAGGATCGCGACCATCACTACCACGGGATCGGCGACGGGGGGCAGCGGGATGATCCGGGTGATGATGGGGATACCGGAGATCCCGACCCCGATCATGGCGAGGGTATCGACATACTTGTCCACGATCCAGTCGAACACCGCACCGAACCGGGTCCCGGAGTTCTGGATCCGTGAGACGTGACCGTCCACGAGGTCCAGGCCCGCGGAAACGAAGAGGACCAGGCTCCCGAGGGGGAAGGAGCGGACGGCGAAGAGGATCATGGCCGCCACCCCGAGGAGGAGGGAGAGGAGGGAGATCTGGTTCGGGGTGAACCCCACGCGGGCGAAGGCCTTCCCGACCGGTTCGAGATGGCAGATGAGCCTCGGCCGGAGCGCGGTTATGTTCATCCATAAGAGAAAGGCAGCGAACCCATTAAACGTTTTTCTCCACCCAAATCTTCTTACAATGGCGGGGAAAGATCTCTTAGCAGGCGAGGAAGAGCATGGCACCGACGAAAGAGAGACCCCACGTCCTCATGATGTCAGAGATCACGGCTGACGGGAAGCTCACCCTGAAGAAGGGGGCATCCAGCAAGATCCTTATGAAGTACATGGCCCCTGAGACCGAGATCCTGCTTCACGAGACCCGGGCAGACTATGACGCGATCATGGTCGGGGCAAACACCATCAAGATCGACAACTCCTTCCTCACGGTCCGGCTCGTCCCGGGGAAGAGCCCGCTGCGGGTCATCCCGAACAGCATGGCCGACATCCCCCCCGATGCCAACGTGTTCAAAAAGGATGCCCCGACGGTTATCGCGGTTGCACGGAGCGCTCCCCGCGACAGGGTCGAGGCCATCAGGGAGAAGGGGGTCGGCGTCATCGTTGCCGGCGAAGAGCGGGTGGACCTCCCCCTCCTCATGGAGATCCTCTACCGGGACCATGGGGTGAAGAAGCTCATGATCGAGGGCGGGCCGACCCTCAACTGGCACATGCTCCGCCACCGGCTCGTGGACGAGATCCGGCTCATCCACCTCCCTTTCATCGTCGGCGGGGCGGATACACCTTCACTCGTAGGCGGGATGCACATCGACTCCGAGTCTGAGATGGTACGCCTCGCCCTGAAGCGGTTCTACCTGTGCGGCTCCAACCTGGTCACCGAGTACGACGTGCTTTACGGGGAGGCCGGCCATGGGGTTTCTTGAGGAAGAGATCCGGAGGATCGAGGGGAGGCGGTGGAGGAAGGCACTCCGCATCCTGGCCGTCATCGCGGTGATCCTCCTCGCCGTGGTGGTGGCGACCTGGTTCCTGACCTACACGAAGGAGAAGTCGATCGCGGTGATCTACGTCGAGGGGACGCTCTCGACAGGCGACTTCTCGTCACCGGATGCAACGGGGAGCGAGTTCGTGGGCGGGGAGATCCGGGACGCGGCAGACAACCCGCTCGTCGAAGCGATCGTGCTCCGGGTGGACAGCCCCGGGGGTTCGCCCGCGGCTGCGCAGGAGATCGCATCCGACATGGAGTATGCGAAGGCCAGGAAGCCCGTCGTGATCTCCATGGGGGATATCGCCACCTCGGCTGCCTACTACGTCTCCGCCCACGGGAGCAGGATCTACGCGGACCCCGATACCCTCACCGCGGGCGTCGGGACCATCTGGATCTTCACCGATATCAGCACCTGGCTCGACCACGAGGGCTACAACGTAACCGTGGTGAAGTCGGGGGCCCGCAAGGACATGGGATCCCCCTACCGGCCCCTCTCTGTCGATGACCAGGACTACGCCCAGTCGCTCGTGAATGCCTCGTTCACCCATTTCATCAACGACATCATTGCGCAGAGGAATGTCTCGCGGGCCGATATCGAGGACGGCAGGGTGGTGAGGGGAGAGGATGCGGTGAAGATCGGGCTCGTCGACCGGCTCGGGAGCCTCAACGACGCCATCGACGGTGCGAGGTCCCTCGCCGGATCTACGGTCAGATCATCTGCACCGGGTCAGCCTTCATAAACTCGCGGCAGACCGTGGTCGCGTACTGGCCCGGCCCGAGGAAGAATGCAAGGATGGCATCGTTCCCCTCGAGACGGCTGGTTATCTCCGTGGTCAGTGCGATGGGGCGGGTCATGCCGGCATAGGCCGCCGAGACCAGCTTCGACGCAGAAGCAAAGTTATCAGGGGTGATCCCGATCTCCCTGAGGAGGGCCCGGCCCGGATCCTCATCCTGATGCGGGGCCGGCTCGGCCCCGGCGCCTGGCACATAGAGCCCGATCCGCGCCCTCTTCCTCGCCACCTGGAGGGAGGCCGCCCCGAGGTTCCCGCGGGTGACCCTGTCCTCCTTCCCATCAGTGAAGAGGAGCCGGTCTCCCGGCGCCGGTTCGCCCAGCGGGATACCCTGTCCGCACCTTCTGGAAACAAGGGTGTTGAAGAGGAAGGACTGGAACGCCGAGACGAACATCGAGAGGAGACGCGGGGGGAGGGCCTTCAGCGCCCCGTGATAATCGCCCGGGTGCCCGTCCAGGTGATGGAGCATCGCCCGCTCGAAGGTGAGACGGACGGGGAACTGCCTGATCGCCTCTTTCACGTCCCGGTCCGCGAGGAAGCTCTCCCTGACTTCCTTTATCCCCGGGGATTCGGCGGGAAAGGTTACTCCCAGGTAGGTGAGGACCGCCCCTTCAAGATCGCCCCTGAGGATCTTCTCGCCGACGAGATGGGTGACGGGCCGCGTGACCCCGAACCGCTGGATCCCGACATAGTTCGGGAAGCCCGATCCGGCCGCCCGGGTAACTTCTTCGACCCGTTCTGCAAGGCCCGACGGATCGCAGTCCCTGATCCGGATGGTGAACTGGTTTCCCTTGAGCTCACCGAGGGCGATGGCATGATCGGATCGCCCGGCCTGCTCGAGCCTTATATCGGGGAGCGTGATCCTCTCCAATGCCTCCGGTTCAAGGCCATAGATGGAGATGTACTGGCTCGTCACCGCGTTCCGGTCCTTTGTACCGGCCCACGAGATCCGCCGGTGGCTGATACCGAGGGCTTTGGCCATCTCCTTGACAAGGCGCTGCTGCTCCCAGTTCCGCTTCGTCAGCCTGAGGATGAGGTACTGCCCCGTGTCCTTCCAGGGACCTGCCGGCACCTCTTCGACGATGAAATCCTCGGCCTCACCGCGGAGACGCCCCCCGATCCCATCGGTCGCGGTCGCATACCAGGAGATACCGAGGCTCTGCTCGAGGGGATAGGACGACTCCCTCATAGGAGGGGGAGATCCGAGGTGATCCGGTCCATCTCCTCGGTTCGGGCGGGACCAAGGCCGAGGGCGGTGGTGGTCCCGGGCGGGATCTCGGTAAGGCCCGCGTCCTGGATGAGTACCGCGGCGATTCCCCTCGCATCGGCGATGGTCTTCAGCTCAAGGAGGCTCCGCTCGTCCTTCACCTTGAGCACGACCTTCTTCTGTCCCTCGGAGAGCCACCTCTCCCGCGTCTCCCGGTCGCACCGCTGGAAAGCCCCGACCGCGGCATGGGCCACCTGGGCGGAGATCTTGCCGCAGCTCATCTTGATATCCCCGCGGATCACCAGACACTGCTTCCACCTGAAATCTCCGGATTCTTTCATCATGCTCACAGACGTCTCGCTCCCGCCCGTTACCACTGGACGGTTCCTCCCTAGATTCAGTGAGGAATGGTCAATAAGGTGTTCCATAAAGATATCCCCCGGCCTCCCGAACAGGCCCCACACCTCTCCGAAACCGGAACAGGCCCCACAACCTCTCCGAAACCGGAACAGGTCTCACAGCCTCCCCGAAGCCGGAACCGGACCCACGGTCTCACGGATCCAGGACAGCCCGCGCATCTCTCTCAGCTCGATCGGCTGAACTGGCATGGATAAGAACATCCGGTACCAATGAAGGAGTAATGTATGATGTGGTGGTGGTCGGCGCCGGGCCCGCTGGCTCGGCGGCTGCACGTGCATGCGCCGAGGCCGGCCTCCGGACCCTCTGCATCGAGGAGCACGGCACCATCGGGTACCCCGTCCAGTGCGCCGGCCTCCTCTCAATCGCAGCCTTCGACGAGTGCCGGGTCTCCACCCGGTCCATCCTGAACACCGTATCCGGAGCACGGTTCATCCCCTCTGCCGGGGAGCCCCTCGAGATCGATGCGGGATCCCCGAGAGCACACGTGGTGGACCGGGGCATCCTCGACTCCGAGATGGCTGCGGCAGCGGCGGAAGCAGGAGCCGAGTTCCGTCTCAAGACCTCGGTTGTCTCCCTGAAAGGGGACCGTGCAATCACAAAGGGGATCCATGGCCGGGAGGAGATCGGCTTCTCGATCCTCATCGCTGCCGATGGTGTCCGATCGACTCAATTGCACGTATGCTGGGTCTCGGCCGGGCAGAATTCTTCCTGGGAGGTCTCCAGGCAGAGGTGCCGTGCCGGGCAGACCCACGGTTCGTCGAGATCCATCCCCATGCCTCTCCCGAGTTCTTCGGCTGGGTGATCCCGATCGGGAACGGGAGAGCACGGGTCGGGCTCTGCGGTGAGGGGGATCTCAGGAAACGGCTGGCGGAGCCTGCTCCGGCCGCACGAGGACAGGGTTCTCAACTTCGTCTCCGGGGTCATCCCGCTCGGGGTGCTGGACCGGACCTATGGCTCGAGGGCGCTCATCGCCGGGGATGCAGCCGGAATGGTGAAACCGACATCGGGGGGCGGTATCTATACCGGCGTCCGTGCAGCGCGGCACGCGGCGGCTGTAGCGGCAGACTGTTGCGCGAAGGGATCATTCCGTGACAGGGATCTTGCCCGGTATGAAGATCTCTGGAAGGAGGACTTCGGGAGGGAGCTTGCCGTCGGGATGGCCCTGTACCGCGCGAGGAGAGGCCTCTCAGCCGCAGAGGTGGATGCCATCCTCTCGGCCCTCCGCGACCAGGATATCGTCAGGGAGATCGTGGAGCACGGGGATATGGACCGGCCCGCCGCGCTCGTCCGTCGCCTGGGGATGAAACCCCCGGGTTATCCTGGCTGCCGGTTTACTCCTCCGCGGGGGTCTGCGGGCTCTTCTTACATAATGACAGAATCGCACTATTTCGTAATACTTTTATAGAGTAACGTAATACTAACGGGTGGTGCGCAATGCATATCCCTGACTCCTTCATGCCCATCACCCAGGGGATCGTCTACTGGGCCATCGCCCTCGTCTTCATCGGGCTCTCCCTCCGCTGGGCGAGGAAGGATATGAACGAGGACCGGATCCCGCTCGTCGCCGTCCTCGCGGCGGGTATCTTCGCCCTCCAGTCCTTCAACCTCCCTGTCTCGATGGGGACGAGCGGCCACCTCGTCGGCGGGGCTCTCGCAGCCATCATCCTTGGCTCCCCGTTCGCAGCCGTCTTTATCCTGACCCTCGTCCTCATTGTGCAGGGGGTCATCTTCGGCGATGGCGGGATCACCACCATGGGTGCGAACATCATCAACATGGGAGTGATCGGTGGATTCGTCGGCTTCTACAGCTTCAGGGGGCTGATGCGGGCCACGGGGAACATGAACATCGCGGGTTTTTCGGCGGCATGGTTTGCATGCCTCCTCCCCGCGCTTGCCGCTGCGGTCGAGATGTCCCTCGCCGGAACATTCCCCCTCCGCGAGGGGCTCATCGCCATGGGGCTCTATCATGCACTCATCGGTATTGATCGAGGGCTTCGTGACCGTCGTCGCCATCCGGTTGATCATAACCGCAAGGCCGGACATCGTGAACCTCGGGGCTCATCCCCCGGAGGGGGTGCATTCCTGATGATTGCATGGAAAGGCAGCGGCCCGATGAGGACCCGCACCTTCATCGCCATCGGCATCGTCGTTGCACTCCTCATCGGCGTGATGGCCGTCTTTTTCGCATCCTCTGCCCCTGATGGCCTGGAGAGCACCGCTCTCATCGTCCAGGGCCAGAAGACACTGACCGGATCCCGCGCCCGCGAACGCCGGGGTCCATGAGAATCCCAACGGAAAGTTCTCCTATGCCGCGCCAATGCCGGATTACTCCCTCGGCGGGAGATTTGGGCCCTGGGGCGGGATCATTGCCATTGTTGCCGGGACCCTGCTTGCATTCGGGCTCGTGCTCGGATCCGCACGGCTCGTCACCATCTTCAGCAGCCGCAGGAAAGTAAAGCCAGACCAGTAAGCCTTTTCAGGATACCACCCATGCACCTCATCGAGACCCGGAACCTGGCGTATTCCTACCGTGGCGGCAGGAACGCGCTCGACGGCATCAACTTCATCGCCCCGAGGAACGCCCGGATAGCGGTCATCGGCTCCAACGGCGCGGGGAAGAGCACCCTCTTCAAGCACTTCAACGGCATCTTCAGGCCGACCTCCGGTTCGGTCCTCGTCCGCGGTGAGCCCATCACGAAGGAGAACCTGCACGAGGTCCGCAAGTTCGTCGGGATCGTCTTCCAGAACGCGGACGACCAGAATCTTCGCCCCCACGGTGGAGCTGGACGTCGGCTTCGGCCCGACGAACCTCGGCCTCGACGAGGAGACCATCCACCACCGGGTCCACGAGGCCCTCAGGATCATGGGTATCGAGGACCTGGCCCACCGGGTCCCCCACCACCTCTCGGGCGGTGAGAAGAAGCGGGTGGCGATCGCCGGCATCATCGCCATGGAGCCCGGCGTCCTCGTCCTCGACGAACCGACCGCCGGCCTCGACCCCCAGGGCGTCCATGACCTGGTCGGCTTCATCAACTCGCTCTCGCAGAAGTACGGGATGACCGTCGTCTTCTCGACCCATGACGTCTCCGTCGTCCCCGAGATCGCCGATTATGTCTATGTGATGCACCAGGGGAGGTTCGTCCTCGAGGGAAAGGTGGAGGAGATCTTCCTCGAACCGGACCTGCTCAGGTCCATGCGCCTGGATGTCCCGGTCCTCCCGAAGCTGATCCGGTCACTCCAGAAGAACGGGATTCCGGTGCCCATGGCGTACACCTACGAGGACGTCGAAAGGGTGCTCATAGAGGCCTACAAGGGAAAACGATGATCGAAGACCTCTTTTTCCTCGAGCAGCAGGCGTACCGGGACAGCTTCCTCCACCGGCTTGATACCCGGGTCAAGATCCTCGTCTGTTTCGCGGTCATCATCGGCATCGTCGCGGTCCCCTACTCTCCGGTCGTCTATCCGGCCGCCGGTATCCTCTTCCTCTTCTTCCTCGTCCTCTGGGCCATGTCCCGTATATCGCCTCTCGTTTACCTGAAACGACTGCTCGCCATCGCACCCGTGTGGGGCATCATCATCCTCTTCCAGATCTTCTTCAAGAACCGGTACTTCACCGAGTACCATGCTATAGTGCTCCTCCCCCTGGGGGTGAGCATCTATGCCGAGTCGATCCAGTTCGCCTGTATCCTGGGGGTCAAGTTCCTCCTGAGCATCTCCTTCATCATCCTCCTTTCGGTGACTACCAAGACCCAGGACCTCCTCCAGGGTGCAAGCCGGCTCGGCCTCCCCGCCGAGTTCGCCCTCGCGCTTGCCATGATGATCCGGTATCTCTTCGTCTTCGGCTACATCTACCGGAAGGTGAACGAGGCGCTCGCGACCCGGTGCTTCCACCCCCTCGACCGGCGGCTCCCCTACCGCTACCGTATCAGGCAGCTCGGGTATGCCGTCGGGACCCTCTTCCTCCGCTCCTACGAGCAGGGCGAACGGGTCTTCACCTCCATGTGCTGCCGGGGCTACGGGAAGCACTCCCATCTCATCTTCGAGAGGAGACCCCTCTCGGCCGGCGAATGGGCCTTCCTCTCGGTCTCCCTCTCCATCACCGTGGGTGCCGTCGCCACCGCGTACCTCCTGGCATAACCTATTTGAGGCCCCTGTTCGTCATCTTAGGCTATGACCAGCAAGTTCGGTAAGGGGTTCGTCGTGAACCTCATCCTCCTTGCGAAGCACCTGGGCCTCCCCCCTGACAGGGCGTTCTTCGGGGCCGCCGACCACCTCGACGAGATGGTCCTCCCCGAGAAGTTCGAAGGGGACCGGGTGGAAGCGGCCCTCGAGCACCTCCGCAAGGCGGTCATCTGGCACCAGGCAGGATCGATGGACAAGGAGGACTATGCTACCGCCGTTCATGCGATGTACCAGCTCGCCATCGCGATCGACCATGAGCTCGGGATCAGGGACGCCGACGTGGGTTCCTATGATTGAATCCCGCTTTTTCCGCATCCGAAAGCGACTATTATAAGCCCCGGAATCCAATAATAGATAATGCAGCGTTCCCGAGCGACCACCCGAGATCACCTGCTTTTTGGAGGGGGAGCCGGTTGACCGAGACCTACGACGCATCGGCCATCACCGTCCTCGAGGGCCTCGAGCCGGTACGGAAGCGGCCGGCGATGTACATCGGCTCGACCGACACCCGGGGGCTCCATCACCTGGTCTACGAGGTGGTGGACAACTCGGTTGATGAGGCCCTGGGGGGTACTGCAACCTCATCATCGTGACCATCCACAAGGACGGTTCCTGCTCGGTCGATGACAACGGGCGGGGCATCCCCGTGGACATCATGCCGCAGTACGGCAAGTCGGCCCTGGAGGTCGTGATGACCATCCTCCATGCCGGCGGCAAGTTCGACAAGGCGACCTACCAGGTATCGGGCGGCCTCCACGGCGTCGGGGTGCACGTGGTGAACGCCCTGTCGTCGAGGCTCGCGGTCCAGGTCTACCGGAACGGGACCCGGTACACGATGGAGTTCGAGCGGGGGCTGATGACAAAGGGTCTCCAGAAGCAGAAGGAGACGCTCCAGGACCTGCGGGCCAGGTACGAAAGACGGTACGGCAGGCCCGAGCCGGCCTTTGATGCAGGGATCACGGAGCCGGCCGCGTTCCTCGCCGCAGCACCGTTCTCCCTCAATGGGACGGTGATCACGTTCCTCCCCGACCCGACCATCTTCGAGACGGTCGTCTTCGATTACGAGGTCCTCTCCCACCGGCTCAGGGAGCTCGCCTTCCTGAACAGGGGGGTCACCTTCCGGATCCGCGACGAGCGGACGGGCGACGGGGGGGAGACCTTCTGCTACCAGGGAGGCATCGCCGAGTACGTCTCCTTCCTCGTCGGGGACGCGGGGAAGGTCCACGAGGAGGTCATCTACCTCGCGGGGAAGGACGAGGCGCAGGGCGTCGAGGCCGAGGTCGCCCTCCAGTATACGAAGGGGTTCTCGGAGAACGTATATACCTACGTGAACAGCGTGAACACCCGCGAGGGAGGCACCCACCTGGAAGGGTTCCGCACGGCCATCACCCGCGCCATCAACGCGGCGGCGAAGCGGGCGAACCTCTTCAAGAACAGTGACTCTCCCTTAAGGGGCGAGGACGTCCGTGAAGGGCTCACCGCGGTCATCAGCCTGAAGATGGCCCAGCCCCAGTTCGAGGGGCAGACGAAGATGCGCCTCGGAAACTCGGCGGTGCGGGGGATTGTGGACTCCCTCGTGTACAGCTGCCTCCTCGAGTTCTTCGACGAGCACCCGAAGGTCATCGCGACCGTGGTGGAGAAGGGACTCCTCGCCGCCCGGGCCCGCGAGGCGGCCCGGAGCGCCCGGGACCTGGCACGCCGCAAATCGTCGCTGGAGTCGGCAGGGCTCCCTGGGAAGCTCGCGGACTGCTCGGAACGCGAGCCCGAGAAGAGCGAGCTCTTTATCGTCGAGGGTGACAGCGCCGGCGGCTCAGCCAAGCAGGGCAGGGACCGGAAGTTCCAGGCCATCCTCCCGCTCAGAGGGAAGATCCTGAACGTGGAGAAGGCGACCGAGGAGAAGATGCTGAAGAACGCCGAGATCCAGACCCTCATCTCCGCGATCGGCACGGGTATCATGGAGGATTTCAACCCCGAGAAGTGCCGGTACCACAGCATCGTCCTCATGACGGATGCCGACGTGGACGGCGCCCACATCCGCACCCTGCTCCTCACCTTCTTCTTCAACGAGATGCGGGCGCTCATCGAACGGGGGTATATTTACATAGCCCAGCCACCGCTCTTCCGGATCGCGAGGGGAAGCAGGAGCGGTATGCAGTACCGCGAGGACGAGATGCGCAGGGTCCAGGCCGAGATGGGCGAGAAGGGGGTCACCGTCCAGCGCTACAAGGGCCTGGGAGAGATGAACGCCATCCAGCTCTGGTCGACGACCATGGACCCCGCCCACCGGATCCTGAAGCAGGTGACCATCGACGACGCCGCCTATGCGGCGGAGATCTTCTACAAGCTCATGGGCCAGGACGTGGACGCCCGCCGGGACTTCATCCGCCGGCACGCGAAGGAGGTGACGAACCTTGATATCTGACCGCCGGATCCAGGTGAAGATCGAGGACGAGATGCGGGTCTCGTTCATCGACTACGCGATGTCCGTCATCATCGGCCGGGCCATTCCCGACGCCCGGGACGGGCTGAAGCCCGTACACCGGAGGACGCTCTATGCCATGTGGGCCATGGGCAACACGAGCGACAAGCCCTACAAGAAGTCTGCCACGGTTGTCGGGGAGGTCATGGGTAAGTACCATCCCCACGGTGACTCGGCCATTTACGACACCCTCGTGAAGATGGCGCAGGACTTCGCCTACCGCACCCCTCTCGTCGACGGGCAGGGGAACTTCGGCTCCATCGACGGAGACGCCGCCGCCGCGATGCGGTACACCGAGGTGCGGCTCACGAAGGCCGCCGAGGAGCTCCTGAAGGACCTCGAGAAGGAGACGGTCCCCTTCGGGCCGAACTTTGACGAGTCCCTGAAGGAGCCGCTCGTGCTCCCCGCGAAGCTCCCGAACCTCCTCATAAACGGCTCGAACGGCATCGCGGTCGGGCTCGCCACGACCATGCTCCCCCACAACCCGGGTGAGGCCTGCCAGTGCGGTCACCGCATACCTGGATAACCCATCGATCACGGTAGAGGAACTCCTGCCCATCCTCCCTGCCCCCGACTTCCCCACCGGCGGGATCATCATGGGAACGTCGGGGATCCACGAGGCGTACCAGACGGGAAGGGGGAAGTGCGTGGTCCGTGGTGTGGCCGAGATCACGGACGAGGAGAAGAATCCCGTGATCCTGATCAC
Organism: uncultured Methanomicrobiales archaeon; assembly: GCA_963712215.1. GTDB lineage: Archaea > Halobacteriota > Methanomicrobia > Methanomicrobiales > JACTUA01 > JACTUA01. The sequence goes on along the minus strand of CAVQHA010000011.1, from coordinate 166 downwards.
CGAGCTCCCCTTCCAGGTGAACAAGGCCCGCCTCGTCGAGGAGATCGCAAACCTCGTCAAGGAGAAGAAGATCGAAGGTATCTCCGACGTCAGGGACGAATCAGACAAGGAAGGCATCCGGGTCGTCATCGAGCTCAAGAAAGGCTCCATGCCCGCGATTATCTTA
>CAVQHA010000010.1:0-64959 GCA_963712215.1 uncultured Methanomicrobiales archaeon | reverse complement strand
CCCGGCCCAGGAAACGGTCATGACATTCGGTTTGCCCGCTTTGTCATACGTGCCCACGACAAATACCGGGGTTGGATAAACAAGAGTCTTGGCGCCAAGTGATCTTTTCATAATGACTGGGAATATACAGGCGGCGCGCCCCAAATCAAATCCTCAGGCACGGTCAGGAGGGCGAAGAGCGGAGAGCGGGCGGATGGATTTACGATTTGCGATTTACGAGGGCGTGGGAGCGCTGGAGCGTGGAGCGGGCGGGCTTACGACTTGCGCTTGAGACGGGGGACCAGCCGCTTTTCGGGCGCATGCGGGGCGGGGGATAGACCGCGATGCCCTCGCGGCGTCACCCACAGCTTTGGCCAAAGGTCTGGAGCAGAGCCAGGCACGAACGCGGCAGATTAGCGTCCACCAGGAAGCGCATGGCCTACGCTGCGAGAGAGTGGAAGGATTCCTGGTCGGCCAGTTCGCCGACAAACTTGAGGGCAGCACGAATGTCCTCCACGGTGAGATCGAATTCGCGCTGGACTTCCTCGAAAGTCATGCCCCCGGCGAGGCTTCCGACAACGAGCGTCACAGGCATGCGGGCGAACGCGCACTCGACGGCATAACCATCATCCAGGACGGCATGGTCATATTCGCCAACCCGCGCCTGGCAGAACTCTGGGGAGGCTCGACGGAGGAAGTTACCGGTACCTCCTTCATCGGTTATGTCCATCCTGATGAGCGGGCGCGGGTTCTTTCGCGCTATGAGAAGCGTTTCAAGGGCGAGGACATCTCCCCGTTTTACGAGACCGTGCTCGTCAAAGGACGGCAGGACATTCCCCGCAGAGCTGAATGCAGGGCTCATCACCTACCAGGGCAGGCCCGCCGACCTGGTCTTCATCCGCGACATCACCGAGAGGAAGAAGGCCGAGGAGGCACTGAAGGAGAGCCAGGCCAGGCTCTCCGAGGCGATGGACATAGCACACCTGGTGAACTGGGAGTTCGATGTCCCGACGGGTATCTTCACCTTCGATGACCGGTTTTATGCGCTGTACGGGACCACCGCAGAACGCGAGGGTGGGACCAAGATGCCGGCGGAGGTCTATGCCAGGGAGTTCTGTCACCCCGACGACGTCACCTGGTCGGCGAAGAAGTCAGAAAGGCCATAGAGACAGCCGATCCCGATTATACCTCCCAGGTGGAGCACCGCATCATCCGCAGGGATGGCGAGGTCAGGCATATCGTCGTGCGGTTCGCGATCACCAAGGATGCTGAGGGCAGGACCGTCAAGACCCATGGCGCAAACCAGGATATCACCGAGCGTGTACGGGCAGAAGAGGCCCTGAAGAGGAGCGAGGCGATCCTGAACGACACGGGACTCATGGCCCGGATCGGAGGATGGGAACACGATCTCATGACCGGCACGGCGACCTGGACGAAGGCCCTCTACGAGATCATTGAGATAGAATCGGGTCCGGTCCCGGGCCCCGGCGAACACCTGAACCATTATCCGTCCCCATACCGTGCCACCCTGGAGGCGGCATACCAGCAGGCCGTGGAAAAGGGCGAGTCCTTCGACCTCGAGTTACAGGTCTACACGGCAAGAAGAACACCTGATCTGGGGCAGGGTAATGGGCCGGCCCATCATCGAGAATGGCAGGTGCGTCCGCATGAGTGGGCACCTTCCAGGACATCACCGAACGCAAGCAGGCCGAAGAGGCGCTCAGGCAAAGCGAGGAGCGATACAGGGCCGTCCTCGAGAGCCAGACCGAGTTCATCACCCGGTTCGCCCCCGATTCGACGGTCACCTTCGTGAATGACGCCTATCTCACATACTTCGGCCTCGACCGGAATGAGATCATCGGGAAGAAGTTCAAGCCGGAGATACCGGAGGAGGATCGCAGGGTGGTGAAGGAGCACTTCGCTTCCCTTTCAAAGGAGACCCCGGTCGCCATCATCGAGCACCGCATCATCATGCCCGACGGCCAGGTCCGGTGGCAGCGCTGGATCGACCGGGCGATCTATGATGCCGACGGCAACCTCGTCGAGTACCAGAGCGTCGGGAGAGATACGACCGAGCGGAAGCAGGCCGAGGAAGCCCTCCTGGAGAGCGAGGAGAAGTACCGCAACCTGGTGGAGATGGCGAATATCGGGATCACCATCATCCAGGACGGCGCCTTGAAGTATGCAAATCCCGGTCTCGCAGGATTGTGGGGGGGGTCGGTGGAAGAGCTCCTCGCCGTCCCCATGGTCGATCTCGTTCACCCGGATGAACGTGGAAAGATCCGCGACCGCATAGAGAGACGCCTCGCCGGCGAGCAGTTGCCCTCCGCGTACGAGACGGTCCTCCTGCGCAGGGATGGAACCCTTTACCCGGCCGAGATCAACGCCGGCCTCATCACCTACCAGGGCAGGCCGGCCGACCTCATCCTCATCCACGACATCACGACCCGGAAGCGGGCCGAGAAAGCCCTCCAGGAGAGCCAGGAGCGGTACCGGCAGATCGTCGAGGGTACCAACGCGGGCGTCTGGGTCTTTGACAACGACTTCTCGACGATCTATGCGAACGAGCAGATGGCGAAGATGCTCGGTTCCCTCCCGGGGAGATGCTCGGCCGGTCCATCTCCGACTTCGTCTTCCCCGAGGACCGGGCCGAGATCAACGAGCTCTTCGCCCAGATCGGGAACGGGGTGGCCCCTGACACGGAGTTCCGTTTCAGGCGGAAGGACCAGGTGGCCAGCTGGCTCCGGGTGGCGGCAGGCCCGTTCTACGATGTCCAGGGCCAGCGGGTAGGGTTCACGGGGATCTTCTCCGATATCACCCGGGGAAGGCTCGCCGAAGAGGCGAAGAAGCAGGCAGAAGAGAAGTTCCGGAATATCTTCGAGTTCGCGGTAGAGGGCATCTACCAGATCAACACGAAAGGCCGGTTCATCACGGCGAACCCCTCCATGGCGAAGATCCTGGGATACGATTCGGTCGAGAAGCTCATCCAGACCGTAACTGACACTGCCCGCCAGCTCTGGGTTGTCCCGGAGCAGAGGGAGGAGTATCTCGGGCGTCTCCGGAAAGAGGGTTTTGTCAACGGGTTCGAGGCCGAATATTTCCGGAAGGACGGGAGCAGGATCTGGGTATCGCTGAACACCCGGGCGGTGGAGGGGCCGGATGGGGAGGTGGTCTACTCGGAAGGGACCCTCGAGGATATCACCCAGCGGAAGATGGCCGAGCAGGCCCTGAAGGAATCCGAGGAGATGTTCAGGAACCCCGTCGAGCAGTCACCTGTCGGTGTGTATCTCGTCCAGAACGGCCGCATCATATACGCGAACCCAAGGCTGGCCGAGATGGCCGGGTATTCACGGGAAGAGATGCTTAACCTTTCCTTTGATGCCATGATCCTTCCCGATGACCTGCCGAAAGTACATGAGGCAATCGGCAGGTCGGTTCGCGGGGAGATTCCCGCCATCGACCTCGAGTTCCGAGCCGTCAGGAAGGACGGCACCACTATTGATGTGGAGGCATACGGTTCCGCCATGCCCCTCCACGGGCTTCCTGCCCTTTACGGGACGATCATCGACATCACCGAACGGAAGAAGATGGCAGACCAGATCAGCGGGTCCCTGAAGGAGAAGGAGGTCCTTCTCAGGGAGATCCACCACCGGGTCAAGAACAACATGCAGGTCATCTCGTCCCTCCTCTCGGTACAATCCCAGAACATCAAGGACGAGGGGATCCGGGCGCTGTTCAAGGACAGCCAGAACAGGATCCGGTCCATCGCCCTCGTCCACGAGCTCCTGTACCGGTCCGATAACCTCGACCAGATCGAGTACGGCGCTTACCTCAAGAAGATGTTCATCCCCCTCTTCGAGTCCTACAGCGTCGACCAGAGGAAGGTCTCGATCTCGATAGAGGCACCGAAAGTGATGATCACCATCGACAAGGCGGTCCCCTGCAGCCTCATCGTGAACGAGCTCATCTCCAACTCCCTCAAGCACGCCTTCCCCGGGGACAGGAAGGGGGCCATCACCATCCGCTTCGGGCTCGACACCGGAAAAGGGGAATATACCCTGGATTACGCGGACAACGGGGTCGGGTTACCTCCCGGCCTCGATATAAAGACCCTGAATACCCTCGGCATGCGGCTGATCAACGGGCTCACCAAGCAGCTCGGAGGGACCCTCGACCTCGTGAAAGAGGAGGGAACCCATTTCAGGATCGGCTTCCCGGCCGGGATCCCTGAAGGGGCGCGGAAATGAAGGCGAACATACTCGTCGTGGAGGACGAGTTCATCACCGCTGCCGATATCCAGAACAGCCTGCAGGAGATGGGTTTTCAGGTACCTGCCACGACAGGGACGGGGGAGGAGGCGATCCGGATGGCGGGCGAACTGGCGCCGGACCTTGTCATCATGGATATCACCCTCGCAGGGAGGCTGACCGGTATCGAGGCTGCAGACCGGATCGGGGAGCTGTACGGGATCCCCGTCATCTTCCTGACCGCCCATTCCGACCAGTCGATGGTCGAGCGATCCCTCTCGTCGAACCCGTACGGGTATATCGTCAAGCCCTTCGAGCCTTCCGGTCTCAGGGTCAGCATCGAGATGGCCCTCTTCAAGCACGGGATGGAGGAGAGGCTCCGGGAGAGCGAACGGACGATCCAGATCCTCCTGAACGCGATCCCCGACCCCCTTGCCCTCCTGGATCGCGCGAAGAAGATCGTCGCCGTCAACGAGGCGATGGGCAGGAAGCTGGGAAAGTCGCGCGCAGGGCTCGTCGGATCCCCGATCGGAGACCTCATCGATGCCGGGGCACTCCCGGTCTCCACCGGGGAGATAGATCTCCTTTTCCAGGAGGGGACCCCCCTCAGCTTCGAAGAGGATCAGGCGGGGCGATGGTACCAGACCATGCTGCACCCCATCCCCGATGCAGGGGGAAAAACAGAACGGGTCGCCATCCAGTCGCATGACATCACCGACTGGAAGTACCATGGAAGAGAGGATGAAGAGGGAGGGGCTCTCGAGGATCGAGCAGAATATGGAACAGTTCCTGATCCTGAACGACGAGATCAGGAACCCTCTCCAGGTTATCGCAGGCTATGCGGACCTGAGCGACAACAGGTTCAGGGAACAGATCGGCGAGCAGATCAGGATCATCAACGACCTGGTCACCCGGCTCGACGATGGCTGGATCGAATCCGAGAAGGTCCGTTCGTTTCTCATCAGGCACTACCGTCTCGGCGAGGACGCCCCGCAGGGGATCTGCGGGACGCGGGACCTATGACGCATCACTCTCCGATCCGGGAGAGAGGGGAGCTGAACCAGCCTTGACGAAAACGAGCATTCTTATCGTTGAGGACGAGTTCATCACCGCCACGGATATCCAGAGCAGCCTTTTGGCCATGGGCTACGATGTCCCGGCCATCGTCGATAACGGGGAGGAGGCCATCAGGAAGGCGGGTGAACTGCGCCCATCCCTCGTCCTCATGGACATCGGCCTCTCGGGGAGGATGAACGGGATCGAGGCGGCGAAGCAGATCCGGGAGAGATTCGATATCCCGGTCATCATCCTCACGGCCCACTCGGACGAGTCGACCTTCTGGAGCGCCATCGCGTCCGAGCCCTACGGCTATATCCTCAAGCCTTTCGTGACCCGGGAGATGAAGATCAGTATCGAGATGGCCCTGCATAAGCACGGTAAAACCCGTACCACCAATAAAGTGTTGAAAGATACCGCTGTTGATGGCCATTATCTTCTGCGTCGTCCTGTTCACCGCATTTTTCGTAAATCCCCTCGGGTTCCCTGTGCCGGGCAGTCCCGGGTCCACGGTACCCCTTCCGGAAACGATACATCCGGCTCTTGCAACCGCCACGGCTCCAACCGGAGAGACCCTGTACGAGAGAGATGTCGGGATCGTGAAAGGAATCGCCCAGGAATACCATAGTACGCACACGTACCTGGGCGTTCAGGCAGGCCAGTCCAGTGATATTTACGTCTGCCTCGATATGGCGAAAGATGTCTGGAATATGATCAAAACCCGTGGAATCAACGCCGTTATCGAAGTTGGAAATGTGAACCAGGATATAACGACAATACATGATGTCAACCACGCATGGGTGCTCGCAGAGGTCAGCCCCATGCAATGGCTTGCTGTCGAGACGACCGGTGGATTTACCGTGACACGCGAGGAGAATTCACGCTATTACGGAGGGCTGCAATTCGACACCCCCGCGGACCTGAAAAAATACAGTTGTGGCACAGATTACTGCTGGTCAAATACCTGCGTGAATGGCCAGTGTCAGGAGTGCAATTCCGGATCCGTCCTTGGTACCGATCTCCAGTGCCACCCGGAATGCGGGTCCGCCTATTGCACGGGGAACAGTGCATGTGTGAACGGTCAGTGCGTGGAGTGCAACTCCCGGCAACGTGCTCGGCACCGATAATACGTGTCACCCGACGTGTATAGATACGACCCACTATTGCCTGGCCGGGTATGTATGCGGTACCGATAACAAATGTCACCATGCGTGAGGAAGGAGCACGAGCTGAACCAACCATGACGAAAACGAAGATTCTCATCGTTGAGGACGAGTTCATCACGGCAACAGATATCCAGAACAACCTGAAGGGGATGGGTACGAGGTCCCCGCCGTCGTCGATACCGGTGAAGAGGCCATCCGGGTGGCCGGGGAACTGCACCCCTCCCTCGTCCTCATGGACATCACCCTCGCGGGGAAGATGAACGGGATAGAGGCGGCGAAGCAGATCCGGGGGAGGTTCGATATCCCCATCATCTACCTCACCGCGCACTCTGATGAATCGACCTTCCGGAGCGCCCTCATTGCAGAGCCTTTCGGGTACATCATCAAGCCCTTCGAGACCCGGGAGATGAAGATCAGTATCGAGATGGCCCTGTACAAGCACGCGCTGGATCGCGCACTGCGCGACAGCGAGGAGACGAACCGGGTCCTCCTGAATGCGACGAACGACATCATGTTCCTGCTCGATACCGAGAAGAGGTTCCTCGCCGTGAACGAGGCCCTCGCCAGGAGAGCGGGGGTCCCTGTTGACGCCCTCCCGGGCATCAGCGCCTACGATCTCGTCTCGAAGAAGCTCCTGACCCCGTTCATGGCATGCTGGAACATCAACCGGGTCCAGAAAACCGCGGTCCAGTTCGAGGAGAAGCTGAACGGCAGGTGGTACGATTCCCGGATCTACCCGGTGGTGAACCAGGGCGGCGACGTGATAAAATACGCCGTGTACATCAGGGATGTCACGAGGAGGAAGCAGGTGGAGGAGCAGCTCCTCCAGAACGAGGCCTACTTCCGGGGGCTCATCGAGAACGCATCGGATATCATCGTCGTGTTGAACAGGGACGGCTCGTTCCTGCGGGAGAGTCCCTCTCTCGGCCGGGCCCTCGGGGTCTCCCAGGACCAGCTGCTCGGGAAGAACATCTTCGATATCATCCACCCCGACGACCTCCCGACGCTTCAGAATATCCTCGCCGATGTCCTGAAGCAGCCCTACCTGGTGCGGCCGGTCCGCCTGAAGTTCAGGAAGAGCGGGGGTTTCTCCATCATCGAGGGCGTCATGAGCAACCTCTTCAAGAACCCCATCGTCCAGGGGATCGTGCTGAACGGCTGGGTCAGGGAGGTCTGATATGACGGCACGCACGGGAGCGGGGGCCGGCCGGGAGGCAACCTCTATGGCCGAAACCGGTCATGACAGGGGGCCTCAAGCCTTCCCTGTAAACTATTTAACCCGAAGATCCCATTTATATATTAGAGACCGGATATTCAGCCGGCTGAGGCTGTACCGTCGGATCGGAACGGGGGGTTCATGATGGGAAAGAAGAAGATACTCGTCGTCGAGGACGAATTTATCACCGCCTCGGATATCCAGGCGACCCTGAACGGGATGGGCTTCGAGGTCCCCGCGATCGTCGATACTGGCGAGGACGCGGTGAAGATGGCAGGGGAGCTCAGGCCGGACGCCATCCTGATGGACATCTCCCTGAAGGGGAAGATGAACGGGATCGAGGCCGCGAGCATCATCAAGGACAGGTACGGCATCCCGGTCATCTACCTCACCGGCCAGTCTGACGACGCGACGATCAACAAGGCCCTCGAAGCCGAGCCCTTCGGGTACATCATCAAGCCCTTCGAGGAGAAGACCCTCAAGGCGACCATCGGGATGGCGCTCTACAAGCATGCCATCGACGAGAGCCTGAGGGAGAGCGAGCATCTCGTCCGTTCCCTCATCAACGCGAACCCGGAGCCGATGTTCATCCTCGACGCGAAGACGAAGGTCCTCGTCATCAACGAGGCATACGCGTGCAAGCCCGCCGACCCGTCGAGAGCGCCCGGCGAACAGACCCTCGACACCCTCGTCTCCGATGGCGTCATCTCGAAGAAACTCGCCGATGCCGTCCGCGCCCATTTCTATGACAAGAAGCCTTCTTCTTCGACGAGGAGTTCAGGCGGGAAGTGGGTCGGCCACAGCATCATCCCCCTCACGATACCCGCTGGGCGAGATCGTCCGGTGCGCCGTGAACAGCAGGGATGTCACCGAGATGAAACAGGCCGACGGGAAGCTGAAGACCCTGAACGAGCAGCTCCTGAAGGAGCGGAAGGACCTCGTCGTCTTCAAGGCGATGCTCGACGGCATGGACGACATCCTCATCTCCACCACCGACATGGGGGCCATCTTCTTCGTGAACGAGGCCTTCCAGAAACGGTTCGGGTATACCCTTGACGAGGTGAAGGGGAAGCAGATCAGCATCCTCAAGGACCCGCAGGACACCTTCCCCATCGACGGCAACGCCTTCTTCGTGGACAAGAAGAACGTCTGGAACGGGAGCATCACGCTCGTCACCAAGCACCAACCTGAAGCTGAAGACCCTGCTGAAGAGCACCCCCGTCATCCGGAATAATATCACCATCTGCCGCGTCTTCGTGTTCAGGGAACGGCTGAACTGAACGACAGAAAACCGGGGTTCCCGACGGAGATACCAGCCGACATTCATGCCGCCAGGTGAGAGGGCCGGGGAGGGCGGAGGTCCGTTGGCGACGGCCCGCCCGACCATCCTCATCGTAGAGGACGAGTTCATCACCGGTACCGATATCCAGAACAGCCTGAACGAGATGGGATATCAGGCTCCACTCGTCATAGACAATGGCGCGGAGGCCGTGAAGAGAGCCGGAGAACTCCGCCCTGACCTCGTCCTCATGGATATTATTCTGAAAGGCGGGATGAACGGGATCCAGGCGGCGGCCGAGATACGGGACAGGTTCGATATCCCGGTCCTCTTCCTCACCGCCCACTCCGACCAGCCGACCGTCGAGATGGCAAAGATCGCGGGGCCCTTCGGGTACGTCATCAAGCCCTTTGAGCCGCAGAGGGTCAGGGTGAGCATCGAGATGGCCCTGTACCGGCACGCCCTCGAAGAGAGACTGAGGGGGAGCGAGGAGACGATCCGCGCCCTCCTCAACGCGACCCGGGACGAGATAGTGCTCGTCGACAATGCGGGAAAGATACTCGCGCTCAACGACGCGTTCGCCGCCCGGGCGGGAAGACCGGCCACGGAGCTCGTGAACCAGCCCGTATCCGGCCTCATCCCCCCGGGGACCATCACGATAAAGACCGCTGACGAGCTGCACCGGATATTCTCGGAAGGGAGGGTCTCCTTCGAGGAGGAGGACCATGGGAGGTGCTTTGACACGACGCTCTACACGGTGGCCGATACGAAGAAGGGCTCCCTCCATATCGCCATCTACCGTCATGACATCACCGGCCTCAAGCTGATGGAGGACGAGCTGAAGCTCACGAACAAACAGCTCGTCGAAGAGAGGGAGCGGCTCCTTTTCCTCACGAACGCGCTCGATTCGATGAGTGACTATGTCGTTATCACCGACCAGGCGGGGAGGATCACCTACGTCAACACAAGCTTCGAGAAGAAGTTCGGCCTCTCGCACCGGGACGTGCACGGGAGACCCATCGGCGAGCTCGCCCATCCCGAGAACACCGTGAACCTCTCCTACGACTTCTTCCAGGCCTTCTGGGGGGCGGACTGGACAGGGTTCTTCCTCGCAAAGAACGCGTCGGGGGCGAGGATGCCGATGACCGTCCGGGGGAAACCCATCCTCTACGAGAACAACCGGCCGAAGAGCTTCGTCTTCGTGATGAGGGACAAGCTCTAGAAAAGGCGGTGCGGGGCGGGGGGAAATCCCCTTCAGCTCACCGCTGCACGGCCCCGAGATTTGCCTGCCCGACCGTTGCCGCGTACCTCGCGAGGACTCCGGCGAGCGCCTTCTTCCGGGGTTTCCATGACTTCCGGCGCTCTTTCAGGACCTTCTCCGGGACGAGGAGATCGAGGCTCTTCTTCCCGATGTCTATCGTAATCATGTCCCCGTCGCGGACGAGGGCGATGGGGCCGCCGATCTCTGCCTCGGGGGCGACATGGCCGATGCACGGCCCCCGCGTCCCGCCGGAGAACCTCCCGTCGGTGACGAGGGCGACGCGCCGGTACCCGAGGCCGTAGATGGCTGACGTCGGGGAGAGCATCTCCGGCATACCGGGACCGCCCCGGGGGCCTTCGTACCTCACGACAACGACATCCCCTTCCCGGATCTTCCTTGCAAGGATCGCGTCCATTGCAGCCCTCTCACCGTCGAAGACCCGCGCAGGGCCCTTGTGGTGCCACATCTTCTCGTCGACAGCCGCGGCCTTCACCACCGCGCCATCGGGAGCGAGGGAGCCGCGGAGCACCCTGAGACCGCCCGCCGCATGCACCGGTTTCCTTACTGTGTGGATGATCTTGCTGTCGCTGACCTTGCCCATCGACGCGATCTCCCTGATGCCGGGACCGGAGACGGTTGGCGAATCCTCGAGGAGGTCCTTCAGCCTGGAGAGGACCGCCGGGATGCCCCCCGCCCTGTGGAGCCCGAGCATGGAATGGGGGCCTGCCGGCTGCATGTCGCAGATGTGCGGGACCTTTCCGCCGAGATCATTGAAGGTATCCAGATCGAGCGGGATCCCGGCCTCGACGGCGAGCGCCATGAGGTGGAGGATGGTGTTCGTGGACCCCCCGAGGGCCATGTCGACCCGGATCGCGTTCCGGATACTTTCACTGGTGATGATCGCCGTCGGGGTCATCCTCTCCTTCACGAGGCCGACCACCCGCTCCCCGCTCTGCCTTGCAATCCTGAGCTTCCCCGCGTCCACGGCCGGGATCGTCGCACAGCCGGCGAGGGACATCCCGAGGGACTCGGTGACGCAGGCCATGGTGTTCGCGGTATAAAGCCCCTGGCAGGAGCCGCAGCCGGGCATGGATGCGCATTCGAGGGTATGGAGCTCCCCTTCGTCCATGGTCCCGGCAGCCACTCTCCCCACCGCCTCGAAGACATCGATAAGGGAGAGGTCCTTCCCCCCGAGGGAACCCGGGAGCATGGGCCCTCCCGTGACGACAACCGTCGGTATATCACAACGGACCGCCGCCATGAGCATCCCCGGCACGATCTTGTCGCAGGTGCCGACGCAGACGAGTCCGTCGAACCGGTGTGCCTGGACCATGAGCTCGATGGAGTCGGCGATATTCTCCCGCGATGGGAGGGAGTACCGCATCCCCTCGTGGCCCATGGCGATCCCGTCGCAGATACCGATGACCCCGAACTCGAAGGGGACCCCTCCGGCGGCGCAGATCCCTTCCCTGACCTTCTCCGAGAGCTGCCGGAGGTGCACGTGGCCGGGAACGATGGTGTTCCAGGCGTTCGCGATCCCGATGAAGGGCTCGTCCATCTCGCTTTCCGTAACCCCGAGGGACCGCAGCAGGGCACGGTTGGGCGCCCGCTCGAACCCCTGTTTCACTACGTCGCTCCGCATAAATCCTCCTCACGATAGAGGCCGACAACGCCCCCGATGACGATGACCGCCGGGGGACGGACCCCGGCCTCGCTCCCCTATCCCGCCGATCTTCCCGAGAGGTCCCCTGGTTACCCTCTGTCCGGCGTCCAGGCCCCGTTCGATGATTGCAACCGGGGTCTCCGGATCCTTTCCCCGGGCTACCAGCCTGGAAGCGATCGATGAGAGGTTCTTCACCCCCATCAGGATAACAATGGTACCCCTGAACTTTGCCAGGAGGTCCCAGTCAAGGGAGGACTCCTCCTTGTCCGGGTCCTCATGGCCGGTCAGGATGACAACCTCCGATGCATGGTCCCGGTGGGTAACCGGGATCCCCACGCAGCCTGGGACCGCGATCGCGCTCGTGACCCCGGGGACGAGCTCCACGGGCACCCCGGCGTCCCGCAGCGCTTCGAGCTCCTCGCCTCCCCGCCCGAAGAGGAACGGGTCGCCCCCTTTCAGCCGGACGACCCGCTTCCCCGCGAGAGCCTTCTCTACCATGGTCCGCTCGATCTCGGCCTGTTCCATGGTATGCCTGGAACCCGATTTCCCGCAGTCGATGAGCTCCGCCCCCTTCGGGAGGAGAGCCCTCACGCCGCCGGCAAGCTGGTCATAGAGGACGACCTCGGCCTTCTCAAGCACCCTCATGGCCCTGAGGGTGAGGAGGTCGGGGCTCCCCGGGCCGGCACCGACGAGCCAGACCTTACCCTTTTGCTTCATCCTTTCCCCCGAGGAATGCCCGCGCCTCGGCGAGCAGGTCGGCGGCCTTTGCCGCGAGGCGCTTCCCGCATGCCCTCGCCGCCCCGGCATCGGCAACGTCCTCCTCTATCCGCTCGGTCCTCTTCCCGTCCAGGGACAGGACCTCGGCGATGAGGTGCCCGTCCCTGCAATAGACCCCGATGGGCGTGAAGCAGCCGCCGCCCAGCTCCTCGAGGACCGCACGCTCGGCCATCACATCCTTTCTCGTCGGGGTATGGTCGAGCGACGACAGGGTGATGATCAGGCGCGGGTCGTCGCGGGAGACCACCGCGATCGCCCCCTGGTTGGCCGTGGGGACGAAGCGTTCCGGCTGCAGCCGGTATCCCCTGAGTTTATAGCCCAGCCGGTCGAGGCCGGCCTCTGCAAGGATGATGCCGTGGAAGTCGCCCGAGATGAGCTTCCGTATCCTCGTGTCCACGTTCCCCCGAAGTGGTTTTACCTCGACCGAGCCGTCGTGCCGTAGGATCTGGGCCCGCCGTCGCAGGCTCGATGTCCCGACGATACTCACCTGGTTCATGGCCGTGGAGATGGCGAGAAAATCGGCGGGTGAGTCCCTCTCCAGGATGGCCGTCGTGTTGAGCCCCTCTGGCCGTTTGACGGGGATATCTTTCATGCTGTGGACGGCAGCATCGATCTCCCCTGAGAGGATGGCGTCATCAAGGGCCTTTACGAAGAGGCCCTGGCCGCCGATCTCGTGGAGGGGGACGCCGGTGTCGTCATCTCCCTGGGTGCGGATGATGACCGTCTCGACCTCGACGCCCTGTTCGGCGAGGATCCGGCAGACCCGCTCGGTCTGGTTGAGGGCGAGCTTGCTCCCCCGGGTCCCTATCAGGAGAGGCATTCCTGGTACCCCCGCGCGATGGCCTCGATATCCTCGTCCGTGTGGGCCGCGGAGAGGAAGTTCGTCTCGAACTGCGACGGCGGCAGGAAGATCCCGCGGGAGAGCATCCCCTTCCAGAAAACCCCGAAGGCTCCTGTATCGCTCTCCTTCGCCTCCCGGTAATTACGGGGGGGCTTGTCCCGGAAGAAGTACTTGAACAGGGAACCGAGCCTGACGAAGGATCCCTTCCCGCCGGAGTCATGAACAGATTCGGCGATGGTCCTTGCGGTATCGTCAAGGCGATGGTAGATATCGCCGTTCTCGTGGAGATACCGGATGGTCGCGATCCCCGCGGCGAGGGAGAGGGGGTTTCCGCTGAAAGTCCCTGCCTGGTAGACCGGGCCGCAGGGGGCCACGTAGTCCATGATCTCCCGTCTTCCCCCGAATGCGCCGATCGGGAGCCCCCCGCCGAGGATCTTCCCCAGGGTCGTGAGGTCGGGCCGGACGCCGCAGAGCCCCTGTGCCCCGCCCCTCCCCAGCCGGTAGCCGGTGATCACCTCGTCGAAGATGAGGAGGACGTCGTGTTCCCTCGTGATGGAACGGACCTCGCTGAGGTAGTTCTCCTCGGGGAGGACCGGGCCGATGTTCCCGAGCACCGGTTCGAGGATGAAGGCCGCGACATCCGCGTTCCTGGCAAGGGTCTCTTCAAGGGCGGACGGGTCGTTGTACGGCACCTGGAGGGTATGCCGGGTGAGATCCCGGAGCACCCCCGCCGAATCGGGAACCCCGAGGGTCGTCGCCCCCGAACCCGCCTTTACGAGGACCGCATCGTGAGCCCCGTGGAACCCTCCCTCGACCTTCACGATATCGCTCTTCCCCGTGAAGCCCCGCGCGACCCGGATCGCCGACATGGTCGCCTCGCTCCCGGAGGAGACGAAGCGGACCATCTCGATAGAGGGGTAATCCCCCCTGATGAGCCCTGCCATCTCCAGTTCGAGGGGGGAAGGGGTCCCGTAGAGCCACCCCTTCTCCAGCTGCGAGCTGATGGCAGCGTGGATACCGGGATGGGCGTGACCGAGCAGGAGGGGCCCGTAGGCCATGCAGCAGTCGATGAGCTCCTGCCCGTCCGCCGTCGTTATCCTGCTGCCCTTCCCCGAGAGGGTGTAGAACGGGTGGGGCTTGATTGCACGGACGGGGCTGCTCACCCCGCCTGGCATGAGCTTCACCGCCTGGGAATACAGCTCACTGCTCTTCATGCGCCCACCCGGCGGCTTCCTCGGCGAAGTACGTGACGATGAGGTCCGCGCCTGCCCTTTTTATGCAGGTGAGGCTCTCCATGACGGCGGTCCGATCGTCGATCCATCCCCGTTCCGCTGCCGCCTTGATCATCGAGTACCTCCCCGCTCACCTGGAATGCGGCGAGGGGGAGCCCGAGGTCGCGGAGGGAGGCAAGGATGTCCAGGTAGTAGCCGGCCGGTTTCACCATGAGGATATCAGCCCCCTCGTCCGCATCGAGCGTGGACTCGAGGATCGCCTCCCGGGCATTGGACGGGTTGAGCTGGTAGGTGCTCCTGTCCCCGAAGCCTGAAGCCCGATTCTGCCGCCTCACGGAAGGGGCCGTAGAACCCTGAGGCGAACTTGCTCGAATAGGACATGATCAGGACATCCTCAAAGCCGTTCTCGTCAAGGGCGGTCCGGATGGATGCGACCATGCCGTCCAGCATGCATGACGGGGCGACGATATCTGCACCGGCCTCGGCATGGCTGACGGCGATCCTGTTCATGAGTTCGAGGGAGGGGTCGTTCAGGAGGTCCTTCCCGCCGGCCTTCTCCCCGACGATCCCGCAATGCCCGTGATCGGTATATTCGCAGGCGCAGACATCGGTGCAGACCACGAGGTCGGGAACCGCCTCCTTCATCGCCATCACCGATCTCTGGATCACCCCGTCGGGTGCGAAGGCCGATCTCGCTTCAGGATCCTTTGCCACCGGTATCCCGAAGAGGAGGACGGACTTCAGGTCCAGGTCGGTGATCCTCGCCGCAACGCCCGGGAGGTCCCCGACCGGGTGTCTCACAGTTCCGGGCATGGAGCCGATGGGCAGGGGGCGATCGGTCCCCTCGTCAATAAAGAGGGGGACGATGAGGTCGCTCAGATGGAGGCAGGTCTCGGTGAAGAGTTCCTGTACGATCCTCCGCCGGTATCTTCGCATCCTTCTCACCGGAAACACGTCCACGGAATCACCAGCCGGTTTCAGCACCAGTGATTTCAGGTTCTATCCCAAAGAATATACCGATTGGGGAAGACCGGCTCCCGTGAGGGAGCCGGGCTGTCCCGGGGGAGGAGGAGGCGCGAAGCGGCTCCTCCTGTCCGGGGGGGCAGGGGCCCCTCGGACTAAGGGAGAACGGGGCCCCTCGGGACCGAGCCGAAGCCCCTGAGGGAGCCGGGCTTCCCTCAACAACCTTTATAGCGGGTAGCCCGTAACTGGTTCTCTGAGGAACCTGATATGGAGACAGCTCTCGGCAAGGTGACCCATTACTTCCCGAAGATCGGGGTCGCGGTGGTGGCACTCTCTGATGACCTGAAACAGGGCGAGGAGATTCGTTTCACAGGGCCCCAGACGGATTTTACCCAGAAGGTCGTCTCGATGCAGATAGAGCATACGGTCATCCCGGCTGCCGCCAGGGGACAGGAGATCGGGCTCAAGGTAGACCGGGACGTGAAGGTAGGGGACCGGGTCCTCAAGGCAGGGTAGCAGGGGGCAGGGTCCGGGATCCCGGATTCTATTTTCAGGCTCCATGGAAGAGCTGGGATAACATGCCCGATCAGGGGGCCTCGTCTTCCCGCTCCTCGTCCCCTTCCATCAGGCAGTGGCCGTCGCCCTGGGTAATCGCACGGACCATGGCCTCAGCCGACTGGATATCACCCTTCTCGGCACATTCACGGATGGAGAGGGTGGCATCGGAGAGGAGCTTCTTCACCATCGCCCGGGTGAGGTCATCGATCACCTCCCTCACCCGGGGATCGTTGCCGGCGAGGCGGTGGATGGCCCGGTCCCGCTCCCGCACGCGGATGGCCTCCGCCCAGGTATAGAGGAGGGAGAGGGTATCGTCGGCCGCGGTCCGGTTCACGAGCAGGACGAACTGCTCGAGCTCCTCCCCGATGAAGTCCCGGGCGCGCTCGGCCTCCGCCCTCCGCTCCGCGAGGTTGTTCTCGGAGACGACCCGGAGATCGTCGATGGAAAAGAGGCTCACCCCATCGACGGATGAGACCCCCTCCTCCGCGTCCCTCGGCTGGGCGATATCGATGATGATGATCGGCCTCGGGCGCTGGTCGAGGGGCCAGCGCCGGTCTTTCATGGCCTCGCGGAGGGGGTCGCGGTGGATGATGGGGTGGGGGGCCGATGTGCAGGAGATGACCACGTCGGAGAGCCTGATATAGTGGTACAGGTCCTTGAGGTTAACCGCCCTTCCGCCGATCTTCCCGGCGAGGGTGACCGCCCGCTCGTAGGTCCGGTTCGCCACGTAGATGGCGGAGAGGCCCCGGGCAGAGAGGGCCTGGGCGACGAGCATCCCCATCTCCCCGCTGCCGATGACGAGGATATGCTTCTCCGCGAGGCCGCCGAGGAGGTTCTCGGCGAGCTGGACCGCGGCCGAACCGATGGAGACGGCGCCCCGGTTGATGTTCGTCCTCCGCCGCACCTGGATCCCGACATGAACCGCTTTCTCGATGCAGATCTCGACGAGGTTCGAGGAGACCCCCGCCTCCTTTGCCCGGGCGAGAGCGGTCTTCATCTGGCCGAGGATCTGGTCCTCCCCGACGATCATCGAGTCGATGCCCGCCGCGAGGTCCAGGAGGTGCCGGAGGACCTCCTCGCCCTCGAGGATCCGGAAGCCCCTCCTCCCCGTCGAGATAAGGAAATCAGAGAGACCGCCCGCGGAACCCTGGACCAGGATCTCCACCCGGTTGCAGGTCTGGAGGAGGAGGACCCCCCTGAAATGCTCCCGGGCGCCGGAGAGGAACTCCCCCTCGTCGGGGAACCGGGCCTTCTCGAGCTCGGTGGCCGATGCTTCATGGTGGGAGAGGCTCGCGACGGCGAGCGGGGTGAAGACCCGGCTATCCATGGAGGTATCTCCCTTCGACATACTCCCAGGCGGCATCCAAACCCTGGCCGAGAGCCTCCCAGGCGGCTTTATCACCGACAATCTCCCAGAGGATGGCGGCACGCCTCTCCTGCGAGGGCTCGGCTGCCTTGAGGGCCTCCCGGGTACGGCCCTGGAGATCGATCATGAGGTCGATCGCTTCGGCATCGAGGGCCACCTTCTCCCGGATATAGCGTGCCATCGCCGGGGACCTCCCGAAGGTCGTCACCGCGACAGCGTGGGACTTCCCCTTCCACACAGAGGGGATGATGATATCGCCGGGATCCCCGGAGGCGGTGTTGCAGAGTACCCCCAGGTCACGGGAGAGGGTGAGGATCCGGTTGTTCAGGGCTGGATCCTTCACCGCGGCGATGACAAGGAATGCTCCTTCCATAAGGCCCTTCAGGTCCCGGTCAGATGCAGACCCGAGGTCCAGCTTCACCAGTTCGACATCGAGGCCACGGACCTCCTTCCCGAACGACCTGCTCGCGACAAGCACCCGGCACTCTCCCCTGAAGAATGCCGCCTTTCGTGCCCCGACCGGCCCCCCTCCGAAGATGACGACCTTCTTCCCGGTGAGATCGAGAATGAGGGGAAGCATCCGGGTACTGATGTAGGAACAGGATAAAAATAAGGTGATCTATCCTTCTTCCCTTCCTGGAAAGATTCCGGGAACCTGCCCGGGGCCTGCTTTCGTTTCAGCTTCATCCCTGCGACCTGTTCCGGGCTTTTCTGGAGGAGAGAATTTCTGTTGTCTCATTCACAACAAATATATCCTTTCCCGGAGAGATATACTGAGATACGGAGATAAGAGAGCCGGAGAGCGGGAGACGGTCGTACCCTGATCCCTGAGAATATTCACCTCTTCCCTGAAAATCCCTGCAATCAATCCGGAATGGACCCATGACCGAAGAGAAGATCATCAGGCTGGAGCACCTGTCCAAGGTCTTTCGCAGCAACCACTCGGTTACCGCTGTGGATGACGTATCCTTCGATGTCACCCGGGGGGAGATCTTCGGGCTCCTCGGCCCGAACGGTGCGGGAAAGAGCACCCTGATCCGGATTCTCACCACCCTCATCCAGCCCACCGGCGGAACCGCCTTTGTGGGGAGCTTTGAGGTGACGAAGGATCCGGAGAGCGTGCGCTCCATCATCGGCGTCTGCCCCCAGAACAGCACGCTCGACCTGGAGCTCACCGCCTATGACAACCTCGACTTCTACGGCCGGCTTCTCAATGTCGAAGAGAAGGTCCTCGAAGAACGGATCTGGGAGCTGCTGAAGATGACCGGTCTCACCGACCGGGCCAACTCGCGGGTCAGCACCTTCTCGGGCGGGATGCGGAGGAAGCTCGAGATCGTGCGGGCCTTCCTCCACCGCCCCCTCATCCTCTTCCTCGACGAGCCCACCATCGGCCTGGACCCTGATTCGCGGTTCGAGGTCTGGCAGCAGATCACGAAGCTGAACACGGAGAACACGACGATCATCCTGACCACCCACTACATGGACGAGGCAGAACGGCTCTGCAACCGCATCGCCTTCATGGACAAGGGGAGGCTCATCGCCCTTGACACGCCCGAGAACCACAAGAGGGCCCTCCCCGCGGGTGACCTCATCGATATCGGGTTCGACCACCCCGATGAACGGGTCCTCCCCGCGATAAAGGAGTCCGGCCTCGTTACCTCGATCGTGGAGAAGGAGAAGTCCTTCCACATCTCTGCACGGAACGGGAACAGCGTGCTCCCCGCGATCATCGCGATATTCGAGAAGTACTCGGTTCCCATGACCTCTATCTCCATCCACTCCCCCTCGATCGAGGATGTGTTCATCTACCTCACGGGGAGGAAGCTGGACTCGGGAGAGGGAGAGCAGGAGCAGGCCGCGGGAGGGGGGAAGAAGCCATGACCATGATCCATGGCGCGATCGCGATATTCCGGCGGGACATGAAGAAGTTCATCAGCACGCCGTACGTCATCATCTTCACCCTCTTCATGCCCATCATGTACCTGATCGTCTTCGGGAATGTGATAGGGGGGACCATCACCGGTATCCATATCGGTGTCGTGCAGTCCGAACCGTACGTCACCGAGACCCCCCTCTTCACCGCCTCTGTCGAGGCCCTGAGAAACTTCAGGTCCGCTCCGGACAAGCCAACCATCTTCGATGTCACGGTCTATCCCTCCGAAGATGTGGCCAAACAGGCTATAGCAGACAGCGAGATTAGCGGAGCTGATTATCTTCCCGTCGACCCTCCCCGGCGATACTACCGTCCGGGTCTACGAGGACAGCTCCGATTACGCGATCCCGGCCCTCATGGAAGGCGGGATAGCCGCGGCAGTGGCATCGACGGGGATGCAGAATCCTGTCGTGTTCAATAAGATGTATGGAGACATCGTCTACTTCCAGTTCTTCGGGGTCGGGGTCATCGTCATGGCCATTTTCATGACGACCATGATGGGCGGGGCGTTCGCCCTTATCAGGGACAGGGAGGCGGGGATCATCGAGGGGTACCTGGTCACGCCGGTGAAGCGCTCCAGCATCATCCTCGGGATCATCGGGAGCGGCACCGTGCGGGCGTTCCTCGCGGGGTTCATCATCGTCATCGTGGACCTCCTTATCACGGGGATCGTTATCAGGACGATGGACCAGTTCCTCCTCGTCCTCCTCGTCCTCGTCCTCTCGTGTATCGGGGTGACCGCCCTCGTTGTCTCGGTCGCTTCACGGTTCAATACCCAGCAGGAGTATGCCTCGACCGTGGCATTCTTCAACCTGATCCTCTTCATGACGAGCGGTGCATTCTACCCGACCAACGGGATGCCCTCCTGGCTCCGCTGGATAACGACGATCAACCCCGAGTACTACACCGTCCATGCCCTGAGAAGCATCATTCTCCGGGGCCAGGGGATAGGGGTCATCGGGTACGACCTGCTCGCCCTGTTCATCTTCTCGTCTGCGGCCATCATCCTCGGGATCACGACCTACAAGAGAACCATCGAGTGAGAAAGCACGACGGGAAGGGGCGGGATACCCCTGAGGCGTATCTTCTCAGGGGATCCCCGTTCCTCACCCGGTCGCCCATGGAGCCTGAGGGACCTGCGCCGGGGAGACCCTGACTGAGAGAAGAGAAAGCTACATCTTCAGGAAGTTCCCATATTCGTCGTCGTGAACCGCTTCGGCCCACCGGGATGCCCATGATCTCCCTCCTTATTGTTGACGATGAAGAGGAGATGCTCGATCTCGCGCGGCACTTCCTGGGGAGATCGGGGGAGATCGAGCTCGCGACCTCGTCCTCCTCCCCCGCGGCCCTGGAGATGCACCGGAGCCACCCCTTCGATGCCATCGTCTTCGACCTCCGTATGCCGGAGATGGACGGGATAGAGTTCCTGAAGAACCTCCGGGACCGCGGGGACACCACCCCCTTCATCGTCATGACAGGGAAGGGGAGCGAGCAGGGAGCCGGCGAGTCCCTGAACAACGGGGCCGACTTCTATCTCACCAAGGGAGGGGATCCGGAGGCTCTCTTCGGGGAACTCGAGAGGATGGTGAGGCTCTCGGTGAAGAACCACCGGACCGAGAAGGCCCTCAGGGAGAGCGAGGAGCGCTACCGGACCATCTTCGAGATAACGGGGTCTGCCACCGCCATCCTGGACGGCGACGGGTACCTCCTCCTCGCCAATGCCGAGGCCGGGCCGATCTTCGGGTTCAGTCCCGGGGAACTGGCAGGGAAGCTCCACTGGTCAGCGTTCGTCCCCCCTGACGAGAAGCCCCGGGTCACCGGGTTCTGGCGGCTCCTCCACGAGGATCCCGGCTGCTCGTCCCAGCGCTTCGAGACGAGGCTCATCGACCATCGGGGGAGGACGATGTACGGTATCGTCTCTGCAAAACTCATCCCTGGCAGCCCGAACTGTGTCATCTCCGTCACCGATATCACGGAGGTGAAGAAGGCGGACGAGAAACTCCGGCTCTCGGAGAACCTCTACCGGACAATCTTCCGGACGACGGGGACGGCGACCGCGATCCTCGACGAGCACGGCACCATCATCCTCGCGAACGGCGAGGTCGAGCCGCTCTTCGGGTTCCCGCCCCGGGAGATCGAGGGGAGTACCCACTGGTCGGCGTTCGTCCCGCCCGATGAACTCCCGAGGCTCTCCGAGTACTTCCGCCTCCTCCACGAAGACCCGGCCTCCGCTATCCAGCACTACGAGGCAAGGCTGGTCGACCGGTGGGGGGCCGCGAGGCACGGGATCTTCTCGGTCGCCCGCATCCCGGGGAGCAGGAACAGCGTGATGTCCATCATGGACATCACCGAGCTGAAGAGGGCCGAGGATGCACTCAGGGAGAACGAGGAGAAGTACCGGACCCTCGTCGAGCGGGCAAACGACGGGATACTGGTCGTCCAGGACTACACCATCAGGTTCTGCAACAGCCGGGCCGCGGAGATGTGGGGCGGTGTCCCCGGGGACCTCGTGGGCAGGCAGTTCATGGACCTCATCGACCCCGGGGAGATCCCGAGGATCCTCGAGATCTACCGGTCCCGCCTTGCCGGAAAGGCGACTCCCCGGATCTTACGACACCGTGATCCACCGGAAGGACGGGGTCGTGCTCCACTTTGGGATCAATGCAGGGATCATCAGCTACAAAGGGGCGCCGGCGACGCTCGTCTTTGTACGGGATATCACCGAGAGGAAGAAGGGGGAAGAGGACCTCCTGACAGCCCACCGGAAACTGAACCTCCTCTCGTCCATTACCCGGCATGACATCCGGAACCAGCTCATGGTCATCCTCGGGTACACCGAACTCCTCAGGCAGGAGGCCCGCCCGGACCAGGCGAAGAGGATCATTTCCGCCGTGGAGGATGCGGCGCGCATGATCCAGCACCAGATCGAGTTCACCAAGGAATACCAGGTTGTGGGGATCCATGCACCGGTCTGGCAGGACCTCAGGGAGGTGATCGTGCGGGCAGGCGGGAGGTTCACCCTCGGGAAGGTGAAACTCCTCATCGAGATCGACGGGATCGAGCTCTTTGCCGATCCCCTCCTCGAGCGGGCTTTCTACAACCTCATCGATAATTCCATCAGGCATGGGGATACCCTGACAAGGATCCGGTTCTCTGCCATGGAAACCCCGGACGGGCTCACCATCACCTGCGAGGATGACGGCGTGGGGATACCACCCCAGGACAGGGAACGTATCTTCTCGCCTGGGTTCGGCAAGACCTCGGGATACGGGCTCTTCCTCGTCCGGGAGATCCTCGGTATCACGGACATATCCATCCAGGAACTGGGGGCGCCCGGCGAAGGTGCCCGTTTCAGGATATGTGCGCCACGCGGGACCTACCGGTTGCACAGGTGAACGAAGGGCGGACGGGAGCCCGGATCTCCCGCTGAGATCGCCATCATTCATCGCCCGGATCCGGCCGATCTTCTCCTGAAAGATACTCGTCTATCGATCGCTGTTCCGTCCCCAGCTCCTGGAGCTTGGAGAGCCTGATCCCGATCAGGCGGACTGTTCCCTTCCCGGGCGCCGAAGCGAGGAGTCCCCGCGCGAGATCCTGCATGGCCTGCAGGGCGTTCGTCTCGTGAGGGATTGTCCGGGACAGGGTCTTTGTGATGAACCCCGTGTACCTGATCTTGAGGGTGAGTGTCCTGAAGAAGAGGTGATCCGTCGTGATGGTCTCGTGGAGGTCGGCCGACATCTCGTCGAGGGCCTGCAGGAGGAGAGCGGGATCGTCGGTGTCATGCTCGAAGGTCGTCTCCCTGCTTATCGATCGGGCTGTCCCGTCCCCGCTGATATCATGCGTGTCCCTCCCCTGCGCAAGTTCATGCATGTGGACCCCCCATTTGCCGAAACGGGACTGCAGGAGCTGGATATCATACCCGGCGAGATCCCCGATGGTCTCGATCCCCAGAAGTGCAAGTTCCCCGCCCGTCTTTCTCCCTATTCCCGGGATCCTGCCGACAGGGAGTGGCCCGAGGAACCCTGGCACCTGGTCCGGCGGTACAACGGTCAGCCCGTCCGGTTTCCTGTAGTCGGAGGCGATCTTTGCGACTATCCGCGAAGGCCCGATGCCTATCGAGGAGGTGAGATGCTCCTTCCCGAGGATCTCTCTTTTGATCTCGCGGGCAACAGCCTCCGCGGCCTCGTCAGCTCCCTGCACGGGAGATATCGAGGAATGCCTCGTCAATGCTCACCTGGTGGAGATGGTCGGAGTAGGTGCGCAGGATCTCCATCACCCCGCGGGAAGCCTTCAGGTAGAGGGGGAAGTGCGGAGGGAGGTACACCCCGTCCGGGCAGAGGGCGAAGGCCCTCGAGATCGGCATACCCGACCGGATGCCGAACTTCCGTGCCTCGTAGGAGGCGGTGCTCACCACCCCGCGGCCGCTCCCGCCCTTCGGGTCAGCGCCCACGATGACCGGTTTCCCCCTGAGATCGGGGTGCTCCCTCACCTCGACGGAAGCGAAGAAGCCTGTCCATGTCGAGGTGGAGGACGATTGCCTGGGGTTCCATCTCTCTCTACTCATTTCTCTCGCCCCTCATCAGGTTTCTTCCTGGGGCGGGGTGAAAATGACGGGAGGTGCATACGGCCTTCCCTCCGGGACGGTGCGCTGGCTGGATGAAGTACCTGTTCCCTGAAAACCAGAGGAGTGAACGTGAGAAGGGAGGGGAGATTTGAGGAGATGGGAGTCTTCTCTCAGGATACCTGCCTGGACTCTGTCCGGGCTGCATCGAGAGAGACCGTCTGGAATGGGATCTTCATGCCTGCATCGATGCTCTCGTACGAGACGAACTCCAGCTTCCGCCGGAACTTGTCCCCGATGTACCTCGATGCTGACCGTCCCGTCCGCATGAATGATCCCCTTGATGAGTCCCTCGTCGCGGACTGACCTTGCCGTTTCCCCGACCTTTGTCTCGAGATCGATGATGAACCGTCCGATCCTGATGATCCTTCCCCCGATGCGGCTGCAGTCCAGGAGGATCGTCCTGAGGTCATGCACAAAGATCCCGGAGGACCTCAGCATCTCCTGGTTGTATTCAAGGATCTTCTCCTCGGGTACTCATCCTGGGGCCGAGCGCCATGGAAGCCAGGATCATCTCGAAAAGGAGCTCCCCCGTGTTCATTCTGTTCTCGCATTCCATGGATCTTTCCCTTCCCATGTCTTGATGTTCGTGAATTCGAGGGGTGAGGACTGGTGAGTGGTGTGGCTGGCAACAGAAGGTTCACCTCCTGCTGCCTTCTTCACCCCGATTGATAACTTTATCATGAAGATTATATATTAATCCCGGCTTTTCCGGTTCATCGCAGCGATGAACTTTCGTCATAAGAATGAATGTAACGTGGATACATGACTTTTATATCATATGACATTCTCCACCCACGGTACTGTACAAAAGGTATTTGAACCGCTTCTGGTATTGAAAGAGATTGAAGTGAAGGTACATGCACTTCTTGATTTCCTTGTATTCAGTTCCCTCTACCTTGCGCTCGAATGCGTGGCCATGGCATATGTCTCCTGCTATATCCAGCAGATCGCCTGGTCACCTGAGTTAATTATCATCCCCTTCCTGATCGCCTTTGCCATCTACAACCTGAACAGGAAGACCGACGAAGACGAGGACGCGATCAACAGGCAGGACAGGTACAGTTTTACCAAACGCTACGAGAAGAGCCTGATCGGGCTCTCCCTGGCAGGCATCGGGGTCTCGCTGCTCCTTTCGGGAATGCACAACCTGTGGGCGGTGCTCGTCACCCTGATACCCTTTATCTGTGGCACCCTGTACAGCGTCCGATGGCTCCCGCCCGGTCTCCCGTACCGGAGGCTGAAGGAGATACCCTTCGTGAAGAACATCATGGTCGGGTTTGCCTGGGCCTTCTTCCTCGCCCTCCTCCCGGTAGCCCTCACCGGCTCCACGCCAGATATCCGGACCGTCATCATGGGCCTCCTCTTCTTCTTCTGGGGGATCATGGCCTCAACGATACCCGATATCAGGGACCGGCTGGGCGATGAAAGGACCGGGGTGAGAACAATCCCGGTCATCTTCGGGGAAGCGAAGACGAAAGGCCTCCTCACCTCGCTGAACCTGCTATTCGCCCTCCCCCTCCTCGTCCTTGGGCTCGGCGCCCTGCCGCTTCTCAGGGCCGCCATCCTCGTGGCGACGAACCTCTACTCACAGGGATGCATCCGGCTCATCGGGATCCTGCCGTCCACGGATTTCATCTGCGATATCCTTGCCGATGGCCAGTATATCTTCTTTGCCTGTGGGATCTTCGTCCTCCAGTCGGTTCATATCATACACTGATACCCCCTCCCTTTATTGAAAAATGCAAAGGCGCCCCTGTTCGGGGGACATTCTCCCACATCGACGCAAAAGGCGGGATCAAGATATATATACCTTTCAGCCAATCGTATTGTAATGGGGAGCCTCGAGGTTTATAACAAGACCTACAAGCTGATCCAGTCCATCTACTCCTCCCGGTTGAAGATCCAGATCCTGCTCTCCGTGGCCGAAGGAACGAAGTCCCTGTCCGAACTGAGAGACGTGACAGGCAGCACCTCCCAGGCAATTATCCCGAAGATCCGCGGGCTCGAACGCCTCGCCCTCATCGAGCCCCTCGAGCATGGGTATATCCTCACCCCCACGGGGAAGATCGTCGCCTCGAAGATCGGGGACTTCGTTCTCACCATGGGGGAGCTCACCCAGCACAGCGAGTTCTGGGCGACCCATGACATCGAGGGGATACCCCACCCGTTCCTCCACGGGATCGGGGATCTCTTCGACTCCGAGGTCAAGTTCGATACCACCAACAACATGTTTCACGTGTACTCGAACTTCGTCCGGGTCCTGAAGGAAGGTTCGTACATCCACGGGATCTCGTCGGTGATGAGTGCCGAGATCGCAGATGTCCTTGCAGAACGGATCGTTGCAGGGATCCCGGTCGACCTCGTCGTGAGCCGCATCATCGTAGAGGCCCTGACGCAGGAGCCTTTCGCGGGCAAGCTCAAGGAGCTGAGCGCCTTCAAGCAGTTCCATATCTGGGTGACCGACGAACCCCTCCGGGTCGGGATCACGGTCACCGACAAGCACCTCTCCTTCGGTCTCAACAGGAAGGAGACGAATATCTACGACAGCTCCGCCGATATGTACAGCGCCGATCCGAGGGCGCTCGCCTGGGCGGAGCGGCTCTTCCGGTATTACAAGGACCGGTCGACCGAGCTGCCCCTCTGATTACCTCTCTCTCCGAGGCTTTCTCCCGGTAAACACCCCGAATGACCGGTTCTTATAGACGACGTCCACATCCGAGAAGCCAATCTCCTTCAGCCACCCCAGCTGGACAGAGAGCTTTTCCATGCGGTCAAGGGTCTGCCGTCGTTTGAACATGGCCTGGATCTCGGTCCGGTCCAGGGGTCCCTGGAGGACAAAATCATCCAGCAGGCCAGGTTGCGCTTCTGCAACCCGGGCGTCTCCCCCTCGACCTGATCCGCATTCACAAAGACCCCTCCCGGTTTCAGTGCATTGAAGATCTTCCCGTAGAGGTCTCGTTTCTCCGCAGTTTCAAGATGATGAATGGACAGCGCGGAACAGACCGCATCGAAGGGGCCACCAGGTTCCTCATGACGGTAGTCTGCGGCAATGAAGTGAACATCTTCCCTTCCCGCGAACCTTTGTTTCGCGATCCCGAGCATCTTCTCCGAGATATCCAAAAGGGTAATCGTGGCGCCCGGGTACGTTTCGCGGAGGAGCATCGAGAAGAGCCCCGTACCGGCCCCGATATCGAGGATGGCCGGGCTCTTCTCAGTCACGGCAGCTGCCCGGACGGCCGCGCGGTAGAACCCCTGGATATCGGGGATGATCCATTTCCTCTGTTCGTCATACCCGGAGGAGATGGCATCGAATGACTCTTTCACTTCATCCATCGATTCTCACCTCCGGACCCATTCGATCCGTTCAGGGTTCCCCCTACAGGGATGGTGCTTATCGGGGCATGAACCGAACGGCAGACGGCCCTCCACCGCAAGGATGGATGAACTAAACCGGTCTCCCTCCTGGCCCGGGATCGGTCCCGGATTTTAACTCTGCCAGGAAACCTTCGAGGATCCGGATGAGTACCTCCCTCTCAGGTTCGTGATCCGGGTAATCCGTGCTCCACCCTCGCCAGTGAGGCCTTTTATGGGCGATCTTGTACTTGACACCTTCCATAAGGGTCTCGTACGTGTCCTTGTCGAGCTTCCGGACTCTCTGGTGCGCGAGGATGAACCAGTGGTATCCCGTCCCGACGGGAACCCCCGAACCCTCCGGCGCTTCGCGTCTCCTCCTCTTCAGGGACGAGAAGGTGAAATCCCAGCGGTCGGGTGCCACCTTCCGCTCCCGCCAGACCCCGCCCGTGTACTCCCAGGTATGTCCACCTCCGATGGGCATTCCGGAATAGACCTTTCCCCGGAACTCCTTCAGGTCGTCAAATGCCACACCCGGATCCGGCCGTCCGGCCCCAAGAACCATCCGCGGGCGGCCGGTGAAAGTGCGGTCTCCCTGGGTGAGACCGCCCTACACCGACTTATCCTTTGATGAACGCAAGCAGGTCCGCGTTTACCTGGTCCTTGTGGGTCGTACACATCCCATGGGGCGCACCCTTATAGACCTTCAGCGTGGCGTCCCTGATGATCCTGGACGACATCAGGGCAGAAGCCCCGATCGGCACGATCTGGTCATCGTCACCGTGGAGGATGAGCGTCGGCTTGTCGAACTTCCTGAGATCGCCGGTGAGGTCCGTCTCGGAGAATGCCTTGATGCAGAAGTAAGACGCCGGCAGCCCGGCCATCATCCCCTGGAGCCAGAACGACTCCCGCACGCCTTCCGAGATCTTCGCTCCCGGCCGGTTGTAGCCGTAGAACGCCATGCTGAGGTCCTTCCAGAACTGCGAGCGGTCGGCAAGGACCGCGGCGCGGTTCTGGTCGAACACCTCCATCGGCGTCCCGCCGGGGTTTGCGGGAGTCTTCAGCATCAACGGGGTCACGGCCCCGATCAGCACCGCCTTCGCCACGCGCTTCGTACCATGGCGACCGATGTAGCGGGCTACCTCGCCCCCGCCCGTGGAATGGCCGACGTGGATCACGTTCTTCAGGTTGAGCGCCTCTATGAGCGCCGCCAGGTCATCGGCATAGGTGTCCATGTCATTGCCCTGCCAGGTCTGGCCCGATCGCCCGTGCCCCCGCCGGTCGGGGGCGATGCAGCGGTACCCCCGGGAAGCGAGGAAGAACATCTGGTCTTCGAATGCATCGCCGGAGAGCGGCCAGCCATGGCTGAATACCACCGGCTGCCCGCTCCCCCAGTCCTTGTAATAGATCCGTGTTCCATCCCTGGTTGTGATCGCTGGCATACGTTTCTCCTCCGTTCTCTGCACCTGTGAGGAACAACAACCTTTTATTAATAATTTCCGACGGTTTACAATAATTGAAACTGCGTCGTGACGATGGGGATACCAGCGGGAGTCCCCATCAACGAGAATATCAAAAAACGTCCGGCCGGGTTTCCCGACCCGTCCCGCCAGACGGGTCGGATCCTTCAAGCCTCGGGCGGGAATTGAACCCGCGACCTTCGCCTTACCAAGGCGACGCAATACCGCTATGCCACCGAGGCAGGTATTCATTTTTATTGGTGGGGGGTCCTAATAAAATGAGGTGGTTGGGAGATTGAAACCGATCGACGTTCAGGGCAGGGATCAGGGAGAAGAGGACGCGTCCGTGCGGAAAAGGGAGAAGAGATTCAGGGGGGTCACCGGCACCGCACTCCTTATCCTCCTGTGGCTGCTCGTATCCCCCGCAGGAGCGGTCTTCACCATGGCCCCTGTCTCCGGTATCTTCCGGGTTGGGGATACGGTGGCGCTCTCAGGGATCAACACAGACAATGTGACCACCTTTTTCTTTATCACCGGCCCTTACCTTGACGAACAGGGCGTAATGCTCACCAATACATCGCAGCCGGTGGGCGGGGGGCACTTCGATTTCGCGGCCGTGAGCACGAACTTCAGCTGGAGTTACGAGTGGAACACCTCTGATCCAGAGGTGAACCTGGGCGACGGCATCTATGTCCTTTATGCGATGACCACTCCTCTTGACAGGAACAGCCTCCCAGGGCATACCTTTGAGATACAGAATATCTATTTCCAGGGAAGGCTTTCACCCGCCGCCACCACCACCATCCCGACGCTGACGCCGGTTCCCACATGGACCCCGCCTCCTGCAGGGGTCGAGGTCCAGGTGAGCAGCGGCCCGACGGACGATTACCCCGGAAAGTTCGACGGGGATCTCATCGTCTACGAGGCCGACCGCGGCCAGGGGAACTCGGATATCTACCTCTATAATATCTCGAGCGGGAAGACCACCACGGTCGCAACGGGCCCCTCGGTCAAGCAGTCGCCATGCGTCTCCGGTGACAGGATCGTCTATTCGGCATACGAGGCCCGCCAGTTCAACCGGTCCGATGCCGATATCTTTACCTATGACGTGGCCTCCGGCGCGACGAAGCGCCTCGTCCTGCCCGGGGACCAGCTGAACCCCCGTATCTATGGAGACCTCCTGGCATGGCAGGACGAGCCTCCCGGGAGGAGCAGCGTGAACGTCGTCCTGTACGATCTCGGGACCCTGGTGACCCTGAAGGTACCGGCCCGGACCTGGGCGTACACGCCCGACCTCTCGGGGGGAAAGGTCATCTGGGTCGATGATCCCTCTGCACCTGCCGTGTACCTCTATGATATCACCGGAAAGACCGTAAGGAGGGTCACCAATAAGACAGGGATTAAAAGTACGCCCTCTCTCGATGGCAACCGCATCACCTGGGCGGATACGAGGAACGACTTTGCAGAGATCTATGTCCTCGATCTCGATACCGGCGTCGAGACCCAGGTGACCTCCGACAACACGAACCACTTCACCCCGGTTATTTCGGGGGACAGGGTCGCCTGGGTCGACTTCAGGAACGGGAACCGGGACATCTACTCCTACGATCTCGCATCGGGCCAGGAGACGGCGATAACCACGAGCGAAGGCCAGCAGGTGGATCCCCAGATTGCCGGTTGCACGGTAGCCTGGTCAGACGACAGGAACGGTTCCTACGACGTCTATTACAAGAAGATCCCGGGCTGCACCCCCTCCGCTCCACCGGTTGCCGTCTCCCTGCAACCGGAGATCACCTCAACGCCGATTCAGGAGACCACTCCGGCAACGCCCGCACCAGTCCTCACAACCCGGCCGGTAACTCCTGCGACCACGCCCCCGACACCCCTTCCCACGACGAAATCCCCGGGGTTTGGGGCACTCCCCGCTCTCGGGGTGTTCTCCGTCCTGATCCTGGTAAGGCGGATGAAACGCGTCCCGTGATCGGCAGAGAGCCGGACAAAACAGGGTCCCGAGCGCCATGGCCGGGAAGGCCCCATTTCATTTTCCCGGATTTCTAGAGTTTCTCCAGTATCTCCATGCTTTTTATAACTCCCTCCAGGGTCGAGACCTCGATGATCGCCGATGCCCGATCCCGCTCTATAGCCCGTTTCACGGGTGTAAAATCGATCGACCCCTTCCCTATCGGGTCATGGGTATCTGCCTTCCCCTCGTTGTCATGGAGATGGACATGGGCGAGGGTATGCCCGAGGAAACCGGTAAGGCACCCGTTCAGGCTCGCATGGCCCACGTCCAGGGCAAGTCCCTGGCCTTCGAGGAGGGGGAGCTCCTCGGGGAACCGGAGGAAGAAGTAGTCCCAGGCGGGCATGTTCTCGAGGTAGAAGGTGACCGAGAGATCCCCTGCAGCCTGTTTCAGGTCATGGAGGGAGAGCCGGAACTGACTGATCGCCGCCTCCCGCTCGCCCTTCCATGCAAAGTATCCCGGGTGCACGACCACGGGGGCGTCCACCTCTGCCGCAACGGCGAAACACTGGGAGAGGACCTCGACACTGGCACGCCGGATGGGCTCCCGCAGGCTCGCGATGTTCACCCCGCGCGACGGGGAATGGATGAAGTAACGGAAGGAATGGTTCCCAAGGGGTTCCGCGGTCTCGAGGAAATGGTTCCCGTCGCCCATGATCTCGACGGTATCGGTGAGCCCCTGGAGCCGGTCGAGGGCCTCGGGGAGGGGGAGCTCATGGAGGCAGAAGGTTGAGATCCCGAACATGAGAGATGGTCTGCCACGGGGGGAATAAAGGATACGTACCGGGTTTTGAGAACCTGCAGCGGATTTCAGAAAATGCGGCGAAAGGGGTTCTATAGCCCAGGGATGAGATGGTGGGCCCGGGACACCCCGGGCCGTGGGTGTGAGGGAGGATACGTGCAGATGGGTGGTCAGGCTCTCTGGGTGACCATCCAGGTGGTGCTGTGCGAGTAGGACCACCGGGTGATCTTCAGATCGTCGCAGATATCCGAGAGGATACCCAGGTTGGTGCCCACTTCCTTGGACGAGAGTCCGAGGTCGTTCGCGATATATTTCGATTTGAAGTAGTGCTGGCCGGTCGACAGGTTACCATACAGGTACCAGAGTATCTTCTGCTGGGTGTCGTTGTAGTGTTCCAGGATCGGGAGCATGAGCATTTGCATACCAGTTACCCCTTTTGCCTACATACATACATACATACATACATATATAAATATATCGGCACCGATATAACCCCGAAATACATACATACATACAAATCATGCTCTTACAGTGCCAGAGATGCGGGTACCAGTGGGATTACAAGGGAAATGCGGACTGGTACACTTCATGCCCCAGGTGCAAGACCTCGGTGAAGGTCCCCCGAAGGAAAGAGAAGAAGACATCCGGTTGAACTACTCCGGGTCCCCATTGAATACATTTTCCTGAACCCGGTTCTTTCTCCCCGCTGGGGTATGCTTATCTGCTTACCGGCGAGATAACTGGTAAGATTTTATGCCCGTCGCTACCGAGATCTCCCGGGCAATCCGCGACCTTGCTGACCGGAATTACTCGTTCATGCACATCTGCGGTACCCACGAGGCCTCCATCGCCCGTTCCGGCCTCAGGAGCCTCCTTCCGGCCAACCTGAAGATCGTCATGGGCCCGGGGTGCCCGGTCTGCATCACCCCCCAGGGAGAGATCGACTGTGCCCTCGAGCTCGCAGGAAGGGACATCACCCTTGCCACCTACGGGGACCTGCTCAGGGTCCCGGGCAGCAAGGGCTCCCTCGAGTCATGCGGGGGCGACGTGCGGGTCGTGCAGGGGGTCCACAAGGCAGTAGAGATCGCACGGAACAGCGGGAACGAGGTGGTCTTCATCTCGGTCGGCTTCGAGACCACCGCACCCACGGTCGCGGCGACACTCCTCGCGAATCCCCCCGAAAACTTCTCCATCCTCTCCTTCCACCGCCTCGTCCCCCCCGCGATGGCCTGGCTCCTCTCGCAGGGGGAGGCGAAGCTCGACGGTTTCCTCCTCCCCGGCCATGTCTGCACGGTAAGCGGCTTTGCCGATTACGAGCAGTTCCCCGTGCCCCAGGTCGTGGCCGGGTTCGCCCCCGAGGACATCCTCCTCGGGCTCCTCATGCTCCTGAAGCAGGCCCGTTCCGGCGAACACCGGGTCGAGAACGCGTACCCGAGGGCGGTCTGCCGGGAAGGGAACCTGAAGGCGAAGGAGGTGATGTACCGGGTCTTCGAGGCCTGCGACGCGGAATGGAGGGGGTTCCCGGTCATCCCGGCATCAGGTCTCAGACTGCGGAAGGAGTTCGAGGCCTTCGATGCCCTGAAGAAGTATGGCCTCACCATCCGGCACGTCGAGAAGCACACGGCGTGCATCTGCGACAAGGTCCTCAGGGGTATCGCCCAGCCGACCGACTGCCCGGCTCTACGGGAAGGGCTGCACCCCGAGGACGCCCATCGGGCCCTGCATGGTGAGCCATGAGGGGGCCTGCCGGATCTGGCACATGTACCGGGTGAAAACGGAATAGCCCCGGGACATAGTTCGCAAACCTGTTCCTGAGATTCCCGAACTACGCTAGGCAGGCTTTGCCACGTAGATATTGTGCTTGGCAGATACGATCTCTACCCGAATCGCCCCTTCCTTCTTCGGGCACTCAAGGACCGAGACGACCCGGTTGTTCCCCACCCCGAGCATCTCCCCCCGTATCCAGCCGGGGGCGCAGATATCCACCCGGACCTTCTCGCCCTTCCTGAAGGCCGGTGGCAGCATCTCCCTCTTCACGATCCCGAAGTCCCGGGGCGTGAGGAGGAGTCTCATACCCGATTCCTTCTCCCAGGTCCGGATGGACCGGTTGTAGAACTGCCACCAGGTCTGGAACTTCATCCCGCCGATATTCCTCCCGTAGCGGTAATGCTCGCACTTCTGGATCCCGAGCGGGGGCCACCTCTTCCCTGCGCCGATCTCCCTGGCGAAGGCGATGATACCGGGGATCTCCCCGTCATTCGAACCGGGGAGGTATACGGGGGTGATCAGGAGATCGATCGCACTCTGTGCAACCTTCCGGGCTGCCTCTTTCACCTGTTCCACATCATACCAGGAGACACCGGCGAGGGTCCTCGCGAGGCCGGGATCGAGGGCATGGAGGGAGAGGTTCAAACGGTCGAGGCCCGCCGATTCCAGGCCGTCGATCATCTCCGGCGAGAGAAGGGTCCCGTTCGACTGCATCGAGACGACCTGGACCCCGGGTATCCCCTTCAGGTCTTTTACGAGGGGAACGATCTCCGGGTAGAGCAGCGGTTCGCCGGGCGAGTCGATATGGCACTCGACCCCGTCGCCCTTGAACTCCACGACCTGCTTCACCCACTGGACGAGGTAATCCCGCTCCACCTCGTAGGTGTTGATCCGCGTCCGTGAACCCGGACCGGCATCGACCGAGCAGAACGGGCAGGAGATGTTACAGGAGCAGTTCGGCCTCACCTGGAGGAGGCTCGTGCCCCTGTCGATGATGCCGAAGTAGAGGGAACCGATCAGGGGAATGCCGGAGTCGCGGGTGATGCGGAAGGGGGGCATTGGTGACTATCTATTAGTATGCTATGCGGTAAAAGGTGCCGGATTGAGGGTGCAGCAAAGGACTAGAGGCACGGGATGTCCACCTCCACTCCATCATTCCAAACTTTTTTACCCCCTCCCGACAGGTAATGTATGGTACAGTGCCCCGGTAGGGTAGTGGACATCCTAGAAGCCTCCGGAGCTTTTGACCTGGGTTCGAATCCCAGCCGGGGCGTATCCTGATTTCAAGACAGGGCAGGCACGCGGAGTATATTTTATGAAGATCAGTATGCGGAAACGAGACCGGAAGATCGGGACACTGGTTGCGGTGATGGCCGTGCTCGTGGCGCTGTTTCAGCTCTTATGGCCTCCCTTCTATCCAGCAGTGATATCTCTGAATACTTATCCAACCGAGGAATATCTCCGGATAATGTGGCTCTTAAGCCCCAATGGATTGAGTGCCATAACCATCATCATAGGACTCGTTCTCATCGCCTGGGTGGTATTTGTCGAACCCTGAAACCAGGCAACCCGCGTTCTCCGTATTTTAGTCCCCATTCTTTCTTCTGGTGAAGGGTCCACTCCTTACAGGGCTCCTTTCCCTCGGATCCCCGCGGGATGTCCCCCCGTCAGCCTGGACTTTGCCCCCCACAAACAATACCAGCAGGCTTTATTTCAGGCAAAAGCGAGGTTCCCGGGATGGGTCGCCTGAAGTTCCCTTTCACTTTCGGCCACGATATATTCAGGACACGATCCATCTCCGATCTCATCGAGGGATCCAAGGGTGAGCATTCCCTCAAAAAGGTCCTCGGGCCCTTCGAGCTCATCATGCTCGGCGTAGGGGCGATCGTGGGCACGGGGATATTCGTCGTCACCGGGGTTGCCGCTGCGAACTACTCGGGCCCGGCCCTTGTCGTCTCCTTCGCGATAGCGGGTTCCGCGTGCGTCCTTGCCGCCCTCTGCTACGCCGAATTTGCGACGACCGTTCCGATTGCAGGAAGCGCATACACCTACGGCTATGCATCGCTCGGGGAGATCTGGGCGTGGATCATCGGCTGGGACCTCATCCTCGAGTACTCCGTCTCCATCGCCGCCGTTGCCATCGGGTGGTCGGGGTACATGGTGAACCTCCTTGCGGGTATCGGTATCCAGTTCCCGACAGCGCTCGCAAACCCCCCGGGTGTCGCGGGGGGAATCGTGAACCTCCCGGCCATTTTGATCATCGGGATCATCACCTGCCTCCTCATCCTGGGTATCCGGGAGAGCGCACGGGTGAACAACGTCATCGTCCTCGTAAAGCTCTCGGTCATCTGTCTCTTCATCTACCTGGGGGTGAGCCACATCAACCCGGTGAACTGGACCCCCTTCCTCCCGTACGGGGTGAGCGGCGTGATCACGGGAGCCGCCATCGTCTTCTTCGCCTATATCGGGTTTGACGCGGTCTCCACCGCGGCCGAGGAGGTGCGGAACCCCCAGAAGGACCTCCCGATAGGGATCATCGGGTCGCTCATCATCTGCACCGTCCTCTACATCGTTGTCTCGGCGATCCTGACGGGGATGGTCCCGTACCTGGAGTTCAGGGATACCAGCGCACCGGTCGCCTATGCCCTGTCGAGGATCGGGATCACCTGGGGCTCTGCCCTCGTCTCGGTCGGGGCCATCTGCGGGATCACCTCGGTCATCCTCGTCCTCCTCTACGGGCAGACCCGTATCTTCTTCGCGATGGCGAGGGACGGGCTCCTCCCCTGCTCGTTCGGCACCGTGCACAAGACGCTGCGGACGCCGGTGAAGGTCACGCTCCTCGTCGGTGCAGTCACCGCGGCGCTCGCCTCCCTTCTTCCCCTCACATCTATCGCCGAGCTCGTGAATATCGGTACCCTCGCCGCCTTCATCATCGTCGCCGCGGGGGTGCTCGTGCTGAGGAGAACCCGCCCCGAGCTGGAGCGGCCCTTCCGCACCCCGCTCGTCCCGTTCGTTCCCATCCTCTGCATCGTCGCCTGCTTCGGTCTCATCCTCGCTCTCCCCACCGTCACCCACCTGAGGTTCGTCATCTGGCTCGCCCTCGGTCTTGTCATCTACTTCTCTTACGGCGTGAAGCATGCCCGCGCGGCGGGGAGCGCCCTTGACGCCTGCGACGGCGGAAGAAAGCCGGGCGACGGGGATCCCGGGACCTGATCCGGTCCCCCGGTTCCAGATCGTATTATCCTGTGGGAGATGAGTACCCTGGTACCATGGAAGCCGCCCCTGTGGTGGAAGAGAACGCACCGCCCGTCCCCCCTGATCGGAAGAAATGGGCGATCATCGCCCTCGTTCTCGTGATCGCAGGTGTCGCGGCGGTGGCAATTCTCCCCTCCCTGCTGGCGACCCCTTCCGGCGGACAGGCCCACCCCGTTCCCGGCCCGGTTCCCCTGACGACCATCACCCCGCCATCCCACAGGACGCCGAGACCGACCCTCCCGGTCTCCCCCGGGGCAACTCCGTCAGAGACCCCATCGGAAACCCCCTCCGCCACCCCGACCTACAGCGGTCCGCCCGGGTTCACCGTGACCGTCTCGCCAACGCAGGCCACGGCGGGCAAAGGCGAGAAGGTCACCTATACGATGGAGATCGACGCACAGAACGGCTTTTCCGACACTATCCATATGGAGCTCGTGGCGAGCGTCCTCTTCTTCAGCCAGACCTATGACCTGGGCACCCTGGAACCCCCGTACCCGAAGACCGTTGAATATCCCTTCACGGTTCCTGATAACCTCCCTTCGGGCGTGACGGTAAACGGCGTCGTCAGGTCGACAGGCGGCGGGATCACGAGAGAGGATCAGCTGACTCTCACCGTACGATGATCTACCCGGCTGGACGTCGCAGGCTCAGGATCTCCTGACCCGCCGCATGAACACCCATGCCCCCAGAGCGGCAGCAAGAAGGGGTACTGCTGGCGGCAGTGGTACAGGAAAAGATCCCTGAGCTGTCACAACAGGATGAGCGTCTGTACCCTTCCCGGCCTCCTCCCGGTCCGCCGCATCGAGGCCCATCCGCAGGGCGTCCTTCTGGTCCTGGTACCGGCCGAGCTTCCCGTAGACAAGGCTCTCGTAGAAGTAGGCGTCGACGAAGTCCGGATCCACGGCAGTCGCATTCGAGAACGCGAGGATCGCCTCGTTATACCGTCCCAGCCTGAAGAAGGCATCGCCCGTGTAATACCAGGCATTGAGGAGGGACCGGTTGAGGGAGAGGGCCTTCCCGTAGGCGAGGATCGCCTCGCTGTACCGCCCTTCGTTCGTGAGGGTGAAGCCCTGCTCGTACCAGTCCTGTGCAGCAAGGGTCTGCTCGGTAAAGGAAACATTCGGGAAGAAGGGAAGGGACCTGTCGGAGGCAGCGAACGGCCCTCTGGGATCCTGAAGGGTGCCAGTCCCTGCCGCTGCGGTGGCCGATCCTCCCAAGGAGATGAGGGGGATGAGCATGAATGCGAGGAGAGCGGCAGGCCCGAAGGTACTTCTCATCTCAGGAAGGGTACCCGCCCGGCTCTATATATCCGTGATGCCGCGAGGCATCTCACCAGGTATGTCTCAC
Organism: uncultured Methanomicrobiales archaeon; assembly: GCA_963712215.1. Taxonomy (GTDB): domain Archaea; phylum Halobacteriota; class Methanomicrobia; order Methanomicrobiales; family JACTUA01; genus JACTUA01. The sequence continues at coordinate 26,856 of CAVQHA010000010.1, read as the reverse complement.
GACGGCTATGTCCTCTTGAACAAAGCATCCAGGGCCACCCGGGAGAACGAGACCATGGTGGGGCGGCCGTGGGGGCAGGTGAAGGGGTTTTTCGTGAGCCGGAGCTGGGCGATGATCCTCTGGCACTGCTCAAGGGTGCAGACGGTCCCTGCCTTGATCGCGCCCTTGCATGCGATGGACCGGCTGATGCGCTCCCTCTTCTCCTCGGGCGTGTCGGGCTCCCCTGAGAAGATGTCCCCGAGCAGGTCCTCTATCGCGGAGGCATCGTCCAGCCTCCCGAGGACGGAGGGTATCCCCCTGACAAGGAAGTCTGTCCTTCCCGAACTCCTCGACCATAAACCCCCGTTCGCCGAGGAGACCGGTGATATCCCTGAGGAGCGCTGCCTCCCGGGGGGACTCCCGGAGGATCACGGGCACCAGGAGTTCCTGGGATACCCGGCGGGCATCCCTCCTCTCCGTCACCTGTTCGTAGAGGACACGCTCGTGGGCCGCATGCTGGTCGATGAGAATGAGATCGTCCCCGCGGGTCCTCGCAAGGATGTAGGTACCCCCGATCTGCCCCACCACCTCCATCTCGGGGACCAGGCGGACTTCGCCCGTAACGCCGGTCGGGAGCTCCGTCTGGCGGAGTCTCATATCCGTGAGCCTTTCACTGGCCGCCGATGGTTCCCGTGCCATGGCGCGAGCTTCCGGGATTCCTGCCGTCGGCCCATGTACCCCCGAAGGCACCGCTATACGGGGAATTCGGGACGGTCCCGCTTTCATGAACAGGAGGAGTGAGGTCCTGCTTCCTGAGACTCTCCCTGACCGCCTCTTCGAGAACGGGAAGGATCTCCTGCTCTTTCCCGATCCGCACGTGCCGCTTCGTCGGATGGACGTTAACATCGACCCGTGAGGGATCCATGACGAGATCGAGGAATGCAACGGGATAGGTGTGGGACGGGAGGAGGGTCCCGTATCCTTTCCGGATGGCTCTCAGGATCTGCCGTGAGAAGACCGGCCGGCCGTTGATGGAGATGAGGACCCGGGAGGGTGTCTTCCGGGGGGAGAACGGGGTGGATACATACCCGCTGATCCTGACAAGCGGGCTGTCCGCGGATACGGGGATGAGATCCACTGCCACCTCTGCCCCATAGATATCGGTGATCGCTTCCCTGAGGTCAGGCCCCCTGTGAGTCGCGAGGCGTTCCCGCCCGTTGTGGATGAACTGGAAGATCACCGACGGGTGGGAGATCGCAAGGGCCTCCAGGGCACCGGTGAGCTGGGCGAGCTCGGTCTGGAGGGACTTGAGGAACTTCTGCCTGGCCGGGGTGTTGTAGAAGAGGTCCTCGACGACGACGGTTGTTCCCGGGGGTCCTGCTGCGTCGGAGAGGTCCTGGACTTCCCCGCCCCTGACCGTGAGCCGGGTCGCGTTCCCGCACTCTTCACCCCGGCACCGCGTCACCAGGGTGACCATGGAGACGGCCGCGATGCTCGCGAGGGCCTCGCCCCGGAACCCCAGGGAGAGGGTATTCTCGAGATCCGAGAGGGCGCGGATCTTGCTCGTGGCATGCGGGGTGAATGCGAGCCGTGCATCGGCACGGTTCATCCCGATACCGTCGTCGGTGATGCTTATCCGGGTTATCTGCCGCGGGGACGAGGCGACCTCGACCCGGATCCGGGTCGCCCCGGCATCGAGGGAGTTCTCGACGAGCTCCTTCACCACCGACGCGGGCCGCTCTACCACCTCGCCCGCGGCGATCTTCATCGCCTCCGACGGGTCCAGGAGGTGGATGGTCGGGGTCCCCTCGTCAGCGGTCATTTCCCTCACCCCCTTCCCGGACCTTCTTCTGGAGGGCATAGAGGGCCTCGAGCGCCTGGATGGGCGAGAGCCCGTCGGGCTTCAGGTCCATGAGGTCCTTGACTATACCGGTATCGCGTGGTTCTGGTTCCGGTGAATCGACGAAGAGTACCTGGGTGTACCGCTTCGGCCGGCCGCCCTTACCATCCTCCCCCTTCTGGATCGAGGTAAGGATCTCAACGGCCCGGTCGGTAACCTTCCTCGGGATACCTGCCCGCCGTGCGACATGGATCCCGTCACTCCGGTCTGTCGCGCCCGGGACGAGCCTCCTCGAGGAAGACCACGTCGCTCCCCGTCTCCTTCACCGTGAAGTGGTAGTTCTTCACCCGCCGGAGTCTCGGCCTCCACCCCCACGATCTCGTGGAAATGGGTCGCAAAGAGGGTCCGTGGCCCGGGAGCCGACTCTGCCGTGGAGGAACTCCAGCACCGACCTCGCGATGGAGTAGCCGTCGAGGGTACCGGTCCCCTTCCCGATCTCGTCCAGGATGACCAGGCTCCGCCCGGTCATGCTGTTCAGGATATTGGCGAGCTCGAGCATCTCCACCATGAAGGTCGACTGCCCGCTTGCGAGGTCGTCGAAGGCACCCACACGGGTGAAGACCCGGTCGATGATCCCGACGGTCGCATGGGCCGCGGGGACGAAGGATCCCATCTGGGCAAGGATGGCGATCAGGGCGACACCTCGCATGTAGGTGGACTTCCCCGCCATGTTGGCGCCGGTGATGATGAGGACCTGGTCCCCGTTCCCGTCCATCAGGGTATCGTTCGGGACGAAGCGCCCGCCGAGGGATCTCTCCACCACAGCGTGGCGGCCCTCGCGGATCACGAGCCTGAGGCTCTCCTCGGGGACGGGCCGCGTATACCCGTTCGCCTGGGCAACCTCAGCGAGAGTTGCTGTCACGTCCAGGTCTGCAAGCCCGCGGGCCATGGCCTGGAAGCGGGGGATTTCGGCCTGCAGGGATCGCACGAGCGCGGCGTAGAGCTCCCCCTCGAGGGCGAGGATCTTCTCGTCGGCAGAGGCTATCTGGGCCCCCTTCTCGGCGAGCTCGTCGATGATGAACCGCTCGCCCCCCGCCGTTGTCTGCTTCCGGGTATAGTCGGCTGGCACCAGGTGGAGGTTGGCCCTCGTGACCTCGATGTAGTAGCCGAAGACCTGGTTGTAGCCGACCTTGAGGGACCTGATACCGGTCCTCTCCCGCTCCTTCTGCTGGAGATCGACGACCCAGTCCTTCGTATTCCGGGAGAGGGCACGGAGCTCGTCGAGTTCCGGGGAGTAGCCCTCGCGGATGACCCCGCCCTGCCGGGCCAGGGCCGGCGGGTCATCCGTGACCGCCCGGGTGATCAGGGCCGCAGGCTCGTGGAGATCCTCGAGGGTCTCCAGGCTCGCATGGATCGATCCTGATGGCCGGACCTTCCCCCCCTCAAGGAGAGCCCGGATCTTCGGGACCAGGACGAAGAGATCCCGCAGGGCGACGAGATCCCGGGGCCCCGCGTTCCCGTAGGCGATCCTTCCTGCGATACGCTCGATGTCGGCGCACCTGCCGAGGAGGCCCCGGATCTCCCGTCTTGTCCCGGACTCGTTCCGGAAGAACTCCACCGCGTCGAGCCTCTCGTTGATAGCCCCGACCGAGAGGAGCGGGGCCGCCATACGCCGGCGGAGTTCCCTCCTGCCCATCGCGGTACAGGTGAGATCGAGCGTAGCAAAGAGGGTCCCGTGCTTCTCATGAGTGCGGATGTTCTCGAAGATCTCCAGGTTCCTGAGCGGTGATCGCATCGATGAGCATGGTGAGGGACGGGATCCTCACGGAGAGACCGGTGATCTGTCCGAGAGGGGAGTGCATCGTCTCCCTCGCGTACTGGAGGATCGCACCAGCCGCCCTGACCGCTTCCGGGTGCGGATCGCACCCGTATCCGGCCAGGGTATCGACATGGAAGTGATCGAGGAGGGTCTTTATGGCCCTCTCGGGCCGGAAGGTTTCCTCCCCGCCCTGCGTAAGAACGATCCCTTCGGCTTCGAGGAGAGCCCTGAGGGGTTCGGGGAGCCCCGGAGGGATGACCGCCTCGGTCGGCCGGTAGCGGACGATCTCGGACCTGAGGTCCGCAAGGCCCGCCCGGGTCCCGCAGACCGAGAGGAAGAATTCGCCGGTGCTAGTATCGAGGAACGCAAGCCCTGCCTGTTCCTTCTTCACATCGGGCCAGATCCCCATGAGGTACCTGGACCCCGGGGGCTCCCCCATGCCGGCATCCATGGCCGTCCCGGGCGTTACGACCCGGACAACCGCCCGCTTCACGATGCCCTTGCCCTGCGTGGATTGCTCTACCTGGTCGCAGACCGCGACCCGGTACCCCTTCCCGACGAGCCTCCCGATATACCCCTCGCCGGCATCGTGGGGCACCCCGGCAAGAGGGATCCGGTTCCCCGAACGGTCCCTCGATCGGGAGGTGAGCGCGATATCGAGCTCGCGGGAGACGAGTTCGGCATCTGCCCCGAAGGTCTCGTAGAAGTCCCCGATATGGAAGAAGAGGATCGCGCCGGGGTACTGCTCCTTGAAGGAGCGGGACCGTTCCATGGCAGGGGTAAGCCGCTGCCCCTGGTCGTCTCCCCCGAGATCCCCCTCCCGAACCATCCAGCTATAAATCGGCCCGGTATGAAAAAGGGTTACCGATCCCTCCATCCTGCCGGGGAAGACCTCCGCCGTGTGCCCCTCCGATCAAGACAGCTCCTGATGAGGAATATCTATATACTCTATGGTCATTTTTCCCTATGAGGAACCGAGGAGGAGTCCGGAGGATACCCGCAGCCACGACCCCCTGCCAGTCTCCAGGAATCCCACGACCCGGCCGGTCATACGTCCATACCTCAGGCGACAGCGGCTCCTTCCCGTTCCTTCAGGAATACCGGGAGATATCAGCATTCATCCCGATAATCGGGGAATGAGGGCCACACCTTGATCCAGCAGCCTGTGAGGAAGGTACCGAGAAGAGAGGGGGATACGGGATTCCCTGCCCCCATCAGCTTACCCGCGTCCACCGGCCGGCGGGACCGGTGCACCCCTCATGCCTCCGTACGCACCGCCAGGCAGGGGTAGAATCGCGATGGCCCTCCCCTTCCTGGTACAGCGTCATCCTGATATCTCCTCGATGAAAGATGCGAACGACATACAGGGTCTCATCCGGCTCCTCTCCCATCCCGACTTCGATACCCGGTGGAAGGCCGCCGAAGCGCTGGGGACCCTGGGGAAGCCGGTCCTTGAAGACCTTATCTACGAGCTCGACCACCATGACGCGAGGGTGCGGCTCGGGATCATCGAGGCCGTCGGCGATATCGGGGACCCCCGGGCTGTCCAGCCCCTCCTCGGGATCCTCGCGGGGGACCCGGACGGAGAGATCCGGTGGGCCACCGCGCTGGCCCTGGGGAACCTTGGTGATGCCAGAGCAATCCCTCCCCTGGTGGAGGCGCTCGGGGATCCGGATAAGTATGTCCGGTTCGGCGCGGCCATGGCCCTCGAGAAGCTCGCATGGGAGCCCGCGGGGGAAGAGGACCGGGCCCGCTCCCTCATCGCAAGGCAGGAATGGGGTTCCCTCCCCTTCCTGGGAACCCCGGCGACCCGCCCCCTCCTCCAGGCCACCCGGGACAGGGACCCCGCCATCCGGGCCCGGGCCATGGGCGTCCTCGGGGAGCTCGGCGATGCCCGCGGGGCGGAGGGGTGCGGCCTCGTCCTCCGTGACCCGGACAGCGAGGTCCGCTGGAGGGCGACCCTCGCATCCCCGGGGTGCGGCGTCCCCGTCATGCACCTCCCCATGGGCCTGGCCCGGCGCCCGCGGACGGGGAAGAGTCCCCTCGTCGCCGCCCTCCTCAACCTCTTCTTCCTCGGCCTCGGCTACAGCTACCTGGACCGGTGGGTACGGCCTCGTCATCTTCCAGGTGAACCTCACCGCCATCGTGCTCGCATCCCTCGTCTGGGGGCCGCTCCTCCCTTCCCTGGCTTCGTACTCGCTCTCAGCCGTCTTCGCCGCCCAGACCTGGTTCTCGGCCCGGCGCATCGCCGAAGGGGGGATGGGGTAGATGCTGCCCTCCTTCCTCACCCGGTTCTGCGGGCCGGAGAGGCCCGATATCGAGGCCCTCAAGGAGGAGCGGGACATCCCCGGCCTGATCGCAGCCCTCCGCCACCCGGATCTCGAGGTCCAGTGGAAGGCCGCGGCCACCCTCGGCTCCCTCGGTCCGGAGGCCATCGATCAGCTCCTGAGAAAACTCCCGTCCCGGAACCGGGCGGTGAAGCTCGGGATCATCGAGGCCCTCGGGGAGATCGCGGACCCCCGGGCGGTCGACCCCCTGATCCGGAACCTCCGGGACCCGAGCGTGGAGGTCAGGTGGGAGACCGCCCTCGCCCTCGGGGAGATTGGGGACGAGCGGGCCGTCGGGCCCCTCATGCCCGGCCTCAGGGACCCCGACCGGTACGTCCGCTACGGCACAGCCCTCGCCCTCCCGAAGCTCGGCTGGAAGGCGGGGGCCCCCGGGGAACAGGCCTTCCAGCTCCTCGGCCTCCAGGACTGGGACGGGCTCAGGAGGCTCGGCCCCGCGGCCATCCCTGCGCTCTGCTCTGCCCTTGCGGACCGCGAGAAGACGGTGAGGGCGAGGGCCGTGGAAGTCCTCGGCGAGATTGGGGATACTGCCGCGATCCCGGCCATCATCCGTGCCCTCCGCGACCCGGACGACGAGGTACGCTGGCGGGCCGTCCTCGCCGGCCCGCGGTGCGGCATCGCGCCCATGTACCTCCCGCGCGGCCTCGCGGGGCGCCCCCGGGCGAGGAAGAACCCCGCGGTCGCGGCCTTCCTGAACCTCATCCTCCCGGGCCAGGGCTACATCTACCTTGGGCGGTGGTGGGGGGTCCTCATCTTCCAGGTCGACATCACGGTGACCCTCTGGCTCTTTGCCACGATGGGGGACCAGCCGACCTACGGCCTCCTCCTCCCCATCTACGTCATCATCGCCGCCCATGCCTGGTACCTGGCCGGGCGGATGCCTGAGATGTGAGGGAGGTTTCATCAGAAACCGACCTGGAGCACCCCACCATCTGGCGGAGTGCGACTTGGGAGGTTTCATCAGAAACCGACCTGGAGCGACCCCCCATCTGGCGGGGTGCGACCCGGAGGCCGTCGTCACGGCCACTTTCGCCCCTCCCGCTCTCCATCTTTATGGCACCGCTTCCCTTCCTCCTGATCATGGAGTTCGAGCTTCACCCGTCGGTCACCCTCGAGAGCGGCACCTTCTCGGTCGTGACGGCACCCGGGGAGCTCGTGCTCCGGGGGCTGAACGGGACACCGGCCCTCTCCCGCTTCCTCTTCCTCTATGTCTGCGGGAACTACTCCCGGCTCCTCACCGGGATCCACCGGCGTTCCGCCCAGTTCGAGGTGCGGCGGGCCTTCACCCTCTTCCAGCTCCTCACCATCCTCAGGGAGGCGCACCACACGATCATCTTCGTCGAGCACGACCCCTCCCTGTACGAGGACGCGGGAACCCGGTCCAGAGGGGCCCCTTCCCGAGGTCAGAGGGGCCCCTTCCCCCCTGAACAGGAGGAGCCGCTTTGCGCCTCCTCCCCCCTGGACGGTCCCGGCATGGACCCGAGGGGCCCCAACCCCCGGGACAGCCCCGGCTCCCTTCGGAGCCGGGTCTCCCTGCAGGACCCGGGATACCTCCTCCCCGAGGTCGCCGGTGCCCTCGCCGAGGCGGCGCGGACGGCCGCGGTCGTCCTCTACGCCCCCCGGCAGGACCCGACCCTCTCGATCCTCGCACGCCGGGCCGACCGGGTCTTCTGCCTCGAGGCAGGGGAGAAGGGGCTCCGTGCGGCCCGGATCGGCCGCGGCGGCCTCCCGCCGGGGGGGGACCAGACCACCCTGGAGGTGTTCGGATGGGCCGCTCCTTCGAGAGCGTGAGGATGGGCGTTGCGGACCTCTCCGGGCGCTGGCTCCGGGCGAGGCGGGCCCTCCCGAAGGAGGACCAGGTCTACGCAGAGAAGCTCGCGGAGATGGCGAAGCGGCACGCGAGCGAGGGGTTCTATGCCTTCGACGACCCTCTCGAGGCCGCCGTCTTCTCGGTGCTCATCGAGATCCTGAAGGAGCTGGACGCGGGCGATGTGGATCCTTGACTCGTCCTCCCGGAGCCCGGTCCGCACCTGGGGCTGCCGGGGGGAGGGGAGCCGGGCCCTCCCCGCCATCCCGTCCTTCCTCCTCCACCTCCCCGACCCCCACGGACACCGGGACCTCCTCGAGGGACTTGCGGGCAGTCTACCCGGTGGAGGAATGCCGGTTCTCCACGGTCTACGGCCCTCTCGACGGGTACCGGGTCGCGGCGGGGAGAGAGGTCGCCGAACGGATTGAGGGGCAGACGCACTGCGCCGCAGACCTCTACAACGTGGACATCCGGCTCGACCAGCGGGCCATGGCCGAGGCCGGCCTCGTCCCCTGCAGTTACCCGGGCGAGTCGCGGTTCGCCCTCGACTTCCCCATGCCCCTTTCCGTGGCGGAGATGGAGGTCCTGGGGAACCCCTACCGCGACGGCCCCCTGCCCCGCATCGAGGTGCGGAGCGAAGGGAGGTGGGAGGTGCTCGAGGGGACCGAGCAGGTCCTGCTCGACGACCTCTTCACCCTCATCGGGGATATCGACCCCGACGTGATCCTGATGCCCTGCGCCGATATCTGGATCCCGCGGATCGTGGGCCGGGCGAGGGAGCTCGGCATTGAGCAGACCCTCAGCCGGAGCGGGCGGTTCCGGTCCCTCGCAGGGAAGTCCTACTGGAGTGACGGGCGGGTGTACCACAAGGACCCGGCCCTCATCCCCGAGGGGAGGGTCCTCATCGACACCGAGCGGTCCTTCGTGTACCGCGAAGGGGGGCTCCCCGGCGTGCTCATGGCGTCCCGGCTCTCGGGCCTCCCCCCGAACCTCACCGCCCGGTTCACGCCCGGGACCCTCATCTCCTCGTACGAGATCTACGAGGCGCTCCGGCGGGGTATCGCGGTCCCCTTCCGGAAGAGGGACCCCGAGGTGGCGAGGGGCTCCTCCGAGCTCGCCGCGTGCGACAAGGGGGGGATGATCTTCCAGCCGGTGCCCGGGGTGTACGCGGATGTCCATGAGATCGACTTCACCTCCCTCTACCCGGCCGATCATCGTGAAGTACAACCTCTCGCCCGAGGTGCCCGACGGGAAGGGGCGGGAGGGGTTCCTCCCTGCGGTGCTCGCGCCCCTCCTCGATATGCGGATCCGGTCGAAGCAGCTGAAGAAGACCTCGGCCGCCTACGCGGGGGTGGACTCGGTCCTCAAGTGGATGCTCGTCACCTGCTTCGGGTACACGGGCTACCGGAACGCCAAGTTCGGGAGGATCGAGGTCCACGAGGGGATCACCTCCCGCTCCCGGGAGATCCTCATCGCGACGAAGGAGATTGCCGAGGAGATGGATCTCTCGGTCCTCCACGGGATGGTGGACTGTGTCTGGGTGCAGGGCGGGGGGATTGGCAGGTTCAAGGAGCGGGTGGAGGAGGAGGTCGGCATCCCCACCGAGCCCGAGACCTACGGCTGGCTCACCTTCCTCCCCCTCTCCGACGGGAACGGCGCCTACAACCGCTACTATGGTCGGATGGCCGGGGGAGGGATGAAGGTGCGGGGGGTCGCGACCCGGAGGGGCGATACCCCGGCCTACCTCCGGCGGATGCAGGAGGAGATGTTCGGGGTGATGGAGGGAGCGGCGGACCTGGAAGGGCTCCGGAGGCTCGACCCGGAGATCAGGCGGATCCACCTGCGGTATGCGGGGAGCTCGCCGGTGCCGATCCGAATGAGATGGTCATCCGCCGGCGCGTGAGCAGGCTCTCCTACAGCCGGAGGTCTCCCGAGGCATCGGCCGTTGCAGCCATCCAGGCCATGGGGGCGCCCCTCGCCCCCGGGATGGAGATTGGCTACGTGGTGCGGGACGCCTCCCGCTGGCTCGTGGAGGTGGAGGGGGAGGTGACGGAGTTCGACGTGCCGTACTACGGGAACCTCCTCGAGAAGGCGTGGGACGAGGTGGCGTTCACCCTGGACCGGGTCCGTGAGGGACCGGCGGAATCGTTGGATCCCGGGCTGGCCCGGTCTTACCGGCCGGTCCTTGTCTTCCGGGGTCCATTTCGCCGACGGGTCCAGCTCCCATGATCCCGAAGACATTCCCGTCGGGATCCTGGCAGAGGGCATGGTACCCGACGCCGGGGACCGCCATCTTCGGGCCGAGGGCCTTCCCTCCGGCCCCTACCACCTTTTTCAGGGTCTCGTCCGCCGAGGCCACGCTGACGGTATTCCGGGTCCCTTCCCGCACATCCCGTCTCGCGATGGCCCCGTGGATGCCCGGTTCGCTCTCCGGGCCCGTGTTGACGAGCCAGTACTCGACCGGGCCTCCCCAGTTCGTGATCTCCCAGCCGAACAGGCGGCGATAGAACTCAGCGAGCTGTTCCGGATCCCCCGAGGGGATCTCGAAGTGAATCACCCGAGGCATAGACCAGATCCTCCCTCTCAACCATCCCTGAGTCAGGTTTATTCCTGATAAGCATTCCTTCACGCAGGGAGAGAATCCGGGCTTTCAAGGGCTTCCGGGGGCGTGATGGGATCCGGGCCCGGGGGGCATGATGGGATCCGGGCCCGGGGGGCATGATGGGATCCGGGCCCGGGGGAGAAAATATTTCACCGCGCCGGATGCATCCTCTCTATAAAACCGCAAGGTCAGGGGTGATCAGAGATGATGAACCTCTTGAAGGGAGGGGAAGCCCCCTGGGTCAGGAAGGGCTTCGACCTCCTCATGATGAAAAGGGACAGCGAGGCGCTCGAGACCTTCGCACAGGGCCTTGAGAAGGAGCCGAAGGACCCCACCGGGTGGCTCGGGCGGGGGATCGCCATCTCCCAGATGGGGGACGACCGGAAGGCGATGGAGTTCTTCGATTACGCACTCCGGCTCGCGCCCGGGATGGGGAAGGGCTGGTTCAGGAAGGGCATCTCCCTCGCCCGGCTCGGGCGGAACGAGCAGGCCCTCTCCTGCTTCGAGAAGGTCCTGAAGCTCGATCCCGACGATGCCTCAACCTGGTACCACAAGGGGATGAGCTTCGAGGCGCTCGAGCGCTACCGGGATGCCTTCGACTGCTACGACCAGGCCGTGAGGTTCTCGGATGCAAAGGAGTATCCGGGAACGCAGGGATTCCGTCCTTTCCCTGATCCGCCAGGGCGGCCGCTGAACCGGCCCGGGCCGGGCGGGAGTCCGGCCCGGAACCCTCTTCTTTTTTCAGTTGAACAGATCCTGCCTCTCCTTACTGCTCAGGAGAATCGCGGTTCCTCGCGAACTGGATGACCCCGGCGAGGATGGAGACGACGGCGATGAGCGAGATGATGATGATCGCCCAGACCACGAGATCGAAGTGCGCCTTCACGACGGGGATGCTCCCGAAGAAGTAGCCCGCGAGCAGGAAGGCGAGGATCCAGGCGAGCCCCCCCAGGATGTTATACGAGAGGAACTTCCGGTAGCTCATCCGGCCTACCCCGGCCATGAAGGGGGCGAAGGTCCTGATGTACGGGACGAACCTCGCGATGACGATGGTCTTCCCTCCGTACTTCTCGTAGAAGCGGCTGGTCATGTCGAAGTACTCCTTTCTGAAGACCCGCGGGTAGCGGCACTGGAGCTGGTCGACGCCGCAGTACTTGCCGATCCAGTAGTTCACCGAGTCTCCCCCGATGGCGGCGATGGAGAGCAGGATGCAGAGGGCGAGGATATCGAGCATCCCCCCCGCCGCGAGGGCGCCCGCGACGAAGAGGAGGGAGTCCCCGGGGAGGAAGGGGGTCACGACGAGCCCGGTCTCGATGAAGATGATGAGAAAGAGGACCAGGTAGACCCACAGGCCGTAGGCGACGACGAGGGATGCCAGGTGATCGTCGATATGGAGGAGAAGATTGATGAAATCGGGTATCATGAATGTTCACCGGTAGGGTGGCAAGCTATAAATTTCTTCACGGGCCGGGACGCCCGGGGTCAGGACTGCCGACGGATACAGGGAGGTGCCTGGTGGAACGGATCCCCGGGTGCAGGAAAAGATCCCGGGCCAGGAAAAAGGGAGTTTGGGAAGATAGGATGATCAGAATCGCGGCTTCCGGTGCTTCGGAAGGCACTCGCGACAGTAGACGGGGCGTCCCTCGGTTGGCTTGAAGGGGACCTCGCACTCTTTTCCACAGTCCGAACAGATGGTTTTTGTCATTTCCCTGGGCCCAAAGCTCCTCGGGCCTCTCATTCTTCTGTCTTCCATTGTTTTGCCTGTGCAGTCTTGTCCAAACTGCACTTAAAGATGGAGAAAATGACTATATAGTCTTTTTTATCCGTGGATTCGCGCAACGGAGCACCGGCGGGAGCGGACTGTCCTTCCGGATGCTCCCGGAGCCGCCCCGGGGCAAAACCCGCGTACCACTCCCCGGTCACCGTGAGGAATGCAGGAGAGCCGGAGAAGACCGGGATGACGGTTCCCGCCATCCCGGGAGGCAGATCACGTCTTCTTAGCCGAAGAGGCCTGATCGTACCGCTGGGTCTTCTCCGAACCCTTCAGGCAGAAGAAGTCGTGCTTGAGGCCCAGGTCGCTCTTCACCGGGCATCCGGCGCAGAGGCAGTTGACCCGGGTGGTGATGTGCCTGAAGCTCTTCCCTGTCCCGCAGAAGAAGCTCTCCCCCGATACCCTCGCGGCGTTCGTATAGGTCGGGCACCCGCCGCACATGCACTTGTCCATCACCGCCTGGAGGGTCTTCATCCCTTCCTGGGGGGACATCTTCGTCATATCCTGCATGGTCTGTTCAAACTTGTCCATGACGGCACCAGCTGATGGGTGATTCCGCCGGGTTATTAAGATATTGATATTCCCGGATCAGGCAACCCAGAGGCAGTTCGGGCAGCGGACGATATCCCGGTACTCTAGAGCCCCTTCACCAGGTTCCTCCTCTGGATGATCTTCGCGCCATAGATGAAGATGAGAAGGATCACCACCAGCACAACCGCATCGTAGGCCGGCGGGTAGACCGCGTCGCCGTTGAGCGCAGCATGGAACAGGTCCACGAGGTAGGTGAGGGGCGAGAGCGAGGTGAGCACCAGTTCCCATCCGGTCATCTGCCCGAGGGGGATGAAGATGCCGGAGACGAAGATGAGGGGGAGCCGGATAAGGCTTGAGAGCATCATGACGGTTGAGGGGGTGTCCGTCGCCGTTGAGGCAAGGAGGGTGCCGAGGGCGGCGAACGCGAGCGCCCCGAGGATGAGCCCTGCGATCATCGCCGCCGCACTGGCAAAGGACAGGTGCAGGTAGAGGGCGCTCGCCCCCCAGACGATGACCGTGATGATCACCCCGAAGACGGAGCCGGCAGCGATGTCGCCGATGATGAGGCTGTCGAGGGTCACGGGGAGGGAGAGGAGCCGCTCGTAGGTCTTCTCCCGCTTCTCCCAGGGGGTGATGAGGGGCCCGACCGAGGACGCGGTAAAAAAGAGCATCATCGCGAGGAAGCCCGGGAAGAAGAGGATGATATCGAGGTCCCTGCCGATGAAGAAGGTGAGGAACATGATGAAGGGGAAGAGGAGCCCGAAGACCACCACCGGCCCCTTGAAGTAGTAGATCCGCATGTTCTTCTCGGCGATGACGAGCACGCTCCGGGCAAAGACGGCCGGATCCATCATGCACCTTCCGTGAGCCGCACGAAGGCCTCTTCGAGTGTCGGGCCGGAGGTGGCGATCGAGAGGATGACCAGCTTCTCCCGTTCCGCAAGGGCCCCGAGGTACTTCACGACATGGTCCGGGTTATCCGTGTAGAGCCGCCACTTGTCTCCCCGGCTCTCGACCCGGTAGACCCCCTCGTGCACGAAGATCTCCTTCTCCACGGGCTGCCCGAAGGAGATTTCGACGTACTGCGTGGTATCGAAGGTCTTCTTGAGCACCTCGGGGCTGCCGGTCGCGATGATCTTCCCCTGCTTGATGATGCTCACGGTGGTGCAGAGCGCATTCGCCTCCTCGATGTTGTGGGTCGTGAGGAAGATCGTGGACCCCGCCTCGTTCATCTGCCGCACGGTCTCGATCACGAGGCGCCGGCTCTGGACGTCGAGCCCCACGGTCGGCTCGTCGAGGATCAGTACCTCCGGCGAAGGGGCGATGGCGCAGGCGATGCTGATCCGCTGCTTCATCCCCTTCGAGAAGGTGCGGACCAGGGAGTCCTTCCGGCCGGTGAGCCCCATCCGTTCGAGGATCTCGCGCGCCCGCTTCTCGCGGGTTGCGCGGTCCAGGCCATAGAACTTCGCCGTCCAGAGGATGTTCTGCTCGGCGGTCAGGTCCCCGTAGACGGTACTGTTCTCCGGGATCACGCCCATCTTCAGCTTGGCGGCCAGGGGATCCCTGTGGACGTCGATCCCGCCGATCCGGACCGACCCGGCATCGGGGGTCAGCACACCGGTCAGGAGCCGTATGGTCGTCGTCTTACCGGCACCGTTCGGCCCGAGGAAGCCGAAGATCCCCCCTTTCTTCACGCTGAGGCTGACGTCGTTCACCGCGGCGACGGGTCCGAAGGACTTGAAGAGATGGTCTGCTTCGATGGCTTCCGTGGATGGTCTCCCGTATCAGTCGTTCCCTGCAGGAACTATCGGTACGGGAGGAATAAAAACCCTGTTATCCATACCACACCATAAGAAAGACTTATATGACAAAATGTAAGATATAGAGTACATATTACCCGTGAAAGGGAGAGAGTTCCATGAGAGTGAACAGGGTATTTCTCATTCTGGGATCTGTGCTGCTCGTTGCGGTGATGATCCTTGCAGGATGCACGCAGGATACGGGGATTTCAACCCAGCCAGCGGGTGCCCGGGCACGGCCTGCCGCCGGTTCACCGTACCAGTTCAACGGTTCCCGGTTCCACCCGAACCTCACCGCAGCGGCAGAGAAACTCGGCGTCAACCAGCAGCAGCTGGAGACCGTACTTAACACGACATTCCAGGGTCGGATGAACCTCACCTATGCCGCGCAGCAGCTGGGAGTTACTACGCAGGAGCTCTCCGATGCCCTCGGGTTCCAATTCAATGCCTCGAGGCAGCGGCCCGGCCCCGGCATGACACCGGTATAAAACAATGGGCAGGGCCGTTCGAGCCTTCCGGAGTGTCATATGACAAAGTTACTCACCTGCCTCCTCCTTTTCCTCGCCATGGCAGCGTTGTTATCGGCCCCCGTCCTCGCGGACGACCAGAACACCACCCCTGCACCGACGGCAACTACCGTCCAGGTGACGACGACGATTCCCGCCACTACAACGACCACGGTTCCGATTACCACGGCAACTACGGTCCCGGTGACAACAACGACGGCGGTCCCTACAACCGCGATACCTGCGCCGGTCGCCTCCTTCACGGGATCGCCAGCATCCGGCACTGCACCGCTCAGCGTCCAGTTCACCGATACTTCTACCGGATCCCCGACGGTCTGGGTCTGGACCTTCGGTGACGGGGGCTCCAGTACTTCAGAGAACCCGAGTTATACGTATTCAGCCGCGGGGACGTACACCGTCTCCCTTACAGCCTTCAATGCAGGAGGCAGCACCACAGCCACAGAACAGGGTTACATCACGGTGAGTTCAGCAGCTTCGGCCCCGGTTGCATCCTTCACCGGATCACCAGCGTCCGGCATAACCCCCCTTCCTGTCCAGTTCACCGATACCTCCACCGGGTCTCCCACCTCGTGGAGCTGGGACTTCGGCGACGGGGGATCCAGCACGGACGAAAACCCCGTGTATACGTATACAGCCGCCGGCACCTACACCGTCTCCCTGACCGCCACCAATGCAGAGGGGAGCGATACTGCTACGGAGGACGAATATATCGTCGTGACCTCGGAACCGGTCACCTCCTTCAGCGGATCACCCCTGTCCGGCAGCGCCCCACTCACCGTCGGGTTCACCGATACATCCACCGGGTCCCCCACCTCGTGGAGCTGGGACTTCGGCGACGGGGGATCCAGCACCCAGCAGAATCCTATCTACACCTATACGGCTCCCGGTTTCTACACGGTCACCCTGATCGCCTCAAATGACGAGGGCAGCAATACCTCAACCGAGGAGGAGTATATCACGGTCGGTTCTGCGCCGGCCCTGGCTCTCACCCTGGTGCCCACTACCGTTGCACCGCAATCTCCGCCGGTCGCCTCCTTCATCGACGAACCCCTCCTCGGCACCGCGCCGCTCACTGTCCAGTTCACCGATCTCTCGGAAGGATCTCCCACCTCGTGGAGCTGGGACTTCGGCGACGGAGGGTCCAGCACCGAGCGGAACCCTGCATACACCTACGCGACCCCCGGATCCTACACGGTCACCCTGACCACCACCAATGCGGCGGGTAGCAGCACCTCGACGGGCCCCGGATAAGGTCACCGTGCTCTCAGCGACCCCTACCCAGTCACCCCTGTCCCCGCTGGCTGCTGCCCTGGCGATGGGAATTGCGAGCCTCGCTTTTACCTGGCGAGGCGGAAAAAGACGGGATTAGCCCTTGCGTCGGGGAAGGAGAGATGGATAATTTCAAGAGGGCAGAACGGGAAGGAAGACCCATATGAAGGTTGTTGCATTCAACGGGAGCGCGAGAAAGGATGGCAACACCGCCATCCTGATCAGGTACGCCCTGAAGGAGCTCGAGAAGGAGGGGATCGGGACCGAGCTGGTGCAGCTCGCTGGGCGGAAGATCCGGGGGTGCACGGCCTGCATGCAGTGCTTCGAGAAGCGCGACCAGAGGTGCGCCATAAGAAATGACATCGTGAACCGGTGTATCCAGAAGATGATCGATGCCGACGGGATCATCCTTGGTTCCCCGGTGTATTTCCTTGACGTCACTCCCGAGATGAAAGCCCTCATCGACCGGTGCGGCTTTGTCTCCATGGCAAACGGGGGCCTGTACAGGCGCAAGGTCGGATCGGCTGTTGTCGCAGTCCGGAGGACCGGGGCCAGCCGGACCGCTGACACGATGATGCATTTCCTCCTTGCCAGTGATATGATCATCCCCGGGTTCCCGGGTATCGGGGTAGGAAGGAATATCGGCGATGTCGAGGATGACGCCGAAGGCCTGGAGAGGGTGAAGAACCTCGGGAAGAACATGGCCTGGCTGCTCAAGAACCTCGAGGCCGGCCGGCAGGCGGCCTAGAGCCATGTCCCCGCAAAGGAGGCAGGAATCATGAAGGTTATCGCACTCATTGCAAGCCCGAAAGGAAGAGAGAGCAACACCCTCAGGCTCGTGAACGCAGCTCTCGCGGGTGCCGCGGCCGAGGGGGCCAGGACCGAGGTCGTGGACCTCTATAAGGTCCGGATCGAGGACCTGCACCGCCTGCGGAACATGCTTTGCAACCGGGGAATGCACCCTGCCCGACGATTTCACGGGACTCTTCGAGAGGCTGATGGATGCCGACGGGATCGTCCTCGGGGCCCCGAACTACATCGACTCCGTGCCTGCACCCATGAAGGCAGCCTTCGACCGGGTCGCGGATGCCATCCATTGCCAGATGTTCACGGGAAAGTTCGGTTGTTCGGTGTGCACAGCCGGCGGAAGCGGCGAGAACGAGGTCGTGGGATACATGAACCATGTCCTGACTACTCTCGGCGTCAGCGTGGTCGGCGGGGTTGGCGTTGCTATCGGCAGGAACCCTTCTGCCCTCCAGGCAGCCGAGAAGGAGGCCCACGAGCTCGGGAGGAATCTCGCCCGGTCCATCCGGGGCGAAATAAAGTATCCCGAACAGGACGAGGAGCACAGGCAGCGGAGGGAGTACTTCTGCGAGCTCGTGAAGTCCCATAAAGACCGGTTTGCCCACGAGTACCGACTGGTACGTGCAGATGGGATGGATGAAGGAAGGCGAGTGAGCCCCGTGGTCACTGGGATGAAACCAGCATCATGATGGTGAACCATGGATTTCTTTGAGTCGGCGTACAAGGGAACACCGCCCTGGGACATCGGCCGGCCCCAGAAGGAGTTCATCGACCTGGTCAGGAGGGGGGAGCTCTCGGGATCTGTCCTTGACATCGGGTGCGGGACCGGCGAGAACGCCCTCTTCTTTGCGGGTGAAGGGTACGAGGTGTGGGGGATCGACTCCGCCCCCCTCGCTATCCAGAAGGCGAGGGAGAAGGCTGCCGGGAGAGGGCTCGCGGCGCATTTTCTCGTCATGGATGCACTGGACCTCCCGAGCTCAACAGAAAGTTTGATGCTGCCACCGATTCGGGGCTCTTCCATACCCTGTCCGACGAAGACCGCCCCTTCTTCGTGGACGCTCTCGCTTCTGTCCTCTCCCCTGGCGGGAAATACCTGATGCTCTGTTTCAGCGAACTGGAGCCCGGCGGGTACGGCCCCAGGAGGGTGACCCAGGCAGAGATACGGGAGTGTTTCCGGGACGGGTGGACCATCAATTATATCAGGCCGGCGTCCTTCGAGAGCCGCACCCGGCCCGCAGGACCCTGCGCCTGGCTCTCGTCGATAACAAAGACCTGATGAAGACCCCGGGATCACCGGCCGGGTCTGCTTGTCCTCCGCAGGATTTCAGATGTCGAGCCGCTTGAAGACCCCGTGCTTCTGGATGCTGATCTTGCATTCCGGGCAGCGCCAGGTCGGGGGAGCTTCTCGAAGGGGGTTCCCGGGGGTATCTTCTGCGTGGGGTCGCCCTTTGCAGGATCATAGATATAGGCACATTCAAGGCACTGGTAGCGGCGCATTCCTTCCACACTCAGGATTTTGACGTGCATCGGTATGAACGTTGTTCTCCCTGAAAGGGGGTCTGGCATCCAATCCGGATGCCCGGAACCTTTTCCGGGCACGAGTGGACAGGTCGCCCCACCCGGCAAGGATTCAACTATTTCTGTTCTCCCTGGGGGGAGGAGCCCGACCACCTGCCCGGAGATCCAGGGCATTATCGGACACCGGAAGGCCAGGGAGAGACGTAATGATGCAGGTTAAGGTTAGAAATATTTATATGGTCGAAAACGATATTGTCCACCGATCATGAAGAGACGGTCTGCCCTGCTCCCCCTGACCTTCCTCACATCATGGGCCCTTCTCACCGCAGGTGCAGCTGCTGCTCCCGAAACGGCGGGAATCATCCCCGACGCCGCATCAGGCGCCGGTTCGATCCCCGGGATCCTTCTCTCAACCGCCCTCGCGAATCTCTTCCTCTCCTTCGTCGCCATACTCATCCTCGTAGGGGGCCTGTACGCCTATGCCAGCCTTGCGCGGTTCGCCCCGTACCATTCATGGATCTACCTGTACCTTGTCAGCCTCACCGGCATCGTCTGGGCGATCTTCCTCCTCGTGAGCGGCCTGCCTGTGGCTGACCCGGCCTTCATCCTCATTACGGTTGTCGGGCTGAACCTCATCGTCCATATCCTCAGGTTCGACAGGATCCAGATCCCCCCGATTGGACACGTCCAGTATGTGGGATCCCATACAGGGTAACGGTTCAGGATCCCGACAGGAGTGGGATCCTCCGTGTATTTGTTTCTCCATTCCCCGGCCGCGAGGTGCCCGTGCCAGGGCTATACCGAGAACTTTATAGAGAGTTCTTTCCCACCGGGGTATCATGTTCGCCCGGGTCCTCCTTCCCACGGACTTTTCTCCCCATGCCGGGAGGACCCTGCAGTGCATCGCCGAGATCCCGGGGATCCGTGGAGCTCATCCTCCTCCATGTACTCGAAGCAGGGCCAGGTGGAGACGGGGATTCCGGCCATCATACCATCGAGACGAGGATCCGGGAAGCCCTTTTGCAGCTGGAGATGCTCAAGAAGGATTTCGGGATGCCCGGCCTCCTGATCCGGGTCCTCGTCCATGAACGGGTACACGACGATATTGCAGAGACCATCCTCTCGGTGGCCTCACGGGAGAAGGCCGACCTCATTGCTCTCGGGGCGCGGGGAAGGACGCTCCGGAACCTCGTCCTGGGATCGACCTCTGCGGCGGTCGTCAGGGATGCGAAGACGGGGGTCCTTGTGCTCCATGACAAGCTCCTTGACAGCGGGGAGGCCTTCGGAAAGTACTGCCGGTCGGCTTTCATCCGCATGCTCGTCCCGGTCGACTTCTCGAAGCCTTCCCTTGATGCGGTGGCCTCCCTGCCACGGCTCGCCCGGGGCGGAGAGGTGATCCTGCTTCACGTGCTGGGGGAGAACCTGCATGGATGGGATGTCCCCGTCGCCAGGATGAGTGCAGAGAAGCGTCTCGACGTGCTGAAGGAAGACCTGGAGAAGGCGGGTTTCAAGGCAAGGGCACTCATCCGGACCGGGAGACCCGACGCGGAGGTTCTCCGGGTATCGGAAGACGAGGAGGTGACCCTCCTCGTCCTCTCGAGATACGGGAAACGGGATTACGTCCAGGCGGCAGGGATCGGGCGCACCGCAGCAGCGATCGCAGAGAAGGTTCGGGTGCCGATCCTCATCCACTCCCCGCGCCTGGACCTTGCGGTGGTGGCCCGCGAGCTCGGCCCCGGCGAGTTTCATACCGCCGAGGAGATCTGGGTCCACTACCACCCGCTGAAGGCGGACCCGTCGACCGACCGGATCTTCTCCGTCTTTGCAGACGGGGTCCCCACGGGCGTGGCGCGGTGCCGTCGGCACCCGGACGGCCTTGAGGTGGACGGGGTCTTCACCCTCGAAGAGTTCAGGAACCGGGGGTACGCCCGGAAGATGGTCGCGGCGCTCGTCGAAGCCTGCGGGAAGGAGACCCTCTATATGCACTCGACCCTCGAGCTCGTCCCTTTCTACAGGACATTCGGTTTCGAGCCCATTCCCGAGGAGGAGCTTCCCCCCACCATCAGGGAGCGCTACACCTTTGCCATGGGGGATATGCAGGCCGCCCACGTACAGCCCATGCGGAGGGCTCACGGGTAAACGGACCCGCGGGACCCGGTCATCGGGTTTCCTCCTGTTTTCATGCGGGATCTTTCTTTTTTTCGGTAATTCTTCATAATAAAGTAAATCTGTTTGACAATTTCCTTTTGAGGGATAAATGTATCCGATATTTAGTAAATAAATTTCAATTAATCAAATAATAATTAAAAATCAAATAGAAACCTTTATTTGTCAAGATACAAACTAACTATCCATCCTATAAGCCTGATTGATCCTCTATGAACCAGAAGAAGAATGGCCACGTAGACCGGCTCTGCAGCAACTGGATCGCCCACATGTCTCTCCTGGAGGCGATGCATACCCATAAGATCGCCTTTCACTGCCCGCAGTGCGGGAAGACCCACGAGTTCCTCGGCTGGACCTGCTGCGACCTCTCACTCGAGGAAGCAAGCCGGAAGGTGCACGAAGAGTACACCCAGAGGTGCCTTGCAAAGGTACCCGAACGATTGTAACCTATTTCTCTAAGTCTTTAATCAGGATTCGCGACCCGTATCGCGGTTTCCAGGTTCCCTTCATCGATCGGGGACCCTTCCCTCTCTGTCTTAAAAGAACCTTCAGCTGATCAAGGAAGGCAACCCCGTACTCTTTGCACTCACGCGCCTTCGATCGGGGAAAAAAGGAGCGGGGTTATTTCGTACCCTTTGTCTTGAGAAACTGGACGGCCCCTGCCATACCAATGATGGTGAATATGCTCACGGCAGCGGTGGGGAACTCGGGGACCGGTACCGGGGTTGGAGTTGGGTCCGGATCCCCGACGACCCCGTTCTTCTTGTTCCAGAAGTCCTGGTCGGGGATGGTAGCCGCCTGCCCCGGCGTGATAGTGAAGGTGATTGCCGATGCCGGATACGTCTGGAGATATCCTTCCAGGGCCAGCTCTTGCAGCTCGATAGGTTCCCACGTCACTGATGGGGCTGAACTGGTAATAGCCGTGCTTATCGGTGATCGCCGAGCCGACCTCAACCCATGTCACCGGGCTCCCCTGAGCCCTGAGCAGCCTGACCTGGTAATTCTCAATCCCTGTTGCAGTCGAGGTGTGGGTCCCATCCGGGTCAAGGTAGGTGAATCCCCATACTGCGATAGCGGGGATTTGGTAGTCCCAGAAATCATCGGTCATTGCCGGAGAGCCCGATGTCAGGTCGAACTCGACCTGGCCACCCACAGGATAGGCTCGGTTTATGAGCCGCATCGGAGTCACCGGATACCCGGTAATGGCCGGCCTGGGTCACAGGGGAGAACTCGTAGTAACCGTCCTTGTCTGTTGTGGCCGTCCCGATCTCTGTCCATGTCGCAGGGCTCCCCGATAATATCGAGAGGTGCATCCCAAGGTTCTTGAGAGGTGTTGCGGTCGAGGCATGGGTCAGGTCGGGGTCCTCGTACTTGTGCCCCGAGATCTTCACGCTCATGAGCCTGGTGCTCCAGGAGTCCTGATCTGTGACCGGGGTCGACTGTCCGCTCAGGACGGCATAGGTGTATGCTGAGGCAGGGTAAGACTGGGTATATCCCGTCATTGCATCTTCAAGTACCCGGTAACTCCCCGGGACCTTGATGGCCGGTAACTGATATAATCCCGTTCCCGAAGCCGTCGTTACCGCGGCCACCTCGCTCCAGGTCGTTCCCGACATGTTCTGGAGATGGAATGTGAAGGATCCAAGCGGGCTGGCCTTCGAGGTATGGGTCCCATCCGTATCCAGGAACTTGTGCCCCGAAATCACCACATTCGGGATCTTGTAGTTCCAGAGATCTCCGATCTGGGCCGCGGAATTCGCATCGAGGGTGAAGCTGATGATACCGGTTGCTGGATAACTCTGGGCGTATCCTGTCTGGAGATCTTCGAGGACCCGGTAGCTTCCCGGGACCCTGATGTTCAGGAACTCGTAGTATCCTGGTACCGGTGGCGGTTGTTACCGATGCAACGTCGGTCCAGGTTGTCCCCGACTGGTTCTGGAGGTGGACCTTCCATCCCGCGAGCGGCGCTGCGGTGGAGGTATGGGTCAGGTCGGTATCCTCATACGTGTGCCCCGAGACCTTGACGCTCATGAGCTTCTGGTTCCAGAAGTTCTGGGTGATCGTTCCCGTCTGGCCGCCCTTGATGGTCTGCGAGTAGTTGGTCGCGGGGTAGGTCTTCCTGTACCCTGCCTGCTCTACCTCTGCAACCCGGTAATTGCCTGCATCGGTCACCTGGAACTGGTAGGTACCGGTAGAGTCCGTTGTCGCCGTTGCAAGGGTTGACCAGGTTGAGCCCGACGACTGGTTGAGCTGGATGGTCCAGCCGGAGAGGGGTGTTGCGGTCGAGGTGTGTGTCCCGTCGGGGTCGAGGTACTTGTGCCCGTTCAGGGTGACTGTGGGCAGCTGGTAGTTGGTGAAGTTCGCGGTCTGGGCGGTCGAGGAGCTCGTGATGGTGAACTGGGTGTACGCAAGCATGGGGGTGTAATTTTTATATCCGGTCTTTACGGTCTCGTAGACGCGGTAGGTTCCCGTCCCCATCGACGATGTGAGCGTTAAGGAATAATACCCCTTGGAGTTGGTCGACGCAGTTGCCGAAGTTGTGGTATAGGGCGACTTCTTGAGCGTGACCGTCCATTGCGAGAGCGGGGTCACCATGGGCGACCCCGGCGTATTATTCACTCCGACATACCCTGAAATATTCAGCGGCAGGGAAGCCGCCGCGATTCCCCCAAGTCCGGGCAGGAGAACTCCCATGAGGAGGAGGATCGCGATTACCCCGAGTTTCTTCTTCATAACACCCCTTTCCTTCCAGTTTCCCGCTGTTTTCGATTTTAATGCATTCTAATCCGTATCTGGATATCATCCAATAGCGAGAGAACTTATAATACCTCAATAATGCCCCTAAATTATATAAACGCTTCTCCGTAACGAGATTTAGTCATTTTTTTATATCATAAGAGTTTGTTGTATAGAGTATTATATATATAACATATCATCTATCACTAGTTCATACTTCAAATAATAAACATATCTATAAATGTTGTTTACAAGATTCGCTTGATTTTTCTGGATTATATCTCATGGCGTTCACCGGAATATACGAGAAAGAATTAATCTGACTCCCTGACAGGTGGCCGAGCCTTCAGACCTGGATCTCTTCCCTATGGATTCATGAAAATGCCCTTGTTCTCCAGAAAACCACCATCACACAGTATTGCGGATGATCCCTTTGGTCGCCAGGCCACCGGATTCTATAATCTGATTGACGACTCTGATTGTGAGTTTGGATATCAGGGCAATCTATTTGGAAACAACGAAAAATCAGGGATTATCTGAATATTCCTGGAACAAACAAGAAAAAAAGATGAGAGAGAGGCAGGGAAGCCTAGTTTCTCTTCTTGATGAACTGGACCGCGATTATCATCCCGGATATTGTCAGGATGCTCACGGCGACCGTCGGGAATTCGGGGACGGGGACAGGGGGATCGGTGTGCCCGAACGAGAAACCGGAGATTGCCGGATTGAGTGCGGAATACTGCATTGAGTAACTGGGCACATCACCGCCCGGTATCACATTGTGATAGCCAGTCGGAGAAACAAGCTCTGATATAGTGACGGTCCAGGTTTTGCCAGTTGGCGGAACCGGAAGTGAGTACAGGAACTTGAGTCCGTCAGCCCCAAGGGCATTTGTCGTAAAGTCCTGATCTACCTGAGTTCCTCCGACATCGTCAACCACGGTTGCATGGAGCGTTCGATCGGTCTCGCAGAGTTCGGTGTCCTGCTTTGTACCGTCTTTATTTGCATCCATCCAGAAGCAACCCTGTGCCGTGGCAACAACCTGCAGGTTCCCGAAGGCGTAGCCACCGAGGGGGATCGTGAGCGCCGAGGTATATGGCTTCATGGTAGATGCACCGGTCGGGGTAAAGACCACATAGCCATTGGGAGGTACTTCTGAGATCGTTGCGTAATACGTAACTCCCAGGGGAATAGCGGGGAGCGTATAGGAGAACTTTCCATCTGTGCCGGCGGTATTGGTGGTGAAGTCCTGGTCCGAGATGGTGTTGGTTCCATCCGTTACTGTCGCGTGAAGCGTCTGGCCCGCCAGGCAATTTTCAGTACCATCCGTAGCCCGCGCGCCATCGCCGTTGGCGTCTATCCAGTAGCACCCTTCCGCCGTGTAGGTCACCGTCTTGTACCCGAACGAGAAACCGGAAACCGTAGTCGTGCCTGACGTATACGTCTTCAGGGTGTAGGAGCCGGTCGGGTAAACGGCCGCATAGTTTTGACTCGCCGGGGATATCCCCTGGGGCACCATCGAGATATTGACCGACCAGGATCCGCTGCCATACGTTGGCAGTGTGTAAGCGAACTTGTTGCTCGCGGGAGTGCCCGTCTGTGCGCTGCCCAGTCTGGTTTGTCACGAAATCCCCCTGCTGGATAACAGTCCCGGTGCTATCCTTCACAACCGCATGAAGCGTCCAGCCCGACTCACAGGGCTCATTCGTATCCCTCGCCGAATTGGCATTGAGATCCTTCCAGACACAGCCTTCCGCTGTCTGGGCGGCTGCCACGCTGACGAGTGCGAAAAGCAGCATGATCCCAACGATAACGGCTAATTTTTGTCCAATCTTGTGCATGAATAACCCTCCTTTACCTGCATCTTCGATTCTTTCGAAATGCACGCCATCCCTCAAATCTTTTAAGGGTAACGCAACATTTGCACAGTTGAATTATTTAAATGATTCGGTGGAAGCGTTTTTTTCATTTTCCTTTTGAAAGAGGAGACAAAATAACCGGAATACTTATATTCTATTTCAGTTTTTTGAACATAAAATAATGAATTATATAAGTATATCGAATTGAATTTTGAATTATAACCAGCCTCGCAATGGAATCACCAAATTATTCTCCCGCCAACCATTAATATTCAGGTGATTGAATAGAAGTAATCCGCCTGTGGAGTGGAAATACCTGAACAGATTTCTTATCCTATGAGGATTCCGGCTCTCCGGCATGGGGTAACGCTGCGGCACCTCCTCTCCGAATCACAGATATACTGGCCGAAAGAACTTCTTTCCCTACCCGCCGGTATTTGTCGATCGGATTTTTTTTATCGGGGCAATTCTTTAATTCTCATGGGATATTCGGATTTTCTTTCCCAGCTACCATGGATATTTATAGTAATTGATGGAAATTATTATTTTAAGGAATCATCTCTTCCACGGAGAATGTCATTTTATGAATTTCAAAATACCCGAATCGCTTAGTCCTACACGAATTGCCCTTGAATGGTTCCTTGTTATAATCTTCGCGATGGGCCTCTTCCTCTTCTTCACTTCTGAAAGCTATATGAAGATCGATGCGATAAGCATCTGGATCCTTTCCTGTCTCGTCATCCTTTATCTCTCGAAAAAAGGTGTCAAACACCTGACAGAGCGCCGAAGAATTCTTGTTATCATCGCAGGTTTCCTCATCTGTTGTCTCAGTTTTTTACGAATTCCGCTCGGTCTGGGGCACCCGGACTATTCGATCGGAGACTTTTCCGTATTCCTTTCAGGGCTCGGACTTATGATGTTTGGATTCCTGGGACTGGAATCCTTCATTCTCCCGGTACTGATCCCGCTGGTCGCCGTCGAAGGATACGAGGTCTATGACCTCTTCATCCGCCATATCGACTGGCTCACGGCCCCCCTGGTTCCTGTCGTCGTATTCCTCGATGTGTCCCTCCTGCATCTTTCCGGCATACAGGCAGTCAGCCCACGATTCGATCATATCCTTCATGTCCGCCTCCGGCATCCCGATATACCTGCAGATAGGGGGAGACTGCACGGGGATCTGGTCTCTCGGGACCTTCACTATCGCCACCATAATTGTCCTGATCGGCTTCCCCCAGGCGTTATCCAGGAAAGGAGCTGGTTATATCCTCATCGGTTATGTCGGGACGTATCTCGCCAATATTTTAAGGATTTACGTTATCTCGATGAGCGGCTATATCTATGGACCATCGGGGGTCATGGAAAACGTTCATATCTATATCGGATGGATCATTTTCACCATCTGGATGGTGATATTCTGGTACCTGTTTTTCATCCGATATCTCAAGATTTCATTTCGCATAATCCCCTAGTACGGTTATTCAG
>CAVQHA010000009.1:0-50659 GCA_963712215.1 uncultured Methanomicrobiales archaeon | reverse complement strand
TTTACGAGTGGAAGAAGGAGGGTGCACGGAAGATTCCCTTTTACATCAGCCTGAAGTCGGCATCCCTGTTCTCCATTGCAGGCCTGTTCGGGATCCAGAAAGTTCCTGGGGGTGGTGAGTGTGCGACCTTTGCGATCATCACCACGGAGCCAAACGATCTCGTTGCAGGGCTCCACGACCGGATGCCGGCCATCCTGGCCAGAGATCAGGAAGAGAGCTGGATCAGGCCAGGCGGAATCGGCCCCGCGGACATCTCTCGGATCCTCGCACCATACCCTCCTGAGGAGATGGTGGCGTTCCCTGTCTCGCAAAGGGTAAACGACCCCGGGAGCGAAGGCCCAGGCCTGATCCAGCCACTGAAGGGACTCGAAAAATAGGATTTTTCTCTGCCCCTCGGGGATAGAGAATCCCCCTCGGCCTCGAAAAATAGGATTTTTCTCTGCCCCTCGGGGATAGAGATCCCCCTCGGCCTCGAAAAATAGGATTTTTCTCTGCCCCTCGGGGATGAGAATCCCCTTCGGCCTCGAAAAATAGGATTTTTCTCTGCCCCTCGGGGATAGAGATCCCCTCCGGCCTCGAAAAACAGGATTTTTCTCCTCCCTTGGGGATAGAGATCCCCCTCGGCCTCGAAAAATAGGATTTTTCTCCTCCCTTGGGGATAGAGATCCCCTTCGGCCTCACATCCCCGGGAACATCCCTGTTCCTACCAGGTACATGACGATGTTCGCGATCCCCAGCAGGTAGAAGAGGATGCCGGGGATGATCACGAAGGCCGCGCGGATGATGATGATCCGGGCGGTCCACCAGAGGGTGATAGAGTCCTGGAGCCGCGAGGAGACCGAGTCGATCGCCTTCTTCAGGTTCTTCCGGCCGCCGGCGGGGTACTGGCCGGTCTTTATCCCCTGCACGCCGTTGACGGCCTTCTCCATGTAGTCCTCGATCATGAAGAGGACAGCACGGAAGACCGCGAAGATACAGGCAGAGAGGCCGAAGAGGATGAGGGAGAGGTCGATCACCCGGAACCCGGCGAGGCTTCCGGCGGTCAGGGGGATACGATCCCAGAGAACGGCGGCAAGGGTGATGACCGCGAGGAGGATCATGAAATCAGACACCCGGGCGAGGGTCTCCCGCGACCAGTGGAAGGTGTCGTACCCGTTCAGGATGGTGATGACATCGTTCACCCCCCGCTGAACTTTCTTCCTGGGAACGCCCTTCGCCATGGTTATCTCATGATAATTGCCGTGATATATAAAGAAGGTTATCTAGTCTAGAAGTATAACATATATTGTTGTTAATTCCCCAAAAGGAACCCGTAAAAAGGTTATTTCTCGATATTAAAAATCCTTAAATATATCTTAATAATCCTTTTATAAATATTTTTCTAAATATCTTGAATTTCACGCCATTTCAGATTAAGTGTATGGTGTAGTCCATTATGGACGACAATGTACATGTCGGGATTGAATCGTGAAGAAAGATTTTGGTATTTCCAGTGATATCTCTTTAGTTTTTTTATGGTAATTCCCGATCCCACCACATTCGTATAAAGCTCGAAAAGATTCGGTTAAATTCAATTCTTCATATCTTTTAATTTCTTTTACTTTTGCCTCTACATCGTTCAGATGAAATTTTGTAACCCCCATCTGCTCTATCACTTCAAAAATATTTTCCGTGGAATCTTGGTCGAGAAAACCGACTACATCATTGATAATCTCTCCTTTAAAATAAGACCTTGAATAATCATAAATTCCAGCCCATATGCTTTTTAAGGCAATTTTTTGTTCGCTGCCCTCTCTTGCATTATTTTGAATATAGTTCATTAATTGGATAAAATCTCTAGGATTTTCTCGGGTAAATTCTAGAAGGCTTCTGATGGCATCTTTATTTACATATTTTCCTAATTGTTGCGGAAAAAATTCTGGAATAACATCTACATCTCGATTTAACGATAATTTACCCCGTAAATTTATTAATTTGATCAAATTAGAATTATGTAAATCCGAGCTTGACCAATTTAAAGGGATTCTTGAATCTTGAAAAATCTTATTAATATTTGAATCCCAAAATTTATTCATTAAATCCATCCTACATAAAATTGCGATTTTCGCATTGATTTCCTCGCTGCTAAATGCATCATTAAGATCTTTAGCCGATTTAATAAGAGAAGTTAATAATTTAAGGGTAATTTCAAGTTGTTTTTTCCCTTGATTTAACACTGTATCCAAACCATCAACAAATAAAATATGCTTAGAGGGGGATTCGATGGAGAAAATCGTCTCCTCAATTAATTTATAAATATCTCGGATGGTGAATTGTTGAGGTGTTTCTTCCTTTTCTTTCTCATATTTGTACTCAAATAGTTTCAATTTAGCGGAAAAGCTTTGTCTTGCAGTTTGTTTTACGAGGGAATGCAATTTCTCTTTCTCCAAACAATTCTTCGGAGATATGCCCAACTCCTCTAGAATTTCATTTGTACGTGACAATTCGAAAGGTTCTTTCGATTCGCATCCAAGATCTTCAGAAAAACTTCCCAGAAGTGTCAATAACAATAGAAACTTCCAATTTTCCTTCCTTTTCGTTTCACTCTCAGTATTTGGAATAATTTGTGAAAATGGTTTAAAAGGAAACTCTTCTAAATCTAGGATATTAACAAATAATTCGTCATTTAATATGGACATTCTTTTCAATTTGCACGCTATTTCAGATTTTCCTGAACCTTTATCACCTACAATGAAGAATTTCTCTCCTTCGAGGATTTTCTCAATGTATCGTTCTTCATTTAAAAAACCTTTATCCAATAATTGAGGGAAATGATTTAATTCGGTATAAGCATCGGCCTTACCAAAATTAATTTTCTTGAAGTCCATCGAAGAGAGTAATTTATTCTAGTATATAGTATTAACGCCAGTTGATCCATTAAACCCTCTATGGTTCATCTGATTTAATTGAACTATTTTTACACATTCTTATCTTTCTTTTTCCCACCGAAGTTATCTCGATTAAGGAGTCATATGAGGAGAGGGAGAGATCATCCCGGTATGTGAGTGGTGGGTTAGGAGTGGGGGAAAGTGGATATCCTAGTTAGGGGGGATACGTAGTCGGATAAGGAAATATTAATAATTGAGTTAATATTCTCGGGTTCTCCGAACATAAACGACGATTCCAATGAAAGCGATTATTAAAATTACGGGTAGGCAGTGAGACGGGAATTCCGGTACCGCCGGAATTGGTAATTTTCCATTTCCAATCGCATAGACCATGTGGTCATAGCTCCCCACGTAGACCACGCCATTAGCCACCGCAGGAGAGGAGGCTACTTCATCTCCGGTTGTAAGGTTCCACTTCTGGGTGCCGGTCGTCGCGTCAATGGCGTAGATCTTTCTGTCAGAGCTCCCCACATAGACTACGCCATCTGCCACCGCTGGAGAGGAATACACGTAATTCCCTGTGGTGAAAGTCCACTTCTGGGTACCGGTCGCCGCATAGATGGCATAGACATGGTAGTCATCGCTCCCGACATACACCACGCCATCTACAACAGCAGGGGAAGAGAACACCTCATCTCCTGTCTTAAAGACCCATTTCTGGGTACCGGTCGCTGCATCGATGGCATAGACATTGTTGTCATTGCATCCGATGTAGACCACACCGTCGGCCACCGCGGGGGAGGATTGCACAAAATTTCCTGTCTTAAAGACCCATTTCTGGGTACCGGTTGCTGCATCGATGGCATAGACATTGTTGTCATTGCATCCGATGTAGACCACGCCATCTGCCACTGCAGGAGAGGATTGCCAAATTGCAATTGACCCTTTCGTGAAGGCCCACTTCTGGGTGCCGGTTGCAGCATCGATGGCGTAAAGCTTGTCGTCATACGCTAGCCGACGTACACCACGCCATCAGCCACCGTAGGAGAGGAATATACAGAACCTCCAGTGGTAAAGATCCACTTCTGGGTGCCGGTTGCAGCATCGATGGCATAGACCTTGTTGTCCATGCACGTCACGTAGACCACGCTATCCGCTACCGCAGGGGAGGAGTCCACTGAATCTCCCGTCGTGAAGACCCATCTCTGGGTGCCAGTCGAAGCATCAATAGCATAAACCCTGCTATCCCAGCTCCCCACGTAGACCACGCCATCCACCACCGCAGGGGAGTGGGACATACTTTTTCCCATCGTGAAAGTCCATTTCAATTGATTATTCGGGATGATCCCGCCAGAGACGCTGCTGTAATCTCCGGTGTGCTGTGGGTTCATCCGGAACATCATCGATGGTCCCGCTGCTACGACGGGGCTAATAGCGACTGCTGATAGAAAAAGGATTAGACATAAGAATACCTGATTTCTCACTCCCATCTTCCCTCCCCACCACCTATAACTTGTCGGGTGCTCTCCGCTTGAATCATTGTAAAATAAAACTTTCGATTTTAGATTCGGATAATTTAAAATCGTTAATTTTTTAATTTATCTCGGATATTATCAGTAATTTTTAATTATCTGGTTATTTACTGTTGGTTGTTGGTGCCGAATTTGGGCAATTATACAAGCACCACCAGCATCAGTGAGACACGCCCTCATTGAGGAGGGGAGTATCCTCCCATGCCACGAGATAAAAGTATTATCGCGCTTTTTATCTTTCAGTACTCCAGTTAACCCGGGTGATCCACCAGTCGGGTCAGGGAGATACCCGGGGTGACCAGCAGGCTCATATCACTGCCAGACGATAGATACTATCCAAAAACCGATCATGGTGACGTGTATGGAGTTCGTTCATGTGAAGGGGACGAAGAAGAAGGGGGAGGTCAGACTCTATGCCCTCTCCACCTGCGGGTGGTGCGCGAAGACCAGGGAGCTCCTCACCGGTATGGGAGTGGACTTCTCGTACCTGTATGTCGATCTCCTCCCGAGACCGGAGATGGAGAAGGTCTTCGAAGAAGTGAAGCGCTACAACCCCGCATGCTCTTTCCCGACAACGGTCATCGACGGGAAGAAGACGATCGTTGGGTTCAGGGAGGAGCAGCTCAGGGAGGTCTTCACATGAAGGGAGCTGCACCCGGATCCGGCAAGGTCTGCATCCTGATCTGCACCCTCATCCTCGCTGCGGTTTTCCTCTTCCTTGCCGGCTGTACCACAACGTCTCCGTCCGGGGGAACGGTGCCGGCCACCACTCCGGCCCTCGCGCCCACCCCCGCCACCCCCATCCCCACCCCCACCTCGGCCCTCACCAGCCTCCAGTCGAAGATAGTCCAGGTCCCCGGGAATGACAAGGGCTCTGTCATCCTTATCGGGAGGAGCACCTGCCCCTGGTGCCAGAAGACCAAGGCGCTCCTCGAGAACATGAGTGTCGGTTACTACTGGATCGACCTGAACAACCTCGACCAGGCCGAGAGCGCCCAGGTCATGTCGGCGCTGACGATCTGCAGTGATACCAGTGCCGTCCCCATCCTCGTCATCAACGGCAAGAAGTGCATCGTCGGGTACCAGGAAGACCAGATCAGGCAGGCGCTCGGATGACCGAAATTCCCGAGATCGCGGACAAGGAGATCTCGGCCCTCCACCAGCGGCTCAACCGCGAGGCCGAGGAGGGGGGGTACCACCTGAACCCTGACCAGCTTTTCGTCAGGGGGCTCGTAAAGGGGCTTATCTTCAATACGAAGCGCTACGGGTACCAGTCATGTCCCTGCAGGCTCGCCGCGGGGGAGAAGAAGGCGGACCTGGACATCATCTGCCCCTGCGACTACCGAGACCCCGACCTCGCCGAATACGGTGCCTGTTACTGCGCCCTCTACGTCTCTGACGACGTTCTCGCAGGGAGGAGGAAGACGGGGTCCATCCCCGAGCGCCGCCCGGCGCCGGAGTCCCGGGCGAAGGCCCCCCTGCAGGGGACCACCTCGGTGACCCTCTCCCTCCAGTATCCCATCTGGCGGTGCCGGGTGTGCGGGTACCTTTGCGCGAGGGATGGACCGCCTGACATATGCCCGATATGCAAGGCGAAGAAGGACCGGTTCGAGCGGTTCTTCTGATCCACCTTCATCCCCTCTCTTCCGGACGGACGAAGGCGATGTCCCTTTCCCCGGAACCTTCTTCTTACAGGACCCATTATTTCCCGGTGATAGCGCACTCATGAAGAGAACCCCCCGCTCCCATGCCTTCCTCCCCATGTCCCTCGCAGAGGCAGAGGAGCAGGGGATCGAGTGCTTTGATATCATCCTCGTGAGCGGCGATGCCTACGTGGATCACCCGTCATTCGGCACGGCGATCATCGGGAGGGTGCTCGAGGCCGAAGGTTTCCATGTCGGGATCCTCGCCCAGCCGGACTGGCGATCCGGGGATGATTTCAGGCGGCTGGGGGTTCCACGCCTCTTCTTCGGGGTTTCTTCGGGGAACGTCGACTCGATGGTGAACAACTATACTGCGGCAGGGAAGAGGAGGCGGACCGACGCCTACTCCCCCGGGGGCATCCCCCGCCGGCCCGACAGGGCGGTCATCGTCTATGCCGACCGGCTTCACGCCCTCTTTCCGGAGTCCCCCATCGTCCTCGGGGGCCTGGAGGCGAGCCTCCGCAGGTTCGCACACTACGACTACTGGTCCGACCGGGTGCGGAAGTCCGTCCTTGCCGATGCACCGGCCGACCTCCTCGTCTATGGCATGGGCGAACGGCAGGTGGTGGAGATTGCCCGGCGCCTCGCGTGCGGGGAGGGGACCGGCGACCTGACCGATATCCGGGGCACGGCTTTCAAGCTTGCCCCGAAGGAGTTTCGGGAGATGGACCCGGGCGACCTCGTTCTCCTGCCTCCGTACGCGGAGGTGGCGAGGGATAAGGCGGCCTATGCCCGTGGCGTTTGCGACCCATGCAGGCGAGCAGGACCCGGTCCGGGGACGAAAGGTTGCCCAGGACCATGGGAAGACCGTGATCATCCAGAACCCCCCGGCCCTCCCCCTCTCCACCAGGGAGATGGACCGGATCTACCAGCTCCCGTACACCCGCCTCGCCCATCCATCCTACCGGGACGAGATACCTGCGCTCGAGCCGGTAAAGTTCTCTCTCGTCAGCCACCGCGGGTGTTTCGGGGGCTGTTCCTTCTGCGCCATCGGGCACCACCAGGGGAGGATCATCCAGAGCCGGTCGGCGGAGTCGCTCGTCCGCGAGGCGGAGCGGCTCGTGAAGATGAAGGGTTTTGCCGGGGTGATCCAGGACCTCGGGGGCCCCACGGCCAACATGTATGGCTTCACCTGCCCGAACTGGACCACCCGGGGGGCGTGCGTGGACCGTACCTGCGGACCGGAGTGCGGCAACCTCGTATCGGGGGAGAAGGCCCACCTCGCCCTCCTCCGGAGGATCCGGGCGGTTCCCGGGGTGAAGAAGGTCTTTGTCTCGAGCGGGGTACGCCACGACCTCATCGACCTCGGGGACCTGGAGTACCTCACCGAGCTCTGCACCCACCATGTCGGCGGGCACCTGAAGGTGGCCCCCGAGCATATCGCCCCCGGGGTCCTCTCCCTCATGAACAAGCCCGGTCGCGGATGCTTCGATGCCTTCCGGCGGAGGTTCGGCGAGGTGAACCGGCGCATCGGGAGGGAGCAGTACCTCCTCCCCTACTTCATGTCCGGCCATCCGGGCTGCTCCGTCGGGGACATGGTCACGCTTGCAGAGTATATCAGGGACGAGTCCCTTTACACCGAGCAGGCCCAGGACTTCACCCCCACCCCCATGACCGCCGCGACCTGCATGTATTACACGGGGATCGACCCGGCGACAGGCAAGGAGGTCCACGTCCCCCTGGGGAGGGAGAAGGAGATCCAGAGGGCCCTCCTCCAGTACCCGGGACCCGGCGAAGGAAGATCTCGTGAGGGTCGGCCTCGCCCGGGCCGGGAGGGAAGACCTCATCGGGAACGCGTGGAACTGCCTCATCCCTGCGAAAGGGGGCACCCGCGCCGGGGAAAAGAGAAGATATTTACCATGACCCTCACAAAGTACGTCATCGGATAACCTGCCGCGGTCAGGCCGGGAGTGGTGGTCATGATACGGGGAAGGGTCTCGGAACGGGAGGGGAATTTCGGGAAGGTCCTCCGGACCTTCGTCTACGAGAGCGACGGGATCACGGAGCACGAGGGGGACAAGCTCGGGAAGGTGAAGAGATCCCTCTGGTACGAGAGCGACGGGAAGACGCTCACGGAGAGGAAAGGAGGGAAGGAAGGGAAGGTGATCCGGACGGTCACCTTCGAGACCGACCATGCCGTCGAGTGGGACATGAGCCCGTACGGGAAGAAGAAGTCCACCTACCTCTTCGAGCAAGGGGAGCACCGGATCCTCGAGCGGGAAGGAGGAAAATACGGGACCCTGCTCAGGGGTTTCCTCTTCGAGCCCGAGGGGATCACCGAGGGCGAGGGGGGCGGCCATGGGCCGGTCCGGAGGATGTTCGTGTTCGACAAGACAAGGCCTGCCATCTTCGAGCGGACCGGCGGCCACTTCGGCGACATCAGGAGGACCCTCGTCTTCGAGTCGATGGATCCCTCGGTGCTGCGGAACTTCGACACCTTCCTCGAGTTTCTCTTCCTCGTCGGGTGACCGCAGGCCGGCCTTCGGCGTGGGATCATCCAGCCACAGAAGAAACGCCGGTTCGTTTATAAAAAAGCTGGAATTCAGGTTTCGCTGCTTACAACAGGATCGGCTCGAACCCCTCTTTCCCCACTTTGCCAAGGTCCCTCGTGATAGTCGTGTCCAGGGCGCAGACCGGGCAGACATAATCATCGGGGAGGTCCTCGAAGGCCGTGCCGGGCTTGATCCCATGATGGGGCTCTCCCCGGGCCTTGTCATAGACGTACCCGCATGCCTTGCAGAGGAACCGTGTCGGGACCCACTCCTCGAACCCCCACTTGCCCACCTTCCCCTTCGCCGTATACCCACAGACCGGGCAGACGTACGTGTCGGGGAGGTCCTCGAAGGCCGTCCCGGGCTTTATACCGTTGTGGGGTTCGCCCAGTCTGTTCGGAATAGATGTAGTTGCAGTGCCTGCAGACCCAGCGCTTCGGGGCGCTCTTCCCCTTTCCTTTACCGCCTTTCTTCACTACCATCCCAATCCTCCGATGTACCGGGGTTCTACCCGGATGGGATATGCAACAGAATGGGGATGTTCCTATTTATGGATTATGTCGTGATCATGCAACTGATCCGGGCCTCTGAACGGTCTCGAAGGATGGATCCGCTGATGCGCCAGTTACAGTTCCAGCACCAGGCCGTCAGTGGCGATGGTGAGGCCCGGGAAGCTCTCCCCGAACTCCTCTCCGACCCGGATCCGTTCCTCGAGCGTCCGGTAGGCCCATGCATCGAAATGTGTGAGCGCGAGCCGCCGGGCACCAGCGGATTTTGCGAGTGCGATCGCCATCTCCGGGTTCAGGTGCGGCCATTCCCTGCTCTCCTGCCCGGGGCGGAGGGCGGACTCTGCAATGAGGAGGTCGGCATCCCGGGCGAGGTCGATGACCGCAGGGCTCGGGCCGGTATCGGTGCAGTATGCGATGGTCTTCCCCTCCAGCTCGAACCGGTACCCGAAACAGGGCGAGGCATGGGGGAGGTACCTGCAGGTGACGGGGAAGGGCAGGAAATGGGGTCCTTCGTTGAGGTCATGGATAGTGACCTCATAGGGCAGGTTATGGACCGGGACGGTATAGGGGGACGCAAGGAGCGTGCCGAGTGCCTCCCCTGTCCCGGGCTGCCCCCAGATGGAGAGCCCCCCGGGGAAATTGAAGCGCCCGAGGATATGGAGGCCCTCGACATGGTCCATGTGGAAATGGGAGAGGAAGAGCTGGACGGGATGTGCCGGATCCCCGAGGGGCCCGTCGATCCTCCGGATGCCGTTCCCCGCATCAAGGATGACCTTCCAGGGATCGGAATCGATCAGGGCGCAGGTGGTATTCCCGGTTTCCGTATCGTACCAGCCGTTCGTCCCGAGGAACACCACTCGCATGAAGGGTACTCGGAGACAATCCCCATAAACGTGTGGTGCACGGGGCAGCAACCTCCTGCATGGTCCCCCGGGAAGGTCCCTGAGATATCTTTACGTCCCTTTTTCTCCTAGTAATGAAGGGAAAAAGGGAAAAGGCGGGTGAAAGCGGGTGAACTTCGGGCTCCTGGAGATCGCGATCCTCCTCCTCGGCGCAAAGATCGGGGGGGCGTTCCTCCTGAAGCTCCGCCAGCCCTCCCTCTCGGGCGAGCTCCTGGCAGGGATCATCATGGGCGCCCTCTTCGTGAATCTCCAGGGAACCCCCTTCTACATCGACCTCCCGGGGTCCACGACGGTCCAGCTCGTCGCCCAGCTCGGGATCATGTTCATGATCCTGCTCGCGATGATGTCAATCGACCTCTCCTCTATCGAACGGGAGATCGAGAAGCTGGTCCTCGCCCAGGCGGTCTCGGCGGTGATCATCTATGCCCTCCTGATCACCCTCCTCCCGATCCTCAACCTCACGGTGAACCAGACGCTGGTCATCTGGGCGGCGATCTTCGGCTCCTCGACGGCGATATCGGCGAGGACGCTCCTCTCCATCAAGGGGATCTCGAGCAAGGAGGGGCAGGCCGTCATCGGCCTGCAGATCGTGAACGGGATCATCGAGCTCCTCCTCATCTCCTCGGTGACAAACGTCCTCCAGTACAGCACCTTCTCCGTCGAACCGGTCCTCAAGCTCTCCCTCATGATCATCGGGACCTTCGCCGTGATGAGCCGGATCGGGTCGAAGTTCATCAACTGGCTCTTCAACCTCTTCCAGGTGCTCCGGCTCGACGAGGTGCTGATCGCCCTCATCCTGGTCCTCGCGTTCTCGGCGGCGGCGGTGACCGAGGCCGTCGGGATGACCTCCTACTTCGGGTACATGCTCGTCGGGGTCCTCGTGAGCCGGACCGAGCAGTCGAAGGCGCTCCTGAAGAAGATGGGCGACCTCGGCGAGGCCTTCTTCATCCCCGTCTTCTTCGCCTCGCTCGGCCTCGCGGTCTCCCTTGCCGCGGTTGCCGGTAACGTGGTACTCGTCCTCGTCCTCCTCGCCGCGATCACCGCCATCCGGTTCATCGCCTACACCATCCCCATGGTGCTCCTGAACTTCTCCCTCGTCGAGGCGGTGAAGGTGGGTTCGGGCCTGATCTCGATGTCCGAGTACGGCCTCCTGATGCTCTCGCTGGCGCTCGCCGCAGGCGTCCTCGCGAACCCGCTCTACTCGGTGCTGGTCGTCGTGTTCCTGATTGTCAATGTCGGAGCGCCGCTCGTCACGGGACGGTTATTCAAGCTGCCGTCGTATTCCGGCGGGGACCGGAGGACGAGGTCGGAGATCAAGGGGTGGTAAGTCGCTTACCTACCATTTTGATAATTATCCTTTCACTATCTCGATCAGGTTCTGCAGGTAACTGATATACCAGAAAACTCCGACGATAATCGCAATTCCCAGCATTGTATCAAAATATCTTCTCACTTCGGTCCGGATATCGATGATGAACAGGAGGATCAGGCTCGTGATGAAGCCCCCGAAATGCGCTATACCGTTGCTGACCGAGCCGCCCGCATCGGTAAATATCCCCATCTGGAGGCCCATCACGACGATCAGGGCGAGGATGACCATCACGAGGACCTTCGACACGTTCAACCGGACTGAAGGTCCCGGGTAGGATTCCGGGCGATCGAATACCTGTATCGGTTCGCCTATCCCCCAGGTCACGAAGATGAACATCGCGTAGGCGAGGAATGCGCCGATAATCGCCGAGAACCCCTGCCCCGTTACAGTCCTGTTGAAATTACTCCATAAGAGGATGGTCAGGAATGAGCTGATGAACGGGACGACGAGGAACGACCAGCCCGCCATGATACGGAACCTGCGCTTGTTACCCTCGAATAAAAAGATCATCAGGAGGACGACGAGATAAAATGCGAGATTCCCGAGAAGGTGCGGGTAGAGCTGGGAATGGGTATACGAACTCAGGAAATATGTCTCGATCCGAAAGGGATACTGAGTATTCAGGATGAAAAACCGGTCCCTGATGGCCTGAGGCAGGAAATAGACGACGAGTAAAACTGCGGGAATCACGATCCAGAAAGTGACCCATTCGAGGGAAGACCATTGCTTCAGGTTGGATTTTACCTGATTAATTTTGAAGGTATAATTTGGGGTTGCCCGCCTCTTCCCCAATAGTATCTTCCTCGCTCATCCGCCACCCATCACCCGCCGTATCCACGGGTACGCCACCTCTACCGCGCCCTGGGGGCAGAGCTCCTGGCAGCAGTAGCACCGGATGCAATGCCGGTAGCGGATGGAAGGGATCTCGCCCTTCGTGAACCGGATGGCCTTCGGCGGGCATCCCTCGGCGCACTTCCCGCAGGAGATACATTTCCCCCGCCGGATGCTGGGCCGGGTGCCGAAGATGTACCCGATGGCAGAGACGAGGGACGGGGGGACTCTGGCGAGCATCATGGTCCGGGGCTTCGCGAAGTCCTTCACCCGGACATTCCCGATGGGTTCTCCTGATACAAGCACCTCCCCGAGGTCCCTGGGACCGATGCCACGCTCGCCGGCCTTCCTCACCGTCGGGACGGCCATCGGGTCGAACCCGATGATCGAGCATGCCACCAGGTCGAGGGCATGGCAGTTCTCGCCCGCGAGGATGAGGCCGATATCGCGGGGGTTCCCGTTCGACGGCCCCTGCCCCTCCATCCCCACCACCGCGTCCATGATGGCGAGGTCAGGCGGGCGGGCACCGTGGAGGTCGAGGAGGAGCTCGGAGAAGGTCTCGGCGTCGGTCCCCGTGTGGAGGTGGTACTCCGCCTTCAGGAGCCCGGGGATGTAGCCGTACAGGATCTTCACGGCCCCGGTGTAGTAGGTGAGCTGGTGAGTCTTCAGCTTGGGGAGCACGATGATCCTGTCGGCGTCGGTCACCGCCTTCCCCACCGTGAACCGCCTGAACGACTTTGCGTCCGGGACCTGCACATCGACAACGGAATCGTCGAAGGAGACCCATTCGCACCCCGTGGCCTCGACGACCCCCATCATCCCCGTCCTCCTGAGGAGCCGTTCATAGGATGAGCCGATGTTCCGCCCGCCGGGGGAGTCCCCGATGACCGCCACTCCTCCGGCCTTCTGGACCTGTTCGACAACTGCCTGCACAACGGCGGGGTGGGTGGTCACCGCCTCCTCCGGAGCCCGGGAGGCGAGGAGGTTGGGCTTGACGAGGACCCGCTGCCCATTCCCGACGAACCTGCCCATTCCGCCGAGAGGTTCGAGTGATGAGGCGACAGCCGTTCTGACTTCATCAAGGTCATAGGTCCGGCACCGGGTTATCGTTACCTGATAGGTCACTGGGTCGTCAGCTCCTTCTGTCAATATCCGGGTATACCCCGCCGTATCAGGACCGGGTCTCTGCGGCGCATTCCCGTTCTCTCCTCCGGAAACTCACCTTCATGACGAGGATCGCCCCGACGAGGCCGATGGTGATCACGTTTGCAGCGATGATCGGGACGGATCCCACCTGCAGCCCGTAGTAGGCCCAGAGCGCAAGGCCGATGAGGAAGGCGAGGAGCATGGGCCCCGAGAGGTCGCGGGTTGACCTGGTCCGTGCTGTCTTCACTACCTGGGGGATGAATGAGATGGTGGTGAACCCCCCGGCGGCAAATCCGATCAGGGTGATCGTGTCCATGGCAGTCCTCCGGCTCTTATGAAAAGAAGGATGGGCCGGGGTATGAAGATAAGCCAGGGAACGGTTCCCTGAAAGGATCATTGCAGGGGTTCGGGGCAGCTCCCGCCTGAGGCGGGGAGGCGGTCGAACTTTACCACGACCGGCGCATTCGTCTCCTTCACCTTGGCAAGGATGATATCCTTCCCCGCCTTCGTGAAGCCGAAGACCGGGATCCCGGTCCCGGCCTGGATAAGGGCTGTGGCTGCAAGCTCCCGCAGGTGTCGCGATGCGCACGCGGTCACGAGGTCCGCATGGGAGACGAGGGTCTCTGCCCCCTCCCGGGACATCCCCGTGGTGTGAACCGCGACGATCACCGCATGAGGGTGAAGCTCTCGCACCTTCATCGCAACCGCCGGGTCTGCAACCGTCACCGCGACCTTCCGGTACCCGAGATTGTATGCATACTCGGCACCCTTCACCTGGTCGATCCCGGCTCCCTCGGGGTCGATGACATACCCCCCGGAGGACTTGATCCGCCGTATCACGTCGGGGATCGGGGACGTGCTGACGAGACCGGACATCCTCCCTCCTATGCCCTGGACGAGGGCCGGCACCGGGGCGATGACGGTCCCTGCACCGTCGCAGGCCAGGACGACGGCATCGATGAGGTTCGCCCGGATCGCGGAGGAGAGGAGCTCGGATGCCCCGAACCCGACAAAGTCCCGGTCGTCCTTCACCTCCCTCTTCTCCGTGCACATACCGAAGGAGCGGATCCGGTTCTCGATGTTCGCCCTGATCGCCTCGGGTGTGAAATCCGTGACAGGTACCGCAAACCTCCGCGCAAGGGGGCACTCGGTGATGCAGGGGTCTCCCACCTCGACCACTTTACCGTCCCGGATGACAACGCGGGTTCTCCCTATCGCCTCGATCACATGCTCATCCCCAGTCTCCCGATCCCCGGGCTGATCGGTTGACTTCCGTTCCGCCATTGCCAGACTCCCTAAGCCTCTTCGGCGTTGAAGGGAATGAACATGATGGTCAATCTGTGGCAGAGCGAGGATACTTCCCTCTTTGCCCGCATCAGTCCGGCACCCCGCCACCCTGACACATTTCTCCCGACCGGTCAGGATGGAACCATGGGGTACTGATTCAATACCTCGCAACCGCAAACCCACCGGAAGAGATGGCAGGCATCTTTAAGAGCGGCGAGAGGTTCTGGGAGATCGATGCCCTGCGGGGGACCGCGGTGGTCATGATGGTCATCTTCCACACGATCTTCATCATCAGCTTCTTCGATATCCGCGACATCGACGTGATCCATGGGTTCTGGCGGGTCTTTGCCCTCTCCACGGCGACCCTCTTCATCCTCATCGCCGGGGTCTCTCTCTCGGTGAGCTCTGCGAGGGCAGAGGAAGCCCTCGGGTCCTTTCGGGTCGCCCTGAAGAACCTGCGAAGGGGCGCCGGTATCTTCCTTGTCGGCATGGGCATCACGGTGGCGACCTGGCTCTTTGTCCGGCCCGAGTTCGTCCTCTTCGGCGTCCTCCACTGCATCGGCCTCTCCATCGCCCTCTCGCCCCTCTTCCTCCGGTTCGGGAGGTGGAATCTCGCCATCGGGGCAGGAATCATGCTCATCGCACCACTTATCGACAGTATCCCCGGCCCCCTCCCGCTTGCCTGGCTTGGAGTACACCCGGCAGACTTCGCGAGCCTCGATTACGTGCCCCTCTTTCCCTGGCTCGGTGTCTTTCTCGTGGGGATGAGCCTCGGAGCCACCCTGTATCCCGGGGGAAGGCGGGTGTTCCCGGCCGGAGGGGAGGGGAGGCCGCTCCTCAGGCCGGTCAGCCTCCTCGGGAGGCATTCGCTCCCCATCTACATCATCCACATCCCCGTCATCCTCCTCTTCCTTGCCCTCATCATCCCGGGCTTCCCGGCACGGATCTCCTCGGCTTTCCTGCCATAGAACCAGGCCCGGTGGCCGAAGATATAAAAGTGCCCGGGGCCGATATTCTCAGGATGCATGCCCGGGAAGCAGGGGGGGCCCGGGGGACTGCCCGGCTGGTTATCCTCTCGCTCCTCCTCCTCGTCTCCATCGTTGTCCTCCCGGTGGCGGCCGCTCCGGCGCCTGGTGATACCCTCGTCGGGTACTACTTCACGGGCGACGGGTGCCCCCATTGTGCGAAAGTGAACCCCGTCCTCTTCAGGGAGTGGCTCCCCGCGTACCCCGGCCTCGTGGTCGTTGAGTACGAGGTGTACGGGCATACGGAGAATGCCGCGGTGATGGCAGAGATGGACAGGACGTACGGGATCGGTCTCGGGATCCCGGTCCTCTTCTTCGGGGCGAACGCCACATTCACCGGCGATGTGAACATCCTCGGCGGGGTTCCCGGGTTCCTGAACGGGACAATCGGG
Source organism: uncultured Methanomicrobiales archaeon (assembly GCA_963712215.1). Taxonomy (GTDB): domain Archaea; phylum Halobacteriota; class Methanomicrobia; order Methanomicrobiales; family JACTUA01; genus JACTUA01. The sequence continues at coordinate 34,601 of CAVQHA010000009.1, read as the reverse complement.
GGATCCGGCACCCCGGCAGGGTTCACCCGGATCGGGGCTCTCGATATCGCCCAGCTCCCTGGCTATCCCCGGATCTGGCAGGGGGAACGGGTCCTCGTCAGGGAAGGGCCGGGGGGAGATACCCGCATTCTCAGCGACCTCCTGCAGGGCGTGGATCCTGGTACTGTCCTTGCAGGAAAGACCTACGAGCTCTCCGGCCCCCTGACGGTGAGCCATGGCGATCTGGAGATCCGGTTCGAACAATCACTCAGGGTGGATGGCTGGATCTTCGGGTGGAACGGCAGCCCTCTCTCGAACACGACCCCGGTATCCACGATATCGCCCGCCCCGACCACCTCACCAGGCGAATGCCCCCCTGCACCTGAGTTCACGGCAGGGAAGATCATCGCCCTTGCGGCGGTGAATGCGATCAACCCCTGTGCCCTCGCCGTCCTCGTGGTCATCCTCCTCGCCATCATCACCCGGAACCCGGGGAGGAAGAAGAAGATCCTCCTCGCGGGCCTCGCCTTCTCCTTCTCGGTCTTTGTCTTCTACCTCGCGTACGGGATCGTCCTCGTCTCCCTGCTCTCCGCGTTCCGCGATTCGGCGTCACTCCAGGCCATCCTCACCCGGGGCCTCGGGATCGTCTCCATCATCATCGGCCTCCTCCATGTCCGCGAGTACCGATCCCCCGGTTCAGGGGGTCCCGGGACCGGGGTCCCCCCGGGCTGGAAGCCCCGCCTCGGGAGGGCGCTCAACCGGATCAGCTCCCCGTGGGGTGCCTTCGTCGTGGGAGGCCTCGTCACCCTCTTCCTCCTCCCGTGTAACATCGGGCCGTACATCATCGGCTGCGGCATCCTCTCGGTGTACGGGCCTCTCGTCGCCCTCCCCTACCTCCTCCTGTATAACTTCATCTTCATCCTCCCCATGCTCGCCATCACCGCGGTCGTCTACCTGGGGGTGGCCCGGATCGGGGATGTGAAGGGGTGGCGTGAGGAGAACATCGGGAGGTTCCACCTCGCCTCCGGCCTGATCATCCTCGCCTTCGGGATCCTCCTCACGCTCGGTTTGATCTGAAACGGGCCTCGCCCCTGGTGCCGACCCCCTCTCTCAGGGAGGCATGGGGCCAACATTTTTATCACCCTTCTGATAGAAGACTTATTATAAGAAAATTCCTTTTGGCTGAGACGTCATATAAGGGATTTCAAAGTAAACTGAAACCAATTCGATGTCATAATCAAGAACAAACGCCTGTGAAGCCATGACCGAAGAACTTCCTACAGCACTCTCGCCCGGACCCAATACCTGCAGCGACTTCGAGGAGATCGTCGAGTTCCTCCCGGATCCTACCTTTGTGATCGACCGGGAGGGGAAGGTCATCGCCTGGAACCGGGGCCTCGAGAAGATGACCGGCGTGAGGGAGGAGGAGATCCGCGGCAAGGGAGACAGGGAGTATGCCCTCCCCTTCTACGGGTACCGCAGGCCCCTCCTCCTCGACCTCATCATCAGCCAGGACGCGGAGACGGAACTCCTCTACGACTGGGTCCGGAGGGAAGGGGATACCCTCTTTGCCGAGGTGTTCATCCCGTCCCTCTACCTGGGGCAGGGTGCCCATGTCTGGGTGAAGGCCTCGCCGATCCGGGACACCGGCGGGAGGGTCGTGGGCGCGATCGAGACCATCCGGGACATCACCCAGCGGAAGATGGCCGAGGATGCCCTGAGGGCGAGCGAGGCCCGGTACCGGTGTGTCGTCGAGGACCAGACCGAGCTCATCTGCCGCTTCTCCCCTGACGGGACCTATCTCTTTGTCAACGATGCCTACTGCCGGTACTTCGGCGTACGAAAGGCAGAGATCATCGGGCGCCGGTTCAGTCCCGTGATCCCTGAGGAGGACCGCGCCGTCGTGACACGGGCACTCGCCTCGCTCAGCACGGAGAACCCGGTCGTGACCACCGTGCACCGGACCATCATGCCCGGCGGGTCCGTCCGGTGGCAGCAGTGGAGCGACCGTGCCATCTTCAAAGGGTGCCGGACGCCGGTGGAGTACCAGTCGGTCGGGCGTGACATCACCGAAGAGAAGAGGGCCGTGGAGGCACTCCGGGCGAGCGAGGAGAAGTACCGCGTCCTCACCGATATGTCGCCCGGGATGATCTATGTCGTCGACCGGGACGGCTGCGTGAAGTTCGCGAACCGGGCGGCCGCCGGGCGTTTCGGGCGGGAACCCGCCGAACTGGCGGGGAAGCACCTCTCCGAGATCTTCCCACCTGCCACCGCAGAGAAGCACCTGAAGGCTGTCGAGGGCGTCATCTCCACGGGCACATTGTTCCACGGCGAATTTAAGGAGGAATTCCCGACGGGGGAGTGCTGGATCGACGCCCGGCTCTCCCCGATCAGGGACCATGAAGGAGCCATCACCGGTGTGATGGGGATCTCCTTTGACATCACCAGGCGGAAGATGGCCGATCAGGTCCTCCGGGACAGCGAGGAGCGCTACCATGCCCTCTTCAGGAGGATGATCACCGCTTTTGCCCAGCTCGACCAGGTGGACGGGGCGGGCGGGGAACCCGACTTCCGCGTTGTCCAGGTGAATCCTGCCTTCGAGATCATCACCGGTATTAATGGCGATAGTATCACCGGGAGGCTGCTCTCTGAACTCGGGCCGGCTTTTACGCCCGAGGCGCGGGGAGCCTTCCGCGAGGTCGCCGGGACCGGGATCACCCGCACCTTCGAGTACCGCATCCCCACGACGGGGCAGATCATCTCCGGGGTGATCTATGCCACCGAGAAGGGCCGGATCGCGGTGAACTTCCAGGATATCACCGAGAGGAAGCGATCCGAGGAGCAGCTCCGGATGTCGGAGGCGATGTACCGCGCTGTCTTCGAACACACCGGCACCATGTCCATCATCTTCAACGAGGACATGACGATCGTTGCCGCGAACTCGGAACTGGAGGGGCTGACCGGGTACTCGAGGTCGGATGTCGTGGGCAGGAAGCGGTGGACCGACTTTGTGCACCCCGAAGACCAGGAGAGGATGATCCGGTACCATGTCCTGAGGCGGAGAGATCCCGACCAGGTCCCCCGGAAGTACGGGTTCCGCCTCGTAACGAGAGACGGAAAGGCCATCCCGTGCAATATCATCGTCGGATTGATCCCCGGCACAACCCAGAGCATCGCCTCCATCACCGATCTCCCCCAGCTGAAAGAGGAGTAGAAAAGCGAGTTCCCCCCGGGGAAGCGGGGGGCGTTCTTTCAGGGTCCCGTAATGAAGAGATCCACGGGACGGAAGGCGACGGTATCGAAGAGGCCGCGAGGGGTGATCCTGAGCTCGGGGATGACAGGCAGGGCGAGGAACGAGAGGTACATGAAGGCATGCTCCCTGCCCCCGAGAGAGGAGACCTCTTCATCGAGTCCTGCGAGCCGCTCTGCCACCTTTTCGCAGGGTTCGGGAGACATGAGGCCGGCGCATTCCAGGGGGAGGGCGGTCACCTTTCCGCCCGAGACCGCCACCATACCTCCGTCCATTGCCACGACCTCCCGGATCGCGTGGAGGATCTCCCCGTCTGATGCCCCGAGGGCGATGATATTGTGGGCATCGTGGGAGACGGAGGAGGCGATCGCTCCCGCTTCAAGGCCGAACCCGTGAACAAGCCCCACCCCTGCATCGCCTCTCCCGTAGCGGTCCAGGGCTACGACCTTGAGGATATCTCTGCCGGGATCGGGAATCTCGTCCCCGTGGACAGCATATCGCAGGTTCCTTGTGGTTATCTGGCCGGGGACGAGGCCGATCACCCGTGCATCGCCAGAACCATGGATCCGGATAGCGGCCGGATCGGGGATGGTGCAGGAGAACGGGGTGCGGAGCACCGCAGGCCTCCGGTAGGGGATCTCCCCGATGACGACACCTTTTTTGTAGGTCCTTCTGACGCGGAACTCTCTCCCTTCTTCGAGCATGCAGAAGTCGGCTACCCGCCCGGGTGCGATGGCCCCGCGGTCTGAGAGGCCGAACCGCTCGCAGGGGGAGAGGGTCGCCATCCTGATCGCGAGGTCCCGATCCAGGCCCAGGCTCACCCCCTTCCGGATGCAGTCATCAATATGCCCCGCATTCACGAGGAGATCTGCATGACGATCGTCGGTGGCAAAGGAGCATCGGCCAACGGTACATGGTGTGACGAGGGGGAGGAGATCCCGGAGGTTCTTCTCGGTGGTCCCCTCCCTGATCATGATGTATATTCCCTTCCGGAGCTTCTCCCGTGCCTCTGCGAAGGTCGTACACTCGTGATCGCTCTGGAGGCCCGCGAGAATGTAAGCATTGAGGGGTTTTCCGGAGAGGCCTGGAGCATGGCCATCGCGGATCCTGCAGAGGAGGAGCTTCTCTCTCACTCCGGGGTCACCGGCGAGCACCCCGGGGACGTCCATCATCTCACCCAGGCCGAGGACGTCCTTCCGGCCGACGAAGGGGATGAGGGCCGTTGCCGGGAGGAGTGCACCACCGGGGTCATCGGGAGTCGAAGGGACGCAGGAAGGGAGCATGAAGAAGATCTCCAGGGGCGAACGCGAGGCCTCCTCCATGAGATACGCGATCCCCCGTGCCCCCGCGACGTTCGCGATCTCGTGGGGATCCGCGATCACCGTTGTTGTCCCGTGGGGGAGGACCGCCCGCGCGTACTCGGCGGGCACGAGGAGGGATGACTCGATGTGCACGTGCGCGTCGATGAGCCCGGGGACCACACGAGCCCCGCGCAGGTCATGGACCTTCCTCCCCCGGTAGTCGCCTGTCCCGACTACTACCCCGTCGGTGACGGCGAACGAGGTCTCCTCCCAGGTACAGTCGAAGGGGTTGAAGAGGGTGCAGCCGGTGAAGACGGTATCAGCCGGCTCTTCACCCAGCGCCGATGAGAGGAGTCGCTTCATGGGATTGAACGGTGATATCCTGGATCACGCTCGCCCTCCGGTCGTTGCCGGTGGTGACGTAGAGGTAGAGCCGGTAGGTTCCTTCACCGAGGGCTATGGGGAGGGTATAGGTGCCCGTGCCCTTCCCGAGCTGGACCGGAAGGGTTACGCGGGTGACCTCGACCTGCCGGAAGTCCTGGAACCTGAAGACATTCACCTGGAGGGCCGCATCCCCTGGTCCCGCGGTGTTCGTCACCTGGACCTGGAGGTTGCTGCCATCATACGTGACATGCCCGATGGAGACAGCGAGGCACCCCATGGAGAGGGAGAGGAGCGCAAGGAACAGGATAAGGAGGAGCACCGACCTTACGGTGGACATTATGGAAGGGTGAAATTCCATACGTTTAAACCTATGGGAGGGGGACACGGGCCGAGAGGATCTCCGCGAGGAAGGCCCGGAGGGATGGCTCCACGTTCATGCCCGGTGCGGGCCGAGACGGCATGGACGGGGAACCAGGGCGCCTGGGTCTTCACCTGGTCGGGGAGGGCATCGGCGCGGTCGCACTTGTTTGCCATGACGGCAACGGGTATCCCCCGGGACTTCAGCCACTGGAACAGGTTCATCGTGATCTCGTCCATGTCCCGGGTGGAATCGACAACGACGATCGCCCCGTCCATCCCCCGGGAGAGGACCTTCCGGGCAAACTCGAACCGTTCCTGGCCGGGAGTCCCGAAGAGGAAGACGCTGTGGTCCCCGATCCGGACCCGCCCGAAGTCCATGGCGACGGTCGTGCTCCCGTCCGCGTTCTCGGCCTCGATGTGGCGCGAGAAGGGGTCGAGCGAACGGATGAAGCTCGACTTCCCGGCATTGTACGCCCCGAAGACCACGATCTTGATCTTCCGCTCCACCACACCCATAGTGATAGGGTGTGCGGCCTCCAGATTTAATATTTCCTTTTTTGTGCGGGAAGAGAAGAGCGTAAACCAGGCGAGTTTCATTTTAGCCTTTTTATTTAAGTCAGAAAACAGAGCAGGAAGGGATAATAAAGGAATCGGAATAGGAAGTTTAATATGTTAAATAACAATGTATTGTCGCCTTCCCGACGATCTCCGCCATTTTGCGGCAGGTCCCGCGACGGCTCTCCCCAGTCAGGGATCGGGAGGGATCACGAAAAGGATCGGGGATAGGGTGATCAGATGATCCGGTGATCCACCAGGCACTGGGCGGGCAGGCGGAGCCTGATATGGAGGTTCTTTGCCGGGTAGATCTCCTCCATCATCTGCAGGGAGCAGCGGTTCAGGCTCCCCCCGAGGCGGATATCGGAGAGGTGCTCCTCGTTCTCGTAGAACTCGGTGATGTTCTCGGCAGGGGTGCCCTCCCCCTTCGCGAGGATGTACTCCGCGAACTTCTTCCCGAGATCGGCGGGGATCTCCCAGGGTTCCCCGTCCACCCAGAGCGCGACCCGGTTCACCTCCAGGAGCTCACCGTCGACAAGGGTGAGGGATGCCTCGAGGTCGACGCTCTTTAAGCCCGTCGATGCCCCCGAGACGAAGTTCTGGAAGATCTCGGAGAAGAGCCGGCGGGTCTGCTCGATATCGGCCGAGAGGGCCTTCACCGCGAGTTCGCGGGTCTGCTCGGGGATGATCTCCTCGCGGCGGATCCTGTCGAGGAGCTCGTCCTGGTCCTGGAGATGGCTGAGGACCTCTTTCAGGTTATCGTAGCGGTTCCAGAATTCCTTCTCCTGGAAGAGGTGATGGAGATAGATATCGTTGCCCATGACCGATCACTTCGCCTCGCTGCTCGTGGAATCACCGGCGGTGCGCACCTTCTTCGAGAGGATTGCCATGAGCTCCTTCTGCTCCGTGTTCTTCGCGACCTCGGCCTGGATGGTCAGGAAGATGATGCCGAGTGCGACGCTGACGAGGAGGATGCTGAACAGGAGCATGACACCGTCCATCGACCTGAATACCGCCATGGAGAGCGTCACCGAAGGAGATGAGGTAGAAGGGTATCCAGGTGCGGTGGGAGAATGCGTTCATTGCTGATCAACTAGTTAATCACTCAAATATATAAATTAATCGCTTTTTAATTACTATAAATTATGCTTATTTTTTGTAAAATGTGTGATATTATAGGTCAAAAAGATGATTTAACCTGTATTTGCAATCTGTTCTCCTCCATCCCGACGGGGCGGCTAGGGGATCCGGGAATAAAGCGGCAATGCACCAGGAATGGAAGAACGGGCGGGGAGAATGCGGCATAGCAGAAATAGATTTATGGTCAGCCTTCCTTTGTTTCTCTATGGAACGGGGAGATCTCGCCGCCGTGATCATCGGGCTTGTCCTGGTCGTCATCCTCACCGTCGTCCTCGCCCCGCCGGTCCATCCTTCCCTGCAGGCCGGCGAGGGAAGTTGTCCCAACCCGGGTCACGACCATCCCCCCGACACCGGTCCAGGAGGCGACAGAGCCCGCAGCCACCCTCCCCACTCCGCCACCCGTAAACACGAGGCGGATCTTCTACACGCAGGACTACTATCTCTTCCCGGTACGCTTCCTCCCGAGCGATATGGGCAGGTACGGGTTCTCGGACGTCCAGTGGCAGTACAACAGCTCGGTGGCCTTTGCCTACATCGAGGAGAACCACGGGGGGATCACCGAGCCCTTCACCGTTCCCTACCCCATCTGGCGGATGACCTCCACGCTCTATGCCACGAGGACCCCCGAGGACGCCAGGTTCAGGATGATCCTCGTGGACGAACAGAGCGGGCGCATCCTGGAGGGTGCCGAGATACACTTCCCCGGGTCGGTGACAAAGACGGTGGTGACAGCCAGAGGCCTGTCTACATGGTCATCGAGGCCGAGAACGTGGACGGCTTCATCATCACCCTCGAGGTTCCCTCTGTTTTCGTGCAATGAACGAGCCGTAGGTCACGATCCAGTCGGGCTGGTGACAGAGAAAAATACGGTCGATTGATGCTGGATTCAGGGAATATGGCGTTGGTGCCTGGATCAGAGCCTTCTCAACCGTCACCTTTACCCGGTCCCCGGGCCGGAACCCGTGCCCCTTGGGGAGATCGATGTTGAACCACAGGGCATCCGGATCCTCCGAGGCAGGCTCCTGGGACATGAGGCAGTCCCTCTTCTCGTCGATACCTGCCACGAAGCCGATCTTTCCCGTGATCTCGATGCGGGTCATGGCAGAAGAAACGCGAGGAGCGGCGGATCAGGCCGGGCGGGTGGTGACGAGCCAGGTCGTGCTGTTCGAGTCAGCTCCACCGGATGATGGAGAGCTCCTCGCAGATCTCGGCGAGGATCCCCATGTTCGTCCCCACTTCCTTGGGGGAGAGGCCCAGGTCCTTGGCGATGTACTTGGACTTGAAGTAGTGCTTGCCCTTGCGGATACCTGTACTGAGATAGTAGAGGATCTTGCGCTGGGTGTCGTTGTAGCTGTCCCGTATACGGTTCGCGGTTGACATCCATTCGCCTCCCTGTTTGATCCTCAATGTGTCGCGGCTGAGCATAAAATAGTTCCCTTTTCGGTCCGTTGATGGTCCGTCGGGTGAATCTCCCGCACCCTCACCGTGGCTGGACGGGGGCGCCGCCGATCTTCGCGATGAGGGCCTCGAGGACCTGCTCGCGCATCCCCTCCACGAACTTGATGGAACCGACGACGAGGTGGCCTCCGCCCGAGACCCCGCCGCCGACGATCTCCTGCCCGAGCTCCCGCACCATCTGGGGGATGTTCATCAGCACGCCCCGGGAACGGAGCACGGCGAAGTCGGGGCCGAACCCGATGGTCACCACCGGGACGTTCGGGTTCTTCTGGATGAGCCGGTCATGGACCTCGCCCGAGGTCTTCCCTGGCGGGGGGAAGGTGAACTTGTGGGCATGGAGTTCCACGTCAAGGAGGAAGAGGTGCACCCCGTTCGGAAGGGTCCGCTCCTTCACGTGGGGCATGGAGGCCTCGACCTGCTCGGCGATGGCAAGGTTCGCCTGGTCCACCAGGTGCCTGCACCACGGCCCGTGTGGCGTTCCGTGTTGCCGTTCAAGTTGAGGAGATCCTTGACGAGCTCCCGGCCGTCGTTGAACCTGAGCCAGAACTGGAGGTAGTCCAGGGCGAGGGCGATCTCCTTGCAGTGCTCCTCGGTGTACTCTCCGGCGACGAGCGCGAGGAACCGGCCCCGCTCGGGCGCCTCGGACCTGTCCCCGACGGCCGAGACCGCGGCGATGTGCCGGACCAGGGGTTCGACCGAGGGGTGGACCATGCGTGCGATCTCGACCCCGAGCATCCCGCTCGTGACCCCGAAGTCGCCCCCGACATGGTAGGGGTTCACGTGCCCCTGGAGGTAGGGGTCCACCACCTCGTCGGGGTGGTGGTGGTCCACGACGAGCATGGGGAGGTCGTAGACCGCGGCCATCTTGAGCGAGGGGATGTCCTCCTCGGTCGAGCCGTTGTCCATGAGGATGATGAGGGGGAGCTTCTGCCCGAACCTGACTGAGATCCTTGAGGGCGAAGTCGAGGTCCCGGATGATGTCCTCGATCTCGTAGAAGGGTGCCTTCGACGGCGACCGCTTGAAGAGGAAGTAATCGGAGTCGAAGTCGCCCGCCGTTCTCCCGGATGAGGGCGATCACGGCCTGCTCGAGGGAGACGGCGGCGGAGATCCCGTCGGCATCGGCGTGGTGCCGGACGAGGATGGGCTGGCCCATGAAGACCGCCTTCCGGATCCTCCGCGCCACCTTCCTCATCGCGGGGACGAGGGCTGCGAGGACCGCGCTCTCCACGAGCAGGGGGAGATCGGGCGGCTCGGCCCGCATGTCGAGAGTGCGTCGATCTCCTCCCGTGCATGGAGGGCCTCGTCGCCGGTCAGGACGGCGATGGAGGAGACCTCCACCTGGAGCTGGGAGTTGCGCTGCATCACCTCACCCATCAGGGAGACGATGTCGCCCAGCTGCACCTCGGGGTATGCGCGTACCCCTGCCTCGACAAAGGCGGCGGCGTTCGCGATCCCGTCGCCGTCAACGAGGGTGAAGATGGTCGGGCCGCTCGTCTGCTTGATCTGGGAGACCTCCCCGTGGATCTGGACGACCCTCCCGATGGACTTCTGGAGATCCTTCAGCTTTACGGGGGAAGACTTCTTCACCACCATCTCGGTATGGAAGACCGAGGGGGTCACCTCCTCGAGATCGATGTTCCCGTTCGGCCGGATCCCCTTCACCAGCACGAGGATGGGGTCCCCTTCCTGGTGCCGGACCTTGATGTTCGACTTGTGGACGAGCCCCTTCACCCGTTCGTTCAGCAGGACGAAGGCCCCGAAGGTGGCGAACCCCTGGACCTTCCCGCTGTAGATCTTCCCTTCCTCGACCTCCCCGATATCGCAGTTCGCTCCCAGGCGGTAGACGATGACCTTGGTATCCCCTTCCATCTTCTCTCTCCCGTTCTCTCCCTTGAGGGGGCTTCTCTCCCCTCGCTCCCGCGAATCCAGGCCGGGAGATTCCTTCCTATGTAGTACTCGCCCTCCACCCTCTTATGGGTGTCCCCGGTCCCGGGACCTGGGGATCCCTTCAGTCCCTGAAGGGCTATCTCCATCATGGTGAGGTCCGGGGGGGCGATGACCTCGCCGGAGAAGCTCCTCTTCGCATCCTCGATATGGCTTGCGGTGGTCGTGTACCGGGGACTGATATGGACGAGGGCGAGGGTCCTTACCCTGAGGGTCATCGCCGCCGCCCCTGCCTCACCTGCGGTGGAGTGGTGGACCTCCACCGCCCGTTCCCGGTCCCTGTCGTCGAAGGTCGCGTCGTGGATGAGGAGGTCCGCCCCTTCCGCAATAGAGGAGATCCGGGCCTCGATCGGCCTCGTATCGCCCGTATAACAGATCCTGCCGGCCCGGACGGGGCGGCCCCATCACGTCCCCGGGCCGGACCTCCACCACCTGACCGTCCCGCGTGATCTTCACCGTCTCTCCCCGCTGGAGCCGACCGAAGAGGGGTCCGGGGCTGACACCCAGCGACACCGCCTTCTCGCGGTCGAACTTCCCGGGCCTCCCGTCCTCGACGAGCAGGAAACCGATCGACTGGATGCCGTGGGAGGTCGCAAAGGCATGGACCGCGTACCCGCCGAACTGCACGACAGAGCCATCGCGCATCTCCTCGGACCTGACGGGGAACCGGATGTTGTTCCTGCAGAGCTGGGCGACCATCCCTGCAAATTCATGGACGCCGGGCGGGCCGTAGATGGTCAGGGGCTCCTCCCGTCCCATGAAGGAGAGGGTCTGGGCGAGGCCGAATACCCCGAGGAAGTGGTCCGCGTGCCAATGGGTGATGAAGATGGCGTTCACGGTGAAACCGGTCCTCGCGCGCATCATCTGCTGCTGGGCCCCCTCGCCGCAGTCGAAGAGGAGGGTGTCGGAGCCGCGCCGCACCATGATGCACGGGAGGTTCCGCTGGGGTGTCGGAAGTGCACCCGCGGTGCCCAGGAAGTGGACGTGGAGGGTCTCGCCGGTCACGTGAAGCACCTCCTGAACACGGCAAGGCTCTTTGCCGCCTCCTCGAGGCTCCTCCCCTCCACCACGACGATACCCTCGTAGTCCCTGGCGACGGCCTTCCCCACCTCGTCCCAGGGGATGGTGCCGTCCCCGAGTGCCAGGTGCTGGTCGGCCGTCCCATGGTTGTCATGGATGTGGATGTGGTTCGCCGAGGAGAGGACCTGGAGGAACTCCCGGACCTTTCCCACGGTATGAGCATGCCCTACGTCGAGAGTGAACCCGACCCCGGGGACCCCGTCGATCATCCCCAGGACCTCCTCGGGGAAGCGGCAGAGGACGTCCTTCAGCCCCCCCAGGTTCTCGAGGAAGACGCGGACCCCCCGGTCGGCAGCAAAAGCCCCGATCTCGGTGAGTGCGGATTTCTGGAGGGCCCAGGTCCGGTCGGGGAGGAGCTTCCCAACCGGCGAGAGGTACCCCGGGTGGACGGTGACCCGGTCCGTGACCTCCGCCGTCCGGTCGATGCAGGTGAGGATCTGACGCACGGACTCTCTCCAGATGGGGTAGTTCAGGGAGGCGAGGTTCAGGTCGCTGTATGGGGCATGGACCGAGAGGGAGAGGCCGGTGGACCCCACTATCTCGGCGACCTCCCGGATATTCTCGTCATGTTCGAATGAGCATGCCCCGTCGGCCACGACCTCCCAGCCCCGGTACCCGATCTCCTCGAGGGAGAAGACCCAGCTCTTGTCGTCCCACACCTTGGAGGAGGCCGAGAAGTAGGGGACGAGGCTCATCCTGCACCCCGGATTTCTTCAAGAAGGGATCGGGCCTTCTCCCCGAAGGCTTCGAGGGCCCCGTTGTTCTCGAGGACCCGGTCCGCCTCTGCAAGCGCCCGGCCGAGGCCGAAAGTCTCCTCCCTGCTGTCGCGGTTCCTCAGGTCCTCCTCCCGGGAGAGATCGTCGCTCCTCCCTCTCGCCGAGAGCCGCTGGAGACGCCTCCCGAACGCCGAGACGATGCCGATGAGGATGAAATCATGAAAGTGCGAGCGGAATATCCTCACCTCGGCATCCCCTCGGAGGCCGTCGATGACCACGAGAGGCGCCCCCGTGGCCTCGACCGCGGGTATCGTGAAGAGGGCGACGGCGTCCATGCCGTGCTCACGCCGGAGCCGCACAGCCATCTCCCCGAGAGCAGCATCGGTGGTCCCGAGGCCCGCTTCCCGGGCCTTCGACCGGATCACGTCGCCCATGACCACGACGGGGATGCCCATCTCCCCCGCGATCCGGGAGAACTCACCCTTGCCGCTCGCCGGATACCCGACGACCCCGATCACCCGCATACACCACCTCCCCCTCCTCCCGGGTCCGGATCTTCACGACTCGCCCGACCCGGTCCGCGACCTTCCTGAGCTCGTCGCCCGAGAGGGGCTTCACCCCCCCTTCCATGCCCTGCTGGATGACGAGGTCCACCCCGTCGGCCACCTTCGCGATGTAGGGCACCTCGTCCTCGTATCCCCGGAAGAGGGTCACCACCACCTCGAACTCGGGGAGGTCCCCCGCAAGTTTCGCCTCCCTGCAGATGGCGAGGGACTCCTTGATCGGATCAGAGTAGCGCACCTTGAGGAGGTTATCGTACCGCTCCCACCGTGCCTTGATATCGAGGGCCACCCGGTCGACGAGCCTGTCCGCGATGAGCCCCGAGAGCACCTTCGGGAAGACCCCGTTCGTCTGGAGGCCGACGAGGAGCCCCATCCCCCGTGAGGCCGAGGCGAGGGCCTTCAGGGGTTCGGGCTGCATCGTCGGCTCCCCTCCCGAGAAGACCACCCCGGAGATGAGCATCCGGGAGGACCGGATCATGGCGACCATCTCATCAAGCTCCCGGAAGTCCTCCCCGTCCTGGATGGGCCTGTTGTGGCAGTAGGAGCACCGGACCGGGCACCCCCGGAGGAAGACCGTGCAGACGGCACGGCCCCTCCAGTCTACGGTGGAGAGGGGAACAAAACCCCCGTAGTTGACTTTCAGAGAAGATCACCGGGTACTCAGCGTGCAGCGGCAGGTTTCATGAAGCTATGCGATCCGACGCGGAGGTGCGAATCAGATCCGGTGATCGGAATTTTCTTCGGAGCCGAAAAGGGAGCAGATTGGCAATCGGCATTTTCATTGTAGGGGGCTCCTGGGGGGGCTCCGGGTCGCACCCCGCCTGATGGCGGGTTGCTTTAGGTCGGGTTCTGATAACCCTCCCTCCCCCTCGGCGCGGCCATCCCCCCATTGACCGGGGATAGGTGGAGCGGGTTTTTCGGAATACGTTCGATTGGGGGTTTCCTGAGATTAAATTCATCCACCGACCAGATGGGCTAAACCCCGCGGGAGCGCCTATGATCTCTAATCGTATCTCCTGGTTCCTAATCCCGATTTCTCCCGAAGAAAACCTGCTTTTCCTAAACGCAACTCAACTTTACTTGTGGAGCGAACAAGCCAGATTTATTAAGATTATGGAAAAACAAGCCTTTATCTGGTCATTTCGCGCACCGGTGGGATATGACAATCCTTGAGGATGCGAAGCGCGGGATCATCACGGACGAGATGAAGACGGTCGCCAAGGACGAGGGCGTCCCCGTCGACTTCGTCCGCAGGGGGATGGCGGACGGGAGGATCGTCATCCCCATCTCCCCGTACCGGAAGGTGAAGTTCTGCGGGATCGGGGAGGGTTTGCGGACCAAGGTGAATGCCTCCATCGGGACCTCCTCTGACATCGTCAGATATCGAGATGGAGCTCGAGAAGGTCCGGCAGGCGGAGCTCGCCGGGGCCGACACCATCATGGAGCTCTCCACCGGCGGGGACTTCGCCGAGATCAGGCGCAGGGTCTGCGAGGCCACGAGCCTCTCGGTCGGGTCCGTGCCCCTGTACCAGGCCTTCATCGAGGCGGCCATGAAGCACGGCGCCGTGGTCCACATGAAGGAGGACGACCTCTTCAGGATCACCGCCGAGCAGGCGAAGCTCGGGACGAACTTCATGGCCATCCACACGGGCATCAACCTGGAGACCATGGAGCGGCTGAAGAACCAGGGGAGGACCTGCGGGCTCGTCTCCCGGGGCGGGGCGTTCCTGACCGCCTGGATGCTCCACAACAAGAAGGAGAACCCCCTCTACTCGGAGTTCGACTACCTCCTCGAGATCCTGAAGGAGCACGAGGTCACCCTCTCCTGCGGGAACGGGATGCGGGCAGGGGCCGTCCACGACGCCACCGACCGGGCCGCCGTCCAGGAGCTGATCATCAACGCCGAGCTCGCCGACCGTGCCCATGCCGCGGGGGTCCAGACCATCGTCGAGGGCCCGGGGCATATCCCCATGGACGAGATCGAGGCGAACGTCATCCTCCAGAAGCGCCTCACGAACAGGAAGCCGTTCTACATGCTCGGCCCCCTCGTCACCGACATCGCGCCCGGCTACGACGACCGGGTCGCGGCCATCGGGGCGGCCATCTCCTCGGCCCACGGCGCGGATTTCATCTGCTACGTGACGCCCGCCGAGCACCTCGCCCTCCCGACCCCCGAGGAGGTCTACGAGGGGGTCATCTCCACCCGGATCGCCGCCCACGTCGGGGACATGGTGAAGCTGAAGAAGCGGGACGCGGACCTCGAGATGGGCAAGGCGAGGCGGGCCCTCGACTGGAAGAAGCAGTTCCAGATCGCCATCAACCCCGAGAAGGCGAAGAAGATCCGCTCCGAGCGGATGCCCGCGGACTCCGACGTCTGCACCATGTGCGGCGACTACTGCGCCATGAAGATCGTGAACCAGTACTTCGCCTTCTGACGCGCGATACCCGCATCCTCCTCCCTTTTATTTTCCTGAAAATTCCCTGAGAGCACTCGACGCATCGATGAGGTGCTTTCTACGGAGCGTTCCCGCATCCTCTCTCTTCTATTCTCCCCGAAAAATTCCCTGATTGTGCTCCACGCCTCGACGGGTTACCTTCCGGTGCGACTCCCGCATCCCCTCTCTTATTTCGCTCCGGACTCTTTGAGGATACTCCAGGCATCCTCAAGTGGGGCAGGCCGAACTTCGCGTTCGCCGGGCTCGTCGAGGGTAGGGTGAAGATCATGACGCCCGGAATTCCCTCCGGGAACATGACATGTGGAAGATGTGGCCGGCCCTCTTGCCGTTCAGGATGATGACGGAGACGGACGGGTGGTCACGGAGGAATCCGGGGATGTCGTTCATGACCTCATTTTTGATGGCAGCATCATCGCTCCCCTCCCGCTCGCATTCCTTCGTGACGTCCCAGAGGGCGATCCGCTTCTCCTTGAGCTGGACGGTCCGCACGTGATACGGCAGCCCGGCCTTGATCCCGAGGAGTGCCTCCATGAGGTGCCAGAACCGGTTCCGCGGATTGCCGTATACTCCTTTTTACTGAGCGAGATCTCCGACGGGAAAGAGCCGAGGATCAGGACTTTCGGATCCTGGCCAACGACGGGAGCGAGGCCGGTGAGGCGGGGGGTGGGGGGCATGAGAGGGACCTTATACCGAAGTCTCGTGCGAGACCTTTCTCTCCTATGGAGGTTGCCGAGGGTAATTCCCGAATACCCACTGAACGAAGGAGTTCGTAGGTGCTCTGCATCTGGGGTTCGTCGGGGATGAAAATGATAAAGCCATCTCTTCCTCGGGTGAGAAGAACACGGTAACTGTTCATTCGAAGACGGTGGGGGTCTTTGGCTTGATTTCTTGAATTTGTTCGAGGAGTTTTCCATTCGCCGTGCTCCCAACGCAAATCCTTTCCCCAACCCATAATGGGATAATCGAGTTCTAATCCCTGGCATTGAAATTCTGTTGCAACATCATGCAATTCGCAACATGACCAGTGGGACGACGGAGGACTCGTTATACCATTCACCGACTCTCAAGTTTTTGGTGAATAGTTGAAACTCACATGAATTCCATAATCCTCTAAATTTCTTGCTTTCGATGATGCTATCAACCCATATCGCTTGTCTTCTTGTCCCTCGTATCTTTGACGGACATAGTTCTTGGCTAAATCGAGATCCCGTGTGAGGTAAATGTCAAATCCCTGTGCATAGATCCTCGACATTTTCTCCCGGGCAAGACCGGGATTATCTCCGATCAGCAGTTCGACCCATGCCGTAACATCCTCTGCGAGGTGAGACCGGAGGGTCATGGTTAAGTCAAGCTTGTCATTCGGAATAACCCGCGAACCATGAGGGAATTTAGTGGCTATTTTCATAGGACAGTGAACGATCCAGGACTGATTCATCTTACCCAAGGCATCATTCCACTGGATGAGCCCCGCCTCCTCACCGATATGGATTTCCTGTCCTTCTCCGATGAGAGCGACCAGCATGGCCCATGAATTCATCCTTTCTGCTAGTTTAAGGAAATCTTCTGGTTCTGAAGCGGAAGTCTCTCTCTTCCTTGCTGATTGTTCAGAATCCCATGCCCGCTGAGCTTCATCGAAGATCCAAATATGTTCTTTAGGAGTGCAGGTTCTCTCTCCCCCGTATTGCTTGAGGAATCCGAGTACATCCTGAATGAAGATTTTATTTTTCAGCGCATGCTGGAGAACTTTTACCAATGGCCCATTGCCCGTTAAGGAAGACTGCACTCTGGTCAGATACCTCTCTATCAAGGGAATTTTCATAGACGAGCTGGATACCAACAAGGGTTTTCCCGGCTCCAGGAACCCCAGTTACCAGGGCGAGGTGCCTCTCATGCAATTCCTTCGCTTGCTTGGCTATCTTGAGCAGATGGGCAACGGTATCAGGAATTCCAGCACTTTGAGCCCTTCTTATTTGGGGTAATGGTTCACGACGAAAAAGCGTGCGAGCTGCAGCCACAAGTGAAGGAAGAGGAGCATAATCAGCTCTTAGCCACCTATGCGCATCCATCAGGTCTTTATCGGTGGGCAGAGAATGTTTTCTTAAGCAAGACACCAATTCATCAGGTGAGACAATGTCGACCTGATCTCTTTTCTGGTGTAAAGAACCTGCTCTTGTGAGGAGTAAGATTGGGACGACCTGGTATTCGTGCGAAGCTGCATGGTAATGTTTTATGTCTCTGGCATATGCATCGACCTGATCGACGTGAGCCTGAAGGATCGACGTGAAATCTTTGAATTCAATCACGTAGATTATCCCAGGACCGAGAAGAATCACGTCAGGGCGACGGCCCCTTTCTCGGGGTAGTTCATATTCAAATAGTATAGTCCACTTGAGAACCGAAGGATTTGTTTGACTGAGGTTCTTCAATTCCGCTTGAAGCACTTGAAATGAACTCTCCCATGCACTGATCTGCGAGGCACTGGCGGGTTCACGAAGGAATCTTTGATGGTAATCTTCAAGGGATGCGAGCCATCTGTCCTTTGGAGTTGAAAAAAACTCCCCGATGAGACCGTACCATCCACACGGTTGCATTGATTGGGGATATTGAGTGGTTGGATCAGGCATGTATGATTAGGGTGAAATTGATTTTGAGGATGATTATTCCTCCCGTTGAATAATTTATCGCCCCACCCCCTCCACCAAACCTTTATCACCGCTTACTGCGAGAGCATGCTCCGTGGTGAAACGGATGAGGATCAGCCCTGGTTTCGCGAATCTCAACGGCGAGCAGCTCCGGAAGGTGCAGGACCTGGAGGGGGAACTGGAGGTCATCCTGATAGCCCACGAGAAGGTGCCGGTCATCTCGGACCTCTCCCGCGAGGATCTCCGTGCCCTCCAGGAGATGGAGAGGAAGATGGGGATCACGTTGGTGGCGTATCGAGCGGAGTGAGGTGACCATCGTCCATCAGAAGCGCCCAGCAGGTAGATATATACAGCGACATATACCTGTAGGTATGCCATCAGCCACCGTCCAGCTCCAGCATGACGTAAAGAAACGCCTGGACGAGATGAAGATCCACCCCCGGGAGTCCGTACAGCTCCGTCATCGGCCGGCTCATCGATGCTGCCATTGACGACGAACCTCTTTCTCCTGAGGACATCCAGGCCATCGAAATATCTCTCGAGGAGATCCGGAGGGGTGAGGTGTATCCCCTTGAAGAGGTAATGGAGGAGATACGAAGAGAGGCTGGGAAAAAAGGAGGATACTCAGCGCACGAAGACGCCGCCCGGGAAGAAGCCGGCCAGAGCGCCCCGGCCGTAGGATGGCCCCATGGATTACCGGATTTCCCTTACTTCGAGGGCAAAGAAGGCACTCCGTGCTCTTCCGACGGAGGAGAGCGAGCGGATCGACAGAGCTCTCCTGTCTCTCCGCCGGGATCCATTCTCCGGTGTGAAGCGCCTCAAGGGATCTCAACTGTACTCCCTGCGCGTTGGTGATTACCGGATCATCCTTACCATCAGGAGAGACCAGCTCCTTATCCTCGTCATCAGGATCGGACACAGGGAAAATGTCTACAGGGGATTGTAACCGGGCCGGGTTAGACCTCTGCCAGCCCTCAGGTATGGGCCGCCGGAAGTTGGCAGAAGTATTAATATACTACGACACCCTAACTTAAGGTAAACCATTACCAGGAAGTTTTCACATTGACAAACAAGGATTCCGCAGAAGTCACGGTGAAGGAGGCGTACCTCGGCGACCCCGGCCGGGGCATCGCCCGCATCAGCCTTGACATCATGAAGGGCCTCGCGCTCGTCTCGGGTGACGTCATCGAGATCGAGGGGAGGAAGAAGGCGACCGCGGTCGTCTGGCCCGGTTACCCCGAGGACACGAGGAAGGCGGTGATCCGGATCGACGGGACGATCCGTGCGAACGCCGGGACCGGTATCGACGAGAAGGTGAGGATCCGGAAGATCGAGGTCGTGTACGCGAAGAAGGTGGTCGTGCAGCCGACCCAGCCGATCCGCCTTGTCGGAGGGGAGCAGTACCTCTCCCGGCTCCTCAGGGGCCGCTCGGTCCAGGAGGGGCAGGCCGTCCGGGTGGACGTGCTCGGGAACCCCCTCACCTTCGTGATCGCGAAGGTCATCCCCAAGGGGGTCGGGGTGGTCACCGACGATACCGAGATCGAGCTCAAGGAAGAGGCCTACGAGCCGGGGAAGGAGAAGAAGGGGAAGAAGGAGGTCCCCGACGTCCACTACGAGGATATCGGCGGCCTCGGTCGGGAACTCCAGCTCGTCAGGGAGATGATCGAGCTCCCCCTCCGGCACCCCGAGCTCTTCGAGCGGATCGGGATCGAGCCGCCGAAGGGGGTCCTCCTCTACGGTCCGCCCGGGACGGGGAAGACCCTGATCGCGAAAGCGGTGGCGAACGAAGTGGACGCCCACTTCGTCACCATCTCGGGCCCGGAGATCATGTCCAAGTTCTACGGCGAATCCGAGAAGCACCTCAGGGAGGTCTTCGAGGAGGCCGAGCAGAACGCCCCCGCCATCATCTTCATCGACGAGCTCGACTCCATCGCCCCGAAGCGGGCCGAGGTGTCTGGCGAGGTGGAGCGGCGGATCGTCGCCCAGCTCCTGGCCCTCATGGACGGCCTCAAGGGCCGTGGCCAGGTCGTTGTCATCGCGGCGACGAACATGCCCGACTCCATCGACCCCGCGCTCCGTCGGGGCGGTCGGTTCGACCGGGAGATCGAGGTCGGTATCCCCGACCGGAAGGGGCGGATGGAGATCTTCCAGATCCACACCCGTGGCGTGCCCCTCGACCTCGAGAAGGTGGAGCTCACCGAGGAGCAGAAGGCCAAGGTCGAGGAGGACTTCAATGCAAAGAAGCTCGACCTCGACTACTACCGCGAGAAGCTCGTCGCCGATAAGAAGAAGGAGAAGTTCGAAAGGCAGGCGACGGCCCGGCGCGGTCTTCGACCCGCTGAAGGTCACCCTCACCGGCGAAGAGATGAAGGCGGTCGATGCGGACTACACCCGGAGGTTCGAGGAGGAGAAGAAGAAGATCGGGGAGCCCTACCGGAAGGAGAACTTCCTGCGGGAGTTCGCAGACATCACCCACGGCTTTGTCGGGGCCGATATCGCCCTCCTCGTCAAGGAGGCCGCGATGTTCGCCCTCAGGTGCGTCATCCCCAGGATCAAGATCGACGAGGCCATACCGGCCGAGATCCTGGACCAGCTCAAGGTGAGGAAGGCCGATTTCGAGGAGGCCCATAAGCATGTCGAGCCGTCGGCCATGCGGGAGGTCCTTGTCGAGATCCCGGACATCAAGTGGAGCGATGTAGGTGGCCTCGAGGATGTGAAGCAGGACCTCAGGGAGGCCGTGGAATGGCCCCTCAAGTACGCCGAGGTCTACTCTGCCCTCAAGACCAAGCCCCCGAAGGGGATCCTCCTCTTCGGGCCCCCGGGTACGGGGAAGACCATGCTCGCGAAGGCGGTTGCGAACGAGTCGGAGTGCAACTTCCTCTCGGTGAAGGGGCCTGAGCTCCTCTCGAAATGGGTGGGGGAGTCGGAGAAGGGGGTGCGCGAGATTTCCGGAAGGCCCGGCAGGCCTCGCCCTCCATCATCTTCTTCGACGAGGTGGACGCGCTCGTCCCGCGGAGGGGGATGTACATGGGCTCCTCCCATGTCACCGAGTCGGTGGTCTCCCAGAATCCTCACCGAGGCTCGACGGCCTCGAGGAGCTGAAGAACGTGGTCGTCCTGGCCGCGACGAACAGGCCGGACATGATCGACCCCGCCCTCCTGCGGCCGGGCCGGCTGGACCGGGTCATCTATGTCCCGCCGCCGGATGTCGAGAGCAGGAGGAAGATCCTGGAGGTCTACCTCGGGAGCGCGAAGGCCATCCTCGCACCCGATGTGAACACGGAGGACCTGGTGAACCGGACCGAAGGGTTCGTCGGGGCAGATATCGAGGCCCTTGTCAGGGAGGCAAAGCTCGTCGCCATGCGGGAGATTGTCGCAGGTTTCGCGGGGAAGAGCGATGCGGAACGCCGCGAATCGGTGGCCAGGGTGCAGATCACGAAGGAGCACTTCGAGGCCGCCTTTACCCGGGTGAAGGGTTCCCTCGACGCCGACACCCTGGAAGAGACCGAGCGCCGCTCCTGGGAGATGGTCTTCAATGCCGAGGAGAGGAAGACACTCGAGAACGGGCTCGCTCTCGTGAAGAGGGCAGGCCTCGCGTCGACCGATCTTGCGCCCTCCGATGAACTGGTGAAAGGGACGGGGGATCTCAGGGCCGGGGTCTTTGCGAGGCGCAAGGACTGGAAGGAACTGAAGAAGAGCATGACGAGGCTCGAGAAGATCCTTGAACAGCGGCAGAAACTCCCGGACAAGGTGTCCCTCACGGCAAGGTAAGATTGATGGAAGACACACCCAACGATGCATTCAGGAGGCTCCAGGAGTTCCTGGAGCAGATGATCCGCGAGAGTATCGAGCAGGGGAACCTCACGGCAAGGCCGATGGGGTTCACCATCGTGATACGGGGGACCGGACCGTTTCCCATGGGATCGCCCACGGGGTTCCCCATGGGGCAGCCCGGGCCCGAACCGGAGAACAGCGGCCCCCTCGAACCCCTGGTCGAGGTTCACGAAGAGGACGGGGAGGTACGGGTCCTCGGGGAACTCCCCGGGATATCGGGAGACCAGGTACAGCTCAACCTCGAGGACGGGATCTTACGGATCTCGGCCTCGGACGGGGTGAGGAGTTTCATGGGCCAGGCCAGTCTCCCACCCGTGGATCCCGAATCGCTCGAAGTGAGCTGCAAAAACGGGGTCCTCGAGGTCAGGATCCTCAGGGTCCCCGGCCCGGTCCAATAAATCCATTTTTCTCGTCGTTCGTCGCATTGCATACGCCGCCGCCTCACTACGCTCGCCGTGCGTCGGACTTCGTCCGCCGCCAACACGCTTCGACTCGTTGCCCAAAATCAAAGGAAAGATATAGTCTCAGTGTCTGTTACTACGTAGGTGATAGGTATGGTCAAGACCACCATCTCGCTGATCAAAGCAGACATCGGCTCCTTCCCGGGCCACTCGCGCATCCACCCGGTGCTCCTGGAGAAGGCCCAGAAGATGCTCTCCGAGGCCGAGGGGATCGTCATCACCGACTCCTTCGTCACCCACTGCGGCGACGACCTCGAGCTCATCATGGCCCACAAGAAGGGCGTGGACAGCCCCGAGATCCACCGTCTCGCCTGGAACGTCTTCATGGAGTGCGCAAAGACTCGCGAAGGAGATGAAGCTCTATGGCGCAGGGCAGGACCTCCTCTCGGACGCCTTCTCGGGGAACGTGAAGGGGATGGGACCGGGAGTCGCGGAGATGGAGTTCGAGGAGCGGGGGTCCGATCCCCTCCTCTGCTTCATGGCCGATAAGACCGAGCCGGGCGCGTGGAACTTCTACCTGTACAAGATCTTTGCAGACCCCTTCAACACCTCGGGCCTTGTCATCGACCCGGGGATGCATGAGGGCTTCATCTTCGAGGTCCATGACGTCGTTGAAAAGCGGCGCATCATGTTCCGCACCCCCGAGGAGTCCTACAGCCTCCTCGTCTACATCGGGGCGCCCTCCCGCTACGTGGTGAAGCATGTCTTCAAGAAGGACGGCACGATCGCGGCCTCCACCTCGACCCAGCGGCTCTCGCTCATCGCCGGCAAGTACGTGGGCAAGGACGACCCGGTCGATGATGATCCGGGCCCAGAGCGGCCTCCCCGCCGTCGGCGAGGTCATCGAGCCGTTCGCGACCCCCATCATCGTCGCCGGCTGGATGCGGGGGTCCCACCACGGCCCCTTCATGCCCGTCGGTCTCTGCGACGCGAACTGCACCCGGTTCGACGGCCCGCCCCGGGTCATCTGCCTCGGGTTCCAGGTCGCGAACGGGAAGCTCGTCGGGCCGGTCGATATGTTCGACGATGTGGCCTTCGACCGCGTCCGGTCGAGGTGCAACGAGCTCGCCGACATCCTCCGGGCCCACGGCCCCTTCGAGCCCCACCGTCTCTCCCTCTCGGAGATGGAGTACACGACCCTGCCCGGGGTGGAGAAAGAGATGAAGAAACGGTGGGAGAAGATACCGGAGTAATTTCCTTCGGTATCGAGACGCCTCCTGAGCCCGGACGAATCGAAGAATCCTGAAATTCACTCAAACCCTGTTTTTTGCCCCTTGAAATTGTTCCTCAGGAGCAAACGGGCCCCGCCACCGTCCGACGCCCGCGCTCTCACCGGTCGAGGTTGATATGCACGACCTTCGCCGGCGGAAAGCCGTTGAAGCAGGTGGACGAGGCATGGGAGTAGGCGCCGATGTTCTCGGAGTAGACGAGATCGCCGATCTCGAGCTCCGGCGAGCTCGGCACTCAGGGTGACGGTATCGAAGGCGTCGCAGGTCGGCCCGAAGACCGCCGAGATCTGCCTCTCGCCCTCCCTGAACGCGAGGACGGGGTAGGTGCAGTGGTCGAAGATCTGCCCCGAGTAGGTGTGGTAGATGCCGTCGTTGATGTAGTAGCACTTCTTCCCATCCCTGACGGCCTTCCCTATCACCTTTGCCACGAGGGAGCAGGCATTCGCGACCATGAACCTCCCGGGTTCGGCGAGTATCTGGGTGTCCGGCGTGAACAGCCTCCTGATCTCGGTGTTCAGCCGCCTCGTGAGCGCCCGCAGGGACTTCACCTCGGGGTTGTACTTGACCGGGAACCCGCCGCCGATATCGAGGATCTTGATCCGCTGGCCCGCCCGGGTCTCGGCCTCCCTGATGATGTTCGCCGAGATCTCGAGGGCCTGGACATAGTTCTCGAAGTTCGTGCACTGGCTTCCGACGTGAAAGCTCAGGCCCTCGACCACGAGGCCCAGGCCGAACGCCTCCACGATCAGGTCCACGGCTTCGCCGGGGTGGGCGCCGAACTTGGAGGAGAGCTCGACCATCGATCCGGTATTCGGGACGCGGATACGGAGGACGAGGCCGGCGTTCGGGGCATGCGCCTTTATCTTCCTCAGCTCCTCGGCGTTGTCGAAGGTGACGAGGGGCTTGTACTTGTCGAGGGCCTCGAGGGTATCGATCGGCTTGATGGTATTTGCATAGATGATCTTGTCCCAGATCCAGTCCTGCCGCTCCTTGTCGGGCATCTTCCGGATATTCTCGTGGACGAGCATGAACTCCGGCATGGACGCCACATCGAAGCTGCAACCCAGGTCGAAGAGGGTCTTCACGATCCGGGGGTTCGAGTTCGCCTTCACGGCATAGTAGACCTGGACATTGGGCAGGTGGTCCCTGAACTCCCGGTAGTTCTCGCGGATCTTGTCATGGTCGATGACGAAGATCGGGGTCCCGTGCTCCCGTCGCCAGGTCCTGCAGGAGGGCTTTTCCCGCCCGGTCCAGGTGAGGCACCCCGTCCGTGCGCCCCTCTTTCTTCATGCCCCGCTTTGCCCCATCTTCCTTTGCCATTACGTATCCTGCATCATTCCACGAATAAGAAGTTTTTGAATTGCCAGGGGTCCTCCTGGTCACACGTGTTGGCAGGGTTCTCCCGGAAGTAGACGACCCTTTCCTTGAGGGGGGTCCAGTCCGAAGGCCCTGAGTGGAACTCGCCGAGGTAGGGCTTCGCGATCGCGAGCACGAACTCGTGGGGGAGGTCGTCGGGCAGGCAGAACCCCCTCCTGGGGTTCCCGATCATCCACATGACCGCGGAGACGACCCCGAGGGCCACCTGGACGGTGGTGGCGTTCTCCCCGGGCGCGAGCCTCCGCGACTCGTCGATGGAGAGGATGCTCCCCGTCCACCACGATTTATACGGGTGTCCCATGAGGAGGGCGCCCAGGATATCAGCCCCCGAGACGATGTCCCGGTCGGTCATCGTCCGGAGCCGCGGCTGCAGCTCGTAATTCCTTCCCCTCAGCTCCGTGCAGGGACGCGATGGTCGCATCGCACGGCACATAGGCGTAATTGACGGTGGGCCGGTAGACTGCCTTCCCGTCCCGCCAGACGGTCCACCTGTCCGAGATACCGAAGGCCTCCCCGTGCCGGATCACCATCCCCACGATCTCGCCGCCCGGGACCCAGGACCTCACCCAGGTATTGACCCCCATCTTCGCGAGCATGACCTGGTTCTTCGGCTCTGCCGGCGGGAACCAGGCGAGGTCCGGGACCTCCTTCTCATGGGTGCCCCAGCCCATCTCGGCAGGTGCGGTCCCCTCCTCCCGCAGCCCCTCGATGGACCAGGTCCCGACGAACTCGCCGACCTCCTTCGGCTGGCGGGAGATCTGGGTGTCCCTCTCCGAGCAGTGGACGACCTTCACCCCCACCGCCATGGCGAGGCCGGCAAAATCCCTTTTCCGGATCAGGCCCTCCAGGTGTTCCGGATCCCCTGCCAGCCCGTCGGCGACGAGCCTCCTCGCGATATCGATCAGCCCCTGCTTTGCGAAGTGGGAGATGAGCCCCGGGTTTGCGCCGTGATCGACGATGAAGGTCGGCGCATCCTTCCAGTCCTTTGCGAGCTCCGCGAAGGCGCATCTGCCGCTTGTGGAGGGACTTCTCGTACGGCGTGGCCGTGAACCGTTCCCCGTACGAGTCCCAGACCTCGACCGAGGTGTTCAGGTAGAGCACGTCATGGTCATGGCACCAGGTCACGATCTCGCAGCAGTCGATGTTCCAGGCGAGATCGATGAGCAGCCCCCCGGGCGAGAGGTACTCGGAGAGGACCGTTCCAAGGTTCTCAGGGGTGATGCGCCGCCGGAAATAGCGGATCCCCTTCGCCGTCCAGGGGGCCAGGGCGGCCTCCTTGTCCTCGAAGTCCAGGATCGTGATCTGGTCGCAGGGTATCTTCACGTGCCGGAGCAGGATCGGCAGCGTGCACTTTGCCACGGCGCCGTACCCGAGGATCAACACCTTCTTCTGGAACTCCAATGCCCTACCTCTCTCTCTAAAATTTTGGCGTGGAAGTTATTTCATTCTTGCCAATAAACATCTGGCATCCACCGGTCTGTCCCTTTTACCGGATCAGTCAGTTCCCCCCGGGCAGCGGGAGGGTACCGGGCATGGGGGCGGGCAGACCCGGATTTTACAGGAAACCCGTTTTCGTGCAGGAGGAGCATGAAGAAACATTGATATGGTGATACCAACCAGATTACCGAAGATGCCAACCAGCATGGTGCTCCCGATCAAGAAGGTCTTTGCCCTTGTCGACTCCCGGATCACCGTGGAGATCAAGGACGAGGACAGGAAGTTCCAGGGGCGTCTCATCAGCGTGGACGAGTACCTGAATATCCACATGGACGAGACGATCGAACTCGTCGGGAACGAGAGGGGACGCAGTCTGGGGACCGTGGTCATCCGCGGGAACAACATCCTGACCATCTCGCCGGTCATCTGAGTTATGGCAGATCACGCAGAAAAGGCACTCAGGATCATCCAGTCCAGCCACGAGGGCGTGCTCCAGAGCGAGCTCTGGAAGCTCCTCGGGGTGGACAGCCGCAAGTGCTCCCGGATCGTGAAGAAGCTCCTGGACAGCGGCCTCGTGGAGCGGATCGAGTTCAAGGGGGACGGGATCAAGACGTTCACCCTCCGGGCGGTCAAGAAGTCCGTCAGGCCGGCGCTCATCCTCGCGGGGGGAGAACTCGTCCCGTGCATCTGCTGCGACCGTGAGTGCGTCGTCACCTCGTGCAACCTCCTCCTCGACTGGATGTACCAGCTCGCCATCGAAGAGCAGACCGGGAGCTGAAAAAGCCCGGCCTGTCAGGACCCGTCCTCCCCATTCTCCTTCTCCCCACCGGAAGCAGGATCCACTTCCGGCCCAGATTCGCAACATTTATCATCGTCGGGAAGGATCTCCGTATGCTCCCATGGATCTCCGTCGGCTCGCCCCCGCCATCTCCCCGGTGATAGCGACCATGCTCCTCGTAGGGCTCGCCGTCGTCCTCTCGGCGCTCGTCTATCTCATGGTCGCCGGCCTGCCCGCATCCCTCCAGCTCGACGTCCTGAAGGACATGCAGTATATCGAGATAACGGCGGTCTATAGTGTGGACGACGAGTACGCCCATGCCCTGAATTACGACAGCCGGGTCCTCCTCACCCACAAGGGGACCCGGGAGCTGGACAATGACGATCTCAGGGCCCTCGTGTTCAGGAACGGGGCGCAATTGAACTGCAGGATAGATACCCTCAACGGGGTGAAGATCCAGAGCACCTCTCATACCGGTCTCTCGAGGTTATACGGGCCGGGATCGCAGGGGAAGACCTGGGCCCCGGGGGAGACCCTCACCATCGACCTGAATAACGGAACGCTGCACCCGGGTGACGAGCTCAGGATCGATATCTTCTCCAAATCGACAGACACCGTCATCTCGAGCGACACGTACCTGGTCGCCTGAAGCCCCTGACGAGCTGGGGGCCGGGTTCCTGAACAGATAGCCTGAATACCGTTCACGGGGGGATCGGGGTATCCCTGTGCCAGCGCATGGCTCCCCGTGCCACGAGCCGTGCGACCCGGATGGGCTCGGGGACCTTCCCGTCCCGGGTGAAGTCCCGGAGGATCCGGGCCGCGTCCTCAGCGGAGAGCCCTGCCGGGCGGACGAAGACCTTCGAGCCGTCCCTGAGGAGGACGGGGATCCTTTCGCCGAGGTTCCGGTAAGCCCTCAGCCGGTCCTCGTCCCCGGGAAATGGTGGATGATATCCTCCTCGAGCCCTTCCGAGTCCTCGTAGGTGACGACGATGAGGGGGAGGCCGGTCTCCCGGGAAATCGCCTCGGGATCCAGGATATTGTACCAGGCCACCACCGAGCCGCTCACCATGACCACGTTGATGTCCCGGCGTTCGAGTGAGGAGATGATCCCGAGCACGGCGCCGGTCGCGTCCATGCCACCGACGGTGAGGGACGCGATGGCCACCCCGTCGATCCTGAGGTCCTTCCTCATCACCACCCCGGCCATCGTGGAGACGGTCCTTCCCGTGAAGGACTCGGCGATGCCGAGCGCACGCAGTCCCGTCTTCGCGAGGTGCATGCAAGGTCTTATGACGGGGGATTTTAAATAATGTACCGATGAAGATCAACCCCGACGAGGTCTGTATTCTCATCCCGACGCTGAACGAGTCTCCCACCATCGGTGCGGTCATCAAGGAGTTCCAGCAGCTCGGGTACGCCCATATCTTCGTCATGGACGGCCATTCCACGGATAAGACCCTCGAGATCGCGAGGGGGCTCGGGGTCACGGTCAAGACCCAGTCGGGCAGGGGGAAGGGGAACGCCCTGATGGAGGCCTTCGAGCAGATCAAGCAGGACTATGTCATCCTCGTGGATGGCGACGGGACCTACACGGCCAAGGACGCCGAGAAGCTCCTCAGGCCCCTGTACCTCGGGTTCGACCATGCCATAGGCGACCGTCTGAACACCGCTGACAAGGGCGCGTTCAATGTCCTGAACCACACGGGGAACCTCGTCATCAACTTCCTGTTCAAGATCGCCCACGGGAGCGACCTCCACGACATCCTCTCGGGGTACCGTGCCTTCACCATGGATTCCATCAGGTCCATGCGCCTGAAGGAGAAGGGGTTCGGGATCGAGACCGAGATGACCGTCGAGGCGGTGAGGAACGGCCAGCGGATCATGGTCGTCCCCGTCCACTACCGGAAGCGGCTCGGGACCCGTACCAAGCTCGACCCCCTCTACGACGGGGTCAAGATCATCACCACCATCTACCGGCTCGCGAAGGTGAACAACCCCATCTTCTACTTCGGCCTGATGGGGATCGTCCTCTCGCTCGCCGGGATGGGGGTCGGGGTCTACGTGGTCATGGAGTGGTTCAAGGGGATCACTCACGTCCCGATGACGATCCTCACGGTGCTCCTCATCATGGTGGGCTTCGAGATCTTCATGTTCGGCGTGATCAGCGATATCCTCCTCTCGTTCCACCGCGAGATCCTCCACGAGATCCAGACTCCTCCAGCAGCCACGCCAGCCGCGGTAGGGGCAGGAAAAGAGGTTTTTATTTTTTACGGGCCTCTGGACTCAGGGTACCTGAAAGGCAGAGGATGCGGCACGCGTGCTCTGCCGCAGAGGTGACGATATAGGCTTCTTCCAGGTTCTTCCCGGCGGCAAAGGTCCCGTGCCCCCGTGCAATGGCGATCTTCCCATGCAGCAGCCCGTGGCCGATCCGGTCCCCGAGGACCAGGGATCCAGGCTCCCCATCCACGACGGGTATCCCGGGGCAGAGGAGCATGCCCTCGGAGTCGATGGGGACGATCTTCTCTTGTGAAAAGGAGAGGGCGACCGCATGAGCCGGGTGGGTGTGGAGGATGGCGAGGTGGGGGGTCAGCCGGTAGACGGTGCGGTGGACCAGGGACTCCCGCGATGCCTCGGGGGGAACAGTCCCGTCGAGCGGGACGGGTACGAGGGGCCCGGGGTCGTCCAGGTAGGCCCCGTGCCTTTTCACGAGGAACCCGTTGCCCGCCCTGACGCTCGCGTTCCCGAAGTTCGCGGCGACGAGCCCCTCGGCAAGGACCCGCTTCCCGATCTTCCCGAGCTCCTCGCTAACCGAACCGGATCCCGACATCCCGCATCTTCTGGTACTTCGCGATGTTCAGGAGGAGGGGGGTGATGGCCTCCACCATGGGCGAGACGGCGAGGGGGCCGGCATCGAAGCCGGCGAGGCGGGGGATGCTGTTTGCAAGGCCGATCACGAGCCCCTTCGCCGCCGGGTCGTCCCCGCAGACCGCCACGGAATGGGCGAGCGGGGACTCGATGGCCTTCCAGGACCCCGCCGCGATGTTATTGAATGCCGTGCAGACCCTCGTTTTCGGGGGGAGGATCCGGGCTATGAGCTGGGCGGCCGAGCCTTCCTGTGGCGGGGCAAAGAAGAAGTGCTCCTTTCTCCCGATCGGGTTCACGGGGGAGATCACGACCTTCCCCTCGAAACCCGTGAGGGAAGAGAGGGTCGCTGCCACGTGCTGGAAGGGGATGGCCAGGATCACCACCTCTGATCCATCGATCGCGTCCTGGTTCGAGACGCCTTCGCAGGTGCAGGGAAGGCCCTTCTCGTCGAGGGTGAGGTGGCACGCATCGCTCGAGGCGCAGGCCTTCTCCACCTCACGGGAGCCGAGGATCACCTGGTGGACCTGGGAGATGCGGAGCGCCATCCCCTCCCCGATATCCCCCGTCCCGCCGACGATTCCGACCTTCACGCCTTCTCCACCAGCGGCT
Source organism: uncultured Methanomicrobiales archaeon (assembly GCA_963712215.1). Classification (GTDB taxonomy): domain Archaea; phylum Halobacteriota; class Methanomicrobia; order Methanomicrobiales; family JACTUA01; genus JACTUA01. The sequence goes on along the minus strand of CAVQHA010000009.1, from coordinate 4,183 downwards.
TCATGACGGCCTCGAGGGATCCGACGTCGGTAACCCCCTCGATCCTCCGGATCTCCTTCTGGTCCTTCTCGATGATCAGGGTCGGGACCACGTAGATCCGGTACTGGTTGGCCATCTCCATGTGCTCGTCCACGTTGATCTTCTTCACTTCGATCAGGTCGCCCATCCTCCGGGCCAGCTCCTCAATGATCGGGGTCTGGATCCTGCAGGGGCCGCACCAGTCGGCGTAAAAATCGATTAAAACAGGCTTTCCCATTCAGTCACCGGAAAGAAGCTGATCCCACCGGGAAATAAAGATTGTTATCCTCCGGGGAGGGGTTACTCCTTCCTCGAGAGGATCGCCATGATGATCTTCCCGTACGCCGGCCGGGTGATAGCGACCCCGACGAGGACCCCGAGGATGGTGATGAAGGCGAACCCCTTCAGGGTCGAGAGGTCCATGAGGGCGAGGGGGAGCATGGCAAAGACCACCGTCCCCGCTGCGACGACGATGATGGCGAGGGCCCGGGTGAGACGCTTCAGGTAGAGCGCCGGGGAGGGGACCTTCCCCTCGTGGAGGACCTCGTCGGTGATCACCACGAGCTGGTCGATCCCCGTCCCCACGACGGCGATGAGGCCGGCGATGGAGGCGAGGTCGAGCTGCTGGACGAACCGGGCGATCCCGAGGAGGATGATGACCTCGGCGAAGTTCGTGCCCACCATCGGGAAGACGATGGAGGGCTCCCGGTACCGGAGGTAGATGACGAGGCCGACGGTGAGGAGCGCGAGGACCGCCGCGATGAGGGACATGAACTTGAAGTATTCGCCGAGGGGGGCAGAGACCTGGCCGAAGTTCGCCACCTGCACGTCCACGGGAAGGGCACCCGCACGGAGGTGGATCTCGAGGGTCTGGGCCTGGTTCATCCCGATGGTCCCCGAGCCGGTGCTCGCAGAGAGCCTCTGGACGTCCTGGGTCAGGAGCTCCTTTGCGAGGGCCGGGTCGAGCGGCGCGGAGAAGACCGTGACATTGTCAAGGAGCATGGAGATGGGATGGGCCTCGGGGTCGGTCACCGCCCCGTACTCGTTCGCGGCCTGGCGGAAGGCCGTCGCCCCCGATTCAGAGAGGGTGAAGGGGACCCCCCAGGACATCCTCGTCGGGTCCTGCTGGGGGTTGCCCACCGAGGTGATGGCGTTCCCGAAGAGGACATGCTCGGTATCGTTCCCGACGGTCTTGATCCGGATCTCGAAGAGCCCCTGCTTGCCCACGATCGACCTCGCGGTGTTGATATCCACACCGGCGAGTTCCACCCTGACGTAGCGGACGACATTCGTCCCCACGGGGGTCAGGAGGTTCACCCGGGCGTCCTTGCGTCCCCAGGGTGTTGATCTTCTCCTCGAGGATCCTCTTGATATCCGCCCCCGTCGTCGGGGAGACCCCCTGCTCATAGGTGGTCAGGGTAGCATTCTCGGCCGAGAACGCCTCGGCGAGATCGGCCTGCGTGAACAGCCTCTGGATCTCCGAGCTGGCCCGGCCCTACCACGGAGACCTCGGCATCCAGGCGCTTGTTCAGGGCCGATGGCCAGGTCGTCGGCGGTCCGGGTGGAGGTGAACCTCACCACCTCGGAGTCGAAGGACATCTGGAGCCAGGACCCCCCTGGAGGTCGAGGCCGAACTGGAGGGCGGTCGTGAACTTGCCGTTCTCGAAGTGGGGGTAGATGGCGACGAGCGCAAGGATGATCAGGGCGATGAGGAGGACCACCCTCCAGTCCTTTACCGCCTCCCGGACCCCCTCCTTCTTGGGCCCGGTTCCTGCTTCTGCCTCGCCCTCTTTCTTCTTCTTCGGTTTCGCCATCAGGACCCCTTCCTTTCAGCGTACCACTTGAGGAGCGTGGCGTTCGTGATCCAGGTGTTGATGATGTCGAGGACGAGGCCCACGAGGAGGACGGCGGCCATGTCCCGGATGGTCTCGATCTGCCCGAGCCCCGAGACGATCCAGAGCGAGAGGACCGCGGCGAGGGTGGTGGAGGTCATGATGATCCCGGTATGGAAGGCCCCCGCGAGCTTCTCCTCGAGCTTCCCCTGCCGTTTGAGCACCCGCATGGTGAGGAGGATGTCGCTGTCCACCGAGTACCCGATGAGCATCAGGAGCGCCGCTGTCGTCGGGAGGGTGAGGGGGATCCCGAGGACGTTCATCCCGGCCGCGGTCCCCACCATGTCGATGAAGGCACAGGTGACCACGGCGAGGGACGGGATGATGGTCCGGAACGCGATGAAGACCACGATGGCCATCCCGAGGAAGGAGAAGAGGAGCGCGATGATGGCCTGGCCCTGGAGGGTCTGCCCGAAGGTCTCGTCGATGTAGTCCACGCTCGCATCGGGATACCGCGCATTGATCTTGTCGATGAGCTGCTGGTTCTGGTCTGTCGACATCTTCGTGAACTTGAGGAGATAGATCCTCGCGGTGACGTCCCGGGTGATGGGCTCCAGGGGGAAGCCCGCGAAGTAGGCCTGGAGGGTGGCCTCGCTGTCGTTCGTGGCGATGGTCACCGCCGTCCCGCCCTTGAAGTCGATGCCGGGGTTCACCGGAAGTGCCCGTGGAGAGGTAGGTCATCCCGACGATGATGAGGGAGAGGAGGAAGAGGGCCATGGGGATGGCCACCATCCTCACGTTGGTATAGCGGTTGATATCGGTCCGAGAACCAACTCATACCGTACAGTGAGGACGCCGGAGGATTAAATAGTTGGGATTTCCAGCATTCACCCCCGCCGCGGCGCGGGGGAGCACCTCACACGCCGTCCTCGCATCCCTTCCTGGGTCGAAAAAGGTGCTCTGGCACCTTTTTCTCCCGCACCCGTTTCTCCTCGTTCCTCGCATCCCCCGAGGGCTGCTCGACACCCGTTTCTCGTCGCACCCCTTTCTCCCCGAAACGGGTGCCCTCGAAACAGGCGTCTCGTCGAAACGAGTGCACCGGAGCACTCCCTCCTCCCCGTCGGGAGCGCCCCGGGCACATTTTTCTCCCTGAAAAAAGTGCAAATGACAACGGTTAAATAAAGCCCTGAGGAATGTGGCTCCTATGGGATCCAGGGAAGGTATCAGGAGAGAGATCCGGCGACGCCTGAGGGGCTACCTCCTCCGGGACAGGACCGGGATCCGGCGGGAGGTCCTCGGCCTCTTCCTCCGCCTCCGGTCCCTCACCATCCCCAGGATCTACGAGGCCCTCACGCACCGCTTCCCGGTGAGCTACCATGCCCTTGCCTCGATGGTGGGGATCATCGCCTCCCGGATCGGGATCCTCCATGTCAGGAAGCAGCAGGACAGCCGGAACGCTGTATACGAGCTCAGGGAGGAGTACGTGGACGTCGTGACCCAGCTCCTTGTCGCTTAAAACGCGATCCCAGCATCTTTTTTTACCTCCCGGTGCAACGCTCCCCCATGGACCGGCCCTTCCCACCACCGCCTGCTGACGGGATCCAGATAACCGAAGAGGTGAGATCCTATGTCCGGAAGCGGCAGCACGACATGCGGCTCTGCACCTCCTGCGGGGGCCCCATCCTCCTCCCGACCTCGATCCAGCCGCCGAAGGCGACCGACCTCAGCGTCCAGGTGGGAGACTGGACGGTCTATGTCTCACGGTACCAGGCCCGGTACCATGATACCATCCACGGCGGGATGATCCCCCGGTTCCTGGACCGGGTCCTGACCCCTATGTCTTACGAGGTCCTCGACCATACGGCCGACGTAAAGTTCAGGGTGCGGGGACGGACCCTCGACGAGGCCTTTGCCGAGGCGGCCCGGGCGGTTTTCGAGACCATGACCCCGAACTGCACGCCGGCCGGAGTTGAGCGGCGCGTAGAGGTGGACTCTGAGAACCACGAGTCCCTCCTCGCCGACTTCCTCTCGGAGCTCCTCTACCTCTCCGACGCGGAGTCCATCGCGTTCTGCTCCTTTGAAGTAGAGATCCACGGGAACCGGCTCTCGGCCCTCTGCCGGGGAGAGGCGTTCCGGAGGGAGAAGCACGGGGGCGGGGCCGAGATCAAGGGGATCTCCTACTCCGGCCTCTCCATTTATAAGGAGGGGGAGAGCTATGTATTGGAGATCATCGCAGACGTGTGAGGGAACTCCATGGGTGACGGGATAAAGAGGATCACTGACCTCGAGTGGGAGGTCCCGGTCGGCTTCACCCCCGGGATGCGGGTCCCTGC
>CAVQHA010000008.1:0-396448 GCA_963712215.1 uncultured Methanomicrobiales archaeon | reverse complement strand
GACTTCGTCGCTCCAGGTCGGTTTCTGATGAAACCTCCCTGGTCGCACCCCGCCTGATGGCGGGTTGCTCCAGGTCGGGCTCTTACGAGCCCTCCCTCCAGTCGCGACTTCGTCGCTCCAGGTCGGTTTCTGATGAAACCTCCCTCCTTCGCGACTTCGTCGCTCCAGTCGGTTTCTGATGAAACCTCCCTCCTTCGCGACTTCGTCGCTCCAGGTCGGTTTCCGATGAAACCTCCCTCCTTCGCGACTTCGTCGCTCCAGGTCGGTTTCTGATGAAACCTCCCTCCAGTCGCGACTTCGTCGCTCCAGGTCGGTTTCTGATGAAACCTCCCTCCTTCGCGACTTCGTCGCTCCAGGTCGGTTTCTGATGAAACCTCCCTCCTTCGCGACTTCGTCGCTCCAGGTCGGTTTCTGATGAAACCTCCCTCCTTCGCGACTTCGTCGCTCCAGGTCGGTTTCTGATGAAACCTCCCTCCTTCGCGACTTCGTCGCTCCAGGTCGGTTTCTGATGAAACCTCCCTCCTTCGCGACTTCGTCGCTCCAGGTCGGTTTCTGATGAAACCTCCCTCCTTCGCGACTTCGTCGCTCCAGGTCGGTTTCTGATGAAACCTCCCTCCTTCGCGACTTCGTCGCTCCAGGTCGGTTTCTGATGAAACCTCCCTCCTTCGCGACTTCGTCGCTCCAGGTCGGTTTCTGATGAAACCTCCCTCCTTCGCGACTTCGTCGCTCCAGGTCGGTTTCTGATGAAACCTCCCTCCTTCGCGACTTCGTCGCTCCAGGTCGGTTTCTGATGAACCCTCCCTCACCCGAACTTCTTCTTCGAGAGCTCCAGGGCCTCGACGGCGGGGAGCTTCTTCCCCGTCAGGAACTCGAGGCAGGCCCCGCCGCCGGTCGAGACGTGGGTGATCTTCCCCTCGAGGCCGAGCTTCCCGACCATGGCGCCGGTGTGGCCGCCCCCGATGACCGAGAAGGGGGCCTGGGCCGTGGCATTGAGGAGCTCGACGGTCCCGAGGGCAAAGGCCTCCTCCTCGAATACCCGGCCGGGCCGTTGAAGACCACGGTCCCCGAGGTCCGGATCAGCTCTGCCATCTCCTCGATCGCGTCCAGCCCGAGGTCCATGACGGGGGCGTCCTTCGGGATGGCATCCACGGGGAACTCCACCCGCTCCCCGTCCTTTCTCACCGCCACCCAGGTGGGGATATGGATCTTCCCGCCGTGCCGTTCGAGGAGGTCCCGGGCCAGCCCGACCTCCTTCAGGCACTCGAGCTTGTGGATGAGCTGGGTCGAGGGCTCGCCGATGTCGTAGCCCTGTGCGATGAGGAAGACGTTCGCAACGACCCCCGTGACCACGACGGCATCCGCTATCCCGTGGTCGAGCATGTGGGCCATGACCGCGATGGAGTCGTCCACCTTGGTCCCGCCCATGACGGCGGTCACCGGCTTCTGGGTGCCCGCGAGCACCCGGGAGAGCATCGAGACCTCCTTCTCCATGAGGAGCCCCGCCACCGAGCGCATGGCGAGGGGGAGGCCGACGACGGTGGGCTGGGAGCGGTGCGCCGTCCCGAAGGCATCGTTCACGAAGAGGTCGCCCATCGCGGCGAGCTTCTTCACGAGGAGCGTCTTTGCCGCCTGCTCGGCGGGGATCTTCAGGTTCTCCTCGGCGGAGAACCGGACGTTCTCGAGCATGAGGATATCGCCGTCCGAGAGGGTCCGGACGGCCTCCTTCGCCCGGGACCCGACGATGTCGTCGATGTAGCCGACCGGGCGGCGGAGGAGCCGGCCGAGCCGCTCGGCATGGGCCTCGAGCGTGGTGAAGTCCTTCTTCCCGGGCCGGGACTGGTGGCTGAGGATCACCACCTTCCCGTCCTTCAGCCGGTCGATGGTGGGGATATGCTCCCTGAACCTCTTGTCGTCGAGGATCTGGTTCGAGAAGGGGTCGATGGGGGAGTTCAGGTCGAGGCGGAGGAGGACGGTACGCCCGGCCCACCGCACCTCGTCCAGGGTTCCGATGGATCCGGCCATGAGCCATTCCTCCTCCTAGTCCTTGTGGGTCGCCTTGATCTTCTTCAGCCTGAAGAGCTCTTCGCGCTCCATCTCGTCAAGGCGCATCTTGATGAAGTCCCGGGCGGCGGTGAGCTCGGGGATGACCTTGAACTCGAGGGCGTTCACCCGCCTTTTCGTGGACTCGATCTCGTCGAGGAGCCGCTTCATCGTGGTCTCGATCTCGGCGGCGCGGACGATCGCGTCCACGAGCTCCTCGTACGCCGTCGCGGTCTCGTCGAGCACCGAGGAGGTGGCCAGGAGGCCGTAGCCCCGCTCGAAGAGCCCCTTTCGTCACCTTCGAGGCCTCGATCTGGGGGACCACCACCCCCATGATGTTCTTCGACTTGAGCACGATCGAGGGCGTCTCCTTCACCGAGAACGCGGCGGCCTTCAGGTTGATGGACCCCTCGACGGTGTTCGCGAGGTCGCTCATCCTCGAGGCCTTCCTGTACTTGTCCTGGAGGTCCTCCCGGGTCGTCTTTGCCTTCTCGAGGACATTGAAGAACTCGAGGATGAGCCCGTCCCGCTTCATCTTGAGGATGTTGTAGCCCCGCTCGGAGAGCTCGATCTTCCGCTTGAGCTGGATCAGCTCGGACCGTGTCGGCTTGATGTCCCGGATGGCCATGGGGGGTTACCCCTGGGGCGCCGCAGACGCGGGCGCCCCCTTCTTGTCGCCCCGGAACTTCGGGTGGTACTTCTCGATGAGCGGCCGGTCGATGCGGACCAGCTGCTCGACAGGCAGCATCGAGAGGAGCTCCCAGGAGAGGTCCAGGGTCTGGACGATGGACCGGTCCTCGTTCGCGCCCTGCCGGACGAACCGGTCCTCGAACTGGTCGGCGAACTCGAGGAAGAGCCGGTCACGCTCGGAGAGGGCCTCCTTCCCGACGATGGCCACGAGCCCCCTCAGGTCGTTCCCCTCGGCATAGGCCGCGTAGCACTGGTCAGAGACCTTCTTGTGGTCCTCCCTCGTGTGGGCTGCGCCGATCCCGAGGTTCATGAGCCGGGAGAGGGAGGGGAGGACGTTGATCGGCGGGTAGATCCCCTTCCGGTGGAGCTCACGCGAGATGACGAGCTGCCCCTCGGTGATGTAGCCCGAGAGGTCGGGGATGGGGTGGGTGATATCGTCGCCGGGCATGGTGAGGATGGGGAACTGGGTGATGGACCCCTTGACACCTTTGATGAGCCCTGCCCGCTCGTAGATGGAGGCGAGGTCGGTGTACATGTAGCCGGGGTATCCACGCCGGCCGGGGACCTCCTCGCGGGCCGCCCCGATCTGCCGGAGGGCCTCGCAGTAGTTCGTCATGTCCGTCAGGATGACGAGCACGTGCATCGAGAGCTCGAAGGCGAGGTACTCCGCGGTGGTGAGGGCGAGGCGCGGGGTGATGATCCGCTCGACCGCGGGATCATCGGCGAGGTTCAGGAAGACCACGGCACGCTCGAGGGCACCCGTCCGCTCGAAGTCGGCCATGAAGTGGTTCGCCTCCTCCTTCGTGATCCCCATCGCGGCGAAGACCACGGCGAACGGCTCCTTGGACCCGAGCACCTTGGCCTGGCGGGCGATCTGGAGCGCGATGTCGTTGTGGGGGAGGCCTGCGCCCGAGAAGATCGGGAGCTTCTGCCCGCGGACGAGCGTGTTCATCCCGTCGATGGTCGAGATGCCCGTCTGGATGAACTCCTCGGGGGAGTGGCGGGCATAGGGGTTGATGGCAGCGCCGGTGATGTCGAGGCGCTTCTCGGGGACGATTCCCGGGCCGCCGTCGATGGGCTTCCCGCCGCCCGAGAGGATCCGGCCGAGCATCCCCTTCCCGACGGGCATCTTGATGGTCTCGCCGGTGAACCGGATGCCGCTGTCCCTGCCGATCCCGGCCGTGGTCTCGAAGACCTGGACGACGACGAGCTCGTCGCTCGTGTCAAGGACCTGCCCCCTCTTCACCGAGCCGTCGGAGAGGATGATGTTCACGAGCTCGCCATAGCCGACGGGCTCGGTCTTCTCGACGAAGACGAGGGGCCCGGCGATCTGGTTGATGGTCTTGTACTCCTTCATTATCCCGCCCTCATCGCTGCAAACTCGGCATCCATCATCGCCATGATCTTCTCAAGGGCCGGCTTGTAGTCCTTGATGAACTTGATCTGGGGGAGCTCGCCCTTGGACTTCACCGCGATGATCTGGGGGAGGAGGGCGCCCGCCGCCTGGGCCGCGGAGGCATACTCCGAGTACCTCCTGATGGCCGTGAGCATCGCGAACTGCTTCGGCATGTCGCAGTAGGTGTCCACCGGGTCATAGGCATTCTGCTGGAGGAAGATCTCCCGCACCATCCTCGCGACCTCGATGGTGATCTGCTGCTCCTCGGGGAGTGCGTCCGAGCCCACGAGCTGGACGATCTCCTGGAGCTCCGCCTCCTTCTCGAGGATCTCCATCGCCCACGCCCGGACCTTGTTCCACTCCGGAGAGACCTCGCGGTCGTACCAGGACTGGAGGGCTGTCCAGGTACAGGGAGTAGGAGTTGAGCCAGTTGATGGACGGGAAGTGCCGGCGCTGGGAGAGCTTTGCATCGAGGGCCCAGAAGACCTTCACGATACGGAGCGTGTTCTGGGTGACCGGCTCCGAGAAGTCGCCGCCAGGCGGCGATACGGCGCCGATGACCGAGACCGATCCGTGTTTCCCGTCGAGGGTGACGACCCGCCCGGCCCGCTCGTAGAACTCGGAGAGCCGTGCCGCGAGGTACGCGGGGTAGCCCTCCTCGCCCGGCATCTCCTCGAGCCGGGAGGAGATCTCCCGCATCGCCTCGGCCCACCGCGAGGTGGAGTCGGCCATCAGGGAGACGTCGTACCCCATGTCCCGGAAGTACTCGGCGATGGTGATGGCGGTGTACACCGATGCCTCCCGGGCCGCGACCGGCATGTTCGAGTGTTCGCGATGAGCACCGTCCGCTCCATGAGGGGCTTTCCGGTCTTCGGGTCCTGCAGCTTCGGGAACTCGGTGAGCACCTCGGTCATCTCGTTCCCCCGCTCGCCGCAGCCGACGTAGACCACGATCTCCGAGTCAGACCACTTGGCGAGCTGCTGCTGGGTGACCGTCTTCCCGCTCCCGAACGGGCCGGGGATGGCCGCGGTCCCGCCCTTCGCGATGGGGAAGAGCCCGTCCAGGATCCTTTGACCGGTGAGGAGCGGGACATCCGGGTTGAGCTTCTCCTTCGAAGGCCGCGAGACCCGGACCGGCCACTTCTGCATCATGGTGATCTGGGTCCCGTCCTCGAGGACGCAGACGATGTCCTCGACTGTGAACGACCCGGGCCTGATGGACTTCACCGTGCTGACCTTCGCCTTCGGCGGTACCATGACCCTGTGGACGATGTTCGTCTCCTGGACCTCGCCCAGGATCGAGCCCGGCCCCACCCGGTCGCCAGCCTTGACGACGGGCCTGAACTCCCACTTCTTCGCCCGGTCGAGGCCTGGTGCCGTGACGCCCCGGGAGATGAAGTTCCCCTGCTTGGTGATGAGCACCTCCAGGGGCCGCTGGATCCCGTCGTAGATGCTCTTGAGGAGGCCCGGCCCGAGCTCCACCGAGAGGGGGAGGCCCGTGTTCGTGACGGGCTCCCCGGGCCGGATGCCCGAGGTGTCCTCGTACACCTGGATGATGGTCATCTGCTCCTGGATCTTGATGACCTCCCCCATCAGCTCTTCCTTCCCCACCTTCACCACGTCGTACATGTGGGCATTCATCCCCACCGCGGTGACGACAGGGCCTGCGATACGCTTGAGAATTCCCTGATCCTTCATGTATATCCCTCGAATGTCACTTCCACAGGTCAACACCCACCGATCTCTTGATCTTCTCGCGGAGGGACATGCCGCCCTCCTCTCCCCCGATGGCCACCACCGTCGGCCTGATGGAGTTCTCGAGGGTGGTGCGGAGCCGCACGGGTATCCTCTCGAAGTCGGCGGTGTCGAGCACCAGGATCCCGACCTCCGGGTCCTCGAGGACCGTCTGGATGGCAGCCTTCAGCTTCTCGTCCTCCTCGGCGATGATCGTCTTCCGGATCCCTGCGAGACGGAACCCCACGATGAACTCGCCGCTTCCTATGACCGCGATCTCCATCAGATCACCAGGTATCCCTTGATCTCCTCAGAAGGAAGGTTCACCCGCTTCCCCCGGGCGATGGTCCGCAGGTTCGCCACCTCGTACCTCTTATCCTCGAGGAAGGAGAGGATGGGGTAGATGGAGAAGGGGTGCAGCCTCGACTGGAACTCCATCTGCCTGAGGAGCGCCCGGGTGAGGGCGATCTCGACCTCGTGGATCGGCCGTTCCTTCCTGAACTCCTCGAGGGCCGCCTGGAGGGGCTCGTGGACGGCCCTCTTCCTGAGCGCGTCGATAAACTCCCCCCGGTCCGCGATGCCGTTCAGCCGTGCCAGCTCCTCCACCGGGATCCTTCCGCCGGGGATCATGAGGGGGAGGACGTCCCCCTTCTCCTTCTGCTGCCTGAGCCGGAAGAGGTTCTGGATGTTCCGGAAGTCGATCTCCATCCGGAGCCAGTCGAGGAAGATCTTCCCTCCCCTGACGCCGCTCGCCGCCTCGTCCATCAGGTCCCGGTAGTACCGTTTGATGAGCTCGTTCTCCAGGGTGATGAGGGACTCGCTCGTGATCCCCTGGGACAGCACCTCCTTCATGACGGGATAGAACCGTGCCTTCGAGAGGGCTGCGACGACCTTCTCCACCGATTCCTCGGCAAGGAGGCGGTCGAGGGTCTCGCGGTCGAATTCCCCTGCCGGGATGAGGACCTCCTTGATCTTCCCCGCCTTCATCCCCTGGGCCTTGCCCCGGAGGATGTTGGTCACGTTCTGGATATCCCAGCGGCGCAGGTATGCAGAGGTGAACCGGGTGAGCCCGCCGGGGATGATCTCCAGGATCTTCCGGAACTCCTTTGCCATGTTCCAGGAGAGGGCCATCTCGACGAGGTCGACCCCCGAGAAGGCGGTGGCGAGCTCGTCAATCTCCTTCTTGTAACCGGTCTCGCCGACGTGCCTCACGATCTCTGAAAGATCCATGTTGAGCATCCTGAGAAACTCCTCTTTGGGGAGGAGGAGCGAGCGCCGGACCCGGAGCCGGGTACAGACATAGATGTAGGCATCCGGGGTGCTTACCATCGCCATCCCCCGGCCGCTTCACCTGAACAGGAGATCGGATGCATCCTTGAGCCCTGCCTCCCAGACCCGGTCGAGGAAGGTGCGGTAGCTGTAATCGATCTTCAGCTCCCCGTTCGTACTCTCGACAACGATCCCGCCGGGGATCTCCAGGGTTCCGCCGAAACGGAACCCCGCGAGGTCGCCCCCTGCGAGGATCTCCTTGAGGGCCTGGGCATCCCGCCCGCTGCAGAAGACGCTCCCTTCCTTGATCTCCTTCTTTGTCTTTTGGAGGAGGTTCTTCAGGGAGTCCTTCCGGAAGTTCTCCGGCAGCCGGCCGATCGCATCGATGGTTGCCCTGTACACCTGGTCGAGGAGGTCCTTCTGGGTGTTGAGGAGCATCCTCTTCACGGCGAGGCTCGCCGAGGAGACCTCGAGGTCGGTGAAGCGTGCCGCCTGCCTGTTCGCTTCGTCCTCGGCCGCGAGCTTGATCTCCCCGGCGCGCTGCTGCGCCGCCGAGAGGATCCGCCCGGTCTCCTTCCGGGTCTCCTCCCGGACGGCCTCGACCTCGTGCTTCGCCTTCTCCTTCAGATCGAGAGCGACGGCTTCGAGCTCCATCGTCCGCTCCCTTCAGATGATCAGGAGGAGCGCCACGACGAGGCCGAAGATGACGATGGTCTCCGGGATGACCGTCAGGATGAGGACCGTGCCGAAGAGCTCCGGTTTCTCTGCCGTTGCACCGACGGCCGCCGTCCCGATGCCGTACTCGGCGATGGCCGCCGCGATCCCGGTCGCGCCGATGGCAAAGCCTGCCCCGAGCGCCTTCATTCCTGTCTGCGATGCCGCGACGACCTGTGTCAGCTCCGAGGCGTTGTAGGTCATCCCCGAGCTGCGCTGATCATCGTCTGAACTGCTGATGGTTCAATGGGAAGTGCCATGTTTTAATCCTCCGAAAACTTTTTTTCCATACCAAATGGACTGTACTTCTTTCCTCCACCCTTGTAGAACTTGGTGAAGAACTCAACATACTGCAGCCTCAGCGACTGCAGCCCGCCCCCGAGGAGGCCGAGCGCCGTGTTCAGCAGGTGCCCCCCGAGGAGGACGGCAATCCCGATGACGAGCATGAGGATTCCCGTCACTGAAATGTGTTCCAGCGACGGCTGGATGAGTTTCCCGATCGCGATGTAGTTGATGACGATCGCGATGACGACCGATGAGAGCCCCACCGCCGCAAGCCGTGCATAGGACATCGCGTTCGAGACGATGCTCGGGAGCTCGATGAGCTCCAGGGGCGACTCCATACCGATGAAGACGATACCGGCGATGAGGAGAACGATCCCCGCAATTCCCGTGAGGGAGAACCCGAGAACGAGAGGCGGGAACACGGTGAGGTCCGGCATGTACGGGATCGGGAAGATGGACCAGATGAGGACGAGGATGCCCCACATGGCGGCGATCCATCCCACCTGCCCGAGTACTCCCCTGATCCCGTGATGCCCGTGCGACTTGTTGATGGCCGAGATCCCTCTCCCGAGGGTGAGCTGCGCGAGCGCAATCCATACCGAGAGGACGATGAGCCCGACGATGTTCGGCCCCTCCCCGGCCTCCCCGATGACGAGGTGCCTCGAGAAGAGGATGGGGTGCCAGGGGAGCTCGAAGCCGAAGAACTCCGAGAAGAGAAGGCCGAAGATGATCGAGGAGATGCTGCAGTTGCGGAGCACGGTGAAGAGCCTCACCGCGTCCTTCTGGGTGAACATCCTCGAAAGGACGACCGATACCGCGAGGATGATCGCCCCGTACCCGACGTCCCCCAGGATGAGCCCGAAGAAGATGGGGAAGATGAGGGCTATGAGGAGGGTGGGGTCGAGCTCGGAGTAGCGGGGCCTCGAGTAGAGGTCGGTGATGAGCTCGGTGGGCCGCACGAAGGGCGGGTTCTGGTACTCGACCGGCACCTCCCGGTCGTCATGGTCAGCCTCTATCTCGCCGACATACACCTTCCCTCCCGCGGCCCGGACGAGCGCTTCCTTCACGGCGGCCACCCGTTCCGTGGGCACCCAGCCCTCCGCGACGAAGGTCCCCGGGGAGGTCGCGAACCGGAGGGGGGCCTCGAACTGCTCGGCCTCGACGGAGAGGATCTCCTCGCACGCGAGGAGGAACTCTCCTTCGTGAGCCCGGATCTCCGCGAGCCTCCGTTCGGCCCCGGCGGTCTCCTTCCTCACCTGGGCGAGTTCCTCCCCGCATGCCGCGAGGCGGAGCTTCGGCGACCCGGAACCCTCGGGGACGGGAAGCGGCTGGAACCGTGCCTCCTGGAGGATTCCGTCCGCCGCCGCCCTGTCCTCTGCCCTGACGAAGAGGGCGATGAAGTTCCCGTCCGCATCCGCTGAGAAGAACTTCTCGTGCGGGACCGGGATGACGACGTCCCGGGTGATCTTTCCCGCCATCACCGCGAGGCTCGCGTAGCCCCGGGTACGAGCTCGAGGTCGAGCGGGGCCACGGCGAAGGGGGTGAGAGCGGCTATCTCCTCCGCGAGCCCGCGTTCCCGCGGCTCCAGGACGTCCCTGCGCCTCGCAACGATGCCTTCCACTTCCTCCTCGATCCGGGGGATCTCCCCCGCCATCCGCCCGCGGACATCGGATGTCTTCGGTCTCTTCCGGACGTCGGTCTCCTCTGCCTTCAGGCCGAGGGCGCTCATCACCCCCCGGAGGCGGGTGAGGTCGAGCGAGACCGGGCCCGCACCGGGGAGGGGTCTTCCCAGGAGGAACCCCTGGTAGTCCGTATCCTTTCCCTCGATGTATTCCTGGATGTGGAAGGCATGCTGGAGGTAGAGCTCCTGGATCGTCGCCTCCATCCGGTCCTGGAGGCCCGTGACGAGGAGCCGGGTCATCCGCTTAGTCCTGAACATTTACCTCCGCCTCGAAGCGCTTGAGGAGGAGCCTCACCGCCCCGTCCAGGTTCTTGCCGCTCTGCTCCCTGAGGAGTGACGCCTGGTGCTCGCCGGTCTTCAGGATATCCTCGCGCCTCTTCGCGGCCTCCTTCCGGGCGTCCTCCAGCCGTTTCTTCTTGTACTCCTCTGCCCCGGCCCTGGCCTTGACCACCAGGGTCTCGGTCTCGAGGGCAGCGGCGGCGAGGCGATGATCCTTCTCGGCCTTGGCCTGGGCGATCTCCGTCTCGTACTCCTCCTCCGCCTTCCTGATTGCCTTGAGAACTTCGGTCTTCATACCACGCTCCTTGGGTGCCGGTACTCATCTCTGAGGAAAGGTGCAATAATATGTGTTGCTATTCGATTTCAGACCCCCCTCATTCCCGGACTTTTCCAGGCGGTTCCTGAGGGCATCACGGGAGCGGCCTTTTTCAGCGTTCCAGCGGGGAGGGCCGGGTAGTCTTCTCCATGAGAGAAGAATTGAAATATTCCCGACCCAAAGCAGTCACCATCGGATCCGGCAGGCTGATGTGTAGTACCCTGCCCGGCCCTGGGACCGTCAACCGGACAGGCGATGGAACAGGTATGGTCGGGTTTCCGCTTACGTCTTCGTCGTATATCTATGTCTGCACCAGGCTTCGGGTACGGAAAGCGGGCCTGCTCCCCGAAGAGGTCTATATGCGGATGCTCGGCATGGACATCCACGAGATCACGCGCTTCCTCGGGGAACACGGCTATGGAACCGAGATCCACGATTTCGTCCACCGTTACCATGGTATCGATCTGATCGAGGTCGCCCTGAGCCGGAACCTCGCGAGTTCATTCCAGGAGGTGATCCGGATCACTCCCGGTCCCCTGAAGACCCTGACGACCTGGTACCTGAACCGCTGGGATATCATCAACGTGATGGGCATCCTCAGGGCCCTGCACAAAGGGCTGCCACGGGCCTGGATCAGGTCTTTCATCGTGCCTGCCGGCGAGCCTCGACCGCGATGTCCTCGAGAGGATCATCGCCGAGAAGACGGTGGGGGGCGCGATCGGGCAGCTCGCCCGCTGGCGGCTTTACCCGACGCTCTCCAGCGAGTTCGCCCGCGAACCGGAGAAAGGCCGGTTCGCCCGGACCGAGAACGCCCTCTACCGCCGGTACTACGCGGACCTCCTCGCCGACTGCAGGACGGGGCTCCGGGGGGCCCCGATCCTCGCGGACTACATCCGGCTCGAGGCTCGATATCAGCAACTTCAGGAACCTTCTCAGGCTCCGGAGCGTCGGGGCGAGGTGCGACTGCGCAACGGAGATCATCCCGGGAGGCTCCATCCCGGTCTCCGGTTACCAGCAGCTCGAAGGCGTCGCTGACCGGGAGTCGTTCCAGAGCTGGTTCGGGAGCACCCGTATCCTGCCCCTCCTCGTCCAGGCGCTGAGAAAAGTCAGGGGGAACCCGGCCCTCGGGGAGGCGGAGGCGCTCTCCTTCATCTGGGATATCTGGTCGCAGCGCAGGCGGCCGATGCACGAGGTCGAGATGGCGGTCGCCCACCTGCGGCTCGACCGCATGGACCGGGTCTCGAAGCTCGAGCCCTTCTCGGTCCTCGCCATCCTCGATTACCTCGAGAGGAAGAAGTACGAGGTCTTCAACATACGGGCCATCTCGCGGGGCACCAGTTCCGGGATCCCCGCTGACGAGATCCGGCGCTACCTGGTGATCTGACCATGGCGGCCTTCCCCGGGACCACGGATCCGGGCCGCGGGTGATACCGATGGTGCTGGGCACTACCATGCCAACCCGGGGGAGCTGCTTGCGATCAAGCGGAGGATCCGGTTTGCCGAACAGGGCCACCATGCGCTCGAGATGAAACGCGAGACCCTCATGCTCACCCTGGTCCGCCACGTCGGGCTCGCACGGGACCTGCGACGGAAGATCGAGGCAGACCACCGGCAGGCCCGGCATACCTTCGCCATCGCCGAGATGATGGAGGGGTTCTTCGGTGTGGCCGTCGCGGCCCTCTCTGTCGAGGAGGTGCCGGTGGTGCAGGTCCGCTGGAGGTCTGACATGCGGGTCCGGCTGCCGGTCTACGAGGGCGAGTCCGTCAGGAAAGACCTGGGTGGGCGGGGGTACGGGCTCCTCGGGACAAGCTCGGTGATAGATGAGGCGGCCGAGGCCTACGAGGGGCTCGTCGCGTCCCTCATCGAGCCTCGCCGGGTACGAGGGATCCATCCGCCTCATCCTGGCCGAGCTCGTGAAGACGAGCCGCAGGGTGAACGCTCTCGAGAAGAAGGTGATCCCGGAACTGGTGGCGACAAGGGACCGGATCGAACTGCGCCGCGACCAGCTCGAGCGGGAGGAGTTCTCGCGGCTCTTTTTCATTAAAAAGAAGAAGGCGGGAATGGATATGGGTTCGAGGCCGGACAAGGATACATGAAGCGCGGCAGGCGGAGCGATACCGGCCCAATGTCTGGAGAGCCGAAACCTATATCGGCAACGCCTCATCATGGTAGCCCTGAGGCAGAACCTGTATGCCGGATGTAAGTGACCAGGAGAGAGGCAGGAGGTTCTTCCAGCTTCAGAAGCAGAAACACGCCGAGGAGGCCCTGGACAGGGTGAGAAAGAGCCTCGGGGACACCTGGAAAGGACTCACCCTCCCGGAAATCAGGATACTCAGACTCATGCTGGGCGAGGCATGGGTCTTCACCGACCGGAAAGATTGGGAGAACTACTCGTTCGCACGGCTCTCCCTGAACGACCTTGACGAGATCCTGAGGATCGGGAGATCGTGCGAGCGGAAAGAGAAGAACGAGCCTGATGCAGCGAGGGAAGTGAGCGGTATCCTCAAGCGGGTCTCCTGAAACCCCCCTTTCACAGTCCCGATCCTGCCCTCTTCCTGTCGATGATCCGCTTGACCCTTTTTAGCCTGAAGAGGTCCTCGCGTTCCCGTTCCTCGATGGTCGCCTCGATATAACGCGCCTGCTTCTCGAGGCCCGGGATGACCACCTGCTCGAGGGCGTTCACCCTCCTCCGGGTCATCCGTATCTCCCCGCCCAGCCGCTGGAGCGCCGTCTCGGTCTCTGCAAGGATGATGACGAGATCGAGGGCCTGCTCGTAACGCTCGGCGACTTCATCGATCCTCCCTGATACGCCGGTGATCCCGTACCCCCTCCCGAGTACCGAACGGGCGACCCGTTTCTTCTCGATGACAGGGACCGGGACCCCCATGATATTCTTTCCCCGGATATCCAGGAATACGCCCCTTTTTGCGGCAAACGAGGCCGACCTGACCGCCACCGGGTCATCCACGGCAAGGGCGATGGTGAGGGCCCGCCGGGCCGAGGTCACGATCAGCTCGAGATCCTCCCGCGAGCGTGAGACAGATTCCATGGACCTGAAGAACTCGCGGATCAGTGCGTCCATCTTCTCGCGGAGGAGGTCTCTCCCTGCCTGGGCGAGCCGGATCTGGGCCCTCCTCCTGATGAGCCTCCATCCGGGTCGGGCTCGCCTGTTCCATTCCTCACCCCTTCTTCCCGGCCGGGTGATAGGTCTCGATGTACTCCCGCTTGATCCGCTTCAGCTCGTCTACGGGGAGCATGGCGAAGAGGTCCCAGGCAGTGGCGAGGGTCTCGGCGATAGGGCGGTTCCGGTCCCCCTGCGTGATGAACTTCCTCTCGCAGTCGTCGGCGAACTTCAGGTAGACCTTGTCGACCTCGGTGAGGGCTTCCTCCCCGACGATGGCGACAAGCCTGCGCAGGTCACGGCCATAGGCATAGGAGGCATAGAGCTGGTCGGCGACGTTCCGGTGGTCTTCCCTCGTCTTTCCCTTCCCGATTCCCTGGTTCATGAGCCGGGAGAGGCACGGGAGGGGGTCGATGGGCGGGTCTGCACCGCGGCGGAAGAGGTCCCGTGAGAGGACGATCTGCCCCTCCGTGATGTAGCCGGTCAGGTCGGGCACCGGGTGGGTGATATCGTCGTCGGGCATGGTGAGGATCGGGATCTGGGTGATAGACCCCTTCCTCCCCTTGATCCGCCCTGCCCTCTCGTAGATAGAGGCCAGGTCCGTGTACATGTAGCCGGGATACCCCCTGCGGCCGGGGACCTCCTCCCTGGCCGTGGAGACCTCCCGGAGGGCCTCGCAGTAGTTGATCATGTCTGTCAGGATAACGAGGACGTGGAGGTCGTGGGTGAAGGCCAGGTACTCCGCCGTGGTGAGCGCACAGCGGGGTGTTGCGATCCGCTCGATGGTCGGGTCGTCGGCGAGGTTCATGAAGAAGACCACCCGCTCCAGGGCACCTGTCCGTTCGAAGTCCTCGATGAAGAAAGATGCTTCCCGGGCCGTGATTCCCATCGCCGCGAAGACCACGGCGAACTGCTCGCCCTCCCCGAGCACCGTTGCCTGGCGGGCGATCTGGGCCGCGAGCCGGTTTGCGGGGAGGCCTGCACCCGAGAAGATGGGGAGCTTCTGCCCCCGGACCAGGGTATTCAGCCCGTCGATGGCTGAGACGCCGGTCTGGATGAAGTCCTGGGGCCTGTCCCGGGCATAGGGGTTGATGGGGAGGCCGTTGATATCGAGCTGCTTCTCGGGGATGATCTCCGGGCCGCCGTCCCTGACCTTTCCCACCCCCGTGAAGGTCCTCCCGAGCATGTCGCGGGAGACCTCGATCCTGGGGGGTTCGCCGGTGAACCGGACACCTGTCACCTCGGCATCGATCCCCCTCGTCCCCTCGAAAACCTGGACCACGGCCAGGTCCTCGTTGATGTCGAGGACCTGCCCCGTGCGCTCCTCGCCCCCGGGGATGGTGATCCGTGCGATCTCGCCGTAGGAGACGCCTGACACCGATCGAACGAAGATGAGGGGACCGGAGACGTAATTCACCGTCCGGTACTCCAGGGTGGCGAGGCTCTTTTCGGTCATGCCACCACCATCAGGGGGGCCACCTGCTTCTCGATCTCGTCGAAGAGGCCCCGGATCCGCGTGAGATCCGGGTCCTCTTTCATCCTGCCTATCTGGGCCTTGACAGGAAGTTTCAGGAGCTTCTCAAGGGGCACCCCTTTTCCCATGGCCCCGGCGATCTTCTCATGGAACCGGAGGATGACGCGGAGCATCCAGTACTGCTTCTCGAGGGGACAGAAGGAGTCCACCTCATGATAGGCGCTCTGCTGGAGAAAATCCTCCCGGATCATCCGGGTCACCTCGAGGATCGCCTTCTCACTCTCCGGGAGGGCATCGGGTCCGACGAGCTGGACGATCTCCTGGAGCTCCACCTCCTTCTGGAGGAGGTACATGGCCTGGTCCCTGATCTCCTTCCAGTCCGGGAGGCCGTGCTCCGCGAACCAGCCCCGGATCCCGTCCAGGTACAGGGAATAACTCCGGATCCAGTTCACCGCAGGGAAGTGCCTGCGGTATGCGAGAGAGGTGTCGAGCGCCCAGAAGGTCCCGGCGATCCTGAGGGTGTTCTGGGTGATGGGCTCGGAGAAGTCACCGCCCGGCGGTGAGACGGCACCCACAATGGTTACGGAGCCAACCCGGCCATCGGATCCAAGGGAGACCACCCGGCCGGCCCGCTCGTAGAACGCCGCGAGGCGCGTGGCAAGGTAGGCCGGGTACCCCTCCTCGCCCGGCATCTCCTCGAGCCTCCCCGAGACCTCCCTGAGGGCCTCCCCCCACCGGGAGGTGGAGTCGGCCATGAGCGAGACATCGTAGCCCATGTCCCGGTAGTACTCTGCCATGGTGATCCCCGTGTAGATGGAGGCCTCACGGGCGGCCACGGGCATGTTCGAGGTGTTCGCGATGAGGATGGTCCGTTCCATGAGGGGGAGGCCGCTCCTCGGGTCCACGAGCCCGGGGAACTCGGCAAGGACGTCGGTCATCTCGTTCCCCCGTTCGCCGCACCCGATGTACACGACGATCTGGGTGTCCGACCACTTGGCAAGGGTCTGCTCGGATACCGTTTTTCCGGTTCCAAAGCCTCCCGGGATCATGGCGGTGCCCCCCTTGGTCACCGGGAAGAGGAGATCAAAGACCCTTTGACCGGTGATGAGGGGGACCGTGGGGTCGAGCTTCTTTGTTATGCGGCGCCCGATCCGCACCGGCCACTTCTGGAGCATGGGGATTTGCCGCCCGTCCTCAAAGGTGCAGACCGGTTCTTCGATAGTGAGCTTCCCGCCCTTCACTTCCTGGACCGTGCCCGAGACCCCCGGTGGGACCAGGATCCGGTGGACCAGGTGGAACTCGGGGACGGTGCCGAGGATGTCCCCTTCCCTCACCCGATCGCCCTCCTTGACGGCAGGGGTGAACTCCCATCTCTTCGTCCGGTCGATGCCCGGCACCGAGATGCCGCGTGAGATATAGGAACCGCTCTTCTCTGCAAGGAGCGCGAGGGGGCGCTGGATGCCGTCGTAGATCGAGGAGAGGAGGCCCGGCCCGAGGTCCGCCGAGAGCGGGATACCCGTGGGGACCACCTTCTCCCCGACCGAAAGGCCGCTCGTGTCCTCGTATACCTGGCAGACGGCCCGGTCGGCCTCCAGCCTGATGATCTCGGCGTTGAGCTCCTCGTCCCCGACCTTCACCACGTCGTACATCCTGGCACCCCGCATCCCGCTGGCGATAACGACGGGACCGGTGATCCTCCTGATCGACCCAGCGTTCATCTCTTCACCTCCGGACCACGATGTTGTAGCCGATGGCCCTCTGGAGGAGCCTCTCGACATAGCCCCTCCCTTCCCCCTTCCCCGCCCCCGAGGGAATGGGGATAAGGATGGGCCGGTGGGTCCTCTCCATCTTCCCGAGAACCTTCGGGTCAAGCCCTGCCATGAACTCCTCGTTCACGGCAACGATACCTGTGTCGTCGCGGTAGAGGAGGTCCGGGAGGATCGCCCCCGCCTCCTTGATGCTCGCCGCCTCGACCACGTCAACCCCGGCGAGCCGGAAGCCCGGGGCGGTCTCCGGGTCTGTCACCACCAGGAACTTAAACATGGAGGAGTTCCTCCCGGATCTCCCTGTCCGTCATCCCGGCACTCTTGCCCCGGGCGACGACCCGCAGGTTGGTCACCTCGGCGAGCTTCGCCCAGAGATAACCGATAACGAAGGAGACAGACAGGGGGTCCTTCAGGAAGTGACGACACCCCTTTCGCGAGCAGGTACCGGTCGAGCTCCTTCTCGTAGGCCGAGATCCCGGCCTTCGCCGCCGTCGCAGGGACAGCCGAGAGAAAACCAAAGGGGGTCCCGTCGAGCATCTTCACCACTGTTTCCACGCTCCCCGTTCCGATGAGGGAGAGGACGCGCCCGGTATCGAGGGACCTTCCCCCGTCTGATGAGGATCGCGCGGGCTTCGTCGGCGGAGACGCCGTCCCTGATGAGCCGGAACGCGGTCTTCAGGTTGATCACGTCGATCTCGGATCTCACCATCTCCCTCATGATGCCATCGTCGTCCGCTTCCTCCCGGAGGGCATACAGGGATGACTCGCAGGAGAACCGGTCCAGGGCATATTCAAGGACCGAAGGGTCGCGGTTCTCCTGGAACTCCGCGAGGGCGAGGGTGAGGGGCCGGGCGAACCGGATCCTCCAGGTCGCGAGCAGGTCGATGACGGCCTTTATGTCCGGCTGTTTCAGGAGCTCGGCGAGGGCCGCCTCGTCCAGGTCGCCCGCCGGTACAAGGCACTCCAGGATCTCGGTAGGGGGGATGTGCATCGCCTTCCCCCTGATGAGGGTCTTGATATTCTGGACATCCCAGCGGGCGAGGAGGAGACGCACGTACTTCTCCGCTTCGTCGCCCCGGGCTATGGAGAGGATCCGGCTGAAGGTTCCCGCCATCTCCCGCCTCAGGGCTTCCTCGAGGGCCCGTATCCCGGAGTACCGGATGCTCGCCTTCTCGAGCTCGCCACGGTAAGGGGTCCTCTCGAGCTCGGCAATCACCCCCCCGAGGTCGGGCTTCTGGATCAGGCCTTCCAGGGCTGCCGGTGAGAGGAGCCGCCCCTTCATGGACCGGATCCTGGCGTTCAGGTAGTCGTAATCCATGTCACCCCCCTGAGAGGAGAGAGAATACCTCGCCTTTCATGAGCTCCCTTGCCCGGGAGATCCTCGATTCGAAGGTGTTGGTCACCCGGAACCGCCCGTCACGGGTGGTGACCGCGAGGCCCCCCGCAGTCCCGATATCCGCGACGATCTCGCAGTTCCTCTCGAGATCCCTGAGGATCCCCTCGAAGAGTGCCTTGTCCCCGGGATCGACGTGGAGCACGAGGTCCTTTCCACCCGCGAGCCCGATGGCCTCCTCGGCGAGCCGCCGTGCGGTGAGCCGGTACGAAGGGGATGCCCTGGCGGCGAGGACCCGTTGCTGCACCCCGCTGAAGGCGAGGTTGGCAACCTCGTGCCTGCGTCTCAGGAGCTCGAGCCTCGCCTCCTCCCTCACCCGTGCCATCATCTTCTCCCGCTCTGCCTCCACCTTCTTCTTCGCCTGCGCCATCACCTCCTCCCGGAGTCCTGCCGCCTTCACCCCTGCGGCCTTCCTGATCCCTTCCGCCTCGGCGGCGGCCTTCTCTTTCATCTCCCGCATCCGCTCGGCTGCGGCTGACTCGATGGATCCCATGAGTTCTTTGTAGGTCAAAGACCCGCCCCCTGCCTCCGGTGCCGGGTTCCCATGGAGTGCCCTCACTTGAGCATGATCATGAGCATCGCGGCAACCACGAAGCCGAGGATGACCATCGTCTCCGGGATGGCGATCAGGATCACCATGGTCCCGAAGGTCTCTGGTTTCTCCGCGATGCTTCCTGCTCCTGCGGAACCTATCCTCGACTGGGCTATCCCTGTCCCGAGGGCACCCAGCCCGAAGGCGATCCCGGCCCCGATCGGGATCCCCCAGTTAAAGTCTGCCATCTTGAACCCTCCTGTTCTCCATCTTCTTCGTCACGCGATACGTTGGATTCCAGGCCCTCAACCCTGATGGGTTGTAAACCTTCCATCCCTTTTGGATTCCAGGCCCTCCACCGCTAGTGGAGGGCCAGGCCGGACCCATCCCCCTCCTTCCTGAACGGCCGGGTACCTCCGCCCCCCGCCCTTGAAGAACTTCGGGTTGAACTCGACGATGTGGAGCCGCAGCGAATGGAGGAACGGGCTGAACATGGCGAGGGCGATGTTCATGAGGTGGAGGAGGGCGGCGATGAGCACTCCCACCACTGCCACCTCCATGGTCCCCCCCAGGGTATTTGCCACGAGGGCGAGGATGACCGATGCCATGCCGATGGCCATGAGCCGTGCATAGGAGAGGATGTTCCCGACCATGCTGATGATCTCGAAGGCCCCGAAGACGCCCGCTCCATAGACGATGAGGGGCAGGCCGATGATGATGAGGGCCGCGCCCACCAGCGGGAAGTACCCGGGGAAGACCCCTGCGACCCCTCCCAGTATGCAGATGATCCCACCGATGACCGCCATCATTCCGCATTTATCGCAGACATGCTTGCTGCTCCCTTCCCGCAGGGAGTTGATTATCCCGAGCCCCAGGCCGAGGAAGAGGTGGACGATGCCGATGGATATGGAGAGGATGAGCATGGGGATGAGGGCCTCGACCCGGTTCCAGGTTATCCCCATGATGGTGAGCGGGTGGATCCACCCCAGCATCTCCCCCAGGTTCCCGAAGAACTCCCCGAAGATGAAGCCGAAGAAGATGCTCGGGAACGAGGAGATGATCAGGATGTTTGCGAGGGGCTGGGCCCAGGTAAGGTGCGGCATCCTCCATTTCACGGCGAGGGCCAGGCCGAGGATGATCAACCCGTAGGCGATGTCCCCCACCATGAGGCCGAAGAAGAACGGGAAGAAGATCGCGAGGATGGGTACCGGGTCGATCTCCAGGTACTTCGGGGACGCGACGAGATCCATGAGGAACTCAAACTGGCGGACGAACCACGGGTTGTCATAAAAGACCGGCGCATCCGCGGTCTCCTCCCTGGTCAGGTCAAGGACATTTACCACGACCCTGTTGCCAAAGGCATTGGCAAGAGCATGGATTGTCCGGTCCAGGGCCCGTGCGGGTATCCACCCCTGGATAACGAAGGTGTACTCGGTCTGCCCGAAGGAACCGTACACCCGGGCCTCCTGCACTTTATCATCGAGCACCAGCCTGAGGGCCTGGAGCTCCGGGTTCCAGGATCCCGCGATGTCAGCAAGCTTCCTGTCTATCTCTTCTATCTCTTTCACAGCGGCGGCTTTCCGCTCATCGATGAGGTGGAGGATCTCGTCGAAAGGCTTGCCGAGGTACTCGGGTGGCAGCCGGACCTCGTTCACATTCTGCGAGTAGATGAAGGAATGAACCAGATCAGAGAACCGGCGGTTGAAGACCGTGACGGCGGCGATCGTCCGGTCATCCACGTCAGCGGCGAGGATCTGGTACTGGTTCCTCGTGATCTCGCCCAGGGTATCGCGGATCACATCGATCACCTCGGCGAACTCTTTCTGGATCAGGATGACCGTTACCTCGAAGCCCTGGAGTACCGGCAGCTGCTCTTCGAGGGGGCGTATGCGCTCGATGATCTTCGCGTACCGGCCCAGGTTCGCTATGGTAAACTCGAGATCGGCCTTCCGGGTCGCAAGGGTCCCTGTTGTCGATCCTATGGCACTGATTACCCGGTTTGCCTCTTTGATAAGCTCCCCGTCTTTCAACGACCGGAGCTCACCACTCACGGACGCCTCCTCCGGCACGGTGCTGGTTATCTTCGGGAGCGCCTGGAGGATCCCGCCGATCTTTACAAGTACCTGGGATCCTTCCTCTCCCCGCCGCACCTCCATCCGCCGGAGACCGTCACCATGGACCCCGCTCCGGCGGACCTCCTCCAGGTGGACGGTCCCCAGGAGATAGAGGAGGTCGACGACACCTCCCAGATCCTCTTTGGGTCCGATCACCTGGACCATGGTCATCTTCTGGAGCATGGAACCTAATCCGGGATCACCGCCCTCGTGATCCTCTCGACAGTCTCGTTCACATGGCCCTGCCCTGCCTTCGCTGCCTGCTTTACCCGTTCCATCTCCCGTGCCCTTGTCTCTTCAACCTCCCTGGAGACCCGCTCCATCTCCCTGCTGATATATTCTTTGGCAGCCCGGGCTGCCTCCTCTTCTGCCCTCTCGAGAATACCGGCAGCATCCCTCGTTGCTGCCTCGACAACCTCCGCCGCCACCCTTCTTGCGGCGTCCAGGTTTATGTTCGTCTCCAGTTCCTTCTCCCTGATGGACTGGAGGAGGGACCTCTCTGCCATGAGAACACCGCTCTCACAACCCGTGGGAGTGTTTTCTGCTGCTGGTTATACCGGATTCTTCCATGTCCGTCGACCTGTCCGGGGGAGCCCTGCCGCTCTTCCGGGCGGAGGCGATCCTCTCTCTGCACCGGTCTACGGCACTTTTTACCAGGTTCTCGATGACGGGGTTCCGGGCCATGGGAGCATCACGGCTAACCGAGTGTTTACGTTTGGGAATTCCATGTAACAAATGATAAAAGTTTCGTTAAATAAGAATGTTTATCGTATCAGGAACAATGATTCTCCCCCCCTTTACATGGAAACGGACTTATTTTATCGGTCCACCATGGAATTTGTGGAGAATATACCAGCTTACAGCAAATCCTCATCAATGGACCATGTCATCCAGGTACCCGACCCTTATCCCTGGTGGGACCCCTCCCAGATCCACTCCATCCCCCGACCCCCTTAACGTGATCCCGGCAAGCTCACCTGATGAACAGATGAGGTGTTGCTCCGGGTGCGTCCCCCTGCGGATATCGCAGGAGAGATAGAGGGCCCGGGAGACCGAGACAACGAGCGGGAGGCGGCCCGACCCGGGATGATCCTTCGGGAGAACGAGGAGGGGGAGATGGTACCGGCGCACGAGCTCGAGGAGCATCCTCGCCGGCTCGGTATCCCCGCCCTCGGGAGCCGATACCACCACGAGGTCATCGGCCGAGACCGGCTCGCTGTATTCGTCCTCGAAGGTCTCGATGAAGAGATTGAAGCCCGAGAGTGCCCTCCCCGCGAGGAGGAAAGAGTGGTCCCCCTGGACGAGGAGGATCCGGTCGCCGAGCGGGCAGTTCATTCCGGGGCGACGTCGTCAGACTGGCAGCTCGGGCAGATGGGGTGCTTCCCGACTCCCTTGAACTTCTCCCCGCAGCTCCTGCACTTGTAGTCCTTTCCCTTCACCCGTTCCTTGTAATCGACATCCATGGGTCCGCCGACAGAGCACATCCTCGCATCACCTCAGTAGAAGGTTCCAGTGGGATTATTTAACTGTAATGGTGCCCTCTGAGTGAAGCATTCATGTTCCTGCAGGGTTCCAGGACCCGCCGGTTCAGATGAGGGTGTTGAACACCACGAGGGCGATGATGAGGAGGATGCAGACTGTGCTTCACGCCTGCATTGAGGGAGCCCTCCCCCATGTAGCCGGCGAGGAGCCCCGAGAAGAGGGCCTGGATGAGGCAGGCATGGTACACGAGGATGCCGAACGTCTCCCCGCTCACCAGCTGGGATGAAGGCATCCCCCGCATCTGGGCCATATGCCCCCCCTGCTGGACGAGAAGGGGGAGGAACATGGTGAGGATGACGCCAACCACGAAGAGGAAGACGCCGAAAGCGAGGTAGACGATGACGAGGTAGATGAGCATCGAGGTGGAGCGCTCCCGCTTCAGGATCTCGCTCATCCTCGAGTCGCTCGCGGCGATGGCGAGGATCTCGCCGATATCGCCGCTCATGTAGCTCGCCTTCGTGATGAGCGTCACCGTCCTTGCGATGGAAGGGGTCCGTATCCGGTGCTCGAACCGCACGAGGGCGTCCTCGACGCTTGCCCCCCAGTCCAGGTCCCTCTTGATCCTCTTGATCTCGTAGGAGAGGACCCCCAGGTTCGTCCTCACCATCAGGGCGAGCCCCTGGGCGATGGTGAGCCCGATCTCGTTGATCCCCGCCATCCGGTCCAGGAACTCGGGGATGGCCGACTCGATCCCCATCACCTTGCGCCTCCAGAGCTGGTGGAAGACGGCATAGGGGACGAGGACGATGAGCCCGGCGATCACCACGTGGTCATCCAGGATCATGACCTTCATCTCGAGAGGCAGGTTGAAGGGGACCGAGAGGAACGAGAGAAGGGCATAGAGGATCGCGGCGGGGATAGAGACGTAGAAACTGCGGTCGGGGATGAGGATGAATGCCGCGAAGGGGTTCCTCAGGAAATCACGGAACTTCCGGATCCGGTCATAGAACCTGAGCCTGCTGGAAGGCCGCCTCCTCGCCCTCCGTATGGACGACCTTCACATCGAAAAAGACGTCGAGCACCTTGGTCTGGATGTACCGCTCGATCGGCTCGACCTTCTCCGAGATCATGGAGAGGAAGACGATGAAGAGGATGGACCCGATAGGGATGAGGGCATAGCAGACCACCGAGAGGGCGGTGAGGCCCATCCCCCCGATGATCCCCATGACGATCATGATGATGATGAGGAAGAGGGGACCGGCCACGAAGAGGGTGACGTAGGTCTCTGCCACGAACTCGAGGGTGGCGATGAACTGCTTCATCTCGAACCGCGCCTCCTCCTGGTAGATGCGCACCCTCCCGGCGAAGAACTCCCCCTGGGAGGAGCCGCTGTCGATCACCGAGAGGAGGTCCTGGATGAAGTCCCGGAACTTCTCCGACGGGGTCGTGTCCCCGAGATGCTTGAGGGCCGAGATCAGGTCATAGCCGAAGTAATCGATATCCCGCATGAACTGCCGGAACTCGATCGCCACCTCGCCGAAGATGCTCGCGTTCTCGGCGAGGGAGGAGAAGATGGTGGAGAGCTCGGCACCCCCCCGCTGCATGGCATACATGTACGCGACGGCGTTGTGGAGGGTGAGGTTGACCCGGGTACCGCGATGCCCCTTGAGGAGGGCCGGGAAACTGACCATGACCTGGTAGCCGAGGATCGAGCCCCCGATGAAGGCGATGATGGTCATGACCGACCTGAAGATGAGCATGGGGACGAACTGCGGGAAGATCCGGTAGATGTTGAAGACATCGTAGATGGTGGTCGAGAACTCCATGCTCGCGATGGTATCGGCAGTGATGTACCCCGCGAGTGCGCAGAAGATCCCCGAGAAGAGGGTGATGACATAGGTCTGGAAGAGGTAGTGCTCGATGGTGACCCCTGAACGGGCCGAGATCAGGTCATCGTGGAGCCAGCTGAAGCTGTCCCGCCGTGAGCGGATCCAGAAGAAGAGGGATGCCTTCGCGTTCATCCGGTCAGCCTGCTCGAGATCGCCGAGGTTCTCCATGACCTCGTCGGGCTTGATGGCATAGTCCTGGAAGATATGGGAGACGGCGATGTAGTCCTTCACGCCCTGCTCCTTCATGGCGAGGAGGATCTTCCCCCGCTTGAGGATCTCCTTCTCCAGGTCCTCCGAGGACCAGCCCCTCGCGGCCATGATCTCGTTGTACACCTGGGACCTCCCCGAGAAGTTGAAGGTATCAGAGACGGGGTCATAGGAGAAGACGGTGTTCACCTGGATGTTCTGGGTCGCCTGGTCGAGCCCCATGATCTCCACGATCTCCTGGCACTTCCTCATCCGCTCGGTCCCTCGGTAGATGAGGGCCTGGATGGAGACGATGTCCAGCGCCTGGAGCATGTTCCTCGGTACCGAGAGGGGTTCGTTCTCCAGCCGGTGGACGGCCGCGTCCACGTCCGCGGCGTGGAGGGTGGAGAAGGTGGTGTGCCCGGTGTTCATGGCCTGGAAGAGGGTCTGGGCCTCGGGCCCCCTGACTTCACCCACGATCAGGTACTCGGGCCGCTGCCGCATCGCGGCCCTGAGGAGGTCGAACATCGTGATCGCTCCCGCGCCCGCGTCGATGGCGGCGTCGCGGGTGACGGACGCGATCCAGTTGTCATGGTTCAGGGTGATCTCGCGGGTATCCTCGATGGAGACCACCTTTGCAAGGGGCGGGATGAAGTGGGAGACCGCGTTTAAGGAGGTGGTCTTCCCCGACGCCGTCCCCCCGATGAAGAGGAGGCTCTTGTTGTTCTCGATGGCGAGCCAGAAGTAGGCCATCGCGTCCACGGGGAAGGTCCCGCGCTCGAGGAGCTCGATGGGGGTGAAGGGCTCCTCCCTGAACTTACGGATGGAGAACGAGGTCCCGCGGCTCGTGACCACGGTGGAGAAGGTGAGCTGGAGCCGGGAGCCGTCGGGGAGGGTGGCGTCGAGGATGGGGGAGCCGACCGAGATATGCTTCCCCGACCGCTGCGCGAGGGTGATGGCAAGGGAGTTCAGCGGCTCCTCCTCGAAGAGGATGTTCGTCTTCACGTTGTGGTACCTGCGGTGGTACAGGAAGATGGGGATGTTCGTCCCGTCGCAGGATATATCCTCGATCTGGGGGTCCTTCATGAGGGCATCGATACGGGACCATCCCAGGAAGTTGCGGACGAGGTAGTACTGGAGCCTGAAGAGGGACGGGTTATCGAGGGCGACCCCGTACTCGGCGAGGAGTTCTTCGACGAGGGAGAGGAGGATCCTTTTTTGTCCCCGCGGATCTCCTCCTCGTTGAGGAGGAGGACGTCGCGGAGATCCTCGTAGAGCCGCTCGAGGATTTCGTACTCGAAGGGGGTGAGGGGGGGTTCGAAGAGGACGTACTCGTTCTGGTGGTTCTTCTCGTTGAGCGCGATGCAGACCAGGGAGAGCCCCCGCTCGATCCAGTAGACGTCCACGACCTCGAAGCCTGGCGGAAGGTCGGGCGTCACCAGGAGGCCGTGGCGATCAGGGTCATAGACCTTCTCGCTCTCGCGCCATACCCCGATCTTCTTGCCGAAGAGATGGTAGGCGTCCTTGAGCCTCAGGCGCCTTCAGTACCTCTGGAAGTTGCATGCCGGATCCTGCAAACGGGGGAGATGAACACGTCTCCCCCGAGACTAATACACATTTTGTTGATACGCTATAAATATTTTCTCTTTGGTTCTTCATTCTCCATTGAGTTTGATTATATTTTAGCGCAATCTTTTAATCCTTTGCAGCGAAATATCTCCTTGATCTATGGCTGTACAGGTATCCGGGAGGATGCCCACGGGCATCAGCTCCCTTGATCCGGTGCTCGATGGCGGGATCCCTCCGGGATCGGTGGTCCTCCTCGAAGGGGATATCGGGGCCGGAAGCCAGGAGTTTGTCTACACCTCCCTCATCTACCTCTCGATGCTCAGGCAGAGACAGGATGCAGGGCCGGGAGCCAGGATCCCGGACAACCTCAGCTATATCACGTTCACCCGGATGAGGGAGGATATCCTCTCCGAGATCGGGCTCTCGTTTGCACCAAACCTTGTCCAGAACCTGAACGGGACCCTGTCGTTCACGGACCTCTCCACCAACTACTTCGATTCGAGCGTGGTACCATCGGACTGGTCACTCCCCCCGGGAGAACGGGGTGCCTCCCGGCGAGAAGAGCGCGGCGCAGGACAAGATGCTCACCGAGCTCTCCAGCCACCTCGCCTTCGGGAGGAAGAACAATATCCTCAAGCTCCTCTACGTGACCCTCTCCATGGCGACGGCGGACAAGGCAAAGAACGGATCGGGCTGCAGCCTCGTCGTCATCGACTCCCTCACCGACCTCGCCACCCAGTACACGGAACCCGAGCGGTGGAAGGAGCTGACCGCCTTCCTCAGGGGGCTCCAGCGGGTGACGAAGACCTGGAACTCCACCATCTACCTCCTCCTCACGAAGGGGGTCCTCGACCCCTCCCGGGAGAAGGAGATAGCCGACTGCGTTGACGCCGTCGCCGTCTTCAAATGGGAGGAGACCTCGGCGCAGCGGAGGCAGCGGACCATGTTCTTCGAGAAGTTCCGGGGGGTCATGATCCACCTCGAGGAGCGGGACCTGGTCAAGTTCGCGGTCAGGATCTCTCCCCGGGAGCGGCTTCGAGGTCTCCAACATCAGGGTGGTGGTGTGACCGGCAACAACAGGGTCTCCCTGGGGATCGAGGGACTCGACGGCATGCTCGAGGGCGGGCTCATCAAGCCCTCCATCTGCGCCCTCATCGGGACGTACGGGACGGGGAAGACCACCCTCGGCATCCAGTTCATCCACGAGGGGCTCATCCAGAAGGAGAAGTGTATCTACATCAGCCTGGACGAGCGGGTCGACATGATCCAGGATATCATGAAGCAGCGGGGCTGGGACATCGCACCCTATATCAACAAGTCCCTCTTCCTGATCAAGCTCGAATCCCACGAACTTCAACCTCATGGTCAACAGCATCAAGGAGGAGCTCTTCGAGATGATCGAGAAGACGGGGGCCACCCGGGTCGTCATCGACCCCATCTCGCTCTTCGAGGGGACCTTCTCGACCTCCGTCGACCGCCGGCTCGAGCTCATCAGGTTCATCGAGATGATGCGGGACGAGCCCTGCACCCTCCTCATGACGAGCGAGACCGAGTCCAACAACCCCCTCATGAGCCGGTACGGGCTCATCGAGTACCTGGTCGACACGGTCATCCTCCTCCGCTACTACCGGCCGAGTGACATGATGACGCCCGTCCACCTCGCAGTCGAGGTGGTAAAGATGCGCAAGTCCAGGCACTCCCGCGAGATCAAGCCCTTCGAGATCATGGAAGACCAGATCCTGGTGTATTCCGGGGCAAACGTCTTTTAAACCTTTTTCCAGCTCGAGGACCAGATCCTCGTCTACCCGGGCGCGAACGTCTTCTGAATCGTTTCTTCGGGCGAAGGCCAACTTTAAACAGGCTGCCCGGCCAGGGCGAGGAGAATGAGGACGATCGCCCCCGGGATACCCCCGAAGGCGCAGATGAGTACCGTCGCCGGTGTTATCCCGAGGTTCGCCGCCCCGAAGTAAGAAAGAAGCTGGAACTGGTTCACCAGGAAGAGGGTGACGAGGCCCGTGATGGCGTTCAGGACGAGAAAGGCCAGTCTCTTGAAGAGCCAGATGATCGCAACCGCAACGGCGATGGCGAGGACGATAACAAGGATCTCCGATACCATTCCTGATCACCCGATGACCTGCATCCCCTTGAACCTTACGCAGGGGAGGATGGCGTTCCCCACGATCCGGGATCCCGCCCCGATCCCCCGATCTCACGGAGGGCATCGAAGAGGTTCCCTGAGAGCATGGCCTTGCGGACCGGATCCCGGAACTTCCCCCCCTCGACCCAGATGGGGTTCTGGCACTCGACCGAGAAGTCGCCGCTCACGGGATTCGCCGTGTGCGCACCCACGACATCGTGGACATAGAGGGCGCGCTCCGCCCCTATCTCCTCCCGTGGCCCGTCGAGGACCAGGTTGTGGACCCCGATGGCCGGGCCGCCGGAGAACCCGCCGCGGACCGCTGAGGCCGTCGTCTTCGCGCCAAAGCGGTACGCGGTCTTCAGGTCATAGGCGAAGGAGGAGAGCACCCCGCCCTTCACGAAATCGAGCCGGGCGGCAGGGACACCTTCGGCGTCCCATGCGGTCGCGCCCATGCCCCGGGCAAAAGGATCGTCACAGAGGTCGATCCGGCTGTCCATGATCTTCTGGCCGAGGAGCGGTGCGAGGCGTGAGCGCCCTGCATGGACGGTCCGGCCTGACAGGGCAGGGACAAAGATATTCCCGAGGAGCTGGGCGAGAGCGACAGGGGAGAGAAGGATATCGTAGAGGCCCGGTCTCCATCGGCTTACCCTTCGAAGAATGTTCCGCAAAGAAAGCAGCCCGCTCCCCTACCCACACCGGATCAATACCAAGGTACGGGGAGTGGGCGAACTCGGACCCCGTGGACTGGCCGCAGATGGTCTCGAGGCTGCAGCTCACCTCGGTCCTGAGGGCGGTGTAGAGGACCCCATGGGAGTTCGCGAGCGTCACCTCGGACCTCCCCAGGGATCCAGAACCGCTCGTGATCTTGGATTCGGGGTGCTTCCGGGCGCCTTCCAGCATGCCCCTGAGGAATTCCTGTGCAGCCGAAGGCTCCGGAACAACCCGCTCGTCATATGACGGTGCGGACCTGCGAAGGTCGGCCGGATCGGGGAGCCCCCGCCATTCCTGGGGTGTCGCGAGGCTCATCGAGGAGAGGGCCGCTTTCAGGCACTCCTTCCACTTTGCCGGCGATGACGTCGCTGACGTTCCGATCCTGCCCTTATCGATAGTGCGGATGCCCAGCCCCCATTCCCGGGATCCGGTGGCCGTGGCTACCGCCTCGCGCTTCAGCTCGGCGGAGACTCCGGTCCCTTCGGCCAGGTAGACCTCGACCTCCTGGGCAGACCGCCCTCCTGCCGCGAGGATCTTCTCAATCAGCTCCACTGCCACCCACCACCGCATCGGAGAGGAGAATATGGGGCGCCCCGTCGCTGACCGGGACCGACTGGCCGCCCTTGCCGCAGAAGCCCTGGTGCATCTCCCGCTTGTTCCCGCAGAGGAGGATCCCGTGGAGCGTCGAGAGGATCTCGCCCGAGAGGGAGACGTCCCGGACCATCCTCGTCCTCTCGCCCTTCTCGATCAGGTAGCCGTATTCGGCGTTGAACTGGAAGACCCCCCTCCCGGGGTCCACCTGTCCGCCCCGGGACCCGACGAGGAGGATGCCGTCCCTGCACTCGGAGAGGATCTCCTCAAGGGTCGCATCCCCCTCCTCGATGAAGGTGTTGGACATCCGGACGAGAGGAGGCTCCCCTCCCTCGGCCCTGCCGTGGCCGGCATCCCCGTTCCCGAGGGCGGCAAGAGTCTCGCGGGTATGGAGGTAGGCGTTCACCCTCCCCCGGCTCACCACCTCGGTCCTCACGGTCCGGCACCCTTCCGCGTCCACGGGCTCGAACCCGAACTCGGGGATGCTCGGGTCGTCGACGATGGTGAGGATGGCGGGGCCAATCTGCTCCCCAATCCTCCCTGCAAGGACCGAGGACCCCTCCTTCACGAGGTCCCCCTCGCTCGCATGCCCCACGGCCTCGTGGGCGAAGACCCCCGCGAGCCTCGGGGTCGAGGACGGCCCGCATCTTCCCGCCCTTTACCGCCCCCGCGCTCAGGAGGGCTATCGCAGTCTCGGCGGCCTTCACCCCCATCGGCTCCTGGTGCCGCAGGTTGAAGCCGTGAATGGTATGCAGGCTCTCCCTTCCCATCTGGGCATCCCCGTTCTTCTTCGCCACGGCGAGGACCGAGAAACCCGAGCGGGTGACGGTGGACCGGTTCTCATACCCCGAGCTGTCGGTATAAAAGACATCCTCGGTCCGTTCGATATACGTGGCACGGGTCGAGGCTATCCCCGGGATCTTTGCCGCTCTCTCAATCCCTGAGAGGACGCTGGTCTTCTCTTCGAGGCTGAGGGCCAGGGGGTCCTCACCTGGTGCAGGAACCTTATGCTCTCCCCGCGGGGGATCGGCGAGGCTGACCGGATCCTCGGTGATCCGGGCGAGGGCCAGCCCCTCGGCAAGGATCCGATCCAGCTCCTTCTTCGACGAGGTGTCCAGGTTATTGACCGAGATGATGCCCCAGCCGAGGGGCCCGAGGACCCGCACGAGGGCAGTATCAGAGAAGGAGGTGCCGGCCGATTCGACGACCCCGTTGTCGATATCGATATGGGTGGAGGTGGCCCGGACACACCTCACGTCGGAGAACCGGATCCCGGGGGGCGACATCAGACCGAGGGGTTCGGGAGGGCCGTGTCCAGGATCTTCGCTGGTGCTGCGAGGGCCATGTTCTTGATCCGGGTGAGGTATCCCTCTTTCTGCCCTGTCACGAGGGCATGGGTGAGCACATCCTCGATCGTCTTCACCGGGATGACCTCAACCATGCCCCGGTACCTGTCCTCGATAAGCACATCGTCGACGTTGGATATCGGGATGAGGACCTTCCGGATCCCTGCCTTTGCTGCCGCTTCGATCTTGTACGTGACTCCCCCGATCGGGAGCACGTCGCCCTTGACCGAGAGCGAACCGGTCATGGCGACATTCTGGTTCACCGGGATCTTCTCGATCGCGCTGATCACGGCCGTCGCGACGGCGATGGAAGCGGAAGGTCCTTCCACGCCGGCATACTCGGTCCCGATGAACTGGACGTGGATGTCGATCTCCTTGATGTCCTTCCCCGTGTATTTCTTGATGATGGCGGAGACGTTGCTGATGGACTGTTTCGCCATCGACTCCTCGTCAGCCATCCAGGGTTCCTTCCTCTTCTGGATGATCCCGGTGACGATGACGGAACCCATCTCCTTGTTGATCGCGGGGGTGACTTCGGCGACGATGGGGAGCACCGCTCCGCTGTCCCCGCTGACCGAGAGGCCGTTCACCCTTCCGACCTCGGCTCCCTCGACGATCGTGAGATCGTAGTCCCTGCTGCGCCGGATGAACTCGTCCGAGATCTGCTGCTCGATGGACCGTGCGGTCTCCTTGGCCTTCACGACGTTTGCAGCGGTCGTCACCTTGGCCCCCTCCTGCCGGGCGAGGTCTCCTGCGACCCGGATCAGCCCGCCGATGTCCCTGAGCTTCAGGGTGAGGTGCCCCTTCCGGTTCGACCGCCGCCTCCCTTCGCGGATGACCTCCTCTATGGCGGAGCGATCGAAGTGGGGGATCTTCCCGTCCTTCTGCACTTCCTGGGCTATGAACCGGACGAACTTCCTCCTGTTCTCGGGTGTATC
Source organism: uncultured Methanomicrobiales archaeon (assembly GCA_963712215.1). Classification (GTDB taxonomy): domain Archaea; phylum Halobacteriota; class Methanomicrobia; order Methanomicrobiales; family JACTUA01; genus JACTUA01. The sequence goes on along the minus strand of CAVQHA010000008.1, from coordinate 364,793 downwards.
CTCCATGGAGTCCCTGAAGAAGATCTCGTACCCGTAGCCACGGATACGCGACCTGAGGGCCGGGTTCATGTTCTGGATGGCATCGACGTTCCCTGCGGCCACCATGATGAACCTGCAGGGGACGGGCTCGGTCCTGACCATGGCCCCGCTCGACCGCTCGGACTGTCCTGTGATGGGGAAGATCCCCTCCTGGAGGGAGGTCAGGAGGTTCTGCTGCGACTGGGGCTCTAGGGAGTTGATCTCGTCGATGAAGAGGACCCCGCCGTGGGCACGGTGGATGGCCCCCGCCTCGACCCGGTCGTGGGCGGGGGTCTCGAGGCCACCGCTCTGGAAGGGGTCGTGCCTGACGTCGCCGAGGAGCGCCCCCGCATGCGACCCCGTGGCATCGATGAAGGGGGCGGTGGCCGTCGCGTCGTTGGAGACGAGCAGCTTCGGCACCATGAGATCTTCGCGGGGGGTGGTATACCGCAGGGCCATGAAGACGAAGGCCGCGGCGATGATCCCCATGAGCCACTGGTAGGTGATGAAGGCGAATGCCACGATCCCGAAGATGAAGAGGAGGATCAGGGTGTTCCGGGTCTGGCTCCTCCGCTTTGCCTCGATCTTGTGGGCAGTGACAATCTGCTTTCCCCTTCCCGCGGCGACGGTGCGGATGATGGGGTTGTTCGAGTCCTCGGAGTTCGGGTAGACCAGGATGTCCTGGAGCTCCTCCTTGGGGAGGAGCTCGGCCATGGCCTTCGCGAGCATGGACTTCCCTGTCCCGGGTGACCCGATCATCATCACGTGCCGGCGCTGTGTGGCCGCCTTCCTGATCACCTCGACCGCATGGTCCTGGCCGATGACCTGGTCGATAAGTTTCGGCGGTACCTCGATCTCTGAGGATACCGCCAGCTCCAGGCCTCCAAGCACCTGTTCCTCGTCATTCCGCCCGTTCTGTGTTGTTTCCATCCCTTGGGTGCCTCTCTGCACGATTGCTCGGCACGATTAAGTAATTAAGTAGTTATAGTTCTGTCCCTGATCGTTTAAGTACTTTCAGCTGATGGTGGTTAACGGATGAAAGTTGCCTGTACAGGGCGATCCCGGGCCATTGGGGCCAGGATTGCGGAGCATCTCGGGGCCGGGGTCGTGGAGACCAGCCTCTCCCGGTTCCCCGACGGCGAGATCTACCTGCGGACCGGACCCCTCGATGAGACGACCGTCGTGGTCGGGAGCCTCCTCTCCGGTGACTCCCTCGTCGAGCTCCTCCTCCTCATCGATGCCTGCCACCGCTCGGAGGTCCTCCTCGTCATCCCCTACCTGGGGTACGCCCGCCAGGACCGGGAGTTCAGGCCCGGCGAGCCGGTCTCGGCACGGGCCATGGCGCAGGCCCTCTCCCACGGGGTCTCGCGGGTCGTTACGGTGAACGTCCACAAGGAGAGCGTCCTCTCCCACTTCGCCGTGCCGGCATCACAGGTGAACCTCGCACCTGAAGTCGGGGAGTACATCTCGGGGCTCGGCCTTGAGAATCCCCTTATACTTGCGCCCGATAAGGGAGCCGAACCCTTTGCCGCCGCCGTCGCTTCCCGCGGCGGCTGGGAGGTCGATCACCTGGAGAAGACCCGGATCTCGGGGGAAGAGGTGCGGGTGGAGCCCCGGAAAGGTAACCCCTGGACCGGGGATGTAGTGCTCGTGGATGACATTATCTCGACGGGGGGAACGATCGCGACCGCGACCCGCATGCTCCGCGCCCGGGGTGCAAAAGGGGTGCACGCGGTCTGCGTCCACGGCCTCTTCGCCGGTTCAGCCCGGGATCTCCTCCGTTCGGCCGGTATCGGCCAGCTCGCCGCGAGCGATACCATCGAGAGCCCGAACAGCCTGTACTCTGCCTCGGGGCCGATCGCAAAGGCGCTCTCCCGATGATCACCATCAACGGGTCCCAGCTCGAGGGAGGAGGGCAGATCCTCCGTGGCGCCATCGCCCTCTCCGCCCTCTCCCGGACGCCGGTCGAGGTGGTGCGGATCCGTGCCCGGAGGGGAAAGCCGGGCCTTGCACCGCAGCATATCGCCGCTATCCAGGCCGTCGCTGCAGCCTGCGACGGTTCCTGCGAAGGACTCCGGCTGGGGAGCGACCGGATCATCTTCCGTCCAGGGATGCCCGTCGCAAAGGACCTTCGGGCGGATGTGGGGACGGCGGGATCGGTACCCCTTGTCCTCCAGGCATGGATCCCCGTCGCCCTTATGGCGGGTGGATCTATCACCCTAACAGGGGGAACCGAGGTTGACCGGAGCCCCACTATCGATTACATGGAGCAGGTCCTCTTCCGGGTCCTTGCCGGTCACGGCGCAAAGATTCACACCGAGATCCTGAAGAGGGGGTATTACCCGGAGGGCGGGGGGGAGGTGCGGGTGTCTGTGGAGGCGTCCCGCCTCTCACCCATCGCCTTCCAGGACGAGAAGCCCGGCTCCTGCGGGATCATCTCCTGCTCCTCCAACCTCCCCGACCATGTGGCCGAGAGACAGGCGGTTGCCGCCGGGAAGGTCCTCGCCGACAGGCTGGGAATCCCGTGTGAGGTAAGGCTGGACCGGAGGAAAGGGGCCTCGACAGGCTCCTCCTGTACGGTCTGGAGCGGCACAAAGGGTGGCCTCGGGCTGGGGAAGCGGGGCCTCCCCGCGGAACGGGTGGGCGAGATGGCCGCCCGTGCCCTCCTCGACGAGGTGGCGAAAGGAGGACAGGTTGACACCTACCTTGCCGACCAGCTCCTCATCTTCCTCGCTCTCTTCGGCGGGCGGTTCACCGCCCCGGCCTGCTCACTCCACGCCGCCACCATGTGCTGGCTCCTGGAGCGGTTCGGGTACCAGGTTCACTCCCGGAGCGATGGCGTCGTGGAGTTCTCCGTATGAGATACGCCGTCGACGCCTCTTTCTTCTTCTCGGAGGCCACCCTCGGGGGGGAGCTCTTCACCCCGCCCTCGGTGGTGGAGGAGATCGCGGATGCCCGCTCCCGGTGCCGGCTCGAGGTTCTCCTCGAATCCGGCCTCTCGATGGTCCTCCCCATCGAAGGAGAGCGTAAGGAGGGTCGCCGCGGCAGCCAGGGAGACCGGCGATATCACCCGCCTCTCCCCCGCAGACACCGACCTCCTCGCCCTCGCCCTCGACCTTGAGGCCGTCATCGTGACCGACGACTTATGCCATCCAGAACGTCGCACAGAAGCTCGGGCTGGAGGTCAGGGGATCCTCCAGCGGAAGGCGCGCCCCAGGAGATGGAAGTTCCGGTGCCCGGGCTGCAACCGGAGGTATTCCGCGCCTGGAGCCTGCCCGGACTGCGGATCGACTCTTTCACGAAGCCTTAAGTAGGATTGCTTCGTGAATCTCCTCTTATGTCCTCTCTCGATGACCTGATCCGGCGGGCGCGGTCCCTCCATGCCGAGGGGCACAGCCAGAGCCAGAATCTCCGAAGAGCTGAACCTCTCCATGGAGACGGTCACGTACCTCCTCATGAAGGAGAAGGAGGGGGACGTCCCGAAGGACGTGCTCATCGACTGGACATCGGTGAGCGGGAGGGCCGACCTCCTCGACGATATGGCGGCTCTCATGATCGGGCAGTCCCGTTCCCCGGGTTGCCCGCCCGAGGAGGCACAGGCCGGCCCTTCGGCGGTGGTCGGCATCGCCCTCTCGGGTGTCCCTCTCGCGACCCTGATCGCCCTCCAGGAGAGCCTGAAGCTCGCGGTCTACTTCCCCTCACGGCATTCCGTCGCGAACCCGCAGGTGGGCTCCCTCTCCGGGAACTTCGCCCCCGTGAGCGGCGAGGCCTGCGTCCTCGTTGACGATGTCATCACCTCGGGGAAGACCCTCAGGGAGGCGGTGGAGTACCCTGAGAGGCCACGGGGCGAATCCGGTCGCCATCTGGGTCATCTTCGACAAGCGCGGAGTGCGGGATATCGACGGCGTACCTGTCCAGGCCCTCTTCAGGGTCTCGCGGCTCGACTGATCTTATCGGCGGTCTTATATAGAAGTTTAAATCCATGAATATTCACGCACTGTGAGGTTACTTTATGCTTCAAGGACAGCAGATCATCATTCTGAAAGATAACGTCGAGAGATCGCGGGGCCACGACGCCCAGCGGTCCAATATCATGGCCGCGAAGGCGATCTCCGCCGCGGTCCGCACCACCCTCGGCCCCCGGGGGATGGACAAGATGATCATCGACTCGACCGGTGACATCGTCATCACGAACGACGGCGCGACCATCCTCCACGAGCTCTCGGTCCAGCACCCTGGCGGGAAGATGGTCGTGGAGGTCGCCGAGACCCAGGACGACGAGGTAGGGGACGGGACGACGACCGCCTGCATCCTCGTGGGCGCCCTCATGGAGGAGGCCGAGCGGATGCTCGAGCAGGAGATCCACCCCACGGTCATCGCCCAGGGGTACCGGATGGGCATGGAGAAGGCCGTCGCTATCGTGAAGGCCCTCGCCATCACCGTAAAGCCCGATGACGTCGAGACCCTGAAGAAGATCGCGGACACCGCGATGACCGGTAAATCCATCGAGCAGGTGAAGACCAAGCTCGACGGGATCGTCGTCGATGCCGTCCGGGCCGTCATCCAGGAGGTCAACGGGAAGTTCATGGTCGACGAGGATGACGTGAAGATCAAGAAGCACGTCGGCGAGACCATGGACGACGCCGAGTTCATCCGGGGCATCATCATCGAGAAGAAGCGGGTCTCGGAGGAGATGCCGAAGAGCATCAGGAAGGCGAAGGTCGCCCTCATCGCGACCCCCCTCGAGATCACGAAGACCCAGGTGAAGTCCAAGATCAGAATCACCTCCCCCGACCAGCTGATGGCCTTCGATACCCAGGAGCGGGGATCGCTGCGGCACATGGCTGATGCGATCATCGAGACCGGTGCGAACGTCATCCTCTGCCAGAAGGGGATCGCCGACGCGGTCCAGTACTACCTCGCCAAGGAAGGCATCATGGCCATCGAGGACGTCCCCGAGAAGGACATGCTCTTCGCCGCCCGGGCCTTAAACGGCCAGATCGCGAACAAGCCCCACGACCTCACGGCAAAGATGCTCGGGCAGGCCGAGCTTGCCGAGGAGATGGAGGGGGTCGATCTCGTGAAGATCTCGGGCTGCAGGAACCCGAGGGCGGTGACCATCCTCGTCCGCGGCTCCACCGAGGTCCTCATCGACGAGCTGGAGCGGGCCGTATATGACGGCATCCGGGTCGTAATGGACGCCATCGAGGACCAGAAGGTACGTGGTCGGCGGTGGATCGGTGGAGATGGAGGTCATGCTCAAGGTCAGGGACTATGCAGCGTCGGTCGGCGGGAGGATCCAGCTCGCCATCGAGGCCTTCGCGAACGCCTTCGAGAGTATCCCGAGGACCCTTGCCGAGAACTCGGGGTTCAACCCCATCGATAAGCTCGTGGAGGTCGAAGTCCGCCCATGCCAAGGGGAAGAAGCGGGCCGGGCTGAACGTCTTCACCGGCAAGATCGTGGACATGTACGAAGAGAATGTCTTCGAGCCGATGCGGGTGAAGGTCCAGGCCATCCACTCGGCTGCCGAGGCCGCGAGCCTCCTCATCCGGGTGGACGACATGATGATCACCCAGAAGAAGGAGTCTCCGCCCGGTATGGGTATGCCACCCGGCGGAATGCCTCCCATGGGCTGAAATCCCTCCGTGAAATAATTTTACAAATTCATCTCATTCTCTCTCTTTTCGAGCTGGCTCTGCGAGGCCGGCGTTATCCGATAAAATTATGGCTGTTGGGGCGAAACGCTTCTCCTCTCCTGCCGGGGTAGTCTAGCTCGGTAAGGCGGTGGCCTCGAAAGCCGCTGTTGCTTGCAACTCGGGAGTTCAAATCTCCCCTCCGGCGTCCCCAACCCTTCTCCTCCTGTGTGACGGCCTTGAAAGCCGCTGTTGCTTGCAACTCGAAAGTTCAAATCTCCCCTCCGGCGTCCCAACCCTTCTCCTCCTGTGTGACGGCCTTGAAAGCCGCTGTTGCTTGCAACTCGAAAGTTCAAATCTCCCCTCCGGCGTCCCCAACCCATCTTCTCCTAGGTGACGGCCTCGAAAGCCGCTGTTGCTTGCAACCCGAAAGTTCAAATCTCCCCTCCGGCGTCCCCATCATTCCTGGGCGAGGATTCATAAAAATTCAAGAAATATATGAACAACCCTTATATTGCTCCCTGCCCAACCATCTCTTTAACCGCAGAACGATCTTGCGTGGAGTCCATGTTCGAGCAGGATGTGGTTCAACCCGGATACATCTTCGGTTACCTCATCTCGCTCCTCGCACTCTCCTGGGGTATCCTGATCCTCTCGGCATTCGGGTACCTGCCATCGCTGTCCCTCGCTGCTATCCCCTTCATCCCGGGCATCCTTGCCCTCCTCTTCCTGACCATGGAAGGGCATCCGATCGAGGTCCATGCCTGGCCACTCCTGCGCCCTCTCACGGTCTCCCTGCCACCATCTTCGCGATTGTTTACCCGTTCATCCTGATCGGGCTCGCGGCCTTCGTTGCTCTCGGGACAGGGCTCGGGTACCTGAACAGCTGGACGGGAACAGGGATTTCAGCGGGATTAATCCTCGCCATATCTGCCTTTATCTTCGCGATCCCGGCATCGCTCGGTCAGGAATACGGTTACAGGGGATACCTCCTCCCGGCCCTCACCTACTGGCAGGGGCGGATAGCCGCCACCCTCTCGGTCGGTATCGTCTGGGGCCTTGCCATGGCCCCCGTGTCTTACCTCATCCTCTCGCTGTCGGGATCGGGAGACCCCCTCCCGACCGCGATCCTCGCGTTCCTCTTCACCGTTGCGATCTCCTTCGCCTTCTCCTGCTGTTACTACCTCTCCGAGAACATCCTCCCCGTCACCCTCATGAATATCCTCCTCGTCCTCGCCATCCCTGCCTTCTTCCCGGGCTCCTGGAACCCTGCGGGAACCGCGTCCGGGGGCCTCATCGGGGTGACCTGGCCCACCCCCCTTCCCCTCCTCCTCCTCGTCGCCCTGGCATTCGTCCCGCTCTTCTCCTGGCTCTTCACGGCGATGGACGGCGAGATCGGCGGGGAAGCCCTCTGAATCCCCGGCCCGGTTGAGAAGGTTCTGCCCGCGGCTTTTATAGGAGAGCGGGCCACCTCTCTATGGAGTCTCTCTTGAGCGAGCCGATCATCGAGGTGCGGGATCTCTCCCACTCATTCGGGGACGTGGTGGCGGTCGATTCTATCTCATTTACCGTCGGGAAGGGGGAGATCTTCTCCTTCCTCGGGCCGAACGGTGCAGGGAAGAGCACGACCATCAATGTCCTGACCACGCTCCTCCCGATCCAGAAGGGAAAGGTACGCATCGCCGGCCATGATGTCGCTACCGAGCCCGAACTCGTCCGGAAGGCCATCGGGATCGTCTTCCAGGAAGAGACCCTCGACCGTGACCTGACCGTCTGGGAGATACTCGAGTTCCACGGCCGGCTCTACTCGATGCCCCATGAGGAGCGGCGGGCGAGGATCGACGAGATGATCCAGCTCGTGGAGCTCGAGAAGAAGAGGGACGTGTTCATCAAGAACCTCTCGGGCGGGATGAAGCGGCGGCTCGAGATCGCCCGGGGTCTGATGACGAGGCCCGAGGTCCTCTACCTGGACGAACCGACCCTCGGCCTCGACCCCCAGAGCCGTCTCCGGGTCTGGGATTACATCCGGCAGGTGAACAGGGAGGGGACCACCATCTTCCTCACGACCCATTACATGGACGAGGCCGACAGCCTCTCCGACCGTATCAACATCATCGATCACGGAAAGATCATCGCGTCGGGCACGAGCGACGAGCTGAAGAACGCGCTGGGCGAGGACATGATCTACCTCGAGACCGGCGACGATGCGAAGACGACGGGGATCCTCCGAAGCCTGCCCGAGGTGCGGGACGTGAAGCCCTCCTTCAGGGGCCTCTCGGTCACCCTTAACGGGGAGGGGACGCAGACCCTGCCCGCCATCCTCGGGAAGCTGAAGGAGAGCGGTATCGTCATCCGCTCCGCGAACCTGAAGAAGCCGACCCTCGACGATGTCTTCGTCCATTTCACCGGCCGGGAGATCCGGGGATGATGGAGGTGATCCCGTGGCAATGGAATTCGTAACGGTCTACTGGCGCGACATGCTCCGGTTCTTCCGGTTCAGGGCGCTCCTCTTCTCGTCCCTCGTCCAGCCCGCCCTCTGGATGGCCTTCTTCGGCGTCGCCTTCACGGGGACCCTCTCCCAGCTGGGGGCGCCGGCTACCGCTCCCGCGGGGGCAAACGCCGTTCCGTACCTCACCTTCATGGCGGCGGGGATCATGGCCCTCACCACGCTCTTTACCAGCCTCTTCGGGGGGATCAGCCTCCTCTTCGACAAGCTCTGGGGGCTCATGCGGGAGATCCTCGCGAGCCCGATGCCGAGGTCGCATATCCTCATCGGCATCAGCCTCTCGGGGATGACCAAGTCCTTCATCCAGGTGATGATCATCATGCTCTTCGGGATCGTCATCGGGGTCAGGTTCTTCGTCGGTGCATCCCTGCTCCAGCTGGTCGTCTCCATCCTCGGCATCCTCCTCTTCGTCGGGGTCTTCTCCCTCGGGTTCCTCTTCATGTCCGCGACCATCTCGATGCGGATGGAGAGCCCCGAGGGGCTCCAGGCCGTGATCACCCTCCTCTCGCTCCCGCTCTTCTTCGTCTCGAACGCCCTCTACCCCGCCCAGGCGTTCCCGCCATTCCTCCAGGTGGCGACCGCCTTCAACCCCCTGACCTACGTGGTCACGGGGATCCGCTACTTTGCCATCGGCAGCGATTTCTACGCTCTCGGGGGGCACTACGTGTACACCCTGATGGACGTGGGATTCTCCTTCCTCGCCCTCATGATCTTCGCGCTCGTGATGTTCACCATCGCCTGGTGGACCTTCGAGAAAGCGGTGGTGACCTGAGGTGGACGGGTGAAGGAGGGGCCCCGAAAGGAAGGGAACGGCGCGGGAGAGGGGCCCGGGATCACTATCCTCAACGAGGATTTTCTCACTACCGGATCCATTCCCCCGGGGTCCGTCGACCTCATCGTCACCTCGCCCCCGTACAACGTGAGCATCGCCTACAGCGCCGTGAGGGATGACATCTCTTACACCGACTACCTCGACTTCACGGGGAGATGGCTGGAGAAGGCCGGATCGCTCATGAAACCCGATGGCCGGATGTGCCTGAACATCCCCCTCGACAAGAACCTGGGCGGGCAGCAGTCGGTGTATGCCGACATCCTCGCCCTCGCAAAGGCCTGCGGCTGGCGCTACCATGCGACCGTCATCTGGAACGAGCAGAACATCTCCCGCCGCACGGCATGGGGCTCCTGGCTCTCCGCCCGTGCGCCCTATGTCATAGCGCCCGTGGAGACCATCCCCATCCTCTACCGGGAGACCTGGAAGAAGACGGAAGCAGGGGACTCGGATATCACCCGCGACGAGTTCATCGCATGGACGAACGGGGTCTGGACCTTCTCGGGCGAGAAGAAGGGGAGGGCCAACCACCCGGCCCCCTTCCCCATCGAGCTCCCGACGCGGTGCATCAAGCTCTTCACCTACGTCGGCGATACGGTGCTCGACCCGTTCATGGGGAGCGGGACCACGCTCCTCGCCTGCAGGACCCTGAAGAGGAAGGGGATCGGGGTCGAGATCGATCCGGCCTACTGCGAGGTTGCGAAAAAGAGGCTCTCGGGCTGAGGGGGATCCCTCACCCGGTGGGCATTCTCACGCGATCTCTTTGAACTTCTTTTTAAAAGCCTTCAGATATTCCCGGGTAGTCCCTTCGATCGTTCTGTTCAGGCGATCTCCCTGAATTTCTTCTTGAAGGCCTTGCATATCGGGCACTGGTCGGGCACAGCATCGAGGAAGATGTTCCCGCAGACCGGGCAGAGGGAGATCTTGTTGGCCGTGAGATCCCGTTTCCCCTGGACAGCCTGGAGTGCCGCCTGGTAATGGCCTGCATGCACCTCCTCAGCCTTCATGGCATAGGTGAACGCGATCTCCGCCTCCCCCTGCCCCCCCTCGGCCTTCGCAGCGCTGAGGAAACCCGGGTACATCGAGGTGAACTCGTGGGTCTCCCCCTCGATGCCCTTCTTCAGGTTCTCGTCGGTGCTCCCGATGGCCCCGAACGTCCTGAGGAGCCTCCGGGCATGGATCGCCTCGGCCTCCGACGCGGCCCTGAAGAGCTTTGCAACGTTCCTGAACCCTTTCTCGTCGGCCTCCTCCGAGAAACCGGCATACTTCCGGTTCGCCTGGGATTCCCCGGCAAAGGCGGCCATCATGTTCTCGCGGGTCGTCATACCATCGTAGTAAGAACCACCACGGTGATAAGGGTTATTCATCGCCCCCACCTCACGAACATATTTAAGCCCGCAGCGGTGAAAAATCATGTATGAACGGCAGATTCCCGATAATCCTGATATGCGTCCTTTGCGGGGCCTTTCTTCTCAGCGCCGGGTGCACGACCCCGGCCCCTTCCGGGGGGGCGGCTCCGACTCCCACCGCGGGAGGGACGGGGTCCCAGGTTGCAGCGGCAAACCCCGACCTCGGGACCGTGATCACCCTCCTCCGGAGCATCAGCGACCAGGTCTCGCTCGTCGCCGAGAACACGAGGCCCCAGTCCAACGCCGCCATGACCGGGAATATCGTCCTCTTCGATTCCGCCGGCGACACGACCCATACCCTCTCCAATGGAGCATATGTGGTTGCCCTCCCCCAGGGGACCTGCGATATCGCGGTGTTCGGGGACTCCCAGTCGATGTTTATCACCCTCGAAGAATTGAAGGATTATTCGTCCAAGATAAACAGCCGCAACTACCAGGCCTGCGCAGGGTACTACGTCTGCCGGAGAACGGTCAGCCTGGACAGTGACTATCCGTACCTCATGATAACCGCGAAGCCCTATGACTCGACGAAGCGCATGACCCGGGTCACCCTCGCGTACCGCTGCGGTTCCTGAACCAGTATCTTTTTTCCGTCGGGAGTCACCCGTTCAGGGCCGACCCGAGTTCGAACCCTTTCCGGTAGGCAGACTCAAGGAGATCGGGCTTTGTGTGGATATCCATGATCGTATCCATGTCAGGGACCAGGATCTCCCCGATGAGCCTGCAGTCGATGATATCGCAGAACGCCGCAACGGTCGCCTTCGCGCCGTCGAATACCCCGGGGATCTTCATCCCGGAAATGGCGATGAACAGGGCGAGGCGCGTGTCCCGTTTCTCTCTCGGGACGAGGGGCTCCTTCCGCACGTACTTCGCCATGAAGAAGACCTGGAACCGGTCCATGAGGGACTTGAGCTTGCCCGGGATGCCCATGGTCATGACGGGTGTCGCGATGATGAGGCCGTCCAGCTCCCTGAACTTCGGGTACAGGGGGGTGAGGTCGTCCTCCATCTCGCAGGTCTCGTGCTCCTTGCAGAAGAGGATCTCCATGCAGGGCTCGAAGTCCAGGAAGGGGACCTGGATCTTCTCCACCGTGCAGCCGGCATCCTCTGCTCCTTTGAGGGCCTGGTCCAGGAGGGCCGCGGTGTTCCCCTTGGGGAGGGGGCTCCCGAGGAGGCCGATGACCTTCTTTCCCATACCCTGATTCATTCCCCCCATACTCTTAAATGCTCCCTTTTTTCCCGCGGGAGAGGAAGTGGCTATCGTTCCGGAACGTGTCCCCTGAAGGACTCGCCTCCTCGTGGTTTCCTTAGAAACCGATAAATAAGATACGCATCAAGAGGAGAGAGGGTAACCCTATGGCAAAAGAGAACATAAAGGCGGTAAAGGCCGGAACCAAGGGAGAGCCGGGCAAATATGTCTGCATAGACTGCGGGTACGAGTTCGAGTTCAAGGGGTCGGAGAAGGACCTGAAGAAGTGCCCCATGTGCGCCTGCGAGACGTTCAACTGCTTCCCGATGACGACCATGCGCCCCGACATCAAGAGCCCCGAGGACGTGAAGAACCCGCCCAAGAAACGCGAGTACATGAAGTAATCACCTTTTTATATCCTCTGTACCTGTACTCTCCACTGGTGAGCGGATGCTCACGGGATGATCACCGGATGGTAAACGTCAGGGAAGCCGGGGAGGTCTATGTCTGCCCGATCTGCGGAAACACGGTCGTTGTCCGGGAGGCCGGCGGCGGCGAGCTCGTCTGCCATGGCGAACCCATGGTGCTGAAGAAATGACGTGCAGACAGATCAGGGGAAAAAGAATACTGTAAAGGAGGTTCGTTCTTTTGGTAAATGTCTCGGCGGTCGGGCAGGTCTACGAGTGTTTGATCTGCGGGAACGTGGTTGAGGTCAAGGAAGTCGGCGGCGGAGAACTCGTCTGCTGCGGTGAGCCCATGGTGCTCAGGAAGTGATTGATTATGGCAGTAAAAAAGACGTCAAGGATCCCTGTGGGGAAGGCGAAGAACCCCCAGAGCTCGAAGGGGATGAAGGAGCTCGAGAAAAAGATAGGCAAGGTCCCGGTCTTTTTCAAGGAACTGATGAAGACCCAGCCGGATATGCATGGGGCGATCCTCGCCTTCGACCAGCACATCTGGGACGACGGCGCCCTCTCCCGGAAGACGAAGAAGATCATCGCGATCTCCATCGCGGCGGCCCTCCGGGACCAGCACGCGGTGAAGGCGCAGCTCGCCGGCGCGAAGCAGCTCGGCGTGCGGACGGACGAGATCGAGGAGGCTCTCAGGGTCACCTTCCTCCTCTCGGGGATGCCCGCCTATGTCTATGGCCGGGCGGCGATGAACGAGATAATGGGAAAGGACTGACCCTATGGCCGAGGATCTGCGCCTTATCATGCCCGTTATGAGGGAAACGGCGCAGAAAGAGGAGCCCGTCTCCTTCCCCGTCATCGGGGAACCTGCGCCTGATTTCGAGGCAGATACGACCCAGGGCCCCATCACCCTCTCGTCCCTCAAGGGCAAGTGGGTGGTGCTCTTCTCCCATCCGGCGGACTTCACGCCTGTCTGTACCACCGAGTTCCTCGCGTTCACGAAGATCTACGACGATCTGAAGGCCCTGAACGTCCAGCTCATCGGCCTATCGGTGGACAGCATCTCTGCACACCTCGCCTGGGTGCATGACATCAAGGAGAAGATGGGGGTCACGATCCCCTTCCCGATCATCGCCGATCTCACGATGAAGGTGGCAAAGAGGTACGGCATGATCCACCCGGGCCAGTCCTCGACGGCGGCCGTCCGCTGCGTCTTTTTTATCGACGACAAGGGGATCATGCGGGCGATGATCTACTACCCGCTCCAGAACGGGCGGTACATGCCCGAGATCCTGCGGCTCGTGAAGGCCCTCCAGACGACGGACAGGTTCAAGGTCTCGACGCCAGCCAACTGGCAGCCGGGCGACAAGGTGGTGGTACCGCCCCCGAAGACCGCGGCGGAGATGGAGAAGCGGCCCAGCGAGGGGTACGAGTGCAAGGACTGGTACCTCTGCTTCAAGCAGGTATAGTCCTGTAATTATTTTTTTTCTTCTCTCATTCGGTGGTGAGTGAGAGGGTATCCTGTCTCACCCCATCCCCTTCCTCGCGATCTCCTGCATCGCCTCCTCGATCATCTCCTTCACCGTGTCCCTCTCGTTGAGCATGGCCCTCCGCAGCGGGATGACCGCACGGGGATCACCGAGGACCCCCAGTGCCCACGCCGCCTTCCTCCGCACCCTCCAGTCCTCGTCCTGGAGGGCCGATACGAGCGGGCCGAGTGCCCGCGGGTCACCCGATCGGGCCAGCCCCTCGGCAGCCTTCCAACGCCGCGATGGATCCTCATCCTTGAGCATCGAGAGGAAGTGGCTGAAGCCGGCATCGTCGCCCGGACCTGACTCGGGCGGGCTGTCCTCTCCCATGGTAAGGGAGGTATGGATCTCCCGAAGGTGAACGTTTCGTATGGCCTTGACAGGGACCTTCGGATCACTCAAATTTTCAGACGCTCCTGCGGGAGGGAGGGTTCATCAGAACCCGACCTGGAGCAATCCGCCATCAGGTAGGGTGCGACCCGGGAGTTTTCGTAAGAAACCGACCTTGAGCGACGAAGTCGCGAGTTCGCTTTCGGGCTCAGCTCCAGCCGCTCTGGCGTCCCTGATTGCGAAGCACTCTGTTGGCCTGATTCCGTTTCCTCGGTTTTCTGAAAAACCGTTTCATTTACCCGGAAACCGGGGGGGTGCCCATGCGGCGGGGGTGGCGTAGCCCCCCCGAGAGCATCCCACAGAATGCAGGCGATGGATGGTAGTAAGCAGGGTATCGTCCGACCGTCTTCGGATCGGGATGCGCCCGTCTCGGAGTGGAGCCTTTTTTAATCTCCACATCCAAGGTTGAAATCATGCCCTACAAGGTCCTCGCCTTTGCCACGGGTCCCAGGAGGCACGGGAACTCCGAGACCCTCCTCGACTGGGTCCTCGCCTCGATGGCAGAAGAGCCCGACATCGTCATCGAGAAGGTGGCCCTCGACGAGGTGACGGTCCACCCCTGCAGGGGCTGCAATGCCTGCGAGGTCCTGAACAAGTGCGTCCAGCGGGACGACATGGACGTCCTCCATGACAAGATCATCGAAGCCGACTGCGTCATCTTCGCCTCACCCATCTACTGCCTCGGGATCTGCGCCGAGGGGAAGGCTCTCGTGGACCGTGCACAGGTCTTCCGTTCGAGGAAGTATGTCCTCAAGCTCCCCGTTGTCCCCCCCGAACGCCTCGGGAAGCGCCTCGGGATCTTCATCGCCTCGGCAGGGCAGAACTGGGATATCGTCTTCGACGGGGCAAAGATGTCCATCAAATGCTTCTTCCATGTTACAGAGATAAAGAACAAAGATATTCTCTACCTGCTCGTTCGGGGAGTCGATAAAGCCGGCGAGGTCCTGGCCCATCCGACGGCCAGGGACGAAGCCCGGGCGACAGGGAAGGCGGCCGTCGGTCGTCTTCGCGAGATGAACCGGTGAAGCGATGGATCCCACGGTGAAGGTACTCGGCATATCGGGGAGCCCCCGCAGGCACGGGAACACCGAGACCCTCCTCGACGCCTTCCTCGACGGCGCCCGCGAGGCGGGCGGCGTGGTGGATAAGGTCGTGCTCAAGACGATGGAGTACGCACCCTGCCAGGGCTGCAACGCCTGCCACAAGGACGGCGTGTGCATCATCGAAGATGCACTCATCCCCCTCTTCGACCGGATCCTCGCCATGGACGCCGTGGCACTCGCTTCCCCCATCTACACCATGGGGATCACCGCAGAGATGAAGGGTTTCCTGGACCGGGCACAGTACCTCTGGGCGAGGAAGTACATCCTGAAGACGCAGTACTTCACCCGCGATCACATCCGGCGGCACAAGGGCCTCTTCATCTCCACCGCGGGGACGGGCTGGGAGAACGTCTTCTCGGGGGCGTTTCCCATCATGACCGCGTTCTTCGATATCATGGGCTTCGAGTACTATGACAATGTCATTGCAAACGACATGGACCGGTACAAGGGGATCAGGAACCACCCGACGGCCCTCAGTGACGCCAGGGAGAAAGGGGGGAAGGTTGTGCGTGAGATCGCACGGCTCACGGCAGAAGAGGGCCATCCGCCAGGCGAACCCGTTCAGAAGAGGGATGAGAAGAGGGACGGGGAGAAGGAGAGGTAGAGGAGCACGAACGCCGCCGCGATGAGTGCCACGAAGATCCCCGGGTTCCAGGCGAGGACCTTCTTCCCGTCGAGGGGGCCGACGGGGAGCAGGTTGAAGGAGGCGAGCATGGCGTTCACCTTCCACCCCATGACCCCGATGATCGAGAGGAGGTCTCCCCCGAAGAGGGCCAGTGCCACGAAGGGGACGATGAGGAGGAGGTTCGTGACGGGGCCCGAGGCCGAGATCCGCCCGTTCTCCCTCTTCGTGAGGTTCGAACCATAGATAACGGTGGCCCCCGGGGCGGCAAAGACAATCCCTGCGAGGGCCGCCATCGCGACCGCGACGACGAGCATGAGGTTGTCCCTCCGGAACTCCGCCCAGTAGCCGTACTGATGGCCGTGAACTTGTGGGCGAGCTCGTGGAGGATGAAACCCGTGCCCACGGTAAGGGCAGATGCCCCGAAGACGAGGAGGAACCCGGGAACGGTGACCCCGTCCCTGAGGAAGACGACGGTGAAGGCCAGGGTGATGGCGAACCATGCGATACCGAGGTCGCGCCACTCGCGGGGGGGAATCCGTTCCAGCATCCTAACAGGATTGACCTCCTCGGTCATATTCCCTTCCTTTTAAAGCCCTTCCCGAAGAGGCCCTTCCTTTCCGAGGTCCTTCACCCCGTGAAGCCCACTCAAGAAGATCTTCCTTGCAGAAGCCCTTCTTTCCGATGTCCTTCGCTTCGCGAAGTCCATCCTCCAAACATGTATATCTCCCTCGCCCCATGATCCCTGTATGAGTCTTGCGTCCGTGAGGGAGAAGATCGAGGAGATCGACGGCAGGATAATCAAGCTCATCGCGGAGCGGCAGCGCCTCGCCGGAGAGATGGCCCACCTGAAATTCCGGGAGGGGATTGCCATCAGGGATCCTGATCAGAGGGAGCGGGTACTCAAGCGGACCTTTGACCGCGCCGTGGAGTCCCGGGTCGATCCCGTCTCGGTCCAGGAGATCTTCGACATCCTCGTCAGGATGAGCGAGGACCGGCAGCAGGAGTGCATGGGCGACGGGAACCTGCCGTGAGATGCGAGTCCGGAACACTCTCCCGATGATCGGGTCACCTCTTTCCGGACTGGCTCGATCCCGGAAGAGAAGAGCACGGTGGGATCTCTTTTTCAGGAGAAATGGAGGAGAAGATGGCGGCGTTTGACCCTTCGGTTCTCGGTATATTCGTCTTCGGACTCATCGCCGGCATCTGCCCATGCAACAGCGTCCTCTGCCTGGGGTTAATCGGGTACCTGACGAGCGGGGAGACCCGGCTCTCGGTTCAGACCGTCCTCAAACTGACCTTATCTTTCTGCTTCGGAACAATTCTCGTCCTGCTCCCGCTCGGGGTTATTGCAGGATACATCGGCAGGTACCTTCTCTTCCTGAACAGTACCCTTGCCTGGTCGATCGGTGGGGTGCTCATGATCCTGATGGGGCTGCAGCTCCTCCATGCCTATAAGCCACCGATCAGGAGCATCTTCAAATTTCTTCAGGGTCCCGACCTCCTATACCATCCTGGGCGCATTCCTGCTCGGCCTCTCGTTCGGGGCGATCACGATCGGCCGGGGGGCGCCGATGCTCATCATCGTCCTCACGTTCATCGCCCTCTCCCAGACGATGGTCCAGGGATTTTTCACCATGCTGATCTACGGGGCAGGGCTCTCCATCCCGCTGATCGTCATCAGCTCCGTCGGGGGAGCCGTCGGGAAGAGGATCAAGGAGTGGTCGCAGGTCAGCGGGGATATCGCCGACCGGATCATCGGGATTGCGATCATCGGGATCGGCGTGTACTTCCTGTTCCTGGCGTTCGCATGAACTCCCTGGTCGCCATGAGATTCGGGTGAAATATCGGTTTCAGAAATGAGGTGATTGAGGGTCGGGGAACAGGTCATCTTCCCCCTGCCCCTCCCCCGCCGAAGCCGCCGCCGCCACCAAACCCGCCGCCCCCGTGGAAACCTCCACCGCCGCCTCCCATCGAGGGGGGTGCGAAGGATGCGATGGGCATGAAACCGAGGTAGAGCGCCGGTACGATGTACATCTCCGGGATCCGGATGTTCAGCTCCTTCATCGCCTTTGCCACGTTATCCCCGACGCCGAGGGCGGTCCCGTAGACGAGCCACTCCCCCCACATCGAGAGGTCCTGGGGCGGGTACTGCTTGATCCGGGCAAGGTCAGATAGGAAGGCCCGGAAGGAGTCCCACTCGAGCTTCTCCTTGTACGAATCGCCCTTCCACTGCCCAAAGAGGGTCGAGGGGAAGGCCCACGCGATCACCACCTGGATGACAGCGATCGAGCCGAGGGCCGCAGCGGGGATGAGGAGGGCACCCGCCTGGGAGCCGAGGACGGCGATGAGGATGGCGATGCCCGCGAGGATCGCGGACCCGAGGAGGAGGGGCACGAGATGCGGCCTCCCGTCCAGGATGAACCGGTTCGCGACCGACGGGTCTGCCTCGGTCGTTACGCCCCGGAAGGTTGTCTGGATCTTCATCACCCGGAGCTCGGTCGAGCGGTCGGCCCGTGCAAGCCCGGGGAGCCCTTTCAGGGCATCCGTGTCAACGACGCCCCCGTCCGCGAGGTTCCGGAGGAAGTTGAGGACCCGCTGCTCGTAGGGGTCTGCCGAGGTCCCCTGGAGGACGCGGATGGTGATCCCCGCATCCGGTACCTCGCTCTTGGGGGTGATCTCCAGGAACTTCTGCCGGGCGAGGTCGAGCACCGTGGCGTAGAAGCCGTTCTCGTCGAAGGTGAGGGCCTCGTCCTTGAAGACCAGGTTCACGACCCAGGGTTTCAGGGTGCGGTCAGGCACGAAGGAGAGGTAATCGGGGACGACGAAGTCTTTCTCACGGCCGAAGCGGTTGTAGATCAGGTACAGGAACACCGGCATGATGAGGACGAGGATCCCCGCTATCGCGAGGAGCAGGGCGCCCAGGTAATACGGGAGGCTGTACCAGAAGAACCCGGACTCGGCCAGCCCCTGCACGTCGGCAACCGAGCTGGGGAACCCGTTCCACTTCACCGTGTAGTCGCGGGTCCCGACGATCTCGACCCCCACGACCTCGTTCGCTGCCGCACTGCCGGTGATGGTCGTCGTCCCCCCCGCCGTCCCCACCGCAAGGAATGGCGGGTAGGGATACAACCCCTCCACCCCTGCCGACGGAATGGTGACCTCCAGGGAGTGGTAGGGGATGTGCTGGTCGGCGAGCCGGAGGTTGAGGTGGCTGTACTGGGTGTCGTATTCAATGGGTGGATGGATCCGGAAGCTGTAGACTGCGCTGTAGGTCCCTGCAGGGAAGTAGCCGGAGTCATAGAACCCTATCTCGTTATCCTGGACAAGGGAACGTATGGTGGTCCTGTCCTGGTCGGTGCTCGTCCCATAAATGGTGACCTGCCCCGAGTAGTCCCGGTAATACCCCACGGTCCCCGCGGGGACCTGCATCCCGATGACCTCCACCGATGGCTGGGTGAGGGAGGTACCCGCGAGCGGGACCTCCCAGGTGCGAAAGAGCATCCGGTAGGTCCCGGGGGTTTTCACGATATAGGTATAGTGCTCGGTCAGGGTGCCGTCAGGCGAGATGGCTGCGGTGTAGCTGTCGATGGCGAGGTTCCCCTCGAGGGCATTGGGGAGAGCGAGGGCGAGGGCAAGCGCCGCCACCCCGATGATGAGGGTGATCACCATGAGGGTGGCGATCTGCCGGGTCTCTGTCACGATATCCCGCCTCAGGCCTCGTCAGAACTCGATCTTCGGGGGCTGTGCGATGGCTTCCTCGAACTGCAGGTAGTCGAGCTTCAGGAGCCCCATCATCCGCCCGATGAGCCTCGACGGGAGAGTATCGAGCATGGTGTTGAACTGCTGGACGATGTTGTTGTAGGTATAACGCTGCCTGGCGATCTCGTCCTCGATCCCCTTCACCGAGTCCATGAGGGAGGTGACCGTGTTCGAGGTCTTGAGGTCGGGATATGCCTCTGCCGTCGCAATCAGGGTCCCGAGGAGGGCATGGGACTCCTTGTCCGCGGTGGCGAGCTCGCTCGGGGAGCCCTTGAGGACGCTTGCCCGGAGTTCGGTGATCTTCGTGAGGGTCTCCTTCTCAAACTTCGCGTAGCTCTTCACGGCCCCGAGGAGCTGCTCGATCATGTCGAGCCTTTTCTTCATGGCCACCCGGATCTGCCCGAGGGTCGCGTCGGCGGCATTCTTGTACCTGAAGAACTGGTTGTAGATGCCGGCCAGCCAGAAGATGATGGCGAGGATGACGATGACGGCTATGACGAGGATAAGGATTGACAGGATGTCCAAGGAACAATCACCCGATGGAGTATCTTATTCTCACCCTATTAAAGGAAATGGCTCCCCGATATTCGGGGAACAAAGAGACGGGGATCTCCCGATCTCATCGGGAGATCATCGTCCCGACGCCCGCATTGGTGAAGAGCTCGAGGAGGAGGTTGTGCCCCCGGTTCCCGTTGATGATGTGGGCCTGGTCGACCCCGTTCTTCACCGCGTTGAGAGACGACGTGATCTTCGGGATCATGCCCCCGCTCACGGTCCCGTCAGCGATGAGACGCTCGAGTTCGGCGGTGGTGAGCCTCCTGAAGATCTGGGTCCGCCCGGCATCCATCACCCCGTCGACGTCTGTCAGGTTGACGAGCTTGAAGGCTTTCAGGGCAACCGCGATCTCCCCTGCCGCCGTATCGGCATTGATATTCAGGCTGGTCCCCTCGCGGTCGATGGCGATAGGTGCGACGACCGGGATGTAGCCTTTGTCAAGGAGCGTGAGGAGGACTGCGGGGTCCACGGTCTCGATCTCCCCCACGTACCCGAGGTCGACCTCCTTGACCCTGCCCCCTTCCTTCACCTTCTGGGGGTCCATCTTCCTCGCGATCATCAGGTTCCCGTCGTTCCCCGAGAGCCCCACGCCCCGTGCGCCGCCCCGGGCGATGAGCGAGACGATCCCGTCGTTGATCTTCCCCACGAGGACCATCTGGGCGATCTCGAGGGTCTCGAGATCGGTGATCCTGAGGCCCCCGACGAACTTCGGCTCCTTCCCCATCGCCTGCATCTTCTCGGTGATCTCGGGTCCCCCGCCGTGGACGATAACCACCTTCATGCCCACGTACTGGAGGAGGACCGCGTCCCGGATCGCCATCTCCAGGATCTCCTGGTCCACCATGGCATGCCCGCCCAGCTTGATGACGATGGTCTTCCCGTGGAAGCGCTGGATATAGGGGAGCGCCTCCATGAGCACCTCTTCGCGTTTCACGTCGAATACCTCCCGTTGATCTCGATGTACTTCTCGGTGAGGTCGCAGCCCCATGCCGTGGCCTCCTCTTCTCCCTGCCCGAGGTCGAGCTCGAACCGGACCTCCTTTCCTTTCATGGCACTCTTGGCCTTTGCGAGATCTGCGACGATCTTCCCCTTCTCGAGGAGAGGGGTACGTTCCACGCCTGACCCGATGTGGAGAGAGACCCGATCGGGGTCGAACTCCACCCCTGCCCTTCCGGCCGCGGCGAGGACCCGGCCCCAGTTGGGGTCCTCACCGTAGACCGCGGTCTTGAGGAGCGGCGATTCTATCACGGTGCGGGCAATCCTCGCAGCTCCTTTCTCTGTCCGGGCCCCGCGGACCACCATCTCGATGAGCTTCGTCGCCCCCTCCCCGTCCCGTGCAATCTGGATGGCGAGCGAGCGGGCGCACTCCTCGAGGGCCGACCTGAAGGCAGCCTGGGGGACCCTCCCCGCCTCTCCCGTTGCGGTGCAGAAGGCGATGTCGTTCGTGGACATGTCACCGTCCACCACCACCCTGTTGAAGGACCGGCGGGCCGCAAGCCGCAGTGCCTGGCGGAGCCCGGGGGCCGTAACCTCTGCATCGGTATAGAGGAGCGCGATCATGGTCCCCATGTTGGGGGCGATCATCCCGCTCCCCTTGCAGATCCCGCCGACCGAGAAGCCGTCCGCCTTCACGAGAGCATGCTTCTCGGCGAGGTCGGTGGTCATGATGGCCCGGGCGGTCTCCACCTCGGCGGCGGGATCGCTTCTCATACCGTGGCGCGACCAGCCTTGCCTGCCTGCCGATGAGGTCGAGGTCCAGGTAGCGACCGATGATACCCGTCGATGCGACCCCCACCTGCCCGGGATCGGTCCTGAAGACCTCTGCCCCGATCCCGCACATCAGGTCAGCATCCTTTATCCCTTTCTCGCCGGTATAGGCATTGGCGCATCCGCTGTTCACGATGATCCCGTCCAGCGCCCCCCGGGCTATCCGCTCCTTCATGAGGATCAGGGGGGCTGCCTTCACCCGGTTGGAGGTGAAAACCGCCGCCGCTGTCCCGCTCGCCGCGACGAGGGCGAGGCCGTACCGGCCTTCCTTCATCCCGGCTGCAGTCACTCCCTTCACCCCGCAGATGCTCTTCACGCCGCCCCCTCTCCGCCGTCGCCCGATACGTACGCCTCGCCGAGGCCCCTCACGATATCGGCCCGGGCGACGATCCCCACGAGCCTCCCGCCCTTCACAACGGGGAGCCTCCCGATCCTCTTCGCAACCATGAGGGCGGCCGCGGCGTCCATATCCTCCTCCTCGCCGATGGTGATGGCAGGGGACGACATCACCGACCGGACCGGCTGGTCGCCGATATGCGAGAGCGCCTTCTGGGTGTGCGCCCAGTTGATGGCTTCCCGTATGGGGACCTCGATGATCTCAAGCGGGGAGGGAAGCCAGAGATCCTCGGATATCCCCGGCGTCTTCAGGAGTTTCAGGATATCCGATTCGGTGATCATCCCGACGAGTTTCTCCCCATCCATGACCGGGAGGCCCCCGACCTTGTGCTTCCGGAGGAGCCCCGCCGCTTCCCTGACCATCGCGCCGGCTGGTGCGACGATGGGATTCTTTGTCATCACTTCGCTTACCTTCATTCTTCTTCTCCCTTCAGGGCAGGGCCGCGGCCCCCCTGAGACCTTCCTGCTCGGGGAACCCGCACATGAGGTTCATGTTCTGGATCGCCTGGCCGGCCGCTCCCTTCACCAGGTTGTCGATGGCAGAGACGGCCACGACCCGCGTTCCCTCACTCTCGACCGCGATGTCGCAGAAGTTCGTCCCCCGGACAGCCGCGAGGATCGGCTGCTGGAGCCGGACGAAGAACTCCTTTTCATAGGCCTCCCGGTACAGGGCCTCCACCTCCTTCTGCTCCATGGGCTCGGAGAGGAGGATGTGTGCGGTGGTGAGGATGCCACGGTTGACCGGCACCAGGTGGGGGGTGAAGTAGACCGCCGCCTTTGACCCGAGGCCTGTGATCTCCTGCTTCATCTCGGCGAGGTGGCGGTGCCGGGTCCACTTGTAGGGGTTGATGTTGTCCGCGACCGCCGGGTAATGGAAGGCCGGCGAAGGGGAGTTCCCCCCGCCGGAGACACCGGTCTTCGAGTCGAAGATCACGGCCTTCGCCTTCGTGGCAAGGGGTGCGGCGGCAAGGGTCGCCCCCGTCGGGAAGCAGCCGGGGTTCGAGACGAAAGAGGCCCCCTTCACCTCGTTCCGGTGGAGCTCGGTGAGCCCGTAGGGAGCGGGGAAGTAATCGGTGTGGGGGACCCCGTAGGTCGCCTCGAAGATCGCCTTCGGGAGCCGGTAGTCTGCCGAGAGGTCGACGACCTTCATCCCCCGCTCGAGGAGCCCCCGCACGTGGGTCATACCCGCCGTATGGGGGACGGCAAGGAAGGCGAAGTCGGCGTCCATCCGGTCCACCGTGGGGTTCTGGAAGAGGAGATTGGTGAATCCCTTCAGGTGGGGATGGACCGAGTCGACCCTTTTTCCCACGAGCTTCCGCGAGGTGGCGAGGACCACCTCGGCAGATGAGTGGGAGAGGAGGAGCCGGACCAGGTCGCCGCCGGTGTAGCCCGAGGCCCCGATGATCGCGATTTTCATGGGAAAAGATATTCGGCGGTGGGGATTTAAGGGTTCTTCCCTGGCTGGATCCCGGGGGAGATGGCTCACTTTATCGTCGGGATATCTGCGGAGACCTCGAGGAGCCGTGCCGCGATCGCCTCTATCCGGGCGTGTTCCTCGAGCCCCTCGACCAGGTGGCCGGGGAGGACGTCCATGCCGTGCTTCGCCCCCAGGTAAGCCCCGCAGATGAGCCCGATGGTATCCGTGTTCCCCCCGACGTGCCCGACCACGGAGAGGAGGTCGCCGGCGTCCGGGTACCTCGCCATCAGGAAGAAGGCGAGGGGGATGGTCTGGTAGACCGAGAGATCGTTCCCGATGAGCCTGATCGCATGCTCGAGTGCGATCCCCTCCTTCTCGAGGCGCATGGCATGCCCTATCTTCTGGCCCAGGAGAGGGTCCTCCCTCCCGACCTCCATGCAGGCGAGGGCGAGATCATCCGGAGCGCCTGACAGGGTATGGTGGATGAGCATGGCGATGCCGGTGCAGCCGGCGATGGCAGCGGCGTTCGTGTGGGTGACGCTGCATGCCCGGGCAACCGTCTCCCGGATATCCACGGGGTCCAGGTACGCGAGGGCAAAGGGTATCGCCGCCGGTATACAGCCCGCTGTCGTCGAGTTCACCCCGCTCTTCTCTGGCGACGAACCGTCGAGGAGGTGGAGGCAGGCGGTGACCACCGACCCGTCGGGGTACCGGAACACCCCGGACTGGTAGAGGGCCTTGAGCTTTTCAGCGTAACGTATCGAGGGAGAAGGCCCTCCCCGCCAGGAGCCCGGCGGTGACGAGCATGAGCTGGGTGTCGTCGGTATACTGCCCGGGGCTGAGGGCTTCGTTCGGGTGTCCCCGGTACGCACGCCGGAAGGAGCACTCCGCCCTCCAGAGGTCGGCGGGGGTCCCCTCCCCCGCCATCCCCATGGCGTCCCCGATGGCGGCCCCGAGGAGGCATCCCGTGTACCGGAGGAGCATTGAAAGAATGTGGTGGGGGGAATGAATTAACCCTTTGTCCCGGGATTTTCGGAAAAGAGGGGGTTGATGGGTTTCACCCGAATCTTCGGGAGGGTCTTGAGGGACTCCCTGATTCTTGCTGTCCGGGTACTCGAAGTCCGAGAGCTTCCCCTCGAAGTAGGCATCGTACGCACCCAGGTCGAGGTTCCCGTGCCCCGAGAGGTTGAAGAGGATGACCTTCTCCTCGCCGCTCTTCCGGCACCTGAGCGCCTCGTCGATGACCGTCTTCACCGCGTGTGCGGTCTCGGGGGCGATGATGATCCCCTCGGTCCGGGCGAAGGTGACCGCCGCCTGGAAGACCTCGGTCTGGTGCACGGACACCGCCTCCATCACCCCGTCGTGGACGAGCCGGGAGAGGATGGGGGAGTCGCCGTGGTACCGGAGGCCGCCGGCATGGATGGATGGCGGGACGAAGTCATGGCCGAGGGTGTACATCTTTGCGATGGGCCCGATCCCGGCCGTGTCCCCGTAGTCATAGGCATAGACCCCCTTCGTGAGGGTGGGGCAGGAGGCAGGCTCGACCGCGATGGCCCGGAGATCCGGCCGCTTCCCGCTGAGTTTCTCCCCGAGGTAGGGGAAGGAGATCCCCGCCATGTTGGAGCCGCCGCCGACGCACCCGATGATCATATCCGGCTCGTCCCCGGCCTGCTTGAACTGCTCCATGGCCTCCTGCCCGATGATCGTCTGGTGCATACAGACATGGTTCAGGACCGACCCGAGGGAGTAGTTGGTGTCCTTGTGGGTCGCCGCGTCCTCGACCGCTTCGGAGATGGCGATCCCGAGGGACCCGGGTGTCTCGGGGTCGCGGGCGAGCATCGCCTTCCCCGACTGTGTCTTCGTCGAGGGGCTGGGAATGCACTCCGCCCCCCATGCCTGCATCATGGACTTCCGGTAGGGCTTCTCGTAGAAGCTGGACCTGACCATGTAGACGGTGCACTTCATGTCAAAGAGGCAGGTCGCGAATGCGAGGGCCGATCCCCACTGGCCGGCGCCCGTCTCGGTGGCGATCCGCTCGATCCCCTCTTTCATGTTGTAGTACGCCTGGGGCACCGCCGTGTTGGGCTTGTGGCTGCCTGGCGGGGAGACCCCCTCGTACTTGAAGTAGATCTTCGCGGGGGTCTTCAGGTGGGCCTCCAGCCGGTGCGCCCGGATGAGCGGGCTCGGCCTCCAGAGCCGGTAGATCTCCCGGATCTCCTCGGGGATGTCGATGTACCGGTCCCGGGAGACCTCCTGCCCGATGAGGGCCATCGGGAAGATCTGCCTGAGTTCATCGGGGGTCGCCGGTTTCTTCGTCTGCGGGCTGTAGTAAGGGTCCATCGGCGATGGCAGGTCTGCCTGGATGTTGTACCACCGCTTCGGGATCATATCCTCGTCAAGCTGGAACTTGGTCTGCATACTCACAGGATGGATCCCGGGTTATTATATACATTGTGGTATCTTCATGTCATTCAATGTATAAAAAGAGACATTCTCCCGCCCTGGTCACGAATCGACTGCGTCGATTCGCTCCACGCCCGGCTGTTCTCGCGAACACCCGGCCGTCACTCGAACCGCAGCGCCTCGATGGGGTTCATCATCGCGGCCTTCCAGGCGGGATAGATCCCCGAGAGGAGGGAGACCCCGATACCGAAGGCCACCCCGTAGAGGATATAGACGAGGGTGCTCGCGGCAAAGAGGTACTTCGAGGACTGGAGCATGACGTTCAGCGCCAGGTACCCTCCTGCGAACGAGAGTATCCCGCCGATTGCGCTTCCCACGAGCCCGAGGATGAGGGCCTCGTAGAGGAAGATCCTCATGACCTCGCCCCTCTTTGCGCCGAGGGAGCGGATGATCCCGATCTCCTTCGTCCGCTCGGTCACCGACATGAGCATCACGTTCAGGATGGAGATACCGGCGACCACGAGGGAGATGCCCCCGATGGCGGTCGTGAAGGTGGAGATCTGGTTGAAGGCATCGACAATGGTCTTGAGCACCTTCCGGGTGTCGAGCACGTTCACGACCTGCTCCCTCCGGTTGAGCTGGTCGTCGATAGCCCCCTTCACCCCGTCGATATCATCCAGGTTCCTGACCTTGATGATGACCTCGTCATAGTCCCTCGCCCCGTAGCGGGCGGCGAACCAGGTGTCGGGGACGATGACAGCATAGTCGGGGTTGATATCAAAGCCGATGCCCCGTTCCTTGAGGATCCCGACCACCCTCACCCGTTCCTCCCCCGACCCGATCCCGAGGGACTCCCCGACGTTCAGGTCGTTCTCCTCGGCGAGCTTCTTCCCCACCATAGCCCCCGTGCCGTACCGGAGGTA
Organism: uncultured Methanomicrobiales archaeon; assembly: GCA_963712215.1. Lineage (GTDB taxonomy): Archaea > Halobacteriota > Methanomicrobia > Methanomicrobiales > JACTUA01 > JACTUA01. Next base: position 337,935 of record CAVQHA010000008.1, on the reverse strand, counting down.
GATACCACTCTCCTTCTCAAGGAGGTACAGGGATGTCGGCAGGGTCCATGGCATAGATGGCGGCGGTCTTCGCCTCGTTCCCCACGGTGATACGGTCGGCACCGGTATGGATGGGGACGACCGTGTTCGATCCGGCCGCCCTGCGTATCTCCTCCACCTGCCGCTCGGTGATCCTGAGGGTCGAGCCTGTCCCCCCGAGGCTCCCCGCCGCGGCGGTGATATGGGGCGTGACGACGATGGTATCGCCGACGGAGGTGAGGGAGTCGGAGATCGAGAGGACGAGGCTGTTCCCGAGCATCCCCATCGACGAGATGGCGGTGACCCCGATGATGATCCCCACCACGGCAAGGAGGGAGCGGAGCCAGTGGAGCCGGATGTTCCTCTTTGCGAAATCGAAGAGGATCATGCGACCCTCCCGTCGACCATCCTGATGGTGCGCCCGGCGTAGCCCGCGATCCGCGGGTCATGGGTGACGACGAGGATGGTCTTCCCCCTCCGGTTGAGGTCCGAGGAGGAGGGCCATGATGGTATCCCCCGTCTTCGAGTCGAGGTTCCCCGTCGGCTCGTCGCAGAGGAGGATCCCGGGGTCGTTCACGAGGGCGCGGGCGATGGCGGCCCGCTGCTGCTGTCCGCCCGAGAGCTCGGAGGGACGGTGGGTGGAGAGGTCCGGGGAAAGGCCGACCGCCCCGAGGACCTCGAGGCACCGCTCCCGGGTCCCCGGGGCCCTTCTCCTGAGGATGAGCGGGAACTCCACGTTCTCGAGGATGGTGAAGAGGGGGATCAGGTTGAACTGCTGGAAGACGAACCCGATATGGTCCCTCCGCAGGCCGGTGAGTTCGTCGTCCGAGAGGGTCTTCACCGGGAGGCCGCTGATGTGGATATCGCCCGTCGTCGGGACGTCCAGGCAGCCGATGAGGTTGAGGAGGGTCGACTTCCCCGAACCCGACGGCCCCATGATGGCGATGAACTCGCCCTGCCCGACCTCCATCGTGAGGGTGTCGAGGGCCCGGACATCCCCGGCCGGCATCGGGTAGACCTTTGTCACATCATCCAGGCGGATGATGGGAGACGTCTCGGTCACCGCGGCCCTCAACCCCGCCGCCAGAAGTAGATGAAGACGGCAGCGATCAGGATGACGAACATCCAGATGAGCAGGTTCGTGAACCGCGAGGGTTCGCTCGCCTGGTCAGAGAGGGCCTGGCCACTGATCTCGACGTTCGAGGTCGTGGTGAGGATGTTTCCGGCGCTGTCCTTGTAGGTCACGACCACCGGGACCTCCCCGATCGTGGTTTTCGCGCGGAAGGTCACGTCAAAGGAGGCGATATCGTCCGGTTCCAGGGACCCGACGACGTAGACCTTGTAGGGATCGACGGGCGTCACGTCGCCCTGCGTCGTGAGGGTCACCGAGCGGGCGGTCTCGAGGCCGGTGTTCGTCACATCGCCAGAGATATGGATCGCCCCCTGCTCCGCCGTCACGTGGATGTTCGTGAGGACCGGGTCTGCCGCCAGCCGGTTCTCAACGGTGGAGAGCGGGATGGTCAGCGTGGTCGTGTGGGGGTTGATCCCGTTCTTGTAGGTCGCCCGGAACCTGATGAAGGTCTGCCGCAGAGGGGTGACATTGAAGGTCACTATCGCGGATCCATCGGGCGCGAGGGTCCCCAGGAATACCCCTGACGGCGTGACGAGGAACCCGTCCCCTTCCGGCGTCACGGTCACCGCGTTCGCTGCATCCGGCCTCGGGTTCCCGACCATGACCCTGAAGTCCCCCTTCACACCCTGGATAACGGGATCCGGTACGTCGAGGATGGAGAGGGCGAGGGTCGAGGACTCCACCTGGGCGGGGATGTTGAAGGAGTAACTCCCCCCGTCCCTGAGGTCGAGGACGAACCTGAGGTAGTAGATGCCATCCGCCCCCTGGGCCCTGACCTTATAGACGTACGTGACGGTGCTCCCCGGGGCGATCCCGCCCTGGGTCTGGTCAGGCGACTGGATCACCGTGACCTCGGCACCGCCCGAGAGGCGTGCGGAGTTGATGTACACGCTGTCGGGCCCGGAGTTCAGGACATTCACCGTGACGATGCCGGTGTCATCCTTTGCGAGGGCCGGGGGATCGATCTGGTACGAGGAGACCGCGACCTGCGGCCCGATATCGAGGCCGGGGGCAGGAACTGCGAGGAGGATGAGGAGGAAGACCGTCGCAACGATGGCAAGCCTGTGCATCATGAGAAGACTCCCGATGTGAACAGGGTTGCGAGGATGAGCACGATGACAGGAATGGCAACCGTTATTGCGGCGTGCCGGAGGGAGAGCCCGCGGCTGTACCTGATCCCGTACACCCAGATGTTCGCACTCCAGAGGAGGAAGATGATGCCTGCGATTGCGGTGATCTGGAAGACGGGCGAATGGGTGACCGAGGTGATGGCCGCCTGGAGGTCGGTAACGTCTTGCACGGGGCTCACCTGGAGGAAGGGGAGGTAGTACCAGAACAGGACAAGGTCGACGATCCCCCCGACCGCAGTCGGCAGGAATCCGTAGCCCACCGCCGCGAGGGTGCCCGCGAAGGGCCCCTTCCCCATGAAGAGCATGGATATCACGTGGAAGACGATGGTATAGGCCACCCATGCAAGGAAGACACCGATGATCGCACCGCCGACTCCTGCAACGGCCACGAGGCCGGATGCAGACTGCAGGTCCGCGGGGAAGACCTGGAGCATGGTCCGTGATACGAGGTATGCAGACAGGGCCCCGATGATCCCTGCGACGAGCACGAGAACGGCAGGTATCGAAAGACCGCTCCAGTCCTTCGGGTCGCGCCTGAAGAAACCGTCGGGATCGGTGCACAGGAGAAGAATTGAATTCACCATTCGTGGTCACCTAGATTTGGCCGTCTCACCTTTTACGTCTTTTGGAGATACGGGGCTATCGGGGTTTCCGGGGTCCTGCCTCCGCCGGGCTGGCTCCCGGGGCCGAACTCCTCCCTGATCCATGACTCTATCCGGTCACGGACATCCCGGTAGGCAGCAAGGACCTCCTGTTCATCTCCCTTGAAGGAGCCCGGGTCGGGAAATGCCTTGTGGAGATACCGTGTCCCCTGTGGCAGAAGATGCCTTGGGGTGCAGGAAACCTCATCGCAGAGGGAGACAACGAGATCGAACCGGTCCCCTGCCAGTTCCCCGATCGACTTTGAGCGGTGAGCGGAGATGTCGATCACCGGCCTCCTTCATCACCGTGACGGCCGTACGGCTCACCCTGAAGGACTCGAGGCCGGCACTCGCGGGCTCCCAGGTGTCCCCGGAGAGAGCCCTGAGGAACCCCTCTGCCATCTGCGATCGTGCTGCGTTCCGGTTGCAGACGAAGAGGACCTTTCTCTTCCCGGTCATGTCAGTTCCCCGGCAATCGCAGGTGGGTGAATTCAGGCCTGGAGGGCCGCCTCTTCGGTCGTCCTGAGCCCGGGACTGACGGAGAGGACGATCCGGTAATCCTTCCAGCCCACGAGCGAGAGCCGGAGTTCGTAGGATCCCGGTGTGAGATTCCGGATCAGGTTAGGGGTCACCCCGTAGCCTTTCCCGTCAAGGTAGATCGTCGCTCCCGAGGGGAACGAGGTGACATAGAGTTCACCCAGGGGGAGGGGCGTCTGGGGCAGGTCCGTGGGTTTTACGGTCGGTTCCCGGGTAGGTTCGGTGACTGGCGGGGCCGTCGTGGCCGGGCGTGGGGGTCGGGATCGGGGGATAGTCTGCCGAGATGGTCATCGTCTGGCCGGCGGTTATGGTGACCAGCTCGACCTTCTCTGCATAACCCGCAGACTGGAGCTGCACCAGGTGGGATCCTGCAGAGAGGTTGTCCAGGAAGAGCGGAGTGAGTCCCCTGAAATTTCCATCGACGAGGACCTGCACCCCGAGGCCGGCGGGTGTCGAGGTGACGTCCAGGGATCCCGTCTGCGGGGCTTCCTTTGTGCAGCCCGGCAGCGAGGATGATGACAACAAGGATCACGAAAAGGGGGATCCTTCGCATAGTACCAAATCCGGGGGGAGAGAGTTTAAAGGTATGGATTCCGAACGGCCCATGGGCCCGGAACCGGGCAGGTGCTCCCCGCGTTCTCCTGCCATCGAAAGGGAACGAAAAATTTCGTACCTTACAGAAATGCTTTATGAACCGGGCACTCACTCTCCTCCATGTCTCATCTGAAGAGCATTGCCGCGATCCTCATCGTCGCGGCCGCGATCATCGCTGCCGGGTGCATCGAGCCTCGGCCAGTCCCAGCAATCTTCCCTTGGTACCTGTACGGGAGAGCAGTGGCATCGCCTATAACGGCGGGGCCGTACCGGCCCCCGCGTTCGCCCCTGCCGCGAAGTCTGCCAGTGACCAGTCGGCGACTACCGGCACCGCGGACCAGGGCGTAGAGACGAAGATCATCATGACCGGCCAGGTCACCATCGAGGTACCCCAGGTCCCTGCAGCCATCGACCAGATCCAGGCTATCGCTGCGGCAAACGGCGGGTTACCTCTCCTCATCCAACGTCTACACCTCGACGAACGACAGGAAGACGGGGTACACCCTGATCCGGATCCCGGCCGACAGGTTCGACGCCGTCATGAACTCGCTCGCACCCCTCGGGAAGGTCCTCTCCCAGTCCGAGGAGAGGAGCGACGTCACCGCCCAGTACACCGACTACTCGATCCAGAACGCCTCGCTCCACAACCAGCTCGATAACCTGAACCGGATCATGGCCAGGGCCACGACCGTCGAGGATATCCTGAAGGTCCAGGTGGAGATCGACAGGGTCAGGCAGAATCTTGACCAGATAGAGGGTCAGCTCAGGTACCTGTCCAACCAGATCGACCTCTCCACCATCACGGTGAACCTCCAGGAGCCCGAACCCGTTGGCGGCGAGACCGGCTATAACATCGTCACCGCGATCAACGACGGCATCGCAGGATTCTTCGGGATGATCTCCGCCATCATCGTCTTCGTCTTCTCCATCATCCCCCTGATCATCCTCGCGGTCATCGCCTATGCGGTGTACCGGTACTACAAGAAGAGGAAGGGTGGCAGCACCGCGGCCGCCCTCGTAACGCCGGTGGAAACGAAGGCGTAACCCTTCCTCACCCTCCCTTTCATCATTCCTGCACCGGATAAACCCGGTGTCTGCTTTCAGCCCTGTTTCTTCGGGACGAGCATCCGGTATTCCCTGAGAAGCGACCTTCGCGGTACTCGGCCATTTTCAGACTGGGAATGAAATTGAACTGCTTCACCCGTTTCACGAGCTCATCCGTAATTTTCTCATCCCCGGCGAGGTCCAGGGCGAGGACATCCTGGAGGATCCAGTCCAGCCGGTCAATGCCGGTCTCCTTGCCGTCGATGGGTATTTTTTTTATCTTTATCTGGTCTTGAGGAATCCCCCCGCATATCGTGCAGTAGTATCCCTCCTTCTCATCGCCCGCCATCAGTTCATTCCCTGGGAGATCCGGGCAGGATACCGAGCTGCTGCATGAGGCCCATGAGGTTTGCCTCGCCCCAGAGCTCTGCAATCCTCCCGTCACGGAGCCGGAAGATCTCGATACCGGTCATCTCGATCCTTTTTCCTGTCGGCGGGAGGCCCATGAACTCGCCGTTATGGACCCCGCGGGCGGTGAACCGGCAGGTGACACGGTCGCCATCTGCCATCATGTCTTCAACGGTCACCTGGAGGCCGTGGAACGCGGCACGGCAGGTGGTGATCACGTTGTTCATCGCCTCGATGCCCGGGCCCGGGGTCGGGAGAGGTGTGTGGAGCGAGAACTCCGGGGCAAGGAGCGCATCTGCGGCCTGCAGGTCACCCTTTGAGGGGCCGACCTCGAAGAACCGGCGGACGACCTGCATGTTCGCCTCCTTCGGGAATGCCTGTGTCATACCGGATCCATCGATGGATATCTATTTAATATTGTTGTCCCTTATAGAGTAACAAATGAATTCTGCCACCGACCACCTCGTCCGGCTGGGACTCAGGAGTACGAGGCGAAGATCTACGTGGCCCTCGTCGGTCTCGGGGAGGCGAATGCGCGGAGGATCCACGAGGCGAGCGGGGTCCCGCGCCCCCGGGTCTACGATGTCCTGGAAGGCCTCGCCGCACGGGGGTTCATCGGTGTCCGGCGAGGGAAGCCCGCTCACCTACAGCGCGGTCAGCCCGGAGATGGTGATCTCCCACTTGAAGAGGGATTTCGAGACGGCTGCGCACGAGAGCATGAAGTCGCTCGAGGGCCTGTCCCTTGACGCACAGCGGGACTCCTCCCCGATTTGGTACGTACAGGAGCGACTGGACGATCCGGCGGTACCTCGAGCGGGTGGTCGAGGGGGTCGAACGGGAACTCGTTATCCTCTGCTTCGACACGGGAACACTGAAGGGGTTCCTGGGCCCCGATCAACCGGATCGCCATGGATCGGTCCGTGAAGATCCTCTTTCCCCGCGGGCTGGCCGCAGGGATCGCGCCTGGCGAAGGCGTTGCATGCTACGAGGCCGGAACCCTCCGGAACTTTTTCGGCCTGAACATCTTCGAGAAGATCTTTTCAACCCCCATCAGCCGCGAGGGGGCAGTCTTCAGGCTCGAGTGCATCCTCCTCGCCGACGACAGGGAATCCATGCTCATCTATACTCTGGACGGGAACAGGATGGCGGTTCTCATCACACTCCCGTTCATCACCTCTGTCCAGAGCCAGCTCTTCAGCCAGCTGATCGCCCGGGCGCGGAAGGTTATAACCGGCAGCAAGAGTGAAGAGCCGGGACGGAGAATTCGGAGCAGGGCAGATCCGAAGAGATCAAAGAAGAATAAGGGATGACGGGTTATGAGCGGACCAGAACAGGGTGCAATCCTCCAGCGGGACGGGAAGACCTATGGGATCAGCACGAGGACAACCGCGGGCATCATCACCCCGGATCACCTCGAACGGGTAGCCAGTGTCGCCCGGAAGTACGGGGTTCCCCTCGTCAAGATAACGTCAGGGCAGCGGATCGGCCTCTTCGGGATCCCGGAAGAGCAGCTTCCCGGGATATTCAGGGACCTGGGGGCGGACGCAGATCGGACGGGGGGCCCGTGCCTCCACTACGTCCAGGCATGCCTGGGAACCGAGACCTGCAGGTACGGGAACCAGGACTCCCTCGGCCTCGCCCGATCCGCAGAGGCACGGTTCAGGGACCGGATGTACCCTGCGAAGCTGAAGATGGGGATCTCCGGCTGCCCGCGCTGCTGCGGCGAGAGCCATACCCGGGACATCGGGATCATGGGGACCGCCCGGGGATGGACGGTCATCTTCGGCGGGAACAGCGGGACCCGGCCCAGGATCGGCGATATCATCGCAAGGAACCTCTCCGGAGACGAGGCCCTCGACCTCGTTGATCGCCTCCTCGAATATTACAGGAATCACGCAAAACCGAAGGAACGGACCGCACGGTTCATGGAACGCACCGGCATGGAAACCCTTCGATCCGAGCTCCTGTCCCTCATCCCGTATATCCCTCTGGAGAAGGTGGAGTGATCATGAAGATTACCGATGTAGCAAAGGTTGTATCGGGCCCGAACCCGCACCATGTGGATGCACGGAAGGTCTACGACTCGCCCCATGCGACGGCAGTCGTCATCACGCTCCAGCCCGGGGAATCGCTGAAGAGGCACATGACCCCCGTGGATGTCTTCTTCTACGTCCTGGAAGGCGAAGGCATCGTGGAGATCGGCGATGAAAGGAAGCCCGTCGGGCAGAGACATGCTCGTCGAGAGCCCTGCCCGGATCCCGCACCGGTGGATCAACGAGAGCGGGGCGGTATTCCGCGTACTCGTCGTGAAGGTGCCAAAACCGACGGAAGAGACGAAGCTGCTGTGAGCGGCCCCGGGTTCACCGCCCCGATAATCTCCCGTACCTCTCATCCATCCAAAATCCTCATCCTCTCATGGCGCAATTCTCAACTGAGGAAGACTGGCCATGACGCTCACCATCCCCCAGATCGGGGCAAGGCTCGCCGAGGCAGGAAGGCTCACGAGCCGGCCCCTCTGCATCGCAGGCTCGGACGCCATCCCGAAGGGTGCCGTTCCCGCCCCGTCCATCGACCGCTGCCTTGCGAAGGCCATCCTGTCGGTTGCGGTCAACCCCGATACCCCGCCCATCTATCTCGGGCACGACGCCCTGGAGGGCTGCTGCCCTCAGGGATCGCCTACACGGGGTTCGGCGAGCAGAGCAGGGATTCGAGGTTCTTCATCTCCACGGGATCGCCCGGATGTTGCCGGTGGGATGGCCCTCAACCTGAAGGCCAGACCCCGAGATCGTGGATGCGAGCCGGCACGCCGTGGGTGAGATCCGGCCGATTTGGGAGTACCTCGTCGTCCGCCCGGCGGAGAACTACCCCGCCGATGCGCACGAACCCAGATCCATGCTCCTCTTCGCCCAGGCGGAGCCGGCCCGGGTCCTCTGCGCCCTCGCCCACTTCGGGACCGCCGACGTATTCGGGGCGGTGCTCGTCCCGTGGGGAGCTGCCTGCACAACCTTCGTCACGTACCCCGCCGGCCTCGCGGAGAAGGCCCCGAAGAACGCGGTCTTCCTGGGCCCCACGGACGCCTCCGTGAACCTCTGGTTCCCGAGGGAGGTGATCGCCCTCGGGATCCCGATGGATATCGCACGGAGGATGGCCGAGGAGGTGCCCGCCTCCTTCATCGGGAAGCGGCCCGGGATGGCGTACCCTGAGAGACGGGTGTACCTGAAGTGAGAGTCTGTTGAAAAAAACGCGATAGAGCCGGGGATAGGATCGACATCTCCCCGGCCCTCCCCTTGTGTTTCGGCGCTTCGTTCCAGACCGCCTTAATCCGGCCCATGGCCTCCCTGAGCCTGGGCATCGCCGTTGCATAGGAGATCCGGATTCAGCCCGGGGCATAGAAGGCCGAGCCCGGGGTCACCGCGACCCGGGCCTTGTTCAGCCAGAAATCGGAGACGTCCACGTCGTCGCCCCGGGCGTTGATAAAGGCATAGAAGGCACCGTCGGCGGGGGCGGCCTGGACCTTCATCTCCGAGAACTCGTCCATGAGGAACATGCGCCTCGCCTCGAACTCCTTCTTCATCGCCCCGACGCAGGCCTGGTCCCCCGTGAGCGCCGCGACCCCGCCCCACATGACAAAGGTCGTCGGGTGGGTGACCCCGTGCTGCTGGATCTTGGTCATCTGCCGGATGATCTCGACGGGGGCGACCGCGTAGCCGAGCCGCCAGCCGGTCATCGCATAGGCCTTGGAGAAGCCGTTGACCGTGATGGTCTTCCCCGCCATGTCCCCAAGGGAGGCGAGGGAGATGTGCTCCTTCCCGTAGATGAGCTTCTCGTAGATCTCGTCGGACATCGCCAGGAGCTCGTAGTCGGTGCAGATGTCGGCGACGAGCTTGAGGGCCTTCCTGTCGAAGACGGCGCCCGTCGGGTTCGACGGGGAGTTTACGACGATCATCTTCGTCCGGCCGGTGATCTTGTCCAGGAGCCTGTCGTCGGGCTGGAAGGTCTTCTCGTTCACCTTGCAGTGGACGACCCGCCCGCCCGCGAGCTGGACGCAGGGCTCGTACGAGACCCAGGCCGGGTCGAGGAGGATCACCTCGTCGTTCGGGTTCAGGCACGCCTCCATGGCCATGGCGATGGCATGCTTGGCCCCCGCCGTCGCGATGACCTGGTCCGTGGAACAGGAAAAGCCGTTCTCGGCCTGGATCTTGCCTGCGATGGCCTGGAGGAGCTCGGGGATCCCCCTGCTCGGGGCATAGTGCGTGTCCCCGCGGCGGATGGACTGGCAGCACGCGTCGCTGATATGGGCGGGGGTGTCGAAGTCAGGCTCGCCTATCGAGAGGCTGATGACATCGATCCCCTGGCGGACCATCGCCTTCGCACGGTCGGCGATGTCCAGGGTCGCCGACGTAGGCGATCCCGGAGACCTTGTTCGAGAGGGCCTTCATCCTAATCGCTGGACGAGCTTCACCGCTGATTCAACGGCCCGCTTCGCGTAATCGATCCGTTCCTGGGCCTCGAGCCGGGTCATCCCGGGCCCGGAGATCCCGAGCGTGACCGGCTTCCCGAACTCGAGGGCGAGGTCCATGATCTTCCGGGCGGCGTGCTGGATGACGACCTCGTCATGCTGCGTCGCACCCTCGATGACCGCCCCGAGGGTCACCACCGCGTCCACCCTTCCGGCCGCAAGCATCTTCTTCACGGCAAAGGGGACGTCGAAGGTCCCGGGCACGTAGAGGGTCTCGGTGACCTCTGCCCCCAGGAACTTCGCATGCTCTCTCCCCTCGACCTCCATCATGTAGGTGATGTCGCGGTTGAACTCTCCCACGACGAACCCGAGCTTCACTGCCATGGTATCCCGCATCTCCTTTCGTTTCGGTGCCATATGAATCCACCCTTTTTCCGTTATTCCCTGGCCGGCCCTGCGTCGGGGAACCCCTGCCGCTGGCCGGTCCCTGCCTCGCGTCCGAGCGCCTTCGGGGCCGTGAGGAGCTTCACGGCATTCACCGCATGCTCCCTCGTCCTCTGCTCTGCGAGCCAGGCGAGCTCCCGCCCGTCCTCTGCCTCGTCCTCGTGGACGAAGACCTCGATGATGTGCCTGTTCGTCATCAGCTGGGCGAGGATGAGCCCCTGCGAGGCCTCGTGGGCGCACATCCGGTCCTTCTCGGCGGCGCCCGGCATCCCGAGGGCCATGACCAGGTCGCATCCCCGTTCCTCGATGAGTTTCTTGCATGCCACAGGCAGGTCCTTGATCCCCGGGACCGTTGTGCGCTCGATGGAGATGGACGCGTGCTTCCGTAGTTCGTTGATGGCGAACTTCCCCATGTCCACCCGGGCAAAGGTGGTATCTGCCACCCCGATCTTCATCCGAGCACCCTGCACGCGGCAGAGACACCGCTCTCCCTCGCCTTCCACCCTGCCTTCCCGAGGGCGTAATCCACGGCCGAGAGGGTGGCGAGGACCTCGGGGGCACCGACAGCCCCCATGTGGCCGATCCGGAAGATCTTCCCCTTCAGCTGGTCCTGCCCGCCGGCTATCTCGATCCCGAACCCCTTCACCGTGGCCCGCAGCACCTTCTCGTTCACCCCTTCGGGGATGGCAACGGCGGTGACCGTGTTCGAGTACCCGTGGAGGGGGTCGAGCCTCGGGAACATCGGGAGGCCCCAGGCCGCAACCGCCGCCCTGACCGCCTCGGCGAGCCGCCGGTGGCGCCCGATCCGCTTCTCCAGCCCCTCCTTCTCGATGATGGCGAGGGCCTCGTGGAGGGCAAAGAAGAGGGGGACCGCCGGCGTGTACGGGGTCTCCATCGGGGTGTTCGCGGCGCTCTTCCGGTAGGCGGCGAGGTCCAGGTAGTAGGGCCGCTTCTCCGAGAGCCGCTCCCATGCCTTCTTCGAGACCGAGATGGCTGAGAGGCCCGGGGGGGCCGCCAGGCACTTCTGTGAACCCACGAAGGCGACATCCACCCCCCAGCCGTCCACGTCCACCTGGTCCCCACCGATGGAGGTAATGCCGTCCATCACGAACAGGGCATCGTGCTTCCTGGCGAGCTTCCCGACCGCCGCTGCCGGGTTCTTGATGCCTGAAGAGGTCTCGTTATGGACCATGGTCACGAGCTCCGCCCCTCCCTCGAGAGCCCGCTCCAGGCCCTTCCAGGTCGAGGGGGGCTCCCCAGTCAGACCCGATGACCGTTACCTCGCCGTACCGCTGCCCGATCTTCCCCATCCGCTCCCCGAACTTCCCGTTCACGAGGGACACGATCTTCCGGTCCCGACCAAAGTTCCCGATGGCGGCTTCCATGGCGGCGGTGCCGGACCCCGAGAGAATGAAGAGCTCGTTTCCGGTGTGGAAGAGGCTCTTCAGTACCCGGGCGGACTCTGCGTAGATCGACCCGAACTCGGGCCCGCGGTGGTTGATGGCCTGCCTGAGCATGGCCATCCGGACCTTCTCGGGAACCGGTACAGGGCCCGGAATCATGAGGAGCGGTTCATTCTCCATTGCGATCGTTATAGTATATGTATGGAGAGAGATAAGTAAGCTCTGGATGCCTCCCCGGGTGGACGTCGCAATTATCTCCGGCTCGACCTCTGATGCCCATATCGTCGAGAAAGTGATAAGGGTGCTCGAGGAACACAAGGTTCCGTACGAACACCAGGTGATCTCGGCCCACCGGAATCCCGGGGAGCTCGACGCATACCTGAAGAAGATCCGGCCAGGATCTATATCGCCATAGCCGGTATGTCGGCCGCCCTTCCCGGGGTCATCGCCTCGAAGACCGATAAGCCGGTGATCGGGGTTCCGGTGAGCGGGAAGCTCGGCGGGATGGACGCCCTCCTCTCCATCTCCCAGATGCCGAAGGGGGTGCCCGTTGCCTGCGTTGCGGTGGACGGCGGGGAGAACGCGGCGCTACTTGCTATCCGTATCCTGGCCCTGAAGTAGGTCCTGCACCATCTTCACGGCGCAGAGGTCCCCGCACATCGAGCAGGTCTCCATGTCCCCGTCCCTCTCGTGGATTTTTCTCGCAACGTCCCCGTAAAGGGCGGTCCCGAACTGACGTTCCCAGTCGAGGTCCTTCCTGGCCATGGCCATGGCGAGCTCCCTGTCTGACCAATCCTTCCCGGTCTTCCGCACGGTATCCCCGATATGGGCTGCGATCCGGCAGACACGTGTCCCTTCCACGATCTCCTCGACGCTGGGAAGGGCGAGGTGCTCGCTTGGCGAGACCATGCAGAGGAAGTCCGTCCCGTCCATGCATGCCACCGCCCCGCCGATTGCAGCAGCCACGTGGTCATAGCCGGAGGCGATGTCGGTGACGAGCGGCCCGAGGAGGTAGAGGGGGGCGTTCCCGGTCAGACTCCTTGATCACCCGGATGTTCTGGCTCACCTGGGCGAGGGGGATGTGACCAGGCCCCTCGATCATCCGCTGGACCCCGAGCTCGAGGGCACGCTTCGCCTGCATCCCCAGCGTGAGGTACTCGGTCGTCTTCGCAAGCCGGCCCGCGTCATGGTGGCAGCCGGGGCGCATCCCGTCCCCCAGGCTCGCCACCACCTCCTCCTCGAGGAGGATCTCCATCAGGTAGTCGAACTCGGCGAAAAGCGGGTTCTCCTCGCCCGTGTGGACCATCCGTGCGATATGGAAGACCCCGCCCCGGGAGACGACCCCCATGATCCGCGGGTCCTTCCGCAGGGCGTCGAGGGCCGCGAGGTTCACCCCCGTGTGGAGGGTGAGGAAGTCCACCCCCTGCCGGCAGTGCTCCCGGATGACCGAGAAGAGCCGGTCTGCGTCCAGATCCACGGCGCTCCCCGCCTTTCTCACCGCCTCGTAAATGGGGACCGTCCCGACAGGGGTGTCCAGTGCGAGGATCTTCTTCCGGATCTCCTTCAGGTCGCCCGCTGTCGAGAGGTCCATGAGGGTGTCGGCACCGTTCGCGAGTGCGGCCCGGGCCTTCTCCAGCTCAAGGTCGCTGTCGCACCTGACCCCCGAGGTGCCGATGTTGACGTTCACCTTCACCCTGCAGCCTGCACCGATGGCCGAGATCCGGTGCTTCCTCCGCGGGTTGGCGGGGATGACCGCCCATCCCCTCGCGATATCCCGGGCAAGGTCCCTCGGCAGGGATACCCTCCTCTCCGGCTGCCGAGACCACCAGGTCCGGCGCCCCGTTCCTGCATGCGGCAGGGAGGGAATGCATAACACACATCTAGTCGCACGAGCTTATTATGTTACATGGCTGTCACGTGGATCCCGGGCAGCGGTTTCTGGGCTAACTCCTACCTCGTTGGCAGCGTCCTTGTGGACTGCGGCGTCCTCCCCATGCAGGTCGCCCCCTATAAGTGACAGGATCAAGGAGATCGTCCTCACCCACTGCCACTATGATCATACCGCCCATATCGCCGAGATCCGGGCCCTGACCGGTGGCAGGGTCTCCATCCACAGGCTCGACGGGCCGAACCTGGGGAACGACCTCCTCTCCTCGGCCATGCTCTTTGGCGAGAAGGCGGCACCCGTCTCTGTCGACCGGCTCCTCGAAGACGGGGAGAAGGTGGGGGATCTCACCGTGATCCACACGCCCGGCCATACCCCCGGGTCCATATGCCTGTATCATGCGAAGAGGAGGAGGTCCTTCTCTCCGGGGATACCGTTTTCACCCAGGGGTCCTTCGGGAGGTACGACCTGCCGGGCGGCAACCTCCCGGCCCTCAAGGCCTCCCTCAGGAAGCTCTCGGGATACACCGTCCGGGGGGTCTATGCCGGCCACGGGGACCCGGTTCGGGAGGGCGGGAGCAGGCATATCGCCGCAGCGCTGAAGGTGATCGGGGAGATCCATGGATAGGGGTGTCTACGCCCTCGTCTTCAGGAACCGCTCATGCTCCCTCCGCGTCGGGAGCCTCGGGGAGATCCGTTTCAGGAGAGGCTGGCATATCTATGTCGGTTCTGCGAGAGGCCCGGGCGGGTTCTGCCCGGGTGAGCCGGCACCGTCGCCTTGCCCGCTCAAGGGACAGGCCGCCCACATGGCACGTCGATCACCTCCTCCTCTCGCCCTCCTTCAGCCTTCGGCATGTTGTATGCGGGCCAACCGAAGCGGACCTGGAATGTGCCCTCGCCGGTTCGCTCCAGAGCGGGGGCGTCCCGTCCTTCGGGTCGAGCGACTGCATCTGCGGGAGCCACCTCTTTTACCGGACAGCCGGATCCGCTGGGAGAAGTTATTGTGGCCATGGCATCCCTTGGGCTGACTCCGGTGAGCGCAACCATCAAGAAGGAGTAAGGAGAGGATGGGGTATGCAAGTGGTGGGAATATCCGGGTCCATGCGCAAGAACGGGAACACCGCCCGGCTCATCCGCCTCATCATCGACCAGGTGAAGGCGGCCGGGATCAAGGCTGAATACATCACCCTTGCCGACAAGGTGATCAAGCCCTGTCTCGGGTGCGAGAACTGCAAGGAGGAGCGGTCCTGCAGTATCCAGAACGACGACTGGTATGAGATTATCAGGAAGATCCTTGCCTGCGAGGTCCTGATCCTGGGGTCACCAACCTATTACTATGACGTGAACGGGCAGACAAAGAACTTCATCGACCGGACCTACTCCCTGTACCACGACAGGCAGCTCGCGGGAAGAAAGGCGGTCGGGGTCGCCGTCTGCGCTGACAAGGGCGGAAAGAGGGCCCTCCAGACCATGGAAGGGTTCTTCAATTCCCACGAGTTCTCGTACCTCGGCCATGTCCTCGGGAAGGGATACCTCGCAGGAGAGGTCCTCGAGAACAAGGCAGCGGTCCAGGCCGCAGAGAGGATCGGGAAGAAGATCGTGCGGCTCCTGCGGCCGCAGGACTAGATCCCGGGTCCCGAAGGGAGACCTGGTTCCGAAGGAGCCGGGGCTGTCCCGGGGGGTTTGGGCCCCCTCTGGACTGGGCAGGGGCCCCTCTGGACAGGATCCCAAGTACCCCTTACACGAGCTGGTAGAGGGTCGTCCTCTGCCTGAGTTCCCGCCCGAGGTCCCCTGCCATCCTCTCCATCTCGGCAGGGTCCAGGGTACTCGGTATCCTTTGCCCCCGCTCCCCGCGAGATGGACTCCTCGAACATGGTCCCCCCCAGGTCATCGGCTCCCGCGACAAGCCCGAGCTGGGCGAGCTTCCTCCCGAGCTTCACCCACGACGACTGGATGTGGAGGACGTTGTCGAGGAAGAGGCGCGAGACCGCGATCATGAGGAGGTCCTCCCTCCCCGTCGCCCCGGCCCTGGCGAGGCCTTTCCTGTAGAGGGGTGTCTCCATGTGGATGAAGGACAGGGGGACGAACTCCGTGAACCCGCCGGTATCGTCCTGGATCGAGCGGAGCATGCCCAGGTGGCGGACCCGGTCCGCGACAGTCTCGCAATGGCCGTACATGATTGTCGCTGTCGTCGGGATTCCCATTCCGTGTACCTCCCGGATGATCCGCTCCCAGGTCGCCGAGTCGATCTTCCCCGGGCATATCACCGACCTGACAGGGTCCACCAGGATCTCGGCCGCGGTCCCGCACATGGACCCGAGCCCCGCCTCCTTCAGGCGCCCCGCCATCTCCGCCGTCGGGATGCCGCTCTGCCTCGCCCCGTAGGCCACCTCCATCGGGTTCGAGGCATGGAGGTGGACCCCGGGCGCCGCCTCCCGGAGCCAGGTGAGGATATCCACGTAGGATTCTGCCGTGAAGCCGGGGTGGAGGCCGCTTACGGTGCAGATCTCGGTTACCCTGCGCTCGACGGCCTTTGCGGCCTTCTTCTGGACGAGATCCTTTCCGAAGAAGTAGGCATCAGGATCCCCCTCCTTCCGGGAGAACCCGCAGAACCCGCACGCGTTCACGCAGATGTTCGTCACATTGATATTCTGGTTCCGGACATAGGTGACGGCCTGCCCGACCTTCTCTTCCCTCACCCGGTCGGCGCAGTCAGTCATCGCCCAGACGTCACGGCCCGTCGCCTCCATGAGGCGGCAGGCCTCCTCCTCGGTGAGCCGGTGGCCGCCTGCCACGTCGCGGAGGAGGGCCCGGATCTCCACCGTGGCTTCGCCCCGTCGGTTCTCGCTCGGGCCGCCGCCCTTCGCGTTCCCGGCCAGGGCCCTCACCTCCTCCCTTTCTTCTTCTCCTTCTTCTTCCCCTTCTCCGCCTCACCTTCACCCCGCGAGATGTAGACCTCGTGGATGATGAGGAGGAGGATGACGACGGCGGCGAACTCGGGATAGTGGAGAGTCGGGTATCCGAGGAGCGGGACGGAGAACAGGGCCTTCCCCACGATCCAGTCGTCCTCTACCGGCTGGATGGGGCCGAGCCCGTTGATGGAGGACTGCTGGTCGGGAATCAGGTTGTTGTCCCCCTTGGTCAGGTACCCCCCGTGGGTGGCCGGGACGTGAAGATTCGCCGCAAACCAGTCTGCATCATAGTATGCCTTCACCCGGTGGATGATGGGATGGATATTCGTGGCCCCGTTCGGCTTGTAAATGATGACATCCCCGTAATCCCCGAACTTCATGTAACCGGTCTTCCCGCCGGTCTCATAGGTCTGGAGGGGGCCGAACCGGTCTTTCTGAACGACGAAGACGAGGTCGTTCACGTGCATGTTCGGGAGCATGCTCTCGGACTCAACGGCCACTACCGCGGGCCATGTCCCGCAGACCACGAAGAGGAGGAGGGCTATCCCCCCCACCACCGCCACCACCCAGAGGATCTCCCGCCCGAATGCGATGATGGGCTGATCGCTCGCGAGGAAGCCTTTCACGGCCCCCTTCGCCCGCCCGATGATCGTGTCTCCCGCCATAGGGTTGCCGTAGAGGTGGTACGCGGCATTTCTACATATACTTTGCAGGTTGAAATAAAGCGCCGGGTGGCCCCATTTTTCCAGATTGCGGGCAAATTTCGTCCTTTTCACCTTTCTCCCCGTAAGATAAGTGAGATGAACCCCAAGGGGCATATGGTACGGTGATGCTCGGGGACGGGGAGATCGTGCGACGGTTCCTGGAGGCGAAGCTCCAGGTGCATCCCGATGTGGTCGCGTACGTCCGCGAGAAGAACGACCCCGCGCTCCTGGAGAGAATCATCTCCCAGGTCCCTCACGGCACCCTCGTGGTGTCAACGGCCAATATCCCGGATCTCCAGCCCGAGAAGGACGGCGAACGGTTCCTCCCCGAGCCCGATCTCGAGATCATCGCCGGTAAAGCCGGCGACTCCCCCGAGAAGAACCGGTTCGAGGACTTCTTCCCGTTCTTCAGGGACCGGTACACCCGGCTCGCCGAGATGCTGCGCTCCCGGGTGAACCCCGTCCCCATCGAGGCCCTCACGAGGAGCACCCGCTACCGGCAGGAGGAGTGCATGGTCATCGGGATGGTCCTCGACGTGCGCACCACGGCGAAGGGCCACCGGCTCGTGGACCTTGAGGACCCGACGGGGCAGATCCCGGTCCTCTTCAACCGCGACCGGCCCGGGTTCCCCGACGCCGAGCGGCTCCTCCCGGACGAGGTCATCGGGGTGAGGGGGCGCCTCTCCCAGGAAGGGAGGATCCTCTTCGCAGAGCAGCTCGTGCGCCCCGACGTCCCCCTCACCCACGCCCCCTTCACGAGCAGCCGGCCCGGGAAGGCGGTCCTCATCTCGGATATCCATGCCGGGTCCTCCACCTTTCTCGAGGATGCCTGGGAGCGGTTCGTCGGCTGGCTCCCGTCCTCGGGCGCGGCCTACCTCCTCGTCTGTGGAGACCTTGTGGATGGGATTGGGGTGTTCCCGAACCAGGAGGAGGAGCTCACCATCAAGGACATCTACGAGCAGTACGCGAGGCTCGGGGAGCTCATGGCCGGGATCCCGAAGGAGATAGCCGTCGTGTTCTCCCCCGGGAACCACGACGTGGTGAGGCCGTCCGAGCCCCAGGTGGCCATCCCCGCAGAGTTCAGGAAGGGGTTCCCTGAGAACTGCCGGTTCGTGGAGAACCCGGCCCTCCTCTCCCTCCAGGGGGTGCGGGTCCTCATGTACCACGGGCGGTCCATCGACGACATGATCGGCCTCATCCCCCGCGCCTCCTACTCCCGGCCCGAGGAGATGATGGTCGAGATGCTCGAGCGCCGGCACCTCGCGCCGGTCTACGGCAGGCGGACCCCCATGTCGCCCGAGCCGAGGGACCGGCTCGTCATCGACCCTGTTCCCGAGATCCTTCACACGGGCCATGTCCACACGAGCGGGATCACCCGGCATCGCGGGGTCCTCGGGGTGAACGCAGGCTGCTGGCAGTCCCAGACGAAGTTCCAGAAGCAGGTGAACATCACCCCGACCCCGGGGAGGGCCGTGGTCGTGGACCTCCAGACCCTCGAGCCAAAGGTCATCGACTTTGCATAGGCCCCCCTGGTCACGACGTCCGCGGGGATAAGCAAACCTCACTCGAGGCTGATCCGTATCAGGACGAGCAGGGCTGTCGTCGTGCAGAGATCGGGGACGATCTGGAAGAGCCCGATATCCCCAGCCCGGCCGCCGAGGAGGCCCACGATGAGGGGGTTCGATGTGACAGCATACATCTCGAGGGCAAACATGACCGCCAGGAGGCCGAGGGTGAAGGAACTCCGCATCCTCCGGTAGATTCCCGTGTAGATATTTGACAGCGGAAGCAGAAGGCCGATATTAATGAAGGAGATCGCTGTCTTGAGTTGCTTGCTCTCCTCCTGGCCCGGGGATGACGCAGGCAGCCCGGCCGGCTGCCTTTCCTGTGTCTGCACCGGATTCTGCACGGCATCGGGCTGCTGGATCCTGACCAGGATGGGGATAGAGAGGCTCAGGACGAGCATGATGATGACCGAGAGGAGAATTCCCCAGACGACCGCGTTTTTCTCCATCAGGTCACCTTCCTTTATTCGTCCCGGGGCCCTTCCCGTTCGGGAACAGATCCAGGAAGGCTCTGGAGAGGCCCGACAACCAGTCTTTTACCATATCGAGTGTGCCGTTGTCATCGGCCTGGGCCCTCCTGCCGGACTGATCGGGGGTATCTGACATCTTCGATCCGTCGTTCCGGCCCTGGCTGTCCTTCGTCCGGTGTTCCTGACCCGATGGGGCCGGGCCTCCAGACCTGGGTTCCTTTCCCGGTTTCCCGGAACCCTGACTCTGGTTTGATTCTCCCGCGGCGGCTTCATGGTCCTGGGTGGCGGTCTGTTCCTGATCCTTGATCCAGGTCAACAACGCCCCATCGTCATAGGTCCCCACCCCGAAGAGGAAGTCCGAGGGGATATTCTGCGGCATGCTGATCGGCTGGGAGTACAGATATGCGCCTTCGCACGTGTAGCCCGCCAGGTTCCGCAGCGCAACCATCTTCTGCCTTCTGCTCGCTGGTAGGGTCTTTCCCACGTCTGCAAAATGTGTTGCATAATAATACGAGATCTCGCCATCGAGTTCCCCGTATCGTCTCCGAGAGGGTACGAACGGCATTCTCATCGATAGTACCACCGGTCAGGGGCGCCGCAACTCGGTCGCAATTGCCTGTCCTCGTCGTGACGATCTCGTTCAGATCCGCCCGCTGGAGGTCCACAAGACCGGTGATCTTCTCCCCGCTGGGTATCGGTCAGGAGGTTCAGGAAGTCTGCCCCGGAGTCACCGGTCAGCGATGTACTGATGGAATATCCCGCGTTGCCCATTGCGGGACGGTCCTTCATGTAGAACGAGCCAAAGTAGGTTGCCTGCCGTTCAGGGCAGAAATAGACATCCGCGTCGACTGAGCCCGCATACCAGGCGAACATCTCGCTCGCATAGGTCCGCATGGCTACCGAGTTGCCCTGGCCGCTGTTCTTCAGGACCGCGGATGGTATCCACTATCGGGCCACGAGAGCATGCCGCCGGATTTCATGCTGTCGAGGTACGCCCGCTGGGTCTGGTTCAGCGAGTTGATCACGCTGGCATAGGTCTTTGCCCGGGCGATGCTGATGCTCGCGTCAACATCATACAACTTCCCGAGTACGCCATCACGGCAGCCTTATCCAGCCCGCTGCTTCCGGCAGGTATTGTTCCTGCAAACTGGTCGCGGAACGCGGTCATCAGCGGGAACCGCATGAGCGCATACTGATCGGAGAGGGAACTCTCTTCCTTCGAAAGGGCGACAAACTGCGCCAGCTGGTTGTCGTTCAGGATATATAAGCACATTATCCGATGCCCGGGTGACAAAATCCGTGTTATGCCCCATCTGCGTCTTATCATTGTCCCGCAGGTACTGGAAACCCGCATAATCGGCCACTTTCCCGGGCGGCAGGAAGGTGTCGCTGCAGGAATCGCCGGTCATGAACGCGAGAGCGTCAAACGCGATGGTGTTCTGCTGTGCCTGGTCCGAGAGGGTCTGCGACATGGTATATGCCTGGATGCCGCCTGAGCCCTGATCGGGGTTGTTCTCTGCGTATCTGCTGCACCTGGCCGCTGTGACCATCAGTGCCATGATGCAGAAGACGGTAACATGCAAGGCCAACGGTTCCTGGGAGTTTCATAACGGTATTCTCCTTTTTATGCAGGTGATTCAGGAAAAGAGATAAGGAAATGCCGAAATCGGGCCCAGATTACACCCAAATCTTCACCCAAATCTCACCCGGATCAAACTTATTCGAGGCTGATCCAGATGAGGATGACCAGGGCAGCCGTGGCACAGAGGTCGGGGATGATCTGGAAGAGCCCGATATCCCCCGTGCGGCCGCCCGAGAAGGCTCACGATCAGGGGGTTGGACGTGACGGCATACATACCAAGGGCAAAGATGACAGCCATCAGGCCGAGGGTGAACGAACTCCGCATCCTGCCGGTAGATCCCTGCGTAAATAACGAACAGCGGGATGATCAGGCCGATATTGATGAACGAAATCGACTGTCTTGAGTCTGCTTGCTCTCTTCCTGCCCCGCGGGTTGCTGCTGCGGCTGCGACGGGTTCGCACTCTGCGGTTTCGGCGGGTTCTGGCCGCCTCCGGTCTGCGGCATCTTGAGAGGATGGGGATGGTGAAACTCACGAGAACGAGCACGATCACCGAGATGAGCATTACCAGGACGATATCTTTCTTCTCCATGCGGTCATCCCTCCCGAAACTCTGCAGGGACGTCGATCTGCTTCCAGATCTCCATGAAGTCTTCATAGCTCGTCTTCATCTGTTCTGACAGAAAATACATGGTCCCGTATTCCTCGCCCGTAGATGTGATCACATGGTGCTTCTTCAGGACGTCCAGGTGGTGGCGGACGGTCTTGTAATCAAGGTCGAAGATCGTGGTCAACTGGTTGGCGTTATACGGCCGTTTCTGGAGCGCCATGATAATCCGGGCACGGTTCATGCCTCCTTTCGATCCCGCTATCAGCCACCACAAAATCTGCTTCACTTCGGTGCCCCGAGATCCAGAATGGTATAAAGTATACTGATATTTCTTTCAATAAATGGTTATCCGGGGGCGGAAATCGAGTTCTCTTCCCCAAAAAGAATCAATCGGCCCCTCGGAATCACCGACACGGTCGGCTGTCCGAGGTTCGAACCCGAAAAAAAGAACAGGTGAGGTTCAGATATACAGCGCCGCGAGGACCGAGCGTCGTCGTGGCCAGGAGCTTGATGAGGACGTGGAGGGACGGCCCTGCCGTGTCCTTGAACGGGTCCCCGACCGTGTCACCGACGACTGCGGCCTTGTGCGCCTCAGACCCCTTGCCGCCATACTGGCCGGTCTCGATGTACTTCTTGGCATTGTCCCAGGCGCCCCCGCCGTTGTTCAGGACGAGGGCCATGAGGACACCCGTGATGGTGGCAACCATGAGGAAGGCTGCCATGGCCTCGAACTTGAGGACGAGACCGACAAAGACCGGGAACGCGACAGCGATGATGCCCGGGAGCACCATGTTCTTGAGCGCCCCCTTGGTCGTGATGTCCACGCAGGCGGCGTAGTCAGGCTTCTTCGTACCTGCGAGGATCCCCTTGTCCTGGAACTGGCGGCGCACCTCCAGGATGATGTACTGGGCCGTCTCCCCCACCGCCCTGATGGCGAAGGCCGAGAAGAGGAAGACGAGCATGGCCCCCATGAGGGCACCGACGAAGACTGTAACATTCCCCAGGTTCACGACGGTGAAGGCCTTGCCGGTGAGGATGCCCACCTTGTCCATGTACGCGGAGAAGAGCAGGAATGCCGAGAGTGCTGCGGAACCCACGGCGTACCCCTTCGTGAGGGCCTTCGTGGTGTTCCCCGCGGCGTCGAGGCGTGCGATCTTCTTCTGGGTCTCCTCGGACTCCCCGCTCATCTCGACGATCCCACCGGCGTTGTCCACGATGGGCCCGAAGGTGTCCATCGCAAGGACGTAGGCGCAGGTGGCGAGCATCCCCATGGTGGCGATGGCCGTCCCGTAGAACCCGCCGTTCGGGATCCCGCTCCAGACGCCGAGGTTGAAGGAGAGAATAAGAGCGATACCGATGGCGATTGCCGGGATCGCGGTGGTCTCGAAGGCAACAGACATCCCCGAGATGATGTTCGTGGCCGGGCCTGTCACCGAGGCCTTCACGATTTCGAGGACTGGGCGGTGGGTGTAGTCGGTGTAGTAGAGGGTGATATGGACAAAGACGATGGAGAGCACGATGCCCACCACGCCTGCAGCGAAGAACCACAGGTAGTAGGCCGGGCCGAACATCCAGTACGCCGCTCCCAGGAAGAAGAGGGTCGCGAGGATAGCACAGACGTAATAGCCCCGGTTCAGGGCGTCCATGGGGCTCCCCTTCTCGGCCCCCTTCTCGGTGACCGCGAGGATCCCGACGATGGTGGCGATGAGCCCGAGGGCACGGGCCACGAGCGGGAAGAGGATCCCGTTCACGCCGAAGTACGGGAACAGGGCAACCCCGAGGATCATGGCCCCGATATTCTCGGCAGCGGTGGACTCGAAGAGGTCGGCGCCACGGCCGGCGCAGTCCCCGACGTTATCGCCAACGAGGTCGGCGATGACCGCCGGGTTCCGCGGGTCGTCCTCGGGGATCCCTGCCTCGACCTTCCCGACGAGATTGGCACCGACATCGGCCGCCTTCGTGTAGATACCGCCGCCCAGCTGGGCGAAGAGGGCGATGAAGGAGGCACCAAAGCCGAACCCGACGATGAGGAAGGGGGTCTCCTGGGGGTTCGGACCCGAAGGCCGTGAAGATGAGGGAGACACCGAGGAGGGAGAGGGCCACGATGGTGAGGCCCGAGACCGCCCCTCCCCGGAGGGCGAGGACGATGGCCCGGCCCGCGCTCGTCCGTGCCGCCGCCGCAGACCGGAGGTTGGCGCGGACCGCGATCCACATCCCGATGATCCCGGCGAGACCGCTGCAGAAGGCGCCGAAGACGAAGGCCACGGCGGTGTGCCACGCGGTATCGAGATCTCCTGCGATCACGTAGACAAGGAAGAGCAGGATGGCAACGACCACGGCAAGGATGGCGATGGTCGTATACTGGCGCCGGATGAAGGCCTCGGCGCCTTCCCGGATGGCCGCGGCAACCTCCTGCATCTTCGGGGTTCCCGTATCGGCCTGCAGGACCTCTCGTCCAAAGAGGGCTGCAACAGCGAGAGCGATGATGCTCACCGCAACCGTGATGATCAATTGGATATACACGTCCTTTCACCTCGCATTTCGGAGTATCCGCTGACCGGATGTGGATTGTAGTGGTTCCTTTTATGGTTTAAGGGTATCCATTCTTCCCACGGGGTCGTGACAGGAATAGGGCAGATTCACGGAAAAGAACCCGACATATCGCCGGATAGGGAGAACCAGACGACCCCTCCGCCGGTCATTCCCGATTCTTCATGATAAATAATAACAAATTTAATCTCCCTCCCTACACGTTAGTCTGCATCCCTTGAGGCTTCGGACCGGTGGGCCGCTGGGGCACGCCGGAGGGGAGGTGTTCTGGTATCATGGTGTCTGATCCGTTTGTCATCGCCATTCTCGGTATCGCCGCGGTCGGCATGGCGGTCCTCTGCCTGACCCTGAGGAACCTGGTACGGGCGGTTGTCGCCTTCGCTCTCTCGAGCGCCTTCCTCGCGGGTATCTTCTACCTGCTCGCATCCCCTTACGCCGCTGCGCTCGAGCTGACCGTGGGGGCCGGCCTGGTCGCGGTCCTCTTCCTCGTTGCCATCCTCCTCGCGGGAGGGGAGGAGTCTGGAGGCACCGGCATGAGGGGATCATCCGTCGCCGGGGTCCTCATCGGCCTCCTCTTCCTCCTCGTCCTCCTTGCCGCGGTCCTCCCCGGGGCACCCGCCCTCCCATCGGCAGAGCCCGGGCTCACGAACGTGGGAACCGCACTCTGGGAGGGGCGTGCCCTTGAGGTCATCCTCCAGGGGTTCATCCTCCTTGCCGGCGCAACCGGCGTCCTCCTCTTCCTCGGGTCCCGGACTCCCCGGGAGGGCTCCCCATGAACGCAACGATGATCCTGCTCGCCATATCGGCGGCCCTCTTTGCCGTCGGGTTCGCCGGCCTCGTCGGGAGGGCGAACCTCATCCGGATGGTCATCGGGCTCGAGTTCCTGGGGAAGGGGGCGAGCCTCCTCCTCATCACCGCGGGGTACGCCGCCGGAGACACAGGGGTCTCCCAGGCGATGGTCTTCACCCTGATCACCATCGAGGCCGTCGTCGCTGCGGTGGCCCTCGCCCTCGTCATCCTGGTGAAGAGGACGACAGGGAGCCTGGACTCTTCCATGTCAGCCAGCCCCGGTAAGGAGGCCTCCTGATGGACGGGAACGCCTGGGCGCTCGCCCTCACCGTTGCCGTCCCCTTCATCGGGGCCGGCGCCATCCTCGCCCTCAGGGACCGGCCCGATGCGCGGGAAGCCGCCTCCCTCGTGACCGCCGTCCTCACTTTCCTCTTTGCAGCGTCCTCTCTCCCTACTCTCTTCGCATCCGGTGGATTAAGGACACCCCCCCTCTCCATCCTCCCCGGGTTCACCATCCAGCTGCAGGGCGATGCCCTCGGCCTCCTCTTCGCCTCCCTCGCCTCGTTCCTCTGGATCCTCACGACCATCTACTCCATCGGCTACATGCGGGGCCTCAGGGAGCATGCCCAGACCCGGTACTACGCCTCCTTCGCCCTCGTCATCGGGGCCACGATGGGGGTCGCGCTCTCCTCGAACCTCTTCTCCCTCTTCATCTTCTACGAGATCCTCACCGTCGCCACGTACCCGCTGGTGGTCCACAAGGAGACCCGGGAAGCCTTCGCCGCGGGCAGGAAGTACCTGGTCTACACCCTCTCTGGCGGGGTCGCGATCCTCGCAGGGACCTTCCTCCTCGCCGGGGATGGGGTCCTCCCTCGACTTCGTCGCCGGCGGGGCACCCTCCGTTGCGACCCTCGCACCGGCCTTCGCCCGTCTCGCCTTTATCCTCCTCTTCGCCGGCTTCGCCGTGAAGGCGGCCATCTTCCCCCTCCACGGCTGGCTCCCCTCTGCCATGGTCGCCCCCACCCCCGTAAGCGGGCTCCTCCACGCCGTCGCGGTCGTGAAGGCTGGGGTCTTCGGGATCCTCCGGCTCCTCCTCTACCTCTACGGCCCTGACCTCATCGGGAACCTCGGGCTCCAGAACCTGGTCATCGGTGCAGCCATCGTGACAATCATCGTGGGCTCACTCCTCGCCCTCCTCCAGGACGACTTCAAGCTCCGGCTCGCCTACTCGACGGTGAGCCAGCTCTCGTACATCATCCTCGGGGCGGCCATCCTCCTCCCGCCGGGGATGACGGGGATCTCGGATGCGGGGCGGGCCGCGGCCATCCTCGGGGCAGGGTTCGCCATCGCGGCCCATGCCTTCGGCAAGCTCACCATGTTCTTTGTCGCGGGAGCGGTGGCAGTCGAGACCGGGAAGACGAAGATCTCGGAGCTCGACGGCCTCGGGAGAAGGATGCCCGCCGAGTTCGGCGCATTCACCCTTGCGGTCCTCTCGATGGCCGGGCTCCCCCCATGGCCGGATTCGTCTCCAAGTGGTACCTCTCCGTGGGGGCATGGAGCACCGGCGACTGGTGGATCCTCCTCGTATTTGCCGCTTCAAGCGTCCTCAACCTGGCCTATTTCCTTCCCATCATCACCCGGGCATTCTTCCCGAAGTACCAGGGAACGGGTTCCGGAGCAAGGCCGACGCTTGCAGTGCCTATCCTCGCAACGGCAGGCTGCGGCCTCCTCTTCGGGCTCTTTCCCTCGATTCCCGTACGGACCCTTTACCATCGCGGCGCGGATGGCTGCGGATGTGACCGGCACGGCAATGATGACATTCGGAAGCCTGTCCCCTTCGCTCGCCATTCCACCCGTCCTTATCTTCCTTATCGGCGGGCCCTTCGTCCTCGCCCTGAAGGGTAAGGCGAGGCAGGCCGGCCTTGTCGTCGTCGCGGGCATAGCCCTCCTTGACGTCCTCTTTCTTCCTGGCGGCTACCTGGCAGGATCCACCCCGGGCGGGGTCTTCCTCTGGCAGGTCCCCTTCATGGGGTACACCCTGACCCTCCTCCGGGTCGATGCCCTCTCTTACCTCGCGGGGACCATCTTCGCCCTGATCACCTTCCTTGCGGTCCTCTATGCCGCCTCGATCGACCATCCCCGGCTCCACCTCTTCGCCCTCCTCTATGCCGGGACCTCGATCGGGGCGGTCTTCGCGGGCGACTGGATCACCCTCCTCATCTTCTGGGAACTCATGGCGATTACCTCAACCCTCCTCATCTGGCAGGAGGGAGGCGAGGCAATCGGGGCCGGCTTCCGGTACTTCCTCTTCCATGCATTGGGCGGGGCACTCCTCGGAGCCGGCATCGCGCTCCTCATCATGTCCGGGGCTTCCCCCGTTGTGGGCCCGCTGACGGGCCTCGCGGGATCGGCGGCAGGGTTCTGGGGATCCCTCTTCATCCTGCTCGGGATCGGCGTGAATATCTGTTTCATCCCCCTCCACACCTGGCTGCCGGACGCCTACCCGAGGGCTCACTTCGCCGCGAGCGTCTTCCTCTCGGTCTATACCACGAAGCTCGCGGTCTACCTCCTCGCCCGTGCCCAGCCCTCCACCATCCTCATCGCCTACATGGGGGCGATCATGGCGATCTACGGCGTCAGTTTCGCGGTCGTGCAGAACGATATGCGGCGGCTCCTCTCCTACCACATCATCTCCCAGGTCGGGTACATGGTCGCGGGCGTCGGCCTCTTCTGCTGGCTCGGCGGGGGGAGCGCCATCGGCCTCCTCGGGCTCGACGGCGGTATGGCCCATGTCTTCAACCATATCCTCTACAAGGCCCTCCTCTTCATGACGGTCGGGGTCATCATCTGGAAGACCGGCGAGAACCTCCTCTCCCGGGTCGGCGGGCTCTGGAGGCGGATGCCCGTTACCGCCATCGCCTTCTGGATCGCCGCCTTCTCGATCTCGGGCGTGCCGCTCTTCAACGGCTTCGTCTCCAAGGGGATGGTGATCCTCGCCGCCGAGCAGACGAGCCCGCTCCTCTGGGCGCTCCTCGAGATCGCGTCCTTCGGGACCTTCCTCTCCTTCCTGAAGCTCGGCTACTTCGCCTTCCTGCGCCCGTCGAAGGTCGAGATCCCGGGCGCGTCGGATCCCCCTCTCCCTGCCCAGGTCGCCATGGTGGGAACGGCGCTCCTCTGCCTCGCGATCGGCATCTACCCGCCGCTCCTCTATGCCATCCTTCCGTCACCGGTCACCTACGTCGCGTACGATCCGGTGCATGTTGTCGAGACCCTCGCCATTCTCGGGGCAGCAGCCCTCTTTTTCTTCACCATCGGGAAGAAGATCCTCGAACCCCACGAGACAGGTCTCGTTGATATCGATGCCTTCTATAAGGCAGCCTGCCGCGCGGTCATCGACTTCTCAGCGCGTGCTCCAGGAGATCTTCGGCAGGGTCTACCGTATAGCGCTGGACGTCGCAGGGACCTTCTATGCAGCCGGACGGAGAGCCATGTGGGGCGAGGGTAAAGACGTGAACTGGAATATCTTCCTCTTCGGGGTGACTCTCGTCATCCTCCTTGCCCTTGCCACACGGGGGGTGGGGTTGTGAACCTCGCAGCCTTCGCCGTATTCACGCCCATCCTTATCGCCCTGGGTGGCGTGCTCGCATACCTGGTGGCAAAGGTCCTTCGAGGGAAGAACCTGAGGTGGACCGGAGCCTTCTCCGCCGTCTGGCTTGCAGGGGTGTTCGTCCTCCTGCTCGATGCCGGGATCACCGGTTCTTTCAGCGAGGTAGCGTTCCTGGGCCCGATCCTGCAGCCGACCCCCCTCGGGGTGGCATTCGCCCTTCTCATCACCTTCCTCGGAGTGGCCGCGGCCCTCGCATCCATGGGAAGGCTCGCCACCGATGGCCCTCTCCAGATCTACTACCCGCTCCTCCTCTTCGCCCTCGCAGGGGCCTCGGCAGCAGGCTTCGCCCACGACCTCTTCACCCTCTTCGTCGCGGTCGAGCTCTCGGCGATCCCCTCCTATGCCCTGGTCGCCTACCTGCGAAAGGACGAGCCGCGGGCCATCCAGGCAGCAGTGAAGTACCCTCCTCCAGGGGGTGACAGGGACCCTGACAGCCCTCTTTGGTGTCTCCCTCCTGTACATCGCGGGCCACACCCTCCTCATCAGCGATCTTCCCGGGGCACTGGCAGGGGCAGACCCCCTCCTCCTCGCGGCAGCCGCGATCCTCATCACGGTGGGCTACGGGGTGAAGCTCGGGGTGGTCCCGCTTCACACCTGGCTGCCGGACGCCTACAGCTACGCCCCTGCCGGGGTGACGGCCGTGATGGCGGGCGCTACGAAAGCCGGGTCCCTCCTCGCCCTGATCCTCTCCCTCGCTGCTCTGCCGGCAGGTGGGGCATCGGTCTTCGCCGGGATCGTCCTCCTCATCCTCGCGGTCCTCACCATGACCGCCGGGAATCTCCTTGCGCTCGCCCAGACCGATGTGCGCCGGCTCCTGGCCTACTCGAGCATCGCCCAGATGGGCTATATCCTCCTCCCTTTCGGGATCGCCCTCACCTACGGCCTCGCCACCGGTATCCTCGCAGGGCTCTTCTACGCCGTGGCGTACGGGCTCATGAAAGGTGGGGCCTTCCTCTCGGCCGACCTCCTCGCAGCGAATGCCGGGTCATCGGATACCTCCCGGATGAAAGGGGTCGGCGGGCGCCACCCCGTCGTCGGGATCGCGTTCGCCATCTTCATCCTCGGGCTCATCGGCGTTCCCGCCACCGCGGGGTTCGTGGGAAAGGCCCTCATCTTCCTCGCCGGGATGTCCACCCTCAGCTGGGGCGGGGTAATCCTCGCCCTCGTCCTCGCCGCGAACAGCGCCCTCTCGCTGGGGTATTACGTGCCCCTCCTCTCCACGGTCCTCTTCAGCGGGCATGGAGGGGAGGGTCACGGTGCCGCCGTTGTCAAAAGGATCCCCCTCTCCGGCACCATAGCCGTCGCCCTCCTCGCCCTGGCGACGGTCATCCTCGGGTTCTTCCCCGGGGTCATAGCCGGGTGGCTCGGGAGCGCATCGGCTTTCTTCCCCTGGGGGGTGATCTGAATGGCGGTGTCCGACCTTCTCTTCTCCCCGTTCGTGATCTACGCGATAGCCATGGGGATCGGCCTCCTCATCTACCTCTGGGCGCGGACCATCGCCCCTGCACCGGCCGATTCCGGTGACAAGCGGATGCCCTATGTCGGGGGTGAGGCCTGGGAAGCCCAGACCTTCCAGCCATCCTACCAGTTCTTCTACGTGGCCATCTTCTTCACCCTGGCGCATGTGGCGGCGCTCGTCATCGCCACGGCGCCACCGTCAGCAAGCCTCTATGCCACGGTCGGGTACCTCGCGATCATCGCGGTCGCCGTCATGGTGCTGCGGTGGGAGCAGTGAGATGATTAGAAGGAGCATGAGAGATGACTGAGAGTGAGGACATGTCCCTTTCACAGCGCTTTGCCACCTGGGCACGGCTGAAGTCGCCGTGGATCACCATCTTCAACAGCGGCGCGTGCAATGCGTGCGACATCGAGATCATCGCCACCCTGACCCCCCGCTTCGACGTCGAGCGGTTCGGCATCCTCGCAAAGGGCTCCCCGCGTCACGCCGATATCCTCATCGTGACAGGGCCCGTCACGAGGAAGCAGGCGCCGCGGCTCAGGCGCATCTACGAGCAGATGCCCGAACCGAAGTATGTCATCGCGATGGGCGCGTGCGGGAGCAGGGGGGAGTCTTCCAGGGCCTCTACCATGTGATGAACGCGGTCGACGCATGTGGTGCCGGTCGATGTCTACGTGGCGGGATGCCCTCCGCGCCCCGACGAGATCATCAACGCCGTGGTGGAGACCCTGCGCATCCTCAAGGAGGACGTCGCCCACGGCGGCAGGGAGTGGCGGAAGAAGCAGCCCGCGACCGCCGCAGAACCCGTCCAGTCCGCGGAAGGCGGGGAGAAGGCGGAGGCGGGAACATGACGGATCTCCTCGCTCTGGAGGCTGTCCAGGCAGCCCTTGGAGGATTCGGGCCGGTCACCCAGCTGAGGTCGAACCGGATACAGGTGGTGACGGGGGCAGAGAAGGCCCGCGATGCCATCAGATCCGCCTATGACGGCCTGTCCTGCGAGCGCCTCATCATGATAAGCACGGCGGATCTTGGCAGGACTTTCCAGCTCACATATCACCTCACCGGTCTCCACCGGACCGTGATCTCCATCCGGATCGAGATTCCCAGGGAAAATCCTGCGGTTCCCACCGTGTCCGACCTCCTCCCGCCGGCAGGGATCTGACGAGCGGCAGATCCATGACCTCTTCGGGATCGCCTTCCCGGGCCACCCGAACCTCGCGCGGATCATCCTGAACGAGGACTGGCCCCTTACGGAGTATCCCATGAGGAAGGACTGGAAGCCGGTGAAAGGGACCTTCTACGGCGGCATCATGGAGGTGAAGTAGATGGTCGAGATCACCGTCCCCATCGGGCCCCAGCACCCGGCCCTCAAGGAGCCGGTGAACTTCAAGGTCTTTGTCGAGGGGGAGACCATCGTCCGGCTGGAGCTCGACGTCTCCTACAACCACCGCGGGATCGAGAAGGCGGCCGAGCAGCGGGACTTCATCCGGGTCGTGCCCCTCCTCGAGCGGGTCTGCGGCATCTGCTCCCATTCCCACGGGACGGCGTTCGTGAAGGGGATCGAGGAGATCATGGGCGTCGAGGTCCCGCCCCGCGCCCAGTACATCCGCACCATCGTCGCGGAGCTCGAGCGGATGCACAGCCACCTCCTCTGGCTCGGCGTGGCCGCCCACGAGATTGGCTTCAACACCCTCTTCATGTGGACCTGGAAGGACCGGGAGACGGTCCAGGACATCCTCGAGGAGGCTGACCGGGAACCGGGTCAACTACGGGATGAACGAGATCGGGGGGTGCGGCGGGATATCCCCCCGTCCCAGGTGAAAAAGACCCTCGCGCTCCTCCCGGGACTCGACGAACGGCTCGTCAAGTACCCGGGAGATGGTGAAGCGGCAGGAGACCATGATCATGCGCTTCCAGGGGGTCGGGAAGATGACGAGGGCCCAGGCGCTCGCCTACGGGACCGTGGGCCCCACCGCCCGGGCGAGCGGGGTGGACTACGATATCCGGCGTGGACGACCCGTACCTCGCCTACGGCGAGATACCCTGGAAGGTCGTGACCTCGAACGACGGGGACGTCTACGGGAGGACCGTGGTCAGGATCGGGGAGCTCGACGAGAGTGTCGGGATCGTCCGCTACTGCCTGGAGCACCTCCCCGAGGGCCCGATAAGCGTCGAGGCGCCGAAGAAGGCCCCGACGGGAGAGATCCTCTCGCGTTACGAGGCCCCGAGGGGGGAGCTGGTCCACTTCATCCGGACGAACGGCACCGACAAGGTAGATCGTCTCGATATCCGGACCCCGACCCTCGCCAACTGGACCTCGGTCGCGATGTCCCTCGTGAACCAGAACATCGCGGATATCCCCGTCATCGTCGCGGCCATCGATCCCTGCCTCTCGTGCACCTCCCGTATGACGGTCGTTGACGGATAGGCCGGGCACGGCCTCTCCTGCACCTCAAGGAACACCCTCGTCATAGGGCAGGAGACGGGAAAGGGGGTGAGAGATGATGGATCCATTCTTCCTCCTCCTCTATGTCCTGATCTTCCCGGGGTTCCTCTTCCTCATCGCGTACGCCCTCTTCCTCGCGTACCTGGACCGGAAGGTCGGGGCACGGATGCAGCACCGGGTCGGCCCGCCGCTCATCCAGCCCCTCGCCGATTTCATCAAGGTCCTCGGCAAGGAGGTCATCGACCCGCGGGGGGTGGATCGCCTGGCCTTCGACGCTGCGCCGGTCCTCGCCCTTGCGGCGGTCATGACCGCGTTCCTCTACGTGCCGGTCATCGGCCCCTCGCCGCTCGCCTTCCAGGGGGACCTCGTCCTCGTCCTCTACCTCCTCACCCTCCCGACCATCGCCCTCTTCCTCGTCGGATGGCTCTCCCGGAACGTCTTCTCCACCGTCGGGGGCGTCCGGGCGGTGACCCAGCTCTTCATCTACGAGGTGCCGTTCTTCCTCGCCCTCCTCGCCCCCGCGATCGCGTCAGGGTCCTGGTCCGTCTCCGATATCATGGCGCTGCAGGGGGTACACCCCTGGTTCGCCCTCCTCCAGCCGATCGGTTTCATCGTCGCCCTCGTGGGGCTCCAGGCCAAGCTCGAGCGGACGCCGTTCGATATCCCCGAGGCAGAGACCGAGATCGTCGCAGGCCCCTGGACGGAGCTCACGGGACGGCGCCTCGCCCTCATGCAGCTCACGAACGAGATCGCCCTCGTCGTGGGTGCGGCCCTCGTCGCGGCCATCTTCCTCGGCGGGCCTTCGGTCCCCGGGTGGGTGCCTGGCGGCGTTGTGGCGGCTGTTGCCGGCTTCATCTTCTTCCTTGCAAAGACCATCGGCATCCTCCTCGTCCTCGCCTCTATCAAGGTCATGACGGGGAGGATCCGGATCGACCAGCTGAACGACGTGGGCTGGAAGTACCTGGCGAACGCGGCCCTCTTCCAGATCGCCCTCGTCCTCTTCATGGTCTTCTGGGGGGTGGGAAGGTGAGCGGCGCCTGCGAGGCCATCGAGAACGCAGGGGACCGCTTCTCCGTCCTCAGGGAGATGCTCGGGAACCTGTTCAGGAAGCCCTTCACCATCCTGTACCCGGTCGAGAAGGTCCCGGTCCCTGCAGGGTTCAGGGGCCGGGTCGAGATCATCGACGAGAATTGTATCGGGTGCGGGAGGTGCTCCCGGGTCTGCCCGGCCTCCTGCATCACCATGGTGGAGGCGCCCCGCGAGATGGAGGTCAAGGGCAAGAAGCTCATGCGGAAGAAGAAGCCGGAGGTTGCCATCTACCGGTGCATCCGCTGCGGACTCTGCGAGGAGTACTGCCCCCAGGAGCCGAAGGCCATCCGGCTCACCTGCGAGTTCTCTGGGTCAGGCACGGACCGCGAGGTCGTGGTAGGATGAGGTGCAGCGACTCCCCCGGTTTCGAGACCGTCCTCCGTGAGAGGCTGACGGACGCGCCGCATCTCGCCGTGGTCGGGATCGGGGACGAGCTCAACCCCCATGACCGGCTGGGAATGCTCGCCGCCCGCCGGATAGAGGCGCTGGGCCTTCCGGGGCTGAAGGTCTTCTACGGGGGGACCATGCCCGAGAGCGTGACCGCCCCCGTCCGGCGGTCGAGGCCTGCCCATATCCTCTTCATCGACGCGGCGGTGATGGGGAAGGCGCCCGGGACCCTCGGCATCATCGAGGCATGCGAGGTCCATGCCGATCTCCTCATCACCCATGCCCTCCCCCTGCCGGTGGTGATGGAGTACCTGGAGAAGGAGGCGAAGGCGCAGGTCACCCTGCTCGGGATACAGCCGGACCTGAGCGTTACGGGAGAATTGCCGACCCGGGAGGAGAAGGCTGGCCTCGTAAAGCTCACGGGGATCCTGAAGGAGATATATCCCAGAACGCACTAGCGTGAGATTTTCTCAGGTTCTCTGAAGTCTTTCGAGAAACATCCGGTGCAGCCTCGTATCCCCCGATAGCTCCGGGTGGAAGCATAACCCGAGGTGCTTTCCCTGCCGCACCGCCACGGGTGCCCCGTCCACTTCAGCGAGCACCACAACCCCTTTCCCGACACGGGCAATGACGGGCGCCCTGATGAAAACGGCATGGAACGGCTCATCCAGGCCCTGAATCACGAGATCCGCCTCGAAGGAGTCCTTCTGCCGTCCGAAGGCGTTCCGCTCGACATCGATGTCAAGAAGCCCGATGGGTTTCACCCGGGGGTCCGGAACAACTCTCGCAAGGAGGATGAGTCCCGCACAGGTGGCGAAGATCCCGCCCTGGAACTCCTCGAGGGCCTTCCGCATCCCGTTCCTGTCGATGAGCCGTGATATGGTCGTTGATTCGCCGCCCGGGATGACGAGCGCATCGCAGGAAGGGATCTGTTCCGCTCTCCTGACCGTGATGACCTCGGAGCCTTCCGAGAGGCCCGATTCGGCGAGAGCCCTCCTGAAGGCGTCGATATGCTCCGAGACATCCCCCTGGAGGTCGAGGACGCCGATCCTAACGCCCACGGGTCTGGAGCACCTCGTCCGGTTTCAGGAGGTGGATGTCGAGGCCCTTCATCGCCTCGCCCAGGTCCCTCGAGACCTCGGCGATGGTGCGGGGATCATCGTAATGGTTCACGGCCTCGACGATGGACTTGGCCATCCGTGCGGGGTTCTGGGAGAGGAAGATCCCCGACCCGACAAAGACCCCGTCGGCACCGAGCTGCATCATCATCGCCGCATCGGAGGGGGTGGCGATCCCGCCGGCTGAGAAGTTCACGGTCGGGAGCCGTCCGCGCTTTGCCGTCTCGAGGACGAGCCCTGCCGGAGCCTCGATCTCACGTGCCCGGTCCATCATCTCCTGCGTGGACTTCCCCTGGAGGGAGCGGATCTCCCCCATGATGTTCCGCATGTGCCGGACCGCCTCGACGACGTTCCCTGTCCCCGCCTCGCCCTTGGTCCGGATCATGGCCGCGCCCTCGTCAATCCGGCGCAAGGCCTCGCCCAGGTCCCGGGCACCGCAGACGAAGGGCACCGAGAACTGGCTCTTGTCGATGTGGTACTGCTCGTCGGCAGGCGTCAGCACCTCGCTCTCGTCGATCATGTCCACCCCGAGCACCTCGAGGACCTGTGCCTCCACGAAGTGGCCGATCCTCACCTTGGCCATGACAGGGATCGAGACCCTGTCCATGATCTCCGTGATCCGGGCGGGGTCGGCCATCCGCGCGACACCCCCCGCCTTCCTGATATCGGCCGGCACCCGCTCCAGGGCCATGACGGCCACCGCCCCGGCCTCCTCCGCGATCGCCGCCTGCTCCGCGTTCACCACGTCCATGATGACCCCTCCCTTCTGCATGGACGCGAAGCCGCGTTTGAGGAGTTCGGTGCCGAACCTGAGTTCCTCCAGCTTCATAGCATGCTACGTACGCGGGTCAACCCAATAAAAATAGCGCGGTGACGAGGATTGCCGAGAGGAGGAGGGTCGTCACCCGCACGGCGCGGACGATCTCCCTGCCTCCCTCTCCGAGGCCCTTCTCTCCCGTTCCCATGGTATAGACCCCGGGCTTCTCGAACCAGACCCCGACCCCGCCTGCGATAATGGCCATGGGGATCCCGCCGTTCAGCCCGGGCCTTTTCCGCGCGTCCCTCCTCAGGGCCGCGAGGGCCGGGCCGAGCCTCCTCTTTGCCGCGAAGTACCCGAGGAGGAGGAAGCCGGTCACCCGCGCCGGGACCCAGGTGAGGAGGTCATCCAGCCGTGCAGGGAACCACCCGATCTGCCCGCGGTGGTCGCGGTAGCCGAGCATGGCGTCCATGGTGTTGCAGGCACGGTAGAAGGCAGCCGCCGCAAGCCCAAGCCCGAACGGGGAGAAGACGGCGAAGAAGAGGAGCGGCGCGGTGATGCTGTCCACCAGGTTCTCTGATACCGACTCGTACGCGGCAGAGAGGATCTCCTCCCGGGAGAGGGCCCTCGTGTCACGGCTCACCATCCTCCCCGCGGCCTTCCGCCCCTCGTCAAGACTCCCCTGCACCGTCGTCTCCACCGTTCGTGCATGCTCCTCCAGTGCCCTCCAGGCGAAGGTGATCTTCAGGAGGAAGGGGCCCAGGATGAGAGCGGCAAGGATCGGAGCAAACCTGTCCACAAGGAGGAAGGGCAGGGCGAAGAGGCAGGCGGTCCCGATCCCGCAGATGACGCCGGCGACCTTCTGGGTCCCGGGCCTCCAGCGGCGCGGTTCCCCCCACCAGCCGATGAGGCGGCCGAGGAGCGCGACGGGGTGGTACCGGCCAGGCGGATCTCCGAATACACGGTCCACGCCAAGGGCCGCGGCGAGGACTAGCCCTGCTTCTGCAGCCATGGGAGAAGGAGACCGGCGAGGAGAATGAAGAAGGCGAGGTCTTTGAGGATGTCGATGCCCGAGACGAGAGAGGCACCGTAGACTATGAGCCCTGCTGCGATGGGGGCGACCCGGAGCCAGGGGATCTTCAGCCCCTCGGGCTCCTTCTCCTCGACTTTCTCGACATGCTCGGGCAGGGGTTTCCTGACGATGACCCTCATATCACACTTCGTCCGCCCGTAGCCCGTCACTATCTCGATCGAGAACGTCCCCTCCTCCGCATCCTCGAAGATGGGGATCTGGTACTCGGTCTGGCCCTGGACGAACAGGTTTTCGTGAGTGAATGAGGTGAACCGTGCCGGGTTCATGGCCGAGAGGCTGACATGGAGGGGGTGCCCGTGGTTGTTGAAGGTGAGGACCAGGGGCTTCCCCGCCTCGGCCTGGACCTGGGCAGGGAGCTCGATGGAGTTGATGGCCTTCCTGTTCAGGTGAATCTCGCCTCCGGCCATGGTTCTCTTACCCCCCCTTCGGTTCTTTCGGGATGAGATCCGGGATCCCGTCGGTGATCGGGTACTCGACCGAGCAGGCCGCGCAGAAGAGGCCCCCCTCGAGAATCTCCCCCCCGTCTTCCTCGGTGCCCCGGAGGGTGAGATCCCCCTTGCAGACGGGGCAGCAGAGGATATCGAGGAGGGATCTCCTCATCAGCTCCTTCCTCAGGTCGATGATATGGGAGATGTCGGGGCCAGTGGAGATGAGGGTCACGGGGGCGCCGATATCGTCCTCTGCCTTCTTTATGAAATCCTTCGCCACCCGGGAGAGCTTGCCGGTACTCGGAGCACCCGAAGGAGTCGGGGTCGATCCGGTCGATGCCGGTGATGGCAGCCTGCGTGCACCCGTTGATCATGGCCGAGGACCGTGCCCTCTCGCCGTCCCAGTTCCCGATCCTCCTCGGGCGGTGGGTCACGGTCCCGAACTCCTCGATCCCGAGCTCGTGAGCCTCTTCAGGGGTCATCTCGGTGCTGAACGGTCCCGCCCCCACCCGGGTCGGGTAGGCCTTGAAGACCGCGATCACATCGTCGATCCGGGTCGGCCCGACCCCGTTGTCGGCGGCTATCTGGGAGGCCGAGGTGTCCTTGGAGGTCACGTAGGGGTAGGTACCGAAGTAGAGGGAGATGTAGAACCCCTGGGTACCTTCGATGAGGACGAACTCTCCATCGTCGAGCGATTCATTGATCTCGGCAGGAACGTCCATCAGGGTACTCGGAGAGCTCGGGTACGTCCTTCGCCTGCCGGCCGACCCGCATCACCCGGTCGGCGTTGGCGGGGCCGCAGCCGGTACCCGTGGACCCGATGGTCTTCGAGAGGTGGTCGCTCCCCTTGTCCCTCTGGATATGGGCCTCGTCGATGATCCCGCACCGCTCATCGACAAACGCCCTTCCCTTCACCCCGAGGAGGTCGACCTCGTGGAGGAAGACCCTCGGGTCGACGAGGACCCCTGTCCCGATGCAGAGGAGGGCCTCCTCGTACACGAAGCCGCTCGGCACCATCCTGACCCCGTAGGTCTTCTCCCCGATGTTGACGGTGTGCCCTGCGTTCGGGCCGACACCTCCCCGGGAGATGATGGCCGGGCGGTCCCGCCGGGCGATGTGTGCCACGATCTTTCCCTTCCCTTCGTCGCCGAAGAAACCCCCCACGATAATTGTGCAGGCCATTGCTGGATCATATAGAATACGGGATGATGGGATTAAAGGTTTATGATGCGAGGACGTCACAGGATGATCGATCTCCGACGGCGGGAGGAGCGGAGCCGATCCCGGGCCGACGTCTCCCTCCGGGCCCCGGCGGTAGATAAGGTTTTAATCGGTTCGTCCCCCACTCCTTCACGGGCGAACCCATGAAGACCGGGATGAAGGTTGCCATCTTCCAGCATATGGAGACCGAGGGGCCCGGCTTCTTTCCGGATCTCCTGCGATCGCGGGGTATCCCCTTCGAGATCCACCGTCTGTACGAGACCGGTGAAGCACCCGCGGGGATCTCGTCTCCCCTGATCATCATGGGCGGAGGCATGTCCGTCCATGACGAGAAGGAGTACTCCTTCCTCGCACAGGAGAAGGAGATCATCAGGAAGCTACATCCGGGAAGGGAGGCCGCTGGTCGGGATATGCCTCGGTGCCCAGCTGATCGCGGATGCCATGGGATCGCGGGTGTATCCCGGCGAAAAGGAGTTCGGGTGGTGCGGAATCGAGAGAGCGAGCTCTGAATATTTCCAGGGATCCCCAGACCGGATGGAGGTCTTCCAGTTCCACGGTGATACCTTCGATCTCCCCACGGGCGCGGTCGCTCCTCTGGAAGGGGCAGGCGGTGAAGCACCAGATGTTCCTCCTCGGCAGCGCGGCGGGCGTCCAGTTCCACCCCGAGATCACCCTCCCTCTCATCAGGGAGTGGATGAAAGAGCGCCCGGCCCGGGATATCAACAGCCTCATCACCCGATCCTCACACCTGATCCCCCCTCCCATGCCTTCTGCGAAGAGCTCGTTGACTGGTTTCTCCTGGAGGGGATGCGATGAAGAAGATCCGGGGTCTTCTCCTCGACCTCGACGGGGTTCTCTACATAGGGAACCAGCCCGTTCCGGGAGCCATCGAGGCCATTCGGGGCCTCCGGGAACGAAGATTCCCCGTCCGTTTCGTCTCCAATTCGACACGGCGATCCCGTGCCTCGGTTGCGGGCAGGCTCGTGGCGATGGGGTTCCCCATCGATGAACGGGAGATACTCACGCCGGCTGTTGCCGCGGCATCCATGCTGATGAAGGAAGGGAAGACCGCTTTTCTCGTCACAACGGGTGATGCCCATCAGGATTTTGAGGATGCCGGTGTAACGGTCACCGAAGATCACCCTGACGTCGTGGTTATCGGGGACGCAGGCGAACGGTTCACCTATCGAGCTCCTCAACCGATCCATGAGGATGATCCTTTCAGGTGCAGAGATCATTGCCCTCGAAAAGGATCGCACCTGGATGGGGAACGACGGACTCATGCTCTCGGCCGGTCCGTTCGTCACCGCCCTCGAATACGCGACAGGGAAGGAGGCTTCCTGCGCAGGGAAGCCGTCGCCTGCCTTCTTTGCCACCGCCCTCGAAGGTCTGGGGATCCCTGCTCCCGAAGTCGCAATGGTCGGCGATGATATCGAGACCGACATCGGCGGGGCCCAGGGATGCGGGATGCAGGGGATCCTGGTCCGGACGGGGAAGTTCCGGGAGGACACCCTGACCTCCTCAAGAGTTGTCCCCGACCTCATCATCGATTCGGTTGCCGATCTTCCACGGATACTAAGAGCACCCCACTCCCGTAGTTTGTAACTCTACTCATGATTGGTGACACTTGGAGTTATACTGACATTTCCCAAGTATACAAAGGTCTAAACAAATATCCCTCTTCCTTTAAAACGACTTAAACTATTTAATCATCTAAGCTTATCTTTGAATTGTGGAACTGAACTATCTCTATCATCAAAGCAATATCGAAACTAAAATTAAAACTAATTACGGGGGCCGTGGAAAGGAATTTATCCAGTTCAAGCGTGAATATTATGACCCATACCGAGATGCACAATTAACAATAACAGGTGTAAGAAAATCAAAAATTCTGCGAAAAATAAAATTGTTAACTGATTACTATTCCAAGGCACAATCTTTCAACACACC
Source organism: uncultured Methanomicrobiales archaeon (assembly GCA_963712215.1). Lineage (GTDB taxonomy): Archaea > Halobacteriota > Methanomicrobia > Methanomicrobiales > JACTUA01 > JACTUA01. The sequence goes on along the minus strand of CAVQHA010000008.1, from coordinate 297,445 downwards.
TGAATGGATAAAACCACAGTCCAAATTCAGACCTACTATATTAGAAGAATTTTGCGGATTCTTATTCAAGGATTTACGGAAGATCAAAGAATTGGATTTGGGTTTTTATAATAAGAAAATTTTCGCAGGAATGGCAATCAATAGCCTTGGAAGGGGGGTTATAAAAACAAAGGATATCGATTTTTGCATTGGAAAGCATTTCGATGTAAATATCGGGGAATCTACCTGAGGATATTATTATTCCACTTATCGCTATCGAATGTAAAACCTATACTGATAAAACAATGTTAAACGAGGCACAGTTTGCTGCTCAAAAACTGAAGCAAGGGTCCGCCAATACGAAAGTATACATTTTATCTGAAGGAAATCAGGTGGATGACAACGAGATTCCTTTTAAGGGGCAGAGTTCGATTGACCAGATATTTATTTTACGAGAAATAAAGGATCGAAAATTATGGAAAAGCCCCAAAAGAAAAGAATGGGACGAGATTAATGAAGATTCACTGATCGAGTTTTACAATCAGGTTAAATTTGATTTGGATACTATTCTGGCTGAAAAAAACATTCCCCCATTCGGGAAAATCATGCTAGGATAGTTTTAAATTTCTTCTTTCAACCGTTTCCTGGCAATCTTACAATATTTTTCCGAGGTATCAATTCCAACATATCTTCTATTCCATCTCTTCGCTACTAGGCAGGTCGTCCCTACCCCCTTGAACGGATCTAATATCACATCATGCTCATAACTGAACAACTTCAGAGCGCGTTCTACCAATTCTTCTGGGAACATGGCTGGGTGATCATAACTTTTCATGTTCCTTTCAGGAGCAATTACCCATTTTGCTAAAACCCACTTTTTGAATTCTTCTTCGTTAATGTCGATATCTTCTTTCTTACCTTCTTTGAGTAGACTTCCTTTCGAGAATATCTCTAGGAATTCCCAGGTATATTTTAGATAAGGCGCGCTAGGACTTTTCCAGTTCCCCCAGGCGCAATATTTACAATTATAATTATTCTTTTCCCACAATATCTCGCCTTTCCAGATCATTTTGCGCTTTAGAAAGAAGTTTGAGATAATATGGTGGCTTGGAATATAATCAGAAAATAATGGTTGGATATTTACGATTATACGACCGCCATATTTTAGAATACGAATGCATTCATCGAAGATCGTAAATAATTTCTCAAAATATCCTTCCCAATCAATGCCATCTTCGGTGATGTCATACCCCATTCCGAAATTGTAAGGGGGCGATGTAATGATTAAATCAATGCTATTAGATGGTAATTGTTTTAGTACTTTTTCGCTATCCTCACACACAATTGCATTTTCAAATTCTTTAGGAAGGGCATTTACTTCTTTAGTGAATTTATTCCCTCTTGTATAGTAATGAAATCCTCTTTGGGCTACCTTTTTTTGCCGATTCTCTACCTTTCGCTCTTTATTATAATCAAAATAAATTCTCTTCCCGCTCTTTATTCCATAACTACCGATTTTTCCAATTTTATTTATTAACCTGTTGAACATATCTCGATTTATTTCGTCTGGACTTTCGTAAGTATCAATAGTATCAAGGAGAGATTCTTTAAAATATTTGAAATCAATTGCTTTCAAATAAAAATTCAAGGCATTATCCTCTACCTCAAAAATAAAACCATTATTTTTAAATTTGGATTCTATTAAACGGATTATCTGTTTATCGTCTGAAGAAATGGGCTTATCAGTATCGATAACGATTTTGAGCGATTCATTTTTGAATTCACCTTCCTTCTCTTTTTTTGGGCGACCCATTTTAAGAGGTCTATTTTCGTATTCACTAATTAATAAGTCTGACATATTACCCACCCCCCCCATTGTTTCTTCTGGAATCGGAAATTTCGATACGCACCTTGTTTCTGGGGGTGTAAATCCAGGTAATTTTATGCCCTTCTTTTAGATCAAATAATTTCTTTATTTCGATCGGTATTGTGGTACGTAGCGAGCCACTTTTATCATTTACTTTTATTAATGTAGTTTCTTTTTTTACTCCATGGCTAATAATAGACCTAATAATAGATATGTTTTTAGGTCTATCTTTAGGATTAAGAAGAGAATAAATTTAGGGAGAAATCCGACCGTCATAACTCCTTGGACGAGGAAAACCGCTCTTTCTATAGGATCGTCCTTGCGCCCTATCTCTTCAAAAACACTAGAACCACGACATACGTCGAACAGTGATGAGCCGCCGTTTCATTGGGATAGATGTATCATGGGAATACTGCGAGAAGTCCGTCACCCGGTCCCCATTAACGGCCGGTTGGTTCGCTGAGTGTTTAAGAGTAGCCACTGAATGCCCGGATCCGCGGTTACCGGTGCCTGGTGTTGGTCCCTCTGAGAATCGCGCGTGGCTGGGTGTTCCTCCGGATGACCGGGAATCGTGCCGCCCTCTGCGGCGATGGATTCGAAGGTCGGGTCAGAGATGGTGTCGATGATTGCTCCGTACATGAAGGAGAGAGGCAAAGGGGAAGATAAACCCCTTCAGGGTGCGCGAGGTGAAAGTAAGAGCTCCCGTCGGATGTCAGGTGACCCCGCGCCGCAGGTGAGGCTTTTATGTTACCTGAGGAGAATTACATCTGCGTTCATATGCTTGAGATCACGGACCTGCATGTCGAGGTGGGGGAGAAGGAGATCCTCCATGACATCAACTTAAAGATCGGGGACGGGGAGACCCATGTCCTCATGGGGCCGAACGGCTCGGGGAAGAGCACCCTCCTCATGACCATCATGGGGTTCTCGGGCTACAAGGTCACCCGGGGAGAGATCATGTACAACGGGAATGAGATCACTCGCCTCCCCGTGAACGAGCGGGCGACGGCGGGAATCGGCCTCATGTTCCAGCGCCCCCCCACGGTCGGGGGGCTGAAGCTCGGGAAGCTCCTCACCGCCACCTCGAAGGAAGCAAAGGAAACCATCGACACCTATGCAAAGGAGGTGAACATGGAGAAATTCCTCGGGAGGGACGTCAACAAGGGGTTCTCGGGCGGGGAGATCAAGCGGAGCGAGATCCTCCAGCTCATGGTCCAGCACCCCGACTTCGTGATGCTCGACGAGCCCGAGAGCGGGGTGGACCTCGAGAACATCTCCCTCATCGGGGCCACCATCGGGAAGCTCCTGGAGAAGGACCTCCACATCGTCAACAGGAAGAAGAGCGGGCTCATCATCACCCACACGGGCTTCATCCTTGATTACCTGGATGCGAACGTGGGACACATGATGTGCGACGGCGCTATCAAATGCCGTGGGAGCCCCCGCGAGATGCTCAAGGAGATCAAGGCACGCGGTTACCGGGAGTGTCTGGAATGCCAGAAGGCTTAGGCGAGTCCTTCATCTCAACCGAGGACCGCGAGCGGCTCCAGCAGTCCGGTATCGAGCTCTCGATGATCAACCGGTGCGGGTCCTACCTGCAGGCAAACCAGGACGTCCTGCAGGCAACCTGCTCCGCCGAGGGGATCGAGGTCCTCTCCATCGCCGAGGCGCTCAAGAGGTACGACTGGCTCAAGGATTACTACTGGAAGCTCATCCCGAAGGACAGGGACGAGTACACGAAGGCCGTCGCCGCCCAGGAGAACCCGAGGGGATATGTCATCATCGGGCGGAAGGGGACAAAGAACATCCTCCCCGTGCAGGCGTGCCTGTACCCTGGGGCGCGAGCAGATCCAGTACGTCCACAACATCATCATCGCCGAGGAGGGGGCGGAACTCCACATCGTATCAGGGTGCGCAAGCGGAAGGCACGTCGGGAAAGGGGGCGCCCACTACGGGATCTCGGAGTTCTACGTGAAGAAGAACGCGAAGATTTCCTTCACCATGATCCACACCTGGGGCGAGGAGATCGAGGTCTATCCCCGTTCCGCTTCCGTCGTCGAGGAGAACGGCACCTTCCTCTCCAACTACATCTGCATGCAGCCGGTGAAGAAGGTGCAGATGTACCCGACGGCCAACCTCACCGGCGAGCACTCGGTGGCACGGTTCTCGAGCATCATCATCGCCTCCCCGACCTCGTACCTGGACATCGGGTCCCGGGCCATCCTCGGGGCAAAGGGGGCGAGCGCCGAGCTCATCACCCGTGCCATCACGAGAGGAGGCACCATCATGTCTCGGGGCGAGATCAAGGGGGTCGTCGACGGGACAAGGGGGCACCTCGAGTGCAAGGGGCTCATCCTCCGGGACGGGGTCATCCACGCCATCCCGGAAATCGAGGGATCGGTCGTCGGCACCGAGCTCTCCCACGAGGCCGCGGTCGGGAAGATCGCGCAGGACGAGATCGAGTACCTCATGGCGCGGGGCCTCTCCGAGGAGGAGGCGACCGCGACGATCATCCGGGGATTCCTCGACGTAAAGATCACCGGTCTCCCCGACGTCCTGCAGAAGCAGATCGACGCGGCCATCGACAAGGCGGAGTCAGGGTTCTAGAGATGCCGATCGATCCGTTCACCGAGCAGCGACGGCAGATGGTGGAGCAGCAGATCCGTGCCCGGGGCATCCGTAACGAGCGGGTGCTCGCGGCGATGGAAAAGGTGCCCAGGCATGTCTTCGTCCCCGAAGATCTGCGGCGGGTGGCGTACGACGACCGGCCCCTGCCCATCGGCGACGGACAGACGATATCCCAGCCCTACATCGTGGCGCTCATGACCGATCTCCTCGACCCGCATGTCGGGGACAGGATCCTGGAGATCGGGGCCGGGAGCGGGTACCAGGCCGCCATCCTCGCGGAGCTGGCCTCAGAGGTGATCACCATCGAGCGGATCCCGGCCGTCGCGGCACGGGCACGGAGGAACCTTTCCACGGCAGGCAGCCGGCGCGCGGATGTGATCGTGGCAGACGGTACCTCTCGGATATTCCCAGAAGGCACCCTACCAGGGGATCCTTGTCACGGCAGGGACACCGGATATTCCTCCTCCGCTCATCGGGCAACTCGCGGACGGCGGCCGGCTTGTCGCCCCCGTGGGGCCGCACGGGGTCCAGGACCTGGTCCGGCTTGTTCGGGAAGGGGAGAGGATCCGGCGTGAATCCCACGGCGGGGTCGTCTTCGTCCCGCTCATCGGGGAGCACGGGTGGAGAGAGGATGAGGAGTAGGGAGATCCTATCCAGAGGGGCCCCTTCCCCCCGGACAATCCCGGCTCCCTAGGGGGACCCGGGATCCTCGATATCACCCGGCCCCTGGGGGAGGGAGTTCCCGTCTACCCCGGGGATCCAAGGCCCGTCTTCCAGCAGGTGGACCGGGATGGGTATACATACACCGATCTCAGGCTCACCTCCCATACCGGCACTCATCTCGACGCTCCCTCCCATTACCTTTCAGGCGGAACATCTGTAGATCGGATCCCCCTTGAGAAACTCATCGGGAAAGCACGGGTCCTCGATCTGGTGGATGTCGGTAATTCCATCACAGCGGCATCCCTCTCGGGAAAGCTGGATGGTGCGGAGAGGATCCTGATCAGGACCCGGGCGTCGGGAATGGGTTCTTTTGGCCCGGAATTTCCCCACCTCGCACCCGACGCGGCCCGGCTCCTCGCCGGGTGCAGGAACCCTGGTCGTGGGGATCGATTCCCCCTCCATCGAGGCCCCGGACGGGGATGGCTCCGTGCACCGTGAACTCCTTGGACGAGGGATCGCGATCCTGGAGCTCCTGGACCTCTCCGGTGTCCCGGAAGGTGACTACTTCATGGTAGCCCTCCCCCTCCGTCTCGAGGGGCTCGACGGTTCTCCTGCGAGGGTTATCCTCTTCGGGAACGGGGATGATACACCATGACCCTTCTCCTCGAAGCGGTAAAGAGACTCGAAGGGACTGTCCACGGGAGCGGGTGCGAGGACGGCATTGCCACCCTGAAACGAAAGCCGGATGCCCCCCGCTGCCAGTTCGAGCGTGGGGCGATGATCGAGGCTTCCTTCGGGGGAGGGACTGCACAGGTGGTGACAGATTCCCCCGTCCAGACATCGACAGCAGTCTCCTCCCTCTTCGGCCACGACCTGCCCGGGCCTGAACTGCGGACCGCGGCCCTCGCCATCGTGAACGTTGTCGCGGGCTTTCTCTGCATCGGCCGGAGGTTCCACGCCTGCGACCCTGCCTGCCATGGGGCATGCATGGAGGAGCTCCGCGAGGAGATCGGGGGAGGAAGATCTTCACCCCCGTAGCCATCCCGGCCCTCTCGAAGGAGATGGGGGCCCTCATCGCGGGAGATGCGGGGGATGCCGGGATCCTGGTGCTCACCGGTGAGAGCCTGATAAGGGAGGAGGGTTCGGGAACTCAGCGAACAGGCTGCGGGCCGGCGGATCCTCCTCCTCGGTCCCTCCACGGAAGGAGTCGCCTCCCTCCTCACCCTTCCCCACTGGTGTCCGTACGGCCGCTGATCCAATCCGGCCCCGTGGCTCGCTGATCCATTTCGCCCCCACGGCCGCTGATCCATACAGGGACCCGGACGGGCTGAAAAACCTCATAACGCTTCAGAAGAAAGGGTAACTATGCTCTTTGGCTCCTCGGGGATCAGGAGGCGGTACCATCTCCCGCTCGCTGAGCTCGCCCTCTCCCTCGGATCCGGCCTCGCTGCCAGTGCGTCCGAAGTGGTTATGGGGACCGATACCAGGACGTCGAGCCCGATCCTCGCCGATGCGGCGATCTCCGGCCTCCTCTCGGGAGGAGCCCGGGTCGTCTTCGGGGGGATAGCCCCCTCGCCCACCGTCGCCTTTGCCGCCCGCACCTTTGATGCCGGCCTCATGATCACCGCATCCCATAACCCCGAGGAGTACAACGGCCTGAAGGTCTTCAACCCCGACGGCTCGTCCTTCACCCCACCACAGCAGGAGGATCTCGAGGCGAAGATGAAGGATTACCAGTGGAAGGGCTGGGAATGCCAGGGACAGGTGGAGGAGGCGGACATCCTTTCCGGCCACCGGAAGGCGATCCTCGGGAAGCGGGAGATCTCCCGGGACCTGACCGCGGTCATCGATTGTGGGAACGGCGCAGGGTCGGTCATCACGCCGGATCTGCTCTCTGCCATGGGCATCGGGACAATCCCCCTTAATTGCCATACCGGCGGCCACTTCGCCCGGCCCTCCGAACCGCAGGAGGAGGGTCTCGGGTACGTGGCGGAGATGGTGACGGGCGGCTTCGGCAGACTGCGGGGTGGTCCATGACGGGGACGCCGACCGGATGATGGGTTTCGACGGGAAAGGGAGATTCATCGACGGAGACCGCCTCATGGTCCTCTTCGCCCGGTACCTGGATGCGGGGAAGGTCGTCACCACCATGGACGCCTCCATGATCATCGATGAGGTGGCCGAGGTGCGGCGCACACCCGTCGGTGACACCTATGTCTCGACCCGCCTCAGGGAATGGGGGGACTTCGGCGGGGAGCCCTCGGGAGCATGGATCTTCCCCGGCCACTCCCTCTGCCCCGACGGGATCTACGCGGCCGCCCTCTTCTGCGAGATGGTATCCGAGTGGGACATCGCCGGGGAGCTCGACGGGATCCCCCGCTACCCCATCGTCCGGGAGTCCAGGCCCTGCGCCGATGCCGCCGGGGTCATGACACGTCTCGGGGCGGCATCCCCTACAGACGGGATCCGCAGGGAAGAGGAGGACGGGTGGTTCCTCATCAGGGCGAGCGGGACCGAACCCAAGGTGCGGATCACCGCAGAAGGGAAGACCGGCCAGGCTGCGAGGAGACTTGCAGAGAAGGGCCGGGAGATGCTCAAGCGCGCGGAAAGTGCTTAAGCATCCGGAGGAGAAGTACTCACTATGGAATGCGTGGTGCTCGCGGCCGGAGAAGGCCGGCGTATGCGCCCTCTTACCGCGAACCGGCCGAAGGTCATGCTCCCCCTCGCCAACCGGCCCATCCTGGAGCACCTGATCATCGCAGCCCGGGATGCCGGAATGTCGGAGTTCATCCTGGTCGTGGGCTACGGGGAGCGGGAGATCCGCTCCTGTTTCGGGAACGGTGAGCGGCTCGGGGTCAGGATCCGCTACGTCCTCCAGCGCCACCAGCTCGGGACCGGCGATGCCCTGAAGGCCTGCGAAGGAATGGTCTCGGGGCCCTTCCTCCTCCTGAACGGGGACATGGTAACCCGTACGGGGGACATACGTGCTCTTGCAGGCCTTCCGCCGCCTGCCATTGCCGTCTCCCGATCTTCCCATGCACAGGACTTCGGGACCGTGAAGATGGAGGGCGAACGGATCGTGGACCTTGCCGAGAAAGTCCCGAACCCGGCGAGCGACCTCATCAGCGCAGGTGCGTACCACCTTGATCCCCGGGATATTCGAGCCTGCTCGAGTCCATCGGGCGCTCGGAGCGGGGGGAGTACGAGATCACCGATGCCCTGTCGGTCCTCATCAGGGAGGGCGGGGTGACGGGCTGCCCGATGAACTTCTGGCTCGACGTGGGGAACCCGTGGGATCTCCTCGAGGCGAATGAGATGCTCCTTCAGTCCTGGACATTCGGGAGGGAGGGGACCGTCGAGCCGGGCGCGGTCCTCACCGGCGATGTGGCCGTCGGCCCCGGGTCGACCGTCCGCACGGGCACCGTCATCGAAGGGCCGTGCGTCATCGGGAGGAACTGCCGGATCGGCCCCCATGCCTATATCCGCGGGGCCACCTCTATCGGGAACGAATGCCACATCGGCCACTGCAGCGAGGTGAAGAATTCCGTCATCCTCCCGGGGACGAAGATCCCCCACTTCAACTACGTGGGGGACAGCGTCATCGGCTCGTCCTGCAACCTCGGGGCAGGGACGAAGATCGCGAACCTGAGGAACGACCATGCCCCTGTCCATGCCTGCGGGAAGGACACGGGGAGGGTGAAGTTCGGGGCGATTGTCGGTGACGGTGTCTCCTTCGGGATCAACTGCTCGGTGAATGCAGGAACCGTGGTCGGGAGCGGCTGCAGCTTCGCCCCCCAGTCCTATGTCCACGGGTGTATCATGGAAGGAACGGAGATGAGGTGAGAGCCATGCAGGCAGTCATACTCGCAGCTGGTGAGGGGACGCGGCTTCGCCCCCTCACCCACGGCAAACCCAAGGCGATGATCCCGGTGGCGAACCGCCCGGTCATTGCGCATGTCATCGATGCCCTCCTCGCGAACGGCATCCGGGATATCATCGTCGTCGTGGGCTACCGGCGGGAATATGTCCAGCGGTACCTGAACACTCTTCCGATCCCGGTCACGGTGGTGGTCCAGGAGAAGCAGCTCGGCACGGCCCATGCCCTCCGTTCGGCGGCCCCTGATATCCATGGGGACTTCCTCGTCCTCCCGGGAGACAACTACATCGATGCCGCATCCATCGCGAAGATCAGGGGCGAGTCCTGTGCCATGCTCGTGAAGGAGCACCCCAGCCCCTCCAACTTCGGTGTTGTGGTCATACGTGACGGGATCGTCGCGGGGATCACCGAGAAGCCCGAGGAGGCACCCACTCATACCGTGAGCACCGGGATCATCTCCCTCCCGAAGGATGCCCTCGGCACTCTCGTGAAGAACGAGATCCCCGATGCCGTCACGGCTCTCATAAAGAAGGGGATGCAGATGAAGGCCATCATGGCCGGGGACTGGCAGGATGCCATCTACCCCTGGGACCTGCTGAAGATGAACGAGAGCCTGCTCCGGCACGTCACCCCCGAAAAGGCAGGCAGGATGGCAGGGAACGTCACCTTCTCCGGCGTTGTGCATGTCGGGGCCGGGACCGCGATCGGCCCGAACACCACCATCACCGGCCCAGTGGTCATCGGCAATGATTGTGTAATCGGGCCGGGGACCTGCATCCTTCCCGGCACCTCCATCGGGTCCCGGGTAACGATCGACCCGTTCACGGTCATCGGGAGTTCTCTCGTCATGGACGACACCTCCATCGGGTCCCACTCCCGGATCATGCATGCTGTGATCGGGGAGGGGTGCCGTATCGCGGACCATGTGAGTACCGCCGAGAGCACCTCCCTCTTCTCCATCGAAGGCAGGGTCCTGAAGGCCGGGTTCGGGGCGGTCCTCGGGGACCGCGTCTCTGCCGCACCCTTCACGGTGCTCCGGGCCTGCATCGTCGGGAACGGGGTGGAGATACGGGAAGGGAGGACCATCACCCAGATCCTCCCCGACAATACCCTGGTGATGTGAAGATGTGCGGGATCGTGGGATACGCGGGCAGGCGGAGGGCGGCCCCCCTCCTCATCGAGGGGCTCCGGCGGCTCGATACCGGGGGTACGACTCCTTCGGGGTCGCAACGCTCGGCTCCCACGTCGAGGTGTTCAAGCAGTGCGGGAGGATCCCCGCGAGCATCCCCGATACCCGCTCGATGAAGGGAACCATCGGGATCGGGCACACCCGCTGGGCCACCCACGGGGCTCCGAGCGATGTGAACGCCCACCCCCATACCGACTGTACCGGCCGGATACGCGGTGGTACACAACGGGATCATCGAGAACTATGCCTCGCTCAGGAAAAGTCTCGAGAAGAAAGGGCACACTTTCCGTTCCGAGACCGACACCGAGGTGATCGCCCACCTCATCGAGGAGAACTACGACGGTGACCTCCTCGCAGCGGTCCAGGAATCCCTGAAAGCCCTCGAGGGCTCCTATGCCCTCCTCGCGGTCGCCGAGGGGGACAAGCGCATCATCGCTGCCCGGAACGCGAGCCCCCTCGTCCTCGGGCTCGGGGACGGGGAGACCCTCGCCGCTTCCGACATGACACCGCTCCTCGAGTTCACGGAACGGGTCATCTTCCCCGAGGACGGGGATATCATCTCGATCACCCCCCAGGGGGCGGAGATCCTCCACAAGGGGAAGGCGGTGGAGAGGCCGGTCGAGCATGTGAACTGGTGCGTGGACGACGTGAAGAAGGGGGGCTTCGAGCACTATATGCTGAAGGAGATCTTCGAGCAGCCCCGTGTCTTCTACGAGACGACAAGGATGGCGGACCCGGCCCCCCTCGTGGATCTCCTCCGGGCAACCCCCGCCCTCACCATCGTCGCCTGCGGGACATCGTACCACTCCGGCCTCATCGCGAAATATCTCCTCGAGGAGTGCGCCGGGATCCCGGTGAGGGTGGACCATGCCTCGGAGTTCCGCTACTCGATCCCACCGGTCAGGAACCCGGTCCTCGCCATCACCCAGTCTGGAGAGACCGCCGACACCCTCTGGGCCGTGCGGGCGGCGAAGTCCCGCAACTGCCCGACGGTCGCCCTGACGAACGTGGTCGGATCGTCGGTGACCCGTCTCGCGGATGCCGCGATCTACACCCGGGCCGGGCCCGAGGTCGGGGTCGCCGCTACGAAGTCCTTCATCGCGCAGCTCGCGGTCTTCATGGCACTCGCGGACCGGCTGGGGGACGGGCGCCTCTCGAGGTCCATCGCAGATGCCCACCTCGCCATCGGCGATCTCCTCCAGCAGGATGTGGGGGAAGCGGTCGCGGTCTGCAGGAAGGCCCGCTCCATCTTCTATGTCGGGAGGGGCCCGTTCTACCCCGTGGCGCTCGAGGGCGCACTGAAGATGAAGGAGATCTCGTACATCCATGCAGAGGGGTACGCCGCCGGCGAGCTGAAGCACGGCCCCTTCGCCCTCCTGACTCCGGAGACGCCTGCCATCGCGATCTGCCTCCCGGGCCCCACCTACCGGGTCATGATCTCGAACATCAAGGAGATCAAGGCCCGGGGGCGCCGGTCATCGGTGTCGGGGTCGCCGGTGACCGGGAGCTCGGGGATGTCGTGGACGTCCTCCTCACCCTCCCCGGGGACGATCCCTGGGTCCATATCCTCACCTCCTCGGTCCTCCTCCAGCTGCTGGCCTATTACACCGCACGGAGCCTCGAGACCGATATAGACCGCCCCAGGAACCTGGCAAAGAGCGTGACAGTTGAATGATCGAATACGGCAGGAATACCATCGCACCGGGTGCGCGGATCTTTGAGCCCGTCACCATCGGCTTCCCCTCGCGGGACCGGATCGGCTGCGAGAACTTCAGGGGGGCGATCATCGGGAAGAACGCCCTCATCCGCTCGGGGACCACCATCTATTGCGACGTCGAGATCGGCGACGACTTCCAGTGCGGGCACGGCGTGCTGATCCGTGAACGGACGAGGATCGGCGACCGCGTTGCCGTGGGCACCGCGACCGTCATCGAGGGGGACACGAGGATCGGGAACGATGTGAGGATCCAGTCGCTCGCCTTTATCCCCACGAACACGGAGATCGGAAATGGTGTCTTCATCGGCCCCCATGCGGTCCTCACGAATGACCGTTATCCTCCCTTCGGCAGGCCCGAGCTGAAAGGACCTGTCCTGAAGGATCAATCGGTCATAGGGGCCAACGTAACGGTCCTCCCGGGGATCGTTATCGGGAAAGGGGCCTGTGTCGCGGCGGGTGCGGTCGTCACGCATGATGTCCCGGCCCACAAACTTGCCATAGGCGTCCCGGCCGGTATACGGGATCTCCCGAAGGAGATGAAGAGATGACCGGCATGATCCCTGTCTCGCGGCCCGTTCTTGGTAAGGAAGAGGCCGAAGCGGTTGTAAAGGTGATGGAATCGGGGATGATCGCCCAGGGGCACGTGACGGCGGAGTTCGAGAAGGCCTTCGCCTCCTACTGCGGGGTGAAGCACGCGATCGCGACCTCCAACGGCACCACCGCCCTCCACGCCGCCCTCCTCGCGGGCGAGATCGGCCCGGGGGACGAGGTGATCGTCCCGTCCTTCACCTTCATCGCCACGGCGACCTCGGTCTCCATGTGCGGGGCGAAACCGGTCTTTGCTGACGTAGATGACCGTATCTTCACCCTCGACCCTGCTTCCGTCGAGAAGCTCATCACCCCGAAGACGAGGGCCGTGATGGGGGTGCACCTCTTCGGCCAGCCGTTCGATATCCCTGCTCTCACGGATATCTGCAGGGAGCATAACCTCCTCCTCATCGAGGATGCGGCCCAGGCCCATGGCTCCACGTTCAGGGGGAAGAAGGTGGGGTCGTTCGGGGAACTGGCCTGCTTCTCCTTCTATGCGACGAAGAACATGACCACCGGCGAGGGGGGGATGGTCACCACCAATGATGCGGAACTGGCCGACCGGGTCCGGCTCCTCATCAACCACGGCCAGAAAGAGAAGTATCTCCATACCAGCCTGGGGTATAACTACCGCCTGACCGACATGGGAGCCGCGATGGGGCTCGTCCAGCTCGGGAAGCTCGACGGGATGAACGCAAAGCGGGCTGCGAACGCGAAGTACCTGGACCAGAGCTTCAGGTGCCCGGGGCTCGTTACGCCTCATGTCAGGCCAGACTCCACCCATGTCTACCACCAGTACGTGCTGAAGGTGGAGAAGAAATCGAAACTCCCGAGGGATGCGCTCATGAAGGCCCTCGCGGCGAAGGGGGTCGGGACCGCTGTCCACTACCCGCGGCCCGTCCATGACCAGCCCCTCTATCGCGGGCAGCAGGGGAGGGACCCCTGCCCTGTCTCGAGCAGGCTCGCCTCCTCGGTCCTCTCCCTCCCCGTCCACCCCCTTGTATCGGAAGATGATTCAGGAGCATAGCCAGGGCCGTCAACGAGGTGATGTAACATGGATGCAGGTGTCATCGGTGTCGGGAGCATGGGAAGGAACCATGCACGGATCTACTCTGAACTCAAGGCGGTGAACTCCCTCTTCGTCTATGACACGAACCTGAAGGCGGCAGAGGAGATGGCGAGGCTCCACGGGGCGACGGCCTGCGGGTCCATCGAGGACCTCCTCAAAAAGGCCGATGCCGTCTCCCTCTGTGTCCCGACGCAGTACCACTTCCAGGTCGCACAGAAGGTCATCGCGGCAGGTGTCCACACCCTCATCGAGAAGCCGATCTGCTCGACAGCGGCCGACGGGCGGGCCCTCATCGCCGGCATCCCCGATGACCTTGTCGTCGGGGTCGGGCACATCGAGCGGTTCAACCCGGTGGTCCCCGAGATCAGGAAGATCATCAGGAAGCCCCTCTACATGGAGATGAAGCGGCACAACCCGACCTCGTCACGGATGGCGGGCACCTCGGTCGTCGACGACCTCATGATCCATGATATCGACATCGCCCTCCACGCCTTCTTCCACGGGAAGCCCTCCTCCCTCGTCTCTGCGGGAAGCGATGATGTCTGCAGCGCCCTGATGCGGTGGGGGGAGACCCCCGTCTACCTCTCCACGAGCAGGAAGTCCTCGAAGAAGATCCGCATGTGCTATATCGAGGAGGAGGAGTTCACCATCGAGGGGGACTTCATGACCCAGGAGATCTACGTCCACAGGAAGCCCGGCCAGTACTCCCTCGTGGATGACCGGTACGTCCAGGAGAACATCATCGAGAAGGTGATGGTGAACAAGCTCGAGCCCCTGAAGGTCGAGCTCTCCACCTTCCTGTCCTGTGCCGCACAGGGGAAACCCTTCCCCATCACCCCCGCCGAGGCCGTGGAGAACCTGGAGATCTGCGAGGAGATACGGAGAGGCCTCTCCCACCCGTAGATCGGGAAGGGTATATGGCGGGGGATGACCTACCTTTCCGGGTGACCGGAGGCAGCCCGTGGACCGCATGAAGAAGGGACTCGACCATATCCTCCAGGCGAAGGGGCCGATCGAGAGTATCGGGGTCGTGGGGATGGGGTACGTCGGCATCCCGTCCGCGGTCCTCTTTGCAGGTTCAGGGGCATTCCGGGAGGTCATCGGCTTCCAGCGGGACTCCCCCAGCTCGGGCTACAAGATCGCGATGCTCAACCGCGGCGAGAGCCCCCTGAAGGGGGAGGAGCCGGATCTCGGGGAGATGCTCGCGAAGGTCGTCGGAGAGGGGACCTTCCGGTGCACCTCGGACTTCTCCCTTATCTCGGGTCTCGATGCCGTAACGCTCGCCATCCAGACCCCCTTCCGGGACCCCGCCGACCTCATCCCCGACTTCACCCCCCTCCACGAGGGCCTCGCATCAGTGGGGAAGCACCTCTCCCGGGGGACCCTCGTGGTCCTCGAGTCCACGGTGACCCCGGGGACGACCGGGGGGACCGCCCGGAGGATCCTGGAGGAGGAGTCCGGCCTCGTGGCGGGCCGCGACTTCGCCCTCGCCCATGCCCCCGAGCGGGTGATGGTGGGGAGGCTCCTCCGGAATATCCGGGAGCATGACCGGGTCGTCGGGGGCATCGACCCTGCCTCGACCGAGCGTGCCTCCGGGCTCTATCGGACGGTCCTCACATCGGGGAGGATCATCCCCATGACCGCCGTTGCCGCTGAGGTGACGAAGACCTCCGAGAACGCCTTCCGCGACCTCCAGATCGCCGCCGCGAACCAGCTCGCCCTCTACTGCGAGGCGATGGGGGTGAACTTCTACGACGTCCGGGCCGGGGTCGCGAGCCTGAAGGAGGAGGGGGTGACGAGGGCCATCCTCTATCCTGGCGCGGGCGTGGGCGGGCACTGCCTCCCGAAGGACACCTACCACCTGGAGAGGGGGGTGAAGGAGATGGGGAAGGATCTCGATTACCCTGAGGACAGGGACTCCCTCTTCCTCCTCGCCCGCCGGATCAACGACTTCATGCCCAGGCACATGCACCGGCTCACCGTCGAGGGGCTCGGCCGCGCCGGGAAGCAGATCGCCGGGGCGCGGGTCGCCCTCCTCGGCTGGGCCTTCCTCCAGAACTCGGACGACACCAGGAACACCCCGTCCGAGCCCTACCGGGACCTTCTCATCGGGAGCGGGGCAGAGGTCTCGGTCCATGATCCATACGTGGAAACGTATCCGGATGTTCCAATCTCCCACGATCTCCGGGAGGTCATCTCGGGCGCAGATGCCATCGCCATCTTCGCCTCCCATAACCCCTACCGGGCCCTGGTCGCCCGGGAGGTGAAGGAGTGGTGCGGGAAGGATCGCCCCGTCATCGTCGATGGAAGGAACCTCGTGGACCCCGATGCCTATATCAGCGAGGGGTTCGTGTACAAGGGGATAGGGCGGGGGGACAGGAACCGCCACCCGCTTCCCTGACGGGGGCGATCCGGGAATGAAGATCCTCCTCGTCTCCACCCAGGACTACCTCCACCATCCCATCCCCTCCCGGCACCACTACATCTTCGAGGAGCTCGCGAAGAGGCACGAGGTCCATGTCCCCCACTTCCACGTGAGCCAGGGTGCGGAGCGCAAGACCCGGCTCATCGTCCACGAGGCCACCCGGTACCCGAGGGGCGGCCCCATCGTCCACTACACCCTGAACGCCCCGACCCATTTCCGGGTCCTCGAGGAGATCGTGAGGGACTGCGGGATCGACGTCGTGGTCGCGTCCCATATCCTCGCCGGTGCGGCGGTCATCCGGGCCGCCCGGCGCCACCAGGTCCCTGTGGTCTTCGACCTGAAGGACTGGTTCCCGGACTCGGCCGCCGCCTACTACAGGAACCGGGTCGTCAGGAGAATCGTCAGGGACGGGGTCTGGTTCGTCACCCGCTACAACCTGGACAGGAGCGACCGGATCACCACCGTCTCGCCCTCCCTCGTCGCGAAACTCCGTTCATTCGGATACGACTCTACCCTCATCACGAACGGCGTCGATACCGATCGCTTCGTGCCCATGGACGGCAGCGGGATGAGGAAGCAGCTCGGCATCGCAGACGGCGATTTCGTCCTCGGCTTCGAGGGGGCGGTGGAGCGGTGGTACGCCCTGGACCGGGTGATCGCCGCCCTCCCGGAGCTCCTGGTGCACCGCCCCTCCACCCGTCTCCTTATCGTCGGGGGCTCGCTGTTCACGGGCTTCATGGACGAGCTGAAGCAGAAGGCAAGAGGACCTGGGGGTCCTCGGGCATGTCATCTTCACGGGGCCGGTGCGGTACCATGACCTGCCAGGGTACATCGCGCCCATGGACCTCTGCCTCATCCCCCTTGCCCCGCCCAGGTGGGTGAATATCGCCCTCCCGAACAAGTTCTTCGAGTACTCGGCCTGCGGGAAACCCATCCTCTCGTCGCCCATCCCCGATATCATGGACATCGGCGGCCCCCACCTCTCCGTCTACCGGAACGATGCCGAGTTCGCGGCGAAGGTGAAGGAGGCGATGGACAACCCGAGGACCTTCTCCCTCGATGTCGAGCGGTTCAGCTGGAAGAGGAGGGCCGCGGAGTTCGAGGGGATCCTCGAGGGCCTGATCAGGCCCTGACATAGATGGGGGAAGAGACGCCCCACCTTGCCAACGGTCGCACCCCGCCTGATGCGGGTTGCTCCAGGTCGGGTTCTGATGAACCCTCCCTCGCAACTTCGGTCGCTCGAATCGGGTTCTGATGAACCCTCCCCCTCGCAACTTCGGTCGCTCGAGATCGGGTTCTGATGAACCCTCCCCCTCGCAACTTCGGTCGCTCGAGATCGGGTTCTGATGAACCCTCCCCCTCGCAACTTCGGTCGCTCGAGATCGGGTTCTGATGAACCCTCCCCCTCGCAACTTCGGTCGCTCGAGATCGGGTTCTGATGAACCCTCCCTCATCCAAACGATTTAGAGGTTCCCCGTTTAACATGAGGAGCGAAGGATAGCATGGCCGATCTCCTGAAAAAGTACCAGAGATACCTCGTCTGGCTCGCCCTCGTTCTCACCGGGGTACTCTGCCTCTGGATCCGTTTGAATCCCCTCGCCCATCTCCAGACCCTGGCGGGAGGGGATCCCCTCAACCTGTCTGCAAGCGATGACCCCCTCTACAACTTCCGGCAGGTGGAGCTGATCATCCGCAACTTCCCGGCATACCCCTGGTTCGACCCCATGACCCTCTATCCCGTGGGCCAGACCATCTACTGGGGACCCCTCTTCCCCACCATCGCGGCCCTCGTCTGCATGGCCCTGGGGATGACGACCCGGCCTGATATCATCTACATCTCGCAGTTCATCCCGCCCGTCATGGCCACCGCCATGGTCCCCCTCGTTTACTGGATCGGGAAGAGGATGGTGGACTGGAGGACCGGCCTCCTCGCCGCCTTCTTCACCGCCATCGTCCCGGGGCAGTACCTCCAGCGCTCCCTCTACGGCTACTTCGACCACCATATCGCCGAGGTCCTCTTCTCCACCCTCTTCTGCCTCGGGTATATCTCGATCCTCGTCTACACAAAGAGGCACGCCGTCGATTTCACGAAGCTCGGGAGCCTGAAGGTCCCGGCCATCCTCTCGCTCCTCACCGGGGTCGCGTACCTCCTCGGGCTCTTCACCATGCCCACCATGATCCTCTTCGCCCTGATCGTAGCGGCATTCACCGTGGTGCAGTACGTCTGGGACTTCTTCCGGGGGAGATCGAGCGACTACCTCCTCTTCGCGAACACCATCGTCTTCGGGGTCGCCATCATGGGCTTCCTGATCTTCTTTGTCTTTTTCGGGGTCAGGAATACGGGCCTTGACATCTCGCGGTACACCATGTCGCATGTGTACGCCTACCTCATGATCATCATCGCCACCGGCGTCCTTGCCTACCATGCCAGGATCATGAAGGGGCGGCCCTGGTACCAGTACCCCCTCTCCCTCGCAGGTGTCGGGCTCTTTGTCGTGGTGTTTCTCGCCCTCATCCTCCCGGCCATCTATAATATTCTCATCGCCAGTCTCTTCGCCTTCTTCGGCAACCAGGCGGTCACCCTCACCGTCCAGGAGGCGCGCCCGTGGGACGCGGTCCTCGCCTGGATGACCTTCCAGTACGGCCTGGTCCTCATGGCGCTCGGGATCCTGGCCGTTATCTACTGGAACTGGCGGGAGGAGCACCCGGACCAGGTCTATGTCCTGATCTGGTCTCTCGTCGTCCTCTTTGCAACTGTCCAGCACGTGCGGTACCAGGTACTACCTGGCGGTACCCGTCGGGATCCTTTCCGCCTTCGCCATCGGGACGGCCCTCGATCAGGGGTGGCCGGGGGTAAAAGGCCTGGTCCAGCGGAAGGTATCTCCTGCCGAGGAGCCCGATAAAAAGACCCGGCAGAAGGAGGAGCGCCAGGCAAAGAAAACGAAGAAAGTGGTGAAGGAAAAGAAGAAGGCCCGGCACTCCGCCAGCCCATGGGTCCTCGCCCTGGCCGGGGTGGTGGCCCTCGCCCTCCTCTTCACCTACTCCTCGCTCCAGTACGACGGCCTCTACTCCCAGGGGACGATCATGAACGGGGACTGGCGCGAATCCCTCGAGTGGATGGCGAACAACACGCCCTCCCCCGTCGTGGACTACTATGGCGTCTTTGACAGGACCAGCTTCCACTACCCGCAGGGCTCGTACGGGGTGATGTCCTGGTGGGACTATGGCCACCAGATCACCTTCATCGGGAAACGGATCCCGAATGCCAACCCCTTCCAGGCCGGGGTGACGGGGCCGACCGGCGCAGCCGCCTACTTCATGACCCAGTCGGAGGATTATGCCAACTCCGTCGCCGATAAGATCGGGATCAGGTACGTGATCACCGATATCGAGATGGACAGCCCCAAGTTCTGGGCCATGGCGACCTGGTTCAACGCCTCGGTGAACGACACGCTGTACAACCCGGCGTACTATGTCCCCGGGCAGACCTCAGGCCAGTACCAGCTCGTCAAGCTGAACAACCAGTCCTACTACGAGACCATGGTCTCGCGGCTCCATAACTTCGACGGCTCGATGGTGGTCCCCTCGAAGGTGTACTATATCCAGTACCAGCTCCCCGAGGTGACCGGACTCGACGAGCCCCTCATCACCAGTGCCCAGGTCATGAACGCGCAGGACGCGGCCAGCAATGTCTCGGCGTTCAACCTGAACGCCGCCCAGGGGAACCTCGCGAACGCGGTCTCCCAGGCCGTCTTCCTCCCGGTCGAGACGGTCCCCGCCCTCACGCATTACCGCCTCGTCCACGAGTCGCCCGTCGGGGTCTTCAGCGATACCTCGTCAGGGGCTCCGGACCTCAAGTACGTGAAGATCTTCGAGTACGTGAAAGGGGCACATATCCGCGGCCAGGGGACGATAGCGATCGATCTCGTGACGAACACGGGGAGGCAGTTCACCTACCGGCAGGAGAGCGTGAACGGGGAGTTCGTGGTCCCCTACTCCACGCAGGGGAGCCCCTACGAGGTGCGGGCCCTCGGAAAGTACCGGATCGAGGGAACCGGCCGCACCGTCGATGTCCCCGAGGACGCGGTGATGCAGGGAACTGCCATCTGATCCGGACATGCGGTGCGAGGTCATCACCGGCGGGATATTCTGCCACCATAACCTGGAAGGGCACCCGGAGAGCCGTGACCGGCTCCGGCTGGCCCTCTCGGGGGTCCCGCGGGCCGTGCCGAGGATGAAGCCGGTGAGGGCGGCACCCGGGGACCTCGAACGGGTGCACACCCGCGAGTACCTCGCCTGGCTCCAGGGGATCTCGACCGGGGAGTGCTACATCGACTTCAACACCTACATCTGCCCCGACTCCTTCGAGGTCGCCCTCCATGCCGCCGGATCCTCGGTCGCGGCGGGGAGGGAAGCCCTCGACGGCCATCACTGCTTCGCCATGGTCAGGCCCCCCGGCCATCACGCCGAGCCGGGGCGGGCACGGGGATACTGTCTCCTGAACAACGTCGCCATCGCAGCGGCCCATGCCCTCGAATCTGTCGATCGGGTGGCCATCGTGGACTGGGACCTCCACCACGGGAACGGGACCCAGGATATCTTCTACTCCTCCGACCGGGTCCTCTTCTGCTCGGTTCACCAGGCCGACGGGTTCCCGGGGAGCGGGGAGGCCGGCGAGACAGGGACGGGAGCCGGCCGGGGTATACCCTGAACGCCCCCCTGGAACCCGGCTGCGGTATCGCAGACTACCGCCTCGTCTTCGGAGAGGTCTTCTGCCCTGCCCTGGAGCGGTTCCGCCCGGACCTCCTCATCATATCGGCGGGCCAGGACGCCCTCACAGACGATCCGAAAGGGACCATGCGCCTTTGCCCGGGTGACTACGGGACCCTCACCCGGATGCTCATGGAGGCGACGGACCTCCCCCTCGCCCTCGCCCTTGAAGGTGGGTACGGCCCCTCGATCGGGCTCGCCATCGCCGCCATCTTCCAGGCACTGGGAGGGAGGCCCCGGGAAGAGCGCCTGGATCTCCTTCCGGCCCGCACCACGCGTGAGCTGGTCAGGATCCTGAAAAAAGCCCATACCAGATAGGAATAGCCTCCTTCTCCCCCGGAATGCGCCCCTCCTGGCCAGAGAGGATTATATCTGGCCCGTTCGCGGAACCCCGAAGATTGCGCGAAAATTTTCTGAATTATTTTGCGTAATCGCGTTAGAATTATATCAAAAGCCTTATAATATATGCCGCCGAGCATTGTATGTTGCCAGACATGGATTACCCGGTCAGAGTGAGATCACTTCTCTGCACGCTATCACCTCTCATCCCCTGGGTCTCCGTCCCCTGTGCAACGGCGTCTCTAGTCCCGGATTCTTTTCAGCCCTGAAACCCTTTGTGGTCCGGGGGTCCGGGATTGGCCCTTCTCTTTCCTGACGGGAGTATCGCCAGCCGGTGTGCCGGGAGAGTGTTGTCCCCCGGTTCTTTCCCTGCCCGGAGCCGATGCCTTCGCGGACGTCTCACCGGCCTCCATCCCTCCCCGGCGGGCGATCGGGAGGGTTATCTCCGCTTCACCCGCTCCTTGTTGATGGAGGAGACCTCGAGTCCCGGGACGATGACCCGGACCACCGGTACCTTTGTACGGTAGAGCTCGCAGACACAGACCCGCTCCACCTTCCCTTCCAGCTCTGCGAGGACGAGGCGGATATCGCCGCCGATGGCGGGGGTCGAGAAGTCCGGGATGGATGAGAGGTCCACCGAGGCGGCGGGGGCGAACCACTCCCTGTTCAGGCGCTTCATCCGGTCATAGCCGATGCGCTGGACGAACGCCTCCCGCTCCTCCGAGACGGTCGCGCCCTGGATCCTCACGGCCCGCCGCTGTGCGACCTCGGTGAGGGCCTGGACCGCTGCCACCTCGGGCGACGGGTGGGTCCCCGCCCCCATCACAAGGAAGGCGGGATCCTTTGTCACGGGGTCATCGGCGGCGGCCGCAACTGTCGGGATCCTGGTGATGCCATCGAGGAGCCAGAGGGTGATGACGATCCCGGCCTTCTCGTACCGGCCGAGGAGATCCCGTACCGGCCCCGCCTCCTGGCCCGGGATCCTCTTCCCCATGGAATGATTCCGTTCAGCCCGGGAAAGGGCGTCGCGCTCGATGACCTCGAGGAGCCCGTAGAGGATCGCCTCATCCCGGGTATTTCCCGCCGCAAGCCCGTTCGGGTCCGACGCGAAGAGCCCCTTCGCCTCGCCGAGGGTATTGTACGGGAGGAAGACCGCGTTGGAGGGGACCCAGACCTCGCTCTTCTCGATGAGATCGAAACCCGGGGTCCAGTGGATCCGCTCTCCCTGTTCGAGGGGGCGTGCGAGGATGAGATCCGAGGGGTCGATCGCCCGCTTGATCCCGATCTCCTCGTACCCGGCGACCTTCATCGGGTCCCCCCGGTACTCTGCCGAGAACCTCTCGACCGCCGTGGCCATGGCCGAGGCCTTCGCCTCCCCGGGCGTGATCCCTTTCCCGATGTGGACCTGGGTGTTCCCCATCCCGGATCTCCGCCGGATAACGGCGAAGCAGGGGATACCGTGACGGTCCTTCTCGGTGCAATCGACGAGATCAAGGGCCCCGACCTCCCTCATGAGGGGCTCCAGTTCCGCGACCGTTTCAGCCGGATCCTTCACCCGATGGGTACCGAGGAAGAACTTCTTCTCCTCGTCACCGATCGCGAGCTGCATGATGATCACAGAAGGTATGCTATCCTTTTATAGGTGGCGAAAGGGATGATCCTCTCATGCAAGCAGGAGATGTCGCGGTCGGGATGAACGTCCGCTACCCGAGGACGGGAACCACGGGCAAGGTCGTCCGGATCGAGCAGGTCGACCGTGACACCTTCGCCGAGCTCGACTCAACGCACCTCCTCTACCGCACCGACCAGCTCATCGCCTTCGAGCCGAAGGCAGAGAAGGAAGTAAAGAAAGGTGGCGAGGAGTCTGGAGCAGGTGGCAAAGGAGCGCGAGGAAGCCCGTTCCATCCAGTCCCAGTGGCTCTCTGCGGACGAGCTCTGCGACGGCGGCGGCTAGCCCTGTACCGGGATGGTGGTGAGCTTCACCGACTCCACCCCCTTCTGGGACATCAGCCGCTCTGCGACGTGTTTCAGCTCCGTCCCCTCGCCCCTGAGGAGGATCACCTCCATGCACCGGTCATGGGTGACATGGGAGTGGAGCGAGGCCTGGATCACGTAGCCGTAGTCATGCTGGATATCGAGGAGGGTCTGCATGAGCCCCCGCTGCGTGTGGTCATAGACCATGGTGATGACCCCCTGCCGCTCACCCTTCACGTCCGACATCCACTGGTAGTGGGTAATGTAGGCGCGGATGGCGTCACGGATCCCCTCGGACCTGGACGAGTAGCCACGTATCGTGATGATCTCGTCGAACTTCTCGAGGAGGAGCTGGGGGAGGGAGATCCCGATCCGTGAGAGCTCGGTCTCGTTCACCATATAAACACTGAAAAGGGAGTTTGAGGGGCGAGACATTGAAGATTTCGTTCTCTGTTCCGCGATCCGCCCCAGACGGAGGCCCGGGGAGGATGGCCTGCTGCCGGATACGGGTCGCAGTCTTCCGCGTCGGGGACGTCTCCTGTCTCGGATCAGGTATAAGTATACCGGAGCTATATACGTTAGGGAGGTCTGAGGTCGTTTGCGGGACGTAACCATTCCCGGTGTCAATATCGGGGTTGTCGGGCATGTGGATCACGGGAAGACCACCCTCGTCTCCGCCCTCACCGGGGTATGGACGGACCGCCACAGCGAGGAGATCAAGCGGGGGATCTCCATCCGCCTCGGCTATGCAGACGCCACCTTCTACCGCTGCGAGGGGAGCGAGGACCCCGAGGCGTATTCGACGACCGCCGTCTCCCCCGTCTGCGGCGATACGGCCGTACCCTTCAGGACGGTCTCCTTCGTGGACGCTCCCGGCCACGAGACCCTCATGGCAACGATGCTCTCCGGTTCGGCCCTCATGGACGGGGCGATGCTCGTGATCGCCGCGAACGAGCCATGCCCCCAGCCCCAGACCAAGGAGCACCTCATGGCCCTCTCGATGGTGGGGATCAGGAAGATCGTCATCGTCCAGAGCAAGATCGATGTCGTCACCCAGAAGGAGGCCATGACGCATTTCGAGCAGATCCGTCAGTTCGTCAAGGGGACCATCGCCGAGGGTGCCCCCATTGTCCCGGTCTCCGCCCAGAAGAAGATCAACATCGGGGCCCTCCTCCAGGCACTCGACTCGACCATCCCCGAGCCCGAGCGGGACCCGTCGGCCTCGCCGGTGATGCTCATCGCCCGCTCGTTCGACGTGAACAAGCCGGGCTCCAGCTGGAAGGACCTGAAGGGCGGGGTCATCGGCGGTTCCCTGATCCGGGGGGTCCTCCACGACGGGGACGACTTCGAGATCCGGCCCGGCCTCTCGATGCAGGTGGAGAACCGCATCCGGTGGGAGCCCATCGTGACCAAGGTCACCTCCATCCAGACAGGCTCGAAGAAGGTTGAGGACGCGACCCCGGGGGGTCTCCTCGGGGTGGGAACGAGGCTCGATCCGGCGCTCACCAAGAGCGATGCCCTCGCCGGGCAGGTGGCAGGCCTTCCCGGGAAGCTCCCCCCGTCTGGGAACGGCTCCACTTCCAGGTGACCCTCATGGAGCGGGTCGTCGGGTCGGAGAGCGAGGTGAACGTCGA
Organism: uncultured Methanomicrobiales archaeon; assembly: GCA_963712215.1. Taxonomy (GTDB): domain Archaea; phylum Halobacteriota; class Methanomicrobia; order Methanomicrobiales; family JACTUA01; genus JACTUA01. The sequence goes on along the minus strand of CAVQHA010000008.1, from coordinate 272,726 downwards.
GCCCCTGAAGATCAAGGAGCCCCTCATGCTCTCGGTCGGGACCTCGGTGACCGTCGGGGTCGTGTCGAACGTGAAGAAGGACCTGATCGAGGCGGTCCTGAAGCGGCCCGTCTGCGCCGAGATCGGCGCACGGATCGCCATCAGCCGGCAGGTGGGCGGCAGGTGGCGGCTGATCGGGATGGGAGTGCTGGGCGAGTGAAGGTCCTCCTCGATACGAACGCCTTCCTCCTCCCCGTCCAGTTCGGGATCGACCTGGTCCGGGAGCTCGAAGGGATCTTCGGGACCTGCGAGCTCCTCACCCTGGAAGGGGTGATCCGCGAGCTCCAGGGGATCGGGTCCGGGCACGGGAGGGACGCCTCGGCGGCACGGGTGGGGCTGGACCTCGCCCGGCGGTGCACGATCCTCCCTTCCTCGGAGGGCACCGGTGAAGTGGACAGGGACGTGATCCGCGTGGCAGAGGATGCGGGGTGTGTCGTCGTGACAAATGACAGGGCGGTCCGGGAGATCCCTCCTCGGGAAGGGCCTGGGGGTCGTCTTCCTGAGGAACAAGAAGAGACTTGAGTTCATACGTGGGTGAGGTGCGAGACATGTACTACAAAATGAAGCTCGTGGACAAGGTTCGGGTTCCCCCGATCAGGCTGGGCGAGCCCCTCGAATCGGTGGTCCTCAATGTGCTCCAGCAGCAGGCTCGAAGGGGCGATCGACCGGGAGATCGGGATCTTCATCGCCGTGACGAAGATCCTGGGCGTGGGAGAGGGGGAGCTCATCCCCGGCGACGGGGCGGTCTACTATGACGTGACCTTCGAGGCCCTCGTCCTCCGCCTCGCCCTCCAGGAGGTCATCGAGGGGGACGTGGTCGAGACCACCACCTTCGGGTGCTTCGTCTCGCTCGGCCCCATCGACGCCATGCTCCACGTGAGCCAGATCTCGGACGACTTCATCAACCTCGACGAGAAGAACGGCCGGCTCATCTGCCAGGAGTCCAAGCGCTATATCGGCGTGGGGGACGCGATCCGGGCCCGGGTCGTCACCCTCTCCCTGAACGAGCGGGAGCCCCGGGAGTCGAAGATCGGGCTCACCATGCGGCAGGCCGGCCTCGGGACCCAGCGCTGGCTCGACGAGGATTACGAGAAGGAACAGGAGAAGTTCCATGGCGGGGCGTAAGAAGCAGGCGAACGTCTGCCGGCAGTGCCACCGGGTCGTGGAGGGGGAGGCCTGCACCGTCTGCGGGTCCCCGATGCTCACCCAGGACTGGGCGGGCTACCTCGTGATCATCGACCCGGAGCACTCCGAGATGGCGAGGCGCCTGAACATCAAACTCGCCGGACGCTACGCCCTGAAGGTCCGCTGATGCACCGGCGCCTCCCCGAGGCCGAGCGATCGTCCTTCAGGAAGCCTTTCGGGCAGGTGTATCCCAGCATCCATGCGCTCCTCCCGGACATCCGCGGCCGCACGGTCTACGCGGTCGGCGACGTGGTCACCCACAACCTCGTGAAGGAGGGGTTTCCACCCCGGATCGCCATCATCGACGGGCATACCATGCGGGAGCCCTGCACCCGGGTGCCCACCCTCCCTTTCCGGAGGATCGTTGCCCGGAACCCCCCGGGCACCATCTCCGACGATCTTGTCCGGGCCATCAGGGACGCGGTGGAGCATCCCCCCGCCCTCATCTTCGTCGAAGGGGAGGAGGACCTGGCGGTGCTCCCCCTCGTCCTCGCCGCACCTCCCGGGGTGGTGATCCTCTACGGGCAGCCGAAGGAGGGGGTCGTGCTCCGGGAGGTGGACGACGAGGCGAAGGCCCTCGCCGCGGCGTTCGTCGACCGGTTCGTCCACGAGGAGAACGCCCATGGGGCCGGGAAGGGCCAACCCTTTAAATAAATCCGAGAACAATGTATGGAGGATACCGATGACACCAATGGCTGATTTCAAGATCACGAACGATCAGGAGGAACGAGCTCCTCAAGCGGAGGGAACTCTCTTTCACCCTCGCGTATGCAGGGAGCACCCCCTCGCGGAGCGAGGTGATGGGCAAGGTCTGCGCCTTCCTCAACCTCGACGAGAAGAAGGTGGTGCTGGACTCGGTGAAGACCCGGTTCGGCGAGCGGAAGATGCTTGGCATTGCCCGCATATACGACGAGGAGGCGATGCTGAAGGCGACCGAGCGGCCGTACCTCATGGAGCGCGGAAAGCCGAAGCCGAAGGAAGGGGAGGAGGCCGGGGCACCGAGCGGCAGCACCGAAGGAAGCCTGCAAAGGAAGCGCCGAAAGAGGCCGCGAAACCTGCGCCGAAGGAGCCAGCGAAGGAGGCTGGTGCCTGATGCCGGTCAAGCGGTCGAGCTATTACACCCTCCAGGACGGGAAGGCCGTCCTCGCGAGGAGGCACTGCCCCAGGTGCGGGCCCGGCGTCCTCATGGCCGAGCACAAGGACCGGGTCTCGTGCGGCAAGTGCGGGTACACCGAGTTCAAGAAGAAGTAATACCCATGCAGAAAGGCCCGGTCCTGGGGATCGAGGGCACGGCCTGGAACCTCTCTGCATCCGTCTTCGGTGACGACCTCGTCACCCTCTCTTCTCACGCCTACCAGCCGCCCCGCGGCGGCATCCATCCCCGCGAGGCCGCCCAGCACCATGCCCAGGTGATGAAGGAAGTCATCGCCCGGGCCCTCAAGGGGGTATCCGGGATCTCCGGAGTCGCCTTCTCCCAGGGACCCGGGCTCGGCCCCTGCCTCCGCACCGCCGCAACCGCGGCCCGGGCCCTCGCCCTCGGCTGGGGTGTCCCGCTCGTGGGGGTGAACCACTGCGTCGCCCACGTCGAGATCGGCCGCTTCGCGACCGGCTTCGACGACCCCATCGTCCTCTACGTGAGCGGCGCGAACACCCAGGTCCTCGGGTTCCTGAACCACCGGTACCGCATCTTCGGGGAGACCCTGGACATCGGCCTCGGGAACGCCCTCGACAAGTTCGCCCGGAGCCGGGACCTCCCCCACCCGGGCGGCCCTGCCATCGAGGCGATGGCCGCGAAGGGCGAGCCGGTCGAGCTCCCCTACACGGTGAAGGGGATGGACCTCGCCTTCTCGGGCATCGTCTCGGCCGCGAAGGAGGCGAAGGCCTCCATCGAGGACGTCTGCGCCGGGCTCCAGGAGACCGCTTTTGCCATGTGCGTCGAGGTGACCGAGCGGGCCCTCGCGCATGCAGGGAAGGAGGAGGTCATCCTGGTGGGCGGTGTCGGGGCGAACCGCAGGCTCCAGGAGATGGTCCGGATGATGTGCGAGGACCGGGGCGCACGGTTCGCGGTGCCAGAGCCGAAGTATCTCGGTGACAATGGCGCCATGATCGCCTATACCGGGAAGCTGATGCTCGCATCCGGCCAGTCGCTCCCTATCGGGGAATCGCATATCATCCCGGGCTTCCGTGCAGACGAGGTGGAGGTGACCTGGCGGGATCCAGGCCAGGGGATGATCATACGCCATGATATCCGGGAGGACGGGACCGAAGAGGCCCGCGGAGCAGAGGCCGTGGTAGCCCTGGGAGTTGATTCGGTCGAGAAGCGAAGGTGCAGCAAGCGCTACAGAGTCCGTTCCCTGGACTCACGACTCATCGCTGAAAGGACCCGGGCCGAGGCGAGGATCATCTCCCTTGCCCGGAGGAGCGGCGTCCCGACTCCCATCATCAGGGATGTGACCGGTGATACGCTGGTCATGGAACGGGTGCCTGGCCCGCTCCTGAAAGAGGTCCTCACCCCGTTGAACGTGAGGGGAGCAGGCAGGATGGTCGGCCGGCTCCATTCGGCAGGGATCATCCACGGGGACCTCACCACCTCCAACATCATCGTCCGGGGTGAGGACTGCGTGCTCATCGACTTCGGCCTCTCCCTCGTCACATCGGATATCGAGGCACGGGGTGTGGACCTCCATGTCTTCTTCCAGACCCTGGAGAGCACGACGGGGGATCACGAGAACCTGCAGAAGGCCTTCACCGAGGGGTACAGCGAAGAGTTCCCTGGCTTCGCCGATGTCCTCTCCCGCGAGCAGGAGATCGGGCACAGGGGCCGGTACCTGTGAAGCTCGCGGTGGTCACCTCGAACCCGAACAAGGCGAGGGAGGTCGCCGCCTTCTTCAAGGGCGTGCTGGAGGTCGAGCATGTGGACCTCGAGTGCCCGGAGTTCAGGCACACGGACGTTGGGGAGATCGCGAGGGGGAAAGCGCGGTTCGCGTTCGATCAGCTGGGCCGCCCCCTGATCGTGGACGATACCGCGTTCGCGGTAAAAGCCCTGCGGGGTTTCCCCGGGCCGTATGCCGCGTACGTCCTCGATACCATCGGGTACCAGGGCATCCTCCGGCTCCTCGAGGGGGTCGGGGAGAGGAGTGCCTCTTTCGAGACCGCCATCGCCTACGCTGATGTGAATGGAATCAGGATCTTCAGGGGCATGGTCGAGGGGGTCATCACCCGGTCGCCGCGCGGGCACGAGGGGTTCGGTTATGACCCCATATTCGAGGTCGAGGGAAAGACCATGGCAGAGATGCCGATCGAGGAGAAGAACCGGATCTCCCACAGGGCCAGGGCGCTTTCCGCGTTTGGGGAGTGGTGGCGGAAGGAGAAAAGGAGTTGACCCTCGCTATCCCGTACACGGCGGGGGATGGCCGCGCCGGGGGGAGGGAGGGTTCATCAGAACCCGACCTGGAGCAACCCGTCATCAGGCGGGTGCGACCGGTAGCCCCCCAAGAGCCCAACAATACCGTGAGCATCGATCGATCTATGCCAGGCACCGTATTCTCCGAGATCGACATTTTCACTCACAACCGTTGCGCAAACCCTTATGACCGCCGGCTTCCTTTAATTACAGGCTAAACGAGGAGGATCATCGATCATGGCAAGGTTCCCTGAAGCGGAGGCACGCCTCCTGAATGTCAAGATCTGCATGCGCTGCAATGCGAGGAACGCCCTCCGCGCCACCCACTGCCGCAAATGCAACTACACCCACCTGCGCCCGAAGAACAAGGAACGGAAGGACTAACACCAATTCCCTCTTCCGCGACTTTTTTCGACGCTACACATCAGCCTTTTCAATTTAAGACACCATTGGGCCCTGCTCCGCTCCCTCCCGCTCCTGCGCCACCAGCGGAGCAGGAATTATTCTGGGCCCTCATATCGGGATACCTTCCAGCCCGGTAAATTATATCAGGAATCCGGTCAGGAAGTGTAAACCATATGGGAAAAATTATCGCGTTCACCATCGTGTCGGTCGACGGGTATTTTGCCGGGCCGAACGGCGAAATCGACTGGTTCAAGGGGCAGGACGAAGAGGATAAGCGATTTTCTGCCGAGGCGTCGGGATCGGGCGGCACGCTGATCTTCGGTCGCACGACCTACGAGATGATGGCAGCGTACTGGCCGACGCCGGATGCAATAAAGAACGACCCGGACACGGCGGGGGTGATGAACAGTTCGCCGAAGATCGTCTTTTCAAGATCGATGAAACCCGTGGAGGACGGCCCGGTCTGGAGAAATACGAGGATTATTCGCGGGATAAAGGCCGAAGAGATCCTGAAGATGAAAGAGAACGGGGATTTCGTGATACTGGGGAGCGGCTCCATCGTTCAGCAGCTCGCGAACCTCGGCCTCATCGACGAATTCCAGCTCATGGTCCAGCCAGTGATTTTAGGGGCCGGCAAATACCTATTCAAAGACGTCCGCAGGATGAACCTGAAGCTGATCGAATCAAGAAGGTTCAGGAATGGAAAGGTGTTCCTCAAGTACAGGCCAGCCTGAAAACGTAAGTTATCCCTAGTCCCCGTGCACTGAAAGGGATGGCCGCGCCGGGGTGCGGTAGCCGAACTCGCGACTTCGTCGCTCGAGGTCGGTTTCTAACGAAATCTCCCGATCGCACCCCGCCTGATGGCGGGTTGCTCCAGGCCGGGTTCTGATGAACCCTCCCTCCCCCAAGAGCCCCACAACAAATTTGCAATTAAACCCATATTCAGGCGTTTATCCAATTAATCCTGACAGATCGCCGGATTGGTTGAGAATAAAAAGGTACGATTCGACCTTCAATCGATCACGAGTCGTCACGCGCTGTAGTAGGTGACCTTCTTTCCCTTCTCGCTGTACTCGCCCCGGAACGTCTCGATGTTCCTCTTGTACCCGATCCGCTCGACGACCCCCATCTCCCTGAGGCGCTCCCTGACCCGCATCACGTCGGCCTCGTCGGCCCAGTCGCGGGTATAGACATAGATCACCTTCCGCTCGTCGCGGGACTCGGGGTTCGGCTTCGCCGTCGAGACCTTGGCCGAGATCCCGAGCTGCCCGGATGCCGTCGCGTTCCGGATCTTCCGCCAGAGTTCGTCCACCCGGTCGTCCTGGAGGAAGATGAGCCACTTTCCGGCCATCTCGTCGTCCACCTGACCGGTCACCATGTCAGGTGCGTCCTGGATGATCCAGTACATGAGGGTGGTCTTCGTGGGGATGACCCCCTCGCCCTCGAAGAGCAGGCGGTAGAGGGCATCGGTGGTCCCGAACCGTATGGTGAGGGCTTCGGCAAGGGTGGGGTAATCCAAGGCGAACCTGGCGAAAATACCGCCGAGGTCGAACCTGAAGTCTGAACCGGCCTCCACGAGCTCGAAGAGGGAACGTCCCTTTTCCCGGAGCATCCGGTTCAGCAGGATCTCGAAGAGCCCGTAGGCCACATCCGACAGGTCCTTCTCATCCGCCTCTCCCATACAATCCAGTCAGATCGCTGCCAGTAAAATGATTACCCTTCTACCGGGTGATCCTCCCGGGAGCCCCGCCCCGTCCTCCCGAATAAGGATTCCGGCCATGCCCATCCGATCGGGCATGCCGGAGCATACCCAGTTTCGTATCCGAATCCGACTCCGGGGGCGGGGAGAATAAATTCCCCGAATTTCACCTGATTTCCCCCTTATGACCACGGAAAATGCCCGAATTTACGCATGGACGAATGTATTAAGAGGAGGATTCTCCATACGTTAGGAATACTATGAAGTGGCAACGCGACTTTGGACTCACGATGCGGGTCTGGTTCACGATGTTCCTCCTCCTCATCGTGTACCTCATCTTCCTCTCGGTTCTCTCTGCACTGGGGGTGGGGGTCGGCGGGCTCATCATCGTTGCAGCCGGCTTCGCCTTTGTCCAGTACTTCTTCTCAGACAAGCTCGTCCTCTGGACCACGAAGGCGCGCATCGTCGATGAGCATGAGTATCCCGAGCTCCATGCCATCGTCAGCAGGCTTGCGGCGGAGATAGACATCCCCACCCCCCGCATCGCCATCGTCCAGACGCCGGTCCCCAACGCCTTTGCCACCGGCCGGAGCCCGAGCCACGCCGTGGTCGCGGTGACCGACTCGATCCTCCGGCTCCTCTCCCCGAAGGAGCTCGAGGCGGTCCTCGCCCACGAGCTCTCCCATGTGAAGAACCGGGACGTCCTCACCCTCACCATCGCCTCCTTCCTCGCCATGGTCGCGGCCATCATCATGCAGAACGCCTGGCTCTTCTCCCTGACCGGCCGGCGGGACCAGGGGAACCCCTGGATTATCGCCTGGATCGTCGCCATCATCGTCTGGCTCGTCTCAACCCTCCTCATCCGGTCCCTCTCCCGGTACCGGGAGTTTGCCGCCGACCGGGGGAGCGCCCTCATCACGAGGAGGCCCCAGGACCTGATCACGGCCCTCGAGAAGATCAGCCAGCGGATGGACTATGTCCCCCCGAAGGAGAAGCAGGCCGTCGAAGGGGCGAACATGTTCTACATCATCCCCGCCCTCTCGGGCCGGAGTTTCATGGAGCTCTTCTCCACCCACCCGACCCTCGAGAAGAGGGTTGCGGCCCTCGAAAGAATAGAGACCGAGCTGGCATCCGGGGTATAACCCCTTTCTCCCCAGCACCCCGGGGGCAGAGATGCCTGACACGGAAAGGGACGATCAGCCTGTCATCGCCGTCGACCTGGGAGCCACAACCACGCGTGTCGCCCTGTTCGGGACTGGCGGGGCGCTGGTCAAAAAAGTCGCCTCCCCCACCCCGGCTACCGGAGATTCCCCGGAGATTGTCACCCGGCACCTGGCCGGCCTCATCCGGAAGAGTACTTCCCCGGAAAGGGGGCCCTGCCCCGGCTGCAATCGGGATCTCGGCATGCGGCCCCATTGATCACCGGCGGGGTTCAATCGTCCGGCCCCCGAACCTCCCGTTCAGGGAGATACCCCTTGCAGGCCCCCTCGGTGAGGAGTTCGGGCTCCCCGTCCGCCTGGCAAACGACTGCCACGCAGGCGTCCTCGGGGAGGTGGTCTTCGGTGCCGGCGCCGGCTGCGATGAATCTCGTCTATATCACCTTCTCAACCGGGATCGGGGGCGGGGTCATCTCCAGCGGGAGGCTCGTCCTGGGGAGGGACGGGAATGCCGCGGAGATCGGTCATTTTCACGTCGATTCCACCTATAACCTTGCCTGTGGCTGCGGCGGCATCGGGCACTGGGAAGGGTATGCCTCGGGCCGGTTCATTCCCCGCTTCTTCGAGCGCTGGTGTGCCACTGAGGGGCGGGCACCCGTCGGGATTGACGCATCATCGGCCGCAGGAATCTTTGAGGCTGCACGGGGGAGAGATCCCGTTGCGCTGGACTTCATGAGAGCCCTCGGGGAGATCAATGGAAGGGGGATCTCGGACGTTATCGTGGCCTATGACCCCTCGCGCATCATCCTGGACGGGTCGGTCGTCCTGAAGAACGAAGACCTTCTGCTCCCCAACCTCCTCCCGTACGTCGACCGGTTCCTCCCCCTCCCCGAAATACGGCTTACCGCCCTGGACGGGTTAGCGCCCCTCTTCGGGGCCTCTGTCATCGCACGGGGCTACGATACGGTGGTCGGGTCGGTCCTGCCCTGAAGAGACGCCATCGGGCAAGGCTTATCATTCCCTTCGGGTGTACTTCCGGTTGGATCAGGATCATGAGCGAAACGATTCCCCCTGTCAGGCAGATCCATGCCACCATCAGGGCCCTCAGGCAGCAATATGAAGAGGATCTCTCCCTTCTCGTCGGTATCCCCAGCGTGAGCTCGGAACCCGACAGGGCTCCCGAAGTACGGCGATGTGCCGATGCGGCCGCCGGTCTCCTTCGCAGGATAGGCGCAACGGTCGAGGTTGTACCGACAGAAGGCCATCCTGTGGTCCATGCCGTCCTGGGCACGGATCCGGGGAACCCTGCGGTCGCGATCTACAACCACCTCGATGTCCAGCCCGCCGATCCAGGCGAATGGAGTTCCGACCCCTTTACCCTCACGATAACCCGCGGGCGCTATACAGGCCGGGGGGCAACGGATGACAAGGGGCCGGCCCTTGCGGCGATGACCGCCGCGGCCCTTGCACGGGATGCCGGGATCCCGCTCAACTTCCACTTCATCTGGGAGCTCGAGGAGGAGATCGGGAGCCCCCACTTCGCTTCCTTTCTCCGGGCACGGAAGAAGGCAGATCCCGGCGGACTCGATCATGGTCTCTGACACCATCTGGGTGGCGGGCGGAACCCCTTCCATTCCCTATGCCCTCAGGGGCCTCCTGCCCGGCTCTCCTCTCCCTCCAGACCGCCAGGGCTGATGTCCACTCCGGCGTGGCGGGAGGGGTCGCCCGGAACCCCCTGCTCGAGATATCGGAGCTCCTTGCGGCATGCTGCGATGCAGAGACGGGGAGGGTGAAGATACCGGGATTCTATGACGGTGTGAAGAGACCCCGGAAGGGTGAGCTGGAGAGATCTGTTGAGGTCACCGGTTTCACCGCAGAGGGCTTTGCCCGCGACCTGGGGCTCACCTCGATCCGCCCGAATCTCCCGACCGATCTCGATGTGGTGAAGGCTTTCTCCGTGATGCCCACCTTCGAGGTCCACGGGATCGCCGGCGGCTACTTCGGCCCGGGGTCGAAAGCCATCGTCCCCCACCGGGCCGAGGCGAAGGTCTCCATGCGCCTCGTCCCCGGCCAGGACCCTGCCCGCATCGCCCGGCTCTTCAGGGAGTTCGTGAAGAAGCAGAACCCGGATGTCCGGGTCACCACCTTCCCCGCCCTCCAGCCATACCTCGGCGACCACAAAGGCCCCTACGCCGCCGCCGCACGCTCGGCCATGAAGGCGGCATTCGGGAAGGAACCTGCCTACACCCGGGAGGGGGGGTCCATCGGGGCCGTGGTCGCGATGGACAGGATCCTCCGGGTCCCCATCAGCTTCCTCGGCCTCTCCCTCCCCTCGCACGGGTACCACTCCCGGAACGAGCACTTCGACTGGGGGCAGGCCTCGGGAGGGATACGGATGTTCCTCCGGTACTTCGCGGAGATCGCCCGGATCCGGCCTCCCCGCCGACGGCGAACAGGGAAAGGCTAAAGTCCCCGGAGAGAATATTCATGGGATACTGCATCGATGATCTAGCGGCATGATATTGGCCTTCCAAGCCAATAGCCCGGGTTCGAATCCCGGTCGATGCATGGGGCTCGTGGTCTAGTCGGCTATGACGTCGCTTTCACACGGCGAAGATCCTGAGTTCGAATCTCAGCGGGCCCACTCCGACCCTTTTCAGATAACTCCATGAGAGAATGGCGATCGAGACCAGCACTTATCGATCACCATGCATGACCTGTATCCAGTGCGGGTGGTGCTGCCGGGCAGTACAGGGGCTATCACTGGGCGAAGGCACCTGATCTTCTCCGGTGGTACCGTGAAGGGAGGCGGGACATCCTGCGATACGTCGCAGCGGGCAGGAATCCCGACGGGACCATCAGGACAGCTGCGGATCTCGCAGAAACGGAGATCTCGGCGATGGATCCTGCCACCGGCTGGTCGGATCCAGGAACCGGAACCGCACTGGAAGCCTGCCCATTTCTCCTGAAGGCTGATTCTGGCCTTTATTTTTGTACCATCCACCCGACGAAACCGGCAGTCTGCCGGGATACCAACACCTGGGAGTGGGGTCTCGGGCGGTACGGCCCCTGGGGCTGCCCGGCCTCTCCGCCCTGATCCGGAACCCTGTCCTGCCTTTCCGCGAGACGCCGTCAGGCCTTCTTCGCCATCTCCGTCGCCTTCTCGAGGAGGACCCGGGTCGAGGCCAGGAGTTCCTCGATATCGCCCCTGTCATAGACGCAGAGGCAGTCGTTCCCCTTCGCGATCTCCCTCCCGTACTCGAAGTCCTCGAGGATCGCCGAGGCGAAGACCTTCTTCTTCACATAGAGCTCGTCCATCGCGTACTTCAGGCAGTCGACCCCCTTCGCCTCGTACCCTTTCATCGCCAGGAGAGCCCTGAAGATGTTCATGATCGCACGGTGGGACTGCTTCACCGCCCACTTGTCGGTGCCATCCTTGAAGGACTTCCCCGCCTGCTCGAGGTCGGTCTCCGCTTCCCTCAGCTCTGCACCAATCAGTCCGGGGTCTATCGGTATCTTCCCGAGGTTCCCCGTCTTCAGGCATGCATCAAACCGGCGCGCCACCAGAATCACCATCCCGGCTCCCCTGTCGTTCGCTCCACGGGGGAGCCTCCAAACCATGACATTCACGAATCCCGTATATTAACCTGCGCACTCTTCCCGGGAAATGGAATGAACGAGCACCAGGTTCCGGATATTGGAAACCTTCGATGGGTTCATATAGAGGATCTGTTCTCATTTCCCCAGTGACAGGTTGATATCATGGTCGACGTTCTCCCTTACGCAGACTACAGGAACGTGTTTGACTCACGCGGGAAGGAATGCCCGTCGACAGAGACCCTGAAGCCCCTCGAGGAGATCATCGGGCAGGAGCGGGCCCTCCGGGCGCTCAGGTTCGGCCTCGAGATCCCGGAGGCAGGGTTCAATATCTATGTCGCAGGGATCGCGGGGACCGGGAGGAAGACGGCCGTCATGGACTTCCTGGACACGGCTCGCGAAGACGAAGCCGAAGGCCGGCGACTGGGTCTATGTCAACAGCTTCACGAACCAGTACGAGCCCACCGCGATCCGTCTCCCTCCCGGGAAGGGCGCGGAGTTCAGGGGGGAGATGGCAGACTTCATCTCCGAGGTGAAGAAGAACCTCCCCAAGGCCTTCGAAAGCGATGACTATGCCACCAAGCGGGAGGCCACGGTCCGGTCCATCGAGGAGGAGAAGGTGAAGCTCTTCGGGCAGATCAATGCCAGCGCCCAGCAGCAGGGCTTCGTCATCCAGATGGGCCCCACCGGTCTCCTCACCATCCCCGTGGTGGACGGGAAACCCCTCCCCGAGGAGGAGTTCGTCGCCCTCCCCGACGAGACGAAGGCGGATATCCAGAAGAGGATGGAGAAGCTCAACTCGGATCTCAGGAGCGCCTTCCGGCAGGTCAGGGACCTCGACTCGAAGGGCGCCGAGGCGGTGGACAAGCTGAACCGCGAGGTCTCCCTCTATGCCATCGGCCACCTCATCACCGATCTCAGGGAGAAGTACAAATCCCTCCCCGAGATCCTGAAATACATCGATGCCGTCCAGAACGATATCCTCGAGAACCTCGACCAGTTCCTGGGGCCGCCCCAGCAGCAGCAGCAGCAGGGAGTCCCACCCCAGCTCCAGGCCTTCTTCAAGGAGCTCCCTTTCAAGAAATACGAGGTGAACGCCATCGTCGATAACTCGAAGCCCGACGGGGCACCGGTCATCCTCGAGCAGAACCCCACCTACCAGAACCTCTTCGGGAAACTGGAGAAGGAGGTCCAGTTCGGTATCGTATCCACCGACTTCACCATGATCCGCCCCGGGTCGGTTCACAAGGCCAACGGGGGGTACATGGTCATCCCGGTCGAGGACCTGCTGAGGAACCCGTTTTCCTGGGATGGTATCAAGACCGCCCTCAAGACGGGAGAGGTCGCCATCGAGGAGCCTGGGGAGAGGATGGGCTTCATCACCACCCGGGGCCTGAAGCCGCAGCCGATCCCCCTCGCGGTGAAGCTCGTGCTGATCGGCACCCCGCAGATCAACCAGCTCCTCTACAGCCTGGACCCCGACTTCAAGGACCTCTTCAAGGTGAAGGCCGACTTCGACGTCGTCATGGACCGGAACGACGAGAACTCGATGAAGTATGCCGCCTTCATCTGCACCCTCTGCAAGAAGTTCAACCTGAAGCACCTGGACGGCTCGGCGGTGGCGAAGATCATCGAGTACGGCTCCCGCCTCGCCGAGGACCAGAAGAAGCTCTCGACCCTCTTCGCGAGCGTCTCCGACATCATCAGGGAGGCGAGCTTCTACGCCACCCGCGAGAACGCCGAGTACACCAAGGCAGAGCATGTCATGAAGGCGATCGAGGAGAAGATCTACCGCTCGAACCTCGTGCAGCAGAAGATCCAGGAGTTCATCGAGCGGAACATCTTCCTGATCGACACGACGGGTGCGAAGGTCGGGCAGGTGAACGGACTCTCGGTCATGGGCCTCGGGGACTTCGCCTTCGGCACGCCTTCACGGGTCACCGCGAGCATCGGCGTCGGCCGGGACGGGGTCGTCGACATCGAGCGGGAGGCGGCCATGGGAGGGCCGACCCACACGAAAGGGGTACTCATCCTCGGCGGGTACCTGGCGGGGAAGTTCGCGCAGGACAAGCCCCTCAGCCTCTCTGCACGGCTCGTCTTCGAGCAGAGTTACGGGGGTGTCGACGGCGACAGCGCCTCCTCGACCGAGCTCTATGCCATCCTCTCGGCACTCTCCGGCCTCCCCATCAGGCAGACCCTCGCCGTGACCGGCTCGGTGAACCAGAAGGGGGAGGTCCAGGCGATCGGCGGGGTCAACGAGAAGCTCGAGGGGTTCTTCGAGGTCTGCAAGGCAAAGGGGTTCACCGGCGAGCAGGGGGCCATGATACCGGCGAGCAATGTCCAGAACCTGATGCTCAAGGAGGAGATGGTAGAGGCCGCGAAGGCCGGGAAGTTCAGGATCTACCCCGTGAAGACCATCGACGAGGGGATAGAGGTCCTCACCGGCGTTGCTGCGGGGGAGAGGAGGGCGGACGGGACCTTCAAGGAGGGGACCGTGAACTACCTGGTAGATAAGCGCCTCAGGGAGATGGCCGAGAAGCTCCGGGAGTTCCAGCCGGCCGGTCGATGACCCACCGCCCCCGGATCACCGAGGAGTCCGTCCTCACCCGGTGGATGGGGATGGAGATCGCACGGATAAACGACAGCGTGGTGGCGGGGCGAAAGGCCCTCGTCTCGCTCCTTGCCGAGGAGAGCCCGAAGGCAAGGACAAAAGGCGGAGCGGATCACCATTTCAGCCGCGAGACCCTTGCTTCTCTCGCGGAACGGCTGGACGAGGAGAACAGGAAGGACCTGAAACTTCCCATCATCTTCTATTTCAATGCTGATGTGAGGGACAGACTGTTACCTCACCGATGAGCTCGCCGTGCGGGCACTCCGGACCCTCGGCGACCTGGGAGAAGGGAGAAGGCTCACGAACGGCAGGCTCTGGGTCGCCCGGGCCATTGCCTATGCCATTGCCCGGAAGTACCCGACCGCGATCCAGTTCGCCATGGCCTGAATTTCCATCGCAGGAAAGGATCCGCCTGGACCCTCCGGTCAACCGGAAAACCGATAAAACCGCGTAATCAAAGAAAAATGGTGAGATTCAGGCGTTCTTCATCTTGGCCTTTGCCACGAAGCCTGCCTTGTCGATGTCAGTACAGGAACCCGACTCCTTGGCAACACGCTCTGATCCGACCTTCTTCTTTCTGCCACCCGGGTTGTTCTTCATGGGGGCTGCCCAGACGTAGCCGTCCTTGCCCAGATAGTACAGATAGCCTTTCTCGCGCTTAATCTTTTCAGATCCTACTTTCTGTCCCATTTTTACTCCTCAAATGTGATTTTAGGTTTGTATAACTGAAATAACGTTTCGAAGGTTTAAATACTTTACGGCATTTTCTGTCTGTAATTGAGAAAATCCCCCCGTGAGGGGGATGGGGGAGACCTTTTCTCACGTCGGAACGATTCACTCCGCCCGCTCAGTTTTTCTCTATGAGAAACCCCACCTTCCGGGCGGAGGGGATCCCGGGGTCCACCGCCGCTCTCCGTCGTTACAATGATCGGTTTCTATCCGGATATCCGGATCCGGTAACCCGCTGTTTCCACTGCCCGTGCCACCTCATTCCGGTGATCTTCGTCCCTCGTCTCCACCTCGAGCGCGACGCGGACCGCCTGGACCCTGAGATCCCGCCCTCCCCTGACATGGTGGATCTGGAGGATGTTCCCGCCTTGCCCTGCGATCACCGAGAGGAGGCGTGCGAGGGCCCCGGGCACATCTTCAAGTACCACCTCTGCCTGGAGGACCCTCCCGTTCCGGATGAGCCCCTGGTGGATCACCCGGTCCAGGAGCGGCGTATCGACGTTCCCCCCGCTCACGACGAGGACGACCCGGGATCCCTCCCTCGCCTTCACCTTCCCCGAGAGGATGGCGGCGAGGGGGGCTGCCCCTGCGCCCTCGGCGATGACCCGTTTCCGTTCCAGGAGGAGGAGCATGGCCCTCGCTATCTCCTCCTCTTCAACAAGGACGATCTCCTCGACCAGGTCACGAAGGAGAGGGAATACGAGGTCCCCGACCTGCCGGACCCGGATCCCGTCCGCGAGGGTCTCCCCCGCCTCCACGAGGACCGGCCTCCCTGCCTTCAATGCTTCCACCGCAGACGGGCATGCGGCTGCCTGTACTCCCCGGACCCGCACCTGCGGGTTGATCCCCTTTACCGCCGCCGCGATACCGGCGATGAGCCCCCCTCCGCCGACAGGCACCAGGATAAGGTCTGTCGTGGGAAGGTCCCCGAGGATCTCGAGCCCGATGGTCCCCTGCCCGGCGATGATATCGGGGTCATCGAAACCGGAGATGTACATCATCCCGTCGCCCGCGAGATCTTCTGCATACCTGATGCTCTCTTCCAGGTTCGCCCCGGAGAGGATCACTGTCGCACCGTAGGAGCGGGCGGCCGCCTGCTTGGATACCGATGCCCAGGCCGGCATCACGACCGTTGCAGGGACACCTGCCAGCCGGGCGGCCACGGCCACGCCCTGTGCGTGGTTCCCGGCCGATGCGGCCACGACCCCCTTCTCCCCGATCCCGTCCCGGCAGGACAGGATCCTGTTCACGGCACCCCGCACCTTGAACGAGCCGGCCTTCTGCATCATCTCGAGCTTCAGGTAGACCTCGTACCCGCTCATCGACGAGAAGGTGGGGGAGTAGACGAGAGGGGTGCGGATAATATGGGGTGCAATCCGGTCTCCTGCCTCCCTGATCCCGGAGAGGGTGATCATATGGGGATGGATTCTCCCGTTCCCTTATGATTGTTGCGCCCGTGGGCGTGCTCAGGGGGCACCCTTTTTTTCCGGGAGTGCGAATATCTTCGGGAATCCTGGTGTACTACCACATCATCCTCACCGACCACTGCAACCTCTCCTGCACCTACTGCAGGGGGAAGCCGTTCTCCCCTGCTGCCGATTGCGAACCCTGTCCTGATATCGACCTCGATCTCCCCCTCGAGCTGGATTACGACCTGGACCTCCTCTACCGGTTCCTGGAGAAGGATCCCGATGCCTCCCTCATTTTCTATGGCGGCGAACCCCTCCTCCGCACCGATCTCGTCTGCGAGATGGTGGAGCATGCCCCTGCGAAAAGGTTCCTCATCCAGACGAACGGCCTCCTCCTCGACCGTATCCCCCGGGAGATCGTGAACCGCCTCGGTACCATCCTCGTCTCGATCGATGGACCCCGCGATACCACCGATGGCTGCCGGGGCGAGGGAACCTACGACCGGGTGATGGCGAATATCGGTAAGATCACCGAGAGCGGATATCCCGGCGAGGTCATAGCCCGGATGACGGTGACCGAGGAGACCGATATCGTCCGGGCCGTGGAGTTCCTCGCAGAGAACCCCGACTTCTCCTTCCCGTCCATTCACTGGCAGCTTGACGCAGACCTGTCCAGCGATCACCGGGACAGGACCTTTGCGGCCTGGGCCGCCCGGACGTACAACCCGGGGATCCTCACCCTCATCGACGCATGGGTGAGAAGGATGGAGGCCACCGGGACGGTCCCCCGCTGGTATCCCTTCATCGATCCCATGGAGGACCTCCTCACCGGCAGGGAGAGCCCGCTCCGCTGCGGTGCAGGCCATGCCAATCTCACGATCATGACTGATGGCTCCATCGGCCCCTGCCCCTGCATGGTTGGCATGAGGGATTTCTATCTCGGGCATATCCGGGTGACAAAACCCTCCGAGCTCTCGGGGAACCCCGATACAGGAGCCCCCTGCACCGGCTGTCCAATCCGCACCTTCTGCGGGGGGAGGTGTCTCTATGCCCGGGTCCTCCACCCCTGGCCCGCTGAGATGAGGCAGGTGGTCTGCGGGACCGTGGAGAACCTGTACCATGGCCTCTCCGGGGCACTCCCCAGGGTGCAGGCCCTCATCGGTGACGGTGTCATCGGGTTTGCCGATTTCGCCCACCCGCGGTACAACGGCTGCGAGATCATCCCCTGACGGGAGTTCCGGGGACCGCCTCACCTCTGCCCGGGCGGCGAGGATTTATAGGGTACGGCGATAACTCTGGAGAGGACGGGGGAGGCCGGCTGTGGCTGATGTCATCGTCGCTCAAGACCTGGAGAAACGGTTCGGCGATTTCGTGGCGGTGGACCGGGTCTCCTTCTCGGTGAGGGAAGGCGAGGTCTTCGGGTTCCTGGGGCCGAACGGCGCGGGAAAGACCACCACCATGAGGATGATCCAGTGCGTCTCCCCGAAGACGTCGGGGAGACTCGAGGTCTTCGGCATGGATGTGAGCACCCACCCGGCGGATATCAAGTGCCTCATCGGGGTGGTGCCCCAGGAGACCAACCTGGACCCGGACTTCTCGGTGCACGAGAACCTGATGGTCTACTCGCGGTACTTCGATATCCCGGCGGCGACCGCCCTCGGGACCATCGACTCCCTCCTCGACTTCGTCCAGCTCTCCGAGCGGAAGGACACCTCCATCGAGAAGCTCTCGGGGGGGATGAAGAGGAGGCTCATCCTCGCGCGGGCCCTCGTCAATAACCCCCGGCTCCTCATCCTGGACGAGCCGACCGTCGGCCTCGACCCCCAGGCCCGTCACCTCATCTGGGACCGGCTCAGGGCGCTCCGCTCCCGGGGGAACACCATCGTCCTCACCACCCACTACATGGAGGAGGCCGCACAGCTCTGCGACCGGATCGTCATCATGGACCAGGGACGGATCCTCGAGCTGGGCCGGCCCCAGGACCTGGTCCAGAAGCACGCGGGGGTCGATATCGTGGAGGCCGACAACAAGCCGGAGGTCCTCGCCTGCCTCGAGCGGATGGGGGAACGGTATGAGGTTGCAGGGGAGCGGGTGCAGGTGTTCACCAGCCAGCCGAGGGAGGTCACCGCTGCCCTCCTCAGGGAGTGCAGTCCCATCGAGGTAGTGGCCCGCCCGTCGTCTCTCGAAGATGTCTTCCTGAAACTGACGGGGAGGAGGCTGAAGGAATGAGCTGGCTCCGGTATCTCAGGCCCCCCATGCTGACCCGGAGGACCTTCAAGGTCTGGCAGCGGAACAGGAATGTCTTTACAAAGACCTTCAGGGTCAACTTCCTGCCCCCCCTCCTCGAGCCACTCCTCTACCTCCTCTCCCTGGGGTACGGCCTCGGGTTCTTCGTGAACCAGATCCAGGGGGTCTCCTATCCCCGGTTCATCGCGCCGGCCCTCCTTGCCATCAGCATCATGAATGCGGGTTTCTTCGAGACGACGTACGCCTCCTACGTGCGGATGTACTTCCAGAAGACCTTCGATGCCATCATCGCGACCCCCCTCTCCATCGAGGAGGTGATCACGGGCGAGATCCTCTGGGGCGCGACGAGGAGCGTCATCAACGCCTCCATCATGCTCCCCGTCCTCATCGTCTTCGGCGTCGTGGACCTCCCGATCTCCTTTGTGATCCTCCCCTTCGCCTTACTCGCCGGGTTCCTCTTCGCCTCCATCGGGATGTGCTTCACCGCCCTCACCCCGAACATCGACACCCTGAACCTGCCGACGTTCCTTTTCGTCACCCCCATGTTCCTCTTCTCGGGGACGTTCTTCCCCCTGACCATCCTTCCCGTGCCCATCCAGATCTTTGCCACCTGGGTCCTCCCGCTCACCCATGTGGTGAAGATCACCCGGATGATCACCCTCTCCCAGGTCGGCCCCGAGATCCTGGTGAGCCTTGCATGGATCGCGATCGTAGCGACGGTCACCTTCGTCCTCGCCGTGAACCTGATGAAGAGACGGTTGATAGTGTAGAAGCAGGTTATTATCCATTTTTAAGGATCCTTTTCCCCGACTTCTGACGCTCCTGGGGGCTTCACCTTCGGCTCGCCCCCGCCGCTGTGGCGTCCCCCAGTTTCAGGATAGAACCTTATTGTAGGATACTCATGAATCCTTTCCATGGGAAAACCTTCTTTCGGCTGTTCCGGTACCGGCGGGGGATGGCCGCGCCGGGGGCGGCAGCCCCCAAGAGCCCACCAGAAAAATGATGTGAAAACACAATTCTCCGACGGGAATACCAGAAGAGAATGAAGGATCGATAAGCGCTTCCAGGAGAGTGCGGTTAAACCGGATTGGCGTTTCTACTTCCCACCGTCCTTATCGTTCGAATAGTACCTTCTCAAGAACTCCCGCACCTTCTCCGACTCGATCCAGCCCCGGTCGAGCTGGTCGATGATCCCGTCGATCATCTTCGCCTGCTCCAGGATCTTCACCGATGTGGCCCCTTCGGAGAGGTCCGCGAGGCCCACGATGACGGCGAGGGGGTTCCGGATATGGTCCCCGAGGATGGCGAACTGCTCGATGTTCTTCTCAATCTGCTCGTACGCCTCCCTCTTCTGGCCCTCGATCAGCTTCCTCTGGAAGATCTCCTGCCTGAGCTGCTCGTTGGTGCGCTGGGAGCTCCTGGGTCCTCGCCCCGACGAGCTCCTCGAGGCGCGCCCTGTACCGTTCCAGCTCATCCTCGGCCTGCTTCCGGTCGGTGATGTCCCGGGCGATGGCGAGGACCTCGTCCTTCCCGCTCACGACGAGCCGCATCTCGTAGTACCGCACGGCGCCCTTCCCGCCGACCGTGTACTCGAAGATGAAGACGGGCGATATCCCGTCGTCCGCCGTCCCGCCTCCCTCCGGGCCGTTCTCCCCCTGGGGGATCACCTCGAAGGTCTCCTGTATCTCCCCGACGTCCTTCCCGAGGAGCTCGTGGAGCGCCATGCCCCCGAGCTCCGCGGCCGTGGTCGCATTGAACTCCTCGTGGATCCCCTCCCTCTTCACCTGGCACAGGAGATCCGGGACCGCGGAGAGGAGGGCGCGGTTCTTCGCCTCACTCTTCTGGAGGCGCCCCTGGGCCTTCTCCAGCGCGGCGAGGGTCTTGTTGATGTTCTCCTGGAGGGTGGAGACCTCGTTCTCCTCCTTCCCGACCCTGAGCCGGGCGGAGAGGTCCCTGGTCATCCCGATCCTCTTCACGTCGGTGGAGAGCCGGGAGATGGGGGAGAGGATGGAGTTGTCGAGGAGGTAAAGGAAGACGAACGCGAAGATGAGGACGAGGACGATGTAGGAGAGGGTGAAGTAATTCAGGGTTGCCTGCCCCTGGGCATAGATCTCCCGGGGGATTTGCGTCTTGATGATGAGGATGGGGGTGGCGTAGAGGTCCTCTATCTGGGCATAGCCGGCGATGGTGGCCGGGCTATCGGGCTCTATGAAGATGGACCTGTTGGCGTCGAGCTCGACCTGGGCCTCCCGTACATCCGGCGGGCTCCCCGGCTCGCTCCGCTCGTAGATGACGACCTGCTGGTTCGTGAGCTGGCCGATCCGCTGGATCTCGCTTGCGTCAAGGAAGCGCCCGACGATGAGGGTCCCGCGGCTCACCCCGTCGTAGTTCTTGGTGGTGATGGGGGCAGAGGCAACCATCACCGGCCCATCGGCAAGCATGAGGAAGCCGCTCATGCTGCTGTTCGTCTGTGAGAAGGACCTGAGCACCTGGTTCCCCGTTATCATCTCCGCGATGTTCGCGGGGAGGGGCTCCTGCTGGTTCGAGTCGAGGTCGAAGGCCTTTGCATAGTAGATCGCCCCCGATGTGTTCAGGAAGACCATGAAGTTGAGCCTGCCGCTCGTGAAGGTCTCGGGCCCGAAGTTCTTCTCGATGTACTGGAGGTTCCCGTCCTTGAGGAAGGTGTAGGTGTCGTCCCTCGGGGCCCAGGCCCTCACCATGGTGTCGAGCGAGGAGAGATCCTCTGAGAGCAGGTTCATGAACCGGTTCATGTTCTGCTGGGTATTCTTCTCCTCGAGCAGGACGAAGGCCCCGAGGACAATCCCATGGGTGATGATGTAGAAGGCGATGAGGGTGCAGGTGAGGGTGACGCCGACGATGATGAGGAGTTTCCTGCGGAGATCCATGCCTGTACCCGGACACCCCTGGAGAGTCGGGGCGCCTTTCTGATCATTTATCATTTTTTATAAGTTCCCAATAATACTTCTCCCTCAGGGGCCTGCCCCCGGCCCCCAATCCGGAGACCGGCTGGAGATTTTCGAGGGGGCCGGGCTGCGCGCTCGCGGTTTTTCCCGCCAGAGAGAAGGATTTTATCCCTTTTTTCCCCATATTCCTGTATGGGCGTCAGATGCATCGAGCTCCCCGGGATCGGGACCAAGTACGAACTTGAGACCGAGAAGGGGGACAGGGTCGCCATCATCTTCATGGGGTCGCGGAAGTTCCAGCTCTATGTCCTCGAGAAGGGGAAGGCCTCGCCTTCCGCGGCCGAGCTCACCGCCGCAGAGGCGAGGCGCCTCGGGAGCCTCCTCTCGGGGGCGATCATCGAGGCCGAGAAGGAGGCGGTCGAGATCGCGTTCTCGGCCCTCTCTGACCTCCGCATCCGGGTCCACACCTATGTCATCAAGAAGCACCTCGCGGGGAAGTCCATCGCCGAGCTCCAGGTGAGGACGAAGACCGGTGCGACGGTCGTCGCCGTCTCCCGGAAGGGGAAGAACATCATCAACCCCCTGCCCTCCTTCACCTTCGAGGACGGGGACATCGTGGTCGCCATCGGGGACACCGACCAGCTGGAAGAGTTCGAGCGGCAAATCCTGGGGACCTGATGGAAGAGATCGCCCTCGCCCTCTTCATCTGCCTCATCCTCGCCCTCGTCTCGAAGAGGTATCCCTCCCGCCCATCCCCTTCTACATCATTGCGGGTATCGCTATCGGGAAGAGCGGCCTCGCCATCGTCCCCGCCGATACCTACTCCCAGTACCTCTCCTCCCTCGGCCTCATCTTCCTCCTCTTTTATGTCGGCCTGGAGATGCGCCCGAAGTCATTGAAGGAACGGAGCCGGGTCATCCTCCTCTCGGGCGTGATCGACCTGAACGTGAACCTCCTCATCGGCTTTGCCGCGGCGGTCCTCCTCGGGTTCGGCCCGCTCGAGTCCTTCATCCTCGCGTCCGCCTTCTACATCAGCAGACTCGGCGATGGCCATCTCGTCCCTCGTCGAGAACCGGCGGCTCATCCTCCCCGAGGCGGAGACCATTGTCTGGATGATGGTCTTCGAGGACGTGCTCCTGATCCTCCTCATCTCCCTCTTCTCAGCCCAGGGAGAGAACCCCCTCACCTTCGTCCTCCTGACCGCCGCGGTGCTCGCCGCAACCGTCCTCATCACGAGGGCCCTCCGGCGCCCCATCAAGACCCTCCTCATGCGGACCGACGACCTCCCCTCGCTCTTCACCTTCACCGCGGTCATCTCCTCCACCTACCTCGCGAAGCTCCTGAAGATCCCCGACGCCCTCGTCGCCATCATCCTCGGCTCGTCCCTCGCCGCGACGAGCGGGGCGGCCCTCGACCGTCTCTCCCAGCCCTTCAGGGAGGTCTTCCTCGTCCTCTTCTTCGTCTTCTTCGGGATCACCATCGACTTCTCGGGCGGGTTCTCGATCGCCATCGCATCGGTCCTCTGCATCCTCGCCCTCGGGTCGAAGATGCTCTCGGGAATCGTCGTCGGGTGGGGCCTCCACGGCTCGGTCCTCTCCGGTATCGAGATCGGGGCGAACACCCTTGGCAGGGGGGAGTTCTCGATCGCCCTCGCCGCGATCTTCGGCTCGGCGACCATCTCCGCGACGGTGGCTATCCTCGTGGTCGTGACCTCCCTCGCCGGCTCCTTCGCCGCACGGTACAGCGACGGGTTGAAGGACTGGGTCAGCGGGGAGAGGAGGGGATCCCGGCCCATTCCGGTCCCGGGGAGCCAGGTCGAGTGACGGGAGCACGCAGGCATCCCGGGTACCGCGGGTACTGGAAACCTTTTTTCATCCCCACGCGATACACACAACGAGTACCTCCCGTCACCCGGGTGGTTGCCATGAGGATCCTCGTTGTCTATTACTCGATGTACGGCCATATCCACCGGCTCGCGGAAGCGGTGGCCGCGGGGGCCGCCAGTGTCGATGGAGTTACCGTCGATATGCGGCGGGTCCCCGAGACCCTCCCCCAGGAAGTACTTGAGCAGACGGGCGCCCTGAAGGCCCAGAAGGCCTTCTCCCACATCCCGATCTGTGGGAGGGGCGATCTCGGGAACTACGATGCCATCGTCTTCGGGACCCCGACGCGATACGGGAACATGTGCGGGCAGATGCGGCAGTTCCTGGATGCAACCGGCTCCCTCTGGGTCAAGGGGGCCCTCGCGGGGAAGGTGGGCTCGGTCTTCACCTCCTCGGCGACCCAGCACGGGGGGCAGGAGTCCACCATCCTCTCCTTCCACACGACCCTCCTCCACCACGGGATGATCATCCTCGGTCTCCCCTACCTCTTCACCGGCCAGAGCCGCACCGACGAGATCACCGGCGGTTCCCCGTACGGGGCGTCCACCATCGCGGGGCAGGGCGGGGACCGGTGGCCGACCGAGAACGAGCTCGCAGGTGCGAGGTTCCAGGGGAGGTACGTCGCCCTCGTCGCCTCGAAGATCACCCCTCACCGGGATGCCATCATTGCCTCCCTCACCAGGTGATCCCTCCCTCCCTGGAGGGGGGGACGATCTGGAGGTCAGGGAGCGGGATGTCCGCCACGCGACCATCCAGGTGCTCCCCTCGGGCCGGGTGAGGGTCACCGCCCCGCCGGGGACCCCCGTCCATTCCCTCATCGAGAGGAACTCTGCCTGGATCGAGAGAAAGAAAGGGGAGATGGAGGAGATCTCCCGGGACAGGGCTGGGCAGGAGGGGAGGATACTCCTCGGCGGGAGGTTCTTCCGGCTGGAGACCGGCCCCTCGTGCGGGATACAGCCTGATGAAGGGGTGGTCAGCTACACGACCCCGAGGGACCTCAAGATCTTCCTGAAGAAGCGCCTCAGGGACGACCTCCTCCCCAGGCTCGAGACCCAGGCGCGGCGGATGCGGGTCCGGGTGGCAGGGATGACACTCAGGGAGCAGCGGAGCCGTTGGGCGAGCTGTTCCCCGGGCGGGAAGATCAGCGTGAACCTCCGGGTCCTGGCGCTCCCGCCCGCTGTCCGCGACTACCTGGTGGTCCACGAGCTCTGCCACCTCCTGGAACCGAACCATTCACGGAGATACTGGAAGCGGGTCGGTGAGTTCTTCCCCGATTACCGGTTCGCCGAAGAGGAGTTGAAGAGGTCCTGGATCCTCATCGAGCGGGACGGGATCTGGGAAGTGCTGAAGAACGTGTAAAAAGCGAGAGAGGAGAGAAGAAGGAAGCCTTCCTTAATCCTTCTTCGAAACTCGACTGGAAGGAGAGGGAGAAGAGGGATGTTAATCCTTCTTCGAGACCCGACTGGAAGGAGGGTGAAAAGAAAGACGTCAGTCCTTCTTCGATACCGACCGAAGGGAGGTCGAGAAACGGGATCTCAATCCTTTTTCGAGAATCGACGCGAAGCGGAGATAGAGAAGAAGGACGTTAGTCCTTCTTCGAGATGGTCCGCTCCAATGACTCCCGGACCGCCCGCTGGATGGACTCGTCCTCGTCCTTGAGGGCCTGGATGAGTGGCTCGACGGCGCGCCCGTCCCCGATATCCCCGAGGGCGACGGCGGCGCCCTTCTTCACGCCCTTGTCCCGGTCCTTCATCGCCACGATGAGAGGCTCCACGGCCCGCCGGTCGCCGATCTTCCCCAGAGTCCAGGCAGCCACGTACCTGACCCCTGCATCCTCGCTCGAGAGGGCCTCGATAAGGGGCTCCACCGCGGGCTCGCCGATGTGGACGAGCACGTCCGCGGCGCCCATGCGGACGAAGACGCTCTCGTCCTTCAGGACGTCGATGAGCGGGGCGATTGCCCGCTCGTCGCTCATGGCCGAGAGGGCACCGGTTACGTTCTCCCGCAGCTCCGGGTTCTTCAGGGTCCCGATGAGCGGGGCGAGGGCCCGTACGTCCCGGATCTTCCCGAGGGCCACAACTGCCTCGCGCTGAACCTCGAGGTCCTCGTCCGGGAGGAGCTCGACAAGAGGGGCCACCGCGTAGGGCTCGCCGATCTTCCCCAGGGCGATGGTCGCCTCCTTCCGGACGCCGGCCGAGTTGTCCCCGAGGGCCCTGATGAGGGGCTCCACCGAACGGCGGTCGCCGAACCTCCCGAGCACCCGTGCCGCCGAGCGCCGGACCGGTTCATGGGAGTCGGCGAGGGCGGCGATGAGGGGCTCGAGGGCGGGCTCCCCGATCTCGAAGAGGACCTCCTCGACGTCCCTCCGGAACCCGTCGCCCTCCCGCTTGAGGGCATCGATGAGGGGCGGGACCGAGCAGCTCCCCGGCCATGGCGAGGACCCATGCGGCGCTCGCCTTCATCTCCCCGTCATCCTCTGAGAGGGTCTGGATGAGGGGCTTGATTGCAGGCTTCCCGATTCCCGTAAGGGCCCGGGCACCCTCCCTCCGGATCCCGCTGCCGCCTGACCTCATGGTCTCGATGAGAGGCTCAACCGCGCGGCCGTCGCCGATCTTCCCGAGGGCCTCGACCACGTAGCCCTTCACCCATGGATCATCTGCGGAGAGTGTCTTGAGGAGCGCCGGGACCGCTGCCTTGTCACCGATCGTACCCAGGGACTCCGCGGCCATGCACCTGAGGTAGCTGTCCTCGCTGTCAAGTGCTTCCATGAGCGCCTCGACGGCGCCGGCGTCACCGAGCCTCCCGAGTACCCGAGGCGGCCTGCCTCCGCACGTACCGGTCCTCGTCCTTCAGGGCATTTGAGAGTGCTGGGATCGAAGCGTCGCCGAGTTTCTCGAGCTCGCTCCATGACCCCTTGGAGATGAGGAAGTATGCCCGTTCCTCGTCCGAGAGGGGGCTCCAGCCGAAGGTGGTGAGCACCCGGATGATCTCCTTCTGGGCCGCCCAGTGGGTCTGCTTCAGTACCTCGACAAGGGCATCCACGGACCGCTCGTCCCCGATATCCTCGAGGACCTTTGCCACCTGCCGCTGCACGTCCCAGTCCTCCTCCTGGAGGGCCTTGATGAGGGGCTCGACCGCGGGGGCCTTGATGGTGACGAGGATCCGCTGCGCCTCCTTCCTGATGGCCCAGTCCTCGTCCCTCAGCGCCCGGATGAGTGCCTCCACCGCCCTGTCCTTCATCCCCGCGAGGGTGTTCGCCGCACGTTCGCGGACGTCCTCGTAATCGCTCTTGAGGGCCTGGATGAGCGAGTCGAGGGCGGGGGTCCCGATGGTCCCGAGGGCGATGGTCGCATAGCACCGGACATAGGTATCGATATCCCGCAGGGCATCGATGAGGGGCGAGAGTGCCCGTTCATCGCCCATCTTTCCGAGGGCCCGGGCCGCCTCGCCCCTGACGTCCTCGTCCTTGTCCTTCAGCGCCCCGATGATCGCTGCCACGGCCTGGAGGTCCCCAATCTCGCCGAGCGCCCGGGCAGATGCCCCCCTGACCCGGGCATTCTCGTCCTTCAGGGCCCGCACGAGGTGATCCACCGCGAGGGGATCCCCGATCCTCCCGAGGGCCTCGGCTGCCTCTGCCCTGACCAGCTTGTGCCGGTCCTTGAGGGCGCGGATCAGGTGGTCTACCGCCTTCGGATCCCGCATCTCCCCGAGGGCGCGGGCCGCCTGGGACCGCACCATCTCGTCCCTGTCACTGAGGGCACGGATCAGGTGGTCTACCGCCTTCGGGTCCCGCATCTCGGCCGGGGGTGTGGCCGGGGCCCGTGAACTCTTCTCCCCCGTTCTTGCAGATTCCTTCTCTCTCCTTGACTTCATCGGACTCCTCTCCTCTCTCCTCAGGGCATGAAAGAGCCTGATTCACGCTCCCTGCGAGAGATTCTTCTTATCATTCGTTTGGTACAATTTATGTTCATGTCAACATTCGTATTCCGTCATCATTAAATGGTGGAAGGGCGTATTTTTACCCGGTGGCTCCAATCCTTGCGAATTTCCTGGACCAGTACCCGGGCCAAAACTACCCGTTCGATGTATTTGAGTGCATGGGTAAAATTCCTTTCCCTTCTCTACGGTGCCCGCTTGAAAGGCGCCTCTCCAGAGACCCTGGACCCCTGGGTCGCCAAGTACGTGAACGACCTGAGAAACGGGAGAAGGGACCTCGCCGCCGACCTCAGGGCGCTGGAAGAGCACTGCCGGACCAGGAGAACCTGCCTGGGCTACCAGAGTGCGATCCGGACCCTCCTCGCGGGTGAGAATATCGCTCTTTCCCCGGGAGACCAGAGGCATCTGCGCCGCGCCAGGTTGCCTCCTCCCCAGGCCAGGGAAGATGCCCTCACCCCAGAAGGGATCCTGAAGATCATGGAGCATCTCGATACACGGGGCCGGGCTATCCTCTATGTCCTGGTCAGCAGTGGTGCACGTCCTGGCGAGATCCTCTCCATCAATCTCAAAGACATGGACCTCGATTCCCGGCCGGCCAGGTTCCGGATCAGGAATTCACAGGGCGGGGTCTCCCGGGTGGCGTTCATCTCCAGGGAGGCCGCCGGGGCGATCCGGGTGTACCTCATCGTCAGGGACCGGTTCGTGGCATCTGCCCGATCGCGGAGGGGGACGGGGGCACCGGGCCTCCTCTTCCCCATCGGGATCCGGGCCTTCGAGCAGATCTGGGCGCGGGCCCTCTCGAAGGCGAGGCTGGAGAGATTCGACCGGGCCACGAACCGGCGGACTATCACCCTCCGGGCGACCCGGCGGTTCTTCGCCGCCCGTATGAAGGGTGCCCTTCCCGAGCCGGTCGTCGGAGAACTGATGGGCCGGACAGGGCATCTCCCGGAGTCGTACCGGCGGTATACGGAAGAGGAACTCTCCGATGCCTACCTCGGGGCTGAGCGGGCAGTTACGCTCCACAGGGCGCATCCGAAGGAGAGGGTAGAGAGGAAGATCGCCGACCTGGAGAAGCTCGTAGGTCTCCTCGAGCAGCGAATCGGGCAGAGAGATGAGGAACTCGCCAGGGAGAGGAAGCACCTCCCTGGAGAATGAGTAAGAGATCGCAGGAAGGACCAAAGCCGGGATCTCAAATGGTACTCAAATCGCAGCTTCCTGTCAGGTCCCATTTTTATCCGTGCCCGACCCTCAACCCGTGAGAATCAGGGTAGGTCTTATATTCCTGCGGGTACTTTCCCTTGGAATGAGGTCGTCCAGATGTCAGACAGTTCTTTATCCTGTCATAGGATTCGTTGCTCCCTGGTATGCCTGGGTACCATCCTGATCCTCCTGTCCGCCTTCGCGGTATACCCTTCCGCTGCCAGGACGGACATCCGGCATATCGGGGTCGGTGATGCGATCTTTGTATACGAGCAGAACCTCGATATCACCGGCCTTCGCACAGGAGCGAACCCGGTCACCGCTCTCAGGAAGTACCAGGATGACAACCCAACCCTGGCACTCCTCCTCGAGGTCCCTGTCCAGGATGACACCAGCTTCAACCCGATCCCCGAAGCGTTCGGGGGCCTGCTCGGGACCTACTATGCTTACAACCCGACCGACGGCGCCATGCACTCGGTCCTGGTCAGTTGTGCCCTCCCTCTCCATAGACGCCGTTCTCGCGAGCCCGAACCACTCGGACTCCATCTCGGGGCTCACCCTCCATGACACGGCCACGCCGATAGCGTTCAAGATAGTATCGGTCGACGTGGGCACGTATTATCACGCGGGTGCAGTCTACCCGGCCACGGTTGACCTCGTCCTCACCACCCCCGGCGGAGGGCAGCTCACCTCGATCCAGGGGAGGGACTTCTCGAGGATGAGCGTGAACGCGCAGCAGTTCTATACCGATGACCCGGGAAGGCCGGGGGCGATCACCTTCACAGGCCTCGGCGCCGGGTCCTACACCGTCCAGGCGAAGTGGCATGATCCGGCTTCGTTTGATATGCAGGCACCGGACTCCGGTCTCATCAGCTTCTCCATCGGGGCGACCACCGTCTCCACGGGAACAACGAATCCGCCGCCCCCCACGCCCGTTGTCACCACGCTGCCTGCAACGACCACGATCCCCGCGACGACCCAGGCAACCACGCCCCTTCCAACGGCTACCCCCTCGACTCCTCCAGTAACCCAGCCTCCTGCCACGACCCCCGGCAGCGACACCACAGCCATCACCCACACCCATGCCCACCGGAACATGGGTCGCCGCCTTGTCGATCGCACTCGTCATGATCCCCTTTATCAGGGGAAAGAAAGGGGCATAGGCGGGAAGGGAGATCTCCAGGCTTCCCTTTTTTTACCCTGGACTCTTTCGGGAGAGGCTGACCCCGTACCACTTCAGGCCCTTCTATACATTCCCACCAGTTCTCCCTGTGCGA
Organism: uncultured Methanomicrobiales archaeon; assembly: GCA_963712215.1. GTDB lineage: Archaea > Halobacteriota > Methanomicrobia > Methanomicrobiales > JACTUA01 > JACTUA01. The sequence continues at coordinate 243,025 of CAVQHA010000008.1, read as the reverse complement.
GGATATGTCCGGCCAGGGCAGCCGCGAGCATCCTTCCGTCCCTTTTCCCCGTAAGATTGAGGGTCGCATCGAGGGCATAGACGGTGAAATGGTAGTGATGGGGCTTCCCCCTCGGCGGGCACGGACCCCCGTATCCCGGGCGGCCCATGTCATTCATCCCCTGGAGGGAGCCCGCTGGCAGTGCGATCTTTCCAGGAGCCCCAGCGGGGATCCCGCGGGTCCCGGGCGGGATATTGTAGGCGACCCAGTGGATGAACGTCCCGCCGGGGGCATCGGGATCGGTAACGAGAAGGGCGATGCCAGCCGTTCCTGCCGGGACAGGCCCCCATGACAGGGGAGGTGAGACATCCGTCCCGTCGCAGGTGTGCACGACCGGGATCTGGCCGTCCCTCTCGAAGGCATCGGACGAGACGCCGATGGCGGGTGCTCCCCCTTTCCCGCCGGAAACAAGGCAACCGGACGGGATAAACAGGAGGAGGAGGGTAAGGCGCCGGGCTGTCCTGGCCGCCCTCTCGCGGACCCTGGAGACCAGTCGGAGGTTCTTCATAGCCGGCACTGATGGAGCTGCACCCAGATAACCATTTTGATGAAAAAGGAGATGATCAGATCTTCAGCTGTGCGAGGGCATCGTAGACCATCTTCCGGTAGACGGCAGGATTGGGATGGTACTGCTCTTCTGCCCTCTTCGAGTCCTCGGTCTTCCCCAGCTCCTCGAGGCGCTGGAGGGTAGCGCGGGCCGTATCGAGCACCCAGAGGTCCCGGGTCTCCCGGTCGACCGTTGTGACCGATTCCGCCTTGACCGAGATGAGCATGGATCCCGGCTGGGGCTCGAAGAGGTTCGGCTTCCCGATAACCGCGACAAAAGCGGGAGGCTCGATCCCGGCGATCTGCTGCATAGCCTCCGGCTGGTACTCCCGGCCATGAGGAAGAAGGTGCCCGTCGGGTCCGCTATCCGGGCACGGTAGAAGACGTTCTGGTCACCCCGCCTCTCCTTCTCGGTGAGGGTGCCAACGATGAAGATCCGGTTGCACCGTGAACCGGTCGGGAGGAGGACGAAGCTCGGGCTCTTCTCGTCCTCGCCTTCCCTGAACTGAAGGTTCACCTCCCTGAGCTCCCCTGCAAAGACCCGGCGGGCCGGCTCCCGGTCGAAGGTCTGGCCCGGCCGGGGCCCCATCGCCTTGCGCCCGTTCATCACTGGGCCTCGCCTCCGGCACGGTTCAGGAGCGAAGCAAGGTCACCGGGGTCGAAGGTGATCTTCTGGCACTCCTTCACCAGGATCCTCCCGTCGAACTCGCTCCCCCTCACCTGGAAGTAGCGCCCGAGGACCGCATCCCGGATCCGGTAGAAGACCTCGTCCATGCCCAGCGGGCTCGACTCAGCGAGGGCCACCGCTTCCTCGAGCTTCATCCCCGAGAGGGCCTCGACGATATCCTTCTGGACGAGGATGTTCCTCGTCCGGATCCCGTCATCAAGGACGCCCTTGATCCTCAGGTCGTACCGGAAGTTCTTCTGGATCTCGTGGACCGGGCAGTAGTTCTGCCTGGAAAGGACCCGGTTGCACCCTTCCACCGGGCACCGCTTGATGAGCCCGGAACCGGGGGCCAGGTGGACGATGACCCCTCGTGCCGCCTCACCCTTCCGCAACCCTGATCTCGCCCTCCTCGGGCAGGTACATTGCAGTGGAGAGGTTCAGCTGCAGCCTGCCGTTGAACTCGTCCACGAGGGCATAGTAGATGGCGTACACGCCACCGGGGATGAGCTTCTCCTTCCCCTCATCCCGCCAGATGGTGAACTTGATCGTCCCGGTCTCGTCCCCGAGCAGGCCTGCCTGGAGCATCCGCTCATGGCTCGACTCCCACTCCTGTACCACCTTCACTCTTACGGACCCGACCCCGGGACGGAGATCGCGCACCGGTACCACCTTCGGGATGAGCGAGGTCTCGTTCTCGATCTCGGTGATGGTGGTCCCGCTGTGGATCTTCAGCTGCTCTACACCCCGGAAATCGTCCACGACCGCCGAATCGATCCTGTACCACTTCCCGACCGAAAGAGGCTGGGCCTTGGCCTTTGCCCAGATCGTGAACCTGATCGCACCGGAGGAGTCTGCGATGATCCCTGCCTGGGCGATGGCCGGGGTTCTCGGAGAGGTAAGGGCGACCACCTTGCCCTGTATGGTCACCCATTCCCCCGCCGAGAGCCCCTGGATCTCCCGCTCCTGTGCCCTCGCACCGGGGGATGGCAGCGAGTGCTCGCGGGCGAGTTCATTCATCACCGTGCGTTCAGCCTCTGCGAGCTGGACGCCGAACTCCTCGACAAGACGCCGTATCTTTGATTCGATCTTCGAACGGTCAACGGCGATCCCCTTTGCTTCCATCTTTCCGGAGATTCTTTCAACCACATCTGCTACTTCCATAGACATCTCCACTCATAAGAGGCCCCCCGACTCCACTTAAAGCATAACGGTGAAGGGTGAAAATGAGCCCTTCCTTCGGGGGAGCCGCCTCTTCCCCGTGGTTCCCAAGGATTAAGTAGCAGGATGACAAACACCATGGGCATGGCAGAAACGGCAATAACGGCAGACAGCACCATCATGGAGGTCCTGCAGGCGAAGCCCGACTCAGCCACCGTCCTCTTCAGGTTCGGGATGGGCTGCCTCGGCTGCGCCGTGGCAAGGGGCGAGACGATCCGTGAGGCGGCCCAGGCCCACGGGATCCCCCTCGAGGAACTCCTCGGCGCGCTGGGAATTCCCGAGAAGTAATTCTTTTTCAGGACCTTTCGGAAGCGACCTTCTTCAGCTCCCTGAGGCCCGCCTCGGGGTTCTTCTCCAGGTAATCCGCGACCTTCGGGGTATGGAGGAGGGTGCACCCGCTGCAGTTCCAGACTCTTCCCCCGCTCTTGCTCTCAGCCCACTGGCCGAGCCCGGGGTCCAGGCAGGGATACAGCGGACAGTAGCAGTAGTCGCACCGCTGCCCCTCGATGTGGCAGGGGTAGTAGGGGCATCCCTCGGGAGTCCATTCCACCCAGTGATCTCCCCCGTAGCGCGAGAAGATGAACATCGAGGGAGCTTTTCTCTCGACCAGTTCCTTCATGGCGCGCCAGTGCCTCCTGAACTCCCCTGAACGCAGCATGGTATATCCGCCTTCCCGCCTCGGTCGCGGTACCTGCGTACGTGTGGCAGGGCGGCCCTTCACACGCGGCAACCACGGCATCGGTGATGGTGCCCGAGAAGGGGTGGCCGAGGGCCCTCAGTGCGTCGGCTTTCGCCGTCGTTGCGGTGAGGATGGTCTCGAGGAGTGCCCCGTCGCTCAACCCCTCGGCTGAGTGGACGATGATGTTGATGGTGCCCGCGGAGCCCGGGTTCGGGTCGGTTACCCCCGCGGTGACAAAAAGGGTGATGAAGTCGTAATGGAGGATGCAGGATGTCCTGATCGGAACAGCGGTGAGGAGCCCGAAGAAGTCACGGGAGAACCCCATGCCGGCCGCGATCTCCTCCATGGGTCGGAGGGGGTCGTCATGGTCGAATGTGCTGTCAACGGTATGATTGAAGAGGGTGGTGACCTTCCGGAGGCCGCCGTTCACACCGGTACTCGCGGCCCGGAAGTCCCCGCGGACGAAGAGCGTCTTCCCCCGGAAGAAGTACCTCATCGGGATCAGGAGAGCTGGTAGCGCACCCGGTCCTTCAGTTCCTGCTGCTTCCCGGCGTTCCAGCCCGAGACGTCCTGGAGGTAGCCGGTGACCCGGCTGATCTGCACAACGTCGTGGGACCCGCAGTCGGGGCAGACGGGGCTCCCGCAGAGGGGGCAATACTCGATCCGTGCGAGGATCTCGTGGGAACACTGGCAGTGGTCCAGGGGGCAGAGAATCTGGAGCCGCGTCTCACCGCACCTGGGGCAGGGCTCGGAGTCCACGATGGTATGGCAGGTGAAACACTTGTACCGCCGCTCCCCGGGAGGGATCTCCTGGACGGACCGGTACCTCTCTGCAAGCTTGCGCTGCTCTGGACTCCATTGCATACCGGATCATGGTGAGGAGACCATAAAATGTTTTTGCGCAGAATAATTCCGGGCTGCCTCGAGCTGACTCATAGGGCTCATCACCGGTCAGATCGGTACGTCTCATCATCGGCAGCGCCTTGAGAACTCCTTCGCCGCGCCCGCTGGGTCGGCGGCCCCGTAGATCGCCCTTCCCACGATGATCCCGTCCACGAGGTCCTTCACCGACTCAAGGTCCCCTCCCTGGGCACCGACCCCGGGGGAGAGGATCTTCAGGGGACCGACGATCTCCCGGAGCCGTTCCACCCGTTCCGGCCGGGTCGCAGGGGCGATGATGCCGTCGGCCCCGCACCGCACGGCGAGCGCGGCCAGCCGTTCGGCGACCCCCCCGTGGAAGAACCCGGCCGCCCCCGGGTGGCTCATCTCGGCGACCGCGTAACAGGCCCCTCCGTTCGCGTGGGCCACTTTCACGCAGGCGGAGAGGGCGTCCTCACCCGGGAATGCATGGGCGATGATGCCCGAGAACCCCGCCTGGAATGTGAGGGTGCAGATCAACTCGTTCGTGTTCGGGATATCGGCGACCTTGAAATCGGCGATGAGCGGGAGGCCGAGGGGCCTGAGAGCCCCTGCAACGGAGAGCCCTGCCGGGAGAACGAGGGGATACCCGATCTTGATCGCGTTCACGTGGGGGGCGCAGGCTGCCGCTATCGCGAGTGCACGGGTCCGGTCCTCAACATCCAGGGAGAGGATCAGGTCAGCCACGGGAGATTCTCTCCAGCACCCCCGCGGCAAGGAGCGGGAGGGTGATGGTCGCATCCCCGTAGACCGTGACACCCCTGGCATCGGAAGTGAGCTTCCCCCAGGAGCGGGCCTCGTCGAGGGTTGCCCCCGAGAGGCCCCCGAGGTCCGGCCGGTCTCCCGTCGAGCTGGACCGCGTAGGAGAACCCGCGGGGCGCGAGGAGCATCCCCTGGAAGATGAAGTTCTTGGGCACCCCGCCACCGACGATGAGCGCCCCCGCCCGTTCCGCCGTGAAGCACCGGTCGAGGAAGCCTTTCATGTCCCGGAAGGCATCCACGACGACGTTATGGGTCTGGGTGAAGAGGGAGAACTGGAGGCCGAAGACCGAGTCCTGGACCGCGGGGCAGTAGACCGGAACACCCTTCCTCGCCGCGGTGGCAAGGATCCCCGAGGGGAGATTCTTCCCGACCATCGAGAGAAGGTCAGTCGTGGATATGACCGTCCCCTCCGAAAGCCCCCCGAAGACCCCCTGGATGAACTCCTCGAACCGGGTGAAGGCCTCGTCGGCGACATAGACGTCGTAGATGCGGTTGATCCCCTGTTTCCGGAGGTCGTTATCAGAACATTCCGCCGAACCATGGTAGTGATTGCACCCGATAGCCTCCACCATGTCGTGCACCAGGTTTGCACCCGTGGAGACGAGGACATCCACGTACCCCATGTCCACCAGGTCGGAGACGATCCCGCCCATGCCGGCCGGGACCATCGCCCCGGCGAGGCCCATGAAGGTCGTGGCGTGTTCGTCCCGGAACATCTCTTCCGTGATACTGCAGGCCTTTGCAAGGGACCCTCCGTTGAATGCGCCCGATGCCTCGAGCTCCCGGACGAGCTCCCCGACGGTCATCCCGGGCCGGACCCTCACCTGCCTCACCGCTTCGCCTTCCATCGTCACCCTTGTATCTCCTCCGGAGATCTCTCCCTCTTCCCTCTTATCTGTGCCGCATCCCGCGGATGAGCGGCCTCGCGAGGTGCCTCCTTGCAGAGGGCGGGACCTCGTACCACCCCGCACCTGATCTTCCGCTCGATCACCCTCTCCTCCGCTTTCTTCTCCCGTGTTCCGCACTCGCGGCATTTGTAGCCCTTCAGGGTTCCTGCCGAGGTCATCCTCTTCCCGCACGAGGGACATTGGGGCGGATTCCTCACCAGGTCCCGGGCAAGCCCGAGGACAGAGATCTTCTCGAGGTTGAGCGACCCCCCCTTGAAGCTCCCGCAGACCTCGACCTCGTCCCCGGGAACGAGCGCCCTCACTACGTCCCTGAACCCCTTCGTCGGTTCATAGGCCATGCACCGGAGATCATATTCCCCGGCCTCCAGGGGAAGGGAAACGTGCCCTCCCTTCCCTGTTACTGCTCTCCCTGCCACGATGCCTCGCAGGCGGTATGAGTGGCCCTGGGTGAGATCCCCGATAGCGCCCTCCTCCAGGTGACCATCTGTCCCCTGGTTCGTGAGATAGATCTGCTCGAGGCCAGGCTGGCTCCGTGCGGATGAATGTCCGGGCCAGGGCAACGGAGAGGGGCGTCTGCCCCCGGATCCCGAAGAGGACGGGATCCGGGGTGTGAGGAGAGCATACCACGATATCGTTCTCACGATCCACGGTGTCCCACGTTCCCGGGGATGTTGCCGCATCTGCAAGGAAGAAGGTCTCACGATCGATCTCCCTCGGGGAACCCCAAACGGCAGGCTTCCGGTAGACAAGGAGCTCCCAGGTGGAATCGGGGAGGTCGCTTGCGATCGCCGCCGTAGCTCCGATGAGTCCCCGGCCCCCCTTCCACCCCTTGTACAGGGCTCCGGCTGCGTCAAGGATGGCAACAGCCTCATCGGTCTCGCAGAAGGATCGCAACGCCTTGTGGTAGAAGGAGACGGGAGGCTTTCCCCCGGATACCACGACCCCAGGCTCCGTTCCATCGGCAGGCAGGTCTGCGAGGTCCTCCACGCACCGGCATGCCATGGAAAATGCGATCTCCGGGTCCCCCTCCACCTCCAGCGAGATGGCTGCGTTCCCCCGGGTTTTATACGGGACGTTCGGGTTGAGCCTGATGAGCCGTGCTTCTGTGAGACCGAAGCCGCGGGCAAGGAGCCTCCCGATGAGCACGGCCCCGAGATACGTCGTGCACATCCCTTGAGGGGAGTCCGTGTCATCGATCCCGATCCACATGCCAGAATATCTTATTACCCGCCACGCTATATGGGTTCTTTAGGCAATTATGACCCAGGAGGTCCTGCTCCAGAGGGTGAGGAGCCTGCTCCTCGATACGGGTTTCCAGGTCTCGGACCGGTGCAGCCAGAGGCCCCGTTCCTTCGACCTCATCGCCAGGAACCCCCGATTCCTCATGGTCGTCAAGGCCGTCCCGCACATCGATGGCGTCTCGGGGGATATCGCACGGGACCTGGACCTTGTCTCCTACTACCTGGGCGGGGCACCCCTCATCATCGGTGAGCGGACCAGGGACACGGACCTCCAGCGGGGGGCGGTCTATATCCGGTACGGGATCCATGCGATATCCGTCCCCACCCTCTCCGACTTCCTGGTTGAGGGGATCCCGCCCCTCGTTTACGTCTCCCCCGGGGGGCTCTACGTGAACATCGATGAGACGCTCCTCCATGCCCTCAGGGAGAAGAAGCAGCTCTCCGCTCGGCGATCTCGCCCACCTCCTGGGGGTCTCGCGGCGGACCATCAGCAAGTACCAGAACGGGATGGGGACCACGATGGAGGTCGCGCCTCCGGATCGAGGAGCTCTTCGACGAAGCCATCACGAAGCCCATCGATCTCCTCTCCCACAACTCCCACTTCACCGGCGAGGGGGAACCACCCCACGGGGAGATGCTCCCCGACCTCGAACGGATGGGGATGGAGATCCGTATCCTGCGCCGCGCCCCCTTCGAGGCCCTCGCCCGGTACGAGGACGAGACCATCCTCACCGGGTACGGGACGGCACAGCACGTGGTGAAGAGGGCCCCTATCATCGGGAACCTCTCCCGGATCGCGAAGGCCCATGCCCTCTGCGTCCTCGTGGACTACCGGCGGCAGAAGTCTATCGAGAACACCCTCGTCATCGGCGAGGAGCGCCTCCACTCCCTGGAAGACGGCTCCGAGCTCATGGAACTGATCCGGGAACCCCCGGCGTAGACCTGTTCTCCCCGCGACCCGGGCTTCGCCGATAGATCCACTCCGTTTATATAGAACCACAAACCAATTATTCTACCGCAAGAACGGTGAGAGAATCATGTCACAACTTACAGGACAACCCATTTTTATCCTCAAGGAGGGCAGCTCGCGCACCCGTGGTCGCGACGCCCAGGGATCCAACATCGCGGCCGCGAAGGCGGTTGCGGGAGCAGTACGGACGACCCTCGGCCCCAAGGGCATGGACAAGATGCTCGTGGACACCATCGGGGATGTCGTGATCACGAACGACGGCGTCACCATCCTGAAGGAGATGGATATCGAGCACCCGGCCGCGAAGATGATGGTCGAGGTCGCAAAGACCCAGGACGACGAGGTCGGCGACGGGACCACCACCGCCGTGGTCGTTGCGGGCGAACTCCTGAAGCGCGCCGAGGAACTCCTGGACCAGGACGTCCACCCGACGGTCATCGCCCAGGGCTACCGGCTCGCGGCCGAGAAGGCCCGGGAGATCCTGAACGACATCGCCATCACGGTGAAGCCCACCGACAAGGAGATGCTCTACAAGATCGCGGAGACGGCCATGACGGGCAAGGGCGCGGAGGCCTCGAAGGAGAAGCTCTGCGAGCTCGTGGTCAAGGCAGCCATGATGGTTGTCGACGAGGACGGGACCGTGGACAAGGACAACGTCAAGATCGAGAAGAAGGTCGGCGGGTCCTCGGACGACTCGATGATTGTCGAGGGAGTGCTCATCGACAAGGAGCGCGTGCACCCCGGCATGCCGAAGATCGTGGAGAACGCGAAGATCCTCCTCCTGAACGCGTCCATCGAGTTCAAGAAGACCGAGGTCGACGCCGAGATCAACATCACGAGCCCCGACCAGCTCCAGGCGTTCCTCGACGAAGAGGAGCGGATGATCAAGTCCATCGTCGACAAGGTCGTGGCAAGCGGCGCGAACGTCGTCATCTGCCAGAAGGGTATCGACGACATCGCCCAGCACTACCTCGCAAAGGCGAACATCCTCGCCCTCCGCAGGGTCAAGAAGAGCGACATGGAGAAGCTCGCCCGGGCGACCGGCGCATCGGTCATCTCGTCCATCGACGCCATCTCGAAGACCGAGCTCGGCAAGGCCGGCCTCGTTGAGGAGAGGAAGGTCGGCGGCGAGGAGATGATCTTCGTCGAGAAGTGCGTGAACCCGAAGGCCGTCTCCATCATCGTCAGGGGCGGCACCGAGCACGTCGTGGACGAGCTCGAGCGGGCCCTCGTCGACGCGATCAGCGTGGTCGCCGTGGTCATGGAGGACAAGAAGCTCGTGGCCGGCGGCGGTGCAGCCGAGATCGAGCTCTCGCTCCGGCTCCGGGATTACGCGGCATCTGTCGGAGGCCGGGCGCAGCTCGCCATCGAGGCCTTTGCAAACGCCCTCGAGATCATCCCGAGGACCCTTGCAGAGAACGCGGGCCTCGACCCCATCGACATGCTCGTCGCCCTCCGTGCAGAGCATGACAAGAAGAGGAAGAACTACGGGCTCGACGTCTTCAAGGGCGCACCCGTCGACATGTACAAGGCGGGCGTCGTGGAGCCCCTCCGGGTGAAGACCCAGGCAGTCGCCTCGGCGGCCGAGGCAGCGGTCATGATCCTCAGGATCGACGACGTCATCGCCGCCTCCCGGGTCGCGGGCGGGGCACCCCCGATGGGACCTGGCGGCATGCCCCCTGGCGGTATGGGCGGCATGGGCGGCGACATGGGCGATTTCTAAGCCCGACACATTCCCTTTTTTTCCGCACACCCTCTAACCTGAAACATTCCGTTCATCCTTACGGTTTTATACCCCACCGGCTCAGGTATCCCTCATGGCTGAGCGGTTCATCTTCACGAAGTACCGCACCTCCTGCTACAACTGCGGGAAGGAGGTTGACCAGGTCATCAAGGCGGTGCGGGCCCAGGCCCAGGTGGCCTGCTCCAACTGCGGGGCGACCCGGATCTACATCCCGCGGGCATCGGAGGTGGGGAAGCCAGGCATGTACACGAAGATCGGGTGTTACGACGTCTGGGAACTGAAGGCAGATGCGCCCTGCATGAACTGTTGCGTCGAAGGGCCCCATGATCTCATCATCGGGTGCAGCCAGTTCACCACCCGGTGCCACAACTGCGACTTCACCCACTTCTATAAGTTCAACGTCGAGTACATCGCGAAGTGCCCGCTGCCGGAGGAGGAAAAGGAAGGAACCTCCTGATTATCTCCAGAGATTGCTTCAATCCGGTCCATTTTTCATCTTCAGGAGGATACTGACGAGCTCCTGATAGATCGGGAACGCGATATTCGCCGTGTAGAAACGTGCATTCCCGGCCCTGCGGCTCCTGAGAAGGCCCAGCTCCTCCAGGTTCGCGAGCTCTCTTCGCACGGCATTGATATTCAACCCAGTTCTCCGGCAGATCTCCCGGACATGGATCTCCCGCTCGGGGTGCAGGAGGAAGAGTTCCAGGAGCTTCACCCTGGTCCGGGAGGTGAAGAGGCGTTCGAGCATTGAACATATTTAGTGTTCATATGAATAATAAATATACTCATTTCTTCCTGATCAACCCTTTTGCAAACCCCAGGGAACGGGCCCGCGAATCGGGCAGGTCCCTCTCCAAACCGTTAAATAGCATGAAAGTCCCCCATTCCTCCGGTGTGATACGGAAATGGCCGAGAGCACGGAGAAGGTAACAACCACGGACAAGGGAACGGGAGCCGTCATCGAGAAGAAAGTGGTCATCAAGAAAGGGGGCGGCCTGAAATGGCTCGCCTACGCCATCATTGTGATCCTCGTGATCCTTGCGGCTGCCTACCTGACCCTCGGGGTCGTGATCTCCGAGGCCCCGCCCGCGGCATCCTATCCCTACACGACCACCTACCAGGTCTGGTTCCCCGCGTCGCAGGTCGTCACCATCGGGAACTCCGAGATCATCGCCATCCCGAACGGCGACCAGGTCACCCTCTCCATCAACAAGGAGCCGAGCGTGATGAGCGTCGGCCAGACGAAGACCATCCAGGAGCGGAGGGCCATGATCTCCGCCCTTGGCGTGAAGGTCATGGACTTCGACTTCCGGGTGGATGCGACGTACCAGGGGAGGTCCGGGACCACGACAGAGTTCTACCTGGCATTCCGCACGTCGCAGCAGGTCCCCTCGTTCCTCATCGCGAGGCTCCTCCCGCCCGGCGTGCAGGCCCAGCCGGTCTGAACCCTCTTTTTCACCCTTTCATCCTGTTTTCAGGGCAGAGATCCTACTCGATATCCCTCGGGAGGAGCCCACGGCTCTTCAGTACCCAGAACGTGAAGATGGTCGCTGCCACCGTCGAGAGGATGATGAACCCCAGGTAGGCAGGGATCTGGGCAGGCGTGAACTGGAACATCTGGTTGCCCGCGATCGTCGCGATGGTATTCGGTACGAGGAGCGCGGTGCCGATGATGGCGAGGTAGGCGGCGAGCATCGCGAGCTTGTTGTTCAGGATCTGGAGCTGGTTGTTGTAGATGGACTGGAGCACCTCGAGGCCGCTCGCGAGGACCTCGGAGAGGTGCTCCGCAAGGCCGATCTGCGCCTGCACCGCCGCGATGAGGGCATTGACCCGGTCGAGGATCCTGTCCTCGTCCGTCAGGAGCTCGGCATCCCCGTAGCGGAGCGACGAGAGCGCGTCCACCGTCGCCCAGAGCCCTCCCAGGTAGATGATCAGGGCATGTTTCATCTCGTAGATCTTCGGGGCGATGACCGACCTCGGGGTCTTCGGGTCAGAGAGGACCTGGAAGAGCTTGTCGCCGTGCTCCTCGATCTCGGCGAGGTAGTCGAAGTTCCTCGAGTTGTTCTCGTCGATGATCCGCACGAGGAGGAGGGTCAGCTTGTCCTTCGGGGGCAGGTCTTTCGGGATCTTCCGGAGCAGGGTCTCTGCGTACCGGCGCATGCGGATGAACCGTTTCACCTCCCGGGTGTGGAGGGTCACGATCACCTTCTCGTTGATGAAGATGTAGAGTGGTTCGAGCCTCACGTCGAACCCTTCCATGAAGATCGCCGGCACCATGAGCCCCATCTCGGTATTGAAGTCCTCGTACCCGCTCTTCGTGCTCTTCTGGAGGTTCCTTGCGAGGAGCTCCGAGAAACCGAGGGCCATCGCCGCGGGGAGGATGTCCCGTTCCACGTCCTCGACCACCGAATCGATCCAGCCGACATGGGCCGTCTTCGTGGGACCACAGAACTCGGCGACGCTCTGGGCCTCGAACCGCTGGATCCCCTCGGGGAGGATCAGGGCGCAGAACGCCTTCTCCTCGAGCGGCGGCGAGATCTCCTGGGCCTTCTCAATCCCCTCCCCCGTCATGCGAAAGAGCTCTCTCCGGAAGTCCCATAATGCTTGTGCGCCGGCCTGAGTCGGACCTCATTCAGCGAACGGGATATGCACCTTCCCCTGGCTCTACCGCCTGATATCCCCTCACCCATCCTCCATAATCATCCGGCCGGATCTCGGCGATAAAGACCGCCCGGATGCCTTAAATGGTATCAGGAAATAACACAGATGGGGAGAGTATCCCGAGAGTGGGCTGACTCGTGCGCCCCCCCTGTATCGCTGGTATGCACGGGGGTTGCAGACCTGTCCGGAGGCTGGGGTATGGCTGTAAGGAGGGCGGGGGTGAAGGGATGAACTTCTGGTCGAACCTCTATTACCGGTACCGCAGGTTCGCGAAGGCGTTCAGGCTCTACCTGCTCCTCGCCGGGCCGGGCCTCATCGTGATGTTCGCCGACAACGATGCCGGCGGGATCACCACCTACACGGTGACCGGGGCGAAGTTCGGGTACGGCCTGATCTGGTTCCTCATCCTCCTCCTCCCTGTCGCTTATGTTGTGCAGGAGATGACCGTCCGGCTCGGGGCGGTGACGAAACGAGGGCATGCGGAGGCGATCTTCGATGCATTCGGCTCGTTCTGGGGCTGGTTCTCCTTCATCGACCTTGCTCTCGTGAACTGGCTCACCCTCGTCACCGAGTTCATCGGCATGACCGCCGCCCTCCTGATCTTCCACGTCCCCCCGATCCTCACCATCATCGTGGTTTCGGTGATCATGGCGCTCATGGTGCTCCAGGGGAGGTACTGGACGTGGGAGAAGATCGCGATCATCTTCGCAGCGGTCAACCTGATCTACATCCCCGCGGCCTTCCTCGTTCACCCGAGCGTCTCAGATGTGCTCCACCAGGGCCTCGTCCCCCACTTCCCGGGCGGCTTTACGAGCACCCTCTTCTTCTTCCTCATGGCGAACATCGGCACGACCATCGCCCCCTGGATGATCTTCTTCCAGCAGAGCGCCGTCGTGGACAAGGGGATGAAGGAGAAGGACATCCCCTGGGGCCAGTTCGACACCCTCCTTGGCTCGGCCTTCACCGTGATCGTCGCCATCTTCTGCGTCGTCGTCACGGGGACCGTGCTCCTGGGGACGAATGTCGAGAGCGCCGCCCAGGCCGCGTCGCTCCTCCTCTCCACGAGCCCCTTCCTCGGGACACTCATCGCAATCGGCCTCTTCGACGCAGGCTTCCTCGGCGCCATCTGCATCTCCCTCGCCTCGTCCTGGGCATTCGGGGAGGTCTTCGGCTGGGCCCACTCCCTGAACCTCCGCGTCAGGGAGGCCCCGTGGTTCTATGCCTGCTACTTCTTCGCCCTCATCATGGCCGGAGCCGTTGTGCTCATCCCCGGGGCCCCGCTCGTCCTCATCACCCTCTTTGTCCAGGTGATCGCGGTGACCCTCCTCCCCGCGGCGCTCGTCTTCCTGATCCTCCTCCTGAACAGCGAGGAGGTGATGGGGAGGTATAAGAATACCCCGCTCCAGAATATTGTCAGCAGTGCAATCGTCATCGCGATCATCATCCTCTCCACCCTGTACGGTATCAGCACGCTCTTCCCGGGGTGGCTGGGATGATCTTCTATCGAAAGTCCGGGGGTGGGGTCCATGGCATTCGATGAAAACGGCTCTGGAACGGGGTTGATGGAGGTACTTCCGGCGACAGTACCTCGTTCATCACCGAGATCAACCGGAAGTACGCGACCCCCCGGATCACGATGTCCCGGTGGGTGAAGATCTCGCTCCTCTTCCTGAGGATCTACCTGATCTTCCTTGTCCTTCTCCTCGGGTATAAGTTCCTGACCCTCCTCTCGTAGGTGAAACATGGCAACGAACGGCACACCGTCGGTTCCCAGGCCCGAGCCGGACCGGATATTCTTCCTCTCCCAGGTAAGCGGGGCCCGGGTGATGCTCCGGGGGAAGAAGATAGGTACCCTCTCGGACCTTGTCATCTCGGAGACCGGGAAGATCCCTGAAATCAGGCAGATCGTGGTCACGAGGCCGTTCGGGAAACCGGCACTCCTCATCCCGTGGGAGAAGGTCAGCTCCATGGAGGACCGGGAGATCCGGGTGGAGATCGGCGAGATGAAGGAGTTCGAGGGGGAGCCCGCGGAGAACGCCGTCCTGCTCCGGGACCATATCCTCGACAAGAAGGTGCTCGACATGGAGGACCGGGAGGTCGAGATGGTCTATGATATCAAGATGGTCCTGAAGAACGGGCGGCTCTATGCCACCGATGTCGATACCAGCAGGTACGGGCTCCTGCGCCGGATCGGCCTCGCCGGCCTTGCGAACTTCATCTACAGCCTCGCCGAGAAGATCAAGGACCAGACCATCTCCTGGACCTACATCCAGCCGCTCCCGACCCAGATCAGCAGCTTCCGGGGGGACGTGAAGCTGAACATCCTCCGCGAGCGGCTCGAGGGGCTCCACCCCGTGGACCTCGCCGACATCCTCGAGGACCTCGATCCCGACCAGCGGAGGATGATCTTCGACGGCCTCTCCCATGAGCAGGCCTCGGATACCCTCGAGGAGATCGAGCCCATGGTCCAGCGGGAGCTGATCTCGACCCTCGCGAAGGACAAGGTCGTCCAGCTCATCGACCTCATGACCCCCGGCCAGGCCGCGGACCTCCTCTCGGTCCTCTCCTCCCCCGAGAGCACCGAGATCCTCGGGTCCCTGAAAGCAGAGAACGCGAAGAAGGTCCGGGCAATCCTCGAGAAGCAGGAGGAGAAGGTGATCAACTACACAACCGCAAAGTTCCTGAAGTTCTCCCCGGATCTGACGGTTGAACAGGCGCAGAACGAGTACCGACCGGGCGGCGAAGGGGAAGGACGTGATCATGTACCTCTACGTCGTGGACTCGGTGGACCGGCTCCTCGGGGTCATCGACATCAAGGAGCTCCTCCTCGCCCCCGATCAGGCGCCCCTGAAGGACGTCATGGTGGACACCGTCATCAGCCTGAAGCCCGACAGCACCCTGAAGGAGGCATCTGCGCTCTTTGCGAGGTACGACTTCCGGGCCATCCCCGTCCTCGATGACCAGGACACGATCCTGGGCGTCGTCCCGTACCGGGACGTGATGAACCTGACCCACCACTTCCTTGAATGAGAGATCCCGGATTGGTTCAGCTGGCATCCCCTTCCCCGTCATCTTTCCGGACGGCCCTTCGCCTCGAGTACTTTACCGTCGGGTACAACCTCATCGAGGCTGTTGCATCCATCGCCTTCGGGACAGTGGCGGGAAGCATAGCCCTCGTCGGCTTCGGGCTGGACAGTATCGTGGAATCCCTCTCGGGGCTGATCCTCGTCTGGAGGCTCCGCGGCCGCGAACACCTGTCCCGCGACCAGGAGGAACAGATCGAGCGGAGGGCACAGCGATTCGTCGCGCTGACCTTTCTCGTTCTCGGTGTCTACATCCTCTGCGAGGCCCTGGACAAGCTCGTGACCGGGGAGGCAGCCTTGCCTTCGGCCGCCGGGATATTGATTGCTCTCCTGTCGGTTGTCATCATGCCAATCCTTGCCCGGAAGAAACAGCGGGCCGGGATCGCCATCGGGAGTAAAGCGCTCGTTGCGGACTCACGGGAGACCCTGGCATGTGCACTCCTCTCGGTCGCACTCCTCGCCGGCCTCGGGGCCAATTATCTCTTCGGGTTCTGGCAGGCGGACCCCCTGGCAGGTCTCCTCATTGTCCTATTCCTGTTCCGGGAAGGATATGAGGGATGGCGGGAACCGGGGAGGGAGAAGGAGAGAGAAGAATGAGCAGAGATCCGGCCGAGGGGATTTTTACCCTGGGTGGGATCGGATCCGCGCTACCGGCCGAGAAGGATACGGAGTTGACTTTGCAGGTATTCGAGCAGATTTTCCGATACGGTGACAAGGTTCTGAAGCGTGTCCATCAAAACCGAGATTGCGCCAGCAGTGCCTGGTTGTACCTGCCCCGTCACTCCGGTCCCCTGCGAACCCTGGGAACCCCTGGCCCCGTTCGACTCGACGGAGCTGGATCCCGTTGAGGTTCCGGTACTTCCGGTACCCAGAGCTTCCCCGACACCGCTCTGAGCAGCGCCATTCGTCCCCAGGCTGCTGCCCGTTGTGCTGCTCCCCGTCGAGCTGCTCCCCGTTGAACTGATGCCCGTACTTCCCCCGCCGATCCTGATGTAATAGGCTGGCGTCCCGGTGGGAGTCGCTGAATCTGGCGGGATAGTATAGACATAGCTGCTCCGGTTGAGCCAGGTACATCCCCCATCATTACAGACCGTGAGATTGACAGAGAACAATCCCCCCGTGACATATGTGTGGACCGGATTCCTCTCAGGGGAGGTATTCCCATCCCCGAAATCCCATGACCAGTTCGAGAATGTGCCAACTGACTGGTCCGTGAAATTGACCTCGAGCGGCACGAATCCTGCCCTGGGACTGCCTGTGAAGTCCACCACTGGCAGAACAGGTGGAGTCGGGGTCGGGGTAACGGTGGGTGTGGGGGTTGGGGTCGGTGGAGTTTCATAGAGATGGACATCGAGGTTCAAGCCTTTCACGTAGAAACCGTCCTGCAGGTATATCACGTAATACAGGAAATCCGATGGACTGGTCACGTTAAATTGCTGTGGCACCCCGCTCTCGAATCCGATGCCTGATTGATCATCCAGCACGGTGAACGCTCCCGGATTATCTGACCCGAGCATACCAGGATCATTGGTGCCGCGGAGCTGCCAGGATTGGACACCTGCAAGGGGGTCCGAGGTAGTGAAGGTATAATGATCAACCTTCGTCGGGGCCCCGTTGAAATCGAATATGATGATCAATGGGGTTCTCTCGATTGCTATACTGACACCCGTGCTCTCCGGGGTATCCGGGACTGGTGGCGGCGTCTGTTCCGTCAGGTTGAACTCGAGACTGCTCCCAACCGAGAAACCATCCTGCAGATAGAGATAGTACCACCGGTACGATCCAGAGTTCGCTACATTGAACTGCTTCGTCTCCCTCCCCGAGAATGAGATGTCCTTTCTTGCATCGATCCGTGCAAAGGTCATCTGATCATTCGTCCCGAGGACCATCCACGCCCCGTTCGGGATGGCACCGGTGGGTTGGAGTGTATAGCTGTTGATCTGGTGCGTAACACCGTCACCATAATCCGATACATAAAGCGCCGGTGTCTGGGTAACCGGGATGGTGAGCCCGGAGACGGCCTGGACTAGGAGGAGAATCGAAAGAGTGAAAACGATGGTGCGGGGGATGGACATGTTCTTTCTTCCGCCATCACGCGGCGTATTCAGTTATGATGACGACCCCCATTCCACCCATTCCACCCTTCTGTCCCGTGGTTGATCCTGACCAGCCGCCGCCGCCGCCAGAACCATAACCGAACCCGGCGTTTCCTGCCGCAGCTGCTGTTAATGAATTCCCTGCACCACCCCATGCGGTTCCAGCCCCAAATCCTGATATCCCTACAGTACCTGAGGTTCTCAACGCAAAACCACCTGGTGCTCCTGCGCCGTTGATATCACAGCCGGTTGATACTGCAGCACCTGCACCACCGGCAGCGAAGCTTGCTGCGGTAGTGCCTGATGCCAGGGTCGCACCACCGGATCCACCATTTGCAGTATAAGTCACGCCGTTGTAGGTCACCGAGCTCCCGGCCCCGTTCCCTCCGGCAGTGGGGGTCTGAAGCCCGGCAGTACCATTCACTCCTACGGTGAAGGTTACCGCCCGGAAGGCAAGAGGCGCAGGCACCGTTACCCGGCAATACCCGCCGGCGCCCCCTCCGCCACCAAGCCCGAGGTTATTTGCGGCTCCTTTCGCACCGCCACCGCCACCGCCACCGCCCATGATCTCGAACTGGACCAGCCGGGTGGGGCTGGTGCTGTTGAGGGTGAAGGTCTGGCCCGTGCCTGAAAGGAGTTCGGTGGTATTCGCAAACGCAAACTTCGTGTTTGTTGCTGACAGCCATTGCGACGAATAGGAATCCGTGTAGGCGTTCGCTGACTGCTGGACCTGGGCATACCCGGTATCTACGTACTTCTTTGTCGCAACGTCCTGTGATGCCGTGGGATCGGCCAGATCCTTGATCTGACCGAGGCCCATGTCCATGACATTCGGGCCGTTCACGCCGTTCCCTGTGATCGTGACATTCGTGGAGTTGATTGCCCGGCCTGCTGCGCCAGATGGGAATACGGCGATTGCGGATGTGTTAGACGTCGGACCACCTGCGACCTGGAGGCTCTGGTTCTCGAGGATCCTCTGGTTGTAGTCATACGCGATCTGTGACCGATTCACTGCAATATGTTGATCAGCGGATAAGAGGGAATCCGCAAGGGTAAGCACAGAGCAGATATTGACCGTTGCCCCGTTCCCACAGAATATCCCCGTCAGGGTGGTGGTCGTAGACGTTGTCACCTGGTTCGGACCCGGGACGCCCTGAATGCCCTGATCACCGGTTGCGCCGGTGTCACCCTTTGGCCCCTGAGGACCTGCATCTCCTTGAAGCCCCTGAGGTCCCTGGGGACCTGCGGTCATGTTCGCCGGCCCCATCGGACCTGCTGCTCCTGTCGCTCCAGTCGCGCCAGTGTCCCCCTGGGGTCCGGTGGCACCGGTAGCGCCCGTGTCACCTTTCTCGCCCTGAAGTCCCTGAGGGCCTGCTGTCATATTCGCCGGCCCCATCGGACCCTGAGCACCAACTTCACCCTGAGGCCCTTGAGCACCGGTGCACTCCAGTATCACCCTTGGCACCGACAGGTCCCTGAAGACCAATGTCTCCCTGGGGGCCCTGGGCACCTGTCGCTCCGGTTGGGCCGGTGGCACCGGTATCACCCTTCTCGCCCTGGGGTCCCTGAGGACCTGCAGCACCTGTAGCTCCGGTTGCGCCGGTGTCACCTTTCTCGCCCTGAGGTCCCTGAGGACCTGCTGTCATATTCGCCGGCCCCATCGGACCCTGAGCACCTACTTCACCCTGGAGCCCCTGGGCACCGGTTGCTCCGGTCGCGCCGGTGTCTCCCTTCTCACCCTGAGGTCCGATGTTTCCCTGGGGTCCCTGAGCACCCGTTGCACCGGTATCACCCTTCGGTCCAGCGGTACCTACCTCTCCCTGGACACCCGCCGGTCCCTGGGGTCCGACAGCACCGGTAGCTCCGGTCGCGCCGGTATCACCTTTCTCGCCCTGAGGTCCCTGAGACCCGTTGCACCGGTATCACCATTCTCGCCCTGAAGTCCCTGAGGGCCTGCTGTCATATTCGCCGCCCCCATCGGACCCTGAGCACCAACTTCACCCTGGGGCCCCTGGGCACCGGTAGCTCCGGTTGCACCGGTATCACCTTTCTCGCCCTGAAGCCCCTGGGGGCCTACGTCCCCCTGAAGTCCTTGGGCACCGGTAGCTCCGGTCGCGCCGGTATCACCTTTCTCGCCCTGAAGTCCCTGAGGGCCTGCTGTCATATTCGCCGCCCCCATCGGACCCTGAGGACCAACTTCACCCTGGGGTCCCTGGTCCGGACTCCGGTTCACCGGTCTCCCTTTCGCCCTGAGGTCCCTGGGGGCCTACGTCCCCCTGAAGTCCTTGGGCACCGGTGCTCCGGTCCCGGTATCACCTTTCTCGCCCTGAAGTCCCTGAGGGCCTGCTGTCATATTCGCCGCCCCCATCGGACCCTGAGGACCAACTTCACCCTGGGGCCCCTGGACACCGGTGCTCCGGTTGCGTATCACCTTTCTCGCCCTGAGGTCCCTGGGGTCCGACAGCCCCGGTCACTCCAGTCGCCCCGGTATCTCCCTTTCGCCCTGAGGGCCCATCGGGCCAATTGCTCCGACCGGCCCGGTTTCCCCTTTCTCACCCTGTGGCCCTATCGGACCCACCGGTCCCTGAGCGCCTGCAGGCCCTATCGGACCAATCGGTCCTATGGGTCCGATCTCGCCTTGGGCACCCGTGGCGCCGGTTGCACCGGTATCACCCTTCTCACCCTGAAGTCCCTGGGGACCTGCAGTCATATTCGCCGGCCCCATCGGACCCTGTGGGCCAACCTCACCCTGAGGCCCCACAGCACCGGTCGCACCGGTATCACCTTTCTCACCCTGGGATCCTTGAGGTCCGACAGAATCCCGTCGCACCTGTCGCCCCGGCATCTCCCTTCTCACCCTGAAGTCCCTGGGCACCGGTATCTCCCTTTGCCCCGGCGGGTCCCTGAGGCCCCACTTCACCCTGAGGCCCTTGGGGACCTGCGGTCATATTCGCCGCCCCCATCGGACCCTGAGGGCCAACCTCACCCTGGGGCCCCTGGGCACCGGTAGCTCCGGTATCACCTTTCTCACCCTGAGGCCCTGTTGCACCCGTCGCACCGGTATCGCCCTTCGGTCCAGCGGGACCTACGTCTCCCTGGGCTCCTGCCGGTCCCTGAGGTCCGACAGCCCCCGTAGCTCCGGTGTCACCCTTCTCGCCTTGGGAACCCTGAGGACCTGCAGTCATATTCGCCGGCCCCATCGGACCCTGAGGGCCAGCAGCACCGGCAGCTCCCGTCGCACCGGTATCTCCCTTCTCACCCTGAGGTCCCTGAGCACCCGTTGCACCGGTTGCACCAGTGTCACCCTTCGGTCCAGCGGGACCTACTCTCCCTGGGCTCCCGCCGGTCCCTGAGGTCCGACAGCCCCCGTAGCTCCCGGGTCGCTCACCCTTCTCGCCTTGGGAATCCCTGAGGACCTGCAGTCATATTCGCCGGCCCCATCATACCCTGAGGGCCAGCAGCACCGGTGCAGCTCCCGTTGCACCGGTATCTCCCTTCTCACCCTGAGGTCCCTGAGCACCCGTTGCACCGGTTGCACCAGTGTCACCCTTCGGTCCAGCGGGACCTACTTCTCCCTGGGCTCCTGCCGGTCCCTGAGGTCCGACAGCCCCCGTAGCTCCGGTTGCGCCCGCAGGTCCCTGACTCCGGTATCGCCTTTCTCACCCTGGGGTCCCTGAGGACCTGCGGTCATATTCGCCGCCCCCATCGGACCCTGAGGGCCAGCAGCACCGGTGACTCCCGTCGCACCTGCAGGTCCCTGAGATCCTGTATCGCCCTTTTCACCCTGAGGTCCCTGGGAACCCTGGGGACCCGCGGTCATATTCGCCGCCCCCATCGGACCCTGAGGACCCATAATGTTCAGGAGGACCTGCCATGACCCGCCTGTTCTGTTGTAGATATTCCCGCTGACCGTATTCACGTAATAATCGTTATCATTACCCATCCCGTTCGACGGGGGGGCGATTCCTGACCACCAGGATGAGCCTTTCGCCCCCGCAGTGCCCTGAGGGCCGATAATATTCATGAGGAGCTGCCATGACCCGCCAGAATCCTTGTTATACAGATTGCCGGAAACGGTATCGAGATAATAATCCCCGTTCAGGCCGGTCGCCGCGCCCGGAACACCTGTACCGCTGTAAATCTTTGTTCCGACAAAGAACGGGCCATAGACCTGCGAGGGGTACTCCGCGGCAAGTACAGGTCCCATGATAGTGAGAACAAAAAGAGCAATGATCCATATCGCTATCCTTACCGCTGATCCGTGTTCCTGCATGGTTCACTTCCTTGATAACCGATGACATCCAGCATCGGAATGATGATGTACCGACCGGGATGGAGATTCATCGTTGCGATGAAGATTCATCGTTGGAATGAAGATTTATATCGCTAGGCATGTAACCTTTCTCGCCTCACCTTAATAGATTATCCTTATAGTATAATAATGTTGCTAAAATATTTACCAACTTATCATTACCCCTTCTTGAAATAATGGCAGATTATTGAGTTATATGCCAAAAAGCCCCTTAATTCAAGCCTTGATCTGACTGCCCATCTATTAATCTATCTTTTACTGCTTTTTCGGTAGTTCCTGCGTTACAAGGGACTTACGATCTCATTCCTTCCAGGTAAAATCTGAGGGGCGGAGAGTCAGGGAGGGGCATGATGAGTGGCCCTGAAATCCCTGCAGGGTGATTCTCCCCACGTCTTTTGACCGAAAGACAACATCCCACAGAGAGGATTCCCCCTGCCGATCTTCCGGGGAGCGATTTTATGGCCTCAAACTGGTTGCACGGTCTCTTCATTCACTTCCACACGTCGACAGGCGCGATGTTCGCGTCGATGAGGAGGCTGAAGTCAAAGACCTTTGTCCAGCCCGTCTTCTCGAACATTTTCATGAAGCACACCCCGGCGATCGGGGCCCTGTGCTTCGAGACGACCGCCTTCATCTTCTCGGCGGTCACCCCCGTGTTCGGCATGGAGAGGCCGCCCATGAGGACGATGACCTTCGGGTCCACCTTCACCCTCTCCTGCGAGACCTGCATTCCCACATCCGGGTACACTCACGATCTTCTTTGCCTTCGACTCGTCCATGAGGGGAACAAAGACCTGTGTTGCGGGGCTGGACCTGATCGCGAAACAGAGGAGCTCGATGAAGGGCGTGCAGGTTCCCGGGGCAACCGTAATAGACGTAATCTGGTCACCGCTCCCGAGCTTCAGGCCGTCGATGTAGGCCTTGAAGGGGCGGAGGATCCCGGGGACTGACTCAAAGACTTCGTGCTGCTTCATGGATGAGGGTAGAAGGGTGGATCTACAAGAACGTTCCCTTCCGCGGGTCCCCACAGGCCCCGGCTCGACCCAGATGCCCCAACGCGTCACCTTTTTATCCTCATCACCTACTTACCTACTTGCCTATGACCCGCAGTGAACCTCCAGTTCCGGCAGCCCTCAGGGTCTCCTGGTCCTCGCTCCTCGGCGGCTCCTTGTCCTCATCCCCGCTCTTATCGTGTTTCCCTGGTCTTTTCGGTAACCGCGGCCCCATCCAGACCGTCTTTGGCGACGACATCCCCCTCGGCGGCACCGCTCCCGGGAGCGACTTCATCTACCTCTTCCTGACGGGCCCGAACCTCCCTGACGGAGGCATCAGCCTCGCGGGCGGGACTGCCGGTGACGACCGGGGTTGCCGCGAGCTTCACCCGGGTCGAGGTGCAGACCGATGATACCTGGGCCTACACCTGGAGGACCGGTTCCACGGGCCGGATCCTGGACCAGGGGACGTACACTATCTACGCCGTGAACGAGCCCCTCGCCAGGCCAGACCTCGATGACTCCACCTATATCACCCAGGCCGTCACCTTCGGCCAGCCCGTCGAGACGGTCACGGTAACCGTCACCGAGAGCGGCGGAATCCATCACCGTCGATTCGTCCCCGGGATGTCCGTTGTCACCCTTGACGGCAGCCCTGCAGGCATCACCCCGATCGAGGATCTCCGGCATCCCTGCCGGGTCCCATACCCTTGTCATCACCCATGACGGTTATTCGCCGTACAGGGCAGACTTTCGCGATATCGGTCGGGGAGAGCCGGGATATCTCGGCCGTTCTCCAGCCGCTCGTCCCTCTCCTGAACCCGACGACCCTCGTTCCTGCGACAACACCCCCGGGACGCCTCGCCTCCCTCGCCCTCGTTCCTCTGGGTGCCGTTGCGCTCGCGGTCCTCGGACTGGGCCGGAGACGGCGGTAGTCGGAACGGTGACCGACCCGGGAAACCTTCAGGTTCTTTTTCGGGACCGGTATCCTGTCTGTCGGGGGAGGACGCGGGGGACGGGAAAACTTATCCCTCCCCCGGGACAACCCACCCGTATGGCACCGAAGCTCGCTCCCGCGCTGATTCCTCATCCTCTTGTCGCCCTCTTTGCTGGGTGCAGCGTGCCCCGCCGCGCCGACCGGGGGTGGGGGAACGCAGGAGGGGGCTCAGGTACCACCGCGACCCAGTCCTCCACAGGATCGCGGAACATGTACGATCTCATCCGGGGCCCGTGGTGACGGTCCCCCGAGACTATTCTGTCGAGGTCCAGGAGACCCGGAACCATAACCCCGTCCACCCCGATATCACCGTGACCTTCCGGGGCGGGAAGGGGCAGATCTCCTCCGAAGAAGATCGTCGCCACCGTGGTCCGCTCTGATGGGCAGGTTATCACGAAGGAAATCGACCAGCCCGAAAACGGCCAGATCTCCGGTGCGGTGATTACATGACCTTCACCACGGCAACCACCGGGATCGACCGGGTCATGGTCGTTGTCACGATCCTCGAACAAGGGAACTACAAGATCATCGACATGAACGACGATTACAACTCACACCCATGAAGACCATTCGTCGCGTTCTACACCTGGAAGGGCCACACCGGGAAGGTGGCGAAGGCCCTTGCAGGCCGGGTCGGGGCGGACCTCGTGCAGATCGAGCCCGAGAACAGAATCCGGCATGTTCATGAAGGCCATGGGAGCATTCCTCGGCCGGTCGGCCCCCATCAGGCCCTGCAAGACCGACCTCTCGGGGGTGGACTTCTTCGTCCTCGCGAGCCCTGTCTGGGCGGGGAAGGTCCCCCCGTACGTGAACCGGTACATCTCCCTCCTCTCGAATACCTCGGGGAAGCCCTTCTCGCTCGTCGCCGAGATGGGGGGCCGCGGGGCAGAGAATGCCATCGCCCACATGAGGAAACGCCTGGAGGCAAAGGGGATGCAGTTCGTCTCCTCGGCCTTCACCCTCGAGGCGGAGGTGGATGCGGGCTCCTTCGTCCCGAAGATCGAGGAGTTTGCGAAGACCATCGGGCCGAAATAAATTTTTTTTTAAAAAAAGGAGATTCAGACCCGGTCGATGTAGTCCGAGGGCCGGGGCATCTCGAGCTTGAGCCCCTTCCGCTTCCGGATGGCCATGACCACGTCCTTCAGGATGTTCGTGGGTACGACGTCGAAGCCCGCGAACTCCGTGGACCACATGGCCCTTCCTTCGGTTGCTGAGCGGAGGTCGCCCGCGAAGCCGAAGAGCTCGGCGACCGGCGCCCTCCCGGTGACCACGAACTGGTCGCCCTCGGTCTGCATGTCAAAGACCTGCCCGCGCCTCCCCTGGATCTGGGAGGTGGCGGCTCCCATCTGCTCCTGGGGGACGTTAATCTGGATCTTCTGGTAGGGCTCCATGAGCACGTCCCCGGCGATGAGCATCCCGGCCTTCACGGCAGCACGCACCGCCGGGATGACCTGGGCAGGGCCTCGGTGGATGGCGTCCTCGTGGAGCTTCACGTCGGCGAGCTTCACCTTGAGGTTCATGACCGGCTCGTCGGCGAGGGGACCCCCCGCGGTCGCCTCGTGGAAGCCCTCGAGGATCAGTTCCATGGTCTCGTTCAGGTACTGGACCCCCTTCGTCATGTCGATGAAGACGTTCGTCCCGTCGATGTCCTTGATCCCCTTGGCCTCGTCCTTCTCGAACCCCGCCTTCTGGAGGACGGTCCTCCTCTCGATCTCCATCATGTTCATGGAGACCTCGCCGTTCCGGATCGCGTCCACCACCGTCTGGGGAAGGGGCGAGAGGTCCAGGTAGAACCGGTTGTGCCGGTTCGGGGACTTTCCCTCGACATCATCCGCCGTCCCCGACACCGTCTCCCTGTACACCACGATAGGCTCGGAGGTGACGATCTCGACCCCCTTGTCCCGCTTGATCCGGTGGGTGATGATCTCCAGGTGGAGCTCCCCCATCCCGCTGATGAGGTGCTCCCCCGTCTCCTCGTTGATGGAGACCTTCACCGTCGGGTCCTCCTTGGCCACCTGCCGGAGCACGTCGACGAGCTTGGGGAGGTCCTTCATGCTCTTCGCCTCGACCGCGACCGTCATGACCGGCTCGCTGTAGTGCTTGAGGGACTCGAACGGGGTCATGTCCATGAGGGTGGTCACCGTGGAGCCCACGATGGCGTCCTTGAGGCCTGTCACGGCGATGATGTTCCCTGCGGGAATACCGCCCTCCACCTCGTTCCGGTCAGGCCCCATGAAGATGCCGACCGACTGGAGCCGGTTGCCCTTCTTGGCCGTGCCCATGACAAAGACCTCCATTCCCCGCTGGACCTTGCCTGAGAAGAGCCTCCCTGTCGCCACCTCGCCCGCATGGGGGTCGAAGGAGATATCGGTGACCATCAGGCTGACCGGCCCGTTCTCGTCGCAGGTGAGCATGGCCTTCCCCTCGGGGGTGGTCTTGTCCCCGTGCCAGATGACGTTGATCCGCCGCTTCTGGGCGTCGATGGGGTTCGGGAGGTGGTGCACCACCATGTCGAGGATCACGGAGCAGAGCGGGCTCTGCTTGGCGAGCCACTTCTGGTCATTGTCCCGGCACTTGTTGTACACGTCCTTGAAGGACACCCCTGATTTCTTCATGAAGGGGACCGAGACCGCCCACTTGTAGAGGGCCGACCCGAATGCCACGGACCCGTTCGCCGCGTCGATCTTCCAGGTCTGGTACATCTCCTCGTTCATGCCCTTGATGAGCTTGTTGATCTTGTCGATGACCTTCCCGAGCCGGATCTGCATCTCGGTCTCGTCCACCTTGAGCTCGTTCACGAGCCGGTCGACCTTGTTGATGAAGAGGATCGGGCGCACCTGCTCCTTCAGCGCCTGCCTGAGCACCGTCTCGGTCTGGGGCATGGGCCCCTCGACCGCGTCCACGAGGACGAGGGCACCGTCCACCGCCCTCATGGCCCGGGTCACGTCGCCGCCGAAGTCCACGTGGCCGGGGGTGTCGATCATGTTGATCAGGTACTCCTGGCCCTCGAACTCGTGGACCATGGAGACGTTCGACGCATCGATGGTGATGCCCCGCGCCTGCTCCATCTCGTCCGAGTCCATGAAGAGCTGCTTTCCCGCGAGCTCCTCGCTGATCATCCCCGCGCCCGCGAGGAGGCTGTCGGAGAGGGTGGTCTTCCCATGGTCGATGTGGGCAACGATCCCGATGTTCCGGATCCGCGCGGGTGTGCCCATCAGGGCGGTCACCCGCTGTACAATCTTTTCTGCTCGAGTCATGATCTCACGGTAAAAAAGGTGGTTCGGTTATCGGGAGGCCTTCGCGACCCGCTCGCGTTCCTCTCGCTTGGTCACGGAATAGCACTTCGAGTCTCCCCTCGCGGCCGCGATGAGCTCGTCGGCCAGGCAGTCGGAGACATGCTTCTTGCTCTTGTGGGAGGCCGCATAGCACCCCGAGGCAGATGAACATGAGGGCCGAGTTCACCCTGCCGGAGCGGTGCGGTATCCACGGACTTGGGGACATTGATGCCGCCGTACTTGAGCCTGACCGTCTCCTCGCGGGGGCCGGCCTGGGAGATGGCATCCACGAGGACCTGGACCGGGTTCTTCTTGGTCTTCTTGTAGATGGTCTCGAAGGCGTCCTTCGTGATCCGGATGGCACGCTGCTTCTGCCCCGTGTTCATCTCGGTCTGCATGAGGCCGTTGATCAGCCGCTCGACGATGAGCATCTCGCCCTTCGCGAACTGCTGCTTGGTGAACTTGCCGCTCGAGTGGGGGACGATCATGGAGTGGAGGTTGATGTAGCGCTTGAGGCCGGGATCGGTCACCTCCACCTCGTTCAGGTCCCAGCGGTTGAAGAGGAGTCTCGGCTCCTTCTCCACCTTCTCCTTCTCGGGGGCCGCCGGCACCGTCTCGACAGCGGGCTCCTTCTCCTTTCCGGCCGCCTTCTGGAGGATGGCCCGTGCCGCGTCCTCCTTCTCCTTCTTCGCCTCCTTCGGCCGCGGGCTTTGCCGCCCTCCTCCTTCTTCGGGGCCTTCTCCTTCCTCGGCGGCCCTCGGGGCCTGCTCCCGCTTCGGCTCCTTCTCCTTCGGGGCCGCCTTCACCGGCTGTTCCACCGGGGCATCCTGTCTCGTCTGCCATGGAACTCACCTGCGCGGCTTCTCCTTCCTGCCGATGACGAGCTCGCGGAGGGAGACGTTGTTCACCTTGGTCACCACGTAGCGGACCCCGGGGATGTCCCCCATGGACCGCCCGAGCCTGCCCGCCAATCCCCTCGATCTCGACCTCGTCATGCTCGTCGATGTAGTTGATGGCGCCGTCGCCCGTGCAGAAGGCGGTGACCTGCCGCCCGTTCTTGATCAGCTGCACCCGCACCGCCTTCCGGATGGCGGAGTTGGGCTGCTTGGCCTCGATCCCGATCTTCTCGAGCACGATCCCGCGCGCCTGGGGTGAACCCTCCAGGGGGTCGGCCTTCTCGTCGAGGTGGAGGAGCCGTCTCGCATAATGCTTGTCGCTCCACCGGAACTTTCTCGAGTCACGCGCGAGTTTCCTTGCTGCGAATTTACCCAGTCCCATCAGATGTCCCCATTCAACTGTTTCTTCAGGACTCCTGTCCCAGATCAATTGAGGTCTAAATTTTCGCGCGGCGAGAATTTATATATTGTGGCAGGCAGGGGACGACGGGATCCCGCAGAGGGGGTGGGGGGGTCCCGTGGTGGACCGGGTCCAGGGGCTTCCGGGGCCGGGGAATAGTGTCTTCCGGGCTGGATGGACCGGGCCCTCTGCATGGCGGGAATGCTCCGGGATGAGACCTCAGCAGCCGAGATAATGCTCCACTGATGGTGACCTCGAAGGGCGACATGCCCGAGAGAGAACCAGCGGGGCGAAGGCCCGATGGTGACCTCGAAGGGCAACAGCCCGAGAGAGAAACAGCAGGACAAAGCCCTGGTGGCGACCAGGATCTACAAGGAGGTCTCGTTCGACGCTTCCCACCGGCTCCTCCACTACGAGGGGAAGTGCAGGAACCTCCACGGCCACCGCTGGAGGGTGGAGGTCTGGCTCGCGGGGGAGATCGACGGAAGACCGGCATCCTGGTGGACTTCAACGTCATCCGGGAGGTCATCGAGCGGTTCGACCACCAGGTGATCCTGAACCGCGAGGACCCCATGGTCGCCTGCCTGGAGAAGTTCCAGCCTGTCGTGACCACGGAGGGTGACCCCTCGAGCGAGGTGCTTGCCGGAGAGATAAGGAGGTCCCTGGACAGGGAGTGCGGGCTCGGCGGCGGAGGAGCGCGGGTGGTACGAATCCGGGTCTGGGAGTCCGACACGTGCTGTGCAGAGCAGGTCTATGAGGATCAGTGAGATCTTCCGTTCCATCCAGGGCGAAGGGCTGAGCCAGGGGCTCATCACCACCTTCGTCCGGCTCGCGGGCTGCAACCTTTCCTGCTCCTGGTGCGACACCCCCTACGCGCGGGAGGGCGGGAAGGAGGTGCCCGTGGCGGATGTCTTCCAGGCGGTGGAGTTCTCCTCGTGCGCAAGGGTCTGCATCACCGGCGGGGAGCCCCTCGTCCAGAAGGAGGAGCTGGGGGCGCTCGTGCAAAAGCTCGACGAGGCAGGCTACGAGGTCGAGATCGAGACGAACGGGACCATCGACTTCTCGCCCCTCCAGCCGCATCGCCTCCATCTGCATGGACGTGAAGTGCCCCTCCTCGGGAGAGGAGAGCGATCTCTCCCTCCTTTCGCGGATCCGGTCGGGGACGCGGTGAAGTTCGTGGTGAACGGAACAGCAGACCTGGATTATGCCCGGGAGGTCATCGCATCCCACCCCATCGCGGGAGAATACCTCATCTCGCCGGTATACGGATCCGACTACGGCTGCCCTGGCCCGGGAGGTCCTGGAAAAGGAATATGCCGGTGAGGTTCCAGGTCCAGCTCCACAGGATCCTCGGTGTGAGGTGATGGGATGAGGAAGAAATTCTCAGGGTCGGTCGAGGTGTATCATGACGGAGATTTACCAGGGGAAGAGGCTCAGGATCGTGAAGGAGCTCTACCGGCTCCCCTCGGGAAGGGAGAAGGAGCGGGTCGTCATCCACCCGGGGGACGCGGCTGCCATGCTCCCAATCGAGGGGGATTCCTGCATCCTTATCCGGCAGTTCAGGTTCGCCATCGGGGAGTACCTCTGCGAGGCCCCGGCCGGGACCATGGACCCGGGCGAGACCCCCTTCGAGACGGCGCAGAGGGAACTCATCGAGGAGACCGGCCTCGCGGGTGAGACCTTCATCCCCCGGGGATTCATCTACACCACCCCGGGCTTCACCACCGAGAGGATCCACCTGTTCGAGGTCCGGGGCCTCACGCCGTCCCATGAGTATGAGAAGGACGAGGACGAGGAGATCGAGGTGGTCAGGGTCCCCTCCTCCGAGGTCCTTGCCATGGCGAGGGACGGCCGGATCCGCGATGCCAAAACGATCGCTCTCGTCTGCCGGTGCCTGGGGTGAGAGGATGCGATCCCGCTCTCTTCTCCTCGCGGTTATCGTCGCTGGCCTGATCCTGGGTGCAGGGTGCACCGGTATTGGATATGGCAGCCCTTCCTGGTCGGTGACCGGTGACGGGTACCTCGATGTCACCTGCCCGGTTCTCCGCCATGAACGAGCATATCCTCGAGAAGAATGCCTCGCTCACCCTCTCGGAGGTGTCCTTCCAGGACATCGACGAGGAGGTCTACGGGTTCCTGGCAGCACCGCCGAGACCCGCGGGGGGCTGTCGTCCTCGCGCCTGGTGCCGGAGTCACCAAGGAGATGGAGAAGGAGCGGGTCGAGAAGTATGCCATGGCAGGCTGCGCGGCCCTCGTCCTCGACCTCCGTGGAAACGGCGGGGAGACGAAGGGGCGGGGCTTCAATCCGGACCTGGACTTCCTCGCCTTCAACGCGGGCGCATGGCCGGAGTTCTACAAGACGGTCTGCGACCTCTCGGTGGCACGGGCGGCGATGTCCCGCTGGTGGAGGGTCCCCGTGTACGCGATGGGCGCCTCCAACGGGGGCCGGTACGCCGCCATCGCCGCGGCTGCCGACCCCGGCTTCTCCGGCTATATCGGCGTATCGACGTCTGGCTTCGGTCTCACCGGGAACCAGTATACCGGGAACGCCTCCCGCTTTCTCCTCTCCATCGATCCGGACCATGCGATCGGGAAGATCGCCCCGAGGGCCGTCTGGATCTTCCATTCCCGGAGGGATCCCATCATTAACTTCACCTTTGGCGAAGAGCTCTACGGCAGGGCGGGGAACCCGAAGGAGTTCATCGTCTTCAACGGGACCCATGGGGAGAATGCCGAGGTCGATGCGAGGGTGATCGATATCTGCACCACCCCGTGACAAAGCCCGCCCTCCGGCCCCGCTCGATGTTTATATAGCATCGGGGCTCATATTAGGGAAGAAATCCGGAGCATGAAGCAGTGAGCACCGAGAAGCCAGCCGAGGCCGTGGAGGAGCAGGACGAGGCCCGGCGGCGGTACCAGTTCAAGAAGACGCTCGAGAAGCTCGAGGCCAAGGAGGGGAGCGGGACCGAGCTCATCACCCTCTATATCCCGCCCGACAAGCAGATCTGGGACGTGGTCGGGCAGCTCAGGGACGAGTTCGGCCAGTGCGCCAACATCAAGTCCAAGCAGACCCGGACCAATGTCCAGTCCGCCATCTCCTCGATCCTGGCACGGCTCAAGTACTACAAGCACCCGCCGCCGAACGGCATGGCCGTCTTCTGCGGGACGGTTCTCCTCGGGGGAGACCGGACGGATCTCCGAGTGCACCATCATCGAACCACCCGAGCCGCTCAACCTCTACATGTACCGCTGCTCCTCGCAGTTCGAGCTCGACCCCCTCAGGTCCATGCTCACGGAGAAGCAGGTCTACGGCCTCATCGTCCTCGACAGGAGGGAGGCCTACTGGGGGTTCCTCAGGGGGGACCGGATCGAGCCGCTCTCCGGGGCCACCTCCACGGTCCCGGGCAAGCAGCGGAAGGGCGGCCAGTCCTCGGTCCGGTTCGCGCGCCTCCGGCTCATCGCGATCAACGATTTCTTCAAGAAGGTGGGGGAGCGGGCGAGCACGGCCTTCCTCGCAGAGAAGGACTTCTTCGAGCGGTTCAAGGGGGTCCTCGTCGGCGGGCCCTCCCCCACGAAGGAGGAGTTCGCGAACGGCGGTTTCCTCCACCACGAGATCCAGAAGAGGCTCATCGGCATCTTCGACGTCTCGTACACGAACGAGAGCGGCCTCTCCGAGCTCGTGGACGCGGCGCAGGACGCCCTCAAGGGGATGGACATCGTCCGTGAGAAGACCGTCATGACCCGTTTCCTGCAGGAACTTGTCAAGGAGAACGGGGTTGCCGCCTATGGCGAGGAGTCGGTCAGGAAGAACCTCGAGGCAGGCGCGGTCGCCACCCTCATCCTCTCGTCCCGGCTCCGCAAGGTGCATGTGAGGATCAAGTGCCCGAACTGCTCCCACAGGCACGAGACCACGGTCCAGACGGAGGCAGGGGTGAAGGTCCACGAGATCGAGCTCGGGGGCTGCCCCTCCTGCTCGACCCCCCTCGTTATCGAGGACGAGGTGGATATCGTCGAGGCGCTCACCCAGCTCGCGGACAAGACAGGGACGAAGGTCGAGATCATCTCCGACGAGTTCGAGGAAGGGGCCGTGCTCTTCAACGCCTTCGGGGGAGTGGCCGCCATCCTCAGGTACAGGACGGGGTTCTAGGATGTTCCTCGAGTACTCGGCCCGGGTCGGGCGGGCGATCCAGGATAAAACGGGCGAGAGCGACCCGTGCATCGTCGATGGCGGGGAGCACAGCGACATCGCCTCCACCATCGCCTTTGCCCTCGCGAAACGGGAGCGCACATCTCCGGTCGAGATCGCAGCCGGACTCGCGAAGGACCTCGCCGCACGGCCCGACCTCGCGGGGATCCGGGTCTCCGCCACAGGCCCGTACCTCAACTTCGTCTTCGGCGAGGGATACATCGGAGACTCGATCCGGGAGGCGCTGAAGCCCGGGTACGGGACCCTCCCCGCGAGGGAAGGGCGCGTGGTCATCGAGCACACCTCCGCGAACCCGAACGGCCCTCTCCACGTCGGCCACATCAGGAACACCATCATCGGCGACTGCCTGACCCGCGCCTTCCGTAAGGCGGGGTACCGGGTCGAGACCCACTACTATGTGAACGACATGGGCAGGCAGATCGCGATCGTCGCCTGGGCGGTGGACCGGTACGGTGAAGGGGATCCCGGGGAGAAGGGAGACGACAGGATCGCGAGGGTCTACATCGCCGCAAACCGCGACCTCGAAGGGAAACCTGAGATGGTCTCTGAGATCGACCAGCTCATGCAGAAGGTGGAGGCAGGGGACCCGGAGGTCACGAAGAAGTTCCGGACCGCGGTCACGACCTGCCTGGACGGGATCAAGAAAACCCTGCAAGATCTCGGGGTTTCCCATGACAGGTTCATCTGGGAGAGCGACTTTGTCAGGAACGGGGACGTCGGGAGGGTGCTCTCGCGGATCCATAGGCTCGAGGAGTACCGCGAGGACGAGACGATCTGGCTCGACCTCACCGCCCAGGGGTTCAAGAAGCCCTACATACTCAGGAGAAGCGACGGGACGACGGTCTACGCTGCCCGGGACATCGCCTACCATATCTGGAAGGCCCGAAACTTCGGGAGAATCATCGATGTCCTCGGGGCGGACCACAAGCTGATCGGGGGCCAGCTCATCGCCACCCTCAGGATCCTGGGGGAGACCGTCCCCACCATCGTCCACTTCGAGTTCGTCTCCCTCCCCGAGGGGTCCATGTCCACCCGGCAGGGGAAGTTCGTCTCGGCGGATGCCCTCATGGCCGAGGTGGCAGCGAGGGCCTACGACGAAGTGACGAACCGGCGTACCGAGCTCGGTGAGGAGGAGCGCAGGGCGATTGCCCGGGCGGTCTCCATCGCGGGGATCCGGTACGACATGGTGAAGATCTCCCCCGAGAAGTCCATGGTCTTCGACTGGAAGGAGGCGCTCGACTTCGAGCGGCAGAGCGGCCCCTATATCCAGTACGCCCACGCCCGGGCCTGCTCCATCCTTGAGAAGGCAGGCCCCTTCACTCAGGCATTCGAGTTCAACGATCCCCAGGAGATCGCCCTCGCAAAAGCCATCGCCCGGTTCCCCGCGGTGGTCGAGCGGGTGACCGTGGAGCTCCGCCCCCACCTGCTCGCGGCCTATGCCCACGAGCTCGCGAATATCTTCAACACCTTCTACCAGCACCTCCCTGTCCTGAAGAGCGAGGGCAGGACCCGGGAGAGCCGGCTTACCCTGGTCTCTGCCACCGAGAACACCCTGAAAGAGGCCCTCCTCACCCTGGGGATAGATGCCCTCGGCACCATGTGAGCAGCTGCGGAAACAGGGGTACCAGTTCGTCTCCCCTGTCTCATCCGCGGCGGTGAAGCCCTGTCTCTGGTGCAAGAGGGCGCTCTGCGGCGGGGAGATGTGCTACAAGCACCAGTTCTACGGGATCGAGAGCCACCGCTGCATCCAGATGACCCCCACCCTCCGGTGCACCCAGCGGTGCCTCTTCTGCTGGCGCTCCTTCGAGCATGAGCCTGCGGCCGAGGAAGACTGCCCACCGGAACTCATCGTAGAAAGGCTACCCGGCCTCCAGAAACGGGCCCTCTCCGGGTACAAGCCCTCGTACCGGGTAACCGCCGACCGGTTCGCTGATGCTCTTTCCCCGAAGCACGTCGCCATCTCCCTCGCGGGGGAACCGACCTGCTATCCGCACCTCCCGGAGCTCGTCGACCTCCTTCATGGCCAGGGGTACACAACCTTCCTCGTCTCCAACGGGACTCGCCCGTGGGTCCTCGAAAAGGTACACCCGTTCCAGACGTACGTCTCTCTCTCCGCGCCGGACCGCGAGACCTACCAGAGGCTCTGCCGGCCCATCAGCGACAGCTGGGAGAGGGTGGTGGAGAGCCTCGGGATGCTGGGGGGACGGAGGTCGGCGGTCAGGATCACCCTCGTCAAAGGTGAGAACGACACCCGCCCGGAGGCCTACGGGAGGCTGATCCAGGAATCCGGCGCCCGGTTCGTGGAAGTGAAGGGTTATATGTTCCTGGGATACAGTAGAAAACGATTGAAGAAGGAGAACATGCCCGAACACGGGGATATACAGGGTTTTGCCGAATCCCTCCCGGGCTTCTCCGACTACGAGATCAGGGACGAGAGCCCGGCGAGCCGGGTGGTGCTCCTGGAGCGGATGGGATGAGGTTCGACATAACGAAGTACAGGGAACGGGCAAAGGAAGACTTCGAGAAGGCCTGGCACGAGGGGCCGGAGGTGCTCACCCCTCCCGCCGCCTCCATGAAGTACCCGCGCCTCCGCTACCCCCTGGCCCGGCCCCATCCCGTCTTTGACACCATCAACCGGCTCAGGGAGGTCTACCTCTCCCTCGGGTTCGAGGAGTGCTGCAACCCCCTCATCGTCGACGAGAAAGACGTGTACCGGCAGTTCGGCCCCGAGGCGATGGCGGTCCTTGACCGGGTCTTTTACCTCGGGGGACTCCCCAGGCCGAACGTGGGGATCGGGAAGGACCGGATCGACGCGATCAGCGGCATCCTGGGCCGCGAGGTCGCCCCCGATACCGAGGAACGCCTCAGGGAGACCCTCCATGCCTACAAGAAGGGAGAGGTCGAGGGGGACGACCTCGTCCATGCCATCTCGGAGGTCCTCGCCGCCGACGATGCGACCGTCGTGAAGGTGATGGACAAGGTCTTCCCCGAGTTCCGCGAGCTCTCCCCCGAGTCTACCCGACGGACCCTGAGGAGCCACATGACGAGCGGCTGGTTCCTCACCCTCTCGGCGAACTGGGAGCGCCGGCCCCATCCCATCCGCCTCTTCTCGGTGGACCGCTGCTTCAGGAGGGAGCAGGAGGAGGGCCCGACCCGGCTCATGACCTACCACTCGGCTTCCTGCGTTGTGGCAGGAGAGGACGTGACGAACGAGGAGGGGAAGGCCGTGGTAGAGGCCCTCCTCTCGGCCTTCGGTTTCACGGCGTTCACCTTCAGGCCCGACGAGAAGCGGTCGAAGTACTACATGCCCGGGAGCCAGACCGAGGTGTATGCAAAGCACCCTGTCAAAGGGGAGGTGGAGGTGGCCACCTTCGGGGTCTACTCCCCCTCAGCCCTCGCCGAGTACGGTATCGGCGTTCCGGTCATGAACCTCGGCCTCGGGGTCGAACGCCTCGCGATGATCCTCACGGGTTCCGAGGATGTGCGGATGCTCTCCTATCCCCAGTTCTATCCCCGCGATCTCACGGACCGCGAACTGGCGGGTGCGGTCTCCCTCAAGGAGGAACCCGCGACGGTGACCGGCAGGTTCATCGCGAGGGCCATCGCCGGGACCGGCATGGCGAACCCGACAGCCCCGGGCCCGTGTTCCTTCACGGCGTGGGAGGGCGAGCTCCTCGGCCACAAGGTAAAGGTCTTTGTCGAGGAGCCCGAGTCAAATGCGAAGCTCCTCGGCCCCGCCTGCGGGAACGAGGTCTTCGTCCACCAGGGGAATATCCTCGGGATCCCTGACAACGAGAAGTGGGCGCAGATCCGGAAGGAGGGGGTCTCGACGGGGATCACCTACCTTGACGCTGTTGCAGCCCTTGCGGCAGCGCGGATCGAAGAGGCAGCACGGTGCGGGAAGGGTGTCACGGTCCAGGTGAAGATGTCCAAGTTCCCGAGCGACGTGAACCTGAGGGTTGCTGAATACGCGATGCGGTTCATCACCGATAAAAAGAAGAAGATCGACGTGCGGGGTCCGGTGTTTGTGACGGTGCGGAGCGAAATGGAATGAGATAATTCAGATGTTAAGAATGGTTTGAAGAAGTTGTAAAGAATGCCTCAAGCGACTCTAGTGGAAAGCTATCCTAGTTCAACTGATTGGGAGGCTGTCATCAAACATAATTCATGCTATTTAAGAAAGTCTTGGATACTAAATTCCTCAGAAATTTTAACATTTTCCAGAGTTAATGGTCGCATACGAAAATTTGAGAAATCAGAAGCAAGAGCCTTTATCACGATTAATTGGACGAAAAAATTTATTCCAAAGATTACGATCCTCGAGTGGATTCTATGTTAATCGAGCCTCTGGAATTCGGAGATTCGACTGTAATTGAAATTTTCGGTACATCACCTATTAATGAATTTATTGGTATAGCCGAGAATGTTGCAGACTGGATTGAAATTATTTGCATTTTAACCTTCAGTTTAGCGAATGAAAGACATAAAATCGAAAATATACTTCAGATTAAAGAACACAAAAAAACACTTGTGGATTTAACAATAGGCTTGAAATACTACCATTTAAGGTCGAAAATGAAAAAAATCTCTTCTCCAAAGGGATTGACGATTGATAAGCAATTTTTATCAAGATACAAAAAATGTGGTTTTGAATTGATGGAGAATATTTGTTATTTAGACGATAAAATCCATAAAAGAATTGTAAAATCACTTAAATGGTTATGCGAATCACGAACAGATCCGGTTTTAGAATCAGCAATAGTTAAAACGGCTATTGCTTTAGAAAGTTTACTAATTTTTGATGAAAATGAAGCTTTAGCAAAATCTCTGTCTGATCGAATGGCAATTTTAGTTTCAAATGATTTACATGAGAGGAAAAAGATATCAAAGCATATCAAGGAATTCTATGCCGCTCGAAGTGGAATAGTCCATGGAAGTAAAGCCAAATCGAAATTAATTTCTCCTGACATACTCGAAGCCGTTGATAGCCTAGTAATTTTAGCGTGTTTAATTTTAGTTCACAACTTCGATAAATGGAATACCGAAGAAAAATTAAAGGATTCGTTCGAAGAAGAAAAATTTGGGTCTCCGGATAAGACTGTTAGAGTTCCCTTTTCTAAGGCCTACGTGTCAAGAGCAATTAATCGATTGAGCCCCCGTGAGGCATAGTACAAGCCATAGTTATACCATAATGTATAAATAAGTACAATGATAACCATAAACAATCATGCTTTCACCAGAATATATCCCTGTAATTTCCGGGAATGGGGGTTCACCACCGCTGAACCTCACCGAGGAAGAGTTCATCTCTGCCGTGGAGCACCAGCCCCGCCCCCTCGTGCGTACCCCTATGCCTGGAGCGGCCCATCCCGCAGATCTCACCCCTCACCATTTACTCCGGCCTCCCGGGCCCGGGTGGGTTCCTCCTCGAATCGATGGAGGGGAGCGAGAAGATCGCCCGTTACTCCTTCCTCGGGAAGGACCCGGACCTCACCATCACCTTCGGAGAGAAGGGGGGAATGGGGGTCGAAGGGAGGGAGCCGTTCCTCTCCATCGCCCGTTCTCCCGAGGGCGGGAACGCGATCGACGGGCTCGAATCAGTCCTGCGGAGGTTTCATTTCATGAACCTGAAGGCACCAAGGTTCTTCGGCGGGATGGTCGGCTACCTTGGCTACGAGGTCATCCACGACCTCGTCCCTAAGGTCAAGAGGAGGGAAAAGCCCGGTTCCGGCCTCTCCCTTGCCAGGTTCATGATGGCAAGGGATTGCATTGTCCTCGACCATGTGGCAGGGAAGATCTTCATCTTCTCCTCGCCGGTCCTTACCTATGATTCGGACCCTGGGGAGCTTTACAGGGAAAGCAGGGGGAGGATCCTTGTCCTCGACCGGCAAATCCGCGACCTCGAAAGGGAGGGGGACGAGTTCTTTCTCCTGCCCGGGAAGACCGGGCCGCTCTTCCGGGGGACAAGGACGTCCCGGCCTGCTTTCGAAGAAGCCGTGAGGAAGGTAAAGGAGCACATCCTGGCCGGGGATATCTTCCAGGCCGTCATCTCCCGGAAGATTCGAGTGCTCTCTGGAGGGAGATCCCTTCCGAATCTACCGTGCCCTCAGGATGATCAACCCGAGCCCCTACATGTTCTATCTCGACTTCGGCGAGCTGAAGGTGGTCGGGTCGAGCCCCGAGATGCTCGTCCGTGTGGAGCGCGGGAAGGTAACCACCGTCCCCATCGCGGGGACCCGGCTGCGGGGGAAGACACCTGATGAAGACCAGCGGCTGGCAGAGGAGCTTCTCTCCGACGAGAAGGAGCGGGCCGAGCACCTCATGCTCGTAGACCTCGCGAGAAACGATGTGGGAAAAGTCTCACGGTTCGGCTCAGTCAGGATGGAGGAGTTCATGGAGGTAGAGAAGTTCTCCCATGTCCAGCACCTGGTCTCTACGGTGCAGGGAACGCTCTCCGACCACCTCACCCCCTTCGATGCCCTGAAGTCGTGCTTCCCCGCGGGAACGGTCTCTGGCGCCCCGAAGGTCCGGGCCATGCAGATCATCGAGGAGCTGGAGCCGGAGCGGCGGGGCCTCTATGCCGGCGCCATCGGCTATGCCGGTTTCGACCGCACCCTGGAGTTCGCCATCACCATCCGCACCATCGTGGCCCGGGGCGGGAAGGCCGAGGTCCAGGTCGGGGCGGGGATCGTCGCCGACTCGGACCCCGCCCGCGAGTGGGACGAGACCGAGAACAAGGGCATGGCACTCATCCGTGCCATAGAACTCGTGGAGGGATCGGGATGAGGGTCCTCATCATCGACTGCTACGACAGTTTCACCTTCAACCTCTCGCAGCTGGTAGGCTCCCTGGGCGCGGTCCCCGAGGTTATCATGAACGATGCACCACCCACCGTCCTGGAAAGGGCCGCATGCGACCGGATCATCCTCTCACCCGGGCCGGGCACGCCGGAGGACTCGGGGCTCTGCCTCACAGCCCTTGCGACCCTCTCCCGGGAGATCCCCACGCTGGGCGTCTGCCTGGGCCACCAGGCCATCTGCACCGCCTTCGGCGGCAAGGTCATCCGAGGGGAACGACCGGTCCATGGCAAGACCTCCCCCATCTTACACGACGGGAAGGGGATCTTCGCCGGTGTCATGAACCCGTTCACCGCTACCCGGTACCACTCGCTGGTCGCCGACCGCAATGCTCTCCCACCCGAGCTCGTGATAACCGCCGAGAGCCAGGATGACGGATGTATCATGGGGGTGCGGCACCGGCGGTTCCCCATTGAGGGTGTCCAGTTCCACCCCGAGAGCGTCCTGACCGGAGAGGGCGCGAAGATCATCGCCAACTTCCTCTCGGGGGGGTTGGCATGAACGCACGGGAGGCGGTCCTTGCCCTCGCTTCGCCGAGGGATCTCTCGTCAGGGGAGGCCGGGTCGGTGATGAGGTCCATCATGGCCGGGGAAGCGACCCCGGCCCAGATCGGGGCTGTCCTCACCGCCCTTTCCATGAAGGGCGCGGGTAGCCAGGAGCTCGCAGGGTTCGCGGGGGCGATGCGGGAGTTCGCCGTCCCGTTCCCTCATGGAATGAACGGGCCTCTCATCGATACCTGCGGGACAGGGGGAGACGGATCGCGGACCTTCAATGTGAGCACGGCAGCGGCTTTCGTGGTAGCCGGAGCCGGGCTCCACCGTGGTGAAACACGGGAACCGGTCGGTCACGAGCCGCTGTGGGTCGGCCGACGTCCTCTCGGCCCTCGGCGTCGGGCTTGAGATTCTCCTCGGAAAGGATGGCGGGAAGTCCTCCGGGCCACAGGCATCGCGTTCCTCTTCGCACCGATGTACCATCCTGCGATGAGGAAGGTCCAGGGAATCCGTCAGGAACTCGGTCTCAGGACCGTCTTCAATCTCCTCGGGCCCACTCGCCAACCCCGCAGGTGCAGGCATCCAGCTCCTCGGGGTGTACCGCCCGGAGATCATCGGGACGATGGCCGGGGCCCTGCGGCTCCTGGGATCGGAACGGGCCATGGTGGTCCATGGCGGAGGGCTGGACGAGATCACGCCGACCGGCCCGACGCAGGTGGCCGAGCTCGCTGCAGGGTCTCTCAGGGAATATACCATCCACCCGGCGGATTTCGGGATCCCCCTCTCCTCGGTCGATGACCTGCAGGGGGGCGATGCGGCCGGGAACGCCCGGATGCTCAGGGAAACCCTCTCCGGCGAGAGCCCGGGGCCGCCCGTGACGCCGTCCTGATGAATGCCGGTGCCGCTATCTACCTCGGTGGCCTGGCGCGGTCCATCGCAGGTGGAATCTCCTGCGCGGAAGAGTCTGTCGACTCCGGGATGGCCCTGAGGAAGCTCGATGCCCTCGTTGTCGGGACAGGGGGGAGGGTGTCATGATCCTCGAAGAGATCCTGGAAAGCACCAGGGAGCGGGTTCGCGTCCTGGAAGGTCGTCCCTTCCCTCTTGCTGATCACCAGCCCAGGAGCCTGGCGGGGGCGATCCGCGCTTCCAGGGCAGGGAACGCCATCATCGCCGAGGTGAAGTTCTCCTCCCCGTCCCATGGGAGTATCCGGGCCAGGGTTCCTCCCGAAGCCCTGGCAAGGGAACTCGTTGACGGCGGGGCCCGCGCCCTCTCGGTCCTCACCGAGCCCCGGTTCTTCGGGGGATCCCCGGACTCCCTCGGCCGGGTTCGCCGGGCCGTTGATGTCCCCGTGCTCCGCAAGGACTTTATCATAGACCCTCTTCAGCCTGAAGAGACCCGGTATCTCGGGGCTGATGCGGTCCTCCTCATCGCGGGGCTGCTTGGCGACCGGCTCGCCGGGTTCGTGGAGAGGGCACAGACCCTCGGCCTCGAGCCGCTGGTCGAGGTGCGAACCAGGAGGGAAGCCGAGGCAGCCCTGGCAACGGGGGCGGAGCTCGTCGGCGTGAACAACCGTGATCTCCAGACCATGGAGATCGATCTCGCGACCACCCTTGCTCTCGGACCTGTGATCCGGGCAGCCGGAAGGACTGTCGTCTCGGAGAGCGGGATCTGCGTCCCGGGGGATATCCGGACACTCAGGCAGGCCTGCGACGCCTTCCTGATCGGCACTTCGATAATGGCATCACAGGACCCGGGAAAGACGCTGGAGGAGTTCGTATGCGCGTGAAGATCTGTGGCATCACCCGGGCGGGAGATGCCCTGCATGCCGAACGGGAGGGAGCGGACGCCATCGGGGTCATCCTCTTCTCCGAATCTCCGCGGTGCGTGAACCCCGGAAGGGCACAGGAGATCTTCAGGTCCGTGGGGCCGTTCACCACGACCGTTGCGGTGACGCACACGAAATCGAGAAGGGAGCTCAACAGGGTCCTCGCCCTGCACCCCGGTGCCATCCAGATCTCCCATCCCTTCACCTTTCCCAGGGGACCGCCGCCGGTCAGGGTCCTCCGGGTGGTGAAGCCGGGCGACCCCCTTCCCGTTGATGGGGATGCTCTCGTTGTAGACGGATCCAGGGGGACGGGGAGACCCTATGACCTGCCGTTCGCCTGTGATGTGGTGAAGCGTTCGCAGGTGCCCGTCATCCTCGCCGGCGGCCTCACCCCCGAAAACGTGGCAGGCGCGATCCAGGCCGTCCATCCCTATGCGGTGGATGTCGCATCCGGTGTGGAGATCCGGCCCGGGATCGAGGATCCCGCCAGGGTCGCAGGGTTCATCCGGGCTGCCCGGGGGGTTCTCCCGTGAAGAAGGGGCGGTTCGGGGACTTCGGCGGGCAGTTCGTCTCCGAGTCCCTCATGGGGGCACTCTCGGAGCTGGAGGACGCATTCCAGAGGTTCGGGAACGACCCGGGTTTCCTCTCGACTCTCGACTCTTACCTCGCCGAATTTGCGGGGAGGCCTACCCCGCTCACGTTCTGCAGGAACCTGTCACAGGACCTGGGGTGCCGCGTGTACCTGAAGAGGGAGGACCTCCTCCACGGCGGTGCCCACAAACTGAACAACACGCTGGGGCAGGCACTCCTCGCGAAGTTCATGGGCAAGAAGCGGCTCATCGCCGAGACGGGCGCCGGCCAGCACGGGGTTGCCACTGCCATTGCGGGGGCTGTGCTCGGGCTCCCGGTGGAGGTCTACATGGGCGAGGTGGACATAGCGAGGCAGCACCCGAACGTCTTCAGGATGGAGCTCATGGGGGCGAAGGTCATCCCCGTTTCCTCAGGGACGCGGACCCTCAAGGACGCCGTGAACGAGGCCCTCCGGGACTGGGCGGCCTCGGTCGGGGAGACCCACTACCTCCTCGGTTCCGTGGTAGGACCCCACCCCTTCCCCCTCATGGTCCGCACGTTCCAGTCGGTGATCGGGAAGGAGGCACGGGCCCAGGTCCTCGGGCAGGAGAAGAGGCTCCCCGACGCCATCATCGCCTGTGTCGGCGGGGGAATCGAACGCGATCGGGATATTCCACCCCTTCCTGCAGGATGGCGTGAGGCTCATCGGGGTCGAGGCGGGGGGCGAAGGAATCGAGAGTGGACATCACGGGGCATCCCTCTGCGCCGGCTCCCCGGGGATCCTCCACGGGGCGCTCTCGTACCTCCTCCAGGACCCGGACGGCCAGGTCCTCTCCACGCACAGCGTCGCAGCCGGGCTGGACTACCCGGCTGTGGGGCCGGAGCACTCGATGCTCAGGGACACCGGAAGGGTCGAGTATACCTCGATAACCGACCCGGAGGCTCTCGATGCCTTCGCCCTCCTCTCGCGGAGGGAGGGGATCATCCCGGCACTCGAGTCGGCCCATGCCATCGCCCAGCTGGTGAAGATGGCAGGGGAGTTCGACAGGGACGATGTTGTCATCGTGAACCTCTCGGGCCGGGGAGACAAGGATCTCGACGAGGTGGCACGGCTGCGGGCAGGGACCTGAATGACCCGGATCGGGGAG
Source organism: uncultured Methanomicrobiales archaeon (assembly GCA_963712215.1). Lineage (GTDB taxonomy): Archaea > Halobacteriota > Methanomicrobia > Methanomicrobiales > JACTUA01 > JACTUA01. The sequence goes on along the minus strand of CAVQHA010000008.1, from coordinate 199,522 downwards.
GTCTTCAGGACACTGGATCGTCCTGCCTTCATAGCCTACCTGGTTGCCGGCGATCCCGACCGGGACGGGTTTCTCGCCGCCGCGCGGGCGGTCATCGACGCCGGGGCCGATATCCTGGAGATCGGGATGCCCTTCTCAGACCCCGTCGCCGACGGGCCGACCATCCAGCGGGCCCACACCCGCTCCCTTGAGGGAGGCATGACCATGGACAGGCTCTTCGATTCCATTCCGGGAGTTGCGGCGATCCTCTGAGATTCCCCTGATCCTCATGGTCTATTGCAACACCGTGTACCGGCGGGGAGTGGAACGGTTCTACCGGGAGGCGAAGGATGCTGGGGTTGACGCTGTCCTCATCGTTGATATGCCTCCCGAAGAGGGGGGGAGAGCGGTCCGGGCCGCCCGGGAGAACGGGCTGGACCAGATCTTTCTCGTCGCTCCAACGACGAGCGACAGGAGGCTCGAGTTCATCCTCGAATCAGGGAGCGGGTTCCTCTACCTCGCCTCTCTCCTCGGGATCACGGGGGCACGGGAACGGCTCTCCGATGAAGCAGGGGCTCTCCTCAGGCGGGTCCGTCCCCGCACCCGGCTCCCCCTCGCCGTGGGGTTCGGGATCTCCCGCCCCGGGCATGCCGCGGCCCTCCGGAAAGCAGGGGCAGACGGGATCATCGTGGGATCCGCCCTCGTGGGGCTGGTGGAGGAGCACGCACAGGACCTGGAGAAGATGACCCGTGAGATCCAGATGTTCATCGATGGCATGCTGAAGGCACTGGAAGGCTGAGCCCTCACCGGCTCATAATCAGCTCGGCGGACCTCTTCCAGCACCTCGCGGAACTTTTCGTCGCGGTTCTCGTGGCTCATGGTGATGATCTTCACATCAGGCCTCGCCTTGATTCCCTCGATCGGAGGTGTTCCCCGCATCGCGACGGTGGCAAGGAAGGGGACTGGTGAGTCGAGGCACTCACCGACGAGCGTCCTGAACCCTCCCGAGATACATTCCATCTTCCCTATCTCGTCGATGACGATAAGGCCCAGTCCCCGGCTCCTGATATCAATAGTATCGAGGAAAGAATCGAAACCGGCGATATCGATACCGTACTTCCCGACCCGGTGAGGACCCCCGACCTTCACGTGGGAGAGGATCCCCCTCCTCCCGTCAAGGCCAATGAGGGCGAAACCGACCCGTTCCTTTCCATCCCGAATCTCCTCGGTGTAAAAGCCTGCCATGGGGAGATCCCCCAGTTCCCCGATTATCCTCCTGACCAGGGTAGTCTTCCCGCACCCCGGCGGGCCGGTGACAAGGAGGTTCTTCGGCATTTTTGGATCCATCACGGTTCCTTCACACCTGACGTGGGGCACTGCCCGGTGGGGCGAGGGCTGAAAGCAGACGCACCGTCCCCCCCTTGTCGAGCGGCGTGTTGTCGTTCCCGCACTTGGGGGAGTAGATACATGCCGGGCACCCGGCCTCGCACCGGCACTCGCTGACCGCCTCGTGGGCCATGGAAACGATCCGGTCTATCAGCTCGAAGGCCTTCTCGGCGAGACCGATGCCCCCCTCGTACCCGTCGTACACGAAGATTGCGGGACCCTCGGTATCGGGATGGCTCGGAGTCGAGACACCCCCGAGATCCCTCCTGTCGCAGAGGACGTGGAAGGGGGCGACGCCGATGATGGCATGCTCAGCACCGTGGAGGGTCCCGGCGAGATTGAAGCCCGCGGCGGTGACAGCGTACGCGAGATCCGGCGAGAGGCTGAACCAGAGGGCACGGGTCCCGAACTTCAGAGGAGGAAGGTTGAGGGGCTCGAAGCCGATCAGGGAGTCGCGCTTCATGATCCGGTAACCCGTGAACTGCTCGGTCACCTCCACGTCCCCGAGACAGAGGGTAAACCCGTTTCCTTCCCTGCGGTTCACCTCCCGCATGACCCGGAGGTCCACGGCCTTCAAGGCGTCGGTGTAGTAATCGACGTCGGCCCGCTCCACCCGGATCCTGCGGGTATCGAGGTCCATCTCCTTCACGAGATAGGTTTCGCCCCGGTGGAGGACGACCGCACCTTCGTGGGCCTCCCGGAAGGCCTGCCCACGGTCCATGGTCTCGAGAAGGGTGCCGTTGCAGGTCATCCGGTAGGTCTCTGACGAGACGGAATCGAGCTTCACCGCCTCTGCCGCCCTTCCCCGCCCGCAGTAGACCACCCCGTGCGGGGTCGCGCGGAGGAGGTGGGACTCCGAGAGGGAGCCAATAGGGCCGTCCAGTTCCCCGGGCCAGAAGGGCCTGTCCTTCTCCGGCTGCACGGGGAGCTCCGAGGCCGCACAAAGGAGGTGGCCGGAGACGATGTACGGGTTCGCGAGATTGACAATGGCATGCTCGTGGGGGCTCCCGAAGAAGGTTTCGGGGTGACGCATGAAGTACTGGTCGAGGAGGTCCTGGAATGCGATCAGGAAGGCTGCCGAATCCTTCCCCCGCCGGCCCGCCCGGCCCGCCTGCTGCCAGGTCGAGATGAAGGTCCCCGGGAAGCCCGAGATGAGAACCGCGTCCAGGCCCCCGATATCGATCCCCACCTCCAGGGCGTTCGTGGAGGTGAGGCCCTTGATATGGCCGGACTTCAGGCGGTCCTCGATCGCGCGACGTTCCTCGGGGAGATACCCCGCGCGGTACGCGGTGACCTGCGACGGGTCCCGCCCCTTCCGGGCCAGGTCCTCGTGCGCCCAGAAGGCTATCAGTTCCGCCATCCGCCGGGAGACGGTGAAACAGAGGGTCTGGAGGCCGTGCGAGAGGCATGAAAGGAGGAGATCCTCGGTCTCCCGGTGGGCGGACTTCCCGTTCACCCCGTTGTAGAACGGGTTGTAGAGGACGAAGTGCTTGCTCCCCCGCGGGGACCCGTCCTCGCAGACATGATGGTAGTCATGGCCGGTCAGGTTCCTCCCGAACTCCAGGGGGTTCGCGATTGTCGCTGTGGAGAGGATAAACCGGGGATCTGCCCCGTAATGCCTGGCAATCCGTCGCAGTCTCCGGATCAGGTAGGCCATGTGGGATCCAAAGACCCCCCGGTACCGGTGGGCCTCGTCGATGACCACGTAGTCCAGGTTCCGGAAGAACCGCTCCCACCGGTGATGCCAGGGGAGGACCTGGTGGAGCTCGTACGGGTTGGAGAGGATGGCCCGGGACCGCTCCCTGATAAGGGGGCGGCGGGAGGACGGGGTATCCCCGTCATAGATGGCACCCTGAGCGGCGATGCCCGTCCCCTCTTCGAGGTCGCGGATGGACTTCAGCTGGTCGTTTGCGAGCGCCTTCGTTGGATAGAGGTAGAGGGCTGTTGCCTGGGGCCGGTCATGGAGGGCCTCGAAGATGGGCAGGTTGAAGGCGAGAGTCTTCCCCGACGCGGTCGGGGTGGTGATGATGAGGTTCTCGCCGGAACGGAGAGCTTCGAGGGCCTCGACCTGGTGAGTATAGAGACGGATCCCTTTCCGGGTGAGATACCTGTCGAGAGGTGCGGGGAGAGGCCTCGCGGGGTTCCCGTACCTCGCATCCTGCGCCGGGATAACCTGGACATGGGCGAGCCGTAAGGACTGCCTGGGGTCCTTTCCGAGGGAAGCGATGAGGTCAGGGACAGGCATCGAGGTCCTCCAGGAGCGTCTGGAGCAGGAACCCCAGGGAGATCAGGTCCTGGCGGTTGTGATTGACGATGGGGACCAGGGGGCCGCAGTTCCCGGTCCGGAGGAAGGCCTCGTAGAACTCAGGTACCAGGCTGCCGGGTATGTCCACCCCACGGGAGATACCGAGGATATGCCGCTCGAGCGTGGAGAGCCGGGAGTCCGGGAGAGTCCTGGCCCAGCGGCGTCGCGAGAAGTGGAGGAGATTGAAGTGGGGGCGGTCCAGTCGCACGGGCATGCCATAGTAGGCTGCCCGCTCGCTGATGTAGGGGATGTCGAAACTCTTCCCGTTGAACGAGACGTACGCCGCCCCCTCACCGGTGAGATCCTCGAGGGCGGCGTTCAGGGCGGCGGGCTCCTCGGAGATCTCCCGCACGAGGTACTGGCTCGTCGCGAGGGTCGATCCCGCGAGCCTCCCGATGCCGATAAGGATGATCGGCCGGGAGAAGATGCCGAGGGTCTCGATATCGAGGAAGACGAGCTCGTCCCGCCGGTGGAGGCCGCAGGGGGCAAGGGCCAGGGGGTGGGAACGGGGATACCGTCGGGAGATCCACCCGGCGAGGGGGCCGGTCCCGGCCTCGTCAAGGAGCCTGATGAACTCACGGGCGCCCTGTCCGAACCGCCTGTGATCCATGAGGTCCCTGATGGAGTGATACCCACGACCCCGGAGCCGGCGGCCTGTCACCCGCCCGACCCCCGCGAGGAGCCTGAACTCCCCGAGCAGACGCTCCCGGACCTGGTCCCGGTCGGGATGGAGCTCCGGGACCTGCGCCCGGGCCTCGATGCAGTATGCCGGGCCGAAGCCGGTCTCCACCTCCCTCCCGGGGAGGACCTGGTGGACCGGCCTCCCCTCGCTCTCTGCCATCATGCCCCTCAGGAGGTCGAGGGCCCGGCTGATGCTCCGACGAAAAGACGTAGGAGTCGAGGAAGGAGGTGCGGAAGATCTTCCCGTCCTCCACCACCTCGTACCCAGGGATGGCATCGACGGCCTCCCGCCACCGCTCGGAGACGCGATCGAGGGTCTGGAGCATTACGGAGGGTGGGGGCGGGGTATGTTTAGCGTTTCACGGTGCGGGGTGAAAGTATGGTTCCTCCGTTACTCGAGGAGCACGAGCCCGACCGACACGATATTCCCATGGACGATCTTCCCGTACTCGAGGTCCTTGCACGGGATGGTGGAGAGGTCCCACCCGGCATTCTTCGCCGTTGCAAAGACGTCCATCCCCGCCGCCTCCATGCTCGGGCGGACGAGGTCCATGTGCCGGGAGAGGCGGCGGATGGACTCGTCCACGGTCCCCGGCTGCTCCTCGGCCACGCAGTGCTCGCAGAAGATGCAGGGGTAGGGGCCGAAGCCGAACGCCTTGTAGAAGCCGTCGTAGAACGCGGTCTTCTCGAGCATATGGATCGTGGTGTGCGCCCAGAGGATGAGATCTTTGAAGAACGGGTGGAAGTCCTCGGGTATCTCCTCGGGCTTCAGGTCTTCGTGGCCGGGAAACCCGTCGAATCGTACCAGGATCCCCGTCGAATATCCCGCGACCATCCGCCGGGTCTCTTCGGGGCTCGGGGCATACGGCGGGCAGGAGAGGTGCTTCCCATAGCCCTTGCAGCCATAGCGGCACTTGTACCTCACCCATTCCGCGACGACAACCAATTCTGCCGGGATGATGGTGGTCTTTGCATCCTTCTCCCGGGCCAGGGATGAGAGTTTCTCTACCTCTTCCTCGAGTTCGCGCCTCATGACAACTCCTCAAAGGGGTGATGGGACGGATAGGCTATAAAGAGGTTGTGAACCCGTCAATTCGGCATATTATGAGAGCTTTGAGCGGGTCTCGAGGATCCGTTCGATGATCTTCCTCGTGCTGCTGCAAGGATCCCCGGAGTATTCCCCTATGCGTATTACCTCGGCCCGGATCCCCCGTTCCTTCAGGGATGCCCGTAGCTGCTCCTCCGAAAAGTGCTGGTTGAACCCGAGAGTGATCATCGCAGGATCGATCTCCTCGATAGGGCGGAACATGTCAGTCGGATCCCCCAGCCTTGCATGGTCAACTACCCGAAGGGACTGGATCACCCTGAGCCGCTGGGCCTCCCCGATGACCGGTCTCGGCTTGTGCCTGACGTTCGCGTCCCGTGCCACGATGACATGGAGCTCGTCGCCGAGCTTCCGCGATTCTTCCAGGTAGTAGATGTGCCCCGGGTGGAGGATGTCGAAGGTGCCGGTTGCCACCACCCGTTTCACCTGTCTCATTCCGTCACCTCGAGGTCGCAGGGGCCCCCGTCGGAGGTGAAGCACTTCCAGCTCGACTCCGAGTAAGGGGGCCCGAGGATGATATGGTACCGGCCGAGCCTCGGGAAGAAGCGGAGGTCGGCATCCGAGGGCCGGAGCGCCCCGCTTGGATGGGAATGCGCACTCCCCGCGACGTGGGGATCGAGGGGCATCATGTCGAACCGGAGGCTCGCGCTCACCTGCGTCGAGGTGAAGGGGAGGAAGAGGAACTCGCGGATCACCCCGTCCTCCTCCCGGAGCACGGCCACGAACTCACGGCCACCGCCTTCCTGGTCGACCTCCTGTGCCGAGGAGAGGAGGGCCCGGAGGAGATCCCGTGCGATGCCCCGGATCTTCATGCCTTTTGTACCTGGGACAGGGGGAGTGATGAAGGATTCCCCTGCCCTGATGCTTAGAACTCCCCGAAGGCAGGACTGTCATCCTGCCCGTCGGGAACTCCCGTTCCCTCTCCCTCGGGGACCTTATGGCCCCTCGGGGAGTTAAAACTCCCCGTCCGCATGACTGTCGTCCTGCCCGGGGAGTTAAAACTCCCCGTCCTGCTCGAAGGACCGGCCGAACCGGATCGCCAGGTGTGCCTTGTAGAGCTCCTTGCCGAGATAGCCGGCATGGTCGAGCCGTGAGACCCTCCCTTCGGCGAGGAGGGTGTGGAGCACGTCCTCCCACCGCTTCCCCCGGATAGCGACTCCCTTGTGAACGGCGATGATCTCATCACCCTCGATCCCGATCCGGAAGTTGCCGCACGGGTCATACGTAACCTCGGGGGGCATGGATGTTGCCGTCTCCGATTCCCCATATGCGAGGGGGGGTTCCCTCCGCCGCCTCTTCTCCTTCAGGACGAGGAGATCGATCCCCAGGTCCTTCGGGTACGGCCTGCCCCTCGCGAGTTCCATCATCTCGGTGGCCCGCCGCATCTCCGCCACCGACCCCCGGGTCTTATCCGAGTGCTCGCTTGTGAAGATAACGGCTGCCCCGAGTCTCCATGGCGATCCCGGCGAGGAGGGCGTTCACCCCGATGGAGTCCGCGTCCAGGAGCTCAGCCACGTTCCCCGCCCCGAAGAAGATGGGGCGCCCCATCTCCCTGAACCCGGCGAGGGCCCCGGTGAACCCGGATCCCACGGGCGGGAGCAGGGGATCCGCGATGATTGCACCGATCCCGGCCTCTGTTGCCGCCTCGATATTCCCGGTAAGTGACCCCTCACCGGGGATCACCACCGCGGCCGCCCCCGCCACCGCAACCGCCTCTCCGACAGAAGGTATGTTCCTGCCGTGAAGGGAGAGGACGAGATCTGCACGGGGGAGGGCGGCCATGATGAGGGCGGGGTCCTGGGTGTCCACGGCGAGGGGCCCCTCGATACCCTCGAGACCGGCGAAACACCGGGTCACATCTTCGGCTGTCGCATCGAAACCGAAGCCGATGTCGACGATATCTGCACCCTGCGAGAAGAGCCGCTCCACCTCTGCACGGAGATCCTCCCTCCGGTGGGCATCCATGATCTCGGCGAGGACCTTCATCCGGGAGGATCCACCGATCTTCACCCCCCGGATGATAAGCTCGGGCGAAGCTTCCTCCTCCCTGGTCACGAGTTCTCGCAGTGCTTCCTCCGCCTTCCTTCCGGTGAGGAACTCGTCGGCCGGGACCGTCCGGGAGAGCTCGATCTCCCCGACGAGAGGGAGGACAAGGGGAAGATCTGCCGCGTGCCGCGGGCCACGGTAGACAGGGACCCCTGTCTCCCTCTCCACGCGCTCGAAGGAGGCGGTGCACATCCCCGAGACGAGGACCATGTCGTACTCCCCTCCCCGGATCAGCGAGACGAGCTGGTCCGGTGTGAGGAAGGATGCGATCTCCCCCGTGACCGCCACCACGGCGTCATGGCCCAGGGCGGCCTTTTGCACTATCCCGGCGGTAGCGCTGCCCGTTGGGAGGAGGAGGCGCATAAGCTCGTTTAATATGCGGAAGGTGAAAAAATGATCTCTGTTCATGCTCCGCTGCGACCTGCACGTCCACACGACCTTCTCCCGTGACGGGGAGAGCAGCGTTGAGGAGGTCCTTGCCCGGGCTGCATCTGAGGGGCTGGATGCCATCGCCATCACCGACCATGACACCTGCGAAGGGGTCGGGCGCGCCGAGGAGGCCGGATCCGGTCTCGTCATCATCCCGGGCGTCGAGGTCTCCACGAAGCAGGGCCACCTCATCGTGCTCGGCGTCAGGGAGCCGCTCCCCCCGGGACGGCATGTGATGGAGACCATCCGCCTCGCCCGGAGCCTGGGGGCGGTCACCATCCTCCCCCACCCCTACCACATGTGGCGGCACGGCGTGGCGAGGAGGGTCCCCGAGAGCATCGGGGCCGTGGACGCGATCGAGGTCTTCAACAGCCGATACATCGTCGGCTCGGCGAACCGGAAGGCGGCGAGGGTGGCGAGGAAGGTGAGGATTGCCCAGGTAGGCGGAAGCGACGCCCACCACGCACGGTTCGTCGGGTTCGGCTACACCCTGGTCGCCGCCGAACCCGAAGTCCCGTCCATCCTCTCGGCCATCCGCGAGGGGAAGACCATCGCCGGGGGGAAGATGACCCCGCTCCGGACCTACTCCCGCCAGTCCCTCAAGAACGCCCTCCGGAGGATGAGGCGCCGGGTCCGCCCATGAGACTCGCCTTCCGGGTCGCCTACCTGGGGGACGGCTTCTTCGGGTCCCAGATGCAGGCCGACAGGCGGACCGTCGAGGGTGAGGTGATCGCCGCCGCGGGGAGGCTCGCCCTCTTCGATGACTGGCGGGCGGCCCGGTTCGCCTTCGCCGGCCGCACCGACCGGGGCGTCCATGCGAGGGCCCAGGTCATGGCATTCGACACGGCGGATCCCGGGAGGGCGAGGACGGCCCTGAACCTCCAGCTCCCGAGAGACTGCTGGTGCACGGGGGTCGCGGAGGTTCCTGAAAGCTTCCACCCCCGCTATGACGCCAGGTCGCGGACCTACCGCTACTTTTTCCCGAAGACCCGGCTCGACAGGGAGGCGATGGAATGTGCAGCCCGGGCTTTCCCCGGGCTGCACGACTTCTCACGCTTCGCGAGGGTGGAAGGGAAGGACCCCGTCCGGAAGATCCTGTCGGCGAGGATCTTCGATGACGGTCCTGCCGGTGACGAGTTCCCCTGCTTCGAGGTCACCGCAGAGTCCTTCCTCTGGCAGATGGTGCGCGGCATGGCGGGTGCCCTCCACCTCGTCGGGGCCGGGCAGGCTCGACGAGGAAGATGTGCGGGCACTGCTCGACGACCCCGTGGGTGAGCGGCACCCCCCCGCCCCCTCGTCCGGGCTGGTCCTCTGGGAGGTGGACTGCGGCATCGGGTTCGACCCCCTCCCAAGGAGCCCGCGGTCCACGGCATTCCTCGCGACGGTCAGGGGCCACCACGAGGTGATGGCCCGGGTCACCTCTCTCCTCGAAGACAGCGGGTGACGGCTCCGGATCAGACCGCTCCCCTCGCTTTGAGCCAGGCGTACGTCCCTTTCCTGTCGTCCTGGTGCTGGAGGATGTAGTTGTGGACGAGGGCGTTGTTGTCGTAGTCCTTCACCGTCGAGTGTACTGGGTCAGGAGCTGGTTGTATTCCGCGAACTTTCCCTGGGCCCGGAGGTCGCTCAGCCGGGCCGAGAAAGAGGCGAGATCCCTCGACAGGGAGTCTGCGCGGGTCTCGGTCTTCTCCAGGGCATCCTCGACGGCCGCCGTCTCCCCGCACTCCCCGTAGAGCCTGGTGCCGTTCGCCACGGGGATGACGAGGGGTACCGAGGTCAGGTTGATCCCGCCTGCCAGCTGCCCGTTGAAGACGCCCACGAGGGAGAGGTTCGTGGTTGCCACATAGCCATAGCCAGTGTCCTTGTACTCACACCCATAGCCCTTCACCCCCACCGCCATGTGGGCCTCCGGCTTGAAGTAGAAGAGCGAAACCGAGTACCCTTCCCGTGCCAGGAGACCGGCGAGGAGGAGGCTCTTGTCGTCACAGTCCCCCTTCCCGTCCACGTAGGTCTCGATGGGGAACTTCGGCGCCGTCTGGATGCCATCGGTCTCGTAAGGGAGGGACTGGACCGCTACAGCCATCAGCTCGAGGTACTCGGAGTCATCCAGGGAGTCCTTCACCCTGATCTCCCTGAAAGCCCCGATGAGATCCCGGTAGAACTCCTCCTGGTTCGGATCGTTCAGGAAGGCGAGGTAATACCCGGGGATGAAGATGCTGTCCGGAATATCGCGGGTGAGGAGCGCCTCTTTCTGGGCACGTTGTGCCCCGAAATAGACCGTGCCGTTCACCGGGATGGAGAGTGAACGGGGGACCCCCTCGAACGTGAAGCTGATACCCACGTCCTTGTAGGTCCCTTCCACCTCGACTGGGAGTATGGAGGGATAGATAACCGCCGGCCTGGACACCAGGAGGTAGCCCACGGCGAGCAGGACCATGAGGAATGTTGCAACGAGGATGAGCCTCCCGAGAAGAAGCCGCTTCGGCATGGTGGTACGGTCCGGTTCCCTATCAGATACTCAGCAACAGGCATATTCAACCTTAGCGCCGAATGCAAGGTTATATATCTCCCTTGGCGATAATTCTCGTAGAACCGACGGTTCGGGTTCTGGGTGGCATGGTGGATCTCCGGGATATACCCGAGGGGACCAGGTGGCAGATAACCACGAGGATCCTCTCTTCCCTCCCGATCATGTACGATATCGCATTCCGGGAGGCTGTCGGCGGGAAGTATGACGAGCTCGAGTACGGCGTCTGGCTGGAGCTCGGGAAGGATGCCGTGGACATCGCAAAGGCCTTCCACCTCCCGATCACCACCGCAGCAGAGCTCGCAGGCGATCTCAGGCTCATCACGAGGATCATCTTCGGTGCCGAGTTCCGGTACGAGGTGCTCGAGATCTCGGAGGAACGGGCCACCCTGCTTACAAAGACCTGCCCTTTCCTGGGGAGCGCGTACCGAGTACGGCGGGACGGCCAAGCACCTCTTCCCCAAGTGCCTCGCCTTTTCGGTCGCCGTGGTGGAGACCCTCAACCCGAAGTTCACCGCACGGTTCGTCCGCTCCCTCTGCATGGCGGATCGCTCCTGCGAGATGGCAGTTCTCACAAAGGAAGAGGCGAAGAAGATCGCCGGGGAGAAGGAGTAATCCCCAGGGAATCCCGAAATCAGAGACCCCGGGACCCCGAGGACTGCGAGTCCTCAGGATGTTCCGAGGGTCCCTGCCCCCGGAACCCCTCGAACTTCGTCCTCGGGGATCCCAAGGGCCTCGAGTTTCTCCTGCGTCGGCCGGCCCTCTTCATCCCAGCCGCGGACCCGGTAGGTACTCCGAGAGGAGCGGCTCCCTCCTCCAGACCCTCCCCGCTGCAGCCCCCGACGTGATCGGCTCCTCCATGAGGCGCGGCGGGAGGGTGTCGTCCTTCTTCGAGAAGCCGGCCTTCATGTTGAAGAGCCTCTGGAGGTTCCAGGTCCGCTCTCCTGCTTCGAGGAGGGTTTCCTCGTCCATGGGGAGGCCGGTGACCGCAGAGACCATAACCGCGTAATCGGCAGCCGTCAGTGCCCGGAAGGTGAAGAGGCAGACGCCCGCAGAATCGAGGGCTGCTGCAAGGTCCTGGAGCCGCTTCACCCACTCCGCCTTCCCCTCATCCACAGACGGGTCCAGCTTCACGGGCACCCCGAAGACCTCGGGATAGACCATGTTCCCGTAGACATGGCATGCCCCCCGGACCGATGTAGCATACTCGAGACCCTGCCCCTGGAGCCCCCTTGGGTCGTACCCGGGGATCTCCTGCCCCTTCACGCTCATGGAGAGTTCCGGATGCCCGGCGGCGCTTGCGAACCGGAGAGATCCCTCGGCAAGGGCATCCCCGACCCCCTCCCGGTAGCCGATGAGGCGCACGAGGTCAACCACCGCCTTTTCGTTCCCGAACCGGATGTCCTCTCTGATATAGCCTCGGGAGGAGAGCTCCATGGCGCAGGCGATGGTGGAACCGGTAGAGACGGTGTCGAGGCCGAGATCGTTGCAGAGGTAATTCGCCCGGGCGATGGCGGTCAGGTTGGAGACGCCGCAGGCGGGCCCGAATGCCCAGAGGGTCTCGTACTCCGGGCCCTGTCCCTTCACCCCGCCGGCCCGGGTCTCCCTCCCGCAGGCGACGCTGCACGAGTAGCAGGCCGTGACCCGTTCGAGCATGGTCTCGGCCAGGCGCTCCCCGGAGACTGCCTCCGCCTTCTCGAAGTGACTCGCCTGGAAGTTCCTCGTGGGCAGGAGGTGGGCCTCGTTGATGACATTCATGATGCCCGCCGTACCGTACCTGCGGAGCCCCCCTTTGTTCGTCCCGCTCTTCTCGATCTTCTCCCGGATGGCATCCCGGATTCTCGAGAACTCTTCGGGATTGCCCGTGGGCGTCTGGCCCTTACCCGGCACGGCTACCGCTTTCAGGTGTTTCGACCCGAAGACCGCCCCCATACCCCCGCGACCTGCTGCCCGCCCATGGTCGTTCATAATGGCGGCCACCCGGGCGAGCCGCTCTCCTGCCGGGCCGATACACGCGACTCTCGCCTCCGGCTCGGCAAGATCCCGCTGGATTCCCTCCATGGTACGGTCGGTGGTCATCCCCCAGTATGCCGAAGCATCCCGGATCTCGCACCCCCCGTCATGGATCCAGAGATAGACCGGAGCCACTGAATGCCCTTCCACCACAACCGCGTCGACGCCTGCCCTGCGGAGCCCGGTGCCGAAGAAGCCCCCGCTGTTGCTCGACGAAAGGGTCCCGGTGAGGGGGGATTTCGCGACCACGCTGTAGCGCGAACCGAGGGGCATGCCCGAGCCGGTGAGGGGGCCTGCCGCAAGGACGATCACGTTTCCGTCTGACAGGGGATTCGTGGCCGGATCCACGAGATCGTACGCGAGCCTCACCCCGAGGCCCCGCCCCCCGATGTACTGACCCTTCCACTCCGGGCGATACGGGATCTCCCCCAGGGTCCGGGAGGAGAGGTTCACCCGGAGGATCCTGCCGTCATATTCGTCCCCTGCCATGGTGAACGGTACGATCGGAGGGGGGATGGATAAACGTTGTCCCTGCTCTCCCTCTCCTGCCTTCGATACCGATTTATACATAAAAGGAAGAGTACCCGGGTCGAATGCCAGAGGTCCGGGTTTATTCGACGAAGCAGTGCCCCTACTGCCGCATGGTGAAGGCGTACCTGGAGAGGCGGAAGATCCCGTTCTCCGAGATTGATGTTTCGGGGGATGCGGAGGCCGCCGGGGAGATGATACGGATCTCCGGCCAGAACGGGGTCCCTGTCACCATCGTGGGGGACAAGGTCATCGTCGGCTTCGACGCCCAGGCCCTGAACGAGGTCTTCGGCGGGGAGGCCCCGGTGGACGTGTACGATGTGATCATCCTCGGTGCAGGCCCTGCCGGCCTCACCGCCGCGGTCTATACGGCAAGGAAGCTCATGAAGACCCTCGTCATCACCGAGAACATCGGGGGACAGGCCCTGGAGAGCTGGGCGATCGAGAACTACATGGGCTACCGGATGGTCACGGGGGAGGACCTCATGAAGAAGTTCGAGGAGCAGGTCAAGGAACTCCACATCACGGTCGAGCTGGACGGCGTGCTCGGCATCTCCCGGGACGGCTCCTCCTTCACCGTGAAGACGGCGACGGACCGGTCCTTCGGGGCAAAGAGCCTCATCATCGCGACGGGGAAGCACCCGAAGATGCTCGGGATTGAGGGCGAGGAGCGGTTCATCGGGAGGGGGCTCTCCATCTGCGCCACCTGCGACGGGCCGCTCTTCAGGGGAAGAACGTGGCCATTGTCGGCGGCGGGAACTCGGCCATCCAGACCGCGATTGAGATGAGCAAGATTGCAAAGACCGTCCACCTCGTGGTCCGGTCGCAGGTCCGGTGCGACGAGGTCTACAAGAACCTGCTCAGCACGAAGGAGAACATCATCACCCACATGAACGTGGAGGTGTCGCGCCTCCACGGGGACCAGTTCATCACCGGCCTCGGCCTCCGCCACCGGGACACGGGCGAGGAAGCGACCATCGACGTCGACGGGGTCTTCCTCGAGATCGGGTGGCTCCCCAACACCGAGTTCCTGGAGGGGTTCGTCCCCATGAACGCCCTGAAGGAGGTCGTGGTGGACGAGAACTGCCACACGAGCGTCCCCGGCGTCTTCGCCGCCGGCGATGTCACGAGCATCAAGGGGAAGCAGATCATCATCGCTGCCGGGGATGGGGCCAAGGCTGCTCTCGAGGTATACGAGTACCTGGTAAGGACCGGGCAGGGATAGGGGGGGCCGGGGGTGCTTCCCGCCAGGATCCCCTCCCCTTCCCCGGGCTCACCTGGAATACCCGGTATCAGCCTTTTCCGAACCGGTACGCCCCTTCGGGGACCCGGATCTCGAACCGTGCGCCCTGCCCGAAGGTCCCCGTTTCTGAAATGGAGAGCCCCGTGATGGAGAGGATCTCCCGGGCGATGAAGAGCCCGTAGCCGGTGTTCCTGCCCGTGCCCCGGGCGAAGATCTTCTCCTTCTCCTCCACCGGTATCCCGACCCCGTTATCCTCGATGATGATCGCGAGTTCCGCTCCTTCATTCCGGCTGGAGATGCGGATCCCATCAATCCGCTCCCCGTGCCGGATGGCATTGTCGAGGAGGGCGTAGAAAACCTTCTCCAGGAGGGGATCGGCGTAGACCTGGAGGTCCTTCATATCCACCTCGAGGGCGATCCCCTCCAGGTCGAGCGTCGAGGAGGCCCGTGCCACCGTGCCCGCGATATCGTGCCATCCCGGTGAATGGCCACCGATCTCCTGGTAATCCTTGGTGAAGCCGATGAGCTTCCGGATGGTCCAGGCAGAGTCCCATGCCCGGGACAGGAGCGCCGCGGTGTCCACGTCGCTGACCCGGTCCCGCACCAGTCCCAGGTAGCCGGCGACGACATTCAGCTGGTTCAGGACATCGTGGCGGGTGACGTTCGAGAGGAGGTTCAGCTTCCGGTTCGCGGCCGAGAGGGCCTCCTCGGCCTGCTTCCGGTCGGTGATATCGTTTCCCACGGAGAGGAGCTCCACGAACTCCCCCTTCTCGTCGTAGATGGCCCGGTTGGTCCAGGAGATCCAGACCCGTTCCCCGTTCTTCCTGGTATTCTCGTTCTCATTGTTCCGGTACCCTTCCGGGCGTTCCCTGATCTCCCGGATCATGGCCACGAGGTCCCTCCCCGCGCTGTCGCTCGCGGGAACGATGGTGCCGATGACGTTCCTCCCCAGGATCTCCCCGGCCGAGAACCCGAAGAACTTCTGGGCGAAGTCGTTGAAGAAGGTGATGTTCCCCTCGCGGTCCGAGCGGAAGATGATGCTGTTCGCGTTCTCCACGAGGTCCCGGTACTTCTCCTGGGAGAGGCGGAGGGCCTCTTCGGCGATCTTCCGGTCGGTCACATCGGTGATCCCCTCGAGTACCTGGACCACCTGTCCCTCTCTGCTCCGCACGGGCTGGGTAACGATATGGTACCACCTCCTGTCGAGGGGGTTGTAATGATCGCTCTCCTGGACCGTGCCCGTCTCGAAGGTACGCCTGGTGGGACAGGGATCGCACGGCTGGTCCATGCCCTGGTAGAAGGCGTGACAGACGGCCCCGACGGGGTCCCGCCCGGGAAAGAGATTCCTGGTCTCTTCGTTCGCCCACGCGATGGTGAGATCGGGGTTGATCACGGCAAGCCCCGTCTTCTGGGCGGTGAGGATCAGCCTGAACTGGTCTCTCTCCTTCCAGATCGCAAGGGATGACCGGTGTTTCTCGACAGCCCTGAGCACCGCCATGCAGAGGTTTCCCGGGAGGAGGCCTCCTTCCGTCTCGGTATCGATGAGTGCCGATGCCCCGTTATTGAATACATCGATTACCTTCTTCAGATCGGGCTTTCCTGCAAGGATGATAAACGGGGTCGTGTCGCCGCCGCACCGGGCCGTCTGGAGGAGGGCGTTCCCGCTCATCCCGGGGAGGTGCATCCCCGAGACGATGGCATCGAACCCCGATAACCTGAGCCTCTCGAGCGCCTCCTCACCCGACCGGGACATCACGACCCTGAAGCATCCCTCCGACTGCAGGTCGTTCCTCGCGTATTCTATGAGATCGGGATCAGAGAGGACGATGAGGACCCTGATCTCCGGGGTCCCCTCGGGCGGATGCTGGTGGTACTCCCCGGATCTGTTCCCTTCCCCGGTCATGCTGTCGCCGATTCGCCTGATCTCGCCCCCGCGGTCCTGGTCCTTGCGCCGGTAGCCTTCGAGGAGGAGCGTGGTGATGTTCTTCACCGGCCTCTTTGAGTTCTCGCCGATATGGAACTCGCAGAACGGGCACGAGGAGATCACGCACTCCACGGCGGCCCTCTCGATCTCCTCGGCCTTCTTCGCCGCGAGCGCCTTCGAGACCTCGGGCTGGCCCGAGCGGGTCCCTCCCCCTGCCCCGCAGCACTTCACGGGGATCTCGACCAGTTCGGCCACCTTCGCGATGAGGTCCCGGGGTTGCTTCTGTATCCCCTGCCCGCGGAGGAGATGGCAGGGGTCATGGTAGGCGACCCGGATCGGGAGTCGTGCGGGCTCCTCTATCGCGGTCTCGGTGAGGATCTCGTTCACGTCCTTTACGACAAAGGGGGTGCGGTAGTCGTTCTTCAGGGTTGACCCGCAGCCGGCACACATGGTCATGACGGTGTCTATCCCCCGGCAGGTGAAGGCAGCGATGTTCTTCTCCATGAGGTCGGGGAGGATATCTGTCTGGCCTGTCCGGATGAGCGGCGACCCGCAGCAGACCTGTTCGTGCGGGATGATCACCCGTATCCCGTTCCTCGAGAGGACCTCCATGGCGTCGAGCGCCGTCTGGGGGAGCCGGTTGTTGTACATGCACCCCACGAAGAAGCCTACCGTCCCCCGGACCGGGCCCGCGGGCTCTATGACCTCGGGGACCTGGTCGAGGAAGGTCGGCTGGTTCTTCGGGACGGACCTGCCCGTGTCCCTGATGAGGGTCGCGACCTCGGCATGCTTCGGCAGGGTGAGCCCCCTCTGGTTCGCCATCCGCCGGAGTTTCTCGATGGCCTTCCCCGGGACCTCGATCTTCTTGGGGCAGACCTTCCAGCAGTGCTGGCAGGTGGTGCACATGAAGAGGCCGTCGCGGATGGCATCGGATATCCGGTCACAGGCGTCCCGTGGATCGAGCGCAAGCCGCATCTCCTGCTTCATGGAGAGGGGGCCGGCGAACTCGGCCACCTCCATCGCCGGGCACACGGAGACACATGCCAGGCACTCGATGCAGGACCTGAGGGGCTTCATCGCCTCTATCTCGTCCCGGGAGGGGATGCACTCCACCTCCTTCGGGGCGATGGACGCGATCTTCGCGAGGACCGGCTCCATGTCCACGAGGAGGTCCTTCTTCACCGGGAGGTTCAGGGGCTCGATAACCATCCCGTCCCTGGCCTCGGTCATGCAGGCGAGGACCGGCTCCCCGTTCACCCGTACTGCGCAGGAGCCGCACTGGCCGGTCCCGCAGCAGTACCGGTACGAGAGCGTCGGGTCCTCTGCATGGATGGCGTGGAGGAGGTGGAGGACGCGTGCCCCCTCCTCGACCGCGACGGTATAGGTCTGGTACCGGGACCGCTGGTCCTTCGCGGGATTATGCCGGTAGACCGTCACCGTGAAGCGTTTCAAGCTGTGCCTCCGCCACTTGAAAATGGCGCAGCCATGTTCATGTCGGCACCTTCCTCTCCTCGATCCCCGCGTGGTGGAGCGAGATATAGGTGTGACCGTAGGGGGAGTTCGCCGCGTCCCAGCTCTGGACGATGTCCGTCCGCACGTGTGCCCCCCGGGACTCGCCCCTGAGGAGAGCTGCCCGTATCACGAGGGACGCGACCAGGCACATGTTCTGGACGGTGAAGCATTCGGCATTGTTCATGGGAGTCTGGGCAAGGAGCTTCTTCTTCGCGAGCTTCTCCACGTCCACGAGGGTGCGTTCCAGGTCACGGACATTCCTCATGATCCCTGCCCCGTTCCACATCGCCTCCTGGAGCTTCTTCACCACGGTCACCGGGTTCACCCCGCCCGAGTGGAACTCGTCCAGCTTCCGCCGGTAATTCTCGAGCTGCCGCGTGTCGATCCGGGTCTCCCGGGAGGGTGCCCTCCCTGCAGCGTCACCCGCCCGTTTCCCGAAGACCTGTGTCTCTGCGAGCGAATTCCCCCCCAGCCGGTTTGCGCCGTGGACCCCGCCCGCCGCCTCCCCGCAGGCATAGAGCCCGGGGACCGTGGTCTCGCACCTCGGGGTGATCCGGAGGCCGCCCATGAAGTGGTGGGCGCTCGGTGCCACCTCCATCTTCTCCGTCCTGATATCGGTCCCGAACGCGAGGAACTGCTCGAGCATCATGGGGAGCTTCTCCTCAATCTTCTCGGGAGGGAGGTGGGTGACATCGAGATAGACCCCGTAGTGGGGTGTCGCCCTGCCCTCCGAGATCTCCCGGGCGATGGAGCGTGCAACGACATCCCGGGTCGAGAGTTCCATCCGGTCGGGGTCGTACCGCTCCATGAACCGCTCCCCCTTCGAGTTCAGGAGGATCCCCCCCTCGCCCCGCACCGCCTCGGTCACGAGCCGTCCCCGTGCGTCGTAGGGATAGACCGCACCCGTGGGGTGAAACTGGACCATCTCCATGTCGATGAGCTCCGCCCCTGCCCGGTAGCCCATCGCGAAACCGTCACCGGTGCCGGTCGCAGAGTTCGTGGAGATGTCGTAGAATCCTCGCTGCTCCCCCGGTGGCGAGGATGGTGGAATCCGCCTGGAGCGTCGCGAGCTCCCCGTTCCGGTCGAGGGCGACCGCCCCGACGACCCTCCCTTCGCGCTTCAGGAGGTCGATGATAGAGACCTCCTGGAGGACCGTGACGTTGCTCGCCCGGAGGCGTTCGAGGAGGGTCATCGATCATCTCGTGGCCCGTCCGGTCCCCGGCATAGCAGGTCCTCGGGACCCTCTGGCCGCCGAAGGAACGCTGGGCCCATGCCCCCTCCGCCGTCCGGTCAAAGACTGCCCCCCACTTCACCAGCTCGTGGAACCGCTCGGGGGCCTCGTTCACCAGGATATCGACGAGCTCCGGGTTGTTCAGGTAGGCCCCGCCCCGGATGGTGTCCTCCTTGTGGAGGACGCAGGAGTCCCCTTCCTTCAGGGCCGCGTTGTAGCCCCCCTCCGCCATGGGGGTGCACCCGCCCTTCCCGGCGAGGGACTTCGTGACGAGCACCGTGTCCCCGTGCTTCTCGGCCTCGATCGCCGCCCGCACGCCGGCACCGCCGCTCCCGATGACGAGGACGTGACACTCCACCGTATCGTCTGCACGCATCTTATTAGTACTTGGATCGTATATAGATAAAAACTGAAGGGATTGCGAGGGGATTTTATGAGGCTCCTGATGAAATTCGGAGGTACCTCTGTCGGGGACGGGGACCGTATCAGGCAGGTGGTGGATATCCTCGAGCCGTACCATGAAGAGGGGCACGAGCTCGGGGTGGTCGTCTCAGCCCTGTCCGGGGTGACGAACCAGATCATCGAGATGGCGAACGAGGTGGTGACCTGCAGGGAGAAGCCCGGGATCGAGCCCTTCATCACCCAGCTCAGGGACAGGCACCGGAAGGCCCTCGAGGTAGCCGCCCCCGATTACCTGGAAGAGACATGCCGGATCCTCGAGGGAAGGCTCTCGGACCTGCGGAACATGTTCATGGGCCTGAACAACCTCCGCGAGCTCACCCCGAGATCGCGGGATTACATCATCTCCTTCGGGGAACGCCTCTCGGCCCCCGTCATCCGGGCGGCTCTCAGGCAGCGCGGGATCCCCTCCGTGGTCCTCGACGGCTGCGAGGCCGGGATCACGACCACCGCCACCCATGGCGACGGGATCGTCCTCCCGGAATCAGAGGCGAAGATCCGGGCCCGTATCCTCCCCCTCCTCCAGGACTCGGTGCCGGTCATCATGGGCTACATGGGGTGCACCCCGCAGGGGATCACCACCACCCTCGGCAGGAGCGGCTCGGACTACTCGGCAACTGTCGTCGGGGCCGCCATCGGCGCAGACGAGATCTCGGATCTGGACCGATGTTGACGGCATCATGACGACCGACCCACGCCTCGTCCGCGAGGCCCGGGTCCTCCCCACGGTCTCGTACCTCGAGGCGATGGAGACTCTCCTACTTCGGCGCGAAGGTGATGCACCCCCGTTCCATCGAGCCGGCCATGAGGAAGGGGATCCCCATCCGGGTCAAGAACACCTTCAACCCCTCGCACCCCGGGACCTGCATCACAAAAGAGAAGCGGAAGTCCCGCCGGGTCGTGAAGGCGCTCACCCATATCACCGGTGTTGCCCTCATCAACGTGAACGGGGCCCAGATGATCGGGAGGCCGGGCGTCGCCCGGGCCATCTTCACCGCCCTTGCCGATAAGGAGGTGAATGTCATGATGATCTCCCAGGGTTCTTCGGAGGCGAACATCTCCATCATCGTGGAGCTCGATCACATGGAGATCGCCGCCGAGGCGCTGAAGCCGATGGTCCAGCAGGGGATCGTACGCGAGGTGACCGCAAACCCCGATGTTGCCGCCGTCGCGGTGATCGGGGCAGGGATGATCGGCACCCCGGGCATCTCGGGACGGATCTTCACCGCCCTCGGCCTCGCCGGCGTGAACATCATGATGATCTCCCAGGGCTCGTCAGAGGTGAACATCTCCTTCGTAGTGAAGGAGTCCGACGGCCCGAAGGCGGTGCGGGTGCTGCACGAGGAGTTGCGGCTCTCGGAGGAGCAGGATGGGTAGGGAGACCTACCGCGCCGCCGGAGTCGATATCGACCTCGTCAAGGAGGCAATCGGGGCGCTCACCGCGGGGGTGACCTTCAGGAGGGTGGGGCCCTACGGGATGCTCGGCGGGGTCGGCCACTACGCTGGCCTCATCGACTTCGGGAAGCACGTCCTCGCTCTCACCACCGACGGGGTCGGGACGAAGATGCTCGTCGCCGATGCCCTTTCTGACTGGCGGACCGTCGGGATCGACTGCATCGCCATGAATGCGAACGACCTCTTCGTCATGAACGTGGAGCCAGTCGCATTTGTCGACTACATCGCGACCGACCGGCTCTCGGTCGAGAAGATGGCGCAGATCGGCGAGGGTCTGAACGAGGGCGCCCGGCAGGCCAACCTGAACCTCGTCGGGGGCGAGACCGCCCACTCCCCGGCCTCGTGAACGGCCTCGACCTCCCGGCACCTGCCTGGCCCGAGGCCAACCTGAACCTCGTCGGGGGCGAGACCGCCCACTCCCCGGCCTCGTGAACGGCCTCGATCTCGCCGGCACCTGCATGGGGGTCCAGGTGAAGGAGAAGGTCGTCACCGGCGAAACGATCCGGCCCGGGGACTGCATCGTCGGCGTGCCCTCCAGCGGGGTCCACTCCAATGGCCTCTCGCTTGCGCGAAAGGTCGTCGAGAAGGCGGGCGGTTACGAGGAACGGCTGCCAGACGGGACGACCCTCGGAAGAGCACTCCTCACCCCGACGCGGATCTACCGCGAGAGCCTGGAGGCCTGCAGGAAGACGGAGGTCCACGGGATGTGCCATGTGACGGGGAGCGGCCTCCTCAACTTCGCCCGTCTCACCAGGTACGGCTTCGATTTCACCGATCCCCTCCCTGTCCCTCCCGTCTTCACTTACATCCAGGAGAAAGGGCAGATCGATCCAGTGGAAATGTACCGCACCTTCAACATGGGGATGGGGTTCGCCTATGTCCTGTCCGGAGAAGATGCCGCTGAACTGAAGAAACTCATCCCCGGATCCCGGGTTGTGGGTGAGATCGTAAAAGAGCCTGGGATCCGGTTAAAGGGACTCTCAATCCGCTAAGCTCCGGGTAATTCCCCTTCCTGCTCCTGGCAGGCGGGGATCCCGCTCTTCTTCGCCTTATCCGAGATGATGGCTGAGTTCCCCGAGGGATCCTCGATGGAGAGGGTGAGGGGGACCCTTCCTTCCCTCGCCCACCCGATCCGTTCCCTGAGGGCGAGGGCGTTCTCCCGCTCCTCCCCCTCGGCCCAGGTGAGGACGCCCGCGACGACGTTGTCTATCCGGTCGAGGACTCCCTCGACGTTCGATACGAACCCCTCGCAGGCCGGGCCCGGGTCGATCTCGACCCCGAGCTCGGGTATCTCCAGCTTCGCCGAGGAAGACCGCACCACCCTGATAGTGAGATCCTCCGGTTGCTCCACGCGGAGTTCCCAGCGGGCCGGTTCGCCATCGGTAAGGACCATGGTATCGGCATGCCGGTAGCCGCACTCGCACCTGGCGCTCACGATGAGGATATCGGAAAAATAGGGGATTTTTTCGGTCTTGTAGAGGTATTCTATATCCCGTTCACAGTATGGACAGCGGCCCTTGACGATACTCTCCACTAGGTGGTTCCGCCCCCGATCTTGTCCCGGGCGATCTTCACCGACATCGGGGTGATGACCACGTAGCGCTGGTCGCCGAGGCCGACGATGTCCCCGTTCACGTCCTTTGCGACGTCTTTTAAGTCCTTGAGGACCCGCTCGTACGTGATCTTGTCCATCTTCAGACGGCCGATATCGATGATGACGATGTTCCCGTTATAGACCTCCTCCTTCACCTTGGGGGTGTCCTTCAGGTCGCCGATCGTCGCCACCTTGACGTACATGGTGGCGGGCTGGTCGCTCATCCCTCCCTCGAACGAGGTGAGGTCCAGCTCCATGTAATCGTCCTGACCGGTGGGCGGGCTCCGGCCGATGATGCTGTCAAGGAGTTTACTCATGGAAGAAATATTATTACGCGTTTTGTTATAACCTTTCCCTACCCCTACCGGTGGAGAGACGGGCAGATCGGGAGGATCGATCCCCCATGCCATCCGATCGTCCCCATGGCCATCCTTGTTGGCGGGACCTGACGGTCGGAGGCCTGTCCCTCACAGTTCCAGGGTCCAGAGGAGATCGCCGACGTAGTGGATCGTCTTTGCCATCTTTCCCTTCTTCTCTGCCATGATGGCCGGCCCGTCGAGAAGGGCTATGACGACGGCGAGCGCTTTTTTGTGCCGCTCGTCGACGACGATGGCGGGGGACCCCTTCCGGACGTCGGGGGTTACGGAGACGATACCCGGCCGCATCACGTCCGCCCCCTTGACGACGTAGGGGATGGCCCCCATATCGACGACGATGGTCCGCTCGGGGAACGGCCGCTCGATGGCCCCGCGGACGGTGGGGAAGGCCCACTCGTCGGTCTTGATCAGGAGGGGCTTCTTGTCAACGAGGTAAAGGACGAAGGGCGAGTCGATCTCCGCGAGCTCCACCCGGTCCGAGCGGAACTTCTCCGCCGAGGGGCCGATCTCCTTCCCGAGGGCCGTGAAGAGGCCGGTGAGCTCGTCCTTCCGGATCGTGTGCCGTTTCTTGACCGTGAGGGCCGCCATTCCCCGTTCCTTCGCCCCGGAGGCGCGAGTACCGGGTATTACGCATCCTCGTTATATTTATCTATCTTCCTTGCGCACTATGAGTACCCCAAAGAAAGCGATTGCCAGGGAATTTTTATGACCAAGAGACCGATGGAGATACTCGATCAGGCGCTGAACCGCCAGCCGGTTATCGTCTCCCTGAAAGGGAGGCGGGAGATCCGGGGCATCCTCCAGGGCTATGATGTCCACATGAACCTGGTGCTGGACAAGGCAGAGGAGGAGGCAGGCGGGGAGGTCCGGAAGCTCGGCACCCTCATCGTCCGCGGCGACAATGTGATCTACATCTCACCAATCGTGGGGTAAGGGAGGAGGTTCATCAATGTCAAAGGGAACGCCCTCAAGAGGGAAGAGGCAGCACAAGGTACATATCGCATGCAGGCGGTGCGGGAGTATCTCATTCCATGTCCGGCACAAGACCTGTTCATCCTGTGGTTTCGGGCGGTCGGCCCGGCTCCGTGGCTACCGGTGGATGACCAAGAAACCGAAGATCCCAACGCATTAGAGGGGTATGTGCGGGATCGTTGGCATCGTTGATGCTGGCGGTGTATCACACTCCCTCTATTATGCTCTTTTCGCCCTCCAGCACCGCGGCCAGGAGAGCGCCGGTATCTCGACCTGGGACGGGTCAACTTTTCATAAGTACAAAGGTATGGGCCTCGTCGCCGAGGTCTTCTCCGAACAGGACCTCAGGGACCTGAAGGGGAACGTCGGGGTCGGGCATGTCCGGTACCCCACGACCGGCGCGAACCTTCCCGAGAACACCCAGCCGTTCAACTTCCGGTTCCAGGACCACCACTTCGCCATCGCCTACAACGGGAACCTGGTGAACGCCGGGGAGCTCCGCACCGAGTTCGAGCGGCAGGGCGAGATCTTCTCAACCACCACGGACACCGAGGTTGTCGCGTCCGCGATCGTCGATGAGTTCCGTCGATCAGGGAAGATCGAGGAGGCGATCATCCACTGCATGCACATCCTCGTCGGGTCGTACTCCGTGATCCTGATGCTCGACGGGACCATCTACGCCTTCCGGGACCCCGTGGGGATCAAGCCCCTCTGCATCGGGACCACCGAGAACGGGTTCGTGGTCGCTTCCGAGAGCGTTGCGATCGACACCCTGGGGGGTACGCTCATCCGCGACGTGCAGCCCGGTGAGCTCTTCCGGATCACGGGAAGGGGTTTCGAGGCCATGCAGATCGCCGTTGCCGACCGCCGGGCCCACTGCATCTTCGAGTATATCTACTTCGCCCGGGCAGACTCGGTCATCGAGGGAAAACTCGTGTACGACATCCGGAGGAAGATCGGCGCCTCCCTCTACGACGAGGCCCCCGTCGCCGCCGATCTCGTCTCCCCGGTACCCGACTCGGGTACCTCGGTCGCCGTGGGATTCGCCCACCACTCTGGGATCCCCTACCTCGAGGCCCTCATGAAGAACCGGTACACGGGGAGGACCTTCATCAAGCCCTCCCGCGAGGAGCGGGAGCGTGCGGTGCGGCTCAAGCTCAACCCGATCATCGGCCATATCAAGGGCAAGAAGGTCGTCCTCGTCGATGACAGCATCGTGCGGGGGACCACCTCCCGGCGCATCGTCGAATTGATGAAGGAGAGCGGCGCGGCTGAGGTCCACGTCCGGATCGGGTCGCCCCAGATCATCGCCCCATGCTACCTTGGTGTGGACATGCCGACCCGGGAGGAGCTGATCGCGAGCAACAAGCGGGTGGACGAGGTGAAGGACTCCATAACTGCGACGAGCCTCCACCATGTCTCCCTGGAGGCCCTTGTAAAGGCAATCGGGATCGACAGGGAGAACCTCTGCACCGGCTGCCTGACAGGGAAATATCCTCTTTCAATCGAGGGAGAAACATGCCTCTCCCGGAACATCGATTTCGTCGTGGGGAGCTACCAGGCAAAGCTCGGGTCATTCCCGGACGAGACCGCTGCATAGCTCGCGGGTGACCGAAAGAATAGCGAGGGATGGATTTGAACCATCGATCTACGGGTTATGAGCCCGTCGGGATATCCTGACTACCCCACCTCGCTTCCAGAAAGGCACCATACTATTCTTGATGATGCGAGATATACTTTGCTGCGTTCCTTCGGGAGACGGACGCGTGAGAAGGCCTTTTCCCACAGGGGACCTCCCGCTCACCATGGCTCACCCTGATAACTATGGAAGGCCCAATACACTTTCCCATGGATGATGATCTCCAGAAGATCCGTGAGAAGAAGCTCGAGGAGCTGAGAGGGAGGTTTACCGAGAAGCCCTCCGCGAAGCCGGAGGGGCAGGTGCTCGTCCTCGATGAGCGCCAGTTCCCGATGGCGGTCCGGGATCATCCCTACCTGGTGGTGGATATGTGGGCCCCCTGGTGCGGCCCCTGCAGGATGGTTGGACCGGTCATCCAGGAGCTCTCGGCGGAATTTGCGGGAAAGATCACCTTCGCCAAGGTGAACACCGACGAGAACCAGAAGATCGCGATGAGCTACGGGATCACCGCCATCCCCACCATCCTCCTCTTCGCCCGGGGAAGCTCGTCGAGAAGGCCGTCGGTGCCTACCCGAAGGAGATGCTCAGGGACCGGATCCTGCGTGCCTTCGGGATGACTGGTTAGTCCGAGCGTGAGCGAGGAGTAACCAGTAGAGGGAAATCCGAGGATTTCCCGTGAAGGGTGATTCGAGGGTTCACCCGAGAATTACCCTGTGCGGGTGAGCCCATCAGGGCTTACACGCGATGGGTAGTCCGAGCGTGAGCGAGGAGTAACCAGTAGAGGGAAATCCGAGGATTTCCCGTGAAGGGTGATTCGAGGGTTCACCCGAGAATTACCCTGTGCGGGTGAGCCCATCAGGGCTTACACGCGATGGTTAGTCCGAGCGTGAGCGAGGAGTAACCAGTAGAGGGAAATCCGAGGATTTCCCGTGAAGGGTGATTCGAGGGTTCACCCGAGAATTACCCTGTGCGGGTGAGCCTATCAGGGCTTACCGCGACGGGGTAGTCCGAGCGAAGCGAAGATTGCCCCGTAAGGAAAATCCATCATGATTTTCTGCGAGAGGGTGATTCATCGGAATCAGCCCGTACAGGGCGGCCCGCAGGGATCCCTTCAGCTGGTTAATCCGGCCTCTCCTTCCACTTCCCTGTGACCATAGCGGCGAGGATGAAGTCGTTCCTGGTGAGGCCGCCGCTCGCATGGGTATAGAGGGAGACCGTGACATACCGCTGCCCCGTGATGCACATCTCGGGGTAGTGCATCTGTTCGGCGGCGATGACCGAGACGTTGTTGAGGAACTTCACGGCCTCGATGAAGTTCCTGCAGGTGAACTTCTGGACGAGGCGGGTCCCCTCGAGGGTCCAGTCCGGCACCTTCTTTGCGAGGGAGAGTTGGTCCCGTCTCGTGAGGGGGGGTGTTCCGGGTTCGATGGGGGTACACTTCTCCCCTGCCAGATCCATATACAAACGTGCCCATGGGAATAAAAATAGTTTCTTTACCGGTCCTGCCCGGGCTCTTCTTCAAGGGAAGGGTCCGGGAGAGCCGAAGGGAGGATCACGGGTGTGGGCAGGGCGGGTTCTGCCGGACAACCGGTTCCGTCTTTCAGTCGTCTTTCGCTTTCCTCTCGGCCTCTATCCTTTCTTCGGCGATCGCGATATACTCGGGATCGATCTCGAACCCGATGAAGGGCACCCCGAGCCTCACGCAGGCAACCGCCGTGGCGCCGATCCCCATGAAGGGGTCGAGCACCAGGTGGGTCCTCTCCACGCCATGGTCCCGGATGCACATCTCCGGGAGGCCGACCGGGTAGGTACTCGGGTGGGGGCGGGCCGTCCGGATGGTCTCGTACGGGATGAACCAGGTGTTCCCCCGGTCACGGATATCCCCCCTGGTGCCCTTCCACCTCGTCACATTGGACTTGTCCTGGTACGGCACCCCGATGGCGAGCTTCTCCAGCTCCACGTCGCCACACCTGGTGAAGTGGAAGATGAACTCATGGCAGTCGTGGTGGAACCGCCTGCTGTTGATGGGCTTGTAGTGCCCGACGGCGATATCCCCGCTGATATGGGAGTATTTCCCCATGGACTCCCGGGGAATGGCGATGGACTTCACCCAGTGGATCATGTTCTGGAGGACGAAGTGCTCCCTGAAGACCGCGGCGACGTCCAGGGGGATCCAGGGGTCCGTAACCGTCCCCCCGACATTCAGGAAGAAGGACCCCCTTTCCTTCATTGCTACCCGGGAGAGGCGGGCAACCTCCCCAAGCCACCCGAGGTATTCCTCCCGGTTCCGGCAGTCGTCGTAGAGGTGGTAGCTGATGCCGATGTTGTAGGGTGGCGACGTGACGACGACATCCACCACCCCGGACCCCAGGGCCCTGATGCCCTCCAGGCAATCCATGCGATGGATGCGATTGAACGCAAGGCCAGGTTTCGCCTCCCCTTCCTCCCCTCTCCTGATCATTTCACCCCGGGATTCCCCTGCCGCCTGTGTCTCGCATTTCCCTATCTTCCTGTGGAACCGGATTCTATCTCCACAAGCCGGTACTTCCTTTCGCCAAGCCCGCACTCCTCGGCGTAGGAGAGCTGGAGGGAGCCGTTCGTATGCTCCCAGACTCCCCTGAACTTGTCCTCGCCCGGTTTCTTGTGGGACTGGAGGAGGGTTCCGGCGAGCCCTGCCTGCTTGTTCACGAGGTCCAGGCTCGCGGCATCGATGGCCACGGGATCACGGGATGCCAGGATCCCGATATCCGGGACAATGGGGGCGTCGGACCAGGGGACGCAGTCGCAGTCCGGCGTGATCGAGAGGAGGAAGTTGAAGAACCCGGCGCGGCCCTGCTTCCCCTCGAGGGCCCCGCAGGCGTACTCGACCATCCGCTCGACGAAGGGCGGGATGTCCACCGTCCAGTCGAACTCGATCGCCGCCTGGAGGCAGACGGTCATGCACTCCCCGCACCCGATGCACCGGGTCTTGTCCAGCCGGACCTTCTCCCGGTCCAGGGAGAGGGCCCCCGCGGGACAGACATCGACGCAGTTCCCGCACCCCCGGCACCGCTCCTCTACGACCATCGTGTGCGCCTGGTGCTCCTCGCGCTTGCCCCTGGCCGGGGCGCAACCCATGGCAAGGTTCTTGATTGCCCCCCCGAAGCCCGCGAGCATGTGTCCCTTGAAATGCGAGAGGACCACCATGCTGTCCGCCTGGGCGATGTCACCCGCGATGAAGACCCGGTCGAAGTGCTTCTTCCCCGTCTTCACCTCGACGACATGCCCGCTCCTCAACCCGTCGGCGATGATGATCGGGGCACCCACCACCGAGTAACCAAACCCATGGCCGATCGCCGTGATGATATGATCCACGGCATTGGATCGGCTCCCCGAGTAGAGAGTTGCGGTATCGGTGAGAAACGGCCGCCCTCCTTCCGCCCGGACCATATCCACCACCTGCCGGACGTGCACGGGGTTCACGTGCGTGTCGCACCCGCGCTCGCCGAAGTGGACCTTGATGGCGCAGAGGTCCCGTTCACGGATGCACCCGTCGATGCCTGCTGCGGTGAAGAGCCTCCGGATCTTTGCGATCCTGCTCTCGGCATCCCCCCGCGCCCTGAGCCCTGCAAAGAATACGTCGGCTGCCACGGGACAATCCCCCCAGCACATAAGCCGGGAACCTCCCCGCCAATAAACTCTCGTTCCCCTAGGGATATCACCGGGGCGCAGGACCCGGAGGTAAGCTATTTCCGGAGGGGGGGACAGGTGCCAGATAAATGGATTAAGGGCCACCTCAGGTGGAATCGCGTCCGTTTTTCGACGGAATTCCACAGGAAATGATGGGGTATCTCACCACATCCGGATCAGATCTGAACCTGAGGACAGGACCAGTGAGCCGGATGATCACGTCCCGGGATGAGCAGCCGGTTATTTCCTGACCCTGCTGAAAGGTCTCCCACCGCCGAGCTGGTCCCCGACCGAAGTCCAATGGAAATAAAGGGGTTGAATTTCGGTCTGGATCCGAAATCAGGATATAAATCTTACTCCTTCTTTCAGATTTTGTAACATTCCTGCCTGATCCTTTCCGGTTCATTCAACGCCTTATTCGGGCATGATATTCATAAGATGTGCACCCGGATTTCCATTCCGGTGATTCCATGCGCTCCAATGGAAGCAAGGGGGTTGGAGCCCGAGCCAATCATGGTTATGGAATATATACTTTCTTCTTTCGAATGATCTCTTTACAGGTAGATTCCAGCTTTCCCGGCTCAAATTCCGGCGCATTCGCCCCGGAGATCCCGTGAAACGCACCCGGATATCCATTCCGGTGGTTCCATGTGCTCCAATGGAAGTAAAGGGGTTGAGATTCCATCCTTTCCCTATTATGGGATATATACTTTCTTCTTTTGGGGAATACGCAATTGTGCCAGTTCCAATAATTTTCCGCATGATTTACCGGGGATTTCCGTCTCTTCCGGTTCGTAATCCTGCGCACCCGGATATCCATTCCGGTGGGT
Organism: uncultured Methanomicrobiales archaeon; assembly: GCA_963712215.1. GTDB lineage: Archaea > Halobacteriota > Methanomicrobia > Methanomicrobiales > JACTUA01 > JACTUA01. The sequence continues at coordinate 169,620 of CAVQHA010000008.1, read as the reverse complement.
CCATGTGCTCCAATGGAAATAAAGGGGTTGAAGAGCCTCTTGTTCTGGATCGCCGGGGTGACTGTCAGGCCCGGGCTATCTCTGAGAGGAACTCTTCCATACGTTTGAGGGCGGTGCCCAGGTCCTCCCGCGAGACCGCGTACGCGCACCTGAGGTGGTCCCTCCCGGTCTCCCCGAAGACGGATCCGGGGACGACGGCCACCTGCTTCTCGGTGAGGAGCCGTCTCGGCGAACTCCTGGTCCGAGAGCCCGGTGGAAGCCACCGAAGGGAACGCGTAGAACGCCCCCCGGGGAAGGTGGCAGGGGAGCCCGATCCTGTTCAGCCCTTCGACGAAGAAGTTGCGCCGGTGCCGGTACTCCCGGACCATGCCGTTCTTCTCCTCCTCGCCGTTCCTCAGGGCCTCGATGGCGGCCATCTGGCCCATGATGGGTGCGCAGAGCATCACGTACTGGTGGATCTTCAGGGCCAGCTCCGAGATCTGCTTCGGTGCGCAGAGGTACCCGATCCTCCAGCCCGTCATGGAGTAGGCCTTGGAGAAGCCGTTCATGGTGATGGTCCGGTCCCGGAGCTCCGGGTGGGACGCTACCGCAACATGGGTTCCCTCGTAGGTGAGCTCCGAGTAGACTTCGTCGGAGATGACCAGGAGATCGTGGTCCACCACCACGTCTGCGACAGCCCCGATATCCTCCTTTCCCATGATCCCCCCCGTGGGATTGTTGGGGAAGTTCATAACAAGGACCCGGCTCTTCCTGGTGACCTTCTCCATCAGGCCTTCGGGGGTGAGCCGGAACTCGTCCTTCTCAAGGCAGGATACCGGTACAGGCCTGCCTCCCGCAAGCGTGACACACGGGGAGTAGGAGACATAGGACGGCTCGGCGACGAGTACTTCATCGCCAGGGTCAACGAGGGCGCGGATGGCGATATCGGCCGCCTCGGAGACGCCGCTCGTGATGATGATCTCGTCCTCGGCGTCATAGGAGACCCCGTAGCGCATGGAGAGGTCCCGGGCCACGGCCTGGCGGAGGGGGAGGAGGCCCTTATTAGAGGTATAGGAGGTGTGGCCCTGCTCGATGGCATAGATGCCGGCCTCGGCGACGTTCCAGGGGGTCTCGAAGTCCGGCTCCCCCACTCCGAGGGAGATGACGTCCTCCATGGTGAGGAGGAGGTCGAAGAACCGCCGTATCCCCGAGGGCGGTATCGCGCGGGCCCTCGCTGAGCCGTATTCCCTCATGATCCCTCTAGAACGTGATGGGGAGCCGCTCCCCGCCCTCCCGTTCGAAGAAGGGGTTCCCGTTCTCCTTGTAGATCTTCATGACGATATGGGTCGCCGTCTCCCTGATATGGTCCATGGGCGCGATCTGCTCGGAGACGAACCGCGAGACCTCGTTCATGTCCTTTCCCGTGACCAGGAGCTGGAGGTCGTAGACCCCCGAGACGAGGTAGAGGGCCTTCACCTGCGGGAACCGTGCAAGCCGCTCGGCGATCTTGTCGTACCCGAAGTCCCGCTCGGGTGCGATCTTCAGGTCGATGATGGCCGAGACCCGGGAGTTCCCGGCACGCTCCCAGTCGACGACCGCGGTAAACCTGCGGATGACCCGGGACTCCTCCATCGCCCGGATGCGTTCCTCTACCTCGTCTTCGGGGAGAGCGAGGCTTGTCGCGAGCTCCGGGAGGGGGAGCCGGCCGTTCTCCTCGAGAAGGTGGAGGATCTCACGGTCTTTCTCGTCCATACGATCACCTGATCAATGCCTTCAACCGGTTGGTATCCAGTTGTATAAGGGTATCCCGCGAGAGGCGCTGGTCCTTGGAGAGGACCTCCCATATGCGGCCCATGTCCATGTCGAACCACATCTCCTTCGTCCTCCCGTACCGCCCCTTGGAGACGACCCGGGTGTTGATCACCCCGAGCATCGAGAGCTCCGAGACGAGGTCTGTGATCCGCCGGTTCGTGAGCACGTCCACGTCCAGCGTTCCTGCCACCTCGCGGTAGACCTGGAGGACCTCCCCGCTCGTGAAGATCTTCTTCCCGATGTGCTCCAGGAGGAGCATGGAGTAGAGGACCACCTTCGACTGGGTCGGGAGGGTCGAGACGCACTCGATCATGCTGTCGGTCTCGATCTTCTCCTGCGCCATCCTGACATGCTTCTCCTTCACCTGGCTCCCGTCCTCCCGCTCGGCGAGTTCTCCCGAGACCCGGAGGAGGTCGAGGGCCCTCCTCGCGTCCCCGTGCTCCTGGGCGGCGAGCGCGGCGCAGAGGGGGATGACCGGGGCATCGATGACTCCCTCCATGAACGCATCCTCGCCGCGCTGCTGGAGGATGTCGCAGAGCTGGGGGGCGTTGTAGGGCGGGAAGACGAGCTCCTCCTCCGAGAGCGAGGAGAGGACCCTTGGATCGAGGAAGTCGGTGAACCTGAGGTCGTTCGAGATCCCGATGATGGAGACCTTGGAGTCCTTGAGGTCCGAGTTGATCCGGGTCAGGTTGTAGAGGGTCTCGTCCCCGCTCTTCTTGACGAGCTTGTCGATCTCGTCGAGGACGATCACCATCACCCCTCCCACGGACTCGAGGAGGTTCTTCAGCTCCATGTAGACCTGGTCGGTGGGCCACCCGGTGAACGGGATGTTGCTGCGCGTCCCGTCGCTCGGCCGTTCGTCATGATCCTCGAGGTTCTTCGCGATCTGGGCGAGCACCCGGTACTGGGTGTCGATGACCTCGCAGTTGAGGTGGATCACGTGGCAGGGGATCACGGTCTCCTGGCTCGCCTTCTCGAGTTCGTCGGCGACGTAGCGGACGCAGGCGGTCTTCCCGGTCCCGGTCTTCCCGTAGATCAGGATATTCGACGGGGTCTCCCCCTTGAGGGAGGCGGCGAGGATGGAGGCGATGGTATTGATCTCGGGCTGCCGGTGGGGGAGGATGTTCGGCCTGTACGAGTGGCGGAGCACCTCCCGGTTCTTGAAGATATTCTTGTTGACAAGATATTTCTGGAAAAGTCCCATGGACGAGGTTTCTTCGGGCATGTCTGCAGTGGAAGAGGTTGCTCCGGTGATATGGCTCCGGGCCCTCTTAAGATGATCGTTTTCTCCCTGGTTTATAACCCCCCGGCTTCCTGTGGAAATCCTTTTATACTCATAAGTTTTCGCGAAATAATCTTCCATATCGGATTTTCCAGGATGCACATCTCCACATGTTCCTGCCCGTATGAAAGAGAATTTTCCCTGTACCGGGCGCATCTTCACGCGCTACCGGATCCACATCTGGTCCCGGGAATTCCCCCACAGCATCCCATACGAGAATACCCCCTCCCCCCTTTGCTTCCTGTGGAGACCTGAGAATAGCCGTATAGTAATTTTATATTCTTCAGAAGTAGCCGGTTGTTTCTTTCTCTTATACAATATAAAAACAGATCGAAATGAACCGGAATCATGATGTACGGGGAAGAGAGGGATCAGGTACCATCTCCCACCGATGAAAACCTCATAGTGTCCGCCATCTGGAATTCCCGGGTCATTCCAGTGGAAACAAGGGGGTGGGTGTACACGGATATCCTGACATCCTTTTATCATTTCCTTGCGCCAACCATCCTTTCAGGCCATGACCCCCGAACATATCCACACGGTCACCATCACGGCAGCGGTCATCACCGTCTCCAGCAGCCGGACCCCGGAGACCGACGAGAGCGGGCAGGTCATCAGGAACCTCTTCAGGGAGGCCGGGATCGAGGTAACCTACTACGCCCTCGTCCCCGACAGGATCGAACATATCCGCACCGCCCTCGTTCTTGCCCTGGACCACGCCAACTGCATCATCCTGACCGGGGGTACTGGTCTCACCCCCGATGACGTCACCATCGAGGCGGTCCGTCCTTTCATCGAGAAGGAGCTGGAGGGATTCGGGGAGATCTTCAGGTGGAAGTCCTTCCAGGAGATCGGGACCGCCGCCATCCTCACCCGTGCCATGGCAGGCATCTCCAATGGAAAGGCCATCTTCTCGCTTCCGGGATCGGTCGCCGCGGTGACCCTGGGGACCACGGGAGATCATCCTCCCCGAGATTCACCATATCATCTCGCACGCCGCCCCCGATCAGCGGTAGACCTCGAGGAGGGCCACCCGCTCCAGGACGAGGTCCCGGAACCGGCCGGGCCCTGCGGCCATCGAGTTCCCCGGCGGTTATCCCGAAGGCCTCTGTGAGCCGCTCCCTCTTCTCATCTGAGAGATCCTCCCAGTCTTCGTCCACAAAATTCATGATGCCCGAGAGCTCGCGGAACGCGGCCCCTGCAGGGGGGCAGAGGCAGACATAGGCGCGGTTCTCACCCTCGTGAATCCCGAACCGTTCCGCCTGGCTGCATTGCCGGCTCCCCGACGCAAAGAGGAGCGCCTCCATCTCGGGAGAGGAGGAGATGGCGGTCCCGGCCCGGACCGCCCGGAGCGCCTTTTCCATGGCTGCCTCAACGTGAGCCCGTCCCGCCATCATATCGGCATTGAAGCAGATGATCCGGGTGGCATGTGCCGATGCAATCTTCCGGAGGTCCCCGAGGAACCGTGCGCAGCCTGAGACCCGGAAGGTTGCGGTCCGGACCTCGAACCCGTCCCGGGTCATTGCGTTCCCCCGAAATGACCGAGGCTGGCCTGTTCGCCCGCGGACTCCTCAGGAGACTTCCCGAGCTGGGCAAAGACCTGCTCGGCGATGCCCCGGCCGATGATGGAGGCGACGTGATCGACGCCGGCCGCGCGGATACCGTCGGGCCCCATGATGCCGTTGTTGAAGAGCCGCCGCGCCCGGACCCGCCCGATGCCGCGGAGGGCGACCAGGGGGAGGAGCTCCGCTTTCACGCCGGACCTGACCCGCACCTCCATGTCCCGGACCGGGCCCGCGAGATGGGGCGCGAACTTAGCCGAGATCCTGCTCGCGGCATGGACGAGCCACTGGATGCTCTCCACGAAGGAGTAGATGTCGCCCGGGTTGATCCCGTACCGCTCGCAGATCATGGCCTCCCCCAGCTCGTCGGTCCAGTCGGTGAGGACGAGGGCGGTCTTCAGGGCCCGGTAGAAGGACTCGCACTCCTCGTCCCCGAACGAAGGGAGGGTGAGCCAGATCGCCTTCTCGTGCTCGTAGAGGAACCGTTCCAGGATCGGGAGGTCGGCCTGCCTGATGTAGAGGGTCGGCATATCCGGCGTTGAACAGAGGAGGTGGAGGAGCCCGATCCCCGTGAAGTCCTCCACCTTCGCGAGGCAGCTCGTGATGGCCTCCGCGCCCCTCGGGTCCAGGTAGAGCCGCGAGACGAGTGTCCCGAGCTCGGTTGCCGAGAGGTCGTCCCCGAGCCGGACCACCATCTCGGACTTCTCGAGGAAGGAGAGGGCCGAGTCGACGACCTCTTCAAGCCCCCGCCGGTTCCTGTTCTCATGGACATAGAAGGTGCGGTCGAGGAACCCCATGACCTGCCCCTCTGTAGATGCAAAACCGGTGGCGACAAGGGAGAGGATATGGGTGCAGATGGCCTTCGCCGCCCCGCACTGCGAGTGGACATCCTCGGGGGGGGCCTCGATGTAGGCACAGGTCAGGTCATGCACCGCGTCCCTGTCCTTTGCGATGAGGACCGCCTCGCCGTAGGGATCCAGCCGCGGCCGGCCGGCGCGCCCCGCCATCTGGTGGTACTCCCGCACCGGGATGGGGGCCATGCCTTCCCCGCCGCGGTAGCGGAGGTAGTCCCGGATGATGACCCGGCGTGCGGGGAGGTTCAGCCCCGCGGCCAGGGTGGGAGTCGAGGCGATGCACTTGATCTCGCCCGACCGGAACCCCGCCTCCACGATCTTCCGCTGCTCCCTCCGGAGACCGGCATGGTGGAACCCGGCGCCCCGTTCGACGCATGCGACGAGGGACTTGTCCATCTCGGTCTCCGCGAGGCCGGCGAGTTCCCGGGAAGCGGCGGCGAGCCCGGGGGAGGTGCGCTTGAGTGCGGACGCGGCCCTCTTCGCGAATGCCTCGGCATTCCGCCGCGAGGAGACGAAGACCAGGCACTGCCCCCCCTCGGCGACCGTGTCCAGGCAGAGGTTCAGGTCATCGAACTTCGAGACCGCCTCCACCTTCCGTTCCCCGTCGTTGAACTGGATGACCCCGCGGTAGAAGACTCCCTCGCGGAGGAGGACCGGCCGCCAGGTGCTCGTGACGGAGACGGCATCGAGCCACCCGGCGAGGGTCCTCGGGTTCCCGATGGTCGCCGAGAGGCCGAGGAACTGCATCGAGGGGTTCCTACTCCGGAGCTTGGTGATGACCATCTCGAGCGTGGTGCCACGGTCCTCGGAGTCGATCAGGTGGACCTCGTCGACGACGAGGAGCGTGAGCCCGGAGAGCCACGGCGTGTTGTTCCTCGTGAGCGAGTCGACCTTCTCGGAGGTCGCGATGATGATCTCGTTCCTTCCCAGGGTACTCCTCGCGCCGGTCGTAGTCCCCCGTCGAGATCCCGACCCGGACCTTCTTCCCCGAGAACTCCCCGAACTTCTCGCTCGCGAGGGCCTTTAAGGGGACGATGTAGAGGCATTTTCCCCCCCGCGCGATATGGTGGTGCATGGCCATCTCGGCGACGAGGGTCTTCCCGCTCGCCGTTGGGATGGAGACGAGGAGGTTCTTCCCCTCGAAGATCCCGGCCTTCACGCACTCCTCCTGGGGAGGGTAGAGGCTCGTGATCCCCTGGGCGCGGTAGGCCTCGACGAGGTGGGGAGGAAGGGGAAGGTCTGCTATCTCCATCTGCACCGTTCTCCGACTGAAAAACCCTCTCCTCTGCCCGGTCCCTCGCGATCACCCGGGGGCGGTTCCCCCGGGACACCGGGTCTCCCTAATAGTCAGGATCCAAGGAGGTCCTGCTTGGCCTCCCGCTTCTTCCTGTCGAGGAAGGCATAGACCGCCTCGTGGGTAACCCCGTTCAGGAGCATCTCCACCGCGGTCCGGGCGGTCTTCGCCTGCTCGACGGCCCCGATGATAGCGACCGTCTTTCCATGGACCGAGATCATGGTCCCGGTCATGTCCTCAATCTGCTCCCGCGAGCGCCCGTCCTTCCCGATGACCCGGCCCCGGATCCGGTCCATCTGCTGGGTCGTGTCCGCAAGGGCGTTGAGCTCGATGACGTCGAGGATCAGGTCCTCGTCCTGGAGGAGGACGAAGGCGCGTTCTGGGGAGAACCCCCTCCCGATGGCGCGGATCACCTCGGCCGCCGAGATCACCCCCTGCGCATCCTCGCCCTCGACGGCGACGATGCCCTCCTTGCTGTCCACTCCGATGATCGATCCGGTCTTCTCCTCGAGGCTCTTCTTCGTCGCCCCTGCCTTCCCGATGAGAACCCCGATCCGGTCCTGGGAGACCCTGACCTCCTCTCGTGTCATCTCTTCATCCCGGAGAACCCTCCCGGCCCGGCGAACACCGCACCGGGCATGACGCCCGTTGCTCTCTTACCGGCCCTCACGGCCCGGTAAGCATCTCACCGGCTACCCGCTGGAAGATCTCCTGTTCACCCATGACTTCGCACTTGTCCGAGAAAAACCTGTTTATGTTCCTGATATCCCGCACGAGGAAGTGGAGGGCCCGGGGGTGGTCCGGGGTCACGGCCTGCCCCATGTCGATGATGTGGGGCCCCTTCCCGTACAGGATGTTGTACTCGGAGAGGTCCCCGTGGACGAGCCGGGCCTTCGAGAAGAGGGTCCCGATGAATCCGATGAATCTCGTGGTAGGTCTTTGCGGGGTCAGGGATCTCCACGTCCCGGATCTGGGGGAAGGGCTTCTCCCCGTCGCCGAGGAACTCCATCAAAAGGATGTTCCGGTCAAACGAGTAGGGCTCGGGGACCGGGAGGCCCGCTTTCTTCGCCCGCTTCAGGTTGGAGAACTCCTTCCTCGTCCAGGCGAAGATGATCTCCTTCCTCGACTTCCGGACATGGGAGAAGCGGGGGTCGCCGTCGATGTACTCGGTCATGGCCTTGAAGTTGGCCGTGCTGATCATGTAGATCTTGATTGCGAGGCCCTGGTCCTCCCGCTCCCCGTAGAAGACGATCCCCTCCTTCCCCGTGGAGATGGGGCCCCCGAAGGCGGTGATGTACCGCCGGTTCGCGAGCTTGTAGAGGGCGAGGAGGGTCACCTCGTCGAAGACGTTGTCCCTGACCTTCCACTGGTTCTCGTCCTTGATCCGGATCCCGGACTCGGTGATCTTCTTATCGAACCTCCTCTCGTCCGGATCGTGAGCCACGAGTCCTCCCTGCCGGCTGTCAGCCCAGCCGTTCCCGTACCGGGCGGAGGACCTCTACCAGGTAACTTGCCGCAGTCCCCTTCAGGTCCATGGGGTGGACCTCACCTTTTGCATAAGCCGATGCGATCTCCTCGTAGGTGCTGAAAGTCCGGTCCCCCCGAACTTCTCGGCCCTCTTCACCGTGACAGGCCCCGCCCGGGGGAAGATGTGGTGCTGGAAGATCTGGAGGATGGGGTTCTCCTCTGTACCCGGGGGACAGTAGGCCTTCTGGATCTTCTTCCTGATATCCTCCTCCTTCTCTGCAACCGAGATGTAGTTCCCCTTTGAGGACGACATCTTCTCCCCGTCGAGCCCGAGGAGGATGGGGGTGTGGATACAGACGGGGGCGGGGTACCCCGCGGAGGGGAGGAACTCCCGGGCGAGCATGTGGATCTTCCGCTGGTCGATGCCGCCGACCGCCACGTCCACCTTCAATTGAGCAATATCCACCATCTGCATGATGGGGTAGATCATCTGGGAGACGGTGGGGTGCTCCATCTGCCGTCCTACCTCGTCCATCGACCGTTGGGCCCGGTTCAGGGTGATCTGCTGGGCGAGGCGCAGCACCAGGATCTCGTACTCGGGGCTGAGCTGGAGGGTCGACCCCGTGACGTACTCGACCCCGGAGAGGCCGAGGGCCTCGAAGCAGGCCCGGTTGTAGCGGGCGAGGGCCTCGACCTCCTCGAGCGTCCCCTTCCGGTTCAGGAAGGCATGGAGATCCGCGAGGAGGACCACCACGTGGAACCCCGCGGCCTGGAGGTCCAGGAGCTTGTTCACGGTGACCAGGTGCCCGAGGTGGATCTCCCCGCTCGGCTCGTAGCCGGCATAGGCGCGGGGACGGGCCCGGGACAGGACGGCCTTCAGGTCCTCTTCGGTCACGACCTCGACGGTGTTCCGGGTCGCGAGCTGGAAGGGGTCCTTCTCGAGCGATGTCATGCAGAGAAAAGTGGTCGGGAAAGGGGGTAAAGGTTTCTTTCAGATGGCAACGAAATTGAGGGCCTCGTTTGTCATCCGGATGGACTCCTGGGGGTCCTTCACCGACCCGACCATGGCGCGGATCGCATCCACGTTCTCGACGACGATGTCGGCCTCCTGGTGGATGGCCTGGAAGAACGAGACATCCTTACCCTGCACCGCGATCGAGTCGGCGAAGATGCAGCTCTCCCAGAGGTCGCCCCGGGGCCGGCCCAGGTCGAGGGCGTACTCCTTGAGCTCTGCGGTGGACTTGATGCCGGTGCCGCCTATAACGAGCCCCATCCGGGGGTGCCCCCTGATGAGCTCCAGGATCCGTTCCTTTTTCGCATCCTTCTTCAGGTCTACCTGGATCGCGTGCATGTGCATGAAGGTCGTGGGAACGATCATCGCCATGGTGCTGATGGGGATGTGGGGGAGGACCGTCTGGACATCGGGCCCGTGGTGGCTCGGGACCGTCACGGGGTCGAGCACCACGGCGTCAACCGGCCCCTTCTTCACCTCTCCCGGGTCCGAGGCACGCCGCACCATAACAGCACGGACCTTTGCAATACCGTACTCCTTGTCCAGCGTGTTGATGATCCGGCAGAGGCCGGTGGTGTTGCAGGAGACGACCCGGACAAACTGCCTCCCCATAGCCATCTTATAGTTACAGTCCGAGCAGAACGAGAACCCGGCCACCTCGTGGTCCTCGCCGCCCTGGAAGATCCCCTTCACCCCGGCCTTCTCGTAGAGGGCCTTGTTCTCCTTCCCTACCCCTCCAGGCGTTGCGTCCACCACCACGTCGGCCCGGGCGAGCATCTCCGCGACCGATCCCGCGACGGGGAGGCCGAGCTTCTCGAAGGAGGCCCGCTTCGAGGGATCGGCGATGTAGAGGGGGAAATTCGCGGGCCTTCGCTATATAGGCCTCGAAGGAGGGCCGGGTCTTCGAGACCCCGACGATCTCCATGTCCGGCTGCGCCGCGACCGCGTCCGCCACCCGCTTCCCAACGGTCCCGTACCCGTTGATGGCAACTCGTATCATGATTGATGAATGGGGGGATGGGTTTTTAAGGGTTTTCACATCGTCATGGGCTGGGCTCAGCCCGGACGATCATCACGGGCTCTGCCCGGGATGGTCACCCGGGGACTCGCCCGGATGATCATCCAGGTACTCGGCCTGGATGGCCACTACTTCGGTGCTGTCCCGTGCACCGGCGTACCGCTCCAGCGGCTCGCGGTTCACCTCAAGGAACCGGCAGCCCCAGGTGTAGATCGAGAGGATCCTCTCTGCCTGCTCCTCCTCTCCCAGGATGAAGAGGGCGGCGGCGAACGCCTCGAGGGACGAGAGCTTGAAGGGCTTCCCGAAGTTCACGGGGTTCGCCGCGACGAGGAAAGGGAGGGCACGGCGGTGGCGGAGGCTCCGGATCGCCGAGGTGTCGAGGACAGCCCATGAGCAGTCGAGCACGGTGATGGATGACGCAGGGCTATCGCCGGGCGAGAGGGCCTGCTCGGCGGTGGGGTCAAGGAGGATGGTACTCCGGGGGATGGCCCGGATGCGGGGCACGATCCGCACCATGACCGAACGGGCGAGCTTCTTCACCGAGCACTTCCTCGGGTCGCAGGTATTGTCCCGGTAGGCGATGAGGGGGATCATGGAGAGTGTACTATGGGAAGCCACATGGATGATACCTTTTCCTGCATGGGACAGATCCCCACACTTTTAACCCCGGGCACCGGATATCAGCTCCATGGATACAGGAGATATACGGCGACGGATATACCTCGCCGCCCCCCTCTTCTCGGATGCCGAGCGGGCGTTCAATGTCATGCTCAGGGATTTCCTGGCGGCTCGCGGATACCAGGTCTACCTGCCCCAGGAGACGGGTGACGGACTCGCAGGGCCCGAACGGGATACGGCAATCTTCGAGAGCCATGTCGCAGCGCTCGATACCGCGGTCTGCGTGGTTGCCGTCTGCGACGGGGCCGACACCGATTCCGGCACCGCGTGGGAGATCGGTTATGCAGTTGCCAGAGGGACCCCGGTCATCGCCCTCTCCACGGACCGGAGGAGGCCCGAAGAAGGGAGAAGGGTGAACCTCATGATCCAGGAGTCGGCAGAAGTTGTGGCGACCCTGGAAGGGGTTCTCACCGCCCTCCGGTCACAGTCCTCTTAGCCGAGCTTCCAGACCGCAGCCGCCTTGCTCGAAAAGGTGGCCTGGAGGTACGCATGTTCCGGCGTCAGGGACGCGGGGACCTCGTAGAGGAGGAAGCCTTCCACCTTGTTGGAGTCGCCCGGGTCTATCCACCCCGCCGTGTTGTTGAAGTAGAAATCGGTACTGCTTTACATCTATCCCCTTGATCCAGAGGCTGTTGTCCCGGTCCGTGGTCTGGACGTAAGAGCCCCCGTCTCCGTGGAGAACGAACATGGACTGGGAAGGGAGACGGGCCCTGGCCGTCCCGCGATCGACGAGCCGGACAAGGGCGAAGAGGAACTGGTTCCCCTTACCCGGGGAGGTGTTCCAGTACCGCCCCCACTTCGGGGACCACCAGTCGTACTCGTCCATGACCTTGACCTTGTAGAAGGTCACGTCCATGGCGATGTCTTCCCTCCCGTACTGGTAGGACATCCCGAGGGCAAGGGCTCCCGGGAAGGGTTCAGGAGAGGTGGTGACCTGAGGCGCCATGGTTGCGGGAGGAAGCGTCGTGACGGAAATGGTCGTCGTGACAGGGGTCTCGGGTACCTGAGGCGGGGCACTCCCCCCACAACCGGCCAGGAGGGTGGTTACAACGAGGGAGGCGATCGAGAGGAGGAGGAGCCGTGGAGCCATAGGAGGATCTCTGCCCGGGGAGGGAAATCCCTTTCCGTGCCCCGCTCCTCGTCCGCGCCCGTCAGCCCGGGTACTCCTGGTCAAGGGCCCGGGCAACCCGCATGGATTTATGGAGGAAGTAGCCGACCACCCCGAAGGTGATGAGCGGGGAGAGGTAGCTCGGGATCTCGACCCCGAAGCTGTCGAGGATCATGATGGTGCCGAGGGCGAGGATGGAGTACATGGCGCCATTCTTCAGGTAGATGTACCGCTTGATCCGGTTCATGTTCCCGATGGTGAGCTCCCGCACCACGAAGGCCCCGAGGCCGTTCCCCAGGATGATGAGGGGGACGGAGAGGGTGAACGCGAATGCCCCGAGGACCCCGTCGATGGAGAAGGTGGCATCGATCACCTCGAGGTAGAAGATCTTCGAGATATCGGAGAGGTTTTTGTCCATGAGCTTCTTCTCCTGGCTCTCGGCGTTCTGGCGGAACCCGTGGACGATGAAGAACGCGGTGGAACCGATGACGGCGCCGAACGCCATGAACGGTCGTGAAAGGAGGGCGAGCCCGACGATGAGGGCGAGGAGGACGGAGACGATCGCATAGAACCAGACCCCCTTCTCCTGGATGTAGCGCTCGCCCCTGAGGCCGAACTGCTTCTCCTCTAAGAAGAGCCAGTGGAAGAAGAGGAAGACAAGGAAGGTACCGCCCCCGATGAGGAGGACGGGGGCCGATTCCCCGACCGCGGCGAGCACCGCAGGATCGCTCGAGAAGGCGGCGGTGAGGGCCCCGACCGGCCCGAGGGAGGGGGTGGTGAACCAGACGATGAACCAGGGGAGGAGCCCGCGGATGACGAAGACCGCGGCGATGAGGCCGTAGGTGAGGAACCATCGCCGGGCCCGCTCGCCCATGGTGGAGAGGACCTCGGCGTTCACGATGGCGTTGTCGATCGAGGAGATGGTCTCGAAGAGGCAGAGGCCGGCGATGATCAGGATGATCGAGACGATGTCCATGGTCAGGGTGGCGACGAGGGTTCGGTTACCGGGTGTCCTTCTGTTCTCCTGTCCGGGTTCCGGAACAGCAAGCCCCCGGATCAGAAGGGCGGCGGCTGCCGGTGCAGCGGCTGGGGCTGTGCGGGAGGCGGAGACGGTGGCGGAGCCGGGGTTGACGAGGGCGGCCTGGGCGGCGGGGAATAGGGTGGGGGGGACGGTGGTGAAGGCGGCGGGGAGCCCTCCCGTTCCCTGTCCATGTTCACCACCTGGTCGACGAAGGTCGTGAGCTGGGAGAGGAGCATGGGATCGAGCCCGTCCTCGACGGCGAGGAAGATGCCGGCCATGTCCAGGATCTTCAGCTTGCTCGAGACGAAGTGGATGAACTTCGAGAGGTTTGCCGAGGGGAGGTAGATGAGCATCGTGGAGACGGAGTCGAGGAGGATGGCCGCCTTCTTCCCGCTCAGGTCCTTGAGGGAGTCCGAGATGGCGATCCCGAGCTGGGTGAGGTCCGAGGGGCTGCTCGTGAAGCGCGCCCCCGGCACCCCCGACGGCACCTCCCCGATCGCATAGCGGGTGATCGCGTCGATGAACCGTATCTTGGAGACGTCGATGCCGTCCTTCTCGTACGCCTTCTTCAGGATGGAGTAGGGCTGGTTCGTGGTCACGATAATGACCACGTACCCCCGCGAGAGCAGGCCCCGGATGATGGAGCTGCTGTTCTCCTTCAGCCGCTCAGCTGAGGAGAGGCAGAGGTATATTTTGTCCCTATCCAGCCTGTCGAAGGAGAACGTCATCAGATGCCCCGCTACCTCGTGAGGTACCTCCGGTACGAGTCAGGAATGTCCTTTTTACCCTGGAGGATGGCGCGGTTCAGGTAGTTGAGATTCTCGATGATCTGCTCGGTGTTCTTGATCTGGACCGAGAGGAGCACCTTCAGGTCCTCACCCGAGAGCTCCCCCGAGGCCACCTGCTGCTGCATCTCCTTGAGCTGGTCATGGACGATCTCCACGGGGTGCCTGAGGCGCATGGCTGCCTCGTTGATGAAGGCGAGGAGCGCCCGCTCGGCCTCTTTCGTCTGGGTGATGTCGCGGGCGATCGTTGCAGTCCCGATGACCTGCCCGTTGGCATCCTTGAGCTGGGCGACGGAGAGGGAGACCTCGACCCGGCTCCCGTCCTTCCTCTGCCGCACCGTCTCGAAGTGCTGGATCCGCTCACCCTGGCCGAGCCGCTCGAGGACCTCGATCATCTCGTGGTGGAGCTCCGGCGGTACCGATCCGGGACATGGGCTGCCCCTTCATCTCGCCATCGGTGTACCCGAACATCGCCTCGGCGCCCGGGTTCCAGCTGACCACGGTCCCGTCCATCTCGGTGCTGATGATGGCCTCCTCCGAGGACTGGACGATGGACGCGAGGAGGGCCCGGATCCCCTCCATGCGCCGCCGCTCGGTGATGTCCCGGGCGATGAGGAGGAGGGCCGGGGCGTTCTCGAACTCGATGAACCGGCAGCTCGATCTCGACCGGCATGTAGCTCCCGTCCTTCCGGACATGGACGGTGTCGAAGATCGAGCGCCCGCCCCGCATCATCTCCAGGAACCCGCCGTTCTTGACCTCGTCGATCCAGTCCATGAGGAGGCCCTGGAACGGGGGCGCCTCGATGTCGCGGGGGTCCATCTTCAGGAATTCGTCCCGGCTGAACCCGAGCCGGTCGCAGGCCGCCCGGTTGACCTCCAGGAAATGCCCGGAGAGGTCCTGGATGAAGATGGCATCGCTCGCCGAGTCAAAGAGCGTGCGGTAGCGCTTCTCCGACTCGCGGAGGGCAACTTCGGCCTTCTGCCGCTCTGATATGTCGAGGAAGGTCTCGAGAAGGTACGGCCGCCCGCCGAGGTTCACGGAGACGACGGTCTTGATGATCGGCCGGCGGTTCCCGTCGGCCTGGAGGAGCACCCGCTCGGCATGGTCGATGTTCTCCCCGAGGTCGGTGACCGGGCAGTTCCCCTCCTCGGCGGGGCAGATGAACCGGTGGCAGACCTTCCCGACGATCTCCTCCCTGGTGGCCCCGATCATGGCGGCGGCCGCGGGGTTCACGTCGGTGATCAGGTGGCTCGCTGGGTCGACGACGAGTACCCCCGCGCCGATGGACTCGATGAGCGTCCGGAGCCGCGCCTCGCTCTCGGCGAGGGCGTCCCGGGTCTGCTTCAGCTCGGTCACGTCCATGAGGGTGCCCATGTAGGCAGGGCGGTTCTGGTAGGTGATCCGGGACCCCAGGATCTCGACCCAGATGGTCCGCCCGTCCTTTGTCAGGGTCCTGACGAGGGACCGGAAGGGCTTCTGTTCGCCCTCGTCCAGCTCGTGGAACTGCTCCCGCATCACCTGCCAGTCGTCGGGGTGAACGAGGTTCTCGAGGCCCATGCGGCCCGGCATCTCGTCGGGCCCGTACCCGTGGATCTCGGCGAAGCGGGGGTTCACGTACCTGAACTTCCCCTTCTCGGTCAGGTAGATACCGAGCGGCGAGTTCTCGGTGATGTCCCTGAACTTGGCCTCCGATTCAAGCAGTTTCCCGGAGAGCGAGGAGGCGATGAACCCGACAGTTACGAAGACGTAGAAGTGGACGGTGGCAGAGGCGATGGCATCTGTATTCCCTAAGGCGAAGGAATACATGAGGAAGAGATACAGGCCGCCCAGGAGGACCGAGAAGATGACCCCCCTCCGCGGGTAGAGGTAGGATACGATGATGATGGGGAAGTAGTAGAGATGGGGAAATACCGAGAATTGTCCGTGTTTTAAGCCGATCAGGGTCGCCGTGATGGCAGCTCCTGTCGTGCCAAAGATCATGACGAACCAGAAATAATCCTTTGTCTGCCTATGCTGCTCTGCCATAAATCGCCTTTCCTCCCCGGGTTCAGGGACTGCCTATACAGTACATAAAGTTCATATAGTAAAAATCCTTTATCCTTGGGGCCCGGTTAAATTGCATGTATGAATGGACACTTTCCTGTGGAACCGGACGGAGGGAAAGGAGATCGCCAGGGTTGCCAGCTCGACGAAGGCTTCCTGCCCGTGAACTACGGGAACGGAGTCTTCTCTACATCGCGGGCGTCCCGTACGGCTATCTCCTTCTTTCCCTGGTAGACCTGGACGATCCCGTAGATACGGACCGTGTCATTCATCTGCACGCTCACATCGCGGGACGCGGGTGAAGGGATGAACACCCGGGTACCGTCCACCGAGAGCAGGAGGTTGCCGCCGGTAGAAGTCGGGGCGATGCTCCGGACCGCTCCGGTGACCACGACAAGATCTCCTTCACGCGAACCCTCGCTGTACGGGGCTGCGAAGGGTGCATTCCCGAGGGCGGTGAGGATCACGTGGCCTGCGGCGAGGATGAGAAGGACGATAACGAGGAGGCCCAGGGCCGTGCGCTCCTGCTGCTCGAGCACGAGGGGAGGTTCACGGGGAGGATGATAAATCCCGAGGATCCGGTCCGCCTAGCCCACCCCTCTCCCCCACGCCACCCTGTCCCAGAAACGCTCGTGGAGGAAGTAGAGGACCGAGGTATAGATGTTGCTGACCACCACGAAGCCCAGGGCAATATCGATCCTGCCCGTGAAGAAGTACACGGCGATGAAATCGGCAATGACGACGACGACCCGGTAGCTGACCGCCTTGACAACTGACCTCCTGAGATACTCCCGAAAAACCCCGGTGACTCTCCATGAAACAACAGTCCTCGTGGATGCATGGCATGGGGGCAGATAAAAATATTCGGGGACGACAGGGGCATTCCATCAAGGGGAATCTCCCCTGACCGGATCCTGATTCAACAGGGGGTTATCGTCTCCTCCTCGCGAAGAAGAGAACGAGGATGACGATGACCAGTCCCGCGAGGGCGAGCTTCGCTACGTCCGGTCCGCCCGGGCCGGTACCATTCCCGGCCCGTTTCCAATCCGCGTCGAACACCGAAGAGAAATAGTCCCCGAGGGCGGCATCTTCGAGGATCACGCCAGCCTCGCGGTTGAAGTTCGGGGAGTTCCCGTTCCAGTTGATGGAGGAGATAAGCACAAGCCGCCTGTCCACGACGACCCCTTTGGTATGGACCGATTCCAGGTTGGCTGAAACGGGGTCCAGGATCCGGGCAGAGAGGGGAAGTCCTTCGCGGATGCGCGAGGGAGTTCACCAGGTCCACCATCTCGTTGTTATCAGCGGGCCCCTCGTCATTAAACCGGCTTCCGTCGAGGATGATCCTCACCGTCACCCCGCGGCGGGAGGCGTTCACAGCCTCGGCGAGGAATGGATCGAGTTCGTCACCTGAAGCATTCCTGACGGATGCCTGCTCTATCTCGATCTGCTCCTTTGCGCGGGAGAGAAGGGAAGGGACCTCATCACTCGTATCCGGGGAGAGAATCGGAGTAACCCTGACACCGGCAACCCGAAGTGCAGGGAACTCCGCCTGGTAGGGAGCGAGAGAAGGGGAGGAGGGCTCCCTGAATGAGGGGAGGTAAGGAACCACATCTCCCCCGTGAATGTCAGCAGAGAAGACACCCGTGAAATAACTGGCGACCCCCGGATCCTCGATGAGCGCGCCCCAGCCCCGGTTCCCACGGTACCCCGAAGGCGGATACCCGTGGATACCGAAGTTCTCGGTCGAGATGAGCAGGTCCTCCCCGTCAATGACGAGATACTTGGCATGGTCGTACCGGTAACGGGCATGAGCGACAGGCGTGGTGGTCATCGAAAGAAGGGGGATGCCGGTCCGGTTCAGGGCCGCGCAGACGGCCTCCTCTTCCTGACTGATGCCGCCTACGGGGCCACCTTCAAGGAGAACAAGGACCGAGACCCCCCGCCGGTGCGCAGCGATGAGGAGATCCCCGATGCCGGGATTGGAGAGCTCATACGCGTTGGCGAGGATCTCACGCCGCGCTCCCGAGATTGCGCCTTCGAGAACACCGTGGGAAGAATCGGGAGAGACAAAGGCGGTGACCGTGGCGTTCGTGAAAGTCTCCGCGGTGAACCGGGACTGGCCGAGGAGGAGGATGCGGGGGTCCCAGCCCGAACCCGAGAGGTAGTGGACCTGCCCCTCGCGCGGGTGAAGATCTCCCGGCCAGCTGACCGACTGGACGTCCGTGCCCCGGACCGACAGAACGAGCTCGTCCTTCTCGTTCGCGGGAGCATACCGGCCGGATTTTATCATGTTCGGGACGGCAGGGCTCGTCTCCTTTATCTCGAACTCGGGGAGGGTGCCGTGGGTGGCCATGTACCCGATGGCCTCGTCCGCAACGGTCACTCTCCCCTGGATGTGCGATCCCGCGGGGAAGGCGATGGACCCTTCACCGTCAGAGATGGTCACGTTGGTGAGGGATCCCGTTCCCTCGAGGACGAGATAGGCATCCGCATCACGGGGGAGATACGTGTCGGGGCAGAATTCAACGATCCTGAGGGCGGAAACATGGGCCAGGGTGATGGAGAGGATGAGGAGGAGGAGAAGGACCCGGCGCATCACGGATGAATATGCCCTCCTGTTTTATGAAGACCGCGATCGATTCTCCGGTATGGACGCTGACCGGGCGCTCGTGGTGAAGGTGGGGGGAAGCCTCCTGTCCGAAGCAGGGAGCATCGTTTCCCTCCTGGAGGAGTCCAGGGGCCCCATTCTGGTGGTCCCTGGCGGAGGCCCCTTTGCCCGGCTGGTCAGGTCGATGGACCTCCCCGACGAATCTGCCCACTGGATGGCGATCCTCGCCATGGACCAGTTCGGCTGGTACATGGCCGCAGGGGGGATGCCGGTCACCCATGATCTCGCGCTCCCTGCGAAGGCCGGGATCCTCCTGCCCTATCGCGTCCTGCGGGAAAGGGATCCCCTGCCCCACACCTGGGAAGTGACCTCCGATACCATCTCCGCGTGGGTTGCCTCGGAACTGGGGCTCGATCTCCTCGTCCTGAAATCGGTAGACGGGATCACGACGATGGGAACTCTTATTCCGCAAGTCGGTGAACCCATAACCTGCGAGGAGGTGGACCCCTGCCTCATCCCCTTCGCCCTCGCCCACCGGGTGAGGACCACCATCCTGAACGGGCGGGTGACCGGGCGGGTCAGGGACTTCCTTGACGGGAAGAAGGTGCGGGGGACGGTCATCGAACCAAGGCTTTAATTCCCGGAAGGGTTAGATTATAAAGAATCCTTTAGGAGTCGGTGAATGGAGAGCAAGAAGTGTACCTCCTGCAGCGCCCCCCTCGCGGAGCAGGGGGCTGCGGAGTTCGGGTGCCCCGAGTGCAAGGCCGTCATCCGCAGGTGCGTCCGCTGCAGAATGCAGAGCGTCCCGTATGTCTGCCCGAAGTGCGGTTTCTGGGGGCCGTAAGGGATGGGGAAGGTAGTCGCCCTCGTGCGCATCATGCCCGAGTCGATAGACGTGGACATGAAGAAGCTCGAGGCCGATCTGAGGAAGAACTCCCGTCCATCCAGGACGTGGGCGTGGAGCCGATCGCCTACGGCTTAAAGGCCCTCAAGATCGCGGTCATCGTCAATGACGAAGAGGGCGGGACCGACGCGGTGGAGAAGGCCCTCGGCGAAGTCCCGGGTGTCTCGCAGGCCGAGACGGTCTGCGTGAACCGGATGATTTGAGATCTTCGGTTCCGAAAGTCCCTTCAATCTCCTTTTTATTCGATTTTCATGTATCCTGAGCCCGTGGTGGTTTTCAGAGTTGTTTTATCTGGCTCCCGGGGGAGGGAGGTTTCGCGTGAAACCGACCTCGAGCTGACGCAGTCGAAAGAAACCGAGCTCGAGCGACGAAGCCGCGAGTCTCCGGGTCGCACCTCCGCCTGATGGCGGGTTACTTCAGGTCGGGTTCTGACGAACCCGCCCTCCCCCTGCGGGCATCTCCCGCAGTGTCCGGGATCTCGTGACCAGGGAGGTTCCCGGGATACAGGGGGGATATTGCCGGGGCCGCGGAAAGATCCCATCCTTTCCGAGGGGCAAGGTATTGGAACAACATCAAAGAGAATCGTAAATGGGGACACGTCCTCGGTGGGCACCACGTACCCTGCTCCTGCCTGCGCAGCCCTCCTCCACCCCGCAACCCCGTGGGCGCCAGATGTCCACGGTGAGTCTGCTCCCTTCCGGGCCTGGACCGGTCCCCGCGGCTGCAGGTCTCCACCCCCTCCGGGGCTTCGATCCCTGTCCATTGACCTCACAGGACGAGGCTTCTTCGTCAGGTTGCACAAAACGTGGGCAGATCGCCGGAGTCTCCCTCGGACTTCGCCCCCCGCGTGCCGGCGGTTTCGGGTGACAGGTGACGTCGAACCACCCGGGCTAGTCCCCGGAGATCCTTAGCCCTTCTATGGGATAAATACCTCTCCGCCCACCCGGCTGCGCCAGTCACCGAGGATACGCTGGTTGAGGGCCTCGTCCCCCTTCTCGAAGAGGTCGACGATGGTAAGGATCCGGGACTTCTCGGGGATATGGGGCGGCAGGTTCCGGAAGTCCCCCTGGTAGACCTCGATGAGCTGCTTCCCTTCGGTGTACGCGATCTTCCGGGGTTCCCTGACGACCGGGTGGGAGGCCATGGACGCGTAGTCCTCGAGGATGTGGACCTCGCCCCCGAGCAGGGAGTCGCTGTTCACCTTGAGGTTGAAGGCGGCCCAGAACGCGGCCGCGTACCAGGCATCGTTCATGATGACATGGGGTACCCTGTACTGGGCGGCGATGATCCCGAGGGTCCCCACCCCGCACGAGGCGTCCACGAAGACGCTCGGGAGGGAATGGCGGAGGTGAACCCCGACGGAGATGATCTTCGGGTCATACCCCCGGGGGAACTCGATATGGATCAGGGACTGCTGCTTGTAGACCACGACGGGGCTGTGCTGGGTGAAGAAGACGTCTGCCCTGACATCACAACCTGCCAGGAGCTCGTAGACCCGCGGGGGCACCGAGAGGTCGACATCGATAGCGCCGGGGACGAACCTCCCGCACTTCACCACCCCCCGCACCTCGGGGACTTCCTTGCACAGCCTCTTTGCGACGGGCTCGTCCACCAGCTGGGAGAGGAGGAGGAGGGAGTTCTTCGGAAGGTATGGGGCCTCGTCCATGGCAAAACCCGGGTGGACGAGAGGCATGCCCACCCTTTTCAGGGGATCGTCTCTCGAGATGACCTTCTCCTCCACAAGGATGCTGTAGAGGTGGACGAAGACGTCGTCGATGAACCGTTTGCCGCAGGAGCAGGGAGGAGCTATCGTAAGATCGGGGGGGGGCCGGGTCTTATCAAGGGGCCTCCCCTGACACCCGCTGCAGGGCGCAAAGACGGTCTCCAGGCTCCCGAGGATCTCATGAGCCGTCGTTACGCAGTCATTTCCGCAGACCGGGCATTGCATGATGGGCCCGATGCGATTCGAACGCATGACCGCCCGGTTATGAGCCGGGCGCTCTGACCGGACTAAGCTGACGGGCCCGGAATAGAGGAGAGCGCCGCCAACAGGACTCGAACCTGTGACATGCTGGTTAACAGCCAGCCACTCTACCAACTGAGTTATGGCGGCACAGGATTGATATGCTTTATTACATCCTTCCCGGGGCTTATTAAACGTTATGGGGTCTGCTTCTCCTTCAGGGCCGAAAGAAGGGAGACGAGCTCGTCGACATCCTTCCCGATGTTCGAGAGGAGCCTCCTCGCCTGAGCGGTGGCAACCGCGCCCGATGGGCTGGCCTGGATGTACCCCATCTGCTCGAGGACGCGGAGGGAGTAGCGGATGCGGTGGTAGGGGAGATCCATGAGAAGGGAGAGTTTCACGATACCGATGGGCTCGTGCTCCATCACCGCCTTCATGACGCCGATGTGGCGGTCAAGGAGCTGGATATCCCCCTTGAGCTTCTCGAGCATCCCTGGAAGAATGGTGCATGCTCCGGCTACTTCAATGCTTCTCATCACCGGAGCCGGCGTTTGCTATGAGCCAGTCACGTGTCGCCTGGTAGAAGCGCGAGAAGAACATGTAAACGATCACCGCGACGAGGAGGAGGCCGAGGCCGGCGGCGATCCCGAGGGGGGAGAGGTACCGGATCAGGACGAAGGCCCCGATGGCCACGAGGAGGACGATGGCGTTCAGGAGGAGAGTGAGCTCGATGAACCGGATCTTGAAGATCTCCCGGGCACGCTCGTCCATCCCTCGTACTTGGAATCCCATGATAAAAGTACTTGTGGTTCCGCCACCCAAGCTAATCTCCATGGAGAGGCTGGATGACGCGATCGCCTCGGCCGGGGCGAAGGCGTACGTGGCGTACGGGTCCTCCCTGGACGCGGACATGAGGTACCTCACCCGGTTCAGGACCACGGACCCCGTTGTATTCCTGCAGAAGGTCGGTGAGAAGGGGACGATCATCGTCTCGCAGATGGAGTACCAGAGGGCGGCCCGGGAGTCGATAGCCGTACCCGTGACCCGGGCCCAGGCGGGCCTCACCGGGATCGTGAAGGAAGAGAAGAACAGGTGGCGGGCGTACGCGAGGATGATCGCCGGCCTTGCGGGCGGGGATATTCTCGTTCCCCCGCAGTTCCCTGCCGCACTTGCCCGGGAGCTCGAGGCCCTGTCGAAGGTCATCGTGGACGAGGATACCGTCCTCAAGCTCCGGGCCGTGAAGACCGACGAGGAGATAACGGCGATCGCCCGGGTCCAGGAGGCCACCGAGGCGGCCATGGGAGGAGCCATCTCTTCGATCCGATCGTCGAAGGCGAGGAAAAGCATCCTCTACCGCGGGAAGGTACCCCTCACCTCCGAGATCCTCCAGAAGGAGGTGGCCGTCACCCTCCTCGAACGCGGCTGCAGGGCCGTGGACACCATCATCTCGTGCGGCGAGGACTCGGCCATCCCCCATATCCGGGGCTCGGGGCCGCTCCGCGAGGGGGAGTCCATCATCCTCGACATATTCCCGCAGGACGAGGAGACCGGGTACACCGCTGATATGTCCAGGACTGTCGTTAAGGGCGAACCGACGCCCGAGATACTCGAGATGTTCGAGGCCGTCCGCGGGGCCCAGTCCCTCGCTGCGACCCTGGTCCGGCCTGGCGCCACGGGGGCGGAGATCCACGGGAGGGTGGTGGACTACTTCAAGGGGCGCGGGTTCGAGAGCAACACGACCGGCTTCATCCATAACCTCGGGCATGGGGTCGGTCTCGATGTCCATGAGCTCCCCGTCCTCGGGCCGGGAGGCGGGGAACTCTCGGCAGGGAACGTGATCACCCTTGAGCCCGGCCTCTACTACCCGGGCAGGGGCGGCATCCGGCTCGAGGACATGGGAGTGGTCACCGGAGACGGGTTCCGGGACCTGACCAGGATGCCGAGGGAGCTCCGGGTATGAAGGACGGGATCCTCGATTCCTACCTGGAAGCCGGAAAGATCGCCTCCCGGGTCCTCTCCCGCTCCCGTGCCCTCGTGCAGGTCGGGGCCTCGATCTCCATCGTCGTAGAGGAGGTGGAGGCCCTTGTCAGGGGCGAGGGCGCCGGCCTCGCATTCCCGCTGAACCTCTCGGTCAACGAGGCAGCAGCCCATGATACGGCGTCGGAAGGCGATGAGCGGATCTTCGCGACCGGTGACGTGGTGAAAATGGACCTGGGAGTCCACCTGAATGGGTATATCGCAGATACTGCGGGGACGGTCGACCTTGGCACCAACGGGCCACTGGTCAGGGCGTCGCAGGCAGCCCTCGAGAAAGCCATCACTCTTGTCAGGCCCGGGAGAACGACAGGTGATCTCGGGGGGGCCATCCAGGGGGAGATCGAGGCTCTTGGATTCCGCCCCGTGGCGAACCTGACCGGGCACGGCCTGGGGCAGTATGAGATCCATACCCCCCCGACGGTGCCGAACGTGCGGGTCGCCGGAGGGGCGGTCCTCCGGGAGGGGATGGTCTTTGCCATCGAGCCCTTCGCGACCACAGGCACGGGTTTTGTCTCGGACAGCCCCCGGGTCCAGATCTTCCAGCAGGTTCTGGACCGGCCGGCACGCCTCCCTGCGGCGAAGCGGGTCCTTGACCAGGTGCGGGACAGGCACGGCCTCCCCTTCGCGCGCAGGTGGCTCTCCGGGGAGAAACTCGAGATCACCCTCGCCGGCCTCGTCCGGTCGGGGCATCTCCACGCCTACCCCGTGCTCCGCGACGTGCAGGGATCCCTCGTCTCCCAGGCCGAGCATACGGTTATCGTCACCGCCGATGGGTGCATCGTCACCACCCGGTGAGATACCCTTATTGAGTTCCCGGCGAAATCCTCTAAGTTATACCTATGGCCGCAGAAGGGACGAGCGAGGTCGTGCAGGTGATGGAGATCCTGCTCACCGCAGAGATATTCAACCAGAACAGGGACCTTGATGAGAGTGACCTGAGCCCCCGCTGCAGGGAGGCCTTTGGCATGAGTGCCGACGGCCAGGTGAAGCGGCCCGTGATCGTCTCGGACGGGACGGTGGCCCAGGCCACGGGGATCGGGGATGCCTCCGAGAAGGTGAAGGGGAACCCGTTCATCGAGATAGACTCCTTCGGCCACCGGATGCACATCTCGGCACTCGATGCGGCGGCCGGGTGGTTCCTGAAGAAGGGGGGAAAACCCCTTATCACCCGGAACCCGGCCCTCGCGAGCTTCTTCGAGGGCTTCGACTCGGTGGGCATCTCCTACATGGAGGTGAAGGCGGCGAACCCGCGGGTCGGGGATACCCGGGCATTCCTCGACGCGAAGATCGCCGGGCTCGTGAAGGGCGACGAGGCCCTGAAGGCGGCCCTCGACCTCCTCATCATATCCGCGCCCGATGAGGTTGAGCCGAACCTCTCCGACCTGATCTGCACCGGCCAGCAGGCCGGGATCCCGGCCAAGGTGAGGACGGCCATCCTCCACCAGGAGTTTCTCAGGTCGCACCGGATCTACGAGCTCGGGAAGCTCCTCTTCGTCGGCCCCCCGGGGACGGGAAAGACGACTCTCGCGCTCGCCCTCTCCCGCGAGCTCCACATGCCCCTCCTGGAGGTGCGCCTCTCGATGGTCACCTCCCAGTATTTAGGGGAGACCTCCAAGAACATCGACCGGATCTTCGAGTTCGCGAAGAAGATCTCGCCCTCGATCCTCTTCATCGACGAGTTCGACTTCGTCGCCAAGAGCCGGATCACCGATGATCACGGGGCGATGAAGCGGGCGGTGAACATGCTCCTCAAGAACATCGACCGCGTGAGCCTGGTACGCGACGGGGTCCTCCTCATCGCCGCGACCAACCACCCCCACTCCTCGACGAGGCGGCGTGGCGCCGGTTCGACGAGGTGGTCGAGTTCTTCCTCCCGGACACGGAGATGCGGAAGGCGATCCTCACGAAGGTCACGGGCTCCCTCCCCTGGGACGGGAATATCGCGGAACTCGCCCAGAGGACCGAGGGTTTCTCGGGGGCAGACCTCCGCGTGCTCATCAAGGAGGCCCTCCTCTCGTCCCTCATGCGGGAGAAGGACCGGATCGAATTCGAGGACATCGAGCGGGGGTATTCCCTTGTCATGAACCGGAACCTGCTCAGGGGTGTCCGCCCGGTTAGCCCGGTTAGCATGAACCTCCATTTTCTCGGGACGGGCGACGCGGTCGGGACTCCCAAGATCGGGTGCAGCTGCGAGAACTGTACCTATGCGCGGGAGCATGGTATCCAGCGGCTCCGCACCTCCCTCCTCCTCGAAACAGAGGGGGGGCATCTCATGATCGATACCTCACCTGATCTCCGCCAGCAGCTCCTCTGCGCGGGTTCGCCCCGTATCGACGCGGTCATCTGGACCCACGGGCATTATGATCACTACTCAGGCTTCGGGGAATTTTACCGGATCCAGGATCCGCCTCCCGTGTACGCCGCAGACGAGACCCTCTCGGTCCTGCGCCCCCCTCTTCAGCTTCCTCCCCTTCAGGCAGCAGAGGATACAGCCGTACAGCTCCCTGCAACATCCTCGGGGTCTCGGTCACCCTCTTCCCTGTGAACCACCCCCCCGTTCCCGCCTTCGGGGTACGGATCGATTCGCATGAGGGGTCCGTGGCATACACAAGCGATACCCGGGCAGATATTCCCGAACGGTCGAAGGAACTCCTCTCGGGAGTCGACCTCCTTGTCCTGGATGCGATCGTTCCTCCCGAGATCCGGCTCACCAAGCACATGAACTACCAGGAGGCGCTGGAGCTGGCAGAAGGGGCAGGCCCCGCCGATTTCAGGCTTGTCCACCTGTCGCACCTCATCCCGTGGACCCTTCCCCACCTTGCACGGGACGGGGAGTGTATCCGGCTCCCCTGACGCCGGCTGGAGGGTCCCTTTCCCAGCCAGAAGGGCCCTTGCCCCCCTGGACAGGAGGAGCCGCTTTGCGCCTCCTCCCCCTGGACGGACCCGGCTGGTCCCGAGGGATCCCCCCGGGACGACCCCGTCCGGGACCCTCCCTGCGGACCCCTTCGGATCCCGAGGGGCCCCTACCCCCCTGGCGGGATCCGGGCCCCAGGTCCCGAGGGGCCCCTTTCCCCTCTGGACTGCCACGGCTCCTTCGGACCCGTGGCCCACCCAAACCTCTTTTATACCTCTCTTACCAAGGAATAGGTGAGATGGAGATCAAGATACTCGAGTTATCCAAGGACCGGGCAAAGATCGTCTTTCCGGGCGAAGGGCACACCTTCATGAACCTCCTCACCGACGAGGTCCTCAAGGACCCCGCGGTCGACGTCGCCCGCTATACCATGGAGTTCCAGCACTCCGACCCCGAGTTCTTCATCACCACGAACAGGAAGGACCCGATCAAGGTCATCAGGGATGCGTGCAAGAGGATCTCGGGGTACTGTGACGAGATCCTCGAAGGGATCGAAAAGGAATAGAGCTTCCTTTTCTATAACCTGAAACCTCAAAAAAATTCAAAAAAAAATATTTTCTCTCTTCCCTGTCCTTTGGAGGCCTCTCACCCGATTCCGGGAAAGGGTCCGGGAGTTACGCCGCACGCTCGGTGAAGGCGACGGATCCCGCGATCTTCGTGATCTTCACCTTCACCGTCTCCCCGGGTTTTGCACCGGCAACGTAGATGGTGTGCTTCCCGACCCGGGCGACGCCGTCCCCGCGCCTGGAGACGGAGAGGATGGCGAGGTCCATGATCGCGCCCTCCGTGAGTTTCTCTTCCTGGGGCTCGAGGCGCACCTTCCGCTTCTTCACCGGCCGGTGCCCCCCGCAGGCATCGCACCTGAGGATGGGGATCCGCCCGTCCTTGACGAGCCGGGTGTCGGGCCTCCCGCACTCGGAGCAGATGACATAGTCCTCGACATAGCTCTTGAGGAGGGAGTTCACCGAGTTGGAATCGAACTTCCCGTTGAAGACCGCCCGGTTCCCCTCGATCTTCCCTGCCGTGCCGAGCTCGCCGACGAGGAACTTCAGGAGGTCCTCGGGGCTCCGGTTCAGTTTGTCGGCGATCTCGGCGAAGTTCTCGAGCACGGTCGTCTTTCCCTCGATGAAGACCTTGCCCGGGGGGACCGAGAAGCGCTCGTGGGAGCTGCTCACCTCGGTGATCTGGGAGTAGGCCTTCTTCAGGAGGTCCTCGTATGACTGGGGCATGGATACCCATTGGCCGGCTTCGGTGTTCAAGGTTGCCGTGGCCCCTTGAACGCCGGCCCCCGCGATCCAGAGAGTCATGCTTATCTCACACCCCTACGTACCCTCCATGCATGAAGGAGGAGGACCTCGCACATCTCCGGCGTGAACTGGGCCGCGACCTCACCGATGTTGAGGTTGCATGCTTCGAGAACCTCTGGAGCGAGCACTGCAGCTACCGGTCGACAAAGACCCTCCTCCGCACCCTCCCCACCGAGGGGAAGGACGTGATCCTCGGTCCGGGGGACGATGCCGCGGTCGTGAGGTACTCGGATGAGATCGCTATCGTCGTAGGGATGGAGAGCCACAACCACCCGAGCTACGTGGATCCGTACCACGGGTCGGCCACGGGTGTAGGCGGGATTGTCCGGGACGTCGTCTCCATGGGGGGCCGTCCCATCGCGCTCATGGACCCTCTTTACTTCGGGACATTCGGGAACGAGAAGAACCGCTACCTCTTCGAGCAGGTGGTGGCAGGCATCGGGGACTACGGGAACTGTATCGGGGTCCCCGTGGTCCGCGGGGAGGTCGTGGTCGATCCCTCCTACCAGGGCAACCCGCTCGTGAATGTCGTCTGCATCGGGATCGTCCATCCCGATAAGTACCTCACCGCCCCGGCAAAGAAGCCCGGAATCCCACCTGGTCCTCGTCGGGTCCTCTACCGGGCGGGACGGGCTCGGCGGTGCTTCGTTCGCGTCCCGGGATCTCTCGGAGGACTCCGAGGCCGAGGACCGCCCGTCCGTCCAGATCGGAGACCCGTATACCGAGAAGCTCGATCATCGATGCCATCCTCGAGATGGCGGGGACAGGGAAGGTTCTCTCCTGCAAGGATCTCGGGAGCCGCAGGGCTCGCCGGCGCGTCGAGCGAGATGAGCAGCACCTTCGGTGCCATCATCCATGCCGACCGGGTCCACCTCCGGGAGCCCGGGATGACCCCGCCCGAGATCATGCTCTCCGAGTCCCAGGAGCGGATGCTCATCGAGGTGGAACCCCGTGACGTGGCGGCCATGGGGGCCATCGCCGAGAAGTACGACCTCGGGTGGTCCGATATCGGAGAGGTGATCCCCGAGTCCCGCTACATTGTCCGGTTCAAGGGGAAAGTCGTCGCTGATCTCCCGATCCAGCTCCTGACAGGGGATGCACCCCTCTGCTTCTGGGAGAAGAAGGCCGCGCCAGTGAAGGTACCCTTCAGGAAGCCTTCGGGGACCCTGAAGAACCTTGCCCTCGGGGTACTCTCCCACCCCGAAGTGGCACGGAGGGACTGGGTGACCGAACAGTACCGATCACGATGTCCAGCTCGAGATCCGTTTCCCTGGCCGGTGATGCGGCGGTCCTGCGCCTCGGGGATGGCGCCCTCGTCCTCTCCTGCGGGTGCAACCCCCGCCAGATCGCCCTTGCCCCGTACGAGGGGACGGCGAACTCCCTCCTCGAGAATGCCGCGAACCTGGCAGTGCTCGGCTCGACCCCCCTCTGCATCGTGAACTGCCTGAACTTCGCGAGCCCGGTCCACCCCGATATCTACTGGCAGATAGAGCAGTGCGTCCTCGGTCTCGGGGACATGGCGAGGAGGATGAAGGTCCCGGTCGTGGGCGGGAATGTCTCCCTCTACAACGAGAGCGACGAGTTCGGCACGAAAATCCTCCCCACCCCATCGATAGGGCTCGTCGGGAAAGGTGAGGTACGGCGCTGGAAGGCGGCCCCCGAGGGTTCAGCCCTCGCTCTCGTCGGGGAATCGAAGCCGGAGTTCGGGGGATCCGTGCTTGACGCGGTAAGCGCCTGCGGGGGCGAACCACCCGCGATCGGCGAGCCGGGGATCATCTCGGCGGTGCGGGACCTCGTTGCACGGGGGCGGGTGCGAGGCAGCCACCGACCTCTCCCAGGGGGGTCTCCTTGCCGCTCTTGCGGCCCTGTCACCCTCGGCGATTGTCGATCTCGGGCCGGACGGGCTCACCGAGCTCTTCTCGGAGTCCTGCGGGAGGTTCCTCCTCGCGGTGAAGGACGAGTCACCGCTGGAAGGCCTGCGCTACCGGATTATCGGGGAGGCCGGGGGAGACGGCCTCCGTATACGGTGTGGCACGCAGAAACTCACGATCGGGACGGAGGAAATGGAGCATGCCCTCTCGTCCCTGACACGGGTCATGCGTGGCTGAATCCTTCTTCAGGGTCAGGAAAGGTATCTCCGGAAATACATTTCCTTCTCCCTTCGGGGGATTCGTATCCCCATCAGGTCAGGAAATGCAATACTTGCATTTCCCTCTCCTTCGGGGGTTTGAAAGCCCCCTCAGGTTTTTCCCGAGGCCTTCCTGACTGCGTCGATGAAGTCCTTCAGCTTCTTCTCGTCATCGAGCTCCGTGATCGGTGAAATGGAAGGCACCATCAACCTGCATCTTCCGTGTCTCGAGAGCATGTTTCAGGATTTCCACGGTTTCCCCCGGCATTCCTCCCGAGGTCACGAGGACAATGGCTCTTTTGCCTTCGCAGCCGGCAAGGGCGGCGATGGCCGCGTTTGCCGCAGGGGTGGGCTTCCAGGCCCAGACGGGCGAACCGACGATGACAAGGTCGAAGGCCGCGACATCGATCTTCGCAGGTTCGATCTCCGACTTCTGACCGGCCCGGGCCTTCCGTGCGCCGACAAGGTACCTTCCGATTTTGCTGTAGTTCGCGAGATCTTTGACCGGAACAAGGACCGCTCCCGTCGCTTTTGCGACGGCCTCGGCGACCTTCTTCGTGTTCCCTGTCTCGGAGTGGTAGACGATGCAGACGGACATGGGGAAATGTCAGGCCGGAAGAAATTAAAGAATAGGGTTTTGGTATTCACCGGCTCCTTCGGAATTTGCATTTCCCCAGGGAGACGCAAGGTTACATCTTGAACCCGAAGGGGCCATCAGGCCCCGACGACAGGGAAAATTACCTCCTGAACCCGAAGGAGATATCAATCTCCGAGGGAGAAGAAAATAATTTTGGAGAAATTATTTCCTGAACCCGGAGGGGAGCCGCAGCTCCCCGAGGGTGACGCAGGGTTACCTGCGGAACCCCAAGGGGCCATAAGGCCCCGGGGGAGAAGGAGGTTTACCTCCTGAACTGGGGCATCAGGGACCGGAGGTCCTTCCCGACCTCCTCGATCAGGTGGTCCTCGTCCGCCTTGGTGAGGGCGTTGAAGACCGGCCGGTTCACCTGGTTCTCGAGGATCCACTCCTTCGCGAACTCCCCGGACTGGATCTCATCGAGGATATCCTGCATGACATCGTACACCTCGGGCCCGATGACCCGGGGGCCCCGGGTGAGGTCGCCGTACTGGGCGGTGTTTGAGATGGCCGCCCGCATGTTCGTGAGACCGCCCTCGTGGATCAGGTCGACGATGAGCTTCAGCTCGTGGAGGATCTCGAGGTACGCCATCTCGGGGGCATAGCCCGCATCGACGAGGGTCTCGAAGCCGGCCTTGATCAGGGAGGTGCATCCGCCGCAGAGGACTGCCTGTTCGCCGAAGAGGTCGGTCTCGGTCTCCTCGCGGAAACTCGTCTCGAGGACGACAGCCCGGGTGGCGCCGATCCCTTTTGCATAGGCGAGGGCGATGTCACGGGCCTTGCCCGTCGCGTCCTGCTGGATGGCGATGAGGGCAGGGACGCCCTTCCCGTCCTCGTAGGTGCGCCTCACCATGGCGCCAGGCCCCTTCGGGGCGACCATGACGACGTCGACGGAAGTCGGGGGGACGATCTGCCCGAAGTGGATGTTGAACCCGTGGGAGAACATGAGGCAGGACTTTGCCTTCAGGTTCGGTCCTATCTCGGCCTTGTACACCGCGGCCTGTTGTTCGTCGGGGAGGAGGACCTGGACGATGTCCGCCTTCTTCACGGCGTCCTTTACCGCGAGGACCTCGAACCCCTCTTTCTTGGCCTTGTCCCAGCTCTTCCCGGGCCGGAGGCCGATGATCACCGAGAGCCCGCTGTCCCGGAGGTTCAGGGACTGCCCGCGGCCCTGCGACCCATAGCCGATGACCGCGATCTTCTTCCCCTTCAGCACGCCGAGATCGGCATCATCTTCAAAGTACCTTGGTATCGTGGGTTCCATACCCGCAGATATCTGCGGTGAAAAGAGATAAAGATTATATCACGGAAGCGAAGATTCATTAACGAGTCATCCTTATTCCCATTATCAGTAGTTCTCTCCATGACGCGTACTTCTTCCAGTGACCTGCCCGATGTACAGGCTACCCTCCCCGAGGTCTGCATCAACCTGACCCGGGTGGGCGTGACGAACGTCAAGAAGCTCGTGGAGGTCGCGAGGCCGAACAAGCGCCCCGTCATCTTCATCTCCACCTTCGATGTCTTCGTCGACCTCCCGGCATCCCTCAAGGGGGCGAACCTCTCCCGCAACTTCGAGGTCATCGACGAGGTCCTCCAGCATGCCATCGAGGGCGAGGTGAAGGAGGTGGAGCAGCTCTGCTCCACCGTCGCCCGGAGGCTCCTCGACCGGCACGAGTATGCCGACCGCACCGAGGTGACCATGAGGAGCCAGTTCATGCAGCGGCGGGAGACGCCGGTGAGCATGACGGCCTGCCACGAGGTGGTCATGGTCTACGCAAAGGCGGTTGCCAGGCGGAACGACACGAACCCCTTTGTCCGGAAGTCCATCGGTGCGGAGGTGACAGGGATGACCGCGTGCCCCTGTGCCCAGGACATCATGAAGGACCGGGCCACCCATGTCCTCCACAACCTCGGGATCCCCCAGGACAAGGTGGACGCCTTCTTCGCCGAGGTCCCGATGGCGACGCACAACCAGCGGGGGAAGGGCTTCCTGTGCCTCGAGACCGATGACGATCAAAGGGTTGGCCTCGAGGATATCATCGATATCCTGAAGGACTCGATGTCGGCCCGTATCTACGAGCTCCTCAAGCGCGGGGACGAGAGCTTCGTCGTCCTCGAGGCCCACAAGCACCCGAGGTTCGTGGAGGACTGCGTCAGGGAGATCGCCCGGAAGGTCCTCGGCACCTTCAGCAACCTTCCCGCCGATTCGGTCGTCACCATCAAGCAGACCAACGAGGAGTCCATCCACCAGCACAACGCCTATGCCGAGCGGAAGGCGACCCTCGCCGAGCTGATGGTGGAGATGGACGGGGAGCTCCCCCTCCCATGAGGGTTCTTTCTATCAGGTCGTCCTCTCCCGTATCTACCTTCTTTACGTTGTCCTTCGGCTGTCTCAACCGGGCTCGCCGGATCATCAGAAACAGGGTCCAGACAGAGTCAAATTCACCCGTCTCCCCGAGGGCTTAACACCGTCGGAGTTGTACGTTTTTTTGCATTCGTGTGATGGAATATCCGACGTCGGCAACCAAAACGAAAGCTATAACTAACGTCATGGAGAAAGTAGCAGTCTAACGTACTTTATGTACGGGTAACTATCGCAGAACAATCGCACAGAGTGTGCCTTAACCACGGTACAGCCTGAAGAACACAGAATTTAAAACGAGGCGATACCATTGTCGAAAGTTGTAGAGATCTCTCCAACCACGAGACATGAAGGCCACTCCAAGCTCACCCTGAAGGTCAATGACCAGGGAATCGTCGAGCGAGGAGACTGGCTCTCCATCACCCCTGTCAGGGGTGTTGAGAAGCTCGCCATCGGCAAGACGATGGACCAGGTCCCGAAGATTGCATCTCGGGTCTGCGGTATCTGTCCCATCGCCCACTGCCTTGCGGGCATCGAGGCCATGGAGGCCTCAGTCGGCTGCGAGATCCCGACGGACGCAAAACTCCTCCGGGTTATTCTCCATGCAGCAAACCGTGCTCACAGCATCGCCCTGCACAACATCCTGATCCTTCCGGACTTTTACATCCCGGGAACGGAGACCAAGATCAACCCGTTCACCAAGGAGCAGCCTGTCAGGAGCGTCGCGGCGAGGATCATCCGCATCCGTGAGATAAGCCAGTCCATCGCTATGGTCGCTGGCGGCGAAGCGGTTCACCCCTCCAACCCGAGAGTCGGCGGGATGTTCCGCAACGTGAGCCCCCGGGCAAAGCAGAAGATGGCAGACCTTGCAAAGGAAGGTCTCGTCCTTGCCCGCGAGCAGATGGAGTTCATGATCGCGGTCGTCAAGAACATGCAGAACCGCGAGTTCACCGACGTCGCGGGCAAGAAGATCCCGATCCCCAAGACGCTCGGGTACCATGACCAGGGCGTCCTGGCCACTGCCCCGATGTACGGCTCATCCAGCCTTGATGAGAAGCCCATGTGGGACTTCGCACGCTGGAAGGAGACCCGGCCCTGGGACTGGTACCAGGGTGAGATGACGGTGGACCTCGAGGACCCGACCTACCCAATCGGCGGGACCACGAAGGCCGGCACCAAGGTCAACCCCCAGATGGAGGCATGCACCGGTGTCCCGACCTACGACGGCCAGCCGGTTGAAGTCGGCCCGAGGGCACGCCTCTCCATGTTCAAGAACTTCACCGAGAGGGGCACCTTTGCACAGCACATCGCCCGGCAGATGGAGTATCCCGACTGCTTCTACTCGATCCTCAAGTGCCTGGACAACCTGGACACCTCGGGGAAGGTCCTTGCAGACAACATCCCCCAGGGAGACGGGTCCATGGGCTGGGCCGCAAACGAGGCCCCGCGTGGTACCGATGTCCACCTCGCACGGGTGAAGGACGGACGGGTGCTCTGGTACGAGATGCTTGTACCCACCACCTGGAACCTGCCCACCTGCAGCCGCGGTCTCACGGGAGCGCCCTGGCAGATCGCCGAGATGGTCGTGCGGGCGTATGACCCGTGCGTCTCGTGCGCTACCCACATGATCGTGGTGGACGAGGAGAACCGGCTCGTAGCCCAGAAGCTCATCTGAGTGAAGGGAATGGAAGCACTGTATCCCGAGATCGTGGTGGCAGGCTGTGGCAACCCGCTCTATGCGGACGACGGGTTCGGAATCGCGGTAGTGGAGAGTCTCCAGGGCCTCGAGCTCCCCGGAAAACGTCAAAATAGTTGACGCGGGGCTCGGGGGCCCTCATTTCGTCTTTACCCTCCTCGACCCGGAGTCCACGAAGAAACTCATCATCGTGGACATCGCGGACTTCGGGGGGGAACCCGGCGAGCTCAGGTGGCTTGCCGTCGACGAGCTCCCCGTGGGGAGTTACCGGGACGCCCACTCCTGGGACCTGACCGAGCCGCTCCAGCGCCTCAAGGACGATATCAAGATCCGGGTCCTTGTGTGCCAGAAGAAGTACGTTTCTGCCCCCGAGATGGTCATCGGGATCACAGATGAAGTAGAGAGAGCCATTCCCGGAGCTGTATCCGAGATACTAAAGGAGATCGGGTGAATTATGGGACTACTGAACTCCATCAAGAAGACCATCGGCGGAGAAGCCACTCCTGCCGGGGTTGCGACGGAGAAAAAGGTGGAAGCTGACTAAGGAGGCGAAACCTGTGGCAAACAAGATCAAGCTCGGACATGTACACCTGAGCGGCTGTACTGGCTGCCTGGTGTCCGTGGCCGACAACAACCTGGGACTCATCAAGATCCTGGACGACTACGCCGACCTCGTCTACGGCCTCACGCTCGCCGATGTGAGACACATCCCCGAGATGGACGTGGCCCTCGTCGAGGGATCGGTCTGCATCCAGGACGCGGAATCGGTGGCGGAGATCAAGACCACGCGGCAGAAGTCGAAGGTCGTCGTGGCCCTCGGCTCCTGCGCGAGCTGATGGGAATATCACCCGGTTCGCACGCGGCGGGCAGCACAACCAGCCCCAGCACGAGTCCTTCCTCCCCATCGGGAACCTCATCGACGTGGATGTCTACATCCCCGGATGCCCCCCGAGCCCGGAGCTCATCAGGAACGTCGCCGTCATGGCGTACCTGCTCCTGCAGGGCAACGCGGACCAGAAGGCCCTCGCGGGCAAGTACTTAAAGCCCCTCATGGCCCTCGCGAAGCGCGGGACAACCGCTTGCTTCTGCGACCTGATGACCGACGTCATCAACCAGGGCCTCTGCATGGGCTGCGGCACCTGCGCTGCATCCTGCCCCGTCCGTGCCATCACGCACGAGTTCGGGAAGCCGCAGGGCCAGCGCGACCTGTGCATCAAGTGCGGCTCCTGCTACGGCGCCTGCCCGCGGTCGTTCTTCAACTTCGATGTGATTCCAGAATTCGAGGGCATCAGCGAGATCATCGCTGGAGCAATGAAGTGAGGTGAGAGAGATGGTATCAGATCCATATCTCGGCAAATACACGACCTGTGTCTCAGCGCGGAGCACCGACAAGGAGATCCTCCAGAAGGCCCAGGACGGCGGCATTGCGACAACCCTCATGGTCTATGCCCTTGAACAGGGGATCATCGACGGGGCCATCGTGGCAGGCAAGGGCGACCGGCCCTGGCAGCCCAGGCCGTTCGTCGCGATGAGCCGCGAGGACATCCTCAAGGCCCGGGGGACGAAGTACAACATCAGCCCCCAGATCTCCTGGCTCAAGGAAGCGACACGCTCCTTCGGCCTGGACAAGGTCGGGATCACGGGTGTCTGCTGCCAGATGCAGGCAGTGAGGAAGGCCCAGCTCTATCCCATCAACATGCGGGACGTCCCGGGCAAGATCGCTCTTGCAGTCGGCCTCTTCTGCATGGAGAACTTCCCGTACAAGTCCATGCAGACCATCGTCGAGGACCATGCGGGCCAGAGCCCTGACCTCCGTGAAGAAGATGGAGATCGGGAAGGGCAAGTACTGGGTGTACACCGAGCGCGGGAACGTCGTTACCCTGCCGCTCAAGGTGACCCACAAGTACGAGCAGCCCGGCTGCCACGTCTGCCTCGACTATGTCTCCAACCTCGGCGACATCTCGACCGGCTCGGTCGGGAGCCCCGACGGCTGGTCGACGGTCTTTGTCCGCACCAAGGTGGGCAATGACGTCTGGTCGAAGGCGGTCGCCTCCGGCATGTTCGAGACGAAGCCCATCGAGGGCGTGAAGCCCGGCCTCGAGCTCGTCATCGAAGCTCGCCAAGGAGAAGCTCGACAAGAACCGGAAGACGGTGGAAGAGCGCAAGACCTTCGGCGTCAACAAGGCGCTGCGCGACCCCTACGCCTAAACTCAATCTTTTTTTTGTTGTATCTTTCAATATCGAATTAGGTCCCTACACGGCAAGTTTTAGTTACGCTTCAATCTTTATGGCAAGTAGAGCGTAGTTTTCGAGCTTTCAGATCATTCTCGTCTTGGGGGCTCTTGGGGGAGGGAGGTTTCGTAAGAAACCGACCTCGAGCTGACGAAGTCGCGAGTCTCCGCCCCCCGGCGCGGCCATCCCCCCGGAGTGTCCGGGATTTCGGCCGGAGGTTTTCTGGCAATTGGACATGATATCTCCGGCCTGCCCCTATCCCCACGCGGGGACGCCACAGCGGAGGGGTGTCCGAGTGGATGCACATCCCCGAGGATGGAGCACCCATCAGGGTGCGACGAGCAAAGGAAATCCAAGCAGGAGCGTCCCGAATGGAAAATTAAGATTCTGATTATCCTGCCAATTCGAGCAGGCGCTGGTACTGCCATTCCCGTTCTCTGAGCGTGGCAGCATCGGCGTCAGCAGGGTCGGCAGCATCCCGGACGGCGGTGGCGGCGTAGATGGCAGCAGCGATCGCATGAGTTGAAACATGAGCGGTTGCCATCGCCTGGCCCGCGGCCCGGGCAGCAGAATGGGCAGGATCACCCTCTTTTACATCACGGGCAGCTGCATGAGCTGCAAGGGACGTTTTTCGTACCTCGGCCATCCTGAATACGCCGGTACGAGCCCACTCCCGGGTCGCTTTTATGGCCTCCCGTGGACGAATATCGTCAGGATATTTTTCCTCGAAGCAGGGGAGGACGCGTTCTGCACAGTCAGCAGCCCAGGTTGCCAATATTTTATGGTCCGTCTTCCTCACAAGCTCTGCAATGGGATCGTCTAAATGTGTAACTGCTAACTTCGGCCGTTTCAAATCTGGACAACCCCCCACACGGGTGACCTCCCGCCTCGGGGGACACCCCTTCAGCCCCCCTCACCCCTCCTCGTCCTCTTCCGGCACAACGGTGAGGTCCCACTCATCTTCATCGAACTCAAGGGATCCCTCGCCGTCGCACTGAGGGCAGGTGACGGTCTTGTCATGGACGGCGCATCCGTCGCCCTTCTCGTTCTTCTCCTCGGGGTTATGCTCCTGGTTGATGTAGAAGTAGCGTTTGGCCTCGTGGGACTGCATCGTGCGGCAGACCTCGTACGCGACGTTCGGGATCAAGCCCGTGCCCTTGCAGCGCCGGCACGTGAGGCGGATCATGGGCTCTCAGCTGATGGAAGGATATGCAAGCCAATAATCTATCGTTTCTTTACACGGGGGTGGGGTGCGACCCCGTATTTACCACGAAGAAGGATCTCTCCCTTCTAACCCGAGGACTTCTCCTTCTCCCACCGCTCGAGGACCTCGCACCCCTCGATGAACGGGAGGCCGTGACGCCGTGCATAGCGGATGGCGTCCTCCTTCGGGAGGGCGTAGCCGGTCTCGTCGTCCAGCATCTCGCAGATGGTCACCGCGGGGGTGATCCCCGCGAACTCTGCGAGGGCGATGGAGAGCTCGGTCTGCCCGCACCTCTGGTCGAGGAGGCCCTTCGCGGCCCTCAGAAGAGCGACGTGGCCGGGCGTCCTGAAGATGCGGTTGAACTCCGTACCGTTCCCACCCTTCATTGCAGCCTTCACCTGTTCGGCGATCGCGTTGATGGTGAGGGACCGGTCCCTGTCGGTGATGCCGGTGAAGGTGTTCCGGTGGTTCACCCATATGGAGAAGGAGGAGGGGTTCTTCGGGTCATAAGGGATCTCCCCGAGCCTCTCAACCCCCTTGTAAGCGGACATGAGGTCACGGGCGAAGGGGAGGCCGAGCCGTTCTGCTGCATCGGGATGTACCGCAGTGCAGATGAGCCCGCCGCCGTCCTTTCGCATCCACATGATATGGTGCCTGGTCACCGCGTCGGCACGGATGGCGAAGTCGGTCTCCCGTTCGCGGTCGTCGAAGTCGTAGAGGAGGATGAACTTCCCATCCCGGAAGGCCCTGATGGCCTCGTCAAGCATGGGAGACCTCGACGGTCACCAGGTCGCCGTCGGAGAGATTGAGGGTCGTCCGGAGTTCCACGGGCGCGATCACCTCGATGACATCGTCGGGATAGTGGGTCCGGTTCGGGACAACGATGGCGCAGGGGATATCCTGGATCCTGCACGGGAGGGTCCGGGCCTCGCCGAAGGTCCGCTCGTCCTGGACGAACCCCTGGATCCGGGTCCAGGGGAGGCTGTCCACCTTCCTCTTCACATCCCGGGAGGCGGATGAGAGGCGGAGGTTCAGGGTCCCGGGGAAAGGGGCCTTTCCGAGGACCTTGCTGAACTGTTCGCGGTACGAGGGGAGGCTCATGTAGTACCCGGCCCTCCCCGAGGCCGCTTATCACGGAACCGGTGAGGCTGTAGGGGCCGCCACCCTCTCCGAAGATGTGACCGTAGTCGGCAAACTCCTTCCGGAGGATCCCTTCCCCGTCCGAGGTGACGGTCACGTACTGACCGTCGGGACGCAGGGAGCGGTCGATAAGATGCTGCCCCTCGAGGGACTTGAGCCTGCGGGAGGCGGTCTGGGGGCTCATCGAGAGGGAGTCGCCGAAGGACTGCGAGGAGATCCAGACCGGACCCCTGCACCCGCCCATGAGGGCGATGGCCTTCAGGCACTGGAGATCGCCGGCTTCCACCATGCTTATCAAAATTGGGATGCATCCTATATATGGATTTCGAGATAACATGAGATCCGCCCTGACGAAAAGTTCGCGAAATGTCGAAGTCGTGTTCGTTAATTATATAAGCCCTCCTCCCCAACT
Organism: uncultured Methanomicrobiales archaeon; assembly: GCA_963712215.1. Classification (GTDB taxonomy): domain Archaea; phylum Halobacteriota; class Methanomicrobia; order Methanomicrobiales; family JACTUA01; genus JACTUA01. Next base: position 130,163 of record CAVQHA010000008.1, on the reverse strand, counting down.
CAGATGACATGAAATCCGAGCTCCACCAGCACCTTGCCGAGAAGATGGCAGGGGAGATCACCCTCTCCGACTCGCCGGGGAAGGCCCTCAAGAAATGGAGGCTTGCCTTCGGGATCCCCCAGGCGGTCCTCGCCGACGAGATGGATATGTCCCCGTCGGTGATCAGCGACTACGAGAGCGGGAGGCGGAGGAGCCCGGGGACAGCGGTGGTCGGGAGGATCGTGGACACCATCCTCTCGATCGACCAGGCGAACGGGGGGAAGTTCATCGAGAAGTTCGCACGGATCCTGGAGAACCGGTTCGACTCGGACGTCATCTTTGATATCCACGAGTACACATCACCGGTGGCCCTCGAAGCATTCGCGCGGGCCATAGGGGCCTCCGTCATCCAGGGGCCGACGGACCGGGAGATCTACGGGTACACGGTGATCCACAGCCTGAACGCCATCCTCCAGCTCTCCTCGAGCGAGTTCGGCAGGCTCTACGGGTGGTCCACGGAGCGGGCCCTCGTCTTCACCGGTGTCTCCAACGGGAAAGCCCCGATGGTCGCCATCCGGGTCACGCCCTTCAAGCCGCGGTGCGTGGTCCTCCAGGGGATTACTCCCGAGGAGATCCATCCCCTGGTCCCGCGCCTCGCGGAACGGGACCGGATCACCCTGATGGCTACGCCGATGGAAGTGGAAGGGATCATAACTGCTTTGAGGGGTGAAAAATGGTAGGGATCATCACGTACGGGGTCTACATCCCCAGGTTCAGGATCAAGGTCGATGAGATTGCCCGGGTCTGGGGGGCGAACGCCGACGAGATCACGGGAGGGCTCGGGGTCTACGAGAAGTCGGTTCCTGACCTCGATGAGGACACGGCCACCATCGCCGTCGAGGCGGCGAGGTCGGCGATGGCCCGGAGAGCTGTTGACCCCGAGGAGATCGGGGCGGTGTACGTGGGATCCGAGTCCCACCCCTACGCCGTGAAACCTACCGCATGTACGGTCGGGGAGGCCATCCGGGCGACTCCGAACATGACTGCGGCGGACTACGAGTTCGCGTGCAAGGCAGGGACGGCTGCCATCCAGACCTGCATGGGCCTCGTCAAGAGCGGGATGATACAGTACGGGATGGCCATAGGCTCGGACGTTGCCCAGGGGGCCCCTGGCGATGCCCTGGAGTACACGGCCGCAGCAGGCGGTGCGGCGTTCCTGATCGGGAACGAGAAACCCATCGCAGAGATCCACCACACCTGCTCCTTCACCACCGACACCCCCGATTTCTGGCGCAGGGAAGGGCAGAACTATCCAAGGCACGGCGGCAGGTTCACCGGCGATCCGGGTTATTTCCGGCATGTCCAGGAGGCGGCGAAAATGCTCCTCTCGAAGATGGGGACCTTGCCCTCGGACTATGACTATGCCGTCTTCCACCAGCCGAATGCCAAGTTCCCGAGGAAGGTGGCCCAGGTCCTCGGGTTCTCGGCAGAGCAGGTGAAGCCGGGCCTCGTGGTCCCGCGCCTCGGGAACACCTACTCGGGCTCCTCCATGATCGGCCTCGCGGCGACCCTGGACCAGGCGAAGCCGGGCGACAGGATCTTCGTCACCTCCTTCGGGTCGGGCGCAGGGAGCGATGCGTTCGATATCGAGGTGACCGATGCGATCAATGACCCCGCCACCTTTGACCTCGGGCAGGCCCCGACGGTGACAGCCCTGCTCGGGGATCCGCTCTACCTCGATTATGCACAATATGCACGGCACAAGGGGAAGATCGTGATGCAGCAATGAGAGAAGTAGCCGTCATCGGGATCGGGTGCACCACCTTCGGCGAGAAGTGGGAGGCATCCTTCAGGGACCTCTTCGTCGAGGCTGGCTCCCTTGCGCTCGCCGACGCGGAACTCGCGGGCGAGCATATCGACGCGATGTACGTGGGGAACATGAGCGCAGGGCGTTTCATCGAGCAGGAGCATATCGGGGCCCTCATCGCCGATTATGCGGGCCTCTCGACCCGCCATATCCCCTCGACGAGGGTCGAGGCCGCGTGCGCCTCGGGCGGCCTCGCCTTCCGGCAGGCGGTGATCGCGGTCGCGAGCGGGATGGAGGATATCGTCGTCGCGGCAGGGGTCGAGAAGATGACCGACGTAGGTACCGGCGCGAGCGTTGATACCCTCGCTGGCGCTGCCGACAGGGAATGGGAGGGGTTCATGGGGGCGACTTTCCCCGGCCTCTACGCGATGATGGCAACGGACTACATGCACCGTTATCCCCTCACCCGGGAGCAGCTCGCCATGGTCGCCGTGAAGAACCACCGGAACGGGGCGAAGAACCCCATCGCCCAGTTCAGATCCGAGATAACACTGGAGACGGTCCTCTCCTCGTCTCTCGTCGCAGACCCCCTCCGGCTCTTCGACTGCTCCCCCATCACCGACGGGGCCGCGGCGGTCATCCTCGCCCCCCTGGAGCGCGCGAGGGAGTTCACCGACACCCCGATCAAGGTCCTCGCAACCGCCCAGGCAAGCGACACCATCGCCCTCCATGACCGGCGGGACATCTCCTGCCTGGACGCGACCGTGGTCGCCGGCGAGCGTGCGTTTGCCATGGCAGGGCTCCCGCGCTGAAAAGATCGACTTCATGGAGGTCCATGACTGCTTCACCATCGCCGAGATCTGCGCGATCGAGGACCTCGGGTTCTGCCGAAAGGGCGAGGCAGGGAGGCTCACCGAGGAAGGATTCACCGCGCTCGACGGGAAGCTCCCCGTGAACACGAGCGGCGGCCTGAAGGCCTGCGGGCACCCCGTCGGTGCGACGGGGATCAAGCAGGTCTGCGAGGTCGTCCAGCAGCTCCGCGGCGAGGCCGGGGCCCGGCAGGTGGACGGCGAGATCGGGCTCACCCACAACGTCGGTGGTACCGGCGCAACCGTTGTCGTCCATATCCTGGGGGTGACCTGAGATGTCCGTCGCCCGGTTCTGGAGGAAGATCCCCCAGCGGTACAACCTCGTCGGGACCCGCTGCGAGTCCTGCGGCAGGCACTACTTCCCCCCGAGGTCCTTCTGCCCCGACTGCCGGAGGGGCGGGAAGATCGTCGAGTACCCGGTTCCCGGGAACCGGAAAGGTGGTCACCTACACGGTGATCAGGTCGGCGAGCGAGCAGTTCGAGAATATCACGCCCTACGTTCTTGCCATCATCCAGCTCGACGAGGGGCCCAGGCTGACCTCGCAGGTGGTGGCAAAGCCGGAAGAGGTGGCTGTGGGGACCCGGGTAAAAGCGGTCTTCCGGCGGATCATGACCGATGGGGACTCCGGGGTCATTCACTATGGGACGAAGTTCGTGCCGGTGAAGTAATCCTACATGATTTTATCACCTTGCACTTTTTTCCAGGTTTCATTACGATTGACTTTCTTTCGTCAGCCGGCATTTCGGGTTACACGGCATATTCGTCTTATGAGGGGCTCTTGGGGGAGGGAGGTTTCGTAAGAAACCGACCTGGAGCGACCCGCCATCAGGCGGGGTGCGACCCGGAGGTTTCGCAAGAAACCGATCTCGAGCGACGAAGTCGCGAGTCCGGCTACGCCACCCCCGGCGCGGCCATCCCCCCATGATCCGGGATCTCTCGGTCGGAGGTGCCCGGAATCCTTCGAATGAAATTTTCCGGCTGGATCTAACAGAAAAGAGCTTCACTTCACTCCCAGACCGGCCTATCCTCACCCGGGGGACGCCACAGCGGCGGGGGCGAGCGGAGCGTTCTCCCAGGAGCGTTCGATGAAGTGGATACAGATTTTCCGTTGAAAGGTTGAATCCTGCGGATTTATTCTACCATCAGGTCGTACACCGCCAGCCACTCGGACGGTGAATAGGTATGGACCACTCTCTCCCCGAGGATCCGGCACCGTTTCTCGCGGAGGATCGGCGTCAGAGCTCCCTCCTCGCCGACCATTGCATAAAGGTGGATGATCCCGCCCTGCCTGCACAGCACGAGCGCCGTATCCAGGAACTTTATTGCCCCGAAGGGGAGGTTCATCACCACCCGGTCGAACCCGCGCGGGAGGATACCGGCGAGCCGTCCGGCATCGGCAAGAAGAGGAAGGACGTTCTTCACCCGGTTGAGGGCGATATTCTCTATCATGAGGCTCACGGCCCCGGGGTTGATATCGGCGGCATAGACCAGGCCGGCCCGTCCCGCGAGGGTGATGGCGAAGGGTCCCACCCCGGCGAACATGTCCAGCACCCGCTCCCCGTCGGTCATGAGAGCGAGGACACGCTGCCGCTCTCCCGATAACCGCGGGGAGAAGTACGCGAGGGAGAGGTCTATCTCGAAGTCCAGGCCGTACTCGGTATACCGTGTCCTCGTGGTGGGTTCACCCGCAGCAACGGCGAACCTCCTGGTCCGGAACTCCCCCTCCACCGGCCCTTCGGGGAAGAGGACCGTGTGGATGGATGGGCGGGAATGGAGGAGCAGCTCGGCCCCTTCCGGGCCCGGGTCCAGGATCACGGCGATCCCCCCGATGAGATCATGACGGGGGAGGTCCGGCCTCGCCGGCACCTCCTCGAAGGATGCCCTTTCGCAGCCCTCGCGGGGCTCCCGCAGCGGGAGGAGGAGATCGCCTCCATCTGCCCTGAGGAGGAGGCTCGTGTCGAGGAATCCTTCCCTCAGGAGCTCCCGGCGCATCTCCTCGCCGCCCGACTTCGGGACCCTGAGGCACCAGCCCTCCCTCACCACGGCCCCTCACCCTCCAGCTTTAATCCTTCCGTTCCCAAGAGTTGATCATGGATAAGTACCTCGAGAGGCTAAAAAATGGCACGCTGAAGCTGTACGCCCTTGAGAAGGAGGTCCCTGCCCCGGAGGCGATCCGGATCCGGAGGGCTTTCATCGAACAGGAGGCCGGGGTGCAGCTTCCCGAAGACTCGGCTCCTTCACCATGGACCCGACGAACGCGGTGAAGCGGAACATCGAGAACATGGTGGGGGCGGTCCAGGTGCCGGTCGGGGTGGCCGGGCCCCTGAAGGTGAAAGGGGAGTACGCCGACGGGTCCTTCTATATCCCCCTGGCCACCACCGAGGGGGCACTGGTCGCCTCGGTGAACCGCGGGTGCGGGGCCGTCACCCGTGCCGGCGGGGCCGATGTCCGCATCCTCCGGAACGGGATGACCCGTGCCCCGGTCTTCTCCACCCGGGATATCCTCCATGCCCGTGCGGTGAAGGACTACGTGGACGGGAACAGGGATGCGCTCGCGGCCGCTGCCGCCGAGACCACCTCGCACGGCGAGCTGACGGGGGCGATGACCTTTGTCACCGGTACCACCGTCCATGTCCGGCTGGAGTTCGACACCAAGGACGCGATGGGCATGAACATGGTCACCATCGCGAGCGAGCGGATCGCGGAGCTCATCGAGGAGAAGACGGGTGCGTGCCTCGTGGCGCTCTCGGGGAACCTCTGCACCGACAAGAAGCCCGCGGCCGTGAACGGCATCCTGGGGCGGGGGAAGACCGTCGTCGCGGGGGTGGCCATCCCCGACAGCCTCATCTCCGAGGTCTTCAAGACCGATGCCGCCACCCTCGCCGAGGTCAACTACCGGAAGAACCTCCTCGGGTCTGCCCGTGCAGGGTCCCTCGGCTTCAATGCCCATGCGGCGAACGTCATCGCGGCCGTCTTCATCGCATGCGGCCAGGACCCCGCCCACGTCGTCGAAGGCTCGGGCACCTTCACCACGGTGGAGAAGCAGGTGGGGGGCGTCTACGTGGCGGTCACCATCCCTGCCCTCCAGCTCGGCACTGTGGGGGGCGGGACTGGCCTCGACACCCAGAAGGAGTGCCTCTCCATTCTCGGCGTCGCCGGCGGGGGAACCCCCCCCGGCGCACAGGCGAAGAAGTTTGCAGAGATCGTTGCTGCGGCGGTCCTTGCGGGCGAACTCAACCTCCTCGGCGCGCTCGGTGCAGGCCACCTCGCCCGCGCCCACCGGGCCCTCGGGAGAGGAAAACCCGAAGGGAGAGAGAAATAGGATTCCCGATCCGAGGGAAAGGGAAGGGAATTCCTGACCTAGAGGGGGAGATCCCTCATCATCACGAGCGCGTCCTCCCCGTTCGAGTAGTAGCCCGAGAGGAGGAACGCCTCCCGGTACCCGAGCCTGCGGTAGAACACCTGGGCGGGGGTGTTCGAGACCCGCACCTCGAGGAGCGCACCTTCTGCCCCCTCCAGGACGAACTGCCGCTCGAGCCGGTGGACGAGGAGCCTCCCGAGCCCCTTCCCCCGGTAGGCGGCGGTGACCCCCAGGTTCGAGACATGGCCGTAGACGGCGGAGGCCGCGTTCTCCATGCACCCGACCACGAACCCCCGGATCTTCCCGTCCTCGAGGACGACAAAGAAATAGAAGGGGGTCCACTCCATGGTCTGGACAAAGACCTCCTCCTCCCAGGGCTCGATGAAGCACTCCCGCTCGATAGCCATGATCTCCGGTAAATCAGCCTGCCTGGCTCTCCGGACGGAACGGGCGTGCGGGTCCATGGGGCGCTCCCGGTCATATAAGATTTCGTGAGGTTAAAATGTATACACCGCCTCCGGTATCCGGAAAGCATCCCATGGTCCAGATCCATCCATTCGCGGCCCTGCGGCCGAGACCGGTCCTCGCCCCCGAAGTAGCGTCGGTACCCTATGACGTGATCTCGGCCGGGGAGGCGGCCGGCAGCATCAGGGAGAACCCACGGTCCTTTCTCAGGGTGAGCCGCGCGGACGCGGAGCTGCCCGGGACCCCCCCTATGCCGGGGCCGTCTACCGGCGTGCGCGGGAGAACCTCATCTCGATGGTGGACGAGGGGGTCCTCGTCAGGGATACAGAGCCATCCCTGTACCTCTACCAGGTGGACGACGGCGGGCGATTGGTCACCGGCCTCGTCTGCACCATCGGGATCGACGACTACCTGGAGGGCACGATCAGGAGCCACGAGCTCACCCGCAGGGATAAGGAGGAGGACCGGACCCGGCACATCGAGGCCGTGAACGCCCAGACCGGGCTCGTCTTCCTCTTCTACCGGGATGATACGGGCGTCGGGACGGCGATCGACGGGCTGGTCCCCCGGGGTGATGATCCGGGTTGCCCGGGTGGAGGCAGCAAACGGCACCCTTCACCGGGTCTTCCGGATCCAGGACCCGGCCGCGATCGCCCGTGCCACCGGCCTCATCTCCCCGCTCGCCCGCCTCTATATCGCAGACGGGCATCACCGCGCCGCGGCGGCCGCGAATGTCGCGCTCAGGAGGCGGAAGGAAGGCAGGGGCGGGGGAGAGGCTGACCGGTTCATGGCAGTCCTTTTTCCTCATGACCAGGTCTCGATCCATGGCTACAGCCGTCTCGTCACCGACCTTCCCGGCCTGACCCCGGCCTCGTTCCTGGATCGCCTCGGTGAGAGATTCCAGGTCAGGAAGGGGGTCAGGGTTGATTGGAGCGAGTTCCGGGCCCCCCGCGGGATATCGTCAGCCAGCCATCTCTTCCGCATGTACCTCGGGGGAGAATGGTACGAGGTGAGCAGGCCGAAGGAATCCCCCGGGACGGGGGATGTTCCCCGTCCTGGATGTCCAGGTGCTCCAGGACGAGGTGCTGGGGCCCCTGCTCGGGATCCGGGACCCCAGGGATGACCCGCGCCTCCAGTTCCTCGGGGGCTCGAGGCCCGCGGCCGAGCTCGAGGGGAGGGTGGACCGGGGGGAGTTCGTGGTCGCCTTCGCCCTGCAGCCGGTCGGGATCGGCGAGGTCATGGCCATCGCGGATACCGGGGGGATCATGCCCCCCAAGTCCACCTGGTTCGAGCCGAAACTCTTCAGCGGGCTCCTCGTCCACCCCCTGGACTGAAGAAAGGCCCCTCATCATTTATTCCGTCCGGGAGCGATAGATCCGGGTATGATCACTCTCGCGCTCCCGAAGGGGAGCCTCGAGCAGCAGACCCTCCAGCTCTTCAGGGAGGCCGACCTCGAGGTGAAGAGGACGGAGCGGGACTACAACCCTGCCATCGATGACCCGAGGTTCGGCAAGGTGAAGCTCCTCCGGCCCCAGGAGATCCCGACCTACGTCGCGATGGGGTACTTCGACCTCGGGATATCGGGGCTCGACTGGGTCCACGAGACGGGGGCCGATGTCATCGAGGTGGCCCGGCTCTCTTACAGCAAGGGGGGTGAGGGGAACGTGAGGATCGTGGTCGCGGTCCACAGGGACGAGCCCATCGAAGAGGCCGGGCAGATCCGGCCCGGGAGCCGGGTCACGACCGAGTACCCGGAGATCACCCGCCGCTACTTCGCAGAATCTCGGCATCCCCGTCCGCCTCTTCCCCTCGGTACGGGGCCTCGGAGGCGAAGGTCCCGGACCTCATGGACGTGGTGGTGGACCTCACCGAGACCGGGACGACCCTCAGGAAGAACGGCCTCAAGATCATCGGCGAGATCATGGAGTCCTCGACCGTGGTCGTCGCGAACCGCACGAGTTTCGCGGATCCGGTGAAGAGGAAAGAGATCGAAGAGATCCGCACCCTTCTCATGGGGGTCGTCGAGGCAAGGCGGCAGGTCCTCATCACCATGAACGTCCCGGGAGCGTCAATGGAGGGGGTCATCGGCATGCTCCCTGCGATGAAGAAGCCCACCGTGAGCCAGCTCCATGGCATCGATTACTACAGCATCCAGACGGTGGTCCCGAAGGCGGGGGTGAACCGAGCTCATCCCCAGGCTCAAGGATGCAGGTGCCGAGGATATCCTTGAGATCCCCATCTCGAAGATCGTGCGCTGAGGACCTCCCCCTCCCGGCCCCTGTGCCCCCCCTTCTCACTAGCGGGGGGCAATCCGTTCGTCAGGACACCGGATTGGACCATGGGGCCACCAGACAGGGTCGGAATCCCCTGCTGGTAATGAAATCTGGTTTATCAGGGAATCCGGAGGTTCCCGGGTACCTGGGATCAAAATCAGAATTTGATAAGGTATTTATCTGAATATATCATATTTCATGATGCAGAAAAAGATCCGACAAGGATCTTCGAATCCGAAAAAACCCAAGATTTATATTGAACTTGTAAAGAATAAAGGTGTACGGTATGCTCTTCCGGGGTAGATATGCTGCTCTCTTCCTCATCCTCGCGTTCCTCCTACTCTTCTCCATGAACGCGGGCTGCTCATCCAAGGGCCAGCAATCCGGGGACAACGGGGGACTTGCCCCGAACTCCGCATCCGGCTCGAGCTCCATCCAGGATATCACCTCCCGGAATCCCCCCAAGATATCCCTGGAGAATGCCACGGATGCTCTCACGGTTGCAGAGCAGGAAGGCGGGATCGATATCAAAGGGATGACCATCCACCAGGTATTCGGGTACGGGGTCGATTCCTCGGGCCTGGCACGGACCTGGGTCCTTGGCATGCAGGGCGGGGGGAAGACCACCCTCCTCAGCTACACGGCCGGGGAGGGCGAATGGAAGAGCCTGGAGATGCCCACCATCCTCCTCCCGGAGAGCGAGGTCGTGATGAGGGACCTGATCTCGCCCCAGGACCTCTTCCGGAAGAACGCCGATCTCATTGTTCGGGAGATGAACCGGGTGAAGATCAACGAGGCCGATCTCAGCCTCGCCGATGGGAACTACCAGGTGACCATCCACTCGCCGACAGACAGCTCGATCATCGTCTTCAACGGGAAGACCGGGGAGAAGGTATAACCCAATGAAGAAGAACTCCGGGCAGCTGCCGGTCGATTTCCTGACCGGTTTCACCATCTTCATCCTCTCGCTCATCATGGTCGCGAACTTCGTGCCGAGCCTCCTTGTCGGGCTCCAGCGGACGAGCGGGATCGACTATGACGCGGTCGCCTACCGGACCGGGGTCGTCCTCGTCGAGGACCCCGGTGAACCCCCCGGCCTCTCCCCCGTCGGCTCCTCTCCCCCGCCGGTCGCTCCGCCCGTCCAGTGGGATCTCCAGTCCTATGAGGCGAAGGAGTCCGTGAACCGTTTCGGCCTCGCTATCACCAGGGATACCCCGAATATCCTCTCCATCAACAAGATCGAGAGGTTCTTCAACTCCTCGTTCTCGAACCCGGTCAACCCCTTCTTCAACGACACGGACTACCGGAATAAGCTGCTCTTCTCCTCGTACCAGTACGGGTACAACGTCACCCTCCAGAACATCTCCCCCATGAAGGCAGGCGATTACCCGAACGGCCTCGTGAAGATGCTCGGGCAGCCCTATCCTGCGGGGTACGGGTACATCCGCCGGTACGTGTTGATCAAGCAGAATACCGATGCAGCGATCAACATGTCGACCTTCTGGATCCCGCAGGCCTTCATTGCTACCAGGGAAGACCAGGTGGACCTGCATTGTTACCCGTGGGATGTCCCCTGTGTCAATGATCCGGTTCCTCACCAGCAGTTCGTCATACGGCTCGATAACGGGGTCCTCTATAACAAGAGCATCGACACCCCCCTGAAGATCGACCTGCAGAGGGAGCCGCTGTCCATCAGGATCACCAACCTCAGCTCCTGCCTGAACAACTCCGCGCTCAACCTGCGGACGGGGCAGCCCAACTACCTCGCCAACAGCTCTGCCAGCTGGGCCCTGAACAACCCCGCGGTGTACCCGAATGAACTGAAGGCCCCCACCAACGCGACCCTCATCAAGGTCGATTTAATAGACCCGACCACCCCGTACGACTGGAGCAACTTCATCCACGGGGTGAACCTCACCATAGACGGGGACCCGGCAAAGAGCCCTGGATTCCCCCTCCCTCCCGGCGGGGTGAATGTGAACGACTCCATCGAGCTCTACGCCCCCCCCCTCGACCCGTACTACCTGAACGACGGGAGGCCCCTGGACATCGTCTTCACCTTCCAGAACGACCTCCCCCACACCCTCGTGACGGGTACCTACTACTACGACTATAACCCCAGGAACGTAACGCAGCCGGTCCTTTCCACGGGGATGCTCGAGGTGGCCATCTCATGAAGGACGGGGGCCAGCTCTACACGATGGAGGGGATCGCGGCGGGCCTCATCATGCTCATCACCGCGTACCTCGTCCTCGGCTCGACATCGGTCTACACGCCGGGCGATACCCATATCACGGACATGCAGCTCGAGCAGGTGGGAAGTGATATCCTCAGGGTGATGGATACCCCGAGGAGCCTCACCCCCTCGCTCCAGTCGAACCAGAGCGACCTCCAGGCCCTGATCGCCAGCTCGGACTCCTCGAGGCAGTTCACCAACATGTTCCTCTTCCAGTACCTCTACAACAGCAAGGTGATCGCGAAGGAGACCGTGGTAGGGAGTATCGGGATCGAGATAAACGCCTCGGTCTGGTACCAGCGCCGCGACGGCACCCTCTGGAACTACACCCTCGCCACCTCGCCATCCACCCTCGGGAGCTACACGGGGAAGGAGCCCGGGGTCGTGGTCACCCACTGGGTCCATGCCAGTTCCCGTCCCAGCCAGCCGTCCAGCATCTCGGCTGCTGAGTGGGGGCGGATGAGGAACGAACCCCAGGAGGTCCTCGTGGAGGTGGTCATGTGGAAGGTCTGAACCGCGAGGCCCAGTGGATCGTGATGATGGGCTTTCTGGTCTCGCTCGGTATCTTCTTCCTCGCGGTCATCATCAGCCAGTCGACCCTCGTCGGGCAGACCACGGCAGAGGGGGTGCTCGAGTTCCCGAAGAACGATATCCAGGATCTCAGGCGCGATATCCTGGTCGTGGAGAAGTTCGAGAGGGACAGCTCGGCAAGTGCAAATGTCATGGACGACATCCAGCAGGAGTTCCGGAACATCACCCTCTACCGGAAGAACGCGAACCTCTGGTACAACTACTCGCCCTATGCCTGCGCTGCCGGGAAGAGATCGGTGAACATCCATTACAACAACGGGGTGACGGTGTACAATGAGACCACCCAGGTGTACTATGTCCCGTGCTGAGAGAACGGATCCGTCCGATGGCGTCACGAGCCTCGTCGAGTACATCTCCATCACGGGGATCCTCCTCCTGCTCCTCGTCGTCGTCCTCTTCGCCGTGAACTCGGTCTTCATGCAGGGGCCGGCCGATACGCTGAGCTACTATGCCTTCACCGATATCGGCAACGGGGTGAGCGTCCGGATCGTCGACCTCTACGTGCTCGCCCCGAACGACGGAAATATCTCGACCAAATTCGATCTCCCGGACGATGTCGCGGGGCAGGACTATTTCGTCAGGGCCGACGCGACCGGGGTGGACCAGGTGATCGTCGTGGAGCGGGGGGACGTACACGCCCGGATCAATATCGCCGGTATCGGTGCGACGAAGGGGGTCACCGGGAACACGACGAGCCGCGGGTGGAACGTCATCACCTACAACTCGGGAGGATTCTAACGATGGAGGAACACGTATGGAACTGAACAGGGAAGGGGTGTCGGAGAGCCTCGGGTATCTCATCATCTTCGGGCTCGTCCTTACCGGGATAGGGCTCATCACCCTCTACGGGTACCCGCTCCTCATGCAGCAGGAGAGCTCGGCCAATCTGAGGAACATGGAGCAGACGATGATCGTGCTCCAGAGCGACATCAAGTCCCTCACCTACAAGCTCGCGAACTACAAGGAGACGTCCCTCCGGGTGAGCGGCGGGACCCTCTTCTTCTATGACACCCCCGCCACGCCCGAGAAGTTCAGGATCCAGTCAACTGGACGGGAGTATCCCCCCCACCGACTTCTACCCCGGCGAACTCCGGTTCTATTCGCCGACGGACAACACGGTCATCACCCTCGAGAACGGCGCCGTGATCATGAAGCCGCTCGGACTCGCAGGGAGCCGTCATGCTCGCCGAACCGAGGTGGTACCTCGATGTCGACCCGGACGGGAGGAAGACCCTCATCATCAACTACATCAGCCTCGGGAACGCGACCGCGAAGCCGGATATCCAGAACATGTCCCAGACCGGCGTGGGGACCGTCCGGATGAGCCACCTGCAGACCCTTGTCTGGACCCGGCCGGGGGAGATTGGCCGGATGCCACTCCCGGGACTATCCAGGTCATGTACTACCCCGCCAACAGCGGGACCATAATGCCCGACGGGTACGGCCTCGCATGGGAGACCTATCTCACCGACTCGAACAACCTGAACATGGTCTGGGCCGGGGACAGCAACCCCAAATATACGTTCTCGATAACGGGGCTCAGGAATATCGTCGTGAAAGAGTACCGATATCATGGTCGAGACCCTCTGATCCTCCCTTTTTTTTTAAAAAAAAATAATCCGGTCTCAGAGGTACTTGTTCCGCTTCAGCCACTCGAGCTGGGGCCCGGTATACCGGTAGATGATATCGCACCTCTCGTCCTGGAACGACCAGGGGATGATAACCAGGACGTCCCCCTCCCGGATCCAGGCCTTCTTCTTGATCCTGCCCTTGATCCGGCCGAGCCGGGTGACCCCGTCTATGCTTCTCACCCGGATATGGTTCGCGCCCATCATGAGTTCGGCGACGCCGAACATCTCCCGGTTCTTCTGCCGGGGGAGCCTCACCCTGAGGATCTCCCCCTCGCCGGCCCCCTCGCCCGGTCTCTTCTGCGGAGTTCTTTTTGCCAGGCAGAACACCCCCGCCCTCTCTTCCCGTTCCTGGACGTACCAGTCTACCGTGGAGCGGATGGGAGATATATCCTTATTCCTCCCCGCCAGCTGACTGGACGGGCAAGCCGAGGCAAGCCAGCGGCGATTCTCCGGGATCAGGGCACCTTCGCTCCATCCTGTTCCATCACCCTGCCGGGATCCGCCCTTCCCCGTGTCTGGATGAGGATGAACTGCCTGCTCACCGAAGGAGTTTCTGCATAAGCCTGTTCCATGGACCGGGTGATGATCTCAGCAGCATCCCGGAGGCTGCCATGCTTCCACCTCTCCGTGATGACCCGGTGGGCTATCGCCTTGGTCTTTTCGTTCCCGAGGACCACGAAGTTGCCGGGACCGCCCTTCCCCCTCGGAACGGGGCTGCCATCCCCGGTATCCACGATGGCGTAGGCCCCCCCCGAAGCATACACCCGCCGCTTCCGGAGAACCCCTCCCTCGAGGGAGGCGACCGCCCCCACGAGGACTCCCTCCCTCTCCGTCACCTTGACCTTGTCGTCCCGGATGTCCAGCCTCACCCCGAGCTCCCCAGCCCGTCTGAGAAGGGCCTCATCGGTGGCAATGGACCCTGAATAGAGCTCTTTCTCCAGAGTCTCTATGGAGGCACGGTCCCCGAGGAAGGTGATCTCCCGCATGTCGCCCGCCATCACGGCCCCCGACTCCCCGATGAAGGCGATCACGAGAGTCACGGGTCATCGCTCCGGATCCGTCCGGGGGAAGCTTCCCCGATGCCTGGTCCACCATGGCTGCCTGACTACCGTGTATCCTTCGGTAACAAGAAGGATACCGATTCAGCCCATGGAGCACCCCGGCTCCGGTATGAACGGGTGAGGAAAACCGTATCCTGCCGTGAATTCTTCCCGCACGGCAAGTATTTCCCATTGAAGGGTGAGAGTGCTTCATAAGAATGACCTCCATCGCTCATGGAAACGGCCGGGCCCTCTTCATGCTCACCCTCACGTTCTGCCTTACCTTTCTCCTGGTATCAGGATGCCTCGGAACGCAGGGCGGTGCCGGGGTCACACCTCCTGCGGGCGGGAGCAGGGCGGTGACAACCCCCTCGCCGGTCCCTCCACCCGCTATCCCGGCCATACAGACCCCCCAGCCAGATCCCATCGTCGGGACATGGTATGCCCCGTCCCCCGATGATCTCACCTTCGAGTTCCGCGCCGACGGGACGTTCACCGAGCGGTCCCCGAACTTCGCAACCTACCAGGGGAGCTGGATACAGTCTGAGGAGGGTTTCTACGACGCGTACATCCTCGACCGGTGGGGCTACCGGAAACCGGCGAACCTCCTCTATGCATCCGGGAGCCTCCTGACAAAGGGCATCGGGCCGATGCACCGCACCGGGTAAGCTACCGTGGCCCGGGTCCTGCTCCCCCGCTCTCCTGCGGTCGGATCGCCTGCCAGAGGACGCTCCTGATACTCTCGTCGAGGACCCGGTTGTAGTACCGGTCGTCCCTTGCTTCACCGGTCAAAGGACGCCTCCTGGTTCCATCCATAGCAGGGAAGGCCCGGGGAACTCTACGGAGGGGTGCAGAGGTGCAGGGTTATCCCGCCCTCTCCCTGCAGCCTTCCGCGAGCCCGAGCCAGACAGGTCCGTCGAAGACCCCGTCCCTCGCCTCCTCCTCCATCTCTTCGAAGAGCCGGAGGGGAACGGCGAAGGTGAACATGTTCCGCGGGATCGTCTCCCCCACCCGCTCCCGGGCCGCGAGGTCCGTGTACCCGAGTACCGCCCGCGGGTGCTCTCTCCGTGCCTCCTCGTACACGAATGCCCCGATCTGCTGGCAGGCCGCCATGGGCGGGACCCGCACGGGGTCGGTCCCCTCCAGGATCGCGCCGACAAGGGTCACGAGCCCGGTGATCTGGAGGGGATCGGCAACGAAGACAACGACGACCGGGCGTTCATCCGCCTTCACCTTCGAGAGAGGGGTGAAGATCACATACCGCTCGGCTATGTCGGTGACCGGCAGGTCCCGGGTCATGAACCGTTTCGCCTTTTCGGGACTCCTGTGGAGGCGTTCCCCCCGGAGGAACTTCGCACGCTCCCTCTCCGGCATGTGCCCGACGACGGAGGTGTATGCCCCGGGATCCCGGCGAGCTCTCGACCCCTTTGCAGAAGAATGCGGCCATGAAATCGATACCGGCCCCCCCGAAGGCGTCGGGGTAGCCGTTCCCGAACCCGAGCCCGGCCCGGCGCCCGGGCACCCGTACGTCTCCCGGTCGAACACCGCGGTCTTTCCCCTGGTGACGACCTGTGCGAAGAGATACATGATGCAGGACGATGCATGGGGCTTCAGCTGGAGTGCACCTTCCGGCTTCTCGTCGGACCAGAGGATCGCCACGGGTCCGTAGGCGAGCCCGAGTTTCCCCGCGATGAGACTCTCCATGTACCTCCCCTTCGTCCTGCGGCCTGATCAACGTTCCCGCCGCAGCCGTGCGAGGACGCAGGCGGCAAGGGCGGGGGCCAGGACCGGCATGGCGGCCCCAACCGGGGACGGGGTGGGTGACGCGGTCCGGGCCGGGCTTACCGGTGGGAGCGGGGTTGACGGGGTAGAGATCGTTGTTGTTATGGGGGTCGGGGCGAAGGACGGGACCTGGGTGGGAACCGGCGTCCAGGGGAGGACGAACTCTGCCGAATCCCGGAACCCGGTCTCGATGGATTCGACGCTGACGAGATAATCGCCCGGGGGGAATGCCGACACGTTCACATCAAAGCGGTAGGTATTCAGGGGCGAGCCCGGCTGGACGACGATCGAGCCGCCTGCGCCTGCGAACCCCCCGCCGGTCCCTTTCTCGGTCGGAGTGAAACCCGCCGAAACGACGTTGATCAGGAGATTATCGCCCACGGCGAGGTTCGTCTGGCCCGAGATCGTAACGATATCCCCCACCTTGCTGAACTGTATGCTCCCTCCCTGGGCCGCCGCCAGCCCCGGCAGGAGGACGGCGGAGAGGATCGCTTCCGCGATGAGGATCTTCCATGCACCCTTCATGATTCGCCCTCCAAATCTCCCTCTCGTCCTGGGCGGCTCCTCGTTAACGAGGCCAGACACGTGGCCTCTTGCCCGGGGGCGGATATGGTGCCCATACCCCTGCATCTGTAATAAACCTTGGTGGTGGCGACCGGATCCCGGTTTGGATTGAAAAAAAGGATGTGCGGTCTCTCTGTTCTTCTGTGATGCGAGGGGAGGGATTTGAACCCGCGAACCACTTCTGGAGCAGATCTTGAGTCTGCCTCTTTTGACCAGGCTTAGATACCCTCGCTCAGATGATCTTCACCCGGGGATGCTAAATCTTTTGAGGAGACCCATGAATGCATTCCGCAACATTCATCGGCCGCGAGCCCGATGACCGGTGAAAACAATTCAGGTGATCTTCCGTGGCTCCTGTCCTCGATCCTACACCCGTCGCGAACCTCGTCTTCTCGGCTCTCGTCGTCATCGTCGGCCTCATTACCTATGGCAGGACGAGGAAAGACCTCCCCCTCTACCTGGCCGGGGCGTTCTTCCTCTTCGGGCTCTCCCATTTCGCAACCATCCTCGGTACGGGAGACGCCTCGGTAACCCCCCTGCTCGCGATCCGGATCGTCGGCTACATCCTCATCCTCGGCGGGCTGTACATGGAGTCTGCAAAGAGAGAAGAGAAATGAGGGGGATAAACTACTATGTCAGGGGTTCTCACT
This sequence comes from uncultured Methanomicrobiales archaeon, assembly GCA_963712215.1. Lineage (GTDB taxonomy): Archaea > Halobacteriota > Methanomicrobia > Methanomicrobiales > JACTUA01 > JACTUA01. The sequence continues at coordinate 112,914 of CAVQHA010000008.1, read as the reverse complement.
TTTTCGCGTTTCCTTCACCGGTACCGCCTTCCCCGACAGGATGTCTACCGTGGTGTGGTGGAACGGGTACGGGGTGTACCCTTCTGATCTGAACGGGTCCCTGAACGTGATGGTGTCACCGTTCTTCTCGACGGTTGTGATGTAGGAGTTGTACCGGTGCCTCCTGACCTCGGGGAGGTCACGGTACTGCTCCACCTCTGCGGGGTCGACCCCACGCAGCTTCGGGAAGACCCTGGGTTCCGTGAGACCACGGAGGAGGTGCCTGGACTGGATCGCGTAGGACCCGTCCTCCTCACGGATCACGAACCACCTGAGGGGGTTCTTCGTGGGGATGGTCGCCCCGTCGGTGGTCGTCGCCAGGTAGAGCTTGAGCAGGACCTTCACCCCGACGTAACCGAGGAAGATTGCCGCCCAGGTACGATACTCCGCGACGGTCGCGAGGGAGAGGATGAGTGCCACGAGGTACGTCCAGCTCGCGGCCATGAGGAAGATGCTCGGGCCGGCGAAGACCCCGAGGGTGTACTTCCTGTCTGTGAAGGGGTAGAACAGGGGTATGCCAGGATAGGCGAGGAAGTCGCAGAGGACGTGGGTGAGCGCCCCTGCGAGGAGGGCAAGGAGGCCCGCGACACCGAGGCCGGCCCCGAAGAGCCAGGCCGCCGGCCCCGCGATCGTGAGGGCAGCGACCGCCGCAAAGACGATGGACCCGACGATAAGAGACCCGGCGATGCTGTGGGTGAACCCCCCGTGGGTGAAGACGTAGCGCTCCGGGTTCCTCTCCGGGAACCAGAGGAGGAGGACGTCGAAGTCCATCGAGACCGACCCGAGGGCGGCGAAGGGGACGAGCTCCGGGTGCCCGAGGGCGAGGAAGATCGAGGAGGCGGCCAGGGCATGGGTGACGGAGTCCACGATTCTCAGGTGATGCCGGGGAGCGGAAATAGGTGACTGAGGGGGGGCGGAACCCCCAGGATACAAGGGAGGATAATAGAAGAGTCCGCACTCTCCTGCACGGATGGAATTTAAGGATTTCTCAAGGTTTCAAAATTTGAAACATGAGAATACTTTATTTATGTTTTTCCCGCCATGGATAATTTATACGATTTTTTACCGCATATCGATACCCTCGGCGACATGGCGATAGAGAGGTGCTGGCTTACGAAACTCCACGGCAGAAAGAAAGCAGCAGCTCCCTGAGGTGTTCCAGAAGATCCCCTCGGGAATTGAAGGGCTGGACGAGATCACGGGCGGGGGGCTCCCGATGGGGAGGCCGACACTCGTCTCGGGCGGCCCCGGGTGCGGGAAGACGCTCTTTGCGATGGAGTTCATCGCTCGGGGGATCGTCGACTACGACGAGCCCGGGGTCTTTGTCGCCTTCGAGGAGAAGACCGACGACCTCAGGAAGAACTTCCTCTCGCTCGGGTTCGACCTGGATGCACTCGTGAAACAGAAGAAGATGGTCCTCGATCATATCTACATCGAGAGATCCGAGATAGAAGAGACGGGCGAGTATGACCTGGAGGGTCTGTTCATCCGACTCGGGGCGGCCATCGATGCGATCGGGGCAAAGCGGATCGCAATCGATACCATCGAGATCCTCTTCTCGGGCTTCTCCAACCAGGCGATCCTCAGGGCCGAGCTCCGCCGGCTCTTCCGATGGCTCAAGGACAAAGGAATCACCGCGGTCGTGACCGGTGAACGCGGACACAGCTCTATCACCCGTTACGGGCTGGAGGAATACGTCGCCGATTGCGTCATCACCCTCGATCACCGGGTGGCGAACCAGATCGCGACCCGCCGGCTCAGGGTCGTCAAGTACCGGGGGAGCCCGCACGGGACCGACGAGTACCCGTTCCTGATCAGCCACGACGGCATCTCGGTGCTCCCCATCACCTCGCTCTCGCTCAACCACAAGGCCTCGACAAGAAGGATCTCGAGCGGCATCCCCCGGCTCGACACGATGCTCGGTGAGAAGGGATATTTCAGGGGGAGCTCCATCCTCATATCGGGCGCAGCCGGTACCGGGAAGTCGAGTCTCGTCGCCGCGTCCGTGGATGCCGCATGCCGCCGGGGCGATAAGTGCCTCGTCATGCTCTTCGAGGAGTCCGAGAGCCAGTTCATCCGGAACATGGGATCCATTGGGTTCGATCTCGGGCGGTGGGTGAAGGACGGTCTCCTCCGGTTCAACGCGGTGAGGCCGACCGCGTACAGCCTCGAGATGCACCTCGCGATGATCCTGAGGATGCTCAGGGAGTTCCAGCCGGAGGTCATGGTGATGGATCCCATCTCAAACCTCTACCCGGTCGGGGACGACATGCAGGTGCGCTCGGTGCTCATGCGGCTCATCGACTATGCGAAGGCCGGGGGGATCACCGGGTTCTTCACCTCCCTCACCTCAGATCCCGGAAGCTCTGCCTACGGTCTCGAACCGACCTCGATGCATGTCTCCTCCCTCATGGATACCTGGCTAATACTCAAGAACGTCGAGGGAAACGGGGAGCGGAACCGTGCGTTCTCCATCGTTAAGTCGCGGGGGATGGCGCACTCGAACCAGCTCCGCGAGTTCATGCTCTCCGACTCCGGAATAGATCTCCTCGACGTATACCGGGGGAGCGAGGGCGTGCTCTTCGGCTCAGCTCGCATCGCCCAGGAGGTCCGCGAGAGGGCGGCGAAGGGTGCCCGTGAAGAGGAGATCGGGAGGCAGAAGCGCGACCTGGAGCGGAAGCGGAAGATCATGGAGGCCGAGATCGAGGCGATCCGCGGGCGCTTTGCGCGGGAAGAGGAGGAGGCCGAGGTCCGGATCGGGCAGGGTGTCGGCCGCGAGGAGAATATTGCGGAGGAGCGGCAGGAGATGGCCAGGCTCCGCAGGGCGGACGAATGAGTGCGGGATGGATCGCCGGAATGGGAAGGAGCAGTGGCAAACCATGACAGGAACGACCAACAGGAAACCGACGAAGGCAACGGAAGCGGAAGACGAGTGGATCCTGAAACTGTACGTGGCAGGGCAGACCCCGAACTCGCTCGCTGCGTTCGCGAATCTCAAGAAGATCTGCGAGGATCACCTTGAGGGGCGTTACCGTATCGAGGTGATCGACCTCCTGAAAAACCCGCAGCTTGCCAGGGGCGACCAGATCGTCGCCGTTCCTACCCTGATCAGGAAGCTCCCGACGCCTGTGAAGAAGATCATCGGAAACCTCTCGAACACCGAGAAGGTCCTCGTCGGGCTCGACCTGCGGAAGGTGGCCTGATGGGCGGAAGGGAACCAGGCGACGTTACCGAGGAGTTCGAGGCTGCCCTCAGGGAAAAGGGAAAGGAGCAATACGTCCTCAGGCTCTATGTCGCCGGGAACAACCTCCGCTCGCAGGCCGCAGTCGAGAATGTCAAGAAGATCTGCGAGGAAAACCTGAAAGGGAGGTATGAGCTCGAGATCGTCGATGTTTACACTGACGGGGCTGAAAGCAAGGCAGATCTCGTCATCGCGGCCCCGACCCTGATCAAGAAGCTCCCGCTCCCGTTGCGGCGGATAATCGGTGACATGAGGGAGAAGGAGAAGGTCCTCATCGGGCTCGACCTGATTCCCAGGAAGGGATAGGGTCAGTGCAGGAGGGGCGGGTGACGGACCCAGAGCGCAACAATGAGGGAGGAGAGATCGAAGAACTCCGGGTAAAGAACCAGGAGCTTGCATCCCGGGTCCGGGAGCTCGAGGAGACCCTCGAGGCCATCCGCTCGGGGGAGGTCGACGCGATCGTCGTCTCAACTGAAGACACGAAGAAGATCTACACCCTCGAGGGACCCGACCGTCCCTACCGGGCCCTTGTCGAGACGATACCGGAGGGGGCTCTCACGGTTTCGCCGGACGGGATAATCCTGTACGCGAACGAGCGGTTTGCCTCGATGGTCCAGGTACCCCCCGACAAGATCATCGGCACTTCCCTCCTCGATCATATCTCCCCGGGTGACCTGCCGGCATTCGAGGGGGCCTTCCGGGCCTCGCCGGCGGGGCTGCGCCGGGAACGGGTGACCCTGCGCCGCGTCGCCGGGCCGTTGCCCGTCTTTGTCTCGATGAACCCGCTCTCCGCCGAACCGGGCTCGAAGATCAGCGTCATAGTCACCGACCGGAAAGAGGACGAGGCAGAGATCCGGGAGAGCGAAAACCGGCTGCGGCTGGCTCAGGAGGCTGGACGGATCGGGGTGTGGGACCTGGACCTCGCCACCCAGGATGTCAGGTGGACCCCCGAACTCGAAGCCATCTACGGGGTGGAGCCGGGAAGCATCCACACCTACCAGGATTTCTTAACCCGTGTGTACCGGGATGATGTTCCGAAGGTGGAGGCGGCACTGGAAACGGCCCGCACCCGGCACAGGAACTTCGATTTTGAGTTCCGGATAACGCAACCCGGCGGAGGAATCGTCTGGGTCTACTGCCGGGGAGCGTCGGTGTTCGACAAGGACGGGCGGGCGACCCGGGTATTCGGGGTGAACATCGACATTACGGAGCGCAAACGGATCGAGGAGGCGCTGCGGAAGAACGAGGAACGCCTCAGGGTCCTCTATGAATCCATGACCGAGGGTCTCGCCAACCACGAGGTCGTGTACGAGAATGGGAAGGCGGTGGACTACATCATCACCGACGTAAACCCCGCGTTCGAGAGGATCCTCGGGCTTTTCAGGAGCAGTGCCGTCGGGAAGAGAGCCTCGGACCTTTATGGGACGGGGAGCCCGCCGTACCTGGACGTGTACGCGAGGGTAGCATCGGGAGGAGGGCCCGAGACCTTCGAGACTTACTTCCCCCCCATGAGGCAGTACTTCTCTGTCTCGGCCTTCTCGCCGGGAAAAGGGAGGTTCGCGACCGTCTTCACCGACATTACCGAGCGGAAGCTTTCGGAGGATGCGATGCGGAAGCTGGCCCAGTTCCCCGGGCAGGACCCCAACCCCGTGATGCGGGTTGCCAGCGACGGGGCCCTCCTCTATGCGAACGAGGCAGCCGGGAGGTGGCTCGCTGGGCTGGGCTGGTCGAAGGACGAACCGCTGCCGCCTGACCTCCTTGCCCTCGCAGACAGCAGCCACGGCGACGAGCGCGAACACCTGTCCGAGATCACCGACCGGCGAGGGCGGGTATTCTGGCTCTTTGCCGTCCGGCCTCCGGACGAGGAGTACGTGAACATCTATGCCCGCGACATCACCGACCGCAAGAGGGCCGAGGAGGCGATGCGCGAGAGCAGGGAGCGGTTCCGCGTCCTTGCGGAGAACATCCCCGACCTGATCACGCGGTTCGATCGGGACTTGCGCCTCCTCTACGTGAACCCGGCCGTCTCGGAGCGGACCGGCCTTCCCGGGGAGGCGCTCGTCGGCCGCACCGCGAGCGAGTACGGGGCCTCGCCGGCAGCAGCCTGCCGGTGGGAACTGGCCGCGAGAGAGGTGCTCGAATCAGGCGAACCGAGGAGGTTCGAGCACCTCAACGACTGGCAGGGCAAGCAGCGGGTCTTCGACACCCAGATGGTGCCGGAGCGGGACGCCCACGGCGTGGTGCGGGGCGTGATCGCCATCGCCCGCGATATCACCGAACGCAAGGAGATGGAGGATCAGCAGCAGGTCGTCCTGCAGCGGTTTTATTCGATCCTCTCGAGCATGCACACGGCAATCCTGCTTGTCACCGACGATAACAGGGTGGAATTTGCCAACCAGGCCTTCTGCGATATTTTCGGCCTGAAAGACCCACTCGAAGACCTGACGAAACTGTCCGCAGACGAGATGATCGAGAAGATCCGGCCCTCCTACTTGGATCCGGAGGCGGCGGTGGCCCGTATCAGGGAGATGGTCCACCTGGGACAGCCCGTCCGGGGAGAAGACGTCGGGATGGCCGGTGAAAGGACGTTTCTCCGGGATTTCATCCCTCTGGGCCTCGGCGAAAAACGGTTCGGCCGGCTCTGGATACACACGGATATCACCGAGCTGAAGCGGGCGGAGAAGGAGCTGAGGAGGAAGCAGTCAGAGATCCAGGCGCTCTTTGATAATATCCCGGCCGGTCTCGTCCTCTTCGATGCCGCCCCCTCCTACACCGTCCTTGTCCACAACAGGGTACCTACCAGGAGCCTCTTCGCCGAACCCTTCCAGAGCCAGGGGATGGCCGGCCTCTCGGTGTACGACTATGCACCGGCTGTGGAGGCGGAGGGGGTCGTGGCGGTCTTTGACGAGGTTGTCCGGACGAAGCAGGCGAAGAGCTTCCTCGACTTCCCTTACAAGAGCAACCCTCCGGACCAATCATGGTTCAACTGGTACATAGCGCCCATCATCCTCGATGGAAAGGTGGTCGCGCTCGTCTCCATGAGCCTCGATGTTACCGAGCGGCATCTCGCCGACCAGGCGCTCCGGGAGAGCGAGGAAAGGTTCCGGACGGTTGCAGATAACACCTATGACTGGGAGTTCTGGCTCGATCCTTCGGGTAAGTTCCTCTACTGCTCACCCTCGTGTGAGATGGTCACCGGCCACAAGGTCACAGGAATTTTTTGATGATCCCGGCCTCCGCTGGAATATCATACATCCCGATGACCGTCCCGGGTTTGAGGAACACCAGCGGGAGGTCCATGGGAGACAGAAGGTCGGGAAAGGGGAGTGGCGCTACATTCGCCTGGACGGGACCTCGTGCTGGGTCGAGCATGTCTGCCAGCCGATTTACGGGGGAAAGGGAGAGTTTCTCGGGATCCGGGGGAGCAACCGGGACATCACCGAGCGGAAGCGGGCGGAGGAGGCCCTACGGGCAAGCGAGGAGCGTTTCCATGCTATCGCCACCAACACGCCCGATCACATCCTGATGCAGGACCGCGACCTGCGCTACCAGCTGGTTATCAACCCGCAACTCGGTCTTACCGAGGCCGATATGCTGGGAAAAACCGACTACGAGATCCTCGATCAGGAGGACGCCGACAAGATCACAGCCACAAAGCGCATGGTGCTGGAAACGGGCGATGCGGCCTCCCTTGAGACATCGCTCAGGAATCAGAAAGGCGAGACGGAGTTCTTCAGCGGGGTGTACGTTCCGAAGTTTGGCCCGACCGGGGAGGTTGACGGGGCTCATCGGTGTATTTTACGCAACATCACCGAACGCAAGCGGGCCGAGCAGGCCCTCCGGGAGAGCGAGGAGCGGTACAGGGCCCTCGTCGATTCTGCACCCGAGGCCATCGTGGTCCACTTACCATGGAAGGCCCCTGTACGCGAACCAGGTCGCCCTCGACCTCTATGGTGCATCAAGCATGGAGGAACTGAAGTCCCATGATATTATGAAGCTCATCCCTCCCGAAGAACAGGAAAGTGCCACGGATCGGGTAAGGAGCATCGACGAGGGGAAGCGCCTCCCCGTGAGGGAAACCGTGATCCTCAGGCTCGACGGGACAAGGGTCCCCGTCGAGGTGATCTCGTCTCCCGGTCCGGTACCGAGGGCACCCGGGCGGCACAGGTCCTGATGCACGACATCACCGACCGGAGGCGGGCAGAGGAGCGGATCGCCCATCTTGCCTCTTTCCCCGAGCTGAACCCGAACCCGATTATAGAACTGGACTTCTCCGGAGAGGTGATCTACACCAACACCGCCGTCGCAGGGACCCTTGAGAACCTGGGCCTCGGGAACGATCCCACCGCCTTCCTCCCTGAGAATTTCCAGGCAATGTTCCCCATCCTCCTCGAGGGGGATGCCCGGAGGGAGGTAAGTGTAGGGGAGAAGGTGTTCCTTGAGACGATCACTCTCTCACCCAGGACGAGGACTATCCGGATCTATGCCCGGGATATCACCGATTTGAAAAGGGCCGAGGAGGAACTGCGGGACAAGTCTCAGTACCTGGAGAACCTGATCAACCACGCGAACGCCCCGATCATCGTCTGGGACCCGCAGTTCCGGATCACCCGGTTCAACCATGCGTTCGAACGCCTGACCGGAAGAAAAGGGGAGGAGGTGCTGGGGAGGGGCCTCGAGATCCTCTTCCCGGCGGAGACCGCAGCCGATTCGATGGATCACATCCGGAGAGTGATGGCCGGAGAGCGCTGGGAGGCCGTTGAGATTCCCATCCTCCATAAGTACGGGGGGATCAGGACCGTGCTCTGGAACTCTGCAACCCTGTACGGGGCGGACGGAAAAACGGTATCATCCGCTATTGCCCAGGGCCAGGACATCACCGAACGGAAGCTGGCCGAAGAGGGACTACGGGAGACCTCCCAGTACCTCGAGAACCTGCTCGATTACGCGAATGCGCCCATCATCGTCTGGGATCCCGGTCTGAGGATCACCCGGTTCAACCATGCGTTCGAACGCCTGACCGGGTTGGCTGCGGACGAGGTCGTCGGGAGGGGCCTCGAGATCCTCTTCCCGGCAGAGACGGCAGCCGATTCGATGGATCACATCCGGAGAGTGATGGCCGGGGAGCGGTGGGAGGTCGTCGAGATCCCCATCCTCCATCAGGACGGGGATATCAGGACCGTTCTCTGGAACTCCGCGACCCTGTACGAGGCCGATGGAAAAACCGTATCATCGGCGATTGCGCAGGGCCAGGACATCACCGACCGGAAGAAGGTGGAGGTGGAGCTCGCGGAGAAGGCCGGCGAACTCCAGGCAATCAACACCGAGCTGCACGACCGAGATCTCCCACCGGAAGAACGCCGAGGAGACGGTCAGGACCACCCTCTCGCAACTCCACGCGGCCCTCGAGTCGACGGCCGATGCCATGCTCGTCGTCAGCAAGCAGGGGAGGATCACGAGCTACAACCGGAACTTCACGACGATGTGGAACATCCCGGACTCGGTCCTCTCCACCCTCGATACCCGGGCCGCGACCGAGTACCTCTCGCTGCAGGTGAAGGACCCCGACGGTTCCTCGCCCGGATGAAGGACCTCGCCGATCACCCGCAGAGGGAGTCCTTCGACACCCTCGAGCTGCTGGACGGGAGGTTCATCGAGCAGTACTCGAAGGCCCAGAGGATCGGGAACTCCATCGTCGGGCGGGTGTTCAGTTTCCGGGACATCACCGAGCGCAGGCGTGCCGAGGAGCGGCTGATCGCCTCCCTCGAGGAGAAGGAGGTCCTCCTCCGCGAGATCCACCACCGGGTCAAGAACAACCTCCAGCTCACCTCGAGCCTCCTGGACATGACCCGGATGAGGACCCGGGACCCGGGGACGGGCAGCATCCTCACCGACGTCATGATGAAGATCCAGACCATGGCCCAGATCCACACGAGGCTCTACGAGAGCGAAGCAGTTCGACCGGATCAACATGGAGGCGACGGTGAAGGAGCAGCTCGCCGCGGTCTCCAACATCTACGCGGGGAAGAAGACCGAGATCACGGGCAGTCCTCGCCTTCCCCGAGATCTACATGCCCATCGACCAGGCCATCCCCTTCGCCCTCGTCATCAACGAGCTCCTCTCCAATGCCTACAAGCATGCCTTCCGGGGGCGGGAGAGGGGGACGGTCGAGGTCTCGGGGGCGCGGGAGGGGGGCCGGATCCGGATATCGGTCAGGGACGACGGGGTCGGCATGCCCGAGGGGTTCGACATCAACAAGGCGAGCAGCCTGGGGCTCAAGCTCGTGAGGAACCTCGTAGAGCAGCAGCTGAAGGGGACCCTCGAGATAAAGAAGGATGGCGGCACAGAAGTGATCGTAGAATTACCTATCTCACCACCGGAACGGGAAGATGTCAAAGATACTGGTAGTGGATGACGAAGCCATCATCACGATGCAGCTCGAGGAGCGGCTGACCGCCCTCGGCTACGGGGTCATCGGGATGGCGGCCTCGGGGGAGGACAGCATCGAGAAGGCACGGCGGCTCAGGCCGGATATCGTGCTCATGGACATCGTGATGCCGGGCAAGATGAACGGGATCGAGGCGGCGAAGGTGATCAACGAGGAGATGGGCATCCCCGTCGTCTTCGTCACCTCCTATGCCGACGACGCGATCATCGCGAAGGCGAAGGACGCGAGGCCCTACGGCTACATCGTGAAGCCCTTCAACGAGCTCGAGATCAAGGCGGCGATCGAGATCGCGCTCTTCCGGAACGACGCCGGGCAGAAGCTGCAGAAGGAGAAAGGGCGGGCCGAGGAGGAGGCGCCGGAGTACCTCGATCTTCCCGGGATCAAGACGGTCCTCCTCCGGGATATCTTCTCAGATATCATCCTCTACCTGTACACCGACCAGTCCGCGACCGAGCCGGCGTTCAAGTTCGCGATCGAGGAGGGGCTGAAGACGGGGGGCCGCAACTTCTTCGCGTACCACCGGTCCACCATCCAGAGGTACTTCCTCGACGAGATCCAGAAGGGGAACCTCGTGACAAGGCGCGTCAGGAAGGGGGAGCTCTACACCCTGATGCAGGTCCTCCAGAAGTGCACGGCGACCCTGCCACCGGCCGGAGAGGGGGCCTCCCTCCAGATCCTCCTCGATTTCTACGAGACCGACGAGTTCAGCGATATCATCGCCCTCAAGGACTTCATCCTCGCGAAGAAGGCGGAAGGCCTGCCCATCTCCGGGATCATCGCCCTCAATATCGGCACGATCGATCACACCCTGATACGGGCCTTCTCCGAGGGGATCCCCAAGATCATCGTCTCCACGGGAAGGGACACGATGCTCTCCTTTGCGCACCAGTCATTCCCCTCCGAATCGGTCACCGTCGTCCCCCATGCGACCCTCGAGGAGGTGGTGAAGAAGTCGCTCGAACCGGTGGTCCTCTCCCTCCTCTCGCGGCCCATCTCGGGGTACGACATCGTGCGGGAGATCCATGACCGGTACGGGGTCCTCATCCCCCAGGCGAGGATCTACACGCTCCTCTACGATCTCGAGGAGAAAGGGTACCTCGAGATGAAGGCATCGGGGAAGTCCAAACTCTACTCCCCGACCGAGGATGGCAGGAAGCACATCAGGCAGAAGCTCTCCGAGTTCAAGCTGGTCTTCCAGCATATCCTCGACGGCGGGATGAGCGAGGAGAAGGGGAAGCCGGGCAAAGGTACGTAAGGTCCTGCCCGGGCCCCGGATGGCCCTTCCCTCTCTTTTTCAAAATTTGAAACAACCGGTGAGAACTCCGGTAACCTATATCACACCTCATGATGAGTGGGGTGGTGTGGGTGGTACAGCCCACACAGAAGTGGAAGACACCGTGGAGAGAAAGAGACCCCGCGGGACCCTGCCGGGAGCATCGGCAGGGCTCCCGATGGGGGACATCGTGGTGGATGAGGCACGTATCTCACCGCGGGGAGCAGCATCTCCTGAGCCGGATTCTGTGGTGACCATCCGGCGGAGAGTCCTTTCGCATGCCAGAAGAATCGTGTTCACAGGGAATGCCGGGGTCGCACCGGAAGCGGGAATCTGCCAGCCAGCTCTATAGGACTATACCTGTCCAGACATCTCTTTTTTTTGGGGATTCCCGTTTCGGACGCCCTTCATTCCTCGGGAGAACGAGGGGAGAAACCCTGCGGGTCGGCTAGGGATTTCTCCCGGAGGAGGTCCTGACGAGATGAAGAAACCGGATGAAACCCGGCATCCCGCGTCGAAGGCTGCCGATGTCGCGTTCAGGCTCTCGGTCGACGGGGACAGGATATACATCCTTGCGGACCTCCCGGGGATCAGCGACGAGAAGATCAGGCTCGACCTCGAGGCACAGACCCTTATCATCACAGCAGCCGACGGGGACACCCTGTACCGGAAGAAGATCTCCCTCCCCTGGACGGCGCGGCTGGGAAAGAAGAAGTTCAGGAAGGGGATTCTCGAGCTCACACTCGAAAAGTCCGACCTCTGAACGGGCCACGGAAAGGAGGATCAGGGTTTATCGGGACTCCTGATGCCTGGCTCGCTGTCCCTTCGGGACGTCGATCTCTGTCAAGACCGGGCCCCGGGAGCCGGTACCCGGATGAACATTGTCCTTCGGGACTGTCGTCCCTCCAACCGTAATCCTTTGGGACATCGATCCTTTGGCTGGGCCCGGGGCCTGACGGGCCGGGGCCCGGGGACCGCGTTCACCGGTGAGGGATGGCTGGTGGGGGATTGGCCTTGCGGCCGGGCCCCGGGAGCCGTTTTCCGGATAAACGTGGTCTTTACAAAATCTGTCTCAAAAACTGATCTACAGGCGAGGCTCTTTAAAACTCCCGGGGAAACCCCTGACCACGGAATGGAGGGGTGATTCATGGAGAATGTTTCACTGCTGAAGGGAGAGTTGAAGGGTGGGGTAGAGGGAGAGGTCCGACCGGGAGGCCAGGGTACCGGCCAGGCACGGGTATCACGCCCGAAGATCAGGAGGAACGAGATCGATTCCCGGATCCGAAGGGTCCTCTGGGATCATCCGAGGGGCCTGACCGCGGACGACGTCGGCAGGGCGCTGGCGCTCAGCCGGAGCTCGGCCTCGAGGCACCTCGCAGCCCTTGCAGAGGGAGGGGAGGTGGGCATCCATACCTACGGCCACACCCGGGTCTTCTCCCTCCCCCGCCGCGCCAGCCTCGCCTCCACCCTGAAAGAACCCTCCCCTCTTGTCCTCGTCCTCTCCGCCGATCTCCGGGTGCGTGAGGTGAATGAGCCCCTCCTTACCGTCTTCAGGCTCCGCAGGGAGGACCTGGTCGGGAAGAATATCGGCGAAACCCCCCTTGCGGCATATGTGGGAGAGCGGCTCCTCGGGGATCTCAGGCGGGGGACAGGAAGGGGGGCGAGTACTTCCGAGTTCGAGAGCCTTGTCGGAGATGACCAGTATGTCTTCCGGGCAAGGATCACCCCCCTCGCCTCCTCCACGGGGCCGTCGGGGATGGTCCTCTCCCTCGAGGATATCACCCGGATGGCGCTTCACCGGCGGAGCCTCGAGGAGCTCATGGACAGGCAGACCCTGACCCTCCTCTCCTCGAACCACCAGATCCTCGAGGAGATCCTCCAGAAGAAGCAGGAGGAGGACCGGATGCAGGCCATCATGAGCTCGATGGAACGGGCGGCGGTTCCCGCATACTGGGTAGGCAGGGACGGCCGGTTTCTCAAGGTGAACGCTGCGGGTGAGACGCTCCTCGGCTACGGGCAGGGGGAGCTGGCCCGGATGGCCCTTTCTGACGTCGATATCGACCAGCCTCACGGGACCTGGGGGTCTCTCTGGGAGAATCTCAGGGCCCGCGCCTCGACCTCCTACGAGACCCGGTTCAGGACGAAGAAGGGGGATATCATCCGGGTCGATATCAGGGCGAGCCATGTCCCGCACCGTGACCAGGAGTTCGGGCTCCTCTTTGCCGAGGAGGTCACCGGCCGGAGAGAGGCCGAGGAGGCCCTCCGCGACTCGGAGGCCTCGCTCAGGGCCTTCTTCAACGCGAGCCCGGACGCCTCCTTCCTCGTGGACACGGAAGGCAGGCTGCTCCTTGCGAACAGGGCAGCCACCACCCTCCTCGGGACGGACGTGGCCCGGCTCGTCGGGACCTCCCTCTTCGATTCCATGCCCGAGAAGGCGGGAAGTGCCCGGGCGGTGCTGGACGAGGTCCTGGAGACCCGCCGGTACCGGATCTACGACGAAGAGATCGCGGACCGGTACTTCCACACGATCCTCTGTCCCATCCTGAATAGTTCCGGGGAGGTCGAGAAGGTCGCTGTCTTTGCGAGGGATCTCACCGAGCGGAAACGGGTGGAGGACGCCCTCAGGCAGGCGAACGGGAAGCTGAACCTCCTCACCGCCGTCACCCGGCACGACGTGCTGAATGATATCGCGGCCCTCAGCATGTACCTCGCCCTTGCGGGGATGGAAACGGGGGCGGCGCAGGGCATGGAACCGGATATGGCAGGAAGCTCGCCCCCCTGGTCAGGAGCCTCCAGCGCAAGATGGAGTTCACCCGGGATTATGCGGATCTCGGGATGAAGACGCCAGGCTGGGAGTCCGTTTCCTCGACGGTGCAGAAGGGAGTCGCCGCGCTGAACACGGGTTCACTCAGGATCGACCTCGATCTGCCGGCTCTCGAGATCTACGCCGATCCTCTCTTTGAACGGGTGATCACGAATCTCGTGGACAACACCATCCGGCACGGGGAGCATGCCACCCTGATCCGGATCAGGGCCCTGATCGAGGACGGCACCTGCTCCCTGCTCTTCGAGGATGACGGGGTCGGCGTTCCTCCTGAGAAGAAGGAGTTCATCTTCAGGCAGGGGTACGGGAGGCATACCGGCTTCGGGCTCTTCCTCGTCCAGGAGATCCTCGGCATCACGGGGATGACCATCAGGGAGAACGGCGTGTACGGCAGCGGGGCGAAATTCGAGATCCGGATCCCCTGGGACGGGTTCAGGCTGAAGGAAGGGGCGGGTGATGCACATGCAGATGCTTGAGTACCAGAAGATGGTGGGGAAGCGGTTCATCACCCCCCCCGTCCCTCCCAGGGCAACCCTGGAAGGTGATGCCCAGAAGCTGGCGGAGTTCGGCCTCACCCAGAACCAGGCGAAGATTTATCTCGCCATCCTGAAGCTCGGGACGACCCAGATCGAGCCGATCTCGAAGATCTCTTCCGTGCGCAGGGAGGACATCTACCGGATCCTTCCCAGGCTCTATGAACTCGGGATCATCGAGAGGGTGGTAGGCAGCCCGACCCGGGTCAAGGCCATACCCGTCGAGAAGGCGATCCGTATCCTCGCGAGGAACCGGCAGGAAGCCCTCTCCAGGGAGTCGTCCGAGATCATGTACCTTGCCGAGGATTTCCTTGAGTACTTCAATCCCGCAGACGTTGCTCCACCGAAGGAGGATGACGGGGAGCAGTTCTCCATCATCGAGGGGAAGTTTGCGGTCGAAGGGAAGATCGCGGGGATGCTCGAGAAGGCAAAGCGGGAGGTCCTCATCGCATCAGGTACGGTCACCTTCCCCCTCCTCTCCGAGATCCCGAAGATCCTGGGAACCGTCCCGGACAAAGGGGTGAAGATCCGGATCGTCACCGAACAATCGGAGATCCTCACGCTCTCGGCGATCCTGAAGGGCCTGGAGTCCAGGGACCTCGATTTCCGGCTGGGAAGCCTTGAAGGGACCGGGAGTAACTTCCTCGTTTGTGACAGGAAAGAAGCGGTCATCATCACCTCGGGGAAGGAGTCTTCCACCCGGTGTTCTTCCCTCTGGACAAACAATGCAAGCCTGATATCCCTCGTCACGGGGAACTTCGAGAACGCGTGGTCAGGGGCAGGCACGGGTGATCGGAAGGTGGCTCCGGCCGCAGAAGAGAGACCGGATGCCCGGGCAGCTTCCCCGGGTCCGATCTTCTAATTGGGAAGGAAATTCTCTTTTTTCACAGGCAGTGATCTCCCGGCCAGGAGCCGAGTGTCACATCGACAGGGAGATGGTGATCCTCCCACGTTCCGGGCCGTGGAACCATCTATTCAGACGGGACCCTGAGCATCAGCTCAGCCTCGATGAAAACCCGGTAAAATATTCCGTTATCCGAGGGGCCGAATGCGTCCCCGTCACGGATGGCGGTCCCCCTCGGAAGATCGATGATCAGATCCTCGCCATCGGGGGCCCTCACCCGGGCCTGCCCCCTCGCCGCGTCACTGCTCTTTACCCATATATCGAGGATCTGGCCCCCGACGCGGCCCGCCCTGTTCCCGAACCTCGGCACTCCGTTCCGCCCCTTTCCTATCGGATGGATCCCGTACCGGCTAGTTCTGGATGGCCGGCCGCAGCGTGATCCGCCGCCGCATCTCCGGCATCTCCACCTTCCCGTACCGGCGGTACGCCCCGCTGTCCACGGGGGCGATCACGAAACTGTGGTCGCCATCAACGAGGATCTTGGCATTCTTCTCGAGCCGGGTAGCGACAAAGACAAGGTCCATGAGATGGGCAGGGAGATCGAGGTTGAGATGTGTCGACGGGTCGATCCACCAGGAGAGATCCGAGATCCTGTTCTCGGTGACGACGCCATGCTTCACCATTGTCGGGTCGTACACCACCCCGTTCCGGATATTATCGATGGATGTTATGTGCTGTATCATTTCCGGGTACCTCCACTTTCACTTCCGGATTGTTCCGGGATTGTCTCTTCGGGAAGAGACTATAAACGATTTTTGTGGCTGGGAGCTTCCACCGACAAGGGGATCTTACGGACCAGGCCGCTGAAAAGAGTCATTCCCCAAGGTCATCGGTGCCTTTTCGGCCGCTATCGTAAAGGGCGACTCCATGTCGTGCCTGGTTCGGGAAATAAAGGCAGTAAAGTTGCGTCAGGGTCAGCGACTCAGCAGGAGTCGCGGGGATCTCCTTCCCGTCCGGCCTGATCTCTGCAACAGTATCCCGGCTCCGGATCCGTTCGAGAAAGGAATCGGTGATATAAGCTGCCATCTCGGTGGGCCCAGCCCCTGGGCCCTTCACCGGCTGGCTTCCGGTGATCGCGGCAGATATAATCCCCTCCAGTTCGCGGATCTCCTGCTGATCAAGCCCCATCCCCGGTTTCACCCCCGGGAAGTGCGTTCTTCCCCGGATGCGAGGTGAGGCCGGGGACTATAAACGATTATTGTGGCTGTTGCGCCCCACCCACACGACGGAGGACGGCGGCGATCCGGTACGTTCTGTCCTCCCGGAACCGATGGGTTCGGTTTACATGAAATCCGCGAGGGCCTTCTGCTGCTCGCTCTCGACCCCGAAGGTGGAGGCGATCGCCCGGGCGAGGACCTCGATCCGCTGCCTCGTGTACGGGGAGATGGTGTAATCCGCGCAGATTTTCCTTGAGATCTCCAGGTACTTCTTCACCGAGGCCTCGTGGACGGTGGGGAGGATGGCGCCGCCGCAGCGGGGGCACTTCCCTGCGAGGGGGACGCGCCGGTACTTGGTGTTGCACTTCGTGCACCGCACCGTCTGGTTCGAGAAGGCGCGGAGGTTCCCCTGCATGTCGGGGATGAAGTGGGTGTGGAGCACCCGCTCGGCCACGTCGTCGGGGTGGACCGCCCGGATCTTCTTCGCGAGCGAGAGCATGGCGTCGAGCTTCTCCTGCATGGACTGGAGCCGGGTGTAGGTGGACTCCTGGGGGCCTGCCGAGATATCGCCCGTCTCGTGGGTATAGGAGAATCCCTCGAACTGGGCGGGGGTGTGGAGCCGCTTCCCCACCCGGTCGATGAGCCCCTCGACCTCCCGCGGGTGGGCCCGCCGCTCGAGCGGCGAGGTAGAGCTCGACGGGATACCCGGAGCCGACATCGAGGTTATGGGACTCCTTGTCGATCTCGGCGGGATCGATGCGGCCCGTGATCATGAGGGGGGCGTCCATGGTCCCGCCCCGGGACTCGGGGAGGAAGGCCCGCGAGAAGTTGAGGAGACAGTCCATGAGGAGCATGACGCAGTCCTCGTCCCCGTCGCACTGGCCGGTGAAGATACCGTTCGCCTCCATGGTATGGTCCCTGTCCACGGTGAGGCAGTACACCCGCTCATCCGGCGACGGGACTATCTCCCTTTTTGCGATCCGCTCGGCCATCACCGCCCCGCCGGTGCTGACCGGGAGGGAGTCACCCTCTTTCAGCTCGAGCGCCCTCACCTTCCGCAGGTAGGTGAGGTCCCAGATGAGCATGGCATGGTCGGGGGTGACGGCGATGGACCTGCCCCGGTCGGTCTCGAACCGGATGAGAGCCTCGGGGGCCCTGTGGACCGAGACCGAGGTGATCCGCCGGAGGTGGACATTTCCCGCCGTGTCCACGGCCCTGATGTAGGCGAGCTGCCTCGCCTCGGAGTGGTAGGTGCCGAGCCGGTCGAGGCCTGGCCGGGAGAGATTGAAGTTCTCGGTGACAAAGTCCCGGATCCGGGCCTTCTTCCACTCGCTCCCCGTCGTAGACCTCGATCCCGGTATCCCCGTGGAAGCAGTTCCGCCGCTTCGCCGCATGGAAGAAGGGGTGGGCATAGCCGACGTTCGCCCGGGAGAACCCGACGAGCCGGGCGAGGACGCCCGCCGAGGTATGCGGGGCGAGGCCGACGAGGAGATGACCGATGAGGCCCGAGGGCTCCTCGACCCTGTAGAACGGGGGCAGGTGGTAGACCTTCTCCAGGAGCTCGTCGATGAATCCCGCGACCTTCACCATGTACCTCCCGCAGTCCTCGGAGATCAGGATATCCTGCGGGCGGAGTTCCAGAACCTGGCCCGCCTCCCTGAGCTCGTTCCCGTGGGTATCATGGGTGTAACCGAGGGAGCGGCAGCTTCCCGACGCCGACCCCCACCTCGTCGGGCCTGAAGTGGGTGAGGGGGAGGTCGATCATGTCGTACCTGATGGTCCCGTCCTTGAAGACGAAGAGGTCGTGGATCGAGCGGAGGATCCCCTTGTCCACCGGCTCGACCGCCCGCTCCCGGGAGATGAGCCCCTTCACCCCCTTCACGAGGGTGACCTGGTTCTCCCGGATCCCGAGCCGTTCGAGGGCAGCCGAGTACTCGGCGCGGAGGTCGACGGGGAACTTCTGCCCCGAGCTCGTGGGGACGCCGCACCTCGGGCAGCGCTCGGGGGCCTCCTGGCTGCACCTGGGACAGCGGAAGACCGGCTCGGTGGGGGTGCCGCACTCGCAGAGGTTCCGGAAGCTCGTCTTCCTGCAGGAGGGGCACCTCCGCTCGCCGGCCATGATCTCAATCATCCCCTCGGTCTGGGAGAAGCCCCCCGGCCTCTTCGTCATGGTCTTCGTGGACCTTGCTTCCTGGAAGGACCGGCGGCTCCCGCCGGCATCCCCGAGAGGGAACAGGGAGTGGGGAGGGGGGCTCATCTCGCGGGGCTTCGACTTCCCCGGCCTCCCCATCCTCCCGCCGATGCGCGTCCCGGCCCGGGGGCGCATCCGGAAACCGGCATTCTGCATGGCCAGATCGAGGCCCGACCCTGCCTCAGGGGCACCCGCCGCGGCGGATCGCCGCTCAAGGCTCGTGGTGAGGCCGAGGCAGGCGAGGAGGGCGAGGGGGTGCTCGATTCGTATCTTCCCGTCGCTGACCCGGTGGGGGACGAGGAGTTCCTCCAGGATCCCTTTTACGGCCGGGTCCATGGGCATCTCAAGCGTCCCGTTCTGCACGGACCCCTTCCCTGCGACCCCCCCCGCAAGCGATCTCACCTGTTCGGCGGTGAGATCTTCCCAGGGATAGGTGAATGCCGGATGGAGGTACCCCCCTGACAGGGCCATCTCGATCGCGTCGAGCTCGTTCTCCGGTCGTTCACCCCCCGTCTCTGCCCTCCACCACTCATCATTGTATCCCGCCGGCATCAGGGGATGGTTGTTCTCCAGGAACTCCCCGAACCCGATGAGGATCTCCCCGACGTCCAGGATCCGCTCCACCCGGTCCGCGAGCGCGACCGCCGTCTTCTCGTCATCGATCCGCAGCACGTCGCCGTTCGTGAGCCGGACCGTCGGTCCCTCGAGGGTATCGACGGGAGAGATCCCCGCCGCCTTCCCCGGCCGCTCGAGCTTCATCTGGGTCCCCACCGCGAGGAATCCCCCCAGGAGGTGCATGGTGGCCGGGTTGAGGCCGGCCGCCGCGAGGCCGGTGTTCCGGGACCTCCCGTACCTCGAGCCGGAAGCCGCCCTTCTCCATCGGGTGGGCGAAGACCGGCCGGCCGGCGATGATGTCCCCTGAGGTACTTGTCACGGGGGGCGATCCCGTTCTCTGTCTCGCCGCCCCCCTTCCCGCCGGTGAGCCCCGCGAGCCACTCCCACCCGTCGAGTTTCAGGTTCCGGACATGCTTCTCGAGTTTCGGGGCCTTCAGGGCGACGCCCTCGGCGATGACAAGGGCCATCCCGCCCCGGATGGAGTTCGTCGAGACCCGTTCCAGGTTCCGGTACCCGCTCACCTCTTCATCCTCGGTCCCCTCCCCGTCGATGCAGACCGGGCAGTTCTCCACGATGCGCCGGATCTCGGCGTCGGTCGGGAGGTACTGGAGGTGCACCCGTGCATTGTACTGCCGGATCTCCTCGATGTACCGCTCCACCTCTTCCTGACGGGGCCGGTACCGGTCGATGTTTAGGGCCCGCCTGACATAGTCTGCGACGAGCACCGAGAGGGCCTGGGCGGTCCCGCCGGCGCTCCGGATCGGCCCCGAGTAGAAGATCCGGGCGTACTCGGTCCCGGAGTCGTTCTTCCCGAGGTCGACCTTCGCGATCCCCTCGGTGGGGGCGGCGACGACCCCCTCGGTGAGGATGGACATCGCGGTCCGGATCGCGTGCTCGAGGACCTCCTCCCGGCTCGTCTCGCCGAAGCGCCGGGCGATGAAGTCGTCCGAGATGGAGAGGGCGACCATCTCCCGTTCCATCGTCCCCTCGAGCTCCCGGATCCGGGCGGTCACCCCCTTGATCCCGAGGAGCGCCTCCACCCGGTCGGCGAGGTCGTTCGTCACCGGCACCTCCACCGTGAGCCGGGGATCCACCCCCTTCGAGCGGGCCGCGCGGGCGTGATCGAGCGCAGTACCCAGGGATCGCTCGAGGGAGGTAAAATAATCAGCCATGGACGGGGAGAGATCCATATCCTACCATGGGGCGGGAGCTGATCTAATGGGTTCCTTTCCCGTCGTGGCCGGCCCTGTCCGGATCCCCGTCCTTTGTAGTGAATGCCTTCCCGAGCGCGTCCATCCCTTCCTCGCCCATCTGCCAGAGGATGAGCGCGGCACAGGAACGCACGGTCTCGTCGGTATCGTCGAGGGCATCGGAGAGGGGCTGGATGGCCGGCCTCCCCACCCGGCAGAGGGCGAGGGCCGCGAAGCCCCGGATCTCCGGCGCCGGATCGGAGAGGAGGGCGAGGAGGGGCCGGACCGCAGCCCCCCCATCTCCCCGAGGCTCGCCGCGAGGTAGCGCTGGACCTGCTGGTCCTTCTCGCCCTTCAGTGCCTGGACCAGGTGCCCGATGGCAGCCGGACCGATCCTCGCGAGGACCCGGGCCGCATACCACCGGAAGTCGGTGTCCGTCTCCTCCCTGAGAGCCTGGATGAGGGGCCCCACGGCGCCCTCCCCGAGCCCCCGGAGCGCCTCCTCTGCCTCGTGCCGGGCGGCGAGATCCCCCTTCTTCAGGGTCGAGATCCACCCCGCGATGTCCCCGCCTTCCCCGCTCATGGCCGCCTCCCGCCCGGGGATTCCCCTGGCGCGGGACCCCGGCTCACGTCTCCTCCCGTAAGGGAGACCTGCCTCCTGGGCGAGGGGATCTCGATGCCCGCAGCAACGAGCGCCTTCTGGATCCCCTCGAGGACGGCCGACCTCGCCGGGGTGTAGGAGCGGGAGGGCGTCCAGAAGTACACGGAGAGGAGGAGCCGGTCGTCGGCGATGGTCGAGAGGGAGACCTCGGGTTCGGGCCTGACAAGGGCGTACGGGGTATCCCTGAGGCAGGAGAGGACCACCCCCCTCACCTTCTCCACGTCCTCGGCATGACCGACCCCGATGGAGGTACTCCACCCGTCGCGCGGGGTGGACGACGTAGTTCGTGATATTGGAGGTGAAGACCTCCTGGTTCGGGACCCGGGTGTAGACCCCGTCATGGGTCCGGACCAGGGTCGAGAGGATCCGGATGTCCTCCACGTAGCCGCCCAGGTTCCCGATCAGCACCTCGTCCCCGATCGAGATGGGGCGCTCGACGAGGAGTACGATCCCCGAGATAAGGTTCCCCACGACCGACTGGCTGGCGATCCCGATGACGATACTCGCAAAACCTCCGGCGATGAGGAGCCCCGAGAGGTCGACCCGCATCTGGGAGAAGATGATGAAGGCGGCGGCGACCACAACGGCCCAGTACACGATCTTGACGATGACATCGAGGTCCCTGCCGTGGACCCTCCCCGAGAAGGCCTTCTTCAGGTTGAGGGAGACCAGCTGGGCGACGACGATGGCGATGATGATGGTGAGGGCGATGACGATGAGGTCCCAGAGGGTCAGGGTGCCGATGATCCGGGTCCCGAGGCTCATGAGAAGCCACTCTCCATCGGGAAGCCCTTCCGCTCCATACCCGGGAGCCTGGGGGCGGTATCGAGCCGGAGGATCCTCCTCGCCGTGAAGAAGTCGTGGGCCCGGCTCATGCCGCCCTTCAGGGCCCGGTCGATGCCGGTGACCTCGGCAACCCCCCGTCCGGTGATACGCATCACGGCGACAAGGCCCGCGAAGTCGGATGAATAGAGGTGCATCTCCGGGCTGTCCATGACGACCCGTGAAACCGTCGCCCACTCGGGGAGCATATTCCGGATGGTGAGCTCGAGCACCCCTTCCCGTGCCCCGTCCACGACAGGGAGTTCGCGGTGGCGGCTGCTCCGGGCGAACCGGGTGATGACCCCGCGGTGGGGCGATCCGTACAGGGAGGTACTTCGGGGGCTCGACCGAGAAGGCATCGAGTAACTCGGTATCCCTGATGCCCTCGACGAAGATGCCGATATCGACGGGGAAGGCGAGGAAGATCGTCTCGGTTGCCCCGGCCTCGATGATGAGGGCCGGGAACTCCGACTCCAGGTGGCCTGCCCTCCCTGAGCCGGCATAGAAAGGCTCCACCGGGTGAACGAGGAGCCGGGAGAGGCCGACGGAGATCGCCTTCTCTGCAATGTCCCCGGCGAGGTTCCTCCTGGTACTGGTAGTGCCCCTCCTTCATCTCGAGGGAGAGGGAGAGCCCGTCCCTCTCGAACGTGTACGGGGGTGAGAACTCGCCAAACACAAGAGAGCTTCAGAAGAGAAAGACAAAAACCTTCCCCACGCGCGGAGCGGGCGTAAAAACAGGGGTCCCTGCCCTGAAAGATCGCATGTTCCCCCGGCAGGTCACCCGGTTGCCTCTCCCACGCACTCCTCGCGGGTCCCGATCCGCACCATCGCCCCGCAGAGCGAAGGGACATAGGCATAGGCCTTGCCGCTGTCCACCATAATGGAGGAGTAGACCTCCATCATCGGGGAGACCACCATGCAGGTATCGGCGTACACCCTGGCACCCGAGGCCTCTATCTCGTCGATAAGGGGCCGGTTCCGCTCCATGAGCGATCGGGAGGTGAAGACGAAGAGTGGCTTTCTGACCCGCTTTCCTTTGAGGAGGCGGGCGATCCTTTCGAGTTCCGCAGCCGAGCAGTGGGGGCATCCCAGCGCTACTGCATCCACCTTCAGCCCCTTCAGGAGATCCCCGACCTCTGCGGAGGTGATGGTATGGACCTCAAGTGATCCGGTTTCAGCCTGCCAGCGTCCTGCCTCGGGTGTCACCTCATCGACATGGAAGAGGGCGACCGCGCCGGACGCGGCCATGGCGGCCCCCAGGGCCTTCAGGTCATCCGGCCCAGGTCTAATCCCCCGGAAGAAAGGGATGCGGTTCCCTGCCAGCTTCCCGGCGAGGAAGCCCAGGGCTCCGAAATGGTCTGGTTTTGCGGTTCCCCCGCCGGAGAATCCTTCTACCTTGATAACAAGGCCCGGTGCACGTTCCTTATCGAGGTGGAGCCCGTAGCACGGGGTCTTCCCGATGATGGCCGCGGCGAGCGCCCCCGGCCCCCCCTCGCGGTTCGTCCGGGCCCCGATCACCGAGTTTGCATAGGCGACCGCCGAGGACTCGGCCCAGGCAAGGTGCTCCCCGAACCGGGTCGGGAGGATCTCGGTACGGGGTGCACGTGCACTCGAGGCGGACCCCGAGGCGGCGGTACACCGCGAGGACCTTCTCCTGGTTCTCCGCGAACTCCGGTGAGATCCCGGCCTCCCTCCACCGCTCCCGGTCCATGCCCACCGGGTTCAGGATCGTGGGGACGGTCACCTCCGCGTCAAGGCTCTCCAGCCAGGCGAGCCCCCACCTCCCGATGGTCTTGTACGAGGCACCGCTCACCTGGGCGGACGCGACGGGGATGAGCCGCGAGGCACCAAAGACCTTGCCGAGCCCGACGATGGAGCTCCATCATCCTCCGGCGGGTCTCGCCCTCCTCTCCCTCGAGAGTCTTCTCCTCCTCCCGGGTGAGATTCCATCCCCTACTCCCACCCGGCCCGCCGGAACCGCTCCTCCTCTCCCATCACCATGGTCGCGTCCACCCCAACCTTCACGTTCGTCCCGTCTTCCAGCCTGGCAGGGGTCCAGGGACGAGCCCCGGGCGCCGGTGATGACGAGGACGTCCCTGTCGCCCCTCACCCTCGTTGCGATGGCGTACTCGACGTCATGCATATCGAAGGGGTCGATGTCCTCGTCCACCACCACCACGTGCTTCAGGGAGGTGTGGGCGGCGAACGCGGCGAGGATGGCGTTCTTCCCGTCGCCCTGGGTGGCCTTCCGGATCTGGATGACCGCGTGGAGGTACCCGACGCCCGCCTTTGGTGAGGTGGACGTTCCTCACCTTCGTAACGGCCGAGACCGCGCGGTAGATGATGGGCTCGTAGGGGACTCCCATGAGCATCTTGTGCTCGTCCCCGCCGGGGAGGATGCTCGCATAGATGAAGTCCTTCTTCGCCGCCATGCCGGTGAACTCGATCACCGGCTCCTGCCGGACCTCGTCATAGGTCCCGGTGATGTCCACGAACGGCCCTTCCCGTGCCCGCTCGCCCCCGATGAAACCCTCAAGGATGATCTCGGCATCGGGGACGAGGACCCCGTTCCCGCACCGTGACACCCGGATCCCACCGCCCAGGAGCTCGGCAGCGAAGGGGAGCTCCATCCCCGGGGGGACGCGGGTGGTAGAGGCGAAGGTGACGGCCGGGTGCACCCCGATGGCGACCGCAACGGGGAGCTTCTCGCCCCGGTCGAGGGCAGCCATGAGCATGGTGTGGGTGTGCCTCCCCTCGACGAGCCGTGCGGCGACGCGGTTCTCGTCGAGGACGAGCATGCGGTGGATGGATGCATTCTCGACCCCGTCGAGCCGGGCGAAGACGATCCCCGCGGTGATGTACCGGCCTGCATCGCCGGGGTAGAACTTCATGACCGGGAGAGACGAGAGGTCCGGTTCCCCGGTCCTGACCTTTCCCCCAATCTTCACGTCCCCCCTGAAGCATGCCGCGGCGAGGCGGGGGACGATCTCCTCCTCGGGGATCCTCAGGGCATGGGAGAGGGTCCGCCTGTTCGCCGTGAGGTTCATCACCGCCTCCTTCCCGTCGAGGTCCCGGAACCGGAGGATCCGGTCGTCCCCGAAGGCGATCTTCGCCGCCTCGTACTCCGACGATACCCTCTGCGGGACCTCTTCCACGAGGCCCTTCTCCTCCATCTCTTTCAGGAACTCACGCATCGTAGCCACCCCACCGCACGGGGAGATCGTGGGGGATCTCCAGGTGGTCAAGTACCCGTGCCACCACCATGTCCACCAGCTGATCTATGGGTACGGGGACGGTGATAGAAGGCGGGGCTCGCCACCATGACGGTTGCGCCGGCATCGTGGGCAGTGAGCATGTTCTGGAGATGGATCCGGGAGAGGGGCATCTCGCGGAGGAGGAGGATGCACCTCCGGCGTTCTTTAAGGGTG
Source organism: uncultured Methanomicrobiales archaeon (assembly GCA_963712215.1). GTDB lineage: Archaea > Halobacteriota > Methanomicrobia > Methanomicrobiales > JACTUA01 > JACTUA01. Next base: position 87,588 of record CAVQHA010000008.1, on the reverse strand, counting down.
ACGTCCGCTGCCCTGGTGACGAGGGTCTCGGCGTACCCGTGGGCGATGCCGGCGAGGGTCTTCATGCTGCAGGGGGCGATGACCATCCCGTCGTGCCGGAAGGACCCGCTCGAGATGATCGCCCCGAGATCCTCGTTCGCGTACGAGGTCGCCCTGAACCCGTCGAGGTCCACCCCCTCGTGCCGCCCGATCTCCCGGGCTGTCTTCGAGATGATGAGCCGAACCTCGGCTTTTTTTTCAATCTCTTCCGCGATCCTGCGGCCGTAGATGATGCCGCTCGCCCCCGTTATCCCGACAACCACAACCTTTCCCACTGCACATTCCTCCGTTCCTTCCCTACGCGAGGGTGTCCTGCCGCGTCGCCTTCTTCACGTGCAGCACCTCGGTGGCCGCCTCGCTCCACCGCACCCGCCTGCCCGCGGGGGGCATAGACCCCCAGGCGCCACTGGCTCCTCCTCGTCTCGTTCAGGGTGTTCACCAGGGGCGAGACGAGGGAGAGGTCGAGGGTGGCGTTGCGGTTCCTGACCTGCACCCCCATGGACATATCGGCAGGGAAGGGCGCGATGTCCACGATGACCTCCCACTCCTCCCTCCCTGCCGCCTCCGCTATCTCACGCGCCAGTGCCCGCATCGTCCGGAGCGATGGCTCGCTCGTGAGGAACGAGGCGCCCACCTGGTCCCTCCCGACGTAGATCGCCCTCTTGTAGAGGTTTCTTTTCATGAGCCCTGAAAGGAGGGTGCGGGCGACCCCGCTCTTCGAGCCTGCCAGGATCTGGCAGAGGCCGGCATCGTCGAGAAGGGCGATGGCCTTCAGGTCTCCCTCTCCCGATGCCCCCGAGAGTGCGTGCTCGCAGAGGGCGAGCGTGAGCATGGAGGTCGCGATCCGGCTCGTGTGATGGAAGTAGACGGCGGGGCGCATCAGGGTCCTTGCGATGAGGAGGGACTCGGCCGCCTGGACCCCGCTCTCCCGGATCCCGAGCCCTCCCTCGTGGAGGATGCTCGACTGGATGAGCCTTTGAGCGTCCACCGTCCCGTAGGGGACGCCGGTGTAGTGGGCGTCCCTGAGGAGGTAGTCCATCCGGTCCGCGTCGAGGTCCCCGTGGATCAGGTCGGCCAGGGGGTGCTCCCCCCGGATGAGTGCCGAGATCGGGGCGGGGTCGAGGTCCGCCCGTCGATGGCAGATGCGAGAGCAGGCTCCCTGAGGAGGTGGTCGACCTGGTGGTGGTCGTGCCCCGCAAACTCCGAGAGGAAGGCCTCGCTCGTGTGCGAGAACGGCCCGTGCCCGATGTCATGGAGGAGGCCTGCTGCCCCGATAAGGAGGACCTCGGCCGGGTCCAGGGCGAGGTGACGGGCGAGGACCGTCGCGAGGTGCATGGTACCGAGCGAGTGCTCGAACCGGGTATGGTTCGCCCCGGGGTAGACCAGGCAGGAGAACCCGAGCTGCTTCACGTGCCTGAGGCGCTGGACCGGCGGGGAGTCGAGGAGGGGGAGGAGTTCAGCCTCTACCTCCACGTAGCCATGCACCGGGTCCTTGATGAACTTCATCGGCTTTTCGTTTAAGAATCATCAAATATTCGATGATAATAGTATTGGGTGATGATCACCTTCCTCTCCGGAGGAACCGGGACCCCGAAGCTCCTCCGCGGGGTGCGTTCTCTTCTGTCGGACAAGGAGATCGCGGTGGTGGTGAACACCGCCGAGGATCTCTGGATCTCAGGGAACCACCTCTCCCCCGACCTCGACACGGTGATGTACCTCTTCGCCGGGCTCGCCGATACCACCACCTGGTGGGGGATAACCGGCGACACCTTCACCACTCACGATTCCCTCACCGGCTGGGGCGGGGAGGAGCCGCTGAAGATCGGCGACCGCGACCGGGCGGTCCACATCCTGAGGGGGGAGCTGCTCAGGAAAGGGATGCGTCTCACCGACGCAGCAGGCCTCATATCACGGCGCATGGGGGTGGAGGCGGCCCTCCTCCCCATGGCCGATACACCGGTCGCGACCCTCGTCGACACCGATCTCGGGCTCCTCCACTTCCAGGACTACTGGGTGAAGCACCGGGGAGCGCCCCGGGTGAAGGAGGTGGTCCGGAGGTTCCCGGAGCCCCCGAAGGCGACCCCCGAGGTGATCCGCGCCATCGGGAGGTCCGACGGCGTCGTCATCGGCCCTTCGAACCCGGTCACCTCCATCTCACCCATCCTCGAGTGCGCCGGGGTCGTGGAGGCACTGAAGGAGAAGTTCGTGGTGGCCGTGAGCCCCTTCATCGGCGACCGGCCGGTGAGCGGGCCGGCGGCGGAGCTGATGAAGGCCTGGGGCTCGGAGCCGACCTCGCAGGGGACGTTCGACCTGTACAGGGATATCGCGGACGTCTTTGTGCAGGACATCCGTGACCCCGTGAAGGTCGATGGGGCGGTCCGGCTCGATACCCTCATGAGGGACAGGGCGGTGAGCGAGGCCCTTGCCCGCGAGGTCCTGAAACTCATGGAGAAGAGCTCATGAGGGTGCACGGCATCCTCTCTATGGAAAAGGGAGGGGCAGCGAGATGACCGGTCCGGAGATGACACCCGAGAGCGTTGAGGACCTCAGGCTCATCGGCGACGTCGAGGGGCTCATCCGGGCGACGGGCCCCTCGTATCAGGTGGAGGTCAGGCGGGCCGCCGCGGCCTCTCTCGGGGATCTCGTGGACCCGCGGGCCGTGGAAACCCTCGCCGGGATACTCGGGGAGAAGGAGGACCAGGTGAGGCTCGCGGCGGTCCTCTCCCTCGCAAAGATCGGGGACCCGCGGGCGGTCCCCCCGCTCCTCCTCCTCCTCGCCGACCCTGACGGGGATGTCAGGACCGCGACGGTCATCGCCCTGGGCATGATCGGGGACCGGAGCTCGGTCCCCGGTCTCCTCTCGGCCCTCTCGGATTCCCATACGCCGGTACGGGACGCGGTAGCATGGGCCCTCGGGGCTATTAAGGACGAGCGGGCGGTCAGGTCCCTCATCAAGGCCCTCTCGGATCCCGAGTGGCATGTCCGGATGGAGGCCGAGTGGGCCCTCCTCGAGATCGGCCAGCCGTCCGTGGAACCCCTCATCGCGGCCCTGCACGACGAGGGCATCCGGTGGAAGGCGGCCGGGGTGCTCGTGAAACTCGGGTCCATGGCCCTCGAGCCCGTAAAAAATGCCCTCCAGGAGACGACGGACCCGAATATCCGGCAGGGCGGGGAATGGGCCCTGAAGAAGATCCAGGAATTGAAGGCGAAGATGAGGGAGCGGGATCCCTTCGCCAGCAGGAATATCCCGAAAAGGTGAAGCCGGGGGATTCGGGAGGGAGAAGACACACTCCCCCATCGGCATGCCTATAAGAGCCACCGCCATATCCTGAAAGCATGGAGTGACGGGTGGAGGGATGGACCTGCTCGACGTCTTCAAGCCGAATATCGCGAGGCTCCGCGAGAAGAAGGACAGGGAGGGCCTCCTGAAAGCGCTGGAGTACCGGAAGGATGCCGTGGTCCGGAAGGGTGCGGTGAAGGCTCTCGGCGAGGCCGCGGATCCCGCCCTCCTCGACCCCCTGGTAAAGGCACTCCGGGACCCGGATGAGGGCGTGAGGTACGAGGCAGTGGAGGCCCTCGTGCGGCTGAAGGACCCGCGGGCGGTGGAGCCCCTCGCCGCGAGCCTCCGGGACCCGGACAGCGACGTCCGGTTCGCGGCCGCCTGGTCGCTCGGCGAGATACGGGACCCGGGGGCGGTGGGGGCCCTTGCCGGGGCCCTCGGGGACGAGAGCTGGAGGGTCAGGACCGAGGCCCTCCTCGCCCTCTCGAAGATCGGTGATCCGGGGGTCATAGACGCCGTCGTCGCCGCTCTGAAGGATGACTACTGGCGGGTGCGCACCGAGGCGGCACACGCTCTCGGGCTCTTCGGGGATCCCGCGGCCGGGGAGCACCTCATCGCGGCCCTCGGGGACGAGAACTGGAGGGTCCGGAGGGAGGTGGTCCGGGCCCTCGGGGGACTCAGATCGGAGAAGGCCATCGAACCGCTCGTCCGGGCCATCGGGGATCCGGACGAGAATGTCCGGAGGGAGGCCGCATCCGTCCTCGAGGCGATGGGGCCGGCCGCGATCGCCCCGCTCTCGAGAGCCCTCCAGGGCGAGGCGAAAGAGGGCCGGAGGGAGGCGGCGAGGGCCCTCGGGAGGATCCGGGACCCGAGCGCGATCGAGAGCCTCATCCCCCTCCTCCAGGACCAGGACCCGAGGGTGAGGGATGAGGCACTCCTCGCCCTGGGGAGGATGGGGGGGAAAGGGGTGAAGCCCCTCATCCGGGCCATGAAGGAGAAGGGGTTCTCAGACCTCCCCGGGAAAGGGCAGGGGAACTTAGGTCTTCCGGGTACTCGCCGGCTGCCCTGACGAACGATCCCGCGAAGGCGTCGGTGAAGCAGAGGTGGGTATAGGTCCCCACGGTATTCCCCTCGGTGAGACCGTCGAGGCCGCCGCTGATGCCCTTCCCCCGGGTGAGTGCGAGGGAGAACCGGGCATCCGGGCCGCACTCCAGCCTCGAGTAGTGGAACTCGTGTCCCCTGAGAGCGAGGCCCGGGGTGAGAGCGGCGGCCCGCCCGGTCGAGCGGGCCTCGACGTACCCGAGAGCCTGGATCCGTGGGGTGAGGATGCCCCGTGCGGGGAGCACCCCGGCCATGGGAAACTCATCCCCGGCAGAGAGAGACTCGCAGAGGGCGAGGAGCCCCCCGCACTCTCCGTAGACCGGCATCCCGTCTCCGCATGCGTCGCGGAGCCCGCGGATGAAAGGGGATGAAGAGAGGGCTTCGGCGTGGAGCTCGGGATAGCCGCCAGGGAGGTAGAGACCATCCACGTCGGGGAGGGGATCGGAGAGGGGGCTCGTGAATACAAGACTGGCTCCCGCACGGGCAAGGCGGTCCAGGTTCTCCTGGTACATGAAGCAGAAGGCCGCGTCTCTCGCAATCCCGATCCTGACGCGGGCAGGTTTCGGAGGGAGGAGGATCTGCGGTTCAGGAAGCGGGGGAGCCCCCCGGGCCAGGTCAAGGATCGCATCGAGATCACAGCATTTTTCGAAAAGGACGGCCTGGTCAGGATCCGGCTTCACCTCGGATGCCATGACAAGGCCGAGGTGCCGGCTCTCGAGGGTGAGGTCTTCGCTCCTCGGGATCCACCCGAGCGCCTTCCCCGTGAGGCCGGTCTCGATGAGGGCCCGGTGCCTCGGGCTCCCCACCCGGTTGAAGATGAACCCTGCCGGCCGGGTCCCGGGCCGGTACGTGGAATAGCCCCTGATCACTGCGTGCACCGACCCGGACATTCCCCTGGGCTCAACCACGAGGATGACAGGGGCGGAGAGGAGCTCTGCGACGTGGGCGGTGCTTGCGACATCGCCGCCATCGATCCCGTCGAAGAGCCCCATCACCCCCTCGATGATGGCGAGATCGGCCCCCTCGGACGCCCGGGCGAAGACCGCGCAGACATCCTCCTCCCCCATCATGAAAGGGTCGAGGTTCCGGGAGGTCCGGCCGCAGATGGCGGTGTGGTGGGACGGGTCGATGAAGTCCGGCCCGACCTTGAAGGGCTGGACCCTGAGGCCCCGGGCGGCAAAGGCGGCCATAAGCCCCCGGGCAACGGTGGTCTTCCCGCACCCGCTCCAGGTTCCGCCGATGACGATCCTCGGGATGGCGCGGTTCATGTCCTCTCCACCTCCCGCACGGGAATCCCGGCTCCGGATTCCGCCTTGAAATCGGAGACCCGGCGCTCCACCTGCTGCACCATCCCGCCCACCGTCAGGATGAGGGATGATCTCCCGTTCAGGGCCTTGAGGATGCACTTGTCGATGACCCCGTACGAGAAGTCGAGCGTGAGACTCTCCTCGGAGGCACGCTGCTTGGCCCGTGTGCCCATTGCGCCGAGGGAGATTCCTTCATGGCAGGAGAGCCACTCCGACAATGTCTCTTTTCCCGTCTCGTCCACATTGCAGACATGGATCGTGCCATAGACAGGGCCTGAGAGCCCCTTCCGGCTCACCTGCTCGATGGTGTTGATCATGTCAAGGACGGTCTTCGGCCTCTTCCCGGGCAGCGAGAGGCCGCGGCGCTCGAGCTCCTGGTGGAGATCGAGGAGGACCGGGACGGAGAGCCGTGCCTTCCTTACCAGATCGGAATCGCCGAACGCAACCTCGGGGGAGTCCTCCTGGAGGACCTCTCCCCCGCGGAGAAGGATCACCCGGTCGGCCCACGGGTAGGCGAGCTCGACGTCATGGGTGGAGATGAAGATGGTCTTCCCGTTCGCCTTCAGCTCCTCCAGGAGCTCCATGATATCCTCGGACCCCGCGGGGTCCAGGTTGCTCGTCGGCTCGTCGAGGACCAGGAGATCCGGGTCCATGGCGAGGACGCCGGCGATGGCGACCCGTTTCTTCTCCCCGCTCGAGAGCTGGTGCGGCGGGCGGCGCTCGAAACCGGTCAGGCCGACGTTCGCGAGGGCGGCATCGACGACAGTCCGGACCTTCCCGTCGGGCAGGCCGAGGTTCGTCGGGCCGAAGGCGACGTCCTGGTAGACAGTGGGGGCGATGATCTGCCGGTCCGGGTTCTGGAAGACGAAGCCGACCCTCCTCCGCAGCTCGCGAAGGGATCCTCCGTCATACCGGATCGGCTGGTTGTCGAAGAGGAGAACCCCCGAGTCGGGCCGGAGCATCCCGTTGAACATGAGGAGCAGAGTGGACTTACCGGCCCCGTTCGGGCCGACGAGAGCGACCTTTTCGCCCCGGCGCACGTGGAAGCTGATCCCCCGGATCGCTTCCATCCCGTGCGGGTACCGGTACCTGATATCCCGGGCTTCGAGGATGATGTGGGTCATGTCTTGCCTCAGAGGATGGTTATGTTCCCGGTCGAGAGGACGATCGCCGATGATACGAGGAGGAAGGAGATCACCACGAGCAGCGGTTTTACCTCAACCGGCAGGACCTCCCCTGAGCTTTGCGAACTGGCCGGCGTAGCAACGGGCGTCCATGGCACGGACGAGGTCCTCGCCTGCATCCCAGCTCCCGATGAACACGGACCCGCACAGCATCGAGAAGGACCGCACCGACTCCCTGAAGGAAGTGTATCCGAGGCGCATCCGCTGCGCCCGGTAGGTCTGGACGAGCTGGTCCATGATCATGAACGTTGCCCGGTAGATCATCATCGCGAGATCGAGTACCGGCTCGGGGACCCGGAACCTCCGCATCACGAGGAAAAGGTCGGTCATGGGGGTGGTGAGGGCGATGAAGATCAGGGCGGACATCCCGCCGGTCACCCGGGAGAAGACCAGGACGCCCTCGTTGATGCTCGCACGGCTGAGGGAGAGCGAGAGCCACGGGAGGGGGCTCCAGCTCCAGAAGGGATCGCCTCCGCCCGAAAGGAGGATGATCACGCTCACGCTCACCAGGGCGAAGGAGAAGGGGGCGGCAAAGAGCCCCGCGTACGTCCGCAGGTCCACCCGTGCGAGGAAGAGGATCCCGACGGTGAGGAGGACCGCAGCCGAGAGGGGGGCGACAGGCCCCGCCGAGAGGAGGCAGAGGAGGATCGCCCCGATCACTGCCATGAGCTTCAGGTACGGGTTCACTTCCCTGAGCCGGTTCCTCTGGGCGATATCCTCGAGGAGTTCCTCATACATGGGCGGGACACCTCTCCGTCATCTCTTCTCGTCCTCCTTCCGCCCCTTCCAGTACCCGAAGATCCACCCGACGCAGAATCCCGCCGATGGCTGCCTGGAGTGCAAAGAGGCCCGATTCAACCTCGGGGCCCGGGGGGACCCACTGCCATACCAGGGGAGGGAAACCTTCCTCCGGGATTCCGGTCATCTTCTCGATCTGGGCCGACCCCAGAGTATCGGAACCCGGAAACCCTGCCCCCCCCACTTTGAGGAGGAGGGCCGAGAATACGAGGATCGCGATGACAGCGAGGATCTCGAACCTGTACCTGCGAAGCATCACATGTCCCTCCCTGCGGCCATGATCTTCTCTTCGGGGAAGACCTTCAACCGGATCAGGATCCCCGGCCTGAGCTGGACGATATACTTGAAGACCAGCACGAGCACGATCGACTCGAGGATGGCGAGAGGGACCTGGGTGATTGCAAAGATACCCATGAAAACGACAAAGGAACTGCCAACGCCGCCAACCTGGGCAGGATAGGCGAGCGCGAGCTCGAGTGAGGTCACGAGGTAGGTGAATATGTCGGCGAAGGCACACGCGAGGAAGACGGTGGCAAAGATGCTCACACGGGAATCACGGAGCGCGCGGTAAATCCCGTAGCCAACGAGGGGCCCGGCCACCCCCATCGAGACGATGTTCGCCCCGAGGGTGGAGAGGCCGCCGTGGGCGAGGAAGAGGGCCTGGAAGAGGAGGACGATCGCCCCGATGACCGTGGTGATAAAGGGGCCGAACGCGACGGCCGGGAGGCCCGTCCCCGTCGGATGGGAGCTGCTGCCGGTGACCGAGGGGAGCTTGAGGGAGGAGAGGATGAAGACGAACCCGCCGGTCACCCCGAGGAGGGGGAGGGACTCGCGGTCAGACGAGAGGACGTTCCTGAGCTGGCGGACCCCGAGCGCAAGGGGGGGGAGGGCGATGAGCCACCAGAGTATGCACCAGGAAGCCAGGGAGGAACCCCTCCATGATATGCATCAGACCACCACACAACTTTACTTGTTTTAACTACATAAATTTGTGATCATCAGGACCCCCGATGACCAGGGAGAAGAGCCGTGAGGCGATCACCGGCGGCTGGCTGGAGGTTCCCCGGTGATCCGCTCGGCCGGGTAGCCCAGGTCCTCGCAGAGGGCGATGGTGCAGGATCCCGGGTCCCGCAGGGAGGAGGAGGCGTGCAGCGGCCCCTCCTGTCCCGGGGGGCTGGGGCCCCTCGAGACGGAGCCGGAATCGTCCGGGGGGGAACGGGGCCCCTCTGGACAGGTGATCCCCTCTTTCACGAGGGCGGCGGCGAGATCTGCGAGCGGGAAGGCTGGATCCGGGAGGATGAAGACGATCTTCCCCGCGCCGGACCTCCTCCACCGTCTCGGTGATGGCCGCGCCGGGGTCCCGGCCGTGGCCGTCCACGACAGCCACTTTCGCGAGGGGCAGGCGGAGCCGGGCGAATGCGAGCTGGAGAGAGGAGATGCCGGGGATCACCTCCCCGCCCCGGTTACCCAGCCCCGCGAGCATGGGATCGCCCGTCGAGAGCAGGACAGCATCTTCGGGAAGCTCCAGGGATGAGAACTCCCGGATCTCGTGGATCTCGCACGAACGGGAGAGTGCATGGCGGGCGAGGTCGATGGCGCGGCGCGATCCATAGACCCGCTGCGCCCCCTTCAGCGCGAAGACGGCCTCCTCGGTGAGCATGCCGGGCCCGCACCCGACCCCCACGATCTTCATGGGATGCCCCCGAGGACCCGCCCGCTCCGGTCGAAGAGGACGATCCGGACCCCGGGCATCTTCTCGTGGAAGGCCGTGAGCGACGGCTCTACCGCCTCCCTCCACCCGTCCACGGGTGAGGAGTTCCTCTACGGTTGCGCAGCCTGTCCCCTCCAGGATCCCGGGATTGATCTCACGAAGGATGAGGCCCGGGAGGCCGCAGAGGATCGCCTCACCTCCCGCCGCATCGAGGGCTTGCCTGATCTTTCCCCCACGAGGATCACGTCGCGATCGGGGAAGAGGAGGCGGGAGTACCGGAGGCCGGTCCTCCCCGTGGTAAGGACCGGGCAGTCCGATTCACGCACCCGTTCCAGGACCGAGGTGACAAGGTGCTCGTCCCAGGGCTCCACCAGACCCGTGGTCCCCAGGATGGAGATCCCTCCCTCGATCCCGAGCCTCGGGTTGAGGGTCCTGGGAGCGATCCCGGCCCCCCCGGGAACCCTGAGCACGACCGAGGCCCCGTGGCAGCCCGCCTCCTCCATCGCCTCCAGCGATGCCCCGAAGACGGAGGAGAGGGCCGTCTCGCTCACCGCGGGGGATCCCCGGGAGTTCCTCGGGGTATCCCTCGCGAACCTTCCGATTCCCTCGCCGAAGTCGATGGTGAGATCCCCGGGTGTTTCTTCTGCCATCGCGAGGAACTCGAGCCCGGCTGTTACATCGGAGGGGTGATCGCCCGCGTCCTTCACGCATTCCCCTGCGCCATCCACGGCCCCGTGCAGGAAGGTCCACGGCGATCCCGCAGGGGAGGTTCACGGAGACACCGTCCACGTCTCCCCGGAGGGAGAGGATCGCGGCCTTGCATGCCGCCGCGGATGTCGTACCGGTGGTGAATCCCCGCCGGAGCACGGTCCCGTCTGACGTGAGGAGGGCGAGGCCGCGTTCCACGTCGCCGAGGAGGGCGGGCGTCCTGCACGCCCTCACCCAGGATTCGGGGTACTCGAAACCGGTCACAGGGTCCTTCATTGTCCGCTCTCGGCGATGTAGACGGTGATGATCTCGTTCGCCGCGGCCACCGCGACCGGGCTTCCCCCCGGGTCCCTTCGGTGGAGATCGAGGGGACCGGGAGGGTGCGGAGGAGCTCCTTGGACTCGGCGGCCTGGACGAACCCGACGGGCGTCCCGATGACGAGGGCGGGTTCCCTGCCCCTGGTCGATGAGCTCGCAGACGGCGAAGAGGGCCGAGGGGGCGTTCCCGATGACGATGATGGCGCCGTCCACGCGCTCCTCGAGGGCGCGGAACCCCGCCGCCGTCCTGGTCGACCCCTCCCGGGCAGGGAGGATCCCCTGCGTCCAGGGCGCAGAGGATGGGGCTCTGGTGCCCCGTCTTCAGGATCCCGGCCTGGACCATCCTGATATCGGTGATGATCGCGGCGCCGCCCCGGAGGGCATCGAGGCCTGCCCCGACCGGGTCGTTCCTGAACCGGAGGAGGTCCGCCATGGCGAGATCGCCGACGGCGATGGCGCACCGCTGCCGGATGCGGTCCTCGGGCGTCCTGTCGCCGATGGCTGCGCGGGCGATGGCCCTGCTCTTCCTTGATATCTCCCTCGCCGCCTCGGTCCTCGCGCCCGGGTCAATAAAGGTATTTTCTCTCATATCCCCGGGCCGTGATGATCCCTTTCGCATCCTCTCCCCTCCTCCAGATCCTCGTCTCGCGTCCCCCGATGATGATCGTCGCATGCATATCCGCCTCCTCGATCTTCCCCATCGCGTCCCCGAGGGTGGCGACGGTCACCTTCTCGCCCTCGCGGTAGGCGTCCTTCACGAAACCGACCGGCGTCTCGGGGGGCAGGTGGCGCATCGCGAGGCCGAGGGCGACCGCCAGGTGGTCCCTGCGCCCCCTGCTCCTCGGGTTGTACAGGACCACCGGGACCCCCATCTGGAACGCGAGGCCGAGGCGCCGCTCGATCTCCGCCCACGGGGTGAGGAGGTCCGAGAGGCTGATCACCATGAAATCGCCTGAGAGCGGTGCGCCGAGCCGGGAGGCAGCCGCCGTCGCGGCCGTCACCCCGGGCACCACCTCCACCGGGATATCGAGGCCCGAGTGCTCGAGTACTTCGAGCACGATGGAGGCCATGCCATAGACCCCCGGATCCCCCCCGCTCACCACCGCAACCGCCCGCGAGCACGCGAGCTCCACGGCCTGCCGGGCCCTCTCGACCTCCTTCCCCATGGAGGAGCGGATGATCTCCTTCCCGGGCAGGAGCGGGGCGATCTGGTCGAGGTAGAGGCCGTTCCCGATGATACAGTCGGCCGCCTGCGATGGCGTCCCTCGCCCTCCCGGTCATCTGGTCCTGCCCTCCCGGCCCGATCCCGACGATAGAGAGCCTTCCTCCCGCGGGAGGGGCACAGGTCCGGTCAGCGTGCGATGGCAACGGTCACCCCTCCATAGTTCTTCTTTCCGGCTACAAGAACCCCCCTCCCTGAAAGGGCGAGGGCACAGGGCTCGGCAACCCCTTTCAGGCCCAGGAGGCCGGCCCGGGAAGGGGTCGGCGCCGGCTGCGCACCGATGGCGGCATCGTCCAGGAAGACGAGGTTCCCGCCCAATGCCTCGACGGCCCCGATGAGTCCCTTTTCGTGCAGCTTCCTGACCGTGGTTGCGTAGGCAAAGACCTCGCCCGGGGAGATCCCTGCGGCAGCGAGCCCGTCCCTGATCGCGGGGAGGATGACCTCCTCTGAAAGCCCCCTGCGGCAACCCAGTCCCACGGTGTACTCCCCGCGCCTGAAGAGGACCGAGACTTTCGGGCCGGCGATGACGATACCAGGCCCCGCGACCGGATAGACCGGAACCTCCCCATCCAGGATCGCGGCATTCACCGCCCGCGTGGAAGGGGGGTTGAGGACCCGGGATCCCTTCTCGTCTGCGATGGCCTCGACGGACATCCTCCCGAGGGTCTCGGTCGCGGTGGTGATGACCGGCCGTATCCCGATCTCCGCCGAGGGAACGGGCGATCCGGTTTGCCCCATGGTGCCCGCCTGCGATCGGGACAGCCCAGGCGAGATCGGGGCTTACGACGACCACTGCAGGGTCCTGCCACTTGTCCTTAAGGAAAGGGGCGATGGACCTGACTACAATCCCCGCCGACATAACCGCCACTATTCCGCTGTAGCTGGTGAAGGCAGACCTGAAGGCATCCGTCCCGTAGGGGATGACATCAGCCCCGAGGTGGCGGCCGATCTTCTCCGCCTTCTTCATGAACCTGGGGAGGGCGATGACGCAGATGCCGGTCATGGGTAGAGGTGCGACCTCCTGAAACCCGAGGTCCGGGGCTCAACCACTTTCCCGATGACGATGAGGGCGGTCCTGTGGATGCCCGCCTCTTCCGCCTTCCCCGCGATGTCCGCAACCGTCCCCCTGATCACCTTCTCATCGCCCCACGACGCATGGTATATGACGGCGGCCGGGGTCTCAGGCGGGCAGCGGAGCTTCCCGGTCACATCGGAGATCCTGTCCCCTCCAAGGAAGATGACCAGCGTCTCCCCGAGGGCCGAGAGCTCCGGGATCCGGTCCTCTTCGAGGGTCTCGCCGGCGGGGCGGGTGACGATCAGGGACTCCGAGACCCCCTTGAGGGTGAGCTGGGTCCTGAGCGCCGCGGCTGCGGCGAAGAGGGAGGAGACCCCCGGGAACGACGACGGAAGGGATTCCGCGGTCCTCGAGGGCCAGGATCTGCTCGATCATCGCCCCATAGAGGGAGGGGTCCCCGCTGTGGAGCCGGACAACCCTCCTTCCCTCCTTCGCAGCCTTCTCCAGCCGCGAGATGATCTCCGCGTGGGTCATCCCGTGGCTGTCGAGCTTCTCGGCCGCCCGCGACCGGTCCACGAGGTCCCGGTTCACCAGGGAACCCGTGTACATGAGGAGATCGGCGCTCTCGACGAGCGACCACCCCTTCACCGTGATGAGGCCGGGATCCCCCGGGCCTGCCCCGACAAAGAAGACGGGATCCATCTCACCGCCCCGCAAAGAGGATGGAGAGGTAGGTGCTCGTCTCGGGAAGCTCGTCACGGTAGACCCGCTGCCCCGTCGAGGAACATCCGCTCGACGAGCACGAACTCCCGGAAGCCTTCCTTTGCCAGGCGTTCGGCCTCCTCTGCGGGGGTGCCGCACCTTGAGGAGGATCCGCCCCTTCTCGCCGCTCCCGTCGGATACCGTGAACCCACCCGAGAGGGTAACACCGGCGACCGATGCGAAGGCGGTGATGGCCGAGATCCCCGGGACCGTTGTGCACGGGATCCCGGGATACCTCTTCCTGATGACCGCCGCGAGCCTGGAATAGGTGGAATAGACGTTCGGATCCCCGAGGAGGGCGAAGACCGCGAGCCCCTCCCCGGCCACCTGCGCGATCCTCTCCGCCGACTCCTCGACGGCCTGCTGGACCACCTCCTCGTCGTCACTCATCGGGAAGGTGAGCACCTCTGCATCCCGGTAGGGTGCCACGAGCCCCTGTGCGATGCCCCCCGGGGACAAAGACCGCGTCGGCCTCCCTGAGGAGCCGGACTGCCCGGAGGGTGAGGAGCTCTGCGTCTCCCGGCCCGAGGCCCAGGCCTATGAGCATGGGTCCTCACCCCCGATGACGAGGTAGACCGGGTTCGCGGGCACGAACATGGTCCCGCCGGCGAGGTCGTGGGACCGTGCCACCTGGATGAGGAGGGATTCCCGGAAGATCCCGAGTCTCCGCATGGTTGAGACCGCTTCCCCGAGGGTCTCGATACGGACGCAGGAGACCACCATCCTCCCCGTTCCTGCCGCGGCAAGGGCGGCGATGACCGCGGAGATGTTCCGGGAACCCCCGATGAAGGCCCGCTCAGGCGCGGGGCGACCGTCGAGGATACCGGGGGCCTCCCCCTCCAGGAAGAGGATGTTTCCAGTCCTTGCCACGCGGGCCTGCTCGCGGGCATATGCCAGGGCCTCCGGGCGCCGGTCGATGGCATAGACCTCCCGGACGAAGGGAGAGGCAGCGATGCTCACCTTGCCCGAGCCGCAGCCGATATCCGCGAAGATCCCTCCCGGGCGGAGGGCAAGTTTCTGGAGTGCCACGGCCAGGACTTCATCGGCGGTGGAACCAGCGGTGGGCTTCATGTTACACAAGTAATTTTGTGTTAAAGTATATTTTATTGTTGACCGGGCGCCCGCAAGGGCGGCCGGTCATGGAGAAATGCACGGGTGCCCGTAAGGGCAGCCGGGCATCGAGAAAATCGACGTGAGTCGATTTTCGATGGGATCGGCATCAGCCGATCTTCGACCGAATCGGGAAGCGCCCGCAAGGGCGGCCGGTCATGGAGAAATGCACGGGTGCCCGTAAGGGCAGCCGGGCATCGAGAAAATCGACGTGAGTCGATTTTCGATGGGATCGGCATCAGCCGATCTTCGACCGAATCGGGAAGCGCCCGCAAGGGCGGCCGGTCATGGAGAAATGCACGGGTGCCCGCAAGGGCAGCCGGGCATCGAGAAAATCGACGTGAGTCGATTTTCGATGGGATCGGCATCAGCCGATCTTTGACCGAACCAGGAAGCGCCCGGTCGGAAAACACAGACCTTTTACCCTGCAGGGAAAATACTGGAGCTATCTTTGTATGGCGAGCCCGATATCCAGTATCACACCCGAGAGCGAGCGCGCGGAGATCGCGGGATGGGTCCACGAGGTGCGGGACCTCGGGGGCCTCACCTTCTGCCTCATCCGTGACCGGACCGGTATCGTCCAGGTCACCGTGAACCGGAAGAAGGCGCCGGCCCCTGTCATCGAGGCCGTCTCCCGCCTCTCCCGGGAGTCGGTGGTACGGATCGCCGGGACGGTCAAGGCGATCGCAAAGGCACCCGGTGGCCGGGAGATCGTTCCCGAGGTGTTCGAGATCCTCTCCCCGGCCGAGTCCCCCCTCCCTCTCGACGTAGTGGAGAAGGTGCCGGCCGAGCTCGACACCCGGCTGGACTCCCGGTTCCTCGACCTCCGAAGGCCCCGGGTCACCGCGGTCTTCCTCATCCGGTCCGCGGTGACGGCCGCGGTCTGGGAGTTCCTCGTCGCCCGGGGGTTCGTGAACATCGCCACCCCCAAGCTCGTTGCCGCGGCGACCGAGGGGGGGACCGACCTCTTCCCCGTCGCCTACTTCGAGAAGGAGGCCTTCCTCAACCAGAGCCCCCAGCTCTACAAGCAGATGATGATGGCCGCGGGGTTCGAGCGGGTCTTCGAGATCGGCCCCATCTTCCGGGCAGAGGAGCACAACACCACGAAGCACCTGAACGAGGCAACGTCTATCGACGTGGAGGTCTCCTATGCCGACGATCGCGAGGTGATGGAACTCCTCGAGGACCTGATCCTCTTCGTATACGATCGGGTGGCCACGACCTGCCAGGACCCTCTCTCCTGGCTCGAGATCCCGCTGGAGATTCCGATAAAGCCCTTCCCCCGCCTCGACTACCGCGAAGCCATAGAGATCGCAGCCCGTTGCACGGGCGAGCCCCTGAAGTTCGGCGACGACTTCGGGGCTGTTGCGGAGAAGGCACTCGGGGAGGAGATGGGAGTCCACTACTTCATCGTGGATTGGCCGACGGCGATCAAGCCCTACTATGCCATGCCCCGCGAGGATGACCCCGAACTCTGCAGGGCATTCGACCTCATGCACCCGAGGATGGAGCTCGCGAGCGGCTCCCAGCGGATCCACCAGCACGACCTCCTCGTCCACCAGATCCGGTCCAAGGGCCTCTCCGCCGACTCCTTCGATTTCTACCTCCGGCCCTTCCGCTACGGGATGCCGCCCCATGCCGGCTGGGGGCTCGGCGCCGACCGGCTCGTCATGACCATGCTCGGGCTTTCGAACATCAGGGAGGCGGTGATCTTCCCCCGGGACCGCCACCGGCTCGTACCATGATCCTGATCCACAAGGTCCTCCCGACCACGGTTGTCGGTAGTTACCCCGTCGTAAAGACGCCGTCGTTCCGCTCCCTCCTTGACCCCCTGAAGTCCGCGGTGGAGACCGCCGTCACCGACCAGCTCACCGCGGGGATCGATATCATCTCCGACGGGCAGGTCCGGGGGGACATGATCACCGCGTTCGCGTCAAAGCTCCCGGGGATCAGGGGCCAGCAGGTGGTAGGGAAGGTCCTTCCCCCCGACAAGCCCATCACCGTCACCGATACCCGCTATGCCGTCAGCCGGCACCCCTGGGTGAAGGGGATCCTCACGGGCCCCTCGACCCTTGCCCATTCCCTCCAGATATCTACCCCGATGTACCGTGACAGGGCCGATCTCACCCTGGACCTGGCCCAGGCGCTGGCCTACGAGGCGAAGGCCCTCCAGGAGGCGGGGGTCACCCTGATCCAGATCGACGAGCCCATCTTCTCGACCGGCGCGGCGGATCTCGCTGTCGGCGGGCAGGCCCTCCAGATCCTCACCTCGCTCCTCCAGAAGCCGGTCTTCCTCCATGTCTGCGGGGGGCTCGTCGGGGTCATCGACGAGATCCTGAAGATGCGGGTCGCCGGCTTCGACTTCGAGTTCGCGGGGAACGGGGTCAACCTCCAGGTCCTCTCGGGAAAGGACCTCGGCGACCGGCTCCTCGGCTTCGGGTGCGTGGACTCGAACGACCCGGCGGTCGAGAAGGTCACGGTGATCAAGAAGAGGATCCAGGCCGGGGTCGAGGCCTTCGGCCCGGAACGGCTCCTCATCGACCCGGACTGCGGGATGAGGATGCTCACCCGGGAATCGGCCTTCGGGAAACTGAAAGCGATGGTGGACGCGACCCGGGAGGCGCGGGTGGAGTTTACCTCGGCGACGCCCCGCGACTCCTCGTGGAGATCCCGGGACCTCTCTCTCTGACGGATGGGGGGTGGGTCGGGAGCGGTGAAACGGGGCTATCGCACCCCGCCCGATGGCGGGTTGCTCAGCTGTGCTCCGGTTTCTGATAACCCGTCGCACCCCGCCCGTGGCGGGTTGCTCCAGGTCGGTTTCTGATGAACCCTCCCTTACACCACGCGACTCGTCGTGGAGATCTCCAGGCCGTTCTCCATGATCAGGAGGGGGATGGCGCGGTTCGGGACGGCCATCCCCTTGATCTTGTGGATGATGAGGGAGTGGGAGACCTCAACCCCCTCGACCTCGTCCCGGAACTCGAAGACGATATCGGCCGCCCGGTTGATCCGCATCTCCTCGACCGGTGTATGGATCCCCTTGTAGACGAGGAAGAGATAGTTGGTCTTCCGCTTCTCGGAGTCCTTTGCGCAGATGGAGACGAACTTCATCGCGGTATCGATCCCGTACTTCAGGATAACACTCGAGAGCGAGTCCACGACGATGCGTTCTCCCCGGCCGAGCTCCAGGTACTTCTCGAGGGAGACCGTGCGCGCATCGATCATCCCCGGGAGCGGCTCAGCGTCCGTGATGAAGTAAGAGCCGTTCGCGTCCTGCTGCCAGAACTGGCGTCCCAGGAGCTCCATGCCCGAGAGGGCCGTCCCGATGATGACAACGCTCGTCCCTTTCAGGAACCCGCCCGAAAGGACGTGATCCAGGCTGGGTATGCCTGTCGAACGCTTCTCGGGAGCGGTTTCAGTTGTATCGGCGGCCACATGCGTACCCCCTGTCATGTTCTCTCACTCTCGGGATGGACTGGCTCTCCCCATGATGGTGTCATCACGCGCGGTGATAAACCTTGCCGGTATAATTGACCTGAAATAAAATTGATGAGATCACTGGTACTCCGGCGGCTGTACCTCTTTCGGGAGGCCGCCCTTGAAGACCTCCCGCATCCGCCGGTGAGTACTCCCGTGAACGCTCGTTCATCGTGGGCCTGACCTTCTTCACTGCCTCGTCGAAGTGGCGTTCCAGGACCGTGGTAGCCCCCTCCCGCATCGCGAGCATCCCTGCCTCCCTGCAGACCCCTTCCAGGTCGGATCCGACATAGCCGTCGGTCCGTGTCGCGATGGTCCCGATAAGGGATTCACGGACGGGATCTTCCAGGGCGAGGTTGTGGGCGGAGAGCAGGTTCATGATCTTCCTTCCCGTCAGGGGGTTCTGGATCTCCCCTTCAGGTCTCGGGCGTCCCTCGACGGCCCGGGTGACCTCCTCGACCCGGACTGCCCGGTCCCTACCAAGGGGATCGAGGATGGCCTCCAGCTCCCCTTCGGTGAGGTGCTGCACGCTCTCTACGAGATCGTCGAAGACGGATCCCGCGATCGGCATCCCCCGGGTGTGGATGGCAAGGATCCTCTTCCGGTCCTCTGCAGAGGGTTCCCCGATATACACGAGCCGGTCGGTACCTGCCCGTCCGGAGGAGGGCCGGGTCAACGATGTCCAGACGGTTCGTGGCCCCCATGACGACCACGTTCCTCATCTCGAGGAGCCCGTCCATCTCGGTGAGGATCTGGTTGAGCACGCTCTCGATGACATGGGAGTCGGTGCCCGTCCCCCGGGCAGGGGCGAGGGAGTCGAGCTCGTCGAAGAAGATGATCGACGGGGCGACCTGCCGGGCCTTCTTGAAGATCTCCCGGACCGCCCGCTCTGATTCGCCGACCCACTTGGAGAGGAGCTGGGGGCCCCGCACCGGGATGAAGTTCGCCCCGCTCTCGGTAGCCACGGCCCGGGCAATGAGGGTCTTCCCCGTTCCGGGGGGACCGTAGAGGAGGACCCCCTTCGGGGGCTCGATGCCCAGCCGCTCGAACCGCGCCCTTTGGGTGAGGGGGTACTCCACTGCCTCCCGCACCTCCTCCTTCTCGGCCGTGAGGCCGCCCACATCGTCCCACTTCGTGTGGGGGACCTCGATGAGGACCTCCCGCATCGCGGAGGGCCCGACGTCCCTGAGGGCCTCGCGGAAGTCGCTCGCGAGCACCTCCATCCTGTCGAGGACCTCCTCCGGGATCTCGTCAGTCTCGAGGTCGATGTCCGGGAGGTACCTGCGGAGCGCCCGGATCGCCCCCTCCCGCGCGAGGGCCGCAAGGTCGGCCCCCACGAAGCCATGGGTCTGCTGGGAGAGCTTCTGGAGCTCCACGTCCTTCGCAACCGGCATCCCCCTCGTGTGGATCTTCAGGATCTCGGACCGGTCCACCTCGTTCGGGACCCCGATCTCCATCTCCCGGTCGAACCGGCCCGGCCTGCGGAGGGCCGGGTCGATGGCATCCACCCGGTTCGTGGCGCCGATGACGACCACCTGCCCCCGCTCCTCGAGGCCGTCCATCATGGTGAGGAGCTGGGCCACCACCCGGCGCTCCACCTCGCCGGTCACGTCCTCCCTGCGCGGGGCGATGGAGTCGAGCTCGTCGATGAAGATGATCGACGGGGCGTTCTGCCGCGCCTCCTCGAAGATCTCCCGCAGCTTCTGCTCGCTCTCGCCGTAGTACTTCGAGATGATCTCCGGGCCGGCGATGGGGATGAAGTGGGCGCCGCTCTCGTTCGCGACCGCCTTTGCGATCAGGGTCTTCCCCGTCCCGGGCGGCCCGTAGAGGAGGACCCCTTTCGGGGGCTCGATGCCGAGCTTCCTGAAGAGCTCGGGGTGGCGCATGGGGAGCTCGATCGTCTCCCTGACCCGCTGGAGCTCCTCCTTGAGGCCGCCGATGTCCTCGTAGCTCACCTTCTTCAGGCCCTCGAAGCCCGCCGCGGGCTTGTCCGAGAACTCGACCTGGGTGTTCTTGGTAATGATGATGGCGTTCTCGGGCTCCACCACCACGGCCTTGAAGGCCACGAGCTGGCGCCTGCATGAAGGGGAGGCCTGCGGGCACGGGGATGAGGTCGTTCTTCATCACGGGAAAGTCGATGAGCCGGTTCACGACACCCGTGTAGTTGATGGGGATCTGGCGGGGCATGTCCTCGGGGGGCGCGAGGATCACCCGCTTTGCCTCCACCTCCTCCTCGACGGCAACCACCTTCACCCGGTCGCCGATGGCGATCCCCGCGTTCGCCCGCGTGAAGTTGTCCACCCGCACCTTCCCCTGGTGCCAGTCCGAGACCATGGACCGCCAGACCTTGGCCACCGTCTTCCTCTTCCCCTCGATATAGACGATATTGCCCGGGGAGAGGCGGAGCTGAAGCATGGTCTCGGGGTCGAGCCGGACCTTCCCCGCCCCCTGGTCCTCCGGGTACGCGCTGTCGACTTTCAGGAAAACTTCAGGCATCACCTTAAAGGTCATATACGCGGGGATAAAAAGTACTCTTCCGTATGAGGATCCTCCTCTTCGACCCGTTCCACGGCGCCTCCGGGGATATGATCACTGCCGCACTCCTCCAGCTCGGGGCAGACCGTGAAGCGGTTCTCAGGGCCATGGCTTCGGTAGTGAAGGAGCCTGTCATCGAGGAGGCGGAACGCGGCGGGATCCGCGCACTCCGGATCAGGACCCGGGCGGAGGCGCAGGAAAGGACCCTTGAAGAAGGTACTCGCGAGGCTTCGGGGAGCCGACGCACCTGCACCGGCCCTTGCCATGGCGGAACGGGTGATCCTCCGGTTGCACAAGGCTGAGGAGGAGGTCCACGGACCGGTCGTCCACTTCCACGAGGTGGGGGCCGACGACGCCATCGCCGATATCATCGGGGCGTGCACGGCCCTCCACAGCCTCAACGTCGGGCAGGTCGCGGTCCTCCCCGTCGCGCTGGGGGGCGGGTTCATCCGCGGCTCGCACGGGACCCTGCCGGTCCCCGCCCCTGCCACCGCCGCCATCCTGGCGGCCTCGGATCTCCAGGGACACCCCGGGCCTGATGACGGGGAACTCCTCACCCCGACTGGGGCGGCGCTCCTTGCCGAGTTCGCTACCATCCAGGCCACCCGGGTTACACCTGCGCGAATCCTCTCGGCAGGGTACGGAGCAGGGTCTCGGGAGACCGGATCGGTCCCGAACCTGCTCCGTGTCTTCCTCATGGAGACTGAAGATCTGGAGCAGGATCGGGTGGAGATCCTCGAGACGAACGTGGACGACGTGACTCCCGAAGTCATCGCCTACACCATCTCCCGTCTCCTGGCAGCGGGCGCCCGGGACGCCTCCGCCACCCCCTCGGTGATGAAGAAGGGAAGGAGCGGGCACCTTGTCCGGGTCATCTCCGAACCGGCCCTCACCGGCCCCCTCGCGATGATCCTCGCCGAGGAGCTCGGCACCCTCGGGGTTCGCGTCATCCCGTCTGTCCATCGCCTTATCCTCGGCCGGCGGGTCATCCGGGTCCCGGTCGTTATCGGCAGTGAGACACGGGAGATCGACGTGAAGGTGGGGACCATCGGGGACAAGGTCTCGTCGGTAAAACCGGAGTTCGAGCAGGCCCGTGCCTGGGCCGAGAGCACGGGGACACCGGTAAGGGAGGTCCTTCGCAGGGCAGAAGAGGAAGCCTGGCGGATCATCTCCCGGGAGGGCGGGCATGGAGAATGAGCGGGTCCCGACCGGTGTCGGGGCCCTCGATTCCCTCCTCGGGGGTGGCCTCGAGCGACGGGTCATCACCCAGTTCTACGGGGAGCCCGGCTGCGGGAAGAGCACCCTCACCCTCATCGCCGCGGTTGAGCGGCTCCGTGCGGGCGAGTCCGTGATCTACCTCGACACCGAGGGCTTCTCGGTGGAGAGGTTCCGGCAGGTGGCGGGTGACCGGGCCGAGGAGCTGGCCCGGAACCTCTTCCTCTTCGAGCCCCTCGACTTCGAGCAGCAGGGGCTCATGATTGCCGAGATGGAACGGCTCCTCCAGAAGGGGGGGGTCGGTCTCATCATCCTCGACTCGGCGACGGCCCTCTACCGCACCGAGCTCACGAGCGGGAAGGAGGCCCAGCGGAAGCTCGCCCGCCAGATGATCTACCTCCTCGGGCTCGCCAAGCGGTACAACATCCCTGTCCTTGTCACGAACCAGGTCTACATGGACGTGAACCGGAACATCGCGAGAGGGCTCGGGGGGACCACCATGGCCCACATCAGCAAGGCCATCGTGCGGCTCGAAGGATCCGAAGGGGTAAGAAAAGCGATCCTGGAGAAGCACCGGTCCCGCCCGGCGGGCGGCAGCTTCTCCTTCGAGATGACGGGGGACGGGATCAGAACTCGAGAGAACCCGTGAAGACCAGGCGGGCGGGCCCCTCCATCTCGTTCTTCTCCCCGAGCCGGACGGTGAGTGGCCCTCCCACCGTCTCCACGTGAACGGTGTCCCCGATCATCCCGAGTTTCCTCGCCACGGCCGCAGAGGCCATGGCTCCCGTTCCGCAGGAGAGGGTCTCTGCCTCGACCCCCCGCTCGTAGGTCCGGATATGGAGGACGTTCTCCCGGCCCATCTCCACGAAATTGACATTCGCCCCGTTCGGGAACGTATGGTGGTTCCGGATCGCAGGGGCGAGCTCGGCCATCTCGACGGCGCCGACCTCGTCCACGAAGACGACGGCGTGGGGGACGCCGGTGTTCACCGCGTACACGGTGTTCTCCAGGATCTCTTCCCTGTACTCCCCCTCCCCGGTCGCCGGGATCTCGCTCCGGTTGAACTTCGGGACCGGCATGCCGATGGTCGCCATGAACTCCTCGTCGAGGTCGTACTTCGTGGAGACCTGGATCACGCCCGCCAGGGTCTCCACGGGGAAGGAGTCCTTCGAGTGGCCGGTGACCTTGAGGTAGTTATCGTACCCCTTGTCCACGATGTACCTGGCAAGGCAGCGGATCCCGTTCCCGCACATCTCGGCCTCGCTCTCGTCAGGGTTGAATACCCGCATCTTCAGGGGGGCCTTCTCCCCTTTCGAGAGGAAGAGCACCCCGTCCGCGCCGATGCCGAACCTCCGTTCCGTGTAGAGGGACGCGAACTTCGCCTTCATCTCTTCGGGGATCAGCTCATGCTCGAACTCGTCGATGATGATGAAGTCATTCCCGTTCCCCTGGACCTTTGTAAAAACCAACTCTGCCATGAAAAACCACCTATCCTATCCCCCAGAGCCTGAGGGCACGTTCGAGCTCATAGTGCTGTTTCGCGTGCTCGGCGAGGGGTATCCCTTCCATGAAGGCGTCCACCGCCTGGCGCATGGCCATCGCCCCGGCCGCCGTCCCGTCGGGGTGCCCATGGATACCTCCGCCGGCCTGGAGCACGATATCGGTCCCCAGCGTCTCGAGCTCGGCAAAGACCTTCCCCGGGTGGAGCCCCCCGCTCGAGACGGGAAATGTCCTCTTCTTCCCGAAGCACGGGCCGGTGAGGATAGCGTTGTCCCCGAGCACCTCCACGGCCTCGTGGCTCATCTTCCCCGAGACGGTGCCGGTGTGGGAGCTGGTCGCCCCCGAGCCAGCGGACGAGGCGTGCGAAGGGGCGCATCGCAACGCCGTGCTCCCTGTTCCGGGTCATTGCCGCGTGCATCGCCCGGTGGACATGGATGGGTACGGTGACACCCGGGGCCTCCCCGAGTGCCTGGAGCGCCCCGAAGCCGGCGATGATGACGTCCACCATCACCATGTTCGCCCCGAGCGCGATCGCTTCCTCGGCCTTCTCCACGATCTTATCCGCACGGGCGGTGACATTCACGGCATAGAGGACGTTCCGGCCGGTCTCCTCCTTCACCTTCGTGAGCCCCGCCATCACCTTCGGGACCCGCTCACGGATCGGGCAGAAGGCCTGGTCGGTGAGGGTCTCGTCGTCCTTGATCAGGTCAACGCCGCCAACGGCAGCCTGGTAGGCCACCTCGGCGGTGTCGTCGGGCGAGAGGCCGACCTTCGGCTTGATGATGGTCCCGACATGGGGGCGGTTCGTGGTGCCGACGATGGCCCGGATGCCGCGGATCCCGAACTTCGGCCCCGGGAAAGGGATCAGGGACTCGGGGAAGTCCATGTCAATGAGCCGGACAGCGTCGAGCCTCTTCAGGCCGAAGAGGTTCCCTGCCACGACCGAGAGGTACTGGGCGACGTTCCCGGGCTCGAAGATCTCGGCGGGGTACCGGATCTTCGTGACATAATGCCCCTCCCCGGGGGTGATGCCGGTCACTTCCCCGTCCAGCCTGCGGACATACTCTGCGGTCGTCCCGATCCGGGTCCAGGTGCCCGTCGTCTCCTCCTCGGCGATCCACCTCGCCGCGTCTTCGGGGGACGTCCCCTTCTGGGGGATGAAGGAATAGGTTGCAAACACGTCCGGCATACCGATCACACCTGATCTCGATGGGCTATCTGAAATGTCTTGTGGAACTCCTCGATCGACCAGCCCAGGAACTCGCGGATGATGATGTAGGCGAGGGAGGGGGGGATAGCCCCCTCCTCGGTGACGATCAGGTCGATGTACGCCGCGGGAGTCACGTCGAAGACCGGGTTGTGGACGGTGACCCGGGGGAACCGGGCGGCCTCCGCGGGTGAAAGGATCTCGTCCCCTCCCCGCTCCTCGATCTCAACAAGTTCCCCCAGGGTGGTCCGGGGCGCGAACTTGTAGGTCTCGGCCGCGACGATGAACGGAACCCGCGCCTCGTGGGCGGCGAGGGCGACCTGCGAGGTGCCGATCTTGTTGACCACGGCCCCGTTCACCGCCACCGCATCGGCTCCGACGAAGACACGGTCGATCCTGTGCATGAAATGCCTGACCGCCGAATCGACGATGAAATGGGTGGGGATCCCGGCGTCCGAGAGGGCCTTAATCGTGAGGAGTCCCTGGTTCCCCGGCCTCACCTCGGTGGCATAGACCTCGAAGTCCTTCCCCTGCCGTGCCGCCGTGAGGATGCAGGAGAGGGCGGCCTCGGAGTTGCAGTGGGTGAGGAGCGTCTCCCCGCCGGAGATATGGTGGGCGCCAATCTCCCCGATCCTCTCCACGGCGCCCTTCGAGGAGCGGATGAACTGGTCCGCTGCCCGGATCAGCCCCTCCCGGGCCTCTTCCAGGTCATCCGCCTCCTCGAGGTGCATCATGACCAGGTGCACGGCGTTCGGGAGGGAGACGGCAGTGGGGCGGGTGGCGAGGAGGAGGGTGGCCGCATCCTCCATCCCTTTCCTGAACTCCTCCATGTCCCTGGCCTTCAGGTCGCGGGCATGGGCCCGGAGCGCCTCGACCGCCGCCCGGGCTATCCTCCCCGCCCCCCGGATCTCCATTTTCTTTATCTTCTCTGCAGTCTCACGGACAGACATAGGAACCCGTATTCTCTGTCTTCTCCGGAGCATAGAATGGTTGCGCAGGCCCCTCCCCCATCCATCGCTGTGGTCTTCGACAGCGCGGGAACCCTCCTCCGGACCTATCGCGTCGTGAAGAACATCCCGACCCAGGAGATCCTCGCCGACGTGGAGACCACGGCGATCACCGCGGCCTCTGACGACCGTGCCCTCCTCGTTCTCAACGTCCGTTCGCGGGATGTCATGAAGGCGCCTCCCGGGCTTCTCCTCTCCGAGTACCTCGGTACCTCCCAGGTGAGTTTCGGGATCTCCTGCGCGAACCGGGTCTTCACCAGAGGGGAGATCGCGGACCTCCTGTACGCCGACCAGGCGGCGAAGGTCTCCGACCTCCAGGAGTGCATCCGCGAGGTCTGGGCCCGGTGCCGGCTCGAGGCCCTCGTGGTCATCGACAGCGGGGTGATCGTGAACATCTCCCTGCGGGTCATCGAGTTCACGGTCACCTCGGGCGGGAGGCCTTTCGCCGGCGCGGTGGAGACCATCGAGGAGCTCCAGCGGATGGGCATCGCGACCTACATCGCCTCCGGAGACCGCGCCTCGAAGCTCGAGCGGATCGCGGACCATCTCGGGATCCCGCGGGACCATGTCCACGGCGTGGCAACTCCCTCCATCAAGGCACGGATAGTCGAAGACCTCCAGGAACAGCACTACCTCGTCGTCATGGTGGGAGACGGGATCGACGATCTCCCGGCCCTCCAGAAGGCCGATGTCGCCATCCTCACCCTGCAGCAGCCGGGTGAGAAACCCGACGTCCTCTACCAGGCCGCAGATCACGTGGTCCCCCGGGTGCGGGACGTGGTCGCGATCGTGAGGGACCTTGCACGTCGGAGTTGAACGGGATCCGGTCCGCCCGGCAATAGAAAAGTTTTGTGATGTGCCTTTGACCCGGTTCCCGCAGAATCGCCATCCCGTGATACTGGCCGGGGATAATCAGCCGCCCGGCGCCCCTCGCTTCACTCGCTCCTGAGCGCCTCGATGGGGTCCAGGTTCGAGGCCCTCCAGGCAGGGTAGAGGCCGGATACGAGGCAGACCACCATACCCACCACCATTCCCTCGGGGATGAAGACGATGCTCGCGGGGAGGAAGTAGTACGCCGTCGTGCCGATCATGGCGCTCACCACCGAGTACCCCATGACCAGGCTCGCAGCCCCTCCGATGATGGCGCCCAGGAGACCCAGGATGAAGGCCTCGTACAGGAACATCCGGCGCACCTCACCCTTCTCGGTCCCGATGGAGAGGAGGATGCCTATCTCCTGAACCCGCTCGTTCACCGACATCATCATCACGTTGAAGATGCTCACCGCGGCAACGACGAGGGAGATTCCGCCGATGGCGAGGATGAAGGTCGTCATCGTAGACAGGGATGAGGAGATGCTCGAGAGCCGGGAGCTGGCGTCCGAGATCCGGACCGTGGGGGTCTTCTTGTCGGTGTTGACCTTCGCGTCGATGGCGGTCTCGACGTCGGTAATCGTGTCGATGTCCTTCACAATGACGTTCACCTGCGGGTACTCGTCCTTCCCGCCATACTGGTTGACATACCAGTCGTTCGAAACGACGATGGCATTGTCGGTGTTGATATTATCCGAGGACATCCCCCGTTCGTCGAGGATCCCGACGATCCGCGCCACAGACTGGCCCTGCGATTCCGACCCGATCCGGATCCGGCTCCCGAGCTTCAGGTTGAAGTTACCCGCGATGGTGGAACCAACGAGCGCATCGTTGATCCCGACCATATTCGTACCATTTCCGATGGTGAGGAATTTCGTGATGTCACCAGGGTCGAGCCCGTAGACCGAGGCCCTCCCGGGGACCGACCCGAGGGTGAACTGGGTATTGGTCCGGTAGACGGGGATCACCGTGCCCGACGTGCCCGTCGCGACCCTGATCTTGCCTGAGCACCGTCTTCGTGATGTCGGATGACGACGAAGATGACGAGGGGGCGGATCCCGGTGGGCCCATCCGGACCGTGTCGGGGGTGATCACGATGGTGTTCGCGCCGGTGGAGAGCTGGTCCTTCACCTCGAGCTGCATGTTCGTCCCGAGCATCCCCATGGAAGAGATGGCGACGACCCCGATGACGATCCCGATGGAGGCGAGGATCGAGCGGAGGAGGTTCAGCCGGACGCTCCTCGCCGAGAGGTTGAAGAAGATGTCCCTCATGACGCGATCCTTCCGTCTTCGAGCTCGATGACCTGGCGGGCGTACTCCGAGATCTTCGGGTCGTGGGTGACGAGGATAACGGTCTTCCCTTTCTCATTCAGCTCGCAGAGGATTTCCATGATCTGGAGGCCGGTCTTCCTGTCGAGGTTCCCCGTCGGCTCGTCGCAGAGGAGGATCCCCGGGTCATTCACGAGCGCCCGGGCGATGGCCACCCGCTGCTGCTGCCCGCCCGAGAGCTGGGAGGGCTGGTGGGCTCCGAGCGCCTCGTCGAATCCGACCGACCGGAGGACCGCCGCCGCCCTCCCGGTGGTATCCCGCTTCTTGTACTTCAGGATGAGCGGGTATTCGACGTTCTCGTACGCCGAGAGGAGGGGGATCAGGTAGAACTTCTGGAAGATGTACCCGATGGTATCCCTCCGGGCGTGGGTCCGCTCGAGGTTCGTCATCCGGGCGACGTCCTTCCCGGCGATCTGAACCTGTCCCGTTGTGGGGACGTCCAGGATCCCGAGCAGGTTGAGCATCGTCGATTTCCCCGATCCCGAGGGCCCCATGATGGCGACGAAGTCCTTCTCACGGATATCGAGGGAGATGTGGTCGAGGGCGGTGAAGTCCCCGCTCTCCAGGTGGTACACCTTCGTGACATCCGCGAGCCGGATGAGAGGGTTTCCCGTCACGCCGGTTCCCTCATTTTCTCTTCACTTTCGCGGCGACCCACTTCCGCTTTTTCCAGACGACGATGCCTGCGATGAGGATGACGGTGCCGGCGATGACCGGGTAGAAGGAGGCGAGGCCGCCACCACGGCTCCCGCCGATCCCGAAGATGCTGGTGCTCCCGGCCCTGTTGCCCCCGGGTACCCCGGCCCCGCCCATGCCCCTCGATGAAAATCCGGTCGCCGTGCCGGACCTGTTGGTAGATCCCGAACCCGTTGATATCCCCGAGCCCGTTCCAGGATCGAAAATCCCGGAGGCAGTTCCGAGATCGAGGTACTTCGTGAGATCATAATTGTTGCCATCCTCGTCCTTCCAGCGCATCACCAGGGGGACCGACGAGAGATCCTGGCAGGTGAAGGTCACCTCGAAGCTTCCTGAATCATCGGAGGCAAGGCTCCCGATGGCATACTCAGGGTAGGTCTCCGTACCCCGGGCAGGGGATCCCACGGTGACCACGAGCCCCTTTGCATCGGTGATCCCCGCGTTCGTGATGTCCCCGGTCAGGTCGTAATAGGTCCCTTTGGAGGTGAGGGCGACATTGTTCAGCACGGGGGCCGCGGCCGTTTTATCGTCACCTATGCTGACAGGGAGGAACACCTCGGAGGTGTGGGTATTGTCCCCGTTCTGGTAGCTGATGTGGAAGGTGAGGTTCGAGTCCTGGCCGGCGGTAACCCCGAAGGACAGATCGATACTGCTCTCGCTCCCCAGGGAACTGACATACCTCTGCGAAGGGTTCACCTCCACGCCCGTTCCCGAGGCGGTGACCAGGATATTCTTCACCTCTCCACCGCGGGGGTTGAAAACCGTCAGGTTCACCGGCTCCTCGGCAGAAAGGGGGAAGGCGGAAGGCTTCCCGGAGATGATCGATCCGATCTCCTTGGAATCGACCTTCATCGTAATGGGATAGTGGATGCTGCTGCTGGACGTCCCGACGGTGAAGAGGGGAAAATACGTCCCGTCAGGTGGATCGACCCTCACGAGGAAGGTGTACGTGGCCGTGGTTCCCGCGGGAATGGAGGTCATGGAGCTGGTCCCCATGTCACTGCTCAGGATATGGATCTGGTTGGAGAGAATGGTCGGATTCATAAGGACGGCTGCCTGGTCCCCGGTGTTCGTAAGGGTGACCGAGATCGTTCCCTCCTCGTACGGGAAGAATTCGGCGGGGTCCATCGCGACTGCCGACACACAGACATCGGTAGCCGATGAGGTCGCATTGACCCCGGCAGCCTGTACGGCTGAGATCATCAGAATAAGCGCGAAAATGCCGAGGGCAACAGGTGCACCAGCTCCTGCCCGCCCGGCCCCGTTCTTCCTGGTTATGCGAGTCACTGCTACACCTTCCGGGTTTCAGGGGTCATTCCTGGACCCGGCCGCTGCATCGAGGCATTGAAGCGAAACCCGAGGACGTCGGCGGGTCCTGCATGCATCCGGCGAACACCATCGTGGTGACGAGGATTACCGATCCCGCGACGAGAAGAATCCTGTAATTCACCCATGCTGCCGTATCCCCATCATTAAATGTAATGTACATATTACATTTTGTATTATAAGTCTTTCTTATAGTTCCATATTGATTACCTGTTTTCATCCAGTCAGAACCGTGTCTGATACATGCCCGCAGCCCCCGTATCCTCAAAGACCCACCCTCGCTCCCTTGTCCCTGCCGCGGATCGGTCCTCACCAAGCCCCGGGAGAATCCGGATGTATGGGAATGCCAATTATTCCTGTGCGGTTTTTCCGGTTGAACCTGCCATCACGGGTACCATGCCCTGATATTTTTCATTCACGATCGAGACGCAGGATGACCCCGAAAATCGAATGATCCTCTTTTTTAACCCGCGCCTGACACATTCTACTATCTTGGGGAAAATCCCCCATAAAAGATAATATTAACCCGCTGTACAGAGTAAGGGTGAGAGGACTGGAACACGCATGACCCCCCTGATCACGGTTGATCGTCTCTCGATGCACTTCGACGGGAAGAAGGCCCTGAGCAACGTGAGCTTCGAGATTGCAGAGGGCGAGATCATGGGGATCATCGGCCGGAGCGGGGCGGGAAAAACCGTGCTCATGCACCTTATCCGCGGGGTGGACCAGCCGCCCACCAGCGGCAAGATCATCTACCACGTCGCTGTCTGCGACGGGTGCGAGAACATCGAGCTCCCGAGCATGGCAGGGAAACCCTGCCCGGCCTGCAAGGGAACCCTCACCGCCAGGGACGTGGACTTCTGGGACGAGAAGAACGAGGCCATGAAGCGGCGGATCATGCACCGCACCGCGATGATGTTCCAGAGGACCTTCGCCCTCTACGGGAACGACCGGGTCATCGAGAACGTCCTCCGCGCCCTGGACGACATCAACTACCCCGAGGAGAAGTCCATCAACCGGGCAGCGGACCTCCTGGACCAGGTACGGCTCTCCCACCGGATGATGCACATCGCCCGGGACCTCTCGGGAGGGGAGAAGCAGCGGGTCGTCCTCGCCCGGCAGCTCGCCAAGGAGCCCTTCCTCCTCTTCGCCGACGAGCCGACCGGTACCCTCGACCCCGAGACCGCCCGCCTCGTCCATGACATGCTGAAGACCGCGGCAAAGGAGAACAACATGGGCATGATCGTCACCTCCCACTTCTCCCAGGTGGTCCAGGACGTGGCCGACCGTGCCCTCCTCCTGAACGACGGCGAGATCGCCATGATCGGGTCCCCGGCCGAGGTCATCGGGAAGTTCATGAGCGGGCTCCAGGACCTCGAGGAGTTCGCCCAGCCCAAGGTGGGGGCGAAGCTCATCGAGGGAAGGGACGTCATCAAGCGGTACATCTCCATGGACCGGGGCATGGTGAAGGCGGTGAACGGGGTCACCTTCGAGGTGGCGGAGAAGGAGATCTTCGGGATCATCGGGAAGAGCGGTGCCGGGAAGACCACGCTCTCCCGGATCATCGCCGGGATCATGGAACCCACCACCGGGGAGATGAACATCCGGGTCGGGGACGACTGGGTAGACATGACGAAGCCCGGGATCGAGGAGCGGGGCAGGGCGAAGGTCTACATCGGCCTCCTCCACCAGGAGTATGACCTCTACCCCCACCGGACGGTCCTCGACAACCTGACCGATGCCATCGGCCTCGAGTTCCCCAAGGAGCTCGCCGTCCGTAAGGCGATGATCACGCTCCAGATGGCCGGGTTCACCGACGAGAAGGCGAGGGACATCCTCGACCGGTACCCCGCCCAGCTCTCCGAGGGGGAGCGCCACCGGGTCGCCCTCGCCCAGGTCCTCATCAGGGAGCCGAGGATCGTCATCCTCGACGAGCCGACGGGGACGATGGACCCCATCACGAAGGTAGACGTGAAGCACTCCATCATGCACTCCCGGGACGAGATGGACATGACCTTCATCGTCGTCTCGCATGACATGGACTTCGTGAAGGACATCTGCGACCGGCTCGCCCTCATGCGGGGCGGGAAGATTGTCCAGATGGGGCCGACCGCCGAGGTCCTCGCGGGCCTCACGGAAGACGAACGGGCCATCATGTCCCGGCCTGCACCCACGGAGTGAATGCCCGTGGAGATCCTCCTTGACGGGAGGAGGCTGGAGGTCCGGGAGGGGGCGACCCTCGGCACCATCCTCGGTCCGCGGGACGGCCGCCTTGCGGTGGCGGTGATCCGGCCCCGGGCAGCCGAGGCAGCGGAGACCCAGACCGTCCAGCTGACCACCACGAAGGGTGAGGTGGTCGTGGAACTCCTCCGCCACGAGCCCGTGCTCCTCCCTGCACCGGGCGGGGAGAAGGTCCTCAACCTCCACTGGGGTGACCGGTACGCGGCGGCCTTCGGGCCCTTCCAGGCGGACCTTACCCCCGCCCGGGCACCCCACCAGTACGCACGCGGGGACGTCCTCCTGGGGTGTGGCGGGTACGATCCCTCACGGTCCTATCTCATCTTCTCCCGGATGAACCACCTGGCCGACTTTGGTGCGGCTGCCGACGGAGGGGTGATCGGGAGGATCGTCTCGGGGAAGGGGGTCATCGACCGCTGGGCAGAGGGGGACCGGATCGAGAAGGTCGAACGGGTCATCGCCTGGGCAGACCGTTCCACCTCGTTCACCACCCTGGACACAGGCCTTCCCCTCGAGGACGGGATGCAGGTCGTGACGCATATATCAGCCATTGCGCATGGGTATACCCCCGGGTCCATCGACACGAAGAGCGCTGACCTCCTCGAGCACCTCCACCTGGCCCTTGCGAAGGGGTACTTCAGGGTCGACCGGGCGTCGAGCACCCATATACGGGATGAGAGCCTCCCCGAACCCCATATAGAGCAGGGCGAGAAGGGATTCCGGGGCGAAGGGACCATTACCCTGCGCACCCGGGGACCGGGAGCGGGTGCGGCATACATCTACCGGACCGATGTTGCAGGAAACCCGGTCCACGCCGTGATAGGGCATGTGGTGCACGGGATCGAGCTCGTCCGGGTCGCCGGCCAGGGGGATCTCCTTGCCATCGGGATAGACCCGGCGAGGATCGACTTCATCGGCCTCCCGGCTCCCGAGGCCCTCCGGATCGCCGCCGAACGAGGCCTCTCTGCCTCGGCCGACAACGCGGCCGCGGGCATGGTGGTGGTAGACCAGGAGCCCGGGACCACCCTCGAGATGCTCGCCGCGAAGAAGGTGAAGCTCACCACCGCCCCCGAGGAGAAAGTGCTCTCCATCCGGCTCTCCTGCGAGGAGGCCCCCCAGACCTGCCATATCTTCAGGGAGATCACCGGCCTCTCCCGGCACGCGCTGGGGAGGATGCGCCTCTTCTTCAGGTTCGAGGACGTGGCGCTCTTCAGGGCGCAGCTCGCGGAGGGGATGAAGATCCTCCCCGAGCACACCCCCCAGGGAGAGGTCGAGGCCTATACCCTCGGGATGACGAACGACTCGCGGAGGGGGGCAGGGACGATCGGGGTGAGGGCGGCACCCCACGGGGAGTTCGGCCCCACCTCCGAGCCTTTCGAGGGGACGAACATCTTCGGGCTCCTCGTCGATACCGGGAAGCTCGCGGGTCTGAAGGAGAAGGATATGGTCTACGTGAAGGAGGTTCCATGAAGCGCTATACTCCGGCCTACGCCGGGACGGTGACGGTCTACATCTTCATCGAGTCCACGGATATCACCCCCGAGGACATCGCGGTGCGGGCCTACGAGATCGCACCCCGGGCGATGGTGAAGGAGACCTGCTTCGGCCTCGAGGTGACGGGGAAGCCGGCCGAAGTTGACGAGATCGTCGCGAAGATACGGGCCTTCGACCCTGCCCACATCTTTGTCAAGGACCGGGGGTTCCCGCCCGGCGACCCCCGGCGCTGCCGGGCGAACCTCGGGGGGGCGAGGCCCGGGTTCCATGGCCACGAGTTCGAGCTCTCCCTCATAGAAAACGTCTCCCGGGGCCTGGAAGAGGACCTCCACCCGACGGGCGCTCCGGTCCGTGACGCCATCCACGGCCGCCGCCCCCCCTCCCCGCGGAGCGGCTGAAGGAGATCATCGAAGAGGAGGAGTCCGCGCATGGTTAAAGTCTTCATCTACCCGACCACGAGCCTGATCCTCTCGGATCTCGTCAAGCGGTTCGGCCACGAGCCCCTCGGGTCCGCCATCGGGATACGGGAGCGGATCCAGACGGCGGGCTTCGAGTCCCCGCCCCTCCAGATCACGCCAGAAGAGCCGAAGAAAGGTCTGCACTGGGCTGCGGTCGAGGTCCCCAGCGGGGTCAGGGGCCGGATGGCCATCACGGGCCCCCAGATCGACGCCGCTGACGCCGCCATCATCATCAACGACGCCGACCTCGCCTTCGGGTGCATGGGGTGTGCAAGGACGAACGAGCTCGTCATCTACCTCCTCCGGACGAAGGGGATGCCTGTGCTCGACCTCATCTACCCGACCACCGAGGAAGAGGGGATAGCGTTCGTCGCGGCAATCCGGAAGTTCCTCAGTTCTCTCGGGAGGGGTGCCCCATGACCGCGCCGGTCAGGATCGCCCAGCTCTCCTGCGGCCCGGAGTACAGCGGCATCCAGAAGGAGATCAACGATGCCGCGGCCGCGGTGGGGGCCGAGATCTTCTACCCCGAGATCTCCCTCAAGGAGATGCAGCGGGACTACGGGGCCTTCGGGCTCGATATCCGCAGCCCGGACCTGAAGCTCGCCATCGCCCGGGCCAAGATGCTCGTCGAGGGGAGGATCGAGACGGACGGGGTCTTCATCGCCACCTGCTTCCGGTGCGCCGAGGGGGCCATCGTGAGAAACGAGCTCCGCCGGTATATCGTCGAGAAGTCGACTCTTCCCGTCGTCTCCTACTCGTTCACCGAGCGGACCACGGCAGGCACCCTCCTCACCAGGATGGAGGCCCTCACCACCATCGCCCGACGGAGGGCGCTCCTCGCACGCGAGGTCCAGGAGGGGCTCACCCTCGGGGTGGACTCCGGTTCCTCCACGACGAAAGCGGTGGTGATGAGGGACAACCATATCATCGGGAAGGGATGGGTGCCCACCACCGAAGTCGCGAAGTCCGCCGAGGAGGCGATCGGGAACGCCCTCTCCGAGGCGGGCGTGAAGCGTGAGGAGGTCCAGGCGGCGGGGGCGACCGGCTATGGCCGGCACCTTGTCGGCACCCGGATTAAGGCCGACCTGATCCAGGAGGAGCTCACCGTGAACTCCAAGGGGGCGGTCTACCTCGCCGACCACCAGAAGGGGCCCTGCACGGTGATCGATATCGGGGGCATGGACAACAAGGCTATCACCGTCCACGACGGTATCCCCGGGACCTTCACCATGGGCGGTATCTGCGCCGGAGCGAGCGGCCGGTTCCTCGAGATGACCGCGAAACGCCTCGGGGTCGAGATCACCGAGCTCGGCCCCCTCGCCATGAAGGGGATCTCCAAGAACGTGCCGATGAACTCCTACTGCATCGTCTTCGGCACCCAGTCGCTGGTGAACGCCCTCTCCGAGGGCTCGGCGCCGGAGGATGTCGCGGCGGCGGCCTGCCACTCGGTGGCCGAGCAGGTGTTCGAGCAGCAGCTCCAGGAGGTGGAGATCAAGGAACCGGTGATCATGGTCGGGGGCACCTCGCTCATCGAGGGGCTCGTCCATGCGATGGGCCTCCTCCTCCAGACGAAGGTCGTCGTCCCGCCCAACTCCCAGTACATCGGGGCGGTCGGCTCGGCCCTCCTCGCCTCGGGCTTTGTCAGGGAGAAGAAATGAGCGGCATCGAGGCCTTCACCCACGACTGCCCCGAGAAGACCGGCGGGGACTACTACGAGCGGATCGCGGCCGACGTCCTCCAGGACATGAACCTCCTCCGGGTCGTCTCCAAGCTCCATGTCTCCGTCGACCCGACGGTCCCCATCTTCATCGTCGTGGGGGTGATCCGGAAGCTCCCGGCGATCGTGAAGGTCCATGACTTCGCCTCGTTACAGGTCCAGGGAAACCGTATCACCCTCTCCATCGGGAACGAGTCCTACCTCGCGCCCTTCCTCAAGTTCCTCTGGGACAGGTACGGGAAGGCCAACGTGGAGCAGCCGGACCGCTGGACTGTGGTCCTCACCGTCCCCGAGGGCGGGGCCGAGGGGTTCGAGGACCTTCCCGGTGTACGACCCCCGCGAGGACATCTTCCGGGACCTCATGTACGCGATGGTCTGTATCCAGCCCGAGGGGTTCAAGGTCAGGAAGGAGGCGTACGTGGACGGGAAGTTCTACTTCGTCGCGAGCGAGGACACCCTCCCCGAGGACGTGGTCGAGCGGCAGGTGAGGGAGAAGTTCGCCCTCATCGGGGAGGAACTGTGATCCTCGAGCCCATCACCTACAAGGGGGGCCTCTACAAGCACGAGGAGATGGTGGAGCTCATCGAGGACCTGGGCGGCTACATCATCCAGCTCCAGCAGATCGCGGGCGACATCATCATCCTCGCCCTCGTCCCCAAGGAGGACCTGGACCTGGTGCGGGGGATCGCGAAGCCCATCAATGGCACGGTGACGGTTTCGCCCCTCGTCGGGACCGAGATCGCCGTGGTCTCCATGTCCCTCGAGATCCACCACCTCCCCCACGCGACCTGCGATGTCGCCGAGTACCTCAGGCAGTTCGGGGCAAAGACGAACGTCATCGGCCTCGCCCGGGGATTCGGGAAGAGGATAGCGCAGCTGAACGTCGAGGAACGGGACGTGATCAACGAGCACGACTGCGCCGTCCTCCTGTACGGCAACTTCGAGGAGTGCATCCGGCACAAGAACCCGAAGATCAGCCGCGGGATCACCATCCCCATCGTAGCGACCGGCGGTCCTGACAAGGAGGCCCTCATGAAGTGCATCGACCCGCCGGTCGAAGGCTACGTCGGGGGCCTCGGCCGGCTCGCCCACCGGGCGAAGCGCCCGGAGGAGATCGCGAAACTCGAGGAGATGGTCGCCGAGGTGAGCAGGGTCCTCGACCTGCGCAGGACCGAGATCTTCAAGGACCCCCTCTCGGTGGCCCCGCCCCGGCTCATGGACCTGATCATCGAGAAGGTGCCGGCCATCCACGAGGTCACCTCCCCGACGCCGATCACCGTCCAGATGGCCGGCCTCAGGGTGAAGCTCCCTTACGAGGTCTATGCCGATACCCTCAGGAACCTCGAGCTCGAAGAGGGCGTCCGGCTCGGGGATATCGCCGACGTGTCGCCCTCCCGTATGCGCACCTACATCTGGGTGCAGGTCCGGCCCTTCTCCGAGACGAAGGTAATGGTATAACGGGCAGGCGATGAAATCGGCTGGTCGTGGTGAAAATCGACATCCGCCGATTTTCGACTTAATCGGCGTCAGCCGATTTTCGACTGCGGCGGGCGCCGACCTTGCCCCAACGCCTCCTCCTCTCACCCCGATATTTATCGGATTCTCCGTAACCTGTTAGGAGGCCAGGGAAGGACAAACATTAGGTTCTTCCGGATCCAATCACTTGTTCCAAAAGTGATCTCATGACCTTCGAAGATATCCTCAGATCCATCGTGAAACGCGGGACACCGGCCATCTCGAAGGAGTGGCTCGGGAAGATCAAGGATGAGAACGGCCGGATCCCCTTCATTATCCAGAGGATGGCCGAACGCCCCGAGGTCCTGATCTCCCACCTCCTGTACAAGGGGGAGGTCACCGGGACCTCGACCCTCGACCCGAAATACGTGGAACTCCTTTCCATGGGTATCGGCGCCGCCCTCCAGTGCAGTCACTGCGTGGAGTACCATATGCAGGCTGCGACGAAGAAGGGGGCGACCCGGGAGGAGATCCTGGAGGTCATCCTCATCGCGGGCCTCGTGGCAAACTCCGTCGTGCTCGCCGAGGCGTACCGGGTCATGGACGCCCAGATGCCCGGTGTGCGGTGCAGAGTGTGACACGAACGGGGTAGAAGTGGAGAAGGGGAAGAAGTAGATTACCTTTTCCCCCTGAAGCACCCTTCCAGGCAATACACCGTCAGTTTCCCAACTGTGCCTTCGTCTTTGCAGGATTCTCCCAGGTCGCAGGCCGGGCAGAGTCTCCCTGTGAGATCTTTTTTATCGATATCGAGAGTTCCCCGCTCTTCGTGGAGCTGGAAGAGGAGCTTCAGGTATTTGCCTTCCGCAATCCTCGGGACATCGTCCTTGCGCCCGAGCCCCATCCACTCGTAGAGCCTCTTACTGCCTTTCTTTGTATTGCAGGTGATGCA
This sequence comes from uncultured Methanomicrobiales archaeon, assembly GCA_963712215.1. Classification (GTDB taxonomy): domain Archaea; phylum Halobacteriota; class Methanomicrobia; order Methanomicrobiales; family JACTUA01; genus JACTUA01. The sequence continues at coordinate 49,561 of CAVQHA010000008.1, read as the reverse complement.
TACCCGGATCGCGTTATCGGGATGATCAGGCCCCCCGCGTGATCTGGGCAGGATATGCTCGGTGGTGAGGTCCCCTTTTGCACCGCAGTAGATGCACTCGTCGGGCTTCTCATGCTCGTGGAGCCATTCCCGGATGGTCGTGGACCACTGGATCCTCCCGTCCCGGAGCCCGGTGAAACGGGACATCTGGAATGCCCGCCCCTTGATCCCGGCCGATCGTGCGATGAGCTTCGCATACTGCCAGAAGATGAGGTCTTTTACGCTCTTCACAGCGCCGGGCGGCATAAGAGATGCTGGGGGCCAGGGAAGAAGAAGATTGTGCAGGGGGTATTGGATCAAACCATTCTGATTTTTCAGAAAACATTAAATAATCAGCAAAGAAAGATACTGATCAGATTCTCATGGTGAAAAAGAAGGATGGAGGCGCGGATTGTTTCTCATGCGGGTCGCCCTCGGGGTGCAGGGTCGAGGCGATCCTCGGGGTGGACGAGCGGGGACAGATGGTGCTCCCGAAGGATGTGCGGGAGAGAGCGGGGATCAGGACCGGCGAGAAACTCGCCCTGATCAGCTGCGAGAAGGAGGGGCAGGTCTGCTGCCTCGCCCTGATGAAGGTCGGGGACCTGGACGGGATGGTAAAGGGTATCCTCGGCCCGCTCCTCGCCGGGCGGGACTGAAGGGGGCTGGGAGGCATGGAAGGCCCAAAGAAGGCGGCGTCATTGTGCCAGTGCGGTTGCGGGGATCAACAGGCCGGGAAAGCTCCCTGTTGCGGAACGGCAGGTGAGATAGAAAAGACCCCCATCCGCACGGCCACGAGCGAGATCACCTTCTCCAACCGGTTGGACCATTTCCTCGCCCGCTGGGGGGTGAACCGGATGGGGCACATTGTTGCGCCGGGGCTGTACCGGCTCGGCAACCCCACGCCGGATTCCGATGTCTTCGTCTCGGCAAATTACAGCCTGAGCTTCGATGCGCTCAGGTCGGCCCTCGCCGGCAGGGACGCGTACATCCTTGTACTCGACACAAAGGGGATCAACGTCTGGTGCGCCGCAGGGAAAGGCACCTTCGGCTCCGACGAGCTCGTCCGTCGGATTGCATCGACGGACCTCGCGAACATTGTCACCCACCGCCGGCTCATCCTCCCCCAGCTCTCCGCCCCGGGTGTCTCCTGGCCTGATGTTGTTCGCCGGTCGGGTTTCCTCGTCGGGTACGGGCCGGTGCGGGCCCGGGATCTCCCCGGATACCTGAAGGATCACAGGACAACTCCGGCGATGAGGCAGGTGGAATTCCCCCTCCGCGATCGGGTTGTGCTTATCCCTGTGGAGCTGGTGACGGCCTTCAAATTCATGGTCATACCGGCCATCGCCCTCGGGTTCCTGGTGAGCTGGTTCATCGCGGCAGAGCTCTGTACTTGCGGTACTCGCCGGTACGGTCCTCTTCCCGATCCTCCTCCCGTGGCTGCCGACGAAGGATTTCAGCACGAAGGGGCTCATCCTCGGCTTCCTGGTGATGCTCCTCCCCGCGGTCCTGGGAGCCGGCGGCTTTGCCCCCCTCCAGCTGGCATGGGCGGTAGCGACACTCCTCATCTTCCCGCCGATCACCGCGTACCTCGCCCTGAATTTTACAGGATCGACCACCTTCACCTCCAGGACAGGTGTGAAAAAAGAGATCTTCCGGGTACGTCCCGGTCATGGCGTTCCTGGCGGGCGCCGGGGCCATCCTCGCGATAGTCTCCGGGGCACTCCGGCTCCTCGGGGTGATCTGATGTTCGATTCCTATCGAGAGAACACGCTCAGGTACTATCCCGAAAGGTGCATCAACTGCAGGCGCTGCACCCAGGTCTGCCCCCATGCGGTCTTTGCAGAAGGTGAGAAGCAGGCCAGGCTTGCCAGCCCTTCGGATTGCATGGAATGCGGTGCCTGTGCTCTGAACTGCCCGACTCAGGCGATCGAGGTGCAGAGCGGGGTCGGGTGCGCCTGGGCGATGATCAACGCTGCCCTGCGGGGCAGGGACATGGACAGCCTGCTCCTGCGGTGGTCCGGAGAGCACCTGCTGCGGGGGAGGGAAAGAGGAAAAACCGGAATCCCCCTGCTGCGGTGAACGGTGACCGGGTATGAAAACCGGCATGTACTATTTTACCGGCACGGGGAACTCTCTCGCCGTTGCAGAGGGCCTGTCCCGGGTTCTCGGGGACTGCGAGATGGCCCCTATCACCCGTGCGCCTGAAGATGGCGGCACGATAAAACCCGGGGCGGACCGGGTCGGGATCGTCTGCCCGGTGGTACTTCTTCGGGCTTCCCGCCCTCGTCGCGGACTTTGCGGCACGGCTCGATGTCACCGCGATCCCTTATGTCTTTGCCGTCGTCACCATGGGCGGCTCCGGGGGTTCGGCGGCCCTCCGGCAGCTCGACGGGATCCTGCGGAAGAGGGGGGCCGGGGGCGGAAAGGGGCTCGACACCGGGTTCATGGTGAAGATGCCCGGGAATTACATCCTGATGTACGAGTCACCGGCTGGCAGCAGGCGGGAGCAGATCCTCGCGGAGGCCGACCGGCAGGTGAAGGAGATCGCAGGCAGGGTGAGCCGGAGCCATCATGCGAAGCTCCCATGGTCGGCCACCGCATCGCTCGTGCATCACCTGATGTACCCACGGTTTATCAGAGGGGTGCATGAGGCCGACCGGAAATTCACCGTCGATGAACGGTGCACATCCTGCGGGGTCTGCGCAAAAGTTTGCCCGGTCGGGAATATCCGGCTCGAGGCCGGCCGCCCCACCTGGCTGCACCGGTGCGAGCAATGCATGGCATGCATCCATCTCTGCCCGACCGAGGCTGTCCAGGCGGGGCCTGAGACAGAGAAGCGGAAACGGTACCGGCACCCGGCCGTGAAGGTGACGTCCCTCGGGCCGGAAAGGACCCCCGTCGGAGAGGAAAAGGAGGATTCTCCGTCCTGCTGCGAGGGGAGATAAATGGAGGCCCGGGCAAAACGGCTCTCGTTCCTTGACAGGTATCTTACCCTGTGGATCTTCCTTGCCATGGCGGTGGGGATCGGGATCGGGTACTTCTCCCCGGCCGTTCCAGGGATAATCACCTCTCTCTCCGTCGGGACAACCTCGATCCCCATCGCGATCGGCCTGATCCTGATGATGTACCCTCCTCTCGCAAAAGTCCGGTACGAGGAGATCGGGAAGGTCTTCAGGGACACGAGGGTGCTCGGACTCGCCCTCCTGCTCAACTGGATCATCGCCCCGCTCCTGATGTTCGGTCTCGCGGTGGTAACCCTCCGTGACCTCCCGTCCTTCATGTACGGGCTGATCCTCGTCGGGATCGCCCCCTGCATCGCGATGGTGATCATCTGGATCGAACTCGCCGGCGGGAACCGCGAGTACTGCGCGACATTCGTCGGCCTGAACTCGATCATCCAGGTCTTCTTCTACTCGGTCTATGCATATGTCCTGATCAGCTTCCTCCCGAAGGCTGCTCGGGATCGCGTCAGGAACGGCGGTGAATGTCACGATCGCCCAGATCGCGGTGAGCGTCTTCGTCTATCTCGGCATCCCCTTCCTTGCGGGGATCATCACCCGTTTCAGTCTCATCAGGTTGCGGGGGAGGGCATGGTTCGAGGAGAGGTTCATCCCCCGCATCTCCCCGATCACCCTCGTCGCCCTGCTCTTTACCATCATCGTGATGTTCTCGCTCAAGGGCGAGTACATCGTCAGCGTCCCGTTCGATGTGGTGCGTGTCGCGATTCCCCTTGTCATCTACTTCCTGGTCATGTTCTTCCTGGCCTTTTACATCGCATACAGGGCGGGGATCGACTACCAGAGGTCTGCAACTCTCTCCTTCACGGCCGCATCGAACAACTTCGAACTCGCCATCGCCGTTGCCATCGGGGTATTCGGCCTCAATTCGGGCGAGGCTTTCGCGACGGTCATCGGGCCCCTCATAGAGGTGCCCGTGCTCATCGGCCTCGTCCATGTCGCTCTGTACCTGAAAGAGAGATGGTACCAGGGGCGAATCTCCGATGCTCCCTCCCGGGCTTGTGCATGATCCCGATGTGTACCTTCCCGGAAAGGGGTCGGGGATCACGACGGGGGATTCCTCATCCCACCGGAATCTTCATTGGCCCTGCCACCTAAAACGGGATAGGAGCAGGAGATTCTGCATGGATAAACCCCCGATCTCCCAGACCCGGAGGGACCTCGCAGCCATCGCCATTCTCTCTGTCGTCGTATTCGCCCTCTCGATCCTGTTCAACCTCCCTGCCTATATCTTCGGGTTTGTCGAGGCGCATAACTCGATGCAGCTCGACGACCTCATCACGCTCAGCATCGTCCTCGTCTTCGCCCTGGCGGTCTTCTCGTACCGCCGGTGGCGGGAGAAGGAAGGGGAGATAAAGGAGCGGCAGGAGGTGGAGCATGCCCTCCTTTCGGCGAACACCCGGCTCCAGCTCCTGAACGACATCACCCGGCATGATATCATCAACAGCCTCACGGGGCTCCTTCTTCTCCTGCAGCGCTCCGAATCGAAAGCCACCGATCCCGAGATCTCTGCGACCATCAGGAAGGAGGAGGAGATCGCCGAGCTGATCCACCAGCAGATCGCGTTTACCAAGGACTACCAGGAGATCGGCCTCCGGAAACCGGAGTGGCAGAACGTCGAGGATATCATCACGAAGGCCTGGATCGGGCATAAGATCGGGTCGGCCAGGATCGATATCCATGTCAATGGCCTCGAGATCTTCGCCGATCTCCTCCTCGAGAAGGTCTTCTACAACCTCATCGACAATGCCTCCAGGTATGGCGGGCCGGCCATGACCGGCATCCGGTTCAGCGCCCGCCGGGAGGGAGATTCCATGGTGATCGTCTGCGAAGATGACGGGCTCGGTATCCCGGACGAGGCGAGGAAGAACCTCTTCAGGAGGGGGTTCGGCAGGAATACGGGGTACGGCCTCTTCATGATCCGGGAGATCCTCTCCATCTCGGGCCTCATCATCACCGAGAACAGCAAGCCGGGGAACGGGGCCCGGTTCGAGATCCTGGTGCCGAAAGGGCTGTACAGGTGTACAGGCGCCGAAGGTTAACGGGAGAAGGAGGGTCCCGATGCCCCTGGCTGCACGGGCCGGCCAGCCTCACCTCACCACGACATCTGCTTCCGGGTCGAAGGGGTTTGTGCGCATCGCGAGCGAGAAGAGGTAGGGGTGGTGCTCCTTCAGGTGTTCCATCGAATCAAGCCATAAAAGGGCGAGGGGCTTGTAGACCCGCTCCGTGTCGGTGACCAGGTGGGCATGGTCCGACGGGGGGGTGGCGGAGAGGTCACCCCGGCGGAGGAGTTCGTCGGCGAGGTGGAAGACCGCCTGGAGGAGGTTCGTGAAGCTTGTCGTCCTCGAAGAGGACCGGGTTCTCCATGAGGGCGAGGAGGAAGGGGCGCTTCTCCCTGAGGAACCGCCGGATCCCCTCGAGATCGACCCTGCTGCCGTCGACCCGGTAGCCATAGGCCGAGAGCTCTCCCGTACCCTCCCGAACTCTGCATCGGTCCACGCACTCCGGACGAGGAGGTCGCTCCGGATCTTCCCCGCATCCGGGTCTGTGCCGGCGAGGGTGCCGAGCATCTCGGTCCCGAACTCCGAGAAGAAGACCCCGATGATCATGCTCACCTTCCGCCGGCGCTCCCTGGTCTCGGACCTGCCCACCAGAATCTCGATGGCGTTCGCGAAGACCGCGACAAAGGACCCGACTCCGGCGAGGATGAGGAAGATGGCGAGCGCCCTCCCGGCGGGGGTTTTCGGGGCGATGTCCCCGTACCCGACCGTCGCTATGGTCGCGATGACATAATAGACCGCGTCCAGGGGAGAGAGCCCCTCGACGGCCATGGAACCGATGACCCCGACGAGGCAGGCGAGGACGAGGATGGTGACATAGATGCGGATGGGGGAGATCGATGCCATGGGGGAGTGATCGGCAAGGTGGGAGATAAAACCGCCGTCCGGCGGTAGGTAACGGATCCCCGGTTACCCGTGAGCCCTTTGGGATCCCTCGAAAAAACCTCAGGATCCTACGGATCCCTCGGAAATGAGAAAAAGCTGGAGACGGGGGCTCCTCATCCCCCGCCCGGATATTTCCTGTTTACCAGGCCTCGGGGAAGGCCTGGTTCGTGTAGATGTCCTCGAGCCGGACCTTGTGGGAGGTCTCCATCTTCGCGAGGGAGTCGAACATCTTCTTCATGTCCGCGTCCTTCGATACCGCCGAGAGGCCCTTGTACATCTCCATCGCGTCCTCCTCCTTCTTGATGGCGAGCTTGAGGCCGTCGAGGGGCTTCATGTCGATGGTGACCGTCGGGCGCTCGATGGTCTTCGAGACCTTGTAGTCCCGCGTCTCGTCGAAGTGGAGTCTCCTTGAGCGGCTTCACGAGGAGCCCCTCGAGGAACTCGCGGTGCTTCGTCTCCTCGCCGGCGAGCTCCCTGAAGGTGGACTTCAGGGCGGCGTCCTTCACCTTCTCGAACACGCTCCGGTAGAAGACATAGGATTCGACCTCCTTCGCGATGGCATCTGAGATGATCTTCCGGTATTCCTCTGGCTTCATGGGATACACTCCTTGCTCGTAATTGGTTACATAAACCTGCTATAAATAAGTTCCTTATTGCGTCGATAAACGGCCGGCATCGGAAAAAACCCGCAAAATGAGGCCTTATTTCATCAGGCCTGGAGCATAGTCCCGGGTGCCGGACCCCAATCCCATCCGGACCCGGGCACCGGAGTCTGAGACGGGGGATCGGAGAAATTTCTGAAGGATTACCACGTCGGAGGGCTCCAGGGGATGTACAGGGAATCGGTCTCCGAGGATTCCCCTTAAATGAACTTCTGGAGGATCACCACATCGAAGAGCTTCCCGAACTTGGCCCCGACGGACCGGATCCTCCCGCAGATGGCGAACCCGTTCTTCCTGTGGAACCGGATGCTCTTCCTGTTCCTTGACGACACCCGGGCGACGAGGCTCGTCATCCCCAGATCCCTCGCCCTCCCCTCGATGACCCCGAGGAGGCGGGTCCCCGTGCCCCGGCTGGTGAACCCGGGACAGATGAAGTACGAGACCTCCCCTGCCGCCATGAGGTTCGGGAATGGGTAGAGCGGCCGGACCATCCCGAATCCAATCACCTCCCCATTCTCCTCCACCGCATAAGCGCCATAGTCCTTTGCCTGGTCCAGGAGCTGGAGGACGAAGGGCCGCCCAACCTCCCGGTCGGGGAAAGCAGCGAAGCTCTTCCTCACGTAGTGGTTGAAGATACGGGTTACCTCCACCGGCGTCCTCGTCCCTGATCGGGCGGATCACGATCTGCCCGTCAGAGCTCAAGGATCTCCGCCTCCAGCCGCCGGTCTCGAGGACGGCAATCGTCCCCTTTCCTGTCAGGTACCCGCAGGTCTCTCCCGGGTTTATGACCAGAGTATCCCCGTGGAGCGAGATCGCCGGCCCATGGCTGTGCCCATGGATAACGACATCGAAGATCCCCGCCCCCGTGATCTCCCCGAGGGAATCGGGCTCATGGCCGTGGAGGAGGGCGATCGACCTCCCGTCGGCCTGCCTGGACCGTGAAGCACCCGCGGATCTCCACGTTCCCCGCCTCCCGGGCCCTCGCGGCGAGGGCAGCCCGGTCCCCGTCATTGTTCCCGAAGACGCCGATGCACGGGCAGGAGAGCCGTGCGAGCCCCGGGATGACGAAGGGGGAGACGAAGTCCCCTGCATGGAGGACGAGGTCCGGGGAGAGCCCGTTGAGCCTTGCGACGGCCTTCTCCACCATGGGGAGGTTGTCGTGGGTGTCCGAGAGGATACCGATGCGCATCCTTTCACCGGTGAGGAATAGTCCGCGGCTATGAAATAGGTATGGTGGTTACGGACACCCAGGAGAGCCCGACGGTCGGTTTCGGGTTCTCTCTGGTGCAGACCCTTTCTCAGATGAGCCCTTCCATCTCCGATCTCCGCGTGTAATAGACGCCGACCAAGTGGTGGGGGTGGTACCGCTCCTTCGCCTCGCGGAGGCCCGGCACCCCGAGGTCGCTCTCGCGGTTGATGAACGGGTATCGATCCCTGAGGATAAGGGCGGTCTCGTGGTTGATGGCCCGGTAAATCCCCTCGCAGTCGGGGAGCCCCTTCTCGAAGTGGACCACCGCGGTCTCTGGGTTCAGCTCCTGGTAGATCGCCATCGCCCCAATCCGGCCCTCGACCCTGACGAGGAGGCCCGAGAGGCCGAGCTCCTCCTGGTGGGCGAGGCTCATCTCGATCGCCTCCCTCTCGTTCGCGAGGACCGGGTCGGTCTCGCAGTCGCGCCAGTCGCACCAGCGTTCGAGGAACTGCCGTACCTCCTCCCTGTTCCCGGGCCCCAGCGCCTCCGTCGAGTAGGAGCAGGTGCGGTGGAACCGGTTCAGCTGGGACCGGATCTTCAGGTACGGCTTCCCGGGGAGGTCGACGAGATCCGATGACCTGTAGACGTTACTCGAAGAACCCCCGGTAGGGGTGGAGGAGGAGGCGGGGATACATCTCCAGGAGGGATGCCCTGTCCTCCCCGTTGAAGACCACGAAAGGCGTGGACCCCCCGGCCTCCAGGGAGAGGCGGAGCACCTCCCCGACAATCCCCGGATCCCGCGGGCCGACCGGGAACCGGAACCGGGTCTCGCCGTTCACCGTGCTCGAGAGGACGAGGTGGTCACCCGCGACGGCCTTCCGGTAATGGGCGTAATGGTTCCAGGAGACCATGTTCGCGAAACTGTTGTCGCTGTGGACCTGGGGGAACCGCCGGTACCAGTCAGCGAAGAGTTCCCGGTCCTCGAGGGTTACGGGCGAGAAGTCGTCAGCGGTGATCGTCCTCTCCACCCCCTCGGTACATCATCGGGGAGGTCTCCTTCCTCGACCCCGAACCCGTGGCCCCGGTAGAACTCGCCTGTCCCCCCTCGGCGATGAGAGCGATCCATCCGATCCCGTGCTCACGGCATGCGGCGAGGACGCTCCGGAGGATCTTCCTCCCGATCCCCTTCCCCCGGTACTCGGGGAGGACGACCAGGTCCTGGATATAGGCATCCGAAACCCCGTCGGAGATGGCCCTCCCCATCCCCACGGCCCTCCCCGGACTTCCGTTCGACAGCGACGACGAAGACAAGGGAACCCCGGATGATCCCCGGGATCTGGGACGGGTCATCCTCCCCGTCATGCCACCAGCCGGCCGAGTGGTACAGGGCGAGGATCTCCACCGGTGTCCCATGAGGTGACCGCCCTCACGTCCACTCCGGTTTCTCCTTCCACAGGAATCCCTCGATCCATCCTTCGGGGCCGGGGGTTTCTTCCCCGATCCCCGGGTTCAACCAGTACCATGGGACAGAAGGGCATCATAAAGGCATGGGAGGACCGGGGAAGAGGGGATGCTGGGGTGCGACGAGAGACCTCCCGGATCCGAATCTTTATTTCCCGCCCCTGCGATTACCGGGGAGTGGGATACATGGCAACCAACAACTTCTGGCTCGCGGTGGTCGTCGGCGCAATCGTGATGTTCCTCCTCTTCTTCCTCCCGGTCGTCGGTCCCCTCGTCGGCGGGTTCGTGGCAGGGCTCATCGCGAGGGGGGGCACCATGAACGGGGCGAAGGCAGGCTTCGGTGCGGGCATCATCGGGGCGGTCCTCGCGGCGATCATCCTCTTCCTCGGGGCATCGATCCTCGGCGGCATCTTCCACCATGCCCTGGCAGGGATCCTCATCGGTGCGGGGATAGGCGTCGTCCTCGTCGCCATCGGCCTCTACCATGCCCTCCTGGGCCTTGTCGGGGGCGCCGTCGGCGCTGCCCTCGTGAAGGGCTAGGGCCCCCCCTCCCCCTCGCCACGTTTTATGCCTCTCCGAATGCATTCTGTACTCAATGTGCGGAATTGCCGGCCTGGTGTCGCTCACCGGTGCACGGGCGGATGAGGATATCCTGGCCGCGATGTCGGCCCGGATCAGGCACCGCGGCCCTGACGGCAGCGGGATCCATGCAGACGGCCCCGTGGGCCTTGCCCACCGGCGCCTTGCCATCATCGATCTCACCGATACGGCCAGCCAGCCGATGACGAACGAGGACGGCACCCTCTGGCTTGTCTTTAACGGGGAGATCTACAACTTCATCGAGCTCCGGGAGGAGCTGCTCGGGAGGGGCCACACCTTCCGATTCAAGCGGAGATACCGAGGTGATCCTCCATGCCTACGAGGAATGGGGCAGGGAGTGCCTCCTGCGGTTCACAGGGATGTGGGCCTTCGCCCTCTGGGACTCGAGGAAACAGGAGCTCTTCTGCGCACGGGACCGGTTCGGGATCAAGCCGTTCTACTATGCCCGTACGGGGGATATGATCCTCTTCGCTTCGGAGATCAAGGCCCTGCTCGCCCACCCGGGTGTTGGGAGGGCCCCCGATGATCCTCTCCTCATGGCCTTCCTTGCCTGGGGGGTCCTCGACCATACAGGGGGGACGATGTTCGAGGGTATCTGCCAGCTGCAGCCAGCGCACAGGATCACCTTCGGCCTTTCGGGCACCGGCACCCCGGAACAGGTCCTGGGATGTCGCGATGAACCCCGAGGCCGGCCATCCCTGGCCCGACGAGGACGAGAGGGCCTCCACGGCATTCAGGGACCTTCTCATGGATGCGGTCAGGATCCACCTCAGGAGCGATGTGCCGGTGGGGACCTGCCTCTCGGGCGGGATCGACTCTTCCACCCTCGCGGTCATGATCAACCGGCTCATCCGTGCCGAAGCGCCCCTCTCCGTGGGGGATCGCCAGAAGACCTTCTCCATCGTCTTTCCCGATCCCCGGTTCGACGAGGGGGCGTTCATCGACCAGGTGGTGGCCGCAGCGGGGGTGGATGCACAGAGGATGACCATCGGGCCGGAAGAGGCATGGCGGGATCTCCCCCGGCTGCTCAGCATGCAGGACGAACCCTTCGGATCCCTCTCCATCTATGCCCAGTACCGGGTGATGGAGCTCGCCTCCCGGTCGGTGAAGGTGGTCCTCGACGGCCAGGGTGCGGACGAGCAGCTCGGCGGCTACCTCGCGTACCTGGGGAGCTGCCTCGGGGGGCTTCTCCATGGCCTGCATCTCTCCACCGCCCTCTCCGAAGCGGCGGGGAGCTGCCGGTTCCACAGGGGGTTCTTCAGGGATGCCCTCGGCCAGGTCCTCGTCAGGAACCAGAGGCGGTGCCTCCTCAGGGGGGATGCCCCCTCCGTATCACGCTACGCGGGGAGCCTCGACGCGGTCCTGAAACGGGAGATCATGGCGACCAACCTCCCGGCCCTCCTCCACTACGAGGACCGGAACTCCATGGCCTTCTCCATCGAGTCCCGGGTGCCATTCCTCGATCACCGGGTGGTCGAGTACCTGGCAACCCTTCCCCTCAACCAGAAGATCCGGAACGGTATCACGAAGTTCATCCTCCGGAAGGCGATCAAGGGCCTGGTCCCCGAGGCGATACGGTGCCGGATGGACAAGATGGGGTTCGTCACCCCCGAGGAGGTCTGGATGAAGGAGGGACTCCGGCCCTTTGTCCTCGATATCCTTACATCCCCGAGCTTCCGTGCCCGGAAGTACTGGGATGCAGACAAGGTGCTCACGAGCTATACGAGCTTACGCCGAAGGGAGATCGGCCTACTCCCCCGAGATCTGGCGGATCGTCTGCACCGAGCTCTGGCTCCGGATGATGTTCGATGCCCGGGAACCGGCCCGGGGTAAGGCCGAGGACTATCTGGCCCCCGTCAATCCAGGCCCGATAATGCCGTCACGCGGGGCGGGGATGAGCTTAATCCCCTTCTTCCCCCCGGTTTCTTGTGGATCTCGTCATAGGGACGGCAGGGGACCGCGACTTCTCCATCGATGCCCAGCACCTCGTCACCGGCCGCACCTGCATCATCGCCCAGTCGGGGGCCGGGAAGAGCTGGGCGATCGCGGTCCTCTGCGAGAGGCTCTGCGCCGCAGGGATCGGCTTTGCCATCGTCGATACCGAGGGTGAATACTTCTCCCTCAAGCAGAGGTACCAGGTGACCTGGGTCGGCTCCGACGAACGGTGCGACGAGAATATCGAGCGGGTGAACCTCAAGGACCTCATGCTCCGGGCCGTGGTGAACGGCACCGCGGTGGTCTTCGATGTCTCGGAGACCGATATGCGGGAGAGGGTATCGGCGCTCGCCGAGGTCCTCTACGATATCGCGTCTGCCCACAAGATCCCCTACCTCCTCATCCTCGAGGAGGCGGACAAGTTCATCCCCCAGGCAAAGGAGTCGATAAAAAAGATCGAGGAGATCTCCCGCCGGGGCAGGAAGCGGGGACTCGGCCTCCTCGTCGCCACCCAGCGGCCCTCCTTCGTGACGAAGAACGTCCTCTCCCAGTGCAACAACCAGATCATCGGGAAGCTCTCCATCGAGAACGACCTCCGGGCGGTGGACCTCTTCTTCGGCTCCCGGACCGAGCCTCGAGGAGCTCGCGACCCTCCAGCCCGGCGAGTTCTTTGTCATGGGGGGATTCGTCCGGAAGAAGACGAGGATCCGGTTTGCGGCGAGGGAGACCGAGCACCGGGGCGAGACCCCCGAGACTCTCCCGGAGGAAGGAGGTCCCCATCCTCCCGCACGGGGCAGGATCGCCCCCCGCTCCCACCATTTCTCCGTCACAGGAAGCCGGCCAATTGCAGGCAAGATACCTCCTCTCCCCTGCCGGCCTCCCCGGACCTGCACCCGTCCTCACCCGAGAGGAGGCGATCGCCATCGCCAGGAAGCGGCGCAGGCGGGGAGCAATCCTCGGCCTGGGCAGGAACCGGCTCGTCTCCGCCGAGCTGGTCTCCTGGCCGGTCGCCCGGGTGGAGTTGAAGTACCATGGGGGGCTCCTCGGGAGGACTGTCAGGAATGCCTCGTTCCTCCTCGATGCCGTCCACGGGGGACAGGTGCGGGTCCACCACGGGTTCTCCATAAGCCCGGGCTTCTCCGAGGTCATCGGCCTCCCCGCCGATGCGATCCGCGTCCTCCACCACCTGCCTCTCACGGGGGCGACCCCTGCCGAGATGGAGGTGTTCTCGGGCCTCCCCCGCGAGGCAGTTACCGCGGCCCTTGCTGCCCTCCAGGAGAGGAGAATGGTCACCGAGGCAGGCAGGGCAGGGCAGGCGAGGGTCTTCATCCCTCTCCTCTCGAAGAGGCTCCCTGCCGTCGGGACCCTGAAGGGCGACTGCGACCTGCCCATCGGGCCGGGAACTGTGCCGCCCCTGGATGTGAGAGTCACCGAAGGGCAGATCAGGGAGGTGATCAAGGGGATCGAGCCTACAGCCGAGGTGGTCTCCTTCTCCCTCTTCTCCTACCCGCTCTACGAGCTGGTCTTCTCCGACGGGGGCCGGGAGAGGCGGATCTACCTCGATGCCATCACCGGGAAAGAGGCGGCCGGTGCGAGGCCCCTCTGAAAAACAGGCGCAGAACGGGTTCCGGGCCTGTTTACCAGCCCACTTTCGCCCGGGAGACCACTATCCTTTTGTACCTGGAACGAGATACAGAAGAATTGGCAACAGATAGCGCCCGGAACTTCGGGGGGACGAATCCCCGCGGCCGGCGCGGTGTCTGCCGAAGTCTTGGTACATACCAAGGTGAACACGTTACCATGGAAGATTCAGGCGAAACAGAAGACCCTGGGCCTCATAGCTCTTTTAAGACCGTGAGCACGGTCGCAATCCCGGCCCGCAGTATCGTCATCCAGACCGTCCAAGCCCAGAAACCCTACGATTACCGTGACAGGACCGGCAGGGTGAACAAGGGCAAGGCAGGGGACACCCACGTGCATGTCCTCTCCGAGAAGGGAGAGGGCGCCTGCCACATCACCTGGCTCGAGCGGGGCTGGAGGAGCAAGAGGCTCTCGAACAACTTCATGAAGGCGCTCCACTACGGGCAGCGCCTGGAACAGGCCATCCGGATGCGGAACGGCAGCCTCTCCCCCGAGGTGATTGACCGGGACCTTATCCGGAGGGTGGTCTAGACCTTCCAGCCAATCCCGCAATTTTTTTAACGAAACGATATTCCAAGGAAATCCCATGGATTTCCGAGTGAACAGAGTTTGAGAAAATCCCGCGGATTTTCGAATTAACCAGTTCCCTAGTTCTTCTGCTCTTTCCCGCCGAGCTCGTCGGGCACGATGGTGATCTCGGCCTTTCCAGTTCTCTTCAGGACCGTGAGGACCGAGGATGATCTGATCTTCTCCTCGGTGAGGATCCGGTGGAGGTCGTCCACGGAGGCTATCACCTTCCCGTCCATCTCGAGGATTATCTCCCCGCCGATCAGGCCGGAGGCCTGCGCAGGGCTCCCATCCTCCACCGAGACCACAAGAACCCCCGTCTCCCTCTCGATCCCGAGGGCGATCGCGGCCTTCCTCGGGATGGGTGCGTTCTGCCCCACGACCCCGATGTAGCTCCTGCGGATCTTCCCGTCGCGGACGAGCCTCGAGGCGACGAAGGTCGCGATCTTCGAGGGGATGGCAAAGCAGAGCCCCTGGGCGGGGAGGATCATCGCGGTGTTCACCCCGACGACCTCCCCCCGGGGGGTGACCAGCGGCCCGCCCGAGTTCCCGGGGTTCAGCGCCGCGTCGGTCTGGATGATATCCTCGATGAGCCTCCCCGAGCCGGCGCGGAGGGAACGCCCCCGGCCGCTCACGACACCCGAGGTGATGGTGCACTGGAGCCCGTAGGGGTTCCCGATGGCGACGACGAGCTGGCCGACCCTGAGGGAGTCCGAGTCCCCGAACGGGGCGTACGGCAGGCCGGCACCGTCGATTTGGAGCACGGCGAGGTCCGTGTGGGGGTCGTCGCCGGCGACCCGGGCCTGGAACTGCGAGCCGTCCTGGAGGGTGACGCCGATGCTCTTCGCGTTGTGGACGACGTGGCTGTTCGTCAGGATGAACCCGTCGGGGGTGAAGACGAACCCGGAACCGGTCCACATCCCGGGCCCGCGGAACCTGCGGCGGAGCATGTTTCCGACCTCTCCCGGCTGGGAGATGATGTTCACCACCGCGGGTGAGACCTTCTCCACGGCGGAGATGACCGCCCGGGAGTAGGCGTCGAGGAGGGTTTCGTTTTCGGATGAGGCGGGCTCTTCCAGGTGGATGACGGCTGGTTTCACGTCCTGGTCGGATGATTGGGTTGTCGTCGTTGTCATGTGCCTTAACCAAAGGTTAGTGTGGCAAAGGGATAAAGTTGGCGGGTGGGGGGGTTTGATGCGGAAATGATACATCGCGGTTGGTGACGAAAAAGAGTTGATGAAAAGACTTTGAAATTATCTTTATTCATTGTTATTGCTTTAGTGGTGATTTCCTACGCTTTCGGAAATCTTGTGGATTTGCCTCTCTAAAAATCAAAATCATGGGAATATAACTGTGCACTCTTTTTTCTTTGCCTTTTAGAATATAACATCCAGCCAATTACGACGGCGAATATAAGCAATCCCAAACCGATTAAAAATAACCGTAAGTACCACCAAGAGAGGTTAACCATAAGCCAGTTCCATTCACAGCCTCGCTTAAACCAAGGATTTTAATGAATTCGTTCCCAGAACCACTCTGGATGTATGAGCCTACAGATGGGAGAAGTGCCGCACCAATGATTATCAGAGCTAATATGATTATTGCATAATAGATAGTCCATTTTACGATGAATACAATTAACTCTTCTAAGAACTCTTCAAATGACATATGATTCACCAAGTTATTCATCTCTTTGAGAGTTGTTTTATATAAACTTAGGTTTGTTATACCACCAAACCTTTATGGTCTATGACTTGGATCTTAGTTTGTTATGGATCGTATAGTTGGTAAATGCCGAATTCCAGGGATACGTTTGGGCATTTTACTTGATCATTTGATTGCTCTATACAAAGTATATCCTAATGACGAATTTACAAGAAATCAATTTCGAGATGCTCTCAATCTGAAGCCGGGCAGTAGTGGAATCGCCGATAAAGTTAAAGATATGCTAGCTTTCGGTCTATTGGAAAAAGATGAAAAAGAATTGAAGTACTATCTATCAGTACCCTTAGGAAAAAACGTAGTAAATTCAACTGATACTGAGAGGCCATTAATTATTGAGAGAATTGTGGCACACATTCCACTTTGGGATCAATTCATTGCCCTGTTTAATAAAGATACAAATATCGGCGATCTGAAGTTTATTTCAGCCTTGAAAGAGGTCGCTGGAGTAGTAGATCTACCAGAAAAACGTATGGCACATATTAAATGGGCGTATATAGAAGATGTAAAATGTATTAATAAACGTCCGCCGTATTCAAAATTCTCAAAAAATATAGGCAAAATTCACATCTATCCAAAATCTAGGGAGATCCAAATAGCTCTTCCAGCGATTAAAGAACAATCAACAAAGCCTGCCACAATTACTAATATTCCACACAAGGGTTACAAGGTTAGTTCTGAATATGGCGAATTTCAGATTTGGGTAAGAGATGAACCATCATATCTGGTAGCTTTACAGATGTTAACTGCAATAAAGAAGGATCTGGAATCAAACGGTGTAAAGTTCACAAAGGAGGTTCCCCAAATGGGATTTTAACTTTGTTAAATCGTGCCGGGGTAGCCTAATGGCAAGGCGGCTGACTTATGATCAGTCTATTACAATTACATCAGGCCGCATCAGGGGATTGACGGTTTGACCCCCGCGCAGGCAGCGAAGATCCCGATTAATCTAAAGGGAAACCGATGGGAAAAGATGATTGGACTGGCAAGAGTCTTGTGATTCAAAAAAGAAAATACGTGTTAAAATTGCCGGAATTCCGAAATGCTCTAAGCAGGATCTTTATTTTTTGTAGTTGGGAACAGATAGTATAAATAGATCATAGAGCCATATCTTACTTGCCCTTCAGATCAGGGAAAACGATTAGACCTAAAAGTAGGCAGAGGAACTTGGCAAATAATTATCACCTCTGTCCTATAAAAAGGTTGATTTGTGATCTGGGTCTGGGGGACAGAGGCACAAAGATGTGCAGTATAGCAGAGCAGATCTACGCAATCGTAGCGGCAGTTATTGCCGTAGCAGTTCTAATTGCTACGGCAGTGGGATTGCTGTCTATCGATTTTGCTCCAGCGCAAACAATGGGAGCTGCAATTCTTCTTGGATTGCTATTTGTAGGTTACCTCGTTTACGCGAAAGCAATCGGTTGAGTACTATCCGAATACGTGGGGGGATGACCCCCCACGTTAGGATGAAACATGTTTTAATTGGATCTGCTTCACTACTACCAATATTAGTTTCACCGTATACTCAGTAAGGTGTTATATTCTCAATCTTATCAAATGCCAGAAAATATGGCGCTTCTTTGGTGTACCAAGAAAACTCGATATTTGAACTTATGCGCGATTCAAAGAATTTCACATCGGCCCCAATTCCCTGTATTGGGGCTGAGTGCCCGGGCTGGAATGGCGGGAAATGTAGTCATTTAAACAGTACTTCAAAAAGATTCAATGAGATTTAACTAACGCCAATATTACAACAATTGCCAATAAACACTCGAAAAGAAGAAATATTTTGGTCTTTATGGTCCCATACCTCGTGTGACCATATCCTGGGTGGGAATCTGTACACTTTTGGATTTGGCTTTACCAAGATTAGTGTTAGAAGCAGACTTTTAGGTAGCTGTTTAAGAGTTTTAAGTAAACTCTTGACCGCCCGCAGAAACTTTGTCTTAAAACCTTCTTCCACAGTCCCCTTGAAGGACTCCCAATTATGGCATATTATCGATTTGCCAAGAATATATTTGGAATCATCAAAACATTCAAAATATGACCAAATTCTTTGAACAACGTCCCCCCACTGACAGAAACTTGCATCTTCTCCATCTAATTTGAAACAGATAGACACCCAAAGGAATATGGTGAATATTATAACAAATACCGCGACATAATAAAAATCGTGAGAAGACGCCAAATAATAAGAAGCCGTAATCATTCCTGCTATAACAGCCAATATTATGTATGTAAAAAATTCTACGTAACGAAGCTCAATCTCTGTTCTCCACCGCATTTGTTCTTGAGCGTCTCTGTACAATTCTATTAAAAATTCATCATTAGGGTGGGGGAAATCCTTTCTTACCCTGACATTGTTAATGCTGAAATGAAAAGATCTTCTTCTTTTTCTTCTGCCGAAATCTTCCCTCATAATTAATCGCGTTCGCTAAAATCTTGATTCTGGATTATAATATTATTTCCATCCATGCATCGGTCCATTGCTTTCCCCCCCTCTCATACCAGGACCACCTTTCTCTCCAACCGCGATGTATCACTTTCATCCATCTGTATCAACCCACCGCGAACGCATCAGAACCCGGGTGGGGGCTTTGCACCCAAATCCCCTTTTGCACCCAAAGTAATCGCCCTGCACCTAATGGAATGAAAAATAGTTGGTTGTCTTATTAATCCGCCCTAACAGAAATCTTCGGTAATGTAAATATCATATCCGCTCGAAACCACAACACCAATCCCTTCCCGATCATGCGTAGTATCAAGAATATTTTGACGATGCCCGGGGCTATTCATCCAACCAGTAACAGACTTGATTAGCCAGTTCCTCTTGAGATCCCGACAAAGAACGTGACACCAAAACTCCATTCACGGTTGTAACCGTCGCGCCCAACTCCTCGATATTTTCCGCAATACCACTATATATGAGATTACCAATCGTTTTCCGACAAATGTAACCAACCGCTGCCCCACGCTCGGTCGGACTTACCCCGGACGGGGTGTAATGTGAAAAATAATTCTGGGTTGCCATATCCGCGGAGTGCCCTCGTGCGATTGACGCCAGGCGCGGATCATACGAGAGGGAGGTTAGGCCATTACTGTTCCTCTGACCGTTAATCAATTGGTGAATCCTTGCCTCTAAAGCAGGAATATTAAAATCTGAAGGTGTAGTCGTCGGAAAATTGGCTGGTGTGGGAGTCGTGAGAGGCACCTGAATTATCTTAGCTTGTGGAGCTGACAACGTGGTAATTGGGGTAGGAGCGGGCGATAGAGCATTTTGGGATAAAACAAAATATCCCACGACGATAATGCACAGCACAGCGAATACTATGATTCCGCTTCTCCGAGTTCCTTGGGCAGAGGGCTTTTGATCGAACGGTTGATATGCGGGCCTCTTCCGCCACGAATTTCTCTTAATCCTCTGGTTCTCACCTTCCGCAACTGGATCATATATTTTTCGAGATGCTGCTGTTGACCAGAGGGAGGTCGATTCAACAATTCTTGAACAATTATGATTTTCTGGTAAATGATGATCTGCACAGAAAGTATTACCACAACGTCGGCATGTGAAAGGAACTTCATGAAGTTCTTTCTGACAGAAATGACAACGTTGCATTAATGTTTGAATATATATTTAGCAATGATAAAAATTTCTGAGAAATGTAAATTGAGATCCCTATCTCCTCCCCTTAATCACATCGTACACCCTCCCCGCGATGTACGACCCGAGCATCGCCCCGAACATAACGACCGCCCTCCGCGAGAGACCCCGCTCGCGATCTTTCTGGCCTTCCCTGTCTTTCGGCGTCCTCTCCATACCGGTTCCTCTGGCACTCATGCGAATATAGCTTCGCCTCCAGACGGAATGCCGGTTTCCGTCTTACACCTCATCTCCACCTGTCAGGATCTCCTCCCTGTTGAACGTCGCCGTGCTGAGCCTGAACAGCCCGATATCGACGACCAGGATCACGGCCGAAAGGATGAGGAGGTACGGGACCGTGAGCGGGAACGCATTTACCTCGCCCAGCACGTAGATGAGGGCGAAGGGGATCACGATCAGGGACCCGAGCTGCTGGGCGGTCCGGACATCGTTGACCCTGGCCGAGATAATGACGCTGACCTCCACCGCGGTGGTAGCCGCCAGGGGAACGAGCAGCAGCATGATGACCGCGATGACCGCGTTCGGGTAGTAGAGATAGCCCAGCAGGCCGAAGAGAAAGTAATCGATCAGGCCCATGAAGACGACCGCACCGATCCAGATGGCGACCAGGGGGGGAAGGAGTGCCCCGATGGTCTTCCCGAGGAGGATCTCGCCGTCGGTGGTGGGGGTGGCGAGCAGCGGCTCCAGGCTCTGTGCCTGCTTTTCGCCGACGATACTGTAGGATGCGATCGCGGTGGGAAGCGTGGCCGCACCGATGATGAAGAAGAAGGCGAAGGCGTTTATCACGGGAAGCAATGCTGCTATATCGTCCGGAGAAATGCTTCCGGATCTCGCCAGGATATAGTGGACTAACAGGGGCAGGCCGATGCCCGCGATGAGGGGAAAGATGATCACGCTGTAGAAGATGCTCTTCTTTCTTCGGAAGATGCTCAACTCCTTCGACGCGATGATCCACGCTGTAGAGAGCCTCATTTGTTCTCCCTCACGATCTGCAGGTACACGTCCTCCAGGGTCGGGGCGAGTTCCTGGACAAACTGGACACGCCCTCCCGCGGCCACGATGGCCTGCACGAGGCCGGGATTCTCCTTCTCCGGGTTTATCACGTCGATAACCAGCCGGTGATCCCCGACCATCACCTTGTTCGGGGTCTGCTTTTGTACCGCTGCCACGATGGGGTCGGTGATCTCCTGCAGCTGGATCATGGTCTTGCTGCCCCAGAGCGATTCCTTCAGTTCTTCCGGTGTGCCGACACGGAGCAGGTGCGTCCGGAGGATCCCGATGCGGTCGCAGAGCTTCTGGGCCTCGTCCAGGTTGTGGGTGTTGAGGAAGATGGTCTTCTTTTCCTTCTTCAGCTCGAGGATGAAGTCCCGCACCGTCTTCGCCGCCTCGGGGTCGAGGTTCGCCGTGGGCTCGTCCAGGAACAGGATCTCCGGGTCATGGACCAGCGCCCGGGCGATGGCGACCTTCTGCTTCATCCCCTTGGAGAGGGTCCCGACCGGCCGGGTCCTCTTTTCCCGGAGGTCGAGCATCGCGAGGAACCGCCCGATGCTCTCCCGCCTCTCGCTCTCGCCGAGGCCGTACAGCCTGCCATAGAAATCGAGGTTCCGCTCGACGCTCAGGTCCTCGTAGAGCCCGACGTTCTCAGGGAGGAGACCGATCATCTGCCGGATCCTGAGGGAATCCTTCTCGTCCGCGATATCGAGGCCGGCGATCCTCGCCTCCCCGCTCGTCTTTCTGATGAGGCAGCAGAGCAGACGCACGGTAGTGGTCTTCCCCGCCCCGTTCGGGCCGAGGAGGCCGAAGACCTCTCCCTCCCTGACGCTGATGCTCAGGGAATCGACCGCTGTCACGTCGCCGAACTTCCGGGTGAGGCCCTCGGTGTCGATCATGAGGGATCAGCCCGTTTCATTCCCAGGGGCAGTGCCATTGATCTATTCTCTCCGCATCCTTTGAGCCTTCTGCCACTCGTGCGAAAAGATCTCCGCCTCACCGGTCAGGATACCTTCGACCAGTCTCCCGGCCACGAACTCCGCGGAATCGGAGGGATACGGGCCGGTGGGTTCAATCTGGTCCTCGGGCACAGGGAGTGCCCGTATCGTGTTCTTCTCGAAACCGGTGATGGTGATGTACGGGTACGCGACGCTGACGACGATGCCTGCGCCCTCCAGTTCCTGCCGTGCCGCGAGGCTGATACCCGCGAGGGCCTTCTTCGACGACGAATACGGGCTCATCGCCCGGGAGATCCATGAGGGCCGTTCCTGAGCTGATGTTCAGGATGCTTCCCCCGCCCTGCGCCCGCATGATGGGGATCACCTGCTGCATGGCGACGATCGGGCCGATGAGGTTCAGGTCGTAGATATAGCGGAACGGCTTGATGTCGATCAGTTCCACAGGCGCGTCGTAGCCCTGCCCGGCGTTATTGACCAGGATGTCGATTCTCCCGAAGTGCTCACGTGCCCCCCTGACCATCGCTTTCACCTGGGGGATCACGGTCATGTCGGCGGGGATCGCGAACGAGCCCGGGAGTTCGCCCGAAAGCTTCCCGAGTTTCTCTTTCGATCGGGAGACGAGCGCCACCTTCACGCCGTGCCTGGCGAGGAGTCTCGCGGTCGCGAGTCCAATCCCCGAAGAGGCGCCGGTGACGATCGCGACCTTTCCGGACAATTTTTTGGGATCTGTTTCCATGCGTGCCTCACCATCTCTCGGATGAAATTGCCCATGAGCGTGGGAGCAAATAAAGGTACCCGCGATATGCGGTTGCCAGGTTTCCCACACCGATGGGACTATGTCCCGGCGTCAATAACCGGAAAATGTTCTCAGGTATATCAATATCCCGACGAATACCAGCAGGATCCCCGCATAAACACGTAATTCCCGTTCCGACAATCTTTCAGCCACGACGGGGCCGAGCAGCCCTCCCAGGAGTACGCCAGGGGCAACCCAGATCATAATATTCAGTATCAGGTCCCGCTGCCCGGCAAGGGTCGAAGCAAAATCCGGTGTCAGGCGGAATAATGCAGCAACGAGGGTTACCACGAAGATGACGGCAACCGTTGAGCCTACGGCTTCTGCGGGGGTCCGGATCCTGCAGTTCCTGAGCATGCATGGCAGGATAATTTTTCCCGACCCCGTGGCGATCAGGCCCTGCAGGAACCCCGCCAATGCAGCCCGGGACCAGTAAATCCTGTCCCCGCTCACGGGGACATGAGGCTCATTTTTCGTGGAGGAGAGCCCGAAACGGTATACCAGGAAAGCCCCGTAGATGATAACGAAACTTCCGAAGAGTCCGAGGAGCAGGTCAGCCGGTGCAAAGGGAACAAGGAACGTCCCGAGGATTGCAAACGGGACCGCGATCTTCAGGTATTGTCTTACGATGGGCCAGTTGATGGTTCCTTTCACCGCGTTTCCGATGATCCCGGAACCGAATCCGAAGATCATGGTGAGAAGGGCGAGCCAGAAGGCGGTCTTTGGCTCGATCCCGAGCCATACGAAATAAACAGGGATCCAGAAATTCGAGCCGGAGATACCCGCCGATATCGAAAGACCTCCAACGAGAACCCCGAGGGGAAAAAGATAGATGTACAGCAGCGGGTCTGTCATGGGGTTCTCACGCGGGAAAGGGGCTGATTTATAGCGTGTACGTCAATGCACGATATAGCGGTTGTGGAGCGTTTCCTGCGATGCCGACAGCGTTCATCCGGCCCGGAAATACTGGAACAGCTCGATCAGATTTCCGGAGGGATCTTCGAGGAGGATCTGTCTTCCCCCGACACCCGTCACCATCTCGTTCCGGAACGTGCAGCCCGCGCTCCTGAGTTTCTCCACGGCAGGTTCGATCTCGTCTACGACGATCTGGAACCGGTTCCACCCGCCAGGCGCCTGCATGGTTCCATCCGGCATCCCCTGCCCGCCGCCCCCGAGGCCGCTCGGTTTGCTGAGCAACAGGCGGAGATTTCCGAGGGCCAGGATCGCAAACTCCGGTGCCGGATGCATCACGACGGCGAAGTTGAGCATCTTCGTATAGAACCCGATGGCCGTATCGACGTCGTTCACGATGTATCGGACGGTTACCGTTTCCCCCATCCCTCTCCCTCCTGGAAGAACTCCTGATGTGCCCGGGAACCTGGCTACGGCCTGGCCAGGACCTTGTACAGCCATCCGGCGATGTACGGCCCGATGATCGCCCCGAGGATGACGATGAGTGTCCGGTACGAGAGCTGGTACGTGATGACGACGTCCTGGATGATGACGAGGACGATCGCGATGACCCCGAGGACGAGCGCCAGCGTCCCCGCAAGGGCCATCGCGTTCTCCGGTTTCACGAAGAAGAAGTACACGACCAGCATCACGATAACGAAGAGGAGGTAGGTGTAGGGGCGGAACGCGAAGGGCACCAGCGATCCCTGGATATAGGTGAAGACATCCGCGATAGCGACGAAGACGATCAGGAGGGCGATCTGGACGGCCGAGAGGGGATACAGCTTCATCTGAACAGCTCATGAGACCTTTTTCTTTTCCTGTTATCTCTGTTTTGATCCGTTCGGGCGGGCCTGGTATCCCCGGCAGGGGCCTCTGGTCTGTTTAGTTCCGCCAGCCGCGGGTACATTTTTATATCGGGGAGAGGATCAGAGGAGACGTATGAACGGTTTACCTCTGGTGGTATTGGGGGTCGCGCTCTTCGCGCTCGCGTACGTCCTGTGGAAGATCCAGGGCAGGATAAACGAGATCATGGGCGCGGTCGACATGGGGTTCAGGGCGATCGAGGACGGGGTCACGAAGAACCTCCTCGACCCGAACGGGGCGTTCGTCGGGGTGACGAGGGCGGTCGACCAGAGCTTCACGACGATGGAGACGAGTCTGACCCAGAACCTGCTCGGCCCGGGCGGGGTCCTCTCCGCGACGACGGGCAGCCTGAACAATGCCCGGGACGTCTTCTACCAGGCCGGGAACGATATCCATGATGCACGTATCCTCCTCGCGCAGGACATGCGGAAGATCGTCACCGACTCGGCGACGATCCTCGATGACGTGGGGGACCCGCTCGTTGACGCAGGCGGGTGGCTGAACAATATCGGGAACGATATCGACATAGACATCGCCGGCGCCCATCCCCTGGCCGGGGTTGCCCAGCCCTTCAGGGACGTCGGGGACACGGTCGATACCGTGGGGGACAAGTGCATTGAGGCCAAGGATCAGCTGAACCAGATGTCGGTGAAGATACTCGACGCCGCGGCCAAGCTGGACGCCCTCAGGACCGGCGCGGACAATGTGGGCAACCAGTTCAACGGCCTGAGCATCTACGTGGATACGACGTTCCGGGCCGGCGTGAAGACCTCGGCGGACGACCTGGAGAAGGCGAGGGTCAGCCTCGACCAGCTCTTCGCCGCGTTCAGGACCGGCGTGGGGGTGTCGGATCGGGAGCTGGAGAACGCGAGGAAGTTCCTCGACTCCCAGCTCCTCACCCTGGTGAACAACCAGCTGACATACGCCCTGGCCGCGGCCGGGATAATTCTCATCGTTACAGGTGTCTCGATAGGGCTATAGGGGCCCTGCAATCCCCGTTTTCACACGGATGGTTCCTCATATACTGGTCTTTTATCGATATCCCTCGCATGCAACGAACAGGCCCCTGATATCCTTTTTATAAGGGGAAGAACCGGTTCACCGATCAGATGAAAGAATGAAAAATAAGGGAGATCCTCTCTCATTTAACGAAGATTGTGCCTATCATGTAGGGATGGACGACACAGTAGTACTGGAAGGCGCCGGCAGTGGTGAACGTATAGGAATAACTGTCTCCCTTCCCAAGGATCGGGCTTGCAAATAAGAGTCCAGGTCCTATAGTTGTCGTCGCTGAATTACTGATCTGGTGCTGGACGGTATCGTAGTTCGTCCAGGTGACCGTCGTTCCCACCGGTACCGTCACAGTCTGCGGGTTGAAACCAAAGTTCTGTATGGGGATGGCCACCGCGGGGGGAAGCGACGGGGTTGGAGCTGCCGTTGGGGTGGGCACAGGCGTTGTCGGGGCGACGGTTGTCGGGCTTTCCGTTTCGGTCGCGGTCGGGACGGGGGTCATCACCATGGTTGTGGCAGGGATGATCGTCGCCTCGGTGGGTGCCGCGGTCGGAACAGGCGTCTGGGGGGCTGCCGGGGGCGACCCCGCACAACCGGCGGCAAGAATGGCCAGCAGCAGTACCACTCCGAGAAGCGCACACGTAGCAGGTGAAATATGGGTGTTCATGGATATCCTCACGGGATGAGACTCCTCAAGGCTTATAAACCAATGTGTTCGGTTCCCGGAACCGGGGAATGTCCCGGATCCTGAGAGGTGTGGAAACCATTATACATCTGGAACCGGATGACTCCCCGAAAGGAGGATGAAATGCATGGATGAAAAATGTTGTATGCCCTCGGTCCCTGGCGTTGTCGCGATCCTGCTCCTGCTCATCGCACTGGGGCTGGTGCTCGCAGGAATCCAGACCATCGCAGGCGTCCCTGTCCTCTCGGCAGGGCAGTTCGCGGGCGGTTATCTCGCGGCCGGCAACTTCGCCATCGGGATCTTTGCAGCCGGCAACTTCGCGGCCGGCCTGTTCGCGGCGGGGATATTCTCGATCGGCGTCGTCTCTATCGGTATCTTCTCGATCGGGGTTTTTGCCATCGGGCTCTTCCCTATCGGGATATTCCCTACCGGAGTTGCGGCAGGGATCTACGCGGGTCACAGGATGATGGAGACCAGGAAGGAACCCGGGAAGGAGGGAAAATAACCCGGTATTCTTCTTTTTTTCAAACGTTCATCCAGGTGTTCAAGGCTGAAAGTCGGGATCGATGTGATAATTTAATGAGAGGGAGAGCATCAGCTTGGTTGTTTTCGGATATACCCAGAAACAGATGAAGATCAGGTAGACCATGGTCCTCACCGAAGCGCAGGAATTGTTCGCATTATTTTTTGCAATTTATTTTGCCATGATACTAGATCGCTCCCACGAGATGTACAGGCCATGGGACACGTACAACGCCTGGAAAGGAAAAGTCCACGTCGTCAGGCGACTGCTTGCGGGATGGATCATCCTCTTCGCCTTACCACTCCTCCATTTCGGGATCCTGTTCACCCTTCTCGGATCAAGGAATATTTCATTCGATACGACGATGAGCGGCATATTGCGAGTCGTCCTCGTCGGCTTCAGTTCGTTCTTCGATTTCGGGTATTTCAGGATGTACGAGGCGCTCGTGCACAGCCATCCCGGATCTTTCTTCTCGGACGAAGACCTGACCCGGATAGAGCACTCAGACAAGATCCGCCCGGATTTCAAGGCTCATTTCCTGCCCGGCGCTTTATACGTGATCCTGTCAACTCTTGCGATGCTGATCGCGATGTATTTTTGACGGGTGATCAGCCAGGAGCAATGCGGGGATCATATCCGGAACTCCCCGTTTGTCATCCCGGCATGAAGTGATATCGAGTGAGATACGGGAACCGGCGTCATCACCCACCGTTTCCTGTTACCCTTTCCTCCGCCTCGCGGTCTTGTACCGGATCTGGATGGTCTTTGCCCGGGGAATCCCCGATCGAGGACTCGTGGATATCAAAGAGCTTCGTCTCCTCGACGAGGTCCCGCAGTTTCTTGTACCCGTAGTTCCGCTGGTCGAAGTCCGGTTTCTTGTTCAGGATATTGTTCTTCACCTCGGCGAGGTATGCCCAACCGTCCTCGTCAGAGCTGGCGTCGACGGCCGATTTGAGAAGGTTCACCAAGGCCTTGTCCTTGGCCGGGATCCGCACTGGCTCGGGGACCTTCGCGGCCGGCGGGGCCCCGTCCTTCTGCTCGGCGTTTACTTCGGGCTTCCTCAGGATCTCGGTATAGATGAACTTGTCGCAGGCCTGGACGAAGGGCTTCGGGGTCTTTCTCTCGCCGAAGCCGTAGACGGTGACCCCGGCCTCCCGGATCCTCGACGCGAGGCGGGTGAAGTCGCTGTCAGAAGAGACGATGCAGAACCCGTCGAACTTTCCCGTGTAGAGGAGGTCCATCGCATCGATGATCAGCGCTGAGTCCGTCGCGTTCTTCCCGGTGGTATAGTTGAACTGCTGCATCGGCTGGATGGAGTAATTGAGCAGGACCTCCTTCCATGGCTGGAGGTTGGGGGAGGTCCAGTTCCCGTAGATACGTTTCACGCTCGCGATGCCATAGGTGGCGATCTCGTCGAGCAGCCCCCCGATGATACCCGGCTGTGCGTTATCGGCATCGATTAAGACGGCTAATTTTTTCTGTGCCCCGACTATTTCAGGACTGGTATTCATATGGTAATCCAACGCCGGTCAGTCTTTTAAATGAGTCTTGTCCCCTGTCCTAGTCCGGTGAACCTGGGAAACGGGTGAGGGGAGTACTCCTTCAGCCTGACGCGTACACCGCGATGATAGCAAGGGTCATGATCACGGCGATCCCGCACCAGATCCACGGGTTGTCATAGGCCTTCCGCGGGGCATCCGGTCCCCGGGCAGCTCCTCGGCGATGTTGACCGCCGTGATGAAGCCGAAGTACACGACGACGTAGATGATCATATCCCTCGACAGGACGTCTGCAGATATCGAGAGGATGTTCCTGAGGACGACGATCAGCCCCATCATGCAGACCGCTGCAACGATCCCCACCATGGCCCTGTTCGCCGCTTTCATTGCGATAAGGTCGTTAATTCACTATTTATCCTTTTGGGGCAAAATTCTGGGGGATCCCTTCCGGGTCATGACGCGGCGCCCGCGATCTTCCTCAGGAAAACCCACCACTTCTCCGGCGCATGGCAGGACCCGGCCACCCCCGGCCCTCGTCTGGCGGATCGCCCGCGTCATATCCTGAACGCCGCGGGCAAACCCATCGCCCACGCCCTGACAGCCTGCCAGTCGCGGAAGTCCCCGGTGAAGACCTTCATGAGCCCGGTCATCGTCCTCTGGACGAAGGACATCCGGGCAAGCTCCAGCCTGCCCGCAAACATGGTTATGGCAACGGGTCTCACCGGCCCGAGCGCCTCCCTCAGTTTCTCCAGCACGCTCTCGACGGAACCGACCCGGGGGTCCACCGGCGCGATCCCGACGGCGAACGCGGCCACCGGGATCCTTTCGAGGCCGTCCCCGTGCCGTGCGATAAAACGTGCCACATCCTTCTCGATCTGTGTCATGTAGACCGGTGAACCGATAACGACGGCACGAAAGCCCTCGATCGAATTGACCTCCTTCAGCTCGGCCACCTCGACCCCGAAACCTGCTGCTTCCAGCTCCCTCCCGATGGCCTGTGCGATCTCTGCGGTTGATCCCATCCGGGATGCGTATGCGATAAGGATTGTTGCTGCCATACTCACTCGTTCTGGTACCGTGCGGCGATGGGCATCCTCCTCCCCATGCCGAATGCCTTCGGGGTCACTCTCAGCCCGGGGGCCGCCTGCCGCCGCTTGTACTCGTTCCGGTCCACCGTCCTCACGACCCAGCTCACGGTCGCGGGATCAAAGCCCTCGCCGGCGATCTCCCGGGGCGAGCGGTTCTCGTCGATATAAAGGTGCAGGATGGGGTCGAGGACCTCGTACGGGGGCAGGCTGTCCTCGTCCCTCTGGTCCGGCCGGAGCTCCGCCGAGGGGGGTTTCTCAAGGATCGCATCGGGGATGAGGGTCCCGTTGCGGTTGATGTACCCGGCGAGCCGGTAGACGAGGGTCTTCGGGACATCCGAGATGACAGCGAGGCCTCCCGACATATCGCCGTAGAGGGTGCAGTAGCCGACGGCGAGCTCGCTCTTGTTCCCCGTCGAGAGGACGAGGTACCCTTTCTCGTTCGAGAGGGCCATGAGGAGGTTCCCCCGGATCCTCGCCTGGATATTCTCGAGGGCGACCGTCACCTCCCCGCCCCCGCCCAGGTGATCCCCGAGCGCCTCCCGGTACGCATCATAGATGGGCGTGATCGGGATCTCTCCAAGGCGGATCCCGAGGTTTTCGGCGAGGGCCCGTGAGTCCGTGACGCTGCCCGCCGAGGAGTACGGGCCCGGCATGGTCACCCCGAGGACGTTCCCCGGGCCCACCGCCTCCCGGGCGAGGCAGCAGACGACCGCCGAATCGACACCCCCCGAGAGGCCGACCACCACGCTCGAGAACCCGCACTTCCGGACATAGTCTCTCAGGCCGAGGACGAGGGCCCGGTACAGGCTCACGGTCTCGTCCTGCGGCCGGTGCGGGTGAGAGAGGATTGGGGGGTGATCCACATCGATCGTGAGTTCTCCCTCCCCGAAGGCCGGAAGGATGGCCGAGAGGTTGCCCAGTCCGTCGAAGGCCATGCTCCTCCCGTCGAAGATGAGCTCGTCGTTCCCCCCGACCTGGTTCGCGAAGACCACCGGGATCCGGTAGGTCCGGGCGAGGTTCTGGAAGATCCCGAACCTCAGCGCCTCCTTTCCCACGTGGTACGGCGAAGCGGAGATGTTGATGAGCACGGTCGCCCCTTTCCCTGCGAGGATCTCCTGGGGATCGTTCTGGTAGTGCCTCGCGGGCCCGGACCCGGGCACGTTCCAGGCGTCCTCGCAGATGGAGATCCCGAGCACCTGGTCCCGGAACCGCACGACCTCCACCGAGGGGGCGGGATCGAAGTACCGTGCCTCGTCGAAGACATCGTAGGTCGGGAGGAGGGACTTGTGCTGGGTGAAGAGGATCCTCCCGCCGGCGATGAGGAGCGCCGAGTTATAGAGCCCCCTCCCGGCCTCCTTCCCCGTCGGGCGTGGGGCGCCGACGAGGAGGCCGGTCCCGGGGCACCGCTCCGAGAGGGCGAGGATCTCCCCGACGGCCCTGTCCGCCTTATCGAGAAACCAGCCCATCTCCAGGAAGTCACGGGGCGGGTATCCCGTGATGAAGAGCTCGGGGAAGACCACGAGATCGGGGGCATCCCTCCTGGTACGGGAAAGCACCCCCTCCAGCTTCTCCAGGTTCCCCTTGAAGTCCCCTACGACGGGGTTGGGCTGTGCGATGGCGATCTTCATGGTTTCCCGGCTGACCCCCGGTCCCGAGGGCCGGTTCATCAGATCTCCATTCTCACGGCTTTCGTATAGTCCTTTAGGTGATATCCGGCTGGGCAAGGGGCGCGCCCGGGATCGGTCTTCCCCCTCAACCGGACGGGAGATAAAAAGGTAATTTTCAGGGTCCGGGGTTACCACATCTTCCCGAAGCCGCGGAAGATGAAGCCGATCCCGATGAGGATGAGGACGGCGGCTATGATGTACGTCCACGGGAGGACCCATCCCGAAACCACCGAGAGGCCCAGGAGGACGAGGAAGATCCCGATGACCACGAAGGCCCAGCGCGGCCCGTGCATCGGAGCCGGGGCAGCTGCACCCGGGGCCACAGCCGGGACGAGGGCAGACCCCAGGAATCCCAGGCCGAGGCCGATGAGCACGCCGGCTGCGGGCTGGTTGACCAGGAGACCGATCCCGAGTCCGATCAGGATCCCCGCAGGGATGAGGAAGGGGCCGCGGTGTCTCCTCCTCCATTCCCGCCGTTCCTCCCTCCATTCCCTTCTCTCATCCTTTGGAGCCTGTGGAGCTGTTTCTCCTCTTCTGGCATGCGTTGTTCATGCTCTGCTGGAGTTGATAAATCCGTCAGATCCGGGAGGTTCGCCGATCCATGCGATCAGTCCTTCCCCCGTTTCCCGGCCCGGCAGGAGAGGAGCATGTGCACCGCGAGGATGACGAGGAAGGGGATCCAGAGGAGGTTGTGGAGCTGGAAGGAGAGGGCCTTCGAGAGGAGCCCGAAGGTTACGGCTTCCACGATCTGCCAGTCGGTGATCCCGAGGCCCGTAACAACGAGGAGGAGCGCGAAGGCGAGGAGGAGCCACCCGACCGCCTTCCGAAGGTTCCTGGGCGTCATCTCCGTTCAGTCCCCGATGAAGGACTGGTTCAGGTCCCCGCTGTTCGTGTATCCCCTGCTCTCCCAGTAGCCACGGTACGTGGGGTCGTCTGAGAGCCGGATCTCCGTCACCCACTTGATCCACTTATAGCCCCACCGTTCCTCGGCGACGAGCGCGAAGGGATACCCGCGCTCGGCGGGCATGGTGATGTTGTTCATCCCGTAGGCAAGGAGGATATGGTTCCGGGTGAGGTAGTCGAGCGGCTCGGACTCCGTGTACCCGTCGGCACCGGTAAAGATGACCGTGTTTGCCCGGGCATCGGCACCGGCGGTATCGATCAGGTCAGAGACCTTCACCCCCTCCCAGAGGATAGTTGCATCCCATCCCTCGACGCAGAAGAGGGTCACCACCTTCTGGTAATGCGGGAATCCCTGGAGCACCTGGTCGTAGGTAAAACTCTTCTGCTCCTTCACCAGGCCGTCGACGGTGAGACGGTAGTCCGTGATATTGACATGCTGGGGGCCCCTGATGGAGTTCTCCCTGAAGTCGTTGACCGAGGAGAGGGGCTGCCCGTGGTATTCCCGCACCTCCACGCCCGAGAGCCTGCTGGGCGGGCTGCTGCCCCCCAGGCACCCCGCGAGGAGGCCGGCGAGGACGAGGCCGGTGCAGAGGAATGCAATCTGCGAAATGGTGGTTGTGCTCATGGAACCTCGTGCTATGATTCTTCGTTCCTCCATTTGAGGTTTGGGGTGGACCCGCGGGAGGCGTGATCGGCGGCCAGGTGCGGCTCGCGGAAGAAGGAGGGTATTCCTCCCTTCAGGCGGGAAGAAGGGCCTGTTCGGCAGGTTTATCTTGGAGGGGTGTCTGAACTCCAAGGAGGACGGAGTACCGATGAAGGTTCAGATAGACAGGAATGACTGTACAAGCTGCGCGTCCTGCTGGGGGATCTGCCCGGATCTCTTCGAGGAGAACAACGAGGACCACTTCAGCCAGGTCACCGAACCCAACCGCGCGGGGAGCGAGGCCGTGGGGACCGTCCCCGGGGATCTCGAAGGCTGCGCCGTCGAGGCGGCCGACGCCTGTCCTGTCCAGATCATCCATATCGAGTAGCGGATCCCATGCCGCGGGAACTCTCGGACCGGGATCGCGGGATCCTGAAGAAGCTCGCCCCGGAGTGCGGGGACGAGATCTGCTCGGGATCGGGGCACGCGTTCCTCTCCATCCTCCCACCCGTCGCAAACCATTTCTCAACTTCGGAGGACGATTTCTCGGAACGGATCAGGCACCTGGACGACGAGGATCTCCGCTACCTGGTGAGCCTGATCATGGACGGGAGGGAGAGCCTGGGGTGCGTCCCGCCCGAGTACATCGAGATCTTCCTCCGGAGAGTGGCGGAGAGGCTCGGCAACCGTTCCGCCGAGGAGATCGTGATGCATTATGCGGAGGAGGAGGGGTGTGAGCTCCCGGACGAGAGACCGCCGGCCGGAAACTGACCATTCCCGTCGCTCCGCGCTGCCCTTATAGGCTGATACCGCCCATTGGTTCAGTGCCATGCGAGAGCCGCCGGTCAAGAAGATCCTCTACTGGTGCGACCGATGCAATGTCCCCCTCATCGCCAGGACCTGCGGCTGCGGGGCCGAGGGGAGGCGGGTCCTGCTCCAGGCCCCCTATGACGTAAGACCCGCCCTTTCGGCCGATATGGCCTTGATCCGGGGCCTTTTGGAAGACCGGTTAGGCCCCGTGCCTGTTCCCCGGATCATCCTCCTCAATAAAGCCGGCGGGGTCGACCGGAACGACCTTGTCATCATTCATGGGGAACGGTTCGGGTGGCTCTCTTTCGATCCCGTGAGCCGGAGGTCCAGGTTCGATCTCGCCCCCGGGGGGCTCCCGTTCATCGTCGGCCACGCGACCCGGGGGATCGTAAACCTCGGGGAGGCTGCAGCGGCAGGGGAGATCGATGGGCGCAGGATCGGAGGGAAACGGTTCCCGGTCAGGACCGCCGAGCCCGACGGGACGGTGGTCGTGAAGTATCGCAACGGGTACGGTACCGGGGTGTTGAGGGCAGGACAACTCAGGGTGAAGGAGATCATGGCGGTCCAGGCCCGGAGCCCACCCGATCCGGACTGGGAGGTCGCCATCGACCGGAACCGGCGGCACCTGAAGAACCTGGAGCGGAATGCCATCCGGGAGATCCGGCACCACATGAGCGACCGCCCCTGCGCGAACGTCTCTTTCTCGGGCGGCAAGGACTCGATGGCCGTGATGGCCCTTGCACGAAAGGCGGGGATACCCTCGGCCTTCTTCATCGACACGGGGATCGAGTTCCCCGAGACCGTGGAGTTCGTGGAGAGCCAGGGGGTCGAGATCATCCGGAAGGCGGGGGACTTCTGGGCGGCCGTGGAGAAGGCAGGACCCCCTGCCAAGGACCAGCGGTGGTGCTGCAAGCTCCTGAAACTCCACCCGCTCCGCCTCCACCTCGCCACCACCGGCCCGTGCGTCACGGTCCAGGGAAATAGGTGGTACCGAATCCTGGAACCGGGCGGACCTCGAGGCGACGAGCCAGAACCCCGCAAACCCCCTCCAGCTGAACATCTCCCCGATCCGCAACTGGCGTGCCCTCGAGGTCTTCCTGTACCTCTGGTGGCAGAAGTTACCGGTGAACCCTCTTTACGACCAGGGCGTCGAGCGGATCGGCTGCTACCTCTGCCCGGCGATGCTCGAGAGCGAGCACGAGCTGCTCAGGGGGATACATCCCGAACGTGCGCAGAGGTGGGATAGTTTTCTGGCAGGATGGGCGGATCGTCACAACCTGCCGGAGGAGTATGCGGGGTGGGGGCTCTGGCGCTGGAGGGAGCTCCCGCCGAAGATGCGCGAGCTCTGTGCCAGTCGCGGGATAGTGATCGAGGGAGACCACGTCAAGCCTGTGCCCCGTGAAAAAAGAAGGGCGATACCCGCACCTCCCGGACCTGAGCCAGCCTGTTCCCGGGAAAACCGCGGCAGGGAGAGAGAAAGCAGCCTCAGCACCTGCTCCCGCTCCTGCCCTGGGTGAAGCCATCCGCAGGGACTTCCCGCTCATCTCTGACCTCATCTACCTCGACAGTGCTGCGATGAGCATCTCCCCCGAACCGGTGCTCTCAGCCATGCTCGAGTACGAGCACCATTACCGGGCGAATGTCGGTAGGGGGATACACCGTCTCTCCCAGATAGCCTCGCAGAAGTACTGGGATGCCCACCAGAAGGTGAAGCGGTTCATCGGGGCGAAAGAAGGGGAGGTGGTCTTCACCCGTGACGCGACCGAGGCGATCAACATGGTGGCAAAGGGGCTGGCCTGGCACCCGGGTGACCAGGTCATCTCCACCGTGCTCGAAGAGCATTCCAACTTCGTTCCATGGCTGCATCTCAGGGAGCTGGGGGTGGAATGCCGGGTCCTGCCGATCACTCCCGGATATTCCCTCGATCCTGCCCAGCTGGAGAAGACGATAACGGATCGGACACGGCTCGTCGCTGTCACCCATGCGTCAGGTGTTCTCGGAACCGTTACACCGGTCGGGGAGATCAGCCGGATCTGCAGGGATCACGGGGTGCTCCTTCTCGTTGACGGCACCCATTCGGTCCCGCACATTCCCGTTGACGTCTCTTCCCTCGGGTGTGACTTCATCTGTTTCTCGGGTGACAGGATGCTCGGGCCTTCAGGATCCGGCGTCGCTCTGGATGAAGGACCCTACCCTCGACCCGCTCCACGTCGGTGGAGGGATGGTCGGAACGGTGACCCGGTCGGGCTATACCATGGGGGAGGGTTACCAGCGCTACGAGGCGGGGACCCCGAATATCGCGGCGGGGATCGGCCTTGGTACCGCCGTGGACTACCTGGCCGGGATAGGCATGGAACGAATCCAGCGTCATGAGATGCACCTCGCTGACAGGATCTCCGACGGGCTTAGTGTCCTGCCCGGAGTAAAGGTCTTCGCTCCGGAATGTTCTCCTGATAGGATCGGGGTCGTCTCGTTCACCATTGACGGGCTGGAACCTGAGGCCGTCGCGATGCACCTTGACGAGACATCCGACATCATGGTCAGCGCGGGCGATCATGACTGCCAGCCGCTGATGCGGCATCTCGGCCTGCCGGGGGGCACCGTGCGGGCGAGCGTGTACGTCTACACGACGGAACAGGAGGCTGATCTCCTCGTCGCAGCCATTGCAGACCTCGTAAGAGGATAAGAAGCGCTGCCTCACCGGACGGCGAGCATCCGGTCGATCGCCGTCCGGGCACGTGTGGCGACGTCTCCGGGGACGGTGATGCGCGGCTCCAGGCGCTCGAGAGCGATGCAGACCTTCAGGAGGTCCGTCTTCTTCATGTTGACGCAGACCGCCTTCTCCGAGAGAGGATAGCATGATTTTCCGGGACACTCCTGCCCGAGACGGTGGAGGATGCCGACCTCGGTGCCGATGATGAACTCCTTCCCCTCGCCCGTGCAGGCATGGCGGATGATACCGGAGGTCGAGAAGACCCCGTCGGCAAGGTCAATAACCCCGGGCCTGCACTCGGGGTGGACGAGCACCTCCGCGCCGGGGTGTTTCTCACGCGCCTCCCGGACATCGGCGGGGGTGAACCGGTCGTGGACGATGCAGTACCCTTCCCAGGGGAGGATCTCCTTCTTCGAGAACCGGGCAACATAGAGAGCGAGGTTCCGGTCGGGCACGAAGATCACCTGCTTCTCGGCCAGTGACTCCACCACTTTCACGGCGTTCGCCGAGGTGCAGCAGATATCGCTCTCGGCCTTCACCTCCGCGGTGGTGTTCACGTAGGCGACTACAGCGGCATCGGGGTAGCGCTCCCTGAGCAGTCGAACCTCACCCGCCGTGACCATCTCGGCCATGGGGCAGCAGGCATCGGGAGCTGGGAGGATGACCTTCTTGTCAGGGGAGAGGATAGCCGCGGTCTCGGCCATGAAGTCCACGCCGCAGAAGACGATGACCCTGTTTCCCAGGGAGGCGGCGGCGCGGGAGAGCTCGAGGGAGTCCCCCACGAGATCGGCGACGTCCTGGACCGGCCCAATCTGGTAGTTGTGGGCCAGGATAACGGCGTCCCGCTCCTCCTTGAGGGCGGAGATCCGTTCGTGCAGGCCCAGGTACTCCTCACCCATGGAAATCTCCTCATCATCCGTGAACGTCTCTCGTCTTTTAGTTGTTTGTCATCATTCTATAAGGGTTACCGTTTTTTTTGAACGAAGAGGAAATAGCCATAAAGGCTGAGGCGCAATCCCTAGAAGAGAGAATCACCGATCCCCATGACCGCCCTCTGGCTTGTACGATACTCTGAGATATTCCTGAAGTCGGATCCCGTCCGGCGCGAGTGGGAGAAGGCCCTCGTGAGGAGCATCCGGGAGGCACTCCCCGGGTGCCAGGTGCGGACCGAGCGCGGGAGGATCTGGGTCGAGGGGGCGGTGGACAGGGAGCAGGCTCCGGCGGGTCTTCGGCATCGTCTCCTTCTCACCGGTGACATGGTGCACCCTCGGAGACCTGAACGAGACTTTTCTCGATCTCTGCAGGAGAAATGGCATCAAAGACCTTCGGACCTTCGGCATCCGGATGAGGAGAGTGGGAACCCATACCTTCACCTCCCAGGAGAAGGCGGTGGAGCTGGGTAACCTTGTGCGGGGGGAGTTCCCGCACCTGGAGGTGGACCTCAGGCACCCGGACCTCGAACTCCATGTCGAGATCCGCGAGGGCGACTGCTACCTGTTCACCGAGGTTATCCAGGGCGCGGGCGGCCTCCCGCCCGGGGTCGAGGGCAGCCTGGTCGCGCTGGTCTCGGGCGGGATCGACTCCCCCGTCGCGGCCTGGATGATGATGAAGCGGGGGTGCCGGATCCTCCCGGTCTACGTCGCCCTCGAGGGCTTCCTCGGTGACGATGCAAGGGAACGGGCCGAGAAGGTGGTCGAGGTGCTCCGCATGTACCAGCCCGGCATCCGGTTGCAGGTGATCCCGGACTCGTTCCTCGCCAGTGCAAAGAAGGAGCTCACGCGGTGGGACCTGGAGAAGTATACCTGCATCCTCTGCAAGCGGCGGATGTACAGGATAGCCGGGGCGGTTGCGAGGGAGATGGGCGCGAAGGGGCTCGTCACCGGGGAATCCCTGGGCCAGGTCGCCTCGCAGACCCTCGATAACCTCTTCGTGCTCAACGATGCAGCGGAGTCTCCCGGTCTTCAGGCCCCTGATCGGGCTTGACAAGGAGGAGATCATCCGGATCGCCCGGGATATCGGTACCTTTCCGACTTCCACCGTCCCGATACAGGGATGCCAGGCGGTACCAAAGAAACCGTCAACGAGAGCCTGTCCTGGAGAAGGTCCGGGAGATTGAGGGGAACCTCGATTGCGGGATCGAAATCCCTATCGGGAAAAGCACCAGCCCCTGAGGCAGTACCGGTTTTTTTCCTGGAAAGGAGGTCTCGCATCTCTAACCCAGGCTCTCGAAGAAGACCGGCCAGAACGGGTCCTGATCCGGCACCCGGAGAGGCACCTCGGTGCCATCTCGTCGGGTCATCACCCGGGTCTCCGGGTTGTCGGTTACCGTGCCGATAACAGATGCGGAGATCCCGATCTTCGCCAGGTGGGCCAGGATCCGGCTAGCGCTGCCGGCTGCGGCGGTGATGAGGAGGGAGCCCTCGGCGATGGCGGCAACCGGGTCGATCCCGAATGCCTCGCAGACCATCCCGACCTCGTCGGGATACACGAACCGGGACTCATCAACCCGCATGCCCACCGCGCTCGCATCCGCGATCTCGGCGAGCCCGCCGATCACGCCCCCCTCGGTCGCGTCGTGCATCGCGGTAACCCCGCCCGCGGCCATCGCGGTGAGGGCATCTTTCACGACGGTCATCTCCCTGCAGAGCGCCTGGGCCCTTCTCACGAGAGGTTCCGGATACCTCGCGAGGAGTTCGCGCTCCCTGAGGACCGAGAGGATTCCGGCGGTCTCGATGGCAGGCCCTTTCGTGAGGATCACAACGTCGCCCGGTCTCGCCCCGGCTGGCGTGACGTAGCTGTTCTTTTCTGCGACGGCAAAGACCGTCACCCCGCCGATGGTGGGCGCGGCGAACCCCGGGTAGTAGCCGGTGTGGCCTCCGACGATGGCTATGCCGAGGTCGAGAGCAGCCTTGTGGATAGCGTCGACGATGGTCCGGAGAATCCGGGTCGGGGGTCTCGGGCGGCATCAGGAGGGTATAGGTCATGTACCTTGGCGGGACCCCCATCACCGCGACGTCGCTCGCCCCGATGTGGACCGTGTACCACCCGAACATCTCGTAGGGCTGCCCGGGGATGGCGAAGATCGGGTCCTCGGCAACGATGAGGACCCGTCCATCACCGAGGTCTATCACCCCCGCGTCGATGCCGGTCCGGGGCGGGACGATCACGGTCTCGTCCTTCCGCCCGAGCCGGGCCAGCATGAAGGACTCGAAGGTCTCCCGGTCGATCTTCCCGATCTTCGGTTTACCGGGGTCCATGGTAGTTCCTAGCGATCTCGCAGATCTGTCCGACAACCTCAATGGGGTCCCTTCCCACGAGGACCGAGACCGGCTCCTTGCCGATGGCGCCCGTCTCGTAGAAGATCTTTGGCGCCCTTCCGCCTGCCGCCCGTACCGCCTCGGCCGCCTTCCAGGGCATGGAGGCTGCCTCAGCCTCCTTGATCTCCTCGGGCTCGCCGCGCCGGTCGATGACCGAGAAGACCCATCCCTTCGCCCGGCAGTAATCCTCGAGCCACGCCGCCAGGTGAGGGGTATTCGCGAAGTCGACGCCCGATCGGATCGACGGGTCGACCTTCCTCGAGCTCGATGAGGAGGCGGGCCATGTGGCTGGATGCTCCGAACCGGACCCTGCCCGTCGCCCGGGGCATTCCCCCGACCACGGTGATCCGGCCGTCGACAGCGAGCACATCGTCACGGGTCTTTGCGCGGGATCTCGTGTACACGAGGTTCGTCCTTACCTCGGGGATCAGGGACGCGAACTCCCGGCATCCCTCCAGCTCCTCCAGCGCAACCATCATCCTCCCCAGCATCCCGAACCCTTCCTCGTCCATCATCATCCCGCGCCTCCCTACCTCTCTCTTTATCCATGGGATATCCCGTTCAAAAATACTGCCTCCGGTCCGATAACACCCTACCCGGCTTTTAAAGGGGCGGAGGGGAATTGATCTAAGTATCTGATGAAGATCTATCTGCAGGACGGAACGGCCCGGCCCTTCGACGGGGGCCCGGCAACGGTCTCCAGTGTGCTCCACTCTCTTGGCGTGAACCCGGCCGGGGTTATCGTTTCGAGGGAAGGACAGGTGATCCCCGACGACGCTGTCCTCGGTCCGGATGACGAGATCCGGATCATCCGTGTCTCCCATGGGGGGTAAACAGGGATGAATCCAGGCGACACGGCTCCGCTGCCCGCATGCGACACCTGCGGTCAGCCCGCCGTCTACCTGGACAGGATCCGCAATTGCCACCTGTGCGGTCAACATTTCGTAGACGATATCGAGGCCCGGGTCCGACTGACCATCCAGAAATTCGCCATGGTCCAGCCCGGGGACCGGGTGGCGGTTGCCCTCTCCGGGGGGAAGGACAGCACCGTCCTCCTCCATCTCCTCCACCAGCTCCTCCCGGGGGCGGATCTCGTGGCGATAACCGTGGATGAGGGTATCAACGGCTATCGCGAGACTACACTCTGTTCGGCGGATGCGAACACCAGGAGGCTCGGGATGGAGCATATGACCCTCTCATTCCCAGAGCTCTACGGAAAGACCCTCGACGATCTGGTCAGGCCCCGGCCAGATCGCGCCTGCAGTATCTGCGGGATCCTCCGCCGGAAGGCTCTCAATACCCTTGCCCGCCAGGCAGGCGCCTCGAAGATCGCCACGGGCCACAACCTGGATGACGAGGCGCAATCGGTCCTGATGAACTGGCTCAGGGGGGACAGGGAGCGGGTTCTCCGGAGGCCGGAAGAGAGGGGTGGCCAGGGGGTCATCCCGCGGGTAAAACCGCTCATGGAGATCCCCGAGAAGGAGGTCGCCCTCTACGGGATCCTGAAAGGTTTTTTCGTGGAACTGCCCGAGTGCCCCTACATGCACTCAGCCCTCCGGGGAGAGGTCCGGGTGATCCTCACGTCCCTCGAGCAAGGGCATCCCGGGACGATGCGGCGGGTGGTTGAGGGGCAGGCCAGGCTCTCACGCCGGCTCGCGGCTGTGCCCCGGGCTTCGAGAACCCTGCATGCCTGCGGGCGGTGCGGCGAGCCCTCCACCGGCCGGCTCTGCCAGGCCTGCCGGATCCTCGATCCGGCTGGTGGTCCCGGAACTCCCGTCAGCCCGGAACGGTGACCCGCTGCGGGTTCGTGTAGATATTCATCCCGCCAGCCCTGACGAACCCGATGACCGTGAGGCCGTTCTTCTCCGCGAGGCTCACCGCGAGGGTGGTTGTCGCGCCCCGGGAGGCGACGAGGGGGATCCCCGCGACCAGGCACTTCCTGACCATCTCTGACGAGATGCGGCCGGAGGAGAGGGCAAACACCTGCCCGAGATTGACATCATGGATGAGCCCGTACCCGATCACCCGGTCGAGGGCGTTGTGCCTCCCGATATCGAGGGAACGGGTCACCTCCCCGTCAGGGCTGAAGAGCCCGACGATGTGGATCCCGCCCGTCATGCGGTGGAGATCGGACGTGAGGAGTGCCTTCATAGAGCGGGAGATCGTCTCTGCCGGGATCGTGAAGGACGACTCGACCTTCGGGAGCTTCGCGGGGTCCAGGAAGGAGGAGGATCCCCCGCAGCCGGAGAGGATGGTCTTCCTCGGCCCGATGACCTTGAGGAGGTTCTTCGTGATCACCTTTACGCCGGTTTTCTCCACCTGGATGGACTCGATCTCCGCCCGTCCCTTGATGATCCCCTCGGTGAAGAGGAAGCCGGTGGCAAACTCCTCGAGGTCGACGGGGCTTGTCATGGCCGTCGCGACCTGCCGGCCGTTCACGGTTACCGTTACAGGCACCTCCTCGATCACCGGGTGGGTGATCTCCCGGACGCCCTTCTCATCCACCCGGGTGCATGGCAGATCGCGGTACATCCCTAAAGCCCTCCCGCGATCGACCCGACCGCCCCGATGAGCCGGTCCACGTCTTCGGCGTTGTTGTAGCAGTGAAGGGATGCCCTCACCGTCCCATCGGGCATGCCGAGGTGGGTGACGAGGGGCATACAGCAGTGATGCCCGGACCGCACCATGATATCGGCCTCCTCGTCGAGGATGGTGGCAACATCGTGGGGGTGCATGTCCCCGATGGTAAAAGAGACGACCCCGATCCGGTCTCCCGCGGGCCCGGGCCCCAGGACCCGCACACCGGAGATACCGGCGAGCCCTTCCAGCATCCGCCTGGTGAGGGCCTGTTCGTGCCGCCGCACATCCTCCATGCCGAGAGCTTCAAGGTAATCCACCGCCCGGGAGAGGCCGATGGCGCCCGCGATATTCGGCGTGCCCGCCTCGAACCGCGCATATCCTGCTGCAAGAGTATATCCCGACGTTGTGACCTGGTCGACCGCCCCGCCACCGAGGAGCAGGGGTTCCAGGCAGGGCTCCTTCATCCAGAGTACGCCGGTCCCTGTCGGGCCGAGCATCTTGTGGCCCGAGAAGCAGAGGAAGTCGCACCCCAGGTCCCCGACGTTCACCGGCATGTGGGGGACCGACTGGGCGGCGTCTACGAGGAGGAGGGCCCCCCGGTCCCCGCAGATCCCTGCGATCTCCCGTAAGGGCACCAGGTTCCCGAGGACATTGGACGCATGGGTAATAGCCACAAGCCGGGTTCCCGGGGTGATCGCCTTCTCGAAGTCGGAGGGATCAAAAGAACCGTCGGCTGCAGGTGTGACGAGCTGGAGGTCGATCCCCTGCCGGTCCCGGAGGCGCATCCAGGGGAGGAGGTTGCTGTGGTGCTCGAGGAGGGTGGTCACGATCCGGTCACCCTTCTTCCAGGGAAGCCCCAGTGCGACCATGTTGATCGCCTCGGTGGTGTTCCGGGTGAAGACGATCTCCCCGCCTTCTGGCGCCTACGAACCTCCCGACCTTCTGGTGGGCGTCCCAGTACTTCTGGGAGGCGACCTGGGCGAGCCGGTGGACGCCTCTCCCCGCATTCGCCCTGAAGATGTGCTCGTACTCGAGCATCGCAGCAAGGACGGGTTCGGGCGAGAGGCTCGTTGCTGCGCTGTCCAGGTAACATACCTCGGACAGGAGCGGGAAGTCCGCCCTGATATCCTCGGGTATCATAGCACCTCGTCCATGGAACCGCTCCGGAAGCCCTCCAGGTCGAGAGTCACGTACCTGATCCCGATAGACCGGAAGACCTTCACGATCTCTCCCTTAGCAAGGAAGAGTCTCTCCATCTCATCAGGGATAACCTCTATCCTCGCGACCGGGCCATGGAGCCGCACCCTGACCTGGGTGAACCCGAGACGATGGAGGTGCTCCTCAGCCCCGTCGATCATCCGCAGTTTGTCGGTGGTGATCTCCTCACCGTAGGGGATCCGGGACGAGAGGCATGCCGCGGAGGGCATATTCCAGAAGGCATACCCCCTTCGCCTTGCGATCTCCCGGATATCGGCCTTGGTCATCCCTGCCTCCATGAACGGGTGGATGATGCCTTCCTCGTCGCTTGC
The DNA here is from genome assembly GCA_963712215.1 of uncultured Methanomicrobiales archaeon. Lineage (GTDB taxonomy): Archaea > Halobacteriota > Methanomicrobia > Methanomicrobiales > JACTUA01 > JACTUA01. The sequence goes on along the minus strand of CAVQHA010000008.1, from coordinate 6,612 downwards.
GCGGATCCCCGGCCGGTGTTCACCGAGATCCGTGGTGTTCAAACCGTCAGCCACCCAGGCGAGCCCTGCCTCTTTTGCACGCTTTTTCAGGACCAGGGCGGAGGCCTTCTTACAATGATAACAGCGGTCGGCCGGGTTTGCGAGGAAAGCCTCCTCTTCCATGAGGGGAACGGGGATCACCTCGAACGGTATCCCAAGACCTGCTGCGATCTCCTGTGCCTGCCTGACCGCAGCCCCGGGGACGACCGGGCTCTCCAGGAGGACGGCAAGGCACCGGTCCCCGAGCACCTCCCGGGCGATCCCTGCGAGGAGCGAGGAGTCGACGCCCCCTGAGCAGGCGATGAGCAGGGAATCCCGCTCCCCGATTTTCTTCCTGAGGATCTCCTCCCTGCCCTTCACGTCCATGAAAACTTCGAATCCTCCAATCGAACCCGTATCCTGCAGGAGCTTCACGGGGATGGGGGATAACCTTTGCCGGTCTCCCGGGCGAGGCTAGGGTCCGGGTTCCTTCACCGACACACACGGCCCCTGGTCATCCCTGATCACCCGGCAAATAGTGCATATCCGGGTGGTGAGATCCGGAACACCCCCTGCCTTGATCTCCCTTGCAAGATCCTCGATGAGCTTCTGCGCAGGTCCCTCGAATACGATCCGGTAGCCCCTTTTTCCCGAGAGGTACTGCGAGACGGCGGAGGGTGCCGTGTCAAGGAGCCTCGCCACCTCCTGCTGGGATACCCCGTCCCTGACCAGTTCGGCCGCAAGGGCCGCCCTGATGGCCGGGAGCACGTCCCAGACGATCTGCTGGCAGGGTGTCTTCATCGTAACACAACCTTTACATGAACCCGGAGGTAATAAGAAGTAACGTTCACAATTGTGAACTGGTCTTCTGGGGGCATAAATTTTTGCCCGGGCCCCAGGATTTCATCAGCGGGATTATCATATGATGTGAGGGATAACTCAGGTCACAGGAGGGGTACTATGGGACAGCGGATCGTGTACATGGACCACGCGGCCACCACCTTCACGAAACCCGAGGTACTCACCGAGATGCTCCCTTATTTCACGGAGCGGTTCGGGAACCCCTCCTCGGTGTACTCCCTTGCCCGGGAGTCGAAGGAGGCCGTGGAGGCGGCACGGGGGAGGGTGGCGAAGGCGCTCGGGGCGGGGCCCGGGGAGTGCTACTTCACCGCAGGGGGGAGCGAGTCGGACAACTGGGCCCTCAAGGGGGTCGCCTTTGCAAACCGGAAGAAGGGGAACCATATCATCACCTCGAAGATCGAGCACCACGCGGTCATCCACCCGTGCCAGTGGCTCGAGAAGCAGGGGTTCGAGGTCACCTACCTCCCCGTCGACCAGTACGGCCTCGTCAGTCCCGCCGATCTCGAATCGGCCATCAGGAAGGAGACCATCCTCGTCTCGATCATGTACGGGAACAACGAAATCGGCACCATAGAACCCGTGAGGGAACTCGGAGCTGTCGCCCACGAGCATAAGATCCCGTTCCACACCGATGCAGTCCAGGCCGTGGGGAACGTCCCCATCGACGTGCAGAGGGAGAATATCGACCTCCTCTCCCTCTCCGCCCACAAGTTCTACGGCCCGAAAGGGGCGGGTGCACTCTATATCCGCAGGGGGACGAGGATCGACAGCCTGATCCACGGGGGCGGGCAGGAGCAGAAAAAGAGGGCCGGGACCGAGAACCTTGCAGGGATCGTGGGCCTCGGGAAGGCGATCGAGATCGCGACCCGGGACATCGAGGGGCACAACCGGAAGATCCAGGCGATGCGCGACCGGCTCATCAAAGGGATCCTCGCCATCCCGCACACCCGGCTGAATGGCCACCCGGAGAAGCGGCTCCCGGGGAATGTGAATATCTCCGTGGAGTTCATCGAAGGGGAGTCGATGCTCCTCTCTCTCGACGGGTTCGGGGTCTGCGGGTCCACGGGATCGGCATGCACATCCGGCTCTCTCGAACCGTCCCATGTCCTCCTCGCCATCGGGCTCCCTCACGAGATAGCCCACGGCTCCTTAAGGCTCACCCTCGGCGACGCGAACGGGGAGGAGGATGTGGACTACGTCCTCCAGGTCCTCCCCGGGGTAGTGGACCGGCTCAGGATGATGTCGCCGCTCTACGCGGACTTCAAGCGGAAAGGTGGTTGAGATGTACACCGAGAAGGTAATGGATCACTTCCGGAACCCACGGAACATGGGGGAGATCCCGGACGCGGACGGGGTCGGCGAGGTCGGAAACCCCGTCTGCGGGGACATCATGAAGATCTACCTTCGGATCCGGGAGAACCGGATCGAGGATATAAAGTTCCAGACCTTCGGGTGTGCCGCGGCCATCGCGACGAGCAGCATGGTGACCGAGCTCGCGAAGGGGAAGACCGTCGAGGAGGCCTGGGCGATCACGAACAGGGACGTGGCAGACTCCCTCGAGGGGCTCCCGCCGATCAAGATGCACTGCTCCCTTCTTGCCGAGGAGGGGATCCATAAGGCCATCAACGACTACCGGAAGAGGCAGGGCCTGCCCCTCTGGGAGGAGAAGGCAGGCCATGCCCATGAACACGGGGAAGAACCCGAATGCGAGCTTCCATCCGGCGGGGAGAAACCCTGACGGGAAAGGTGAAGATGTTATCCCGGAGCGAACGTGAACGGTATGAACGGCAGATCCTCCTCTTCGGAGAAGAAGGGCAGGAGAAGCTGAAAGGGGCGGAGATCTTCATCGCGGGAGCGGGCGGTCTGGGATCGCCTATCGCGATTTATCTCGCCGTGGCAGGTATCGGGACCCTCACCATCGTTGATTCCGACGTGGTGGACCAGTCCAACCTGAACCGGCAGATCCTCCATTACGATCGCGATATCGGGAAGAAGAAGACCGTCTCTGCCGGGGAAGAGCTTCGGGAGATCAACCCGGATGTCACCATCAGGGCGATCGACGCCCATATCGACGAGGCGAACGCGGAAGAGCTGGTGGGGGATGCGGACGGGATCGTCGATGCCATGGATAATTACCCCACCCGGTACCTCCTGAACCGGACCGCCCTCGGGAAGGGGATCCCCCTCTTCCACGGCGCGATCCGCGGTCTCTACGGGCAGGCGACAACCATTATTCCCGGGGAGACCCCATGCCTCTCATGCATCTTCCCGAAGCCGCCCCCGGCGGAGGTCTTCCCTGTTGTCGGGGTAACTCCCGGCCTCATCGCGATGGTGCAGGCGACCGAGGTCCTCAAGTTCCTCCTCGGGACGGGGAACCTGCTCTCGAACCGGCTCTTCCTCTGGGACGGGATGCAATGCCAGGCGAGCGAGATATGCGTCGAGAGGAACCCCTGCTGCGAGGTGTGCGGTGAAGGGAGAACCGGCGAACCCGTAAGGAGAGCGCGATGAAGGTCAGGGTACGGTTTTTTGCACGGTTCCGGGAACTCCTCGGGACCGATATCGCGGCAGAACCTCCCCCCGGGACGGTCCTCGCCCCACTCATCAGGGAGATCGCCGGGAAGAAGAAAGATGGCTACGATGCCATCTTCGATGAGCATGGTGCATTCCGGGAGTTCGTGATCCTGATGCGGAACGGGAAACGGGTCGAGGCAGCCGATGCGGAGAAGACCATGATCGCAGACGGGGACGAGATCGCGGTCTTTCCACCGGTATCCGGCGGTTGAGCAGGGACAGGAACCATGATCTCCATCCAGACCGGCGACGTCGATATCGGGGCGCTTGTCAACGGGGCAAAGCAGCGGGGGACGGGCGCCATCGTCCTCTTCGACGGTATCGTACGGGACGATGATATCAGGGAGATGGAGACTCGAGGCCTACCAGGATGTCGCGGTGAGGGAGCTCGAGCGTATCGCGGAGGATGCACGGAGGAAGTTCGATCTTCTATCTGTCGATATCATCCACCGTATCGGGCGGCTCCCCGTCGGAGAAAATATCCTCCTCATTGTCGTAGGAGCCGGCCACCGGAACGAGGCTTATGAGGGCTCGCGGTACATCATTGAGATGATCAAGGCAGGGGTCCCCATCTGGAAGAAGGAGATACGGAGCGACGGGAGTTCATGGATCGAGGGGGACAGGGAGTGAGGATCACCCTCTCGCCGTGCAAAAAGGCCTACCGGGAGGAGACCCACCGGGCGGTCTCCCCCGAGGAGACCCTCGCACGGGTCTCGGCGAAGATACCTGTTGCGGGGATCACCCGGGTCGCGGATATCACGAATCTGGACCGGATCGGGATACCGGTCTTCTCATCCATCAGGCCCACGGCGCAGGAGGGCGCTGTTTCGGTCTACAACGGCAAGGGGGCAACGCCGACGGAGGCACGGGTATCGGCAGTGATGGAGGGGATCGAGCGCTACTCGGCGGAGATCCACGACCATGCAGATCAGCTTCGGGACCTGGCCAGAGATGGCGGCGAAGGGGGAGGCCATAGACCCGAGGACCCTGAACCTCCCCCGGGGATCGGATCCCGATGGCCGCCTTCCCTGGGTCGAGGCCTGGGACATCGTTGCGGATACCGGCGTGCTTGTGCCCGCCCACGCCGTCTTCCACCCCCTCCCCCGGGGGTGCCCGCCTCTCTTCCGGACGAACACGAACGGGCTCGCCTCAGGGAACACGAGGGAGGAGGCCGTCTTCCACGGCCTCGCTGAGATCGTGGAGCGGGATGCCTGGTCCCTCGTCGAGGTCACGAAGAGGCCGGGCCCGAGGATCGTCGATCCCCCGCCCGGCCTGCCCGCCGAGCTCCTCAGGAAGTTCGCCGATGCGAAGGTCGAGGTCCATGTCAGGGACATCACGAGCGACCTCGGGATCCCGACCTGCGCCGCTGTCGCAGACGACACCCTCCTCCGCGACCCGCGCCTCCTCACGATCGGCATGGGTACCCATACCTCGGCGAGGATCGCCTTCCTCCGCGCCCTCACCGAGGTCGCCCAGAGCAGGCTCACCCAGATCCATGGCGCACGGGAGGACACGACGAGTGCCGACATACGTACCCGCATGGGTTACGAGCGGGTCAGGCGGATGAACCGGTACTGGTTCGAGGCCGACTCGGAGGTCCCCTTCTCGGCCCTTCCCTCGGCAGACAACGATGACTTCCTGAAGGATATCGGGTCCATCGTCTCCGCCCTCGGGAAGGCTGGCATGGACCGGGTCCTCGTCGCGGACCTCACCCGGGAGGAGATTGGGGTCCCCGTGGTGCGGGTCGTCGTCCCGGGCCTCGAGGTCTATGCGATGGACAACGAACGGATTGGGACCCGGTGCAGGGATGCAGAGCGCAGTCGTCTTCCTCGGGCCAAGTCTTGACCGGCGGGCGGCGCTCGCCGTCCTCCCGGCCGACTACCGGCCCCCTGCGGCACGGGGGGATATCACGAGAGCAGTCTCCGACGGAGCGGAGGTCATCGGTCTCATCGACGGCGTCTTCTTCCAGGAGTCCTCGGTCGGCCATCGGGAGATCCTCGCTGCGCTTTCGGCGGGCGTGCGGGTGGTGGGGGCATCGAGCATGGGCGCGCTCAGGGCTGCCGAGCTGCATACCCTCGGGATGGAGGGGGTGGGGGAGGTCTTCCGCATGTACCGCGACGGGGTACTCGTATCGGATGACGAGGTGGCCCTCGCCTTCAATCCCGAGTCCCTCATCGCCCTGTCGGAGCCACTGGTGAATATCCGGGCGACCCTGCGAAGGGCCGAGGATGAGGGGGTCATCGACTCCCGTTAGGGGGAATCCTCTTCTTTACGGCCTCTTCTCTTTACTACCCAGACCGGACGTATCCCCGTGTGGTCAGGGAGGTGGAGAGGGAAGCCAATCCCGTTCTCCTCGCCCGGTTCGCCCGCTGGGTGGAGACGGGAGCCGTGGACCTGAAGAGGAAGGACGCGGTTCTCGCGCTCGAACGGATCCGTGAGATCGTGAGGGAGAGTGGCTGAAGGAGCAGGGAATCGCCATGTGCGGCCGGTTCACCATCGTACCAACCATCGACTTCCATGAGAGGTTCGGGCTTCCTCCCAGCCCGGCCGTCACTCCGCGCTACAACGTGGCGCCCGGACAGGAGGTCCCGATCATCGTCTGTGAGGACCGGAACTGTGCGGTCCCGATGGTCTGGGGTTTTATTCCGTCCCTCTGCAGGAATCCCGTGGCCGGCCGCCCGATGATCAATGCCCGGGCCGAGACCCTCGTGGACAGGCCGCCTTCCGGGGTGCCGTCCAGAGAACCGGTGCCTGGTCCCCGCGAGCGGATTTTACGAATAGAAGAAGGAGGGTGCAGGAAGATTCCGTTTTACATCCGGTTGAAGTCGGCACCCCTGTTCTCCTTTGCCGGCCTTTTCGGGATCCAGAAATCCCCGGGGGCACGAGTTTGGGACCTTTACAGTTATCACCACGGAACCGAACGATCTCGTCGCCGGGCTCCACGACCGGATGCCGGCCATCCTCGCCCGAGAATCAGGAAGAGAGCTGGATCAGGGCAGGCGGAATAGGCTCCCGCGGAATCTCCCGGATGCTCGCGCCATACCTTTTGGGGAGATGGTGGCGTTCCCTGTTTCGGGAAAGGTAAACGACCCCGGGAGCGAAAATCCAGGCCTGATCCGGCCCCTGAAGGGCCTCAAAAAATAGATTTTTCTCTGCCCCTCG
>CAVQHA010000007.1:0-211960 GCA_963712215.1 uncultured Methanomicrobiales archaeon | reverse complement strand
AGGACCCATCCCGAGGAGCATGGCGAGGATCATCAGGATGAGGGATACCGGGACCCAGACGACGATAAAGAGGATCTGGATGGGATCCCGCATCTGGGTGAGGCCGATGAGCGACGAGATCATCATGACGACCACCACGGCAAAGATCCCGACAAAGACCCCGAAGGTCTCGATCACCCTGACGAAGTACGTCCTGATGACCTGATCGTGTTCTCCGATACGTCCACGCATCCCTGCCATATCGGACTCGAGGGCCTTCTGGCTGGTCTCCAGGTTCTGGCGCATGATCTCCATGTCTGCCTTGATGCGGTCGTAGGTCTCCACCAGCCGGGATTCGATCTCCTTGGGCGAGATCCCTGCTACCACCCCTGCCTCCTCCATCTTCTGGAGGAACTCGATCCCCTGGGATGTAATCTTGAACCGGAAGGTCTCCGCCTTGTCAAAGGGTGCCTTCACGACCGTCTGCTCGACAAGCCCCCTCTCCTTCAGGCCCAGGATTGCCTGTCTCACCGTATCGATACTGGTATCCCTGAAGTCCTTCTGCACGGTCGCGATGAGGACGATCTCATCTACCTTGACCGGGTAAAACTCCCTCAAATGACGGAGGATTTGCTTATCCAGTTCATGTTCGGGAAGAACATCTGACACCATCAACACGCTCCGGTAGGGCCTGGGCCGCTCTCAGAATAATGATAGATGAATTCCTGCCGGGTATATACAGGTATGGTTACCTACCCGGCGCTCCCGGGTTATTCCGGTCCGTTCCCGCTTCCGTGTCACGAGACCACCTTCTTCCGCCGGAGGAGCCGGTGGTACGCGATCGCGAACCGGTGGGCCTCGTCCCGGATTTCCCGGATGAGGAGCGAGGCAGGGCTCTTCTTATCGAGGGGTAAGGGAAATGAAAATCCCGGGGCAAAGACCTCCTCCTGCTTCTTTGCAATCGAGATCAGCGGCACCTCCACCTTCACCTCGGAGAGGGCAGCCTTCGCAGCGGAGAGCTGCCCCTTCCCGCCGTCGATGATCACGAGGTCGGGGAGCGGGGTACCCTCGCGGACGAGCCGGCTGTACCGGCGGCGGACGACTTCAGCGATTGCAGCGGTATCATCGACCCCGCCAACGGTCCGGATCTTGAATCGCCGGTACCCCTTCTTCTCGGGCCGACCATCCACGAACCGGACCATGGAGCCTACGGTGGAGGTGCCGGAGAGGTGGGAGATATCGAAGCACTCGATTGCCGAAGGAGGGGCAGGCAGATGAAGCGCCTCGCCGAGGGCCTCGACCCGGAGCTTCTCGCCGAAGAAGGTCTGCTCCAGGTTCTTCCGGACGAGGTCCAGGAGCTGCTTCTTCTCCCCCTTCAGCGGGACCGTGACCTGCACACGGTTCCCCCGCTGCAGGGTGAGGAAGTCGGCGATTGGGAGGGAGACCCCGTTCGGGAGGATCAGCTCCTTGGGGGGGACATTCGTGGAGTAGTACTGCACCAGGAACTCCTCCATGAACTCCGGCGAGGCATCGAAGATGAACTCCTCCTTCTCGGCGAGGGTCCCCCGCTCCACCGAGAAGAGCATGAGGTACACCTTCTCCTCGGTCTCCAGGTAGTTGATGATATCCTCGTCATGGTCGCGCATCCGCTCGACGTTCTGCCGGATGGCGAGCCGCTCGACGGCATCGATCTGGTCCCGCAGGGCCATCGCATGCTCGAAGTCCTGGTCCTTTGCCTTCACTGCCATCTCGGCCTTGAGGTCGCGGATCAGGTCCGTGCCCTGCCCCTTGAGGAGCGCCTCCACCCGCTTCACCTGGAGGGCATAGTCCTCGGGCGTGACCCCGCCAATGCAGGGGGCCGAACAGGAGCCCATGTGGTGCCTGAGACAGGCCTTCTTCGGGAGCCGGCGGCAGGTGCGGAGACCCGAACGCCCTCTTCACCGCATGGAGGACATGGTCCCGTTCCCGGGCCGAGACGAACGGGCCGAAGAACGACCCCTCGCCCGCGGGCCGCCGGGCCATCATGATCCTGGGGAACGGCTCCTTCGTGAGCATGATGTAGGCATAGGTCTTCGCGTCCCGGAGGTCGATGTTGTAACGGGGCTGGTGGCGCTTGATCAGGTTGCTCTCGAGGACGAGGGCCTCGACCTCGTTGTCGGTGACCATGAAGTCCACCGAGTCGATCTTCTCCACCATCGCACGGATGCGGGGGTCGGGCGAGGCCCTCTGGAAATAGGAGGAGACCCTCTTCTTCAGGTCCTTCGCCTTGCCGATGTAGAGGATCGTCCCGTGCCTGTCCCTGAACTGGTAGGAGCCCGGGGACGAAGGGACCTGGCTCACGTCAACCATGGCCGTTCAGGATATCGGCTGAGGAACTGGCCGGTGCAGCTCGACTTCACCCGGCTCACCTCCTCGGGTGTGCCCGTGGCAACGACCTCCCCGCCCAGGTCGCCCCCCTCGGGCCCGAGGTCGATGATGTTGTCGGCGGACTTGACGATGTCGAGGTTATGCTCGATGACGACGACGGTGTTCCCCCGGCTCACCAGGTCGTCGAGCACCTGGATGAGCTTCTTCGTGTCATGGAAGTGGAGGCCGGTCGTCGGCTCGTCCAGGAGGTAGAGGGTCTTCCCCGTCGCCCTTTTCGCGAGCTCCCGGGTGAGCTTGATCCGCTGGGCCTCACCGCCCGAAAGTGTCGTCGAGGACTGCCCGAGCTTCACGTAGTCGAGTCCCACGCGGGAGAGGGTCTCGAGCTTGGCCTTGATCGAGGGGATCTTGTCGAAGAGAGCCATCGCCTCCTCGACCGACATCGCGAGGACGTCGGCGATGGACTTCCCGCGGTACTTCACCTCGAGGGTCTCGCGGTTGTAGCGGGTCCCCTTGCACTCCTCGCACTCGATGAACACGTCGGGGAGGAAGTTCATCTCGATCCTGATCAGCCCCTCCCCCTGGCAGGCCTCGCACCGCCCGCCCCTGAGGTTGAAGGAGAACCGTCCCGGGGTTGTACCCCGCATCTTCGCCTCCTTCGTCTCTGCAAAGATCTTCCGGATATCGTCGAAGACCTTCGTGTAGGTGGCGGGGTTGGAGCGCGGGGTCCGGCCGATGGGGGACTGGTCGATGACGATGACCTTGTCGATATCGTCCCCGAACTGGATGGAGTCATAGGTCCCCACCTGGACCCGCGAATGGTGGAGCGCCCGCTGCATCGCGTGGTACAGGATCTCGTAGATGAGCGTGGACTTCCCCGATCCCGAGACCCCCGTAACGGCGGTGAAGACCCCGACGGGGATCTTCACGTCGATGTTCTTCAGGTTGTTCTCCCGGCACCCCTTGAGGGTGATGAAGCGCTTCGACCTCCGCCGCTTCTTCGGGACGTCGATCATCATCTTGCCCGAGAGGTACAGGCCGGTCAGGGAGGCCGGGTTGCCCTCGATCTCGTCGGGGGTCCCCTCGGCGACGACCGCTCCCCCGTGGATCCCCGCCCCGGGCCCCATGTCCACGACATGGTCGGCTGACCTGATGGTCTCCTCGTCGTGCTCCACGACGATGAGAGTGTTCCCCAGGTCGCGGAGGGCCTTCAGGGTATCGATGAGACGTCGGTTGTCCCGCTGGTGGAGGCCGATGGAGGGTTCATCGAGGACATAGAGGACGCCGGTCAGGTTGGAGCCGATCTGCGTCGCCAGCCGGATCCGCTGGGCCTCGCCGCCCGAGAGCGACCCGGCAGCCCGGGAGAGGGTGAGGTACCCGAGGCCGACCCTCTCCAGGAACCTGAGCCGGTCGTTGATCTCCTTCAGGATCTGGCGGGCGATCTCCTCCTCCTTCGCCGTGAGGGGGAGGCCCTTGAAGAACGCGAGGCATCCGCTGATGGGGAGGTCGGTGACGTCGACGATGGACTTATCAGCGATCTTCACGGCGAGGACCTTCTTCTTGAGCCGTTTCCCCTCGCAGACCGGGCAGAGGGAGACCTGCATGAACTTCTCGAGCTCGTGCCGCCGGTATTCGGACTGGGTCTGCTTGTAGAGCCGCGCGGCCTGGGGGAGGAGCCCCTCCCATTCCCCGACGTGGGACCACTGGGCGTCCCCGTTACTCATGGACATGGAGAACTTGATCCGGTCAGAAGAGCCGTACATCAGGGCATTGTACTGCTCCTTCGTGATGTCCTTGATCGGGGTGAGGACCGAGAACCCGAAGTGCCTCGCGATGGCCCCGAGGTACTGGGCGCGGTACCCGTCGAGGAAGTTGCGGTACAGGGCGACCGCGCCCTCGGCGATGGACTTGTCCCGGTCGGGGATGATCAGGTCGGGGTCGAACTCCATCTTGATCCCGAGCCCGTTGCAGCCCTCGCAGGCCCCGAACGGGCTGTTGAAGGAGAACATCCGGGGCTGGAGTCTCCTCAAAGCCGATGCCGCAGTCAGGGCAGGCCATGAGCGAGGAGTAGATCTGGGTCTTCCCCTGCTCGTCGAGGACCATGACGAGGCCCTCCTCCGAGCGTTTCAGGGCATTCTCGCAGGCCTCGGCAAGCCGGGACCGGTCGTCGGTCGAAAGCCGGTCGATGACGATCTCGATATCCTGCTTTTTATACCGCTCAAGGGGAATATCCTCGTCGGTGCGGTGGATCTCGCCGTTCACCCGTACCCGGGTGAACCCCTCCTTGTGGAGATCCTTGATGAGCGCCTGGTAGGTCCCCTTCTTCTGCCGCACGACAGGTGAAAGAACGGTCACCGTGCCCGGGTGCTCCTCGGCGATCCGGTCGGCGATCCGCTCGGGTGTCTGGGCCTCGATCCGGCAACCGTGGTCGGGGCAGTAGGGGACCCCGATCCGGGCGAAGAGGAGGCGCAGGTAGTCGTAGATCTCGGTCGTCGTCCCGACGGTGGAGCGGGGGTTCTTCGAGGTGGACTTCTGCTCGATGGAGATGGCGGGCGAGAGGCCCTCGATGGACTCCACGTCCGGGCTTACTCATGAGCCCGAGGAACTGGCGGGCATAGGAGGAGAGTGACTCGACGTAGCGCCGCTGCCCCTCTGCAAAGATGGTATCAAAGGCGAGGGTGGACTTCCCCGAGCCCGAGAGGCCCGTGAGGACATTGAACCGGTCCCTGGGGATCTCGACCGTGATGTTCTGCAGGTTGTGCTCCCGCGCACCCCTTACGACGATCTTTCCCGGCATTTTGTGGATAAATCCATTCCCCGTGCTGATATAAATTGGCTTCGCCACCGGAAAAAAAGTGAGACACCGGCTCTTCGCATCGAGATCTACTGGAGGGTGTTGTACTGCTTCACCATCTCCCCGCGGCGGAAGACGGAGATCCTGCCGCCGCTCTGGGAGACCACGATCCCGACCGAGTTCGTCGCCCGGGTGATCCCCGCCACCGAGCCGTGCCGGGTGCCGAGGCCCATGGGGATCCTGACCGTGGAGGTATCGATGGTAAGGTACCTCCCCGCCGCCTCGATCACCCCCGCCCCGCTCACGATGAAGACCCCGTCGAGGAGCGCGAACTCCTTCACGTTCTCGACATTGGAGGGGTTGGTGATCATCCGTTTCGAGGGGTCGTGCCCCTCGAAGGGGTTGAGGACGAGCTGCTTGGACCGGGCCATGACCCCCGGGGAGTCGCCGACGATGAACGCGGTCCCGATTGGCTTCCCCTCCCTTCCTTCCCGGGAGATCTCGATGGCGGTCCTGAAGACGGCCTCGAAGACCTCTGGCGTGATGTCTGTTCCGGCGAGGATATCCTTCTTCCAGGTCTCCTCGGGCGGGACCGATGGGCCGGGAGCGGCCGGGGCGGTTCCTGCGGGGGCCGCCTGCGCCTCGCCCGCCCTGGACGGGATCTCGGAGATCTGGGCGGTGTCGTCCCCGACGGAGCGGTTGGCGAGCTCCAGGATCACGACGAGGACCGGGACGATCTCCAGGCGCCCGATCCACATGACGAAGATGAAGACCCACTTCGCCACGTAGGGCATCTCGGGCGAGACGAACCCCGTGCTGATCCCGACGTTCGACATCGCCGAGACGAGCTCGAAGATGACGGCGGTCGACTCGAAGAAGATGGTCGAGAAGTGGAGGGTGACCACCGTTGCGATCGAGACCGTGAGGAAGTAGAGGATGATGACGAGCATGTTGTTCCTCACCTCGTTCTCGGCGACCGTGTTCGAGATGACCTGGCCCTGGTACTCGAAGGGCACCACCATCTTCGGGGAGACGAAGATCCGTTTCAACCACCAGATGAGGCCGTGGTACCCGAGGAGCACCCGGTAGGCCTTGATCCCGCCGCTCGCAGACCCCGAGGCGCCCCCGATGGCCATGAGCATGATGAGGAGGATCACCGAGACCGAGGCCCAGAGCTGGAGGGAGACGTTCTGGAAGCCGGTGGTCGTGATGGCCGAGACCGACATGAAGAGGGCGTGCCGGAACGCGGTCAGGGGGTCCTCGCCCGTGAGGTAGGTGAGGTCGATGACGATGGAGATGGTCCCGAGGGCGACGAGCCCGCCGATGAGCCGGGCCTGGCTGTCCTGGAAGAGGGTCCAGCGCTTCCTCGTGTAGAGCATGTAGTAGATCATGAAGGGGAGCGACCCCGCGAGCATCACGGGGACGAGGGCGAACTCGAGGAGGGGGTTCTGGTAGTACGCGATCCCTGCCGCATGGGGGGTGAACCCTCCCGTGGAGATGGCGGTCATGGCGAGGTTCACCGCGTCCCAGAGGGGGACACCCGTGAGGAGGATCAGGAGGAGGGCCCCGAGGGAGAGGATCCCGTAGATCCGCCACATCTCCTTCCCCGTGGAGAACAGGCTCGGGATGAAGGGGCCGCCCTCGCCCGCCCGGCGCACGCACCGGGCATTCGTGAGGCTCGACCGGGCGAGGACCGAGATGGTGAAGGCGACCATGCCGATCCCGCCCAGCCACTGCATGAAGGACCGCCAGAAGATAAGGGTCCTGGGCATCGTCTCGGGGACCGGGATGAGGGTGAGCCCGGTGCAGGTCCAGCCCGACATCGCCTCGAAGAGGCTGTCGACGAAGTGCATCCCGGCCCCCAGGGTGAAGGGCAGGGCGCCGATCACCGCGCAGCTGAACCAGACGATGGCCACGGCCCCGAGGACGATGGAGAGCCGGGCCTCGCCCTGGGGGGGGTGCCGCATCGCGAGGGCCCGGCCGAGGAGGATGAAGGCGACGGGGACGGTCGCCATGGGGAGGAGCATCCCCCACTCTCCGGTGAGGGGGACGATGACCAGGGGTATGCACGTGACAAAGCCCAGGATCCTGAAGATGACCCCCATCTCCCCCGCGAGAATGGAGAAGTACTCGGATCTCTCCATCGGGTAAAAAATAGGTCATGTATCTATTACAATGTTTCTTAAAGGAGCTCCGGCCACTGCTCCGGCACCGGGAAGGAGGTTCTCGCCGGCACCGCGGCCGGGGGTAAACCATTATGAGGCGTCTCGGGAAGAGTTTTATAGTGCATAGGGTCGAATCGCGAGGATTCTGCGGAGGGGGAGAACCGACCCGGGACCCCCCGGGCGGCAGCACCCCCCGGGCCGGGCGGAGGAGGCAGCGGGAGGGGAGCGCCTCCCGGTACGCCCGGGCAGGGAAGGCGGCGGAGGAGGAGGGGCCGGGGCACCTCCGGTAAAGCCCCCTCCCCCTCCCCTGCCCAGCCCTTGCCACTGGTGCGGAGGACCGGTGCGTTCCCGATGAACGACTGGCTGGCAAGGAACTTCCCCCAGTTCCCGCCCGACCGGCCCACCATCCTCGCGGCAACGAGACACCTCTCCGGTCCCCAGAGAAAGAGCCTCTTCTCGCCCGACCCTGGGACGATGAAGACCGCGGAGGGGAAATGGTACGAGGCGATCATCTACGAGACGATCCTCCGCTGCGCCCAGGCCTCCGACCAGATCATACGGGTCGTCTCCAAGGGTCCGGACGCCCGGTACCGGAGGCTTCAGGCACAACTCGGCCAGAACGGGCTTTTCTACTCCCGTTCCGGGGATATCAAGGTGAGGGGGAACGGCCAGGACCTGGCCGAGCTCGACCTCCTCCTCGTCGGGGCGGGGAACTCCATCGCGTTCGGGGAGATCGTCACCTCCCCGGCGGCCATGAAGGAGCTCGAGAAGGAGTTCACGTACAAAAAGAGGCTCATGGGCCACCTCTTCGGGCAGCAGGTGGTCCCCTCCCTCCTCGTCTCCTCGGTGGATATCTCCCGGATCTCCGCCGTGCGCCGTATCATGGAGGACCCCTCGAACCTCTACCTCTCCACCGCCACCTGCGAGTCGATCAAGACGCTGGTCAGGCCGGAGGAGGTGATCCGGGGGGCCCCGCCCCGGACCACCCGGAACCCCAAGCTCATCGAGGCCCCGGACCTCCCCCTGGCAGGCTCCTTCGATTACCGGCAGATGCACGAACTCCAGCGGAGCCGGGTCTTCTCGGCCCTCGCGAGCGGCGTCATGTACCGCGGGGGGGACCCCCGGGACCCCGCGACCGTGATCGTGAAGAAGATCCTCCTCGGGGCGCTCGAGCCGGGCGCGGTCGACAGCTTCTCGAACCTGGTCCGGCTCACCCTCAAGGGGAGGCCCATCACCTCCCATGAGATCCGGACCCAGTTCGCGAAGATCATCCTCACGGTGAACCTTCCCGAGGCGGAACCGATCATCTACATGAAACCCCGGGACAGGAACTATTACATGAAGATGGTCAGGGTCAGGCCGGGCCAGTTCAAGTTCGAGAGCAACCGGTCCAGGAAGATGCTCGGGTTCTTCCTCTGGCTCCAGGACATCCGCCCCACCCTGAATGCAAACATCACCGAGAAGCTCCTCAATTCAGGATATTTCAGGTGATCCGGCGTCACTCCGGATCTTTCACCGTTTTCTCTTCCACGAGTAGAGGATCACCCCGCCGACAGCGAGGGCGAGGACGAGGAGGAGGACGGGCCCCGGGGGGAGCGCGGGCGCCCCCTGCGAAGAGAGCGGGGCCTGGGTGAGGGTGACATCGGTCCTCTCGGAGAAGATCTTCCCGGTCTCGTCCTTGAACTGGAGGAGGAGGAGGACCGCGCTCGCGTTCCTCGCCTGGAAGGATACCTCGAAGGATGCGAAGTCGTCGGGGTTGAGGGACCCGACCACGTAGGAACGGAACGGGTCGACCGGTACCGCACCGCCGCCCGCGGTCACCGTGACGGCATTCGCGACCTCGAGCCCCGCGTTCGAGACATCGCCGGTCAGGTGGTAGGTGCCCCCCTCGCTCGTGAGGACGAGGTTACTCGCGACGAGTGAGGCGCGTTTCAGGTTATCGTCGAGGACAATGGGGGTGAAGATCTCCTTCGTGTGGAGGTTCACGCCGTTCTGGTAGGAGATCGCCGTGCTGAGATTCCCCGCCTGGTGGGGGGTGATGTTGACAGAGACCGTGGTGGAGGCATCGGGCTTCAGGGTCCCGATGAAGTAGCTCGAGGGAGTGATATCGAGCCCTTCACCCGTCATGACGAGGTTCACCCCGGTCACCTCGCTCGCGCGTGGGTTGCCGATGAGGATGGTCACGATGTCCTTGCTCTCGCGCGAGAACCGGTCGGGGCGTTCGAGGACCGAGACCGCGAGCTCCGTGGAGGTGACGACCACCGGGAACGGGACGGAGAGGGAGCCCGCGTCCCGGAAGTCGAGGACGAACTTCGGGTAGTAGGTGCCGTCCGGGCCATCCGCCCTGATGAGGAAGGAGAACTCGCGGGAGTTACCGGCCCCGATATCCCCCACGGTCACGTAGGGATCGTTCAGGACCCGGACCATGGTCGCCTCCCCCATCAGGGTACGCCCGCCGAACCGCCACGCTCGTTCCTCCCCGGTTCTCGACCGAGATGGTAGCCGTTGCGGTATCCCCGCGCATGAGCACCGAGGGGCTGATCTGGATGCCGGTGACGGTCATGTCCGAGGCATCGGCATCGGCAGCCGCGGCAAGGACGACGGGGGTGCAGATGACAATGAGGGCGATGATGGCCCGAAAGATGGATCCACCCATTCTGTGTTCTCCTTTCATTCATTTCATCCCGGAGATATATGGCACTATAGGTAGGGATGCGACCGACCCACCAGGCGGCAGGAGGACGGATTTCGACGGCAGGAGAAAGGTATCCTCTCCCTACTCCTTCCTGAACCGCAGCCACTCGTCGAGGTAGCGGGCAAGGGAGAATGCCCCGTCGGTGGTGGGGTGGACCTCGATGAACTCGTCGAAGTCCTGCACCGTGCACCCAGTCCGGATCAGGAAAGCGATGTACGAGGCGACGATGGATGCGCCCGGGGCGGCGAGAGAGGCGGAGAGGATCTTCCCGTCCTCCGGGTTGACGCGGATGCCCGAGTACCCGGTGTTTCCTTTGGGAACTGCCCAGAAGGAGAACGGGCCGGCTGGGGAAGGGGATCCCGTTCCGACCGATGGCCCGTCATCCTCCGAGGAGCACCAGGCGAACTCGTTCATCAGGGTGAGGGACCGGGGGATGCACCGGTAGTCCATCCTCCTCTCCCGGCCGAGGATATTATCGGCGGCGACCAGCCCCTCCATCCGTGCGACGGGGGTAAGGTAGGGGGGGCCCGTGAGATCCCCTGCTGCGTAGACCCCGGGGACATTCGTCCGCATATGATCGTCCACCACCACCTCACCCAGCGGGCCTTTCCCGGGGCCCTGGATCATCTCCGAGTTCGGGGCAAGCCCGGTCGCGAGGAAGACTCCATCGGCAGGGATCACCCGCTCACCCCCTTTCCCGCCCACTACGGCGGCCTCGACATGCCGGTCCCCGTCAATCCGGAGGAGACAGGCATCCTCCTCGATCTTCACCCCTTCGAGCTCCCTCAGCGCCAGCTTCCGGAGGCGCTCGTCCAGCTCCCTGAGGAACGTGCTCCTCGCGAGGATGCTCACCTCCGCCCCGAAGGCATGGAAGATGTGGGCGAACTCCGCGGCCATCACCCCTCCCCCGACGATGGCGATCCGGGGCGGGAGATCCTTCCATGCCCGGAGGGTGTGTGCATGCACAACCCCCGGGAGATCCCTCCCCTCGACCTGGGGAATCAGGGGACGGGACCCGGTCGCAGCAAGGACGGCCTCTGCTTCAACAGGCTTACCATCGATAAAAGGAGTGGACCCCTCAGCTTCCCTTCGCCCCTGGCGATGGAGATCTCCCCCGCCTCTTCGGTCTCGGCGTCGAGGACGCGGGTGATTGTCGCCTGTATCTTTCCCATCTCCTCCATGAGTTTCGGGTAGGAGACCCGGGGGGGCCGGTCGAGGACCCCGAGATTGTGGAGGGCCCCCGCGTAACGGATGGTCCGTGCAACGTCGGCGAGGGCGCAGACCACCATGCAGCCGTGGTGGAGGCACTGGCCGCCCATGGCGCCCCTCTCAACGACGGTCACCTCCTTCCCTCCTCGGGCCAGGCGCATGGCCGCGAGGCGCCCCGCTGGCCCGCCGCCGATGACGACGATCATGTGGGCCGTCAGAGGAGCTCGGCACCCGTGTCCATCGGCTCGGTGAGGACGACGCCCGTGACCGCGTTCAGCTCCACGAACTTCTTCCCCCTGAACTGCCAGACCGGCACATGGACGAGCTCGAGATCGATGGTGATGTCCTTCCTCTCGGGCTTGAAGATCCTTTCTTCGTAGAAGATGGTGTCCCCCTTCGCCTGCTTGATCCGCACCTTCTGGGTGAGCTCCTCGATGATGCGGGTGCGGAGCTTCTCCTCTGCCTCGTCCTTCTTGACCATCGGCTGGAGGACGACGGCGGATATCGGGACGGGGGAGACCTGGACCTGCCCCAGTTCGTCGCTGGTCTCTGCCCCGTTGATGGCGTTGATGGACCCCTTCTTCTCGGCCTCGAAGGTCACTACCTGGTTGCCGTAGCCCTTCTGGCCGCTGCTCTTGTAGTGGTAGCGCCAGTAGGGGATGAACCGGAGGATCCCGGCCCCGCTCTCCCCGGATATGGCCCGGGCACGCTTCTCGTCCACCTTTACCGGGACGTGGGGAGCTCCGGGCCGGCCTCTTCGGGAGCCTGCATGGCCGAGGCTGCGGGCCCGCGCTCAGGTCCAGGTCAAAACCCTGGCCGAGGACGGAGGCGATCGCGGCCTTCCCGGAGAAGCTCTCGAGGTCCCCGATCCCCCAGCGGGTGCAGTGCTCGGTCCGCACCGAGTCGTTCAGGGTGAACAGGAGCTTCCGGCTCGTCACCTCTTTCTCTTCGATCCTGCACCGGTAGTTTGTCCTGTCGAACTGGCCGATCTCCCCGGCATTGTCAGAGCACTGGACGATCACGCACTCCCCTGCGCCGATGGCCGAGAGGTCCAGGGGCCTCTCCAGGTCCTCCACCTCGGTACGAGGCCGCCTCAAGGATGCGCCGCACCGCCTCCCGGGCCCGATCCCTCATCTCGCTGTCCATTCACACGTACATCGCATCGGTACTATAGAACATTTCTTCTCCCTTCTCCCCGTGGGAGGATGGGCAGGGGCAGGCCCATATTCCCCGTCCCATGCGACACCTATATCAGAGAACCGTATGAAGTGTACCCGTACAGGTGCTCATGGAACCGAACAGCGACCTTTCCGGGGAGATCTGCGGGCCCGGGCTCAAGTTCATCAACAACCGGATCGAGGATCTCGCCATGGAGGTGAGCTATGACCCGATCGAGAATACCGGGAATATCATCTTCAACCTCTCCCTCATCCCGAACGAGAACCTGGAGGAGGCGATCTCGCTCTTCAGGAACGCCTACCGGGCCGGGCTCTCGGTGAGCGACAAGGTGCGGTTCTTTGGCGCGGGCGCACGGCTCGAGGGCCTGACCATCCCCGAGGGGTTTGCAGGGATCTGCACCATGTGCACCATCACCCTGGACGGCATCCTCCTCAGGCGGGGGGTCCCCGTCCAGCCGATAGGCGGGGGGCTCGTGGAGATCGTCGACCGGGTTCCCCGGCGCTTCACCCACATGATCCTCTACCGGGCGACAACCATCGACCCCCTCGAGGTCCTCGTCGCCCAGGACCTCACCTCCATCCTCCGGGTCATGAAGGAGGGGAGCGGGACCATCCTCGCGAACCTGCGGGAGTGCCACATGGAGGCCGAGTCCCTCGTCATCGGCCTCCTGGACGACTTTTCCAGTGTCGGGTTTACCGGCATCCTGGAGGTGGGCGCCCCCAACCTCCCGATCCTCGGTGTCCCCGCGAACCCCCAGTACTTCGGGGTCGCCATGGTCGGGGGGACGAACCCCATGGCAGCCCTGAAGGAGGAGGGGATCCGGGTCGTCACAAAAGCCCTCAAGGGGGTCATGGACGTCGCGGAGATGGGTTCGATCCGGGACTACTGAGTTCGAAGAGATCCGATCAGGAGACAGGCTGATCCGCCCGGGTAACCATCGCAAGGTTCAGGGACCAGATCTGCGAGAAGAAGCGGAGGAACCCGGGGGACTCGGAGAAGAGAGCGGTGGGGGTCTCCTCCGCCACTCCCATGACGATGAGCGCCTTCCCGCCGTCGACGATGAAGATCCCGGCCGTCTGGGGCGGCTGGAGCCCGGCATGCCCCCGCCCCATGATGTGCCGGCCCCGCACGTGGACCTGCATCCCCGCAGGGACGGGACCCTCCCACCGGTCGATGATAGCCTCCACCTCCACGGGCCTCGCCCTCCGCTGGAGCTCCCGGGAGGACCAGCCGCTCCATGAACGACCAGCCGGTGATGACCTGCACCTTCCGCTCCGCCCTGCCGAGGAGGTCCTTTACCCGTGAGGCGATCTGCTCCTCCCCGTAGAAGGACCAGATGAGCTCCTGGTTGCCCCGTTCCACGGTCACCCTTCTACTGTAGATCTCGGAGAGGATCTCCTTTGCATGGAGGGCGTCCCTCTCGATCCCCGAGAGGAGGTTCTCTATCCCCTCCGCCGGCGGGATGGCCGAGAACCGCTTGGGCGTGGCCTCCGAGATGGTCACGAGGTTCTTCCCGATGAGCCGGTCGAGTACCGGGTAGACCGATGCGCGCGGGACCTGGGAGAACTCGTGGATCTCGGTCGCGGTCGCGCCCTCCATCCCGAGGAGGGCGACGTAGACCAGGGCCTCGGTACTTGGTAAAACCGAGGGATTTCAGGATCTGCGGAAGGGTACCGCGGAGATCCTCGCGCATCTCCATAAACGTAAGTATAAATACCGAATCCAGATAAATGTTGTTATTATCAAGACAACAAGGTTGGAACCTCATGAACTACCGATGGTTATTCCCTGTCATCGCAGTCCTCGCCCTCATCGCGGCACCGGCACTTGCCGGTGAGCAGGACCTCTTCGGATCCCCGCAGCTCTCGGCGGCCATCTCGGGCACGAATGAGTTCACCCCGGGGGAGGACGTGAGCCTCATCGTGAATGTCCAGAATACGGGGGTCAATGATGTCACGATAGTCCAATCGAGCATCATTACCCAGACCGACAAGCCCAACACCGCGAAGCTCCTCGTCGTCGGGCTCTCGCCGGGAACGGCCCCCGTCACGGTGAAGACGGAACCCCAGTTCGTCGGGGACCTCCTCGGCGGGAAGAGCGTGGCGGCCACCTTCTCGATAAAGATCTCGAAGTATGCTCCGGGTGGGGTCTACACCCTCCCCGTCCAGCTCAGCTACCAGTACCTCAATAATGCTGAACAGATCAGCTTCGATACCCTCCGCTACTGGTATTATAACGCGAACATCACGGTCCCCATCAGCATTACGATCAAGCCCGGGGTGACCCTCGATGTGAGCGAGGCCCGTGCCGAGCAGCTGAACGTGGGCACCGAGGGGTACGTCATCGTGAAGATCACGAATGCGGGAAGCGAGCACGCGACCGATGCGGTAGCCAAGCTCGAGAGGGACGGCCTCTCGCCCCTGACCCCCACGGACGCCTCGGTCTATATCGGGGACTTCGGGCCCGGGGAAACGAAGGAGATCCGGTTCAAGGCCTCGGTCTCCACCGATGCCGAGGCACAGGATTATCCCGTGGATATCCACGTGGACTACACCAACTCCGAAGGCGACCCGGCATCATCGGACACGGTCACGGTCGGGGTACCGGTCGGGCCCAAGATAGATTTCGCGGTGACCTCGCCTGCCACCCAGGTGAATCCCGGTCAGAGGGTAACCCTCGCGGTGGTGTACAGGAATACCGGGACCGCCCCCGTCTACCATGCCGAGGCGAGGATCTCGGCTGTCGACCCCTTCACCTCCAACGACGATACCGCCTACCTCGGGGACCTCGCCCCCGGCCAGAGCGGGACCGCGAGCTTCGAGATGACCGTAGACGGCGGGGCGACCCCGAAGAGTTACGGCCTGGACTCCGAGATCCGGTACCGCGATGCCCTGGACAACAGCCAGATCTCGGATACCATCAAGGTCCCGGTTGACGTGGTCCAGCCCGTGGGGATCCTCGGGACCCTCACGAACCCCCTCGCCCTTGTCGCTATCATCGCTCTCATAGCAATCGCCCTCTATTATATCCTCATCCATCGCAGGAAGAAGTAATGTTCTCCTGGGATGGCCCCCTCCCTCCCCCCAGGGTCCGCACTATCGAGGAGATCCGGGGAGTCCTCCTGGATCCGACCTGCGAATGTGCGGAACCGCTCTATCTCATGTACCGCGACCTCTCGAAGACCCGGGAGGACGGGCGGTGGCTCCGGGACCATGACCTCAGGTACGATGTCACGGTCATCCCCGCAAGAACTCTCTGCGGAGAATATGTGAAGACCAAGGGGCACCATCACCCGGAGAACGGGAACGGGGTGCCGTTCCCCGAGATCTACGAGGTCCTCGAGGGGGAGGCCCACTACCTGCTCCAGACAAGATCCGGGGATGACGTGCGGCTTCTGGAAGCCCGGGCCGGTGAGCTGGTCCTCATCCCACCCGGGTACGGCCATGTGACCATCAACCCGGGAGGCACCACGCTCGCCATGGCAAATATCGTCTCGACCCGTTTCGAGAGCGATTATTCAGTTTATGAGGAGCTCCGGGGTGCGGCTTACTTCGAGCTCGCAGGGGGAAGGCTGGTGAAGAACGCCTGCTACCCTGATGTTTCGGCGATCCGGATCACCAGGGCATCCGAACAGGAGGGGACAGGTTCCCTGCCGGCTGCTCACCTCTACGATCTCATCGGGACGGAAAGCCTCGGGTTCCTGAACCGGCCTGAAGAGTATCCTGAACTCTTCTCCTGACTCCTACAGCGGGGGAACAAAACCTATACAGTGGCCCCCACTCCTGGGAGCCCTTCTGCAGGTTTATTCCCGTTTCGGCAAGCTTCAGATGAAGTGAATGAGATCCTTCAGGTTCTCGTTCAGCCCGACAGCGATGACCGAGTCCCCCTCGCCGATGGGCTCCCCGGGAAGAGGCCGGACGACGGACCGGACAGCCCCCTCTATACCGACGATACGGACACCGGTCCTCCTCTCCAGCTCCCCGACTGGTATCCCGGCATGGCGGGTCAGGTGCTTCATGAGCACCTTCTGACCGTTCGGGAGATCGACGAGGACCCGCACGATATCCGAGAGGAGGATCCCCGCGATGACCTGCCCGCCGATGGTGGGGAGGAGCGCCACGTAGTCCGCCCCCGCCTTGTAGAGTTTCTCTACGGATGCGGGCTCGTTCGCCCGGGCCAGGATCTTTGCCGAGGGGGAGAGGTTCCTCGCGACCAGGGTGGTGAAGATGTTCGCCTGGTCGCTGTTAACCGCCACGACCACGAACCGGGCGCCCTCCACCCCGGCCGCCTTCAGGACCGCCTCGTCCTCGGCATTCCCCACCACCTCGCGGATGCCGTGGCTCTTCCGGTCGACGACGGTGCACCGGATGCCCGCTCCCGAGAGCTCCTGGAAGACCGCCTTCCCCACGTCCCCGTACCCCGCGATGACCGCGGCCGCCTCCCCTGCCTCGCGGACGCAGAACTCCCGGTCGAGGACCTCGGAGACCGAGGAGGCCCTCCCCAGGAGGAAGAGCATGGTCGAGGCGTCCAGGAGGTCCCCCTTTCCCGGGGAGGCGACGAACTCCCCGGCCTTCCAGAGGAAGAGGAGGTCCACGCCGTACCGCTCGTAGAGGGCGAGCTCCCCCAGGCTCTTCCCGAAGGCGATGCACCCGGGCATGACCGGCACCTTGACGAGCTTGAGGGTCCCGTCCGCGGCCCGGCCCTCCTCGAGCTTCATGTGGTCGAGGCTGATGGCCTCGAAGATGGTGTCCACGTCGGGGCGCATCACCGCGTGCCGGGCGAGGATCTTCCCCGTGGAGTTCTTCGGCGAGAGGACGTACTCCGCCCCGGCGTACCGGAGGTACCGGTCATAGGCGAGGTCGTCGACCACCGCGATGATGGACCCCCGGGTCTGGTCCCGTATCCCGAGAATGATCTCGGCTGCAGTCCTCTCGTCCTCGCAGATGACCACAGAGTGGGCATGCGCCGCCCAGGCATGCTCCCAGGTACGGGGGGACATGTAATCCCCCCAGACCACCGAGACCCGTGACCGGTACCCGCAGGAAGACCTCCCGGGCCACCGCCTCGTCGGACTCCACGATCACGATCCCCAGGTCGGAGACGATGAGGCTCTCGATCAGCGCCCGGGCGAGGTTCCCGTAGCCCACGATCACGACATGCCCCTTCATCTCCCGCGGGGTCTGGGTGGGGGGCGGGCTGTTGATGATGCGGGCGAGGACCGGCTCGAGGAGGATGGGGATGGACAGGAAGATCATGAAGACCCCTGCCAGGATCAGGACGATGGTGAAGAGGATGGTGAGATCGCTCCTGAAGGGGAGGAGCTCCCCGAAACCGACCGTGGTGATCGTCTCGAGGATGAAGAGGAGGGCCTGGGGCCAGGAGATGTCCCGTCCCTCGAGAAGGGGGAAGAGGGAGTGGAAGGCGATGGTGAAGAGGAGGATGGCGAGGACGAAGATCCCGAGGAGGGAGAGGATCCCCCGCCGTTTCGAGCCGGCGAGGAACCTCCGGGCGACCATGGGCTCACCCATGGCCGGGCACCTGGCCAGGGATCCTTCGGGCAGGGCAGGAGGTGGCGCGCTGTTCCTGGCAATCTTCGCATGGTCGGGGCTCTCCTGTTCCCTGCACCCCTTCTTCAGCGAGGGCAACAGCCAGGTTCACCAGGGAGAACGGGGCCGCAGGGTGCCGGTGGGTATATTCCTGCAGGATACGGCATACCTCGGTCTCCAGCGGGCCGGAGACAGACACACCCGGGTCCTGATCGCAATCGGTGAGGTTCAGCCGGGCATAGAGGGCGACATCATCCATGGGGATCGCCTGGAAAGGCATGATCCTCGGGATCCAGCCCTCTCCAGGCGCCTGACGGGGCAGGAGGCTGGTTGTCTCCCCCTGAGCACCGAGAGGAGGACCGAACGGGCTCCGTCATCGAGGGTCGTGCCCAGCGCGAGCTTCGTCGCCCCCATCCTTCCCGCGAGGGAGTTGAGGGCATGGTTACGGAGGAGATCCCGGCATGGAACGGGGAGGTTTCCGGCATCCGTGACCGGATTATCCCCGAACTCTTCCGTAAAGGAGGTGCCCGCCCATTCGATCTTCATCCCTTCTACAAACCTCTGGATCCGGTGCGTATCCCGAGAGAGGTCGCCTCCCTCGTCCACGGTGATCGCCACGAGGGAGAGGTCGGGCCGCATCCCGAAGTGCGCCGAGAGGAAGTGGAGGAGGGAGCTGCCGCTTGCACCGCCGGAGAGGGCCACCGCGATCCGGTCGCCGGTCCGGATCCACCCGCGTGCCCGGATGGTCCGTTTCACCCGGGCGGCCAGGTTCCTCTGGAAGTGATCCCCGCAGAGATGAAGCCCCGAGTAGCGCTGGAAGACGATGGCATCCCGGCCGCACCTGTCGCACTCCAATCGGGGCACCCTGATCAGACTTTTATCATCACCCCACATAAAGTGTGTAGAGCGCCATGCCCATCTCTGCCGAGGCGGTGCGTACCCTCCAGGAGAACGACCTCCTGGTCCTCCATACCCTTGAGCGGCTCATGAAACGGTACCAGTGGGTCCCCCTCGAGGTGCTCACGAAGGCCACGAGGAAGAGTGAGAAGGAGGTGACCTACCGGCTCACCCGGCTCCTCCATCTCGGCATGGTGAAGTACGAGAAGGTCCCCTACGAGGGCTACTCGCTCGTCTTCACCGGGTACGATGCACTCGCGCTCCATGCCCTGTCGGTGAAGGGGACGGTGAGCGCCCTCGGCCCGTTCATCGGCGAGGGGAAGGAGTCCCTCGTCTACGAGGGCCTCGGCCTGGGGACGCTCGTCCTCAAGTTCCACCGGGTGGGCCAGCGGTCATTCCACTCCGCACGGGTGAAACGGGGATACATGCCCGAGGAGGGGCATGTCCCCTGGATCTTCGCCTCGACCCTGTCGGCAGAGCGGGAGTTCCTGGCCCTCACGAAGCTCCACCCGAAGGTCTCGGTCCCCGTTCCCATCGAACGGAACCGCCACGTGGTGGTGATGTCCCTTATCCCCGGGGAGATCCTCTCCCGGTGCACCCCCGGGGATCCGAAAGCCATGCTCGATGCCATCCTCCTCCAGGTGAGGGAGGCGTTCCGGCTCGGCGTGGTTCATGCCGACCTCTCGGAGTTCAATGTCATGATCGATGGCGACCGGTGCTTCCTCATCGACTGGCCCCAGTGGATGGAGGCAGATCACCCGAACGCGGGAGAGATCCTCGAAAGGGACCTCAGGGTCATCCTTGACTACTTCACCCGGAAGTATGGGATCGAGTACCCCTTCTCAAAGGCCCTTGCGGAGGTGACGGGATGAAGGTCTTCGGCATCGACGTGGTCAAGGGATCGGTCCGGTCGCGTTCCCGTCGCCCGGTCTATGCCCTCGTCCGGATGGAGGACGGGGAGCTCGTCGCGGAGGGGGAGGTGACGCAGTTCCGGCTCCTGAAGGAGATCTCGGCAGAGGAGCCGGAGATCCTCGCGGTCGACAGCCTCCAGGAGATCGCCCGGGACCAGCACGCCCTCTTCGCGTTCCTCGAGCACCTCCCGCCGAAGACCCGCCTCGTCCAGGTGACCGGAGGGGAGCGGCCGGAGACCCTGGGCAAGGTCGCCGCCCGGTACAACATCAGCTTCAACCGGTTCGACCCCTATGCCGAGGCCCGGGCGACCGCGAGGATCGCCTCCCTCGGCGGAGGGGCCGAGGTGGTCGCCTACGAGAACACCTGCTCGGTGGTGGTCTCGAGGAACCGGTCCCTGGGGAAGGGAGGGTGGAGCCAGAACCGGTACGTGCGGAAGGTCCATGGCGCCGTCCTCACCCATGCCCGGGAGATTGAGGACCGCCTCGTCCAGGCAGGGCTCCGGTTCGAGAAGAAGGAGTCCCGGGCCTTCGGCGGCCTCTCCCGGGTCCAGTTCCTCGTCCACGCGCCGAGGGAGGACATCCCGGTCTCCTCACGCCGGGGTGGTGACGTCCAGGTGCGGATATCCGGGCAGAAGCTCGACCGGATCCGGTTCAAGCCCGCCGGAAAAGGGGCGAGCTACCTCATCGTGGGGATCGACCCCGGGACCACCACCGCGGTGGCGGCGGTGGACCTGGATGGGAAGGTGGTCCACCTCTCGAGCGGCCGGGAGCGGTCCATGGCCGACGTCGTCGAGGCCCTCTACCAGGCAGGGAAGCCCCTGGTCGTGGCCTCCGACGTCTCGCAGATGCCCTTCTCGGTGGAACGGGTCCGGCGGGTGTTCTCTGCCGTTGCCTACACCCCCCGGGCGGACCGGACCGGGGACGAGAAGATCGCGCTCACGGAAGGGTTCTCGTACGCGAACCTCCACGAGCGGGACGCTCTCTCGGCGGCTCTCGATGCCTACCGTTCCTACCGGAACAAGTTCCAGTCCATCCAGAAGAGGGTGCCGCCCGGGTTCGACCTGAACCGGGTGAGGGCCGGGATCGTCAAGGGCCAGTCGATCGAGAGAATTCTCGGTGAACTCTCTCCTGCCCGGGCACCGGTCGCGGAGAAACCCCCGGGGCCGGTGATTGCGGGGAAGCAGGACGAGCGGGTCATGGTCCTTGACGGGATGGTCAAGCGCCTCCGCGGCCTCGTCACCGAACTCCAGGACGAGGTCAAGGCGAGGGAAGGCGAGATTGCCCGGTACAGGGAACGACTCGACCGGGAGCAGTCGAGGATGTACGTGCGGATGAAGCGGGACGCCGAGATCACGAGGCGCGACGCCACCATCCTCGACCTGAGGCACCGGCTCCGGCAGGGGGAACGCCAGGTGAAGTCCCTGAAGAAGCGACTGGAGCGGCAGAAGGAGGCCGAGGAGGTGCGCCACGACGGGGCCCGGCTGCCGCTCAAGGTCCTCCCCTCGCTCACGAGGGACGGGGTCCAGGCCCTCGTCCAGGACGCGGGGATTGGTGAGGGGGACCTCCTCTATGTCGCGAGGTCCGACGGGTGGGGGCGTTCCGTTGTGAAGGACCTGGCGGGCCTCGGGGCGGAGGCACTCCTCGTGGGGGTACCGCCCGGCGGGGAGGTCGATCCCCTCCTCCTCGATACCTCACGGGACGAGGAGATCCCAGTCCTTCCGGCCCCGCAGGGGACCATCCAGGTACGGGGACCGGTTGGCTCTGTAGACCGAAGCACGGTCGAGGAGAGGGATGGGTGCATGGCAGGCGGCCCGGCAGAAGGAGAAGACCGAGAGGGAGAAGGCCAAGGTCGAGTACCTCTTCAGGGAGGACCCGGACCGAGCGCGAGAAGGAGGTGAGGAAGGGTGGATGACCGCGATCTCCTGGAATCCATCCTCGATCTGGTCGGGGACCGGGCACGCGACGACTGTGCGTTTATCCCTTGCGGGAAGAGCTGCCTGGTTGTCACCACCGACATGCTCCACACGAAGACGGATTTCCTCCCCGGGATGACCGACTGGCAGTGCGGGTGGATGGCAGCCGCGGTGACCCTCTCTGATATGGCCGCCAAGGGCGCCGCCCCCAGCTACCTGCTCCTCGCCGTAGGCCTCGACCGGCCCGAACGCCTCCGCCCGGTCATGGAGGGGGCGAAGGCCTGCTGCGACCGGTACGGCACCGAGATCATCGGGGGTGACATCGACAGCCACGACGAGCTCACCCTGGTCTCCACGGGCCTCGGCCTCGTGGACCCTGCCCACCTCGTGCGACGGAGGGGTTCCCGGGAGGGTGACCTCGTCTGCGTGACCGGCGTGCTGGGCCGGGCGCAGGCGGCCATCGAGGGATATGCCCGGTACAGGCAGGCCCTCTTCGAGCCACAGCCGCGTGTCGCGGAAGGGCAGATCCTGGGGAGGAGCGGGGCGACCTCGATGATGGACATCTCCGACGGGCTCGCGCTCTCCCTCTCTGATCTCGGCCTCGCGAACCCGTGCGGCTACCGGATCAGCTCGGCGATGATCCCGGTCATCGAGGACATCCCGTACGAGAAGGCGCTGGAGTTCGCCGTCTACGGAGGGGGCGATTACGAGCTCCTCTTTACCATCCCCGGGGAGAGGCTCCCCCTGGAGGGAATGACCTACCATGTCATCGGGCATGTGGTCGGTGAGCCCGGCGCCTTCCTGAACGGCGAGCCCATGGACCGCCGGGGGTACCAGCACAGGTGGGGGGAGACCGGATCCGGGGGACCGGGACTGGAAACCTGAGGAAGGGACAATCATGAGGGGCCCTGCGGTATTTTCAGGGAGAATGCCGCGATCTCATGTAATTATAAATGATATACTTTTTTGGATCCCATGAAATAAGTCAATTTGGCGGTATTTACTTTGAACGTGCTCTCCCCCGTAACTTTACAAAGAGTTAACTTTATTATGGGTTAAGGTGATTTAATCCTACTGGCACTCTCCCCTGCAGGACACCCTGTCTATACGCTGCCGAGGGGAGAGGACTGCCACGGGTAAGCGTGCACATGTCTCGAAGAAGGGAAATCTCTCTCATCATCGGCCTCCTCCTCATCGCCTGCCTCGCGCAGGCGGCCATCGCCGGGCCGGATGGCACGGGGAACGAGACCGGCGGCCAGGTGGCGAACACCACCACGCCGGTACCAACTGCCGCTCCGGATGTCACCGTAAATGCGGCCGGTGCTCCGGTGGGGGCCGACGTATCACCGACTCCTGTTGTGACACCGGACGTCACGGCGACCGTTACCGTTGAACCAACGGTCACACCTGTAACAACGACGGCCACTCCCGCACCGGAAGTCACAGTGGTTGCGACGATTGAACCGACGGTGGTGGCAGTGACCCCGGTATCCACCCCTGTACCGGACGTTACGGTCATTGCGACTGTCCAGCCGGATGTGACGACCATTGCGCCGGCGGCTACTCCTGCACCGAATACCACGATCCAGGTACCCGCCGATCAGCCGGATGCCAACCTGGCACCGGCGAGTGCCGGCTTCAGACATTATCTTGATATGAAGACCCTCTCCCAGGTGGCCATGGTCAAGCAGGGGCACGGCCTCGGGTATGTACCTCCACCCATCGATTTCTCCCAGCTGAAGGGTCAAAAGGTATCGTGGACTGCCGTGGAGGCCGAAGCAGAGGCGACAGGGACGGACCTCGCGACCGAGGATACTGCCTCCACCGGATATCCCTCTTCGTACGACCTGAGGACCCTGGGCAAGGTGACCGGTGTC
Source organism: uncultured Methanomicrobiales archaeon (assembly GCA_963712215.1). Taxonomy (GTDB): domain Archaea; phylum Halobacteriota; class Methanomicrobia; order Methanomicrobiales; family JACTUA01; genus JACTUA01. The sequence continues at coordinate 188,431 of CAVQHA010000007.1, read as the reverse complement.
CGCGACCAGGGCGCCTGCGGGAGCTGCTGGGCGTTTGCGGCTTACGGGTCCCTGGAATCGACCCTTTTACCCGGGGAGACCTGGGACTTCTCCGAGAATAACATGATCAATACCAACGGGTACGACCTCGGGCACTGCGCCGGTGGGAGCGACACCATGGCCATGGCATACCTCGCCCGCTGGAGCGGCCCGGTCAACGACAAGGCAGACCCGTACAGCATCACGAGCCTCGTTTCGCCTGCAGATCTCAGGATAAGGAAGCACGCACAGGGGATGTTCATCATCCCGCCCCGGACAGGATCCCTCGACAATGCCAACCTCAAGGCGGCCATCATGAACTACGGCGGCGTGTACAGCCTGATGGACTGGGAACCCGAGGCCTACAATGCAGCAAACGCATCCTACTATAACGGTGGGGCCTACTGGTACGACCATGCCGTCACCCTCGTCGGGTGGGACGACTCCTTTGACCGGAACAAATTCGCCCTGCCCTCGGTGAACTATGACGGTACTCCTTCAGTCATCGTTCCCTCGGACAACGGGGCATTCATCGCCAAGAACAGCTGGGGGACGGGATTCGGTCAGGCGGGCTACTTCTCTATCTCGTACGACGACCCCCTCATCGGGATGGGCAACACGGTCTTCACCGCCGAGCCACTGAAGAACCTGAAAAGGGAGTACCAGTACCGATGACCTTGGATGGGTGGGAAACATAGGTACCGCTGACTTCACCGATACCGCCCAGTACGCAAATGTCTTCACCTCCCAGGCCCGGGAACAGGTTGCAGCGGTGGCGTTCTACACCCCCCAGGAGAACTCCGAGTACACGGTCTCGGTCTATACCAATCCCACCAACGGGCCGCTCAGCACCGCCGGCCCCCTGTCGGTCACGAGCGGCTCCTTCGAGCTTGCAGGGTACCACACCGTGAACCTCGACAACTCGGTCCTCGTCAATCTCGGGCAGAAGTTCTCCGTCGTCGTGAAGATCCACACGCCCGATTACCCCTACCCGGTTCCAGTGGAGGTCGGCATACCCGGCTATACGAGCAATGCGGTCGCCCACCCGGGTGAGAGGCTACATGAGCAGCGATGGCTCCACATGGCTCGACACGACAACGCTCGAACCGGACTACCCCAACATCAATGTCTGCCTGAAGGCCTTCACCGTCGCCGCGGTCCCGCCGCCGGATGCCCGGTTCACCGCGTCCCCGAAGAAAGGAAATACGCCCCTCAAGGTCACCTTCAAGGACAGGTCGCTCCGGAAACCGACCTCATGGCTCTGGGACTTCGGGGACGGCACGACCTCCGCCGACAAGAACCCGGTGCATACCTATGCCAAGGCCGGAACATTCACGGTGAACCTCACCGTCAAGAACGCGGGCGGCGAGGACTTGACGAGCAAGGACAGCCTCATCACGGTCGGGAATGACAAGCGCAAGGCCCACCCCTACCTCGACTTCCACAAGAAGGACGAGGAGAGCGAGCTCCCTGACCGGTAATCCTTTCATCCTTTTTTCCTGGAAAGCCTTACCCCTCGAGAAGTGTCTCTGTCGGTAGTTCCAGGACCGAGGGCTCCGCCCCTCGACCCTGGGGCGACCTTCGGTCGCCGAAAAGGGTAGGATCCTAGGTCTACCTCATCAGATGAGAAAAACTATTCAGAATAAGAAGAGTGGACTCGGCGGGATTCGAACCCGCGGCCAGGGCGTTCCGGACCGAGGGCTCCGCCCCTCGACCCAGGGGCGACCTTCGGTCGCCGAAAAGGGTAGGATCCAGGTCTACCTCATCAAATGAGAAAAACTATTCAGAATAAGAAGAGTGGACTCGGCGGGATTCGAACCCGCGGCCAGGGCGTTCCGGACCGAGGGCTCCGCCCTTCGAACCCGGGGCGACCTTCGGTCGCCGAAGGACAGATCTCAAAAGAACTCAAGGAAATGGACTCGGCGGGATTCGAACCCGCGGCCAGGGCGTTCCGGACCGAGGGCTCCGCCCTCGACCCCGGGGCGACCTTCGGTCGCCGAAAGGTAGCGAGGTACCTATCAAATAAGAAAACTATTCAGAATAAGAAGAGTGGACTCGGCGGGATTCGAACCCGCGGCCTTTACGTTGCGAACGTAACGATCTACCCCTGATCTACGAGCCCGATGAGATACAGGTTCTCTTCTGAGAGAATATAGTCCTTACGAAGGGTTCGAAAAAAGTTGTTTTAGAGGATGATCTCGATGTCGAGCTTCTCGGCGAGTTCCTTGTACCGGTTCCGGATCGTCACCTCGGTGACTCCTGCAACCTCGGCGACCTCGCGCTGGGTCCGCCGCTCTCCCCCGAGGATGGAGGAGATGTAGATGGCGGCCGCCGCGACACCGGTCGGGCCACGCCCGCTCGTGAGCTCGCGTTCGCCGGCCTGGCGGAGGATCTCCACCGCCCGGCTCTGGACCTCCCCCTTCAGGTTGAGGCCTGAGCAGAACCGGGGGACATAGTCGATGGGTGAGGTCGGGAGCAGCTTGAGGCCGAGCTCCCTCGATATGAACCGGTAGGTCCTGCCGATCTCCTTCCTCGAGACCCGGGATACCTCCGCGATCTCGTCGAGGGTCCTCGGGACCGAGCACTGCCGGCAGGCCGCATAGAGCGCCGCGGCCGCGACCCCTTCGATGGACCTTCCCCGGATGAGGTTCTTGTCCACCGCGTCGCGGTACACCACGGCCGCCGTCTCCCGGACGTTCCTCGGGAGCCCGAGAGCCGAGGCCATCCGGTCGAGCTCCGACAAGGCGAACGCCAGGTTCCGCTCGGTGGCGTTGGAGACCCGGATCCGCCGCTGCCACTTCCTGAGCCGGTAGAGCTGGGCCCTGTTCTTGGACGAGATAGCCCGCCCGTAGGAGTCCCGGTTCCGCCAGTCGATCATGGTGGAGAGGCCCTTGTCATGGATCGTGAAGGTCATGGGGGCTCCCACCCGGGACCGCTTGATCCGCTGGTCATTGTCAAAGGCACGCCACTCGGGACCACGGTCTATGAAGTCCTCGTCGATGACGAGCCCGCAATTCTGGCAGACGAGTTCCGCCCGCTCGTAGTCATGGACGAGCTGCCGCCCGCCGCACTCCGGGCAGACCACCTCGGCATAGTCCTGCCCGGTCCGCTCACGCTCCTTGGATACTTCCTTCGAGCGCTTCTTGAGGGCCTCCCTCTCTGTCTGGAGGATCTTAACCTTCTCTGTCTCCTGCATGGGTCCTCACCTACTTCCCAAATACTTTCTCTCCGACTTCGATACCGCATCCGCCATAGCAGAGCACGCACGCATAGGGGTTCTGGATATTCCCAAAGATGTCGACGACCTTACCAACCGCCCGGAGGCGTCTATCCACTACGTCGCTGTACAAACGCGGGAGTTTTGAGGCGTCACACTGGATGAGCAACAGGCGTTTCCCTGAACGGTGAAGAACGCTGCCTAAACTCCTCAATCCTACCTCGATCTTTCACCTGTGTTTAGGTTACTTATATATATGGCACTTTTCATTATAAAAAGGTTGCGTCAAAGATTAAATAGAACCCCGGTGGAAGAGCCATTTCTCAATATTTAAACCTAGTGCGTCCGCGGCCTCAGGGGCTGAAAGCCCGGCTCCGCGCGCCACAGCTTCGCGCGCGCCCGCGTCAAGGAGGTCATGGGGCCCGTGGGCATCCGAGTCCACGACGAGGGTGCATCCCGCGGCCTTTGCCGCGAGTACCACGTGGCCGTTCGTCCGGTTATGGCCCCCCCTCGAGGTGATCTCAAGGGCGATGCCCCGCCGGGCAGCCTCCCGGGCGACCTCCGGGGTGATGAGGCCGGGGTGGGCGAGGAGGTCCACCTCCCTGCAGGTGCAGGCGGCCAGGTTCGTCCCCGGCGCCACCGGTTCCACGACGGTTTCGCCATGCACGACGACGATATCGGCCCCCTCGTCCTTCGCCCTCCGTGCGAGAAGGGGGATGTGGGAGGGGGGCACGTGGGTGATCTCGACACCGGTAAGAAGGGTCACGCCGAAGGCGGCCGCAAGATCCTTCAGGGGGACCTGGGCGGCGACAACCTGGGAGAGGTTCCCCGAATCCACGTGATCGGTGATGGCGAGGGTCCGGTACCCGAGGACCGCAGCACGGCGGACGAGCTCGATGGGGAGCATGTCCCCGTCCGAGAGGGTGGAGTGGGTGTGCAGGTCGTACATGGCGATCACTTTTTCACTTCAAGGCCCTTTGCAACGCGCCTGAGGAGTGCCTCCTTGGACCCTTCCCAGGTGACGATAAGCCTCCCCTCCCTTTTCGCCCAGTGGGCGGGGTGGTTCTTGTCCTCGGGGCGGAAGGAGAGGCGCTCCTTTTTCAGGGCCCGCTCCAGGTCCTGGAGGGTCGGACCTTTCACGGCGAGGGCGCGGGGGACCCGTCTCCCCGAACTCCGTTCCAGCGCGGCGTCAAAGTAGCAGGGGTACAGGATCCGTTCTCCCGAAAGTTTCATCCCTCGAGCTATTGACGGTGAACCTATAAACAGGTTCATGATCCATATTCCTCCATGCACCATATCGATCTCCAGATCGAGAAGGACATCTACGGGGCAAACAACCGCATCGCCGATGCGAACGCGGCGCTCCTCGCGAGGCACGGGGTGCGGGCCTTCGATCTGCTCGGTGCCATCGGTTCGGGGAAGACCGCTCTCATTGAGCGGATGGTCCCCCTCCTCTCGGCGCGGGGCCTTCGGGCGGGGGCCATCGCTGGCGATGTCTATGGAGACGATGACTACCAGCGGATCGTCGCCCTCGGGATCCCTGCGGTGAACGCGAACACGGGGAAGGAGTGCCACCTGGACGCCCACCTGGTGGAGCATGCCATCGAGGGTCTCCCCCTCGACAAGATCGACCTCCTCTTCATCGAGAACGTCGGGAACATGGTCTGCCCGACGGACTTCCGGCTGGGGGCGGAGAAAAGGATCGTGATCGTTTCCTCGACGGAAGGTGACGACGTCGTGAACAAGCACCCCATGATCTTCAGGGACGGGACCATCGGGGTGATCAACAAGGTGGACCTCGCCCCCCTCGTGGGGGCGAACCTGGACCGGATGGAATCCGACATGCACCGGTACAACCCCCGGATGCCGGTCTTCCGGACGAACCTGAAGACGGGCGACGGGGTCGGGCCACTCCTCGACGCCATCCTCTCCTAGAGCAAAGGGTTTAATAATCTCCGTCCCCATATTAATGAATCCTGACGATGAATCCAGGGATTCACCGGGGTGGTTCTCATCCTCTGGCAAGGTAGATCGGTACGGAGGGAGAGCGGCAAGCGTTACCGCATCTCCCGGCGGAAGAAACGATTTGAGATAGGGCGGGCTCCCGCGGATACGACCCTCGGGGAGAGCCGGACCAGGCTCATCCGGACGAGGGGAGGGAACCTCAAGGTCCGGGCCTTAAGGACCCAGTACGCGAACATCTCGACGCCCGCGACCGGCGTGACGAAGAGGGCGAAGATCGAGACGGTCGTCGAGAACCACGCGGACCCGAACTACATGAGGCGGAATATCCTCACGAAGGGGGCCGTCATCAAGACCGAGCTCGGCAAGGCACGGGTGGTCTCCCGCCCGGCCCAGGACGGCGTCGTGAACGCTGTTCTTATCGAATAAGAACGCGAGGCCTTCGTATCGACGAACGCCCACGCGGTCCTTATCGAGTAAGGACCCGGCGACCTCGTCCTGAACGAGGGCGCACGCGGTCCTGATCGAGTGAACCTTACCCATTCTTTTTTACCCTCTCAGGTGCCCATACCTACTTGATGCGCAGAATCTATTACCGGTTCCCGAATACCTTTGACATCGACTTCGACCTGAACCGCCCCTTCCCCGAGGTTCTCGGCTGCATCCGGAGGCTCCACGACACCCACCAGACGAGCCGGCGGGGGACGGACCTCGTGAAGAGGCAGATCCTCGTCCTGCTCGCCACGAACAAGATGTCCTTCGAGATGGTGGACTCCCTCCCCCCTTCGAGGAGACGGTCACCGAGATGGCCGATTTCCGGTTCATCGTCCACGATATCCTCCTCGCGGCGAAGGGCAGGGTCCCGCTCGGGGAGAACATCTTCCTCATGAGGGTCCAGGACAAGGGCCCCCAGTCCGAATGCACCGTCGTGAAGGAGGGGCAGCAGGGGACCATGGACGCCGAAGAGTTCAAGACCCTCATCAAGGGTGCCTGTTCGTGAGCCTCCCCGTCACCGTCGCCGCCCCCTTCAAGCACACGAGGAAGGAGAAGCTCCAGAAGTCGGAGTTCATCTTCTACCTCACGATAGACCGCAAGTGGATGAGCCGCGACCAGGCGAACCAGCTCCTGGAGAAGGCGAAGGCCGCGGGGATGGTGGAGGTCGCCGACGGGTGGGTGAGGCCCCTCCTCGACCTCTCTGCGATCACGGTCCCCGTCGGGTTCAAACCGGACTCGCGGATCTTCGAGAGCGATGAGGCCTCCCAGGTACTCGTCGGGAGGATCGCCGCCGCCCGGGGGGTCCCCCCCGCAGAGGTGGTGGCCGAGGTGAACCGGGTCATCAGGGAGGGGTTCGACGGGAACCTGCGCCTCCCGGCCGCGGCGGCGATCGTGGCGAAGCGATATAAAGTCGGTTTTGAGGATCTCCGCGAGAGCCTCACCGTCGAAGTGCTGAAGAAAAAAGATATCGTGAGATCGGATTTACCTGCGTGCAGGTCTCGTCTTCTTCTCTTCGCCCTTCTCCCCGGCCTTCTCCTCGCCCTTCTTGAAGTACTCGCCGAGGGGCTTCTCGCCGTACGCGGTGACGGAGGCGTTGATCTGGACGAAGTCGGGGGTGATCTCGCTGCCCCTCACCATCTTCCGCCGGCGCTCGCCCTCGAGCCGGGGGTGGAACCCGCTCCCGCCCGAGAGGAGGAGCCTCTTTCTTGCCATGCCCGGGAGGTCCTTCCGCATCGGGTTGCCGTTCCGGTCGGACCCGCCCGTTATCTTCATCTTATATCCGCCGAGACCGACCTGCCCGCCGTCGATCTCCTCCCCGATCCGCTTCCCGATAAAGGCGTTCGCGGACCCGCCGCTCACGCCCACGTTGTAGGCCCGTCCGTCCTTTCCATCCGAGAGAACCAGCTTGAAATCCACCATTCGTGTTGCCGCCTTTGGAGTGACTTTATCATTAGCCGGGAGGGTTCATAAACATACTGCCCGCCGCACAGTTCCCTGCCGGATGGGAGCGCAGGAAACGAGGGAGAAGGGCCAGGATCAGGAACCTTCTCCCCTGGACAGATCAGGAGGTTCACTTCCCCCAGAAGGGGTCGCCCTTCCGCTTTGCCATCGTGTAATCCTCGAGGCACTCCCTCATGGAAGGCGTGAGGTGGGGGAACATCTCGTGCTCGAGGATCTTCACATGCCGCTCGGGGATCTCCACCAGGAGGCTCGTCGTTCACGTTCACCTGCCGGCCCACGGTTGCCCCCTCGATGGAGATGGCCACCTCCATGCCGGCATCGGCCTCGCGGATGGTCTCCTGCCGGCTCTGCATCGTCTTCACATGGCCGATCCGGCGCCCGCTCCGGTCGATGAGTTCCACGCCGCTCCTGAGCTTCCCGAGGAGGACCCGGACCCCCACGACCGCGGGGTTGCTCTGCCGGAACACGCAGTTCGGGAGGAGCAGGATCCGGGCGGGGAGCACCACCTGCTCGAACCGCTGGGCCTCCTTCTTCCGGATCTCGGCGTCCCGCCACTCCAGGTACTCGTTGATGAGCTGGTAGATGACCCGTGCCTCGAAGACCTTCACGTGGGCGAAGGAGGGGTCCTTGATGAGCTCCTGGGCGTCGGGGAGGATTGGGGTATTGAAGCAGAGGAGGACCGAGGTCAGCGGGTCGGTGACGGTCTGCACCTCGACGAGGTCGTGCCGCGAGACCGGCCCGACGCCCGCCCGCAGGATCCCGATGGACTTCCCCTCCAGCTCCTTGGAAAGGGCTTCGAGGGCCCCGATTGTGTCGGCCTTGATGGTGATCCCGTTGTCCGAGAGGACGACCCTGATGTCCTCCATCTCGTGCCGGATGCTCGCCTCCACCTCCTCCCGGTTCCCCCGCACGGCAAGGAGGGGGGAACCGGCGACGACGGCCTCGAGGCTCGGGGCAGAGACCTTGATCCCCGCGGCCGCGACGACCGACTTCACCCGGTCGAACCGGTCCTCGAAACGGATCTCCCGGAGCGGCCTCGGCGAGAGGAGGGAACGCACCTTCGTCGTGACGACATCGTCGGCGGTGGCGAGCATGATCTCGTCACCCACGGCGAGGGTCCCGTCGTAGAGGATCACGTCGAGCGTCATCCCGAGGCCCCGCTCCTCCTTCACCTCGAGGACAGTACCCCGGGCCGGGCTGTTCGCCTGGAAGGCGAGGTCCTGCTTCAGGAAGCGCTGGGCGAGCCCGATGAGGACCATGAGGAGGTCCGCGATCCCCTCGCCGGTATGGGAGGAGACCGGGACGATGGCGATGTTCCGCTGGAAGTCGCTGATCCGGTCGTACCGCTCGGAGGCAAACCCGAGCTCGGAGAGCTTCCCCACGATCTCGTAGATCTTGTGCTCCAGGAGGGAAGCCGAACGCTCCCCCTGCTTCGCGAAGGTGGCCCTGAATGGCTCGTTCTCGTTCACCCGCCAGCCGTGGATCCGGTCGATCTTCGTCGCGGCGACGACGAAAGGGGTCTTCGCATTCCTGAGGATCTCGAGGGCCTCCAGGGTCTGGGGCTGGAACCCCTCGTTGATATCGACGACGAGGATCGCCATCTCGGCGAGGGCCCCGCCCCTCGCCCGGAGGGTCGTGAACGCGTGGTGGCCGGGAGTATCGATGAAGAGGAGCCCGGGGACCTGGATATCGAGACCCCCGAGGGTCCCGCTCATCGTCCGGATGACGTCCAGGGGGACGAGGGTCGCACCGATGTGCTGGGTGATCGCCCCCTCCTCGGTGTCGACCACCGAGGAGCCCCGTATCCGGTCGAGGAGGGAGGTCTTCCCATGGTCCACGTGGCCGAGGACACAGACGATGGGTGTCCTGATGCCTGCGGGTGGGAGTGCTGCCATGGTCCGTCCTCCATCGTGTATCCTCGGTGAAAAGGTGAAGGTACTATTATTCACACCATCATAAACCTGCCCATTCCCCTGCTTCCTGCGGGTTCCCGCGGGGCGAGGTGCGCGGTACTCAGGGCGAGGGGCGCGAAACTAAGGGCGAGGGGGATATTATTATCAGATTCACCGGCCAAAACGAAAAGGGTATATTTGCCGGGGTGGGGTAGTTGGTTATCCTAGGGGACTGTGGATCCCCCGACCCGGGTTCGAATCTCGGCCCCGGCCTCAGTATTTTAGTGTCATCCGTAACTATGGTATTATAAATCGAATAATTTCTTAAAAGGATGAGATCCACATTTGTATTCGAAATATTCGATAATGTTTATTATAAATTGCCGATTCATCAACATGGTATGACTAAAATCTGTTACAAACCCACAATTGTGAGATAATAATTCAGCCAGTGAAATTTTAGGCCCATTATTGCAATGAAATTGGAAAATATACTTTTTTTCAGGGACAGAAATCCTACAGGTATTACAAAATTTTATAAAATCTTCATAGATAAGCGATCCATCATCACAACTCACTCCACCATGATCGCCGTGCCCAAAAATCCATAAACAAATAGTCTTTGGATCCAATATTGCCTGTTCTAATTTGAATTTTGTATCACAAAAATAAATTTTGTAAGGAAATGCGTTATCGAAATATTTGATCAACAAATCAATACCATTACCATAGAAATATTTTCTCGCTTTTTTCGCCGGAATAATTATGATGGCGTTATGTTCTTGATGAGCTTCTACTCAGGCATTATTTTAGCATTATTCCACCCGAGAAGAATATAATACAAATGAAAAATCTCAAGATAAAAAAGAATTTCTGCATAATCTCTTATTTTAAACCCGAATCTCCTAATAAAATTAGGTAATTTGCGTGAGAATTCAGGATGGGCTGGAAGAACTGTAAATTTAAATTTTTTATTCGCTTCCCGCGATTCGGTTATCGAGAAGAGGAATCCTGGGAATCCAATTGCGAAAATAAACAATGATAGAAGTAGAGAATAAAAGAGGTCCATTAGGAAGCGAGAGATTAATATTTCTAAGAGATTTATCATCAATATTTATACGTGGTCGTAATATATATTCATTTGTTTTTATAAAAATAAAGAATATTCTCCTTACTTCTCCTCCCCCAGATTCACCGGCCAATCGAAAAGGGTATATTTCCCGGGGTGGGGTAGTTGGTTATCCTAGGGGACTGTGGATCCCCCGACCCGGGTTCGAATCTCGGCCCCGGCCTCTGAATTATCCGATTTTTGTCTTTTTGTTTCAGGAATTCCCGGTGAAAAAATGTTCTTCCGGAGAACTGTCTTCGGGACTATGTCTTCTCCTCCCCCATCTCCTCGTAGATCTGCACCTTCACCGGCATGACGTCCGGCCTCCTGTCAGTCATGATGTACATGTAGGGCATCACGTGGACCGAATACTCCATGTACCCGCGGGCGAAATCGGAGAGCCCCTGGTTCCTGTGCCCAAGGATCAGGATGACGAACCACTGGATCACCAGGCAGATGAGGGTGATGAGCCCGTACACCCAGAGGACGATCCCGATGAGGATCCAGTAGAGGATGCGGACGAGGAGCTCGAGCCTTCTTGCCGGTTGTTCGTAGGTAAACAGCTGCTTCAGCGCGGGGTTCTTCGAGGGTGACTGGTGAATCTCATCTATCATACAGGAACCTTATGCAGGCAAGGATAAAAACCGGAGCATCGGCCCGGGCACTCCGCCACGGGGACGGGGATAGGTATACATACCCTGCTCTCAAAATAATATTCGGATTCTTTTCGGATCTCATCCCCAACTCAGGGAAAATGCAGAGAAGGATAGTTCATGGCGATAAGACAGGACCTGCCGGGTGAATCGGTACGGGCCCCCCGGGCCCGGAAGGCGTGGACGTTGAACAGGATGGGGCTCTTCGGGCTGGGCATTGCCCTTCTCCTCCTTGCGGGGTTCCCCCCCGCCGTCGCGGCGAGCACGACAGATCCCACGGTGGCGATCACCGACTACCAGGTGACCCCCGCCATTCTCCTCCCTGGCGACCAGGGAACGATCACGATAACCCTCGCGAACACCGCCTCGACGGCGACCTCGACGGAATCGACCGTCCAGAACGGCGTATCAGGGACCACGACCTCGACGACGACAAAGGATCTCACGGTCCTCGTCGAGTCGGTCTACCTCTATGGGAAGGGGGTTGAAGTCCTGGAAGGGAACTTCCAGCAGGTTGGTGCGCTCGGCCCGGGCCAGTCCCTCAACTCACCTTCCTGATCCAGGCCCCGTCCCATGAAGGAATGTACTTCCCCGAGGTCTGGATCCGTATACCCGAGGGTACGAGCGTGCAGTACCCCATTCCGGTCAATGTCAACTCGCCGGTCGGGATCCAGAAGCAGGAGGTCATGATCCTCTCTTCCTCGGTTCCCGGAACCGTGGACCCGGGCGACGAGATACCCGTGGCCCTGACGCTCAGGAACGATGGGATGCTCGACGCCATGGATGTCACCATGAAGATCGGGAACGTCAGCGGCACGGTCGCACCCGAGAACACGGACCTCTACCACCTGGGGACGATCGATGCCGGCGGGGAGAAGACCGTCGATGTCCTCCTCCTCTCCGACAAGACGACCAGTCCCGGTCTTATCCAGGTCCCGGTGACCCTGACCTACAAGAGGATTGACGGCTCGGCCCAGACCCAGTCGACCTCGGTGAACGTCATGATGAAGGGGAAGAGCGAGCTCGGGTTCGTCTCGGTCGACTCCAGCCCCCGCAGGATCGCCGAGAACCAGCCGTTCGACCTCACCATCAGGATCGAGAATACCGGTACCGGCGATGCAAAGCAGGTGGCAGCGACCGTCGACCTCCCCATGACCGGTACGAAGCAGTCGTTCATCGGGAAGGTCAAGCCCGGGAACGATGCGCCGGCGGTCTTCATGCTCGACGGGGGGAAGGGAGGGACCTACCCGTACAACGTGTCCATCACCTACGTCGACGACCTCGGGACCCACACGGTCTCCCAGCAGATGGCGCTCCGGGTTGACCCCGGCGACTCGTCGGGAGGCCTTATCCTCGCGCTCCTCCTTGTCATCGGCATCGGGGCGGTCGCCTACAAGTTCTGGTACCTCCCGAGGAAGAACGGTGACGGGGCCCTTCCATGGGTAAGAAAGAGACTGAAGGTCGCCCTCTTTTTAGCGTGGCGATCGCTCGATCAGGGGGAACAGGACGAGCACGGTGATGACCGTGATCATCATTGCTCTCTGTTTCACGAACATGATCTTCCTCCCCGGTCTCTTCAATGGGATCGGGCAGAGTATCACCGGCCAGCTCGTGGACTATGAGGTGGGAAACGTCCTGGTCAGCCCCCGGGCGGGCGACCAGTACATCACCGACCTCGATGCCGTTCTTTCCCTGATCAACAGTATGCCCGGCGTTGAGAGGGCGACCCCCCACTACACCAAGGGGGCGACCCTGAAGTTCAGGGACCGGATCCTCAGCGTCGGGGTGCGGGCCATCTCACCCTCGGACGAGAAGTACGTCTCCCCCTGTACACGAAGATGATCTCCGGGGCCTACCTCGGTGACGGGGATACCGGGGAGATCATGATCGGGCAGACGGTGGCAGGGGATGCCTCCGTGCGCCAGGAGGACGAGTTCCAGCCCTCCCTTGGCGGGGTGCGGACCGGGGATCCCATCACCATCGAGTACGGCAACGGCTACACGAAGGACTACCGGGTCAAGGGGATCTACTTCACGGGCTGGAGCCAGGCGGACAGCACGGTGTACACGACCATGACCGACATGGAGCTCGTGGAGGGGAAGGCCCTCGACCGGGCCGATTACATCACGGTGAAGGCCAAGCCGGGCTACTCCGAGAAGTACATCAAGGACGAGCTCCAGTCCTACGGCGTCTCGCAGGACGTGCAGACCACGAGCGACCTCCTCGCGAAGGGGATGGGGAGGGCCCTCCAGAGCTTTGCCATCATCAACCTGGTCTCGCTGATCGTGAGCATCGTCATCACCACCGTGGTGCTCTTCATCGTCATCACCATCAAGACCATCAACAGCAGGAAGCAGATCGGGATCCTCAAGGCCATCGGGGTCCAGAAGGAGGTTATCATGCACAGCTATGGGCTCCAGGTCATCATCCTGGCCCTGTTCGGGATCATCATCGGGATCACCATAACCTCCCTGCTGGCTGTGTACATGTCCATCCACCCCATCGTGACCCCGGAATGGTCAGCGACCATGTACCTGACCCCCCTCGACATGCTGACAAACTCCCTGATCCTGTTCGGGGCCGCAGTGGTTGCCGGTTATGTCCCGGCCTGGCGGGTTGCCGGCGAGGATATCCAGAAGTCCATGAGGGCCTGATCCATGATCCGGACAGAGAACCTGCGGAAAATCTACCGGATGGGGACCGTCGAGGTGAAGGCCCTGGACGGGGTCGATATCCACATAGAGAAGGGGGAGTTCATCGGGATCATGGGCCCGTCGGGGAGCGGCAAGTCGACCCTCCTCCACATGCTCGGGCTCCTGGACACCCCCTCATCGGGGAGCATCATCATCGATAAAACCGATGTCGGGAAGCTCACCGACTACGAAAAGACGATGTTCCGGCTCTACAAGCTCGGGTACGTCTTCCAGGACTATGCCCTCGTCCCCGAGCTCACCGTGATGGAGAACGTCGCCCTGCCCGCCATGCTCCGGGCAGACATCTCCGAGAAGCAGTACAAGGCGGCGACGGTGGACATCCTCTCGAAGATCGGCCTGTGCGACCGGCGCGGCCACCTCCAGGGCGAGCTCTCGGGCGGGCCAGCAGCAGCGGGTCGCCATCGCCCGGGCCATCGTGAACAAGCCGGACATCCTCTTCGCCGACGAGCCGTGTGCCAACCTGGACACCGAGAACTCCCGGATGGTCCTCAACCTCTTCAGGGAGATCAACCGGGAGATGCAGCAGACCATCGTGATGGTCTCCCACGAGGAGTGGCACAACGAGTACTTCGACCGGATCGATCCGGCTCCGCGACGGGAAGATCGTGGACGGCGGGAAGTAAGCGGTCCCCTGCCTCCGGGACGAACCGGGAGACGGTCCCCTTCGCAGGTTCCCGGGCTGGGGGGTCTGCCGATTCCCCACCCTTTTATCTCATCCTTTGAAGATAACTCTCCTCCAGGCACCGCGTGCAGGGGCTGGGGAGAGAAGGTATGATCTCGGTACTCCACATAGACGACGAGCAGGATTTCCTGGACCTCGCCAGGGCGTTCCTCGAGAGGAGCGGGGATATCCGGATCGTCGGCGTCACCTCGGCGGAACAGGCCCTCGGGAGGCTGAAAGAGGCAGGTACGATGCCATCGTCTCGGATTACCAGATGCGCCGGGATGGACGGGATCAGCCTCCTGAAGGCATATCGAGGACGGCGCGGGGACCCATCCCCTTCATCATCCTCACGGGGAGGGGAAGGGAACAGGTGGCCATCGAAGCCCTGAACAACGGGGCAGACTTCTACCTCCAGAAGGGGACGGACCCGAAGGTCCCCTTCATCGAGCTGAGGAACCTCATCAACCAGGCGGTCACCCGCCGCCATGCCTCGAGGCCCTCCAGGAGAGCGAGGAGCGGTACCGGAACCTCGCCGAGGCATCGCAGGATTTCATCTACATCATCGACCGCGACGACAACGTCGCCTACCTGAACACGCACGCCCTGGAACTCCTCGGGAGGAGGAAGGAGGAGGTGGTGGGCCGGCCGAGGGCCCTCCTCTTCTCCCCCGGCCGAACGCGATCGGATGAAGGGAAGCCTCTGAGGTATTCACCACCGGTGAGCCCCTGCGTGCCGAGAACCCGTTCTCGTTCGGGGAGAGAATATCCTGGCAGGATACCACGCTCATCCCGCTCCGGACCGCCGAAGGCACGGTCACCCGGGTCATGGGGATCTCCCGGGATATCACCGAACGCAAACAGATTGAGGATGCCCTCCGGGAGAGCGAGGAGCGGTGGAAGACACTCTTCGAGCGGTCCGCCGTCCCCCAGCTCCTGATGGACGAGGGGGTTGTTATCGACTGCAATGCGGCGTTCCTGTCCCTCTTCCTGGCTGCAGGACAGGGAAACGGTCCTGGGACACAGCCCGGGCGAGTTCGCCCCCCTGATGCAGCCCGATGGAACCCCGTCACTCGACAAGGGAAGGGAGATCCAGCGGGCATTCCGGGAGCAAGGGTCGGCGCGCTACGAATGGGCGCACCTCAAACACGATCCCGCCCGCACCCCGATTCTCACCGAGGTAATCGGCACGATCATCTCCATACGGGGGCAACCCCTGGTTCATGTCATCGTGCTGGATATCACCGATCGTAAACGGATCGAGAATGCCCTCCGGGAGAGCGAGGAGAAGTACCGCAACCTGGTGGAGCGCGCACACGATGGGATCATCGTGATCCAGGATGGGATCGTGAAATTCTGCAACAGGAGGACAGCCGAGATGTGGGGAGGCGATTGCCGGGAGATCGTGGGGCGGCCGTACCAGGATTTCGTGGACCCTGCCGAGTTTCCACGGCTCCGGGAGAACTATGAACGCCGGATGGCCGGAAAGAGGTCCCCGGGCGGTACGACACCCGCTCCTGAAAAAGGACGGGACCGGCTTTCCCGTTGACCTGAATGGGGGGGGCGTCCTCTTCGAAGGCAGGCCTGCAGATCTCATCGTGTTCCGCGATAATACGGAACGGAAGATGGCGGAGGAGGCCATGAAGATCGCGAACAGGAAGCTGAACCTCCTCTCCTCGGTCACCCGCCACGATATCCTCAACAAGCTCATGGTCATCATCGGGAACCTGGAGGTTCGCGGGGGAGAGCACCTCCCTCGGGGATGTGAAGAACCTCGTGGAGAATGCCGGGAAGGCGGCGACTGGCCATGCGCCACCAGATCGAGTTCACCAGGCAGTACCAGGATGTCGGGGTCCATTCACCGGTATGGCAGGACCTGGAGGATGTGATCGGAAGGGCGAGATCAGGTATAGCGGTGCGGAACGTGAACATCATCCTGGACCTTGATCCCGTCAGGATCTTTGCGGATCCCCTCCTCGAGCGGGTCTTCTCGAACCTCATCGAGAATGCCCTGAACCACGGGGAGAAGGTCTCCTCCATCCGGTTCTCGACCCGGATCACAGGCTCCGGGCTCACCATCCTCTGCGAGGATGATGGCATCGGGATCCCGGTGCAGGAAAAGGAGAGGATCTTCTCCGCGAGCGATGGCGGGAAGACCGGTCACGGCCTCTTCCTCGTCCGGGAGATCCTTGGCATTACCGGTGCGACGATCCGGGAGATCGGGCAGGAAGGGAAGGGGGCTCTCTTCGAGATATCGGTTCCGAAGGACGCGTACCAGCCCGGGGCGTGAGCCGGGCATGGCCTTCCGGTGCCGGATGTGCGGGACATGCTGCATGTACCTGGGCGATTACATCGCCATCGAGCGCGAGACCGGTCCCTTCGAATTCGAATGTGAATCGGTCTCGACCGGAACGCCATTCATGGCAAGGGTTGACGACGATAAGCGTGAGATCTTCCTGGACCGCACCTGGCCGGATGAGCATCCGGCTGCATGCCGGTTTCTCCGCCCCAGCGGGGAACATATCCTCTGCACCATCCACGAGACCAGCCCGGCCCAATGCAGGTTCTACCGGTGCGTGGTCATGCGGATTTTCGATCCCGGGGGGTCCTCATCGGGAAGGTGACCGGTACCCTCGCGCTCCATTCCGAGAACAGGGAGTTACGGGAGCTCTGGGAGGCTGCCCTCCGTGAGATTCCGGAATGGTCCGGCGATATAGAAGACCGCCTGCAGAAGGTCCTGGAGAGCCGCGGCTACCGGGTCGAGTAATGAAGGAATCGGGAAGGGTATGAAAACGGGATTTGTGAAAATAAAGGAATAAAGTGGTAAAATGATGAAATGATGAGATTAGAACCGGGGGCGCCGGTGCTTTCGGGAGGCACTCCTGACAGTAAACGGGCCTTCCCTCGGTTGGCTTGAATGGGACTTCGCATTCCTTTCCACAGTCTGAACAGATGACCTTGGTCATCTCACGCGGGCCGAAGTTTCTGCGGCCACCAAAATCTGATCGATACATGGCTATACTCAAACAGTCTTTCTGAAAAACTGCATTATCTTATTGGCTTTCCGGATCGATGAAGCTTTGTATGGTCCGGGATGTTCAGATATACCGGTTTCTCCGCAGCCACTCCACCTGGGGCGGCAGGTACCGGTACAGGATGTCGCACTTCTCGTCCTGGAAGGACCACGGGGTCACGATTAGGACATCCCCCTCGCGTATCCAGACTCTCTTCTTGATCTTCCCTTGATCCTGCCCATGCGCGTCACCCCGTCATAGCACCGGACGCGGATATGGTTTGCCCCCATCATGAGTTCCGCCGAGGCAAACTGCTCGCGGTTCCATTTCTTGGGCAACCGCACGCGGACGATCGGCTGGCCCTGGGCATCTACTGCGTTTGGATCGACAGCATCATTCTTCTTCTTTGGATTTCCCGGAATTCAATCAGCTCCGTTGGCATTAATTAAGGGTGTCCGACACGATGAAGGTATTTATTGGGGAGGCCGGTTTTCGCGAGGAATAACCGGCACAGGACTCCGGAGGGAATTCTCCCGAATGCCCTGTTTCAGCTGGGGATGGTTACTTCCCCTCAGAAGACAAACAGATTATGGTGATTCGTTCACAGGAAGAGGAGAGACGCCCTTCGCCCCGGGGATCCCGCGGCGACGGGTGCTGACTGGTTCGTATCCACACGTTGGGAGTGGGGCAGGTCCGGGTGGAAGGTTTCCCGGATGGCTCTTCGTGGATACCTCTCTCCGATACTTTCGTGTTCCCGATTGCCAGGAGAAAAACATGGCAGTAATGTTACCAAAAACACTATTACCGAAGACAGCGGCATTCGTGCCGGATATGACCCATATCGATATACTGCAGGTAGTCGCGGGGAAACCAATCTGCACCATAAGTCATGTTGTTCTCGAGTTGCTCCCCACCCACAGCGAGAGCAAGGTCCGCACAGGTGTCCGCCAGTTGCTGGCCCGGAGGTATCTCGATTTCGGGAAGTCCACGAGCGGGATCGAGCTGTCGCTCACCTCAAACGGCCGCGTGGCAATCCAGCATTCAGCACTCTGAATAACACCGTTTTATCCTTTTTCTATCCGTTCCGGGTCCCTGCCCGGCAGATTTCACGGCCCGGGTTGATCTCCGTCAGTGGACCGCCTTCTCCCTCCGGGCCGAAGGCATCATCATAAGGATTATTTACCTTCCCTCTGGTTGTTCATTGTGGCAGGGAACGAAGGCATCAGGGAAGGTGGGAAAGAACCGTGATCTCGACCCGTTTCTACAGGATCTATGATATCGGAAGGGAGATCGACCTCGACTGGCTGGAACGGGAGCTCGCCCAGAGTTATTTCACCGCGAGGACAAGTTTCACCCGGCTCAAGCAGAAGTCCATCATGATAGAGGATCCGCCCCTCACCATCCATATGCACCCCGTCCGGGTGGAGCGGGACGGCAGGCAGTTCGAGTTCGCGGTCGTCGCACGGGTCTATGACATCGGGGCCATCAGCTTCTGCTTCCTCCATGAAGACAGGGATGCCGGTTTCGCGGAGCTCAGCGATATTGCGTTCCTCTTTGCCGGGCAGGAAGGCCTCTCGGAATCCTTCGTCCAGTATCTCAGGACGCTCGGTGAGATCATCGGGCCCCATATCAGGCAATTCGCCATCGATCCGGACTTCTTCGAGGACTACACGATCTACGTGACCGACAGGAGGGACGACTCCTTCGACCCGGTACCGCTGATGATCGGCGAAAAGACGCAGACCTCCCCCCAGGTGCGGGAGGAGATCCTGAAGAACTCGCTCAGTTATACCCCCGCCGATCTCGCGGTGCTCTCCTGGGACTCGGCCCTCCTCTGCAACCCCGAGACGTCAACGGACCTCATCGACCTGATCGAGTTTGCCAACGTCCAGGTCCTCGAGCTGCGGTACTATGACCGGGAGCTGACCCGGCAGATGGAGAAGATGTACGAGGATATCGTGCAGGCCGAGCGGATGTCGCAGTTCTTCCGGATGCGGAAGTACCATGCGATCATGTCGAAGCAGATGGAGACCTATGCAGGGATCGCCGAGATCATCGAGAAGGTCGACAACCTGATCAAGGTCACCGAGGATGTCTATTATGCCCGGATCTATGCAACCGCCCTGAGGGTCCTCCGGAGCGGCCAGTGGAGCGAGAGCGTGAGCCGGAAGATGGACGTGATCAGGGAGAACTACTCGATGCTCTCCGACGAGGTCCGCATCCAGCACTCGAACGTCCTCGAGTGGGTGATCATCATCCTCATCGCCTCCGAGTTCGTCTTTGGCATCTGGCAGATCTTCCGATGATGATGCGGGGGTCGTTATCCCCCACCTCTCCCGGAATAACCTCGTCGTTTATCGTTCAGTGCTTGAACTGGATATCGAAGAAGATACTCTTCCCCGATGCCTTGAGCGGGATCCCGTAGGCAACGCTGCACCCCTTCAGCCACCCGAGCTTCAGCGCAACGACACCCGCTGAGAACATGATCCGGTTATCGACGTTGTGGATACTGGCGGTCTTGACCGCGGAACCGACGGCAATACCGAGGTCGGAGATCTTCAGGACACAGTTGGGGCCGGCGTAGGCAGTGCCCTTCTTCTTCCTGGATTTCTTCACGGCTTCCGTCATCTCTGCGCAGGTGGCATACCCGCACCCGCTGCAGTCTGCCCCAAGCGCCTGACGGCCGGCGACGCCGATGAGGACGCAGGCATCGCTCTCCTTCACCTGGCGGCCGTTGATCCCGAAGAATTCGACGCCCGATTCATCGCCCATCCTGATCATCTCCTCTCCGAGGCTGGTCGAGATCCTTACCGGTCACGACCTCGATGGCGATGGAATCGATACCGACCGCCTTTGGTGCTGTCCGGGCTGCAAGGGCCATCAGGCCTGCAACCGATTTCACTGCATCGGATTCGGTTGTCATAACCCGATGTTGGATGCTGGAGGAGAAAAACAGAATGCAGGTGGGAAGAGGCAGGGCTCTGGCAGACTCACTGGTGTTTCTTCCGCTGGTTCCAGCGACGGAAAATTCCAGCCGACGCCGGCCGCAATTATCCCTGCAACCGGCAGGACATCACCGGCCTTCGTCGGCGAAGGTGATGCCGTGGTCTTCACGGGAACCGGTGTGGTCATGGGCGATGTTTCCGGGAAGGGAAGACCGGTTGGAGTCGCCACCGGTTCTTCGATCATGACCGTGCTCCCGGGTACTACCGAACCGCCGTTATCGAGCTCCCGGACGGTCATGAGCATGACTCGAGCCCCTAGCGTGCCTGTGGGACGGTGCCGCTGACCGGAGATCTCGACGAGAGACGTCATTGTCCGTTGAGATAGGAGAGGACGAAACCGTTGATAAACGCGACCCTTCCGGTCAGGCCTCCTGGTCCCCGGTATACCCGTTCACGATGACGCTCGTGTTCCATCTCGCATCGGGAGGTCGGTCTCCATCTGGAGCGTATGCCCGATCGCAAAGGTCCTTCCCCCGGAGGGGATGATGGTGATGATCGCGTCGACCTTCCGGCGCTGAGCGGGAAAAGGGGAAGGGTGCCGGGCATCAGGGTGGAACCCGAGAGGACGAGGGTGGCGGCGGCCGGAACCGCGAGGAAAAAAGCGGCGGCAAGGATTAAGCAGGGGATCGCATAGTGCGGTGAAACGGCCCTCATCTCTCCTCCTTGTGATCCGGGAGGTGATCAGGGCCGGCATGACCTTTTATAGGTATTCGAACCCTAGATGCCGCCCTGCGCGAGCCGGCCGATCCGCCGGGCATAGAGGTGGGTTGCGTACCCGAGGGCCGCTGCGACAGCCGAGACGAGGAGGATCGCCCCGTAGATCTCGATGCCCGCATTCCCTACCGAGGCCCTGACGATGAGGTTGAGCGGGTTATCCGGCACCGAGACCACGAAGAGGATCACGACGACGAGGGCCGTGGAGTAGATGAACTGGGCGGCGGTCCGCTCGCGATAGTGGAGCGCGGTCAGGGCCGAGAGGAGGATCAGGATGAGGGACGCGACGGAGACGATGATCAGGATGGGAATGGGGTTCTGGATCCGGATCCCGTTGAGCGCGAGCAGGAGGAGCCAGACGCCCGCCTGGGCGGGTACCAGGATCTCGCAGGCGAGGATCTTGCCCCAGACCATCTCTGCGAAAGTGATCGGGGTGGAGACCAGGGTCTCGAGGGTCTCGTGCTGGTACTCCTCGGTGATCAGGTCGATGATGAGCGAGGCCGAGATGATCGCGGGCATGAAGACGAGGAGGGGGATGAGGAGCCCGAAGACGAACTCGTAGAACCCCTCGGTCCTCGAGGCAGCGGGGAGCTGGACCTCGATAGGCTGCTCGGTGATCCGCGAGGCCCTGGCGGCCCGGAGGTCGCTCTGGTACCCGAGGAAGACATCCTTGAGCTTCACCCCCACGACCGTCGCCTGCAGGTCGTTCTGCAGGGAATAGTAGGTGATCTGTACAGGATCCTGGGCATCAGGAGGTGTTGCCCGGGACATAGATGACAGCGGCGAGTTTCCGCTCCTTGAGGGACTCGAGGGCGGGCGAGAGCTCCATCTGGTAGACGGTGAAGTCGTCCGACGCCGCGAGCCGGTCGAGGAGGGTCGAGTTCGTCCCCGAGTAGGCGATGCTGTACCGGAACCTCGAGTACCTGGGAGACCGAGGACGGGTCGTACATCGAGGTGAGGCCGACCATGAGGAAGGAGGAGAACATCGCGACGAAGAGCTGGAGGAGGATGGCGAAGATGATCGTCTTCTCGTAGTTGATCCCCGAGAGCTCCTTCCTCGCCATGATCCAGACATTCCTCCCGTTCATCGGGCCGCCCCCAGGATGAAGTAGAGGTTATAGAGGCTGTGCACGACCGTCGCGGCGAGGACGCCCGGGAGGTACCACCGTCTCCCCCCCGTGCGGACCGTGAGGAGGACGATGAGCACGCCCGCGAAGTGGAGGAGGAGCGGCATCCAGAGGAGGATCGCTCCCTGCTGGAGGAAGAGGATGGACCCGAAGACCGAGTCGGTGATCTGCGAGAGCATCGCGACGAGGAAGAGCTTCTCCCCGATGAGGAACCCCATCGCGGTGGCCGCCGAGGCGAGGAGGATGGTCGGGAGGGGGAGGGACGTGATCTCGCCCGCGAAGAGGCTGTACACCCCGATGGACTTGGCGAGCTCCTCGACGAACGCGGCGAAGGCGATGAGGAGGACGAGGGAGAGGGGCATCGGGAGGTTGAAGAAGAGGACGAGGGCCATCATCTGGAGCATGAAGACGAAGGGGATCAGGAAGATGTTCGCGAGGAAGAGGGACCGGTACGGGTGGACGCGGGAGAGGCTCGACGTGATGAACTCCCGGAGCCGGGGGAGGAAGGGGCTCAGGTCGAAGAGCCGCTCGGCGTTGAAGTTCACCGCCCCGATGTAGAGGAGCACCCCGCTCGTCAGGTAGAAGAGCGACGTGGAATAGAGGTAGTCCATGGCCGAGAACCCGGTGCCCTGCAGCTGGAGGATGATGAGCGTGAGGGGCGAGATGAGCGAGACGACGTGGACGTTCGCGAAGATGGAGGGGAAGAAGAGGTACGAGGTGGCGACGGTCGAGAAGAAGATGGAGATGAAGGAGAGCTCCTTGAACGAGCGGGAGAGCATCCCGATGAGGAGGGCGGAGGCGAGGAAGAAGAGGATCACCGGCAGCAGGGGGAGGAGGATGAGGAGGGAGGCATGGGCCGCGAGGATCACCCCGACCGAGGTGATGAGCATCCCTGCGAGGTAGGGGAGCATCTTCCCCGCGATGATCACGAGGGGGTGCAGGGGGCTCGAGAGGAGGATCTCCCCCTTCCGCTCAATCCGCTCGTTCATGATGGACATCATGAAGAACTGCGACGTGAAGTAGAGGGGGAAGATGAAGACGAAGACGAAGATGATCGAGTCGAACGGGAGGGACGGGGAGAGCTGGTCGGGGGTCTTGAAGCTCGAGTAGGACGGCTGCTGGGTGAACAGGTTCGTGTACCGTGCGATCTGGTCATTGCTTGCCCGTGTTCTGCTGCAGGTTCTTCCGAAGGTCATCGGCGGAGTAAGGGATGGTTGACGAGGGAGGAGTAACCTGGACGACGGGCTCCTGGGGTACGGGGGCCTCCGCAGACCGCTGGCGGACGGAGATGTACTGGCCGCTCTGGGTCGCCTGGAAGTCGAGCCTCGCTCGTCACGTACTGGAGGTCGATCCAGAGGGGGTAGGCGGCGAAGAGGTCGGGTTCGCGGCTGTACACCGATGCCACGTACTGCGAGTAGTCCCTCGCGAGGGTCTTTGCCGCCGCACGAGCCTCTCTCGGTCACGGGCTGGGAGACCGTGCGGTTCACGATGATGAGGTCAAAGGCGGATCGCTCCGAGAGGATGGTGCTCCCGTCGCCGATAAAGACGGTGAACCTCCCGTCAGCGGCAAGGATATCCCCGAGTTCACGGTTATCGGTCGCGATGAGGTACATCCCGTCCTGGAGGTGCATCCCGCTCCGGGCAACGAACCCCGTCGCGAGGATAAGGAGGATGAAGAGGATGACGGCGAGGGGGAGGACGTTCCTCCCCATGGTCGAGAAGGATTTTTTCACCTCCCAGCGCGCGATCGTGAAGATATCGGAGAATATTCCCATATTTACCTGATATACCTTTAATATCGTTTATATCAGAACATAAATTTTATCAATTTAATAGATAAATTATAATAAGCAATGATCTCAGCCTCCGGACTCACCAAGATCTACAACGGTTTCACGGCCCTCGACGGGGTCGGTTTCGAACTCAGGGACAACGAGATACTCGGAGTCATCGGCCACAACGGCGCAGGGAAGACCACCCTCCTCAAGATCATGACCGGCCTTGTGCCCCCCACCTGCGGGGACCTCTCCATCAACGGGATCGACGTGGTGGACGACCCGGTCGGGCTGAAGAGGATCCTCGGGTACCTCCCCGAGGACTCCCACCTGTACGAGACCATGACCGTCCGGTCCTACCTCACCTTCTTCGGCGAGATCTACGGGATGGCAGGCGACGCCATCCGGGAGAAGACGGACCGCTCCTCGAGACCCTCTCGCTGGAGGCGGGGCAGAAGAAGATTGGGGAGCTCTCCAAGGGGATGAAGCGGAAGGTTGCCATCGCCCGGTCCCTCCTCCATGACCCCGCGGTCCTCATCTACGACGAGCCTTCGTCGGGTCTCGATCCCATGACCTCCCGGACCATCATCGAGTTCCTGAAGGACCTCAGGAAGCAGAACAAGACCATCGTCTTCTCGGCGCACAACCTCTACCAGGTTGAGGAGATCTGCGACCGGGTCATGATCCTACGGCGGGGGAAGGAGGTAGCCTGCGGGTCTATCCGGGAACTCCGGGAGATGTTCGGGTCCATCACCTACACCCTCACCTTCTCCATCGGGGATCTCGCCCGGCTGGGGAACCACCGGAATTACAAGAAGGACGGGATCTACTACTCGGTCGACGGCCTGGATATCGATGGAATGAACGAGCTCTCCCTCGCTCTCCCCCCTGCCGGTGGCCGGGTCGAGCGGGTCGAGTCCCATTACCCGAGCCTCGAGCAGATGCTCGTGAAGATCGGGAACTGAGAACAGAAAGGCGATGGGGGAGATGTCCCCCTGGAGGCCGGGAAGCCGGCCCTGGCTGAATCTTCTGACCCGTCAGTTGGGTGCCCGGAGGGTCAGGTCCGTCGTTACAAAGGACCCGTACATGTTGATCTGGTATATTCCCGGAGATGAAAAGATCAGCCTTTTCGGACTGTTGCTGCTGTAGGTCCGGAAATAGCCATCCTGGGCAAGGAGTTTCTGGGTCGTGTTATCGCGTATGGTAATCATGAAGAACGACCGGATGGGACTGTCCGATCCGGGCGAGACCGCGAAGTCGATGATCAACGGGGCCTTCGCCACCTTCGCCACTACCGCTTCGGTACTGGAAGTTGAACTTATACGACTGTTCGAAGATCACGGGAGGCAGGTTCGATAACCTGGGATCATAGACGGTCGAGTAATAGGGAAGCGGGTAATAATTCGGATCCCGGATGGGTGTCGAAGCGACTGCATAGGTTGCTGGCATGGTGGGTGCCGGGGTGACCGTCGTTATCTCGGCCGTAGGCTCCAGTGTCTCCGGGACGGTCGTCGGGGTCTCGGTGATTGCAGTGACGACAGGGATGACCGGTTCCGGGGTCACGGGGCTCGCCTGCTGGACCTTGACTATCTGCCCCCCGAGAATGACGATGAAGACGATGACGATGATGATCCCAAGGGCGATGGCAGCTGGTTCAATCATCCATTTCATTGCGATCACGTACCAGATGGTCTCTGTATAGCATTGGAGCCTGAGGGATAAACCGTTTCCTCAGGAAAGACCTTCACAACCGATCAGGTATTTTCTTCCTGTGGGGAAGGCCGGTATCACCCGGGATGGAAGACCGGAATCCAGGGAATGTTCACCCGGAACGCGATTTGGGGACATAAAAACGGGCCTGCGGGAGGCAGATGCGGAAAACGGGCCTGAAGGGATTTGAACCCCTGGCCGATGGATTAAGAGTCCATCGCTCAACCTGACTAAGCTTACAGGCCCCGATAGTAGAACGTATTATCTGGTTGATGGTCTCCCATAAGGATTTCGGAACCGGGGGTTCGGAACCCTCTGGGTTTCGAAATACCGGTGACGAAGTCCCTAGGACTTCGGAATCGGAGGTGCCGAGGCCCGCAGGGACGACTATTCCCGAAGGAATAGGAGTCCTGCGACGCCAGTCGCAGGGCCGAGGGACCTCCGTGGAGAAAATCCCGAAGGGATTTTCGACTTCGGAGGTGCGAGTTTGCGGAATCCGGCGATTTCGGAATCCGGGTCGACTTCGGAAGAGCTCGAGGTTGCGAGAATCCGGAGAGATGTCGGAATCCCTTATTACGGTGCAGTGCGCATCTTTGTACATATGGCGGGTACTGGTGTGGACAGAGCGAAAAAGAAGGTCAAATACCTGATATTCGGGTGCGGGAGCACGGGCTACAATGTGGTGGAGGCCCTCCTCCGGGAGACCCCCGATATCCTCATCATCGACCGCGACGAAAAAAGAGTCGAGGACCTGAGGGTCCAGAAGTTCAACGCCATCGTCCGGGATCTCACGAACCCCGGGCTCATCTCCGGGCTCCCCGAGCCGGACGTCGCCTTTGTCCTCTCCAATGACAAGGACGCGAACCTGACCGCCGTCCGCACCGTGAGGTCAGCGTACCCGAAGGCACATATCATCGCGAGGGCCACCGACCCGGTCTCGATCAGCATGCTCCAGGAGGCGGGGGGGATCTCGTCATCTACCCCCAGGAAGTGGTGGCGAGGGAGGTCGAGGCCCACCTGAAGAGGCTCCACTCGTCCCGGCTCGCGCGGAGGCTCAGCGAACTCATCGCGGGATGGGACGGTACCCTCGGGATCGTGACGCACACGAACCCGGATCCTGACTCCATCTCGAGCGCCATGGCCCTCGTAGCCATCGCCTCGGAGGCGAACCCGAAGAACCTCACCTGCCGGATTCCTCTACGGCGGGAACATCGGCCACCAGGAGAACCGGGCCTTCGTGAACCTGCTCGACATCAACATGGAGCGGATCACCCCCCAGGTCCTCAAGGAGTGCGACTACCTGGCCCTGGTCGACTCCCTGGCCCCGGGGATGAACAACGAGCCTCTCGAAGAAGACCCAGGTGAACATCGTCATCGACCATCACACGAACGGCGAGGTCCCCGAGGTGAAGGGGGACTTCGTGGACATCCGCTCCGGGATAGGGGCGACCGCGACGATGATGGCCCAGTACCTCAAGGAGCTCGGGATTGTCGTAAACAAGAAGGTGGCGACCGCCCTCCTCTACGGCATCCAGGCGGACACCCGCTACTTCCGCCGGAACGTGACGCCCGCGGACTTCATCAACGCCGCGTTCCTCCTCCCCTTCACCGACCTCGAGCTCCTGGAGAAGATCACCTCGCCTGCCGTCTCCCAGGAGACCCTCGACATCCTGGGGAACGCCATCCGGAACCGGAAGATCCGGAGCGGGTACCTCTTCTCCAACGTCGGGTACGTCAGGAACCGGGACGCACTGCCCCAGGCGGCCGACCTCCTGATCAACCTGGAAGGGGTGAACACGGCCCTCGCCATCGGGATCGGCGATTCCGCCATCTACATCTCGGCGCGGAACAAGGACATCCGCCTGCACATCGGGAACGTCCTCGCCGAGGCCTTCGGGGATATCGGCGAGGCGGGCGGGCACCCGAACATGGCGGCGGCGACGATCCCGCTCACCTACTTCTCCCTCGTGAAGACAAAGGACGACCTCCTCGCCCTGGTGCTCGAGCCCGTCATGCGCAAGTTCATGCGGGTCGTGGGCCTCGAGAAGGAAGAGTCCCATGAGATCTTCGAGATTTGATGGTATTTACCCCATCAAATTGTAATGTGGGGATGGAGTGAATACCGATCCAGGAATGCAAGGGGCAAAAGTCCCCCTGTTTTCGAGATTTGAGGACTGGGAGCCCTACTACCTCCGGATCCTCGCCCACTTCTCCTTCGACCGGGCACGGGACGAGGAGTCAGCGGTCCTCCTCTCCTCCCTCCTCACCCGGGACGACCTCCCCCTTCTCGAAGAATGCATCAGGGGGAAGCCCGCCACGGTCTGCGGGAACGGCCCGAACCTGATTGAAGAGCTGGACAGGATAAAGGGCACGGTCATCGCCGCAGATGGGGCGGCCAACCGACTCTTCGCCCGGGGAATCTGACCCGATGTAATCGTCACCGATTCTCGACGGTGCCACGGATGCATTCATCGGCATGAACAGGGCAGGCACGGTCATCGTCGTCCATGCCCACGGGGACAACATGGACCTCCTCCGCCGGTGGGTTCCCCGGTTCCCTGGTCCCCTCGTGGGGACCACCCAGAGCCGGCCGTTCGGACCGGATCCACAACTTCGGCGGGTTCTCTGACGGTGATCGTGCCGTCTTCCTCGCAGACGCCCTTGGTGCGTCGGAGGTCAGGCTTGCGGGCTTTGACCTTGACGATCCGACCGTGGGACCGGTGAAGCGGGGAAACTCCTCTTCGCCCGGGAGCTCCTCAGACTCGCAGGCCATGACCTCTGACGCGGTCATCCTGGACGGATACATCGACGAACCTGCCTGCCTGGGGGTCCCGCCGTACATCGCACCCCAGGTACGCTCCGTCGCCGGGGTCCTCCTGGGCAGGGGGTACCGGGTCACCTACCTGACCATCGACCAGCTGAGGCGGGAACCCCCCCTCCTCCTCTCGCTCGACAAGGCCGGGATGGTGGTGATGGTGGCAGGGGTCACGGTGCCCGGGAAGTACCTGGCGGGAACACCCGCCACCCTCGGCGAGATCGAGCAGATCGGATCCACGCTCCGGCACCCAAAGACCTTCCTCGGCGGCCCTATCCTCTTCGGATACTCGCCGCAGGGCGGTACGAAGGCCCTGCAGCGGGAGATCGCCGGCTTTCCGGTCCTCCTCGAGGGATCTCCTGCCGCCGCCCTGGACTCGTTCCTCTCCGGCGGCGAACCGAGGGGCGGGGGTGACTATCGCCGGCTGGGGGAGTGGCTGGTCGCGGGCGCCCCCGTGATCCGCGACCACCCGTCCTTCCCGCACATCATGTGCGAGCTCGAGACCGCGACGGGCTGCAGCAGGTCGGTCTCGGGCGGGTGCTCCTTCTGCACCGAGCCCTTCTATGGTCCGCCCCGGTTCAGGACTGCCGAGGAGATTACATCGGAGGTAGCAGCTCTCTCGGCGAACGGAGCCATGCATTTCCGCCTTGGGAGGCAGCCCGATCTCCTCACGTACGGGGTGGTCGGAGGGGAGTTCCCGAGGCCGGATCCCGGGCTGCTCCGCGATCTCTTCCACGGGATCCGGCGGGCCGCCCCTGACCTCCTCACCCTCCACATCGACAACGTGAACCCCGGGACCATCGCCCGGCACGAGGAAGCAAGCCGCGAGGCACTCCGGACCATTGTCGGGGGGCATACCCCGGGGATGTGGCGGCTTTCGGGCTCGAGACCGCAGATCCGGCGGTGGTTGCGGCGAACAACCTGAAAGCAACCCCTGAACAGGTCCTGCAGGCCATCCGGGTGGTGAACGAGGAGGGAGGGATGCGAAGAGAAGGGATACCCGGGCTCCTGCCCGGCCTGAACTTCGTGATAGGCCTCGCCGGCGAGACCGAAGAGACCTTCTCCCTGAACGAACAGTTCCTCGCCGGTGTCCTCTCAAGAGGGCTCCTCGTCCGCCGGGTGAACATCAGGAGGCTCATGGCATTTCCCGGTACCCGGGCCTACGAGGAGAATACGCTCGGGATGCACGACCGTCTCTTCCGCAGGTTCAAGGAGAAGGTCAGGAAGGAGTTCGATCATCCCATGATCGCGAGGATCTTCCCCCTCGGGACCGTCCTCAGGCGGGTGATCGTCGAGGTGCCGGGCCGGGTCTCATTCGGGCGCCAGATGGGATCCTATCCCGTCCTCGTGGGGATCCCCCTCCAGGTCCCGGAGAGGACGGTTGTCGATGCCATCGTCGTGGACTGGGGGATGCGGTCCATCACGGCCCTCCCCTATCCTATCGAGGTGAACCGGCTCCCTCTCCAGTCGCTGGCCTGGATCCCGGGGATTGGGAAGAAGAGGGCCGGGGGGATCGCTGCTGCCCGTCCCTTCGCCGATCTCGCAGCATTCCGGGCCGTGGCAGGGGAACACCCCCTGGACCGGGCCCTCTCCTTCCGGACTTCCTAGGCTTCCCTGAGTCTCCATCACCTTGAGGATATCCGTCCGGGTGACGATACCGAGGAGGTTGTTCTCAGCGACGATCGGGATGCGGCCGACCTTGTAGCTGGACATGAGCCTGAAAGCATCGGAGAGCATGGCCGTCGGGGGGAGGGTGAGCAGGGTCCTTGTCATGATGTCCCTGACCCGTTTCGCATCCCGGTCGATCTCCGATGTGCGGTGGACATCCTCCAGGGTGACCATACCGACGAGTGCACCCATCTCGACGACGGGGAAGCCGAGATGCTTGGTGGAGTACATGAGCCGGATCACCTCGGGGACGGGCATGTCGGGGGCGACCGTGACGAGGTTCGGGGACATCACGTCTTTCACCGCCACGTCCTTGAGGAGGAGGGTGGTCCGGAGCGCGATGAACTCCTGGTCTGCCCCGACGTAGATAAAGAAGGCGATGATGATGAGTACCGGGTTGAAGACGACGAAGACGCCGAAGATCCCGAAGATGATGGCAAAGATCTTCCCGATATCGGCGGCGATCTTCGTCGCCTGGGCGAGGGGCATCCGCTGGGCGAGCCAGGCCCGGAGCACCCGTCCCCCGTCCATGGGGAACGCGGGGAGGAGGTTGAAGACGAAGAGGATCAGGTTGAGGAGGGCGAGGTACCCGAAGAGGAAGACGAGGACGCCCGCGACCGGGCGTATTCGTAACTACGGACAGCGTCGCGAAGACGAGGACCGTGGAGAGGACCCCGAGGCCGAGGCTCGTCACGGGGCCGGCGAGGGCCATGGGGAGCTCGTCACGGGGGTCGGGGAGCTCGTTCTCGATGGAGGAGATACCCCCGAGGATGAGGAGGGTGATGCTGTTGATCCGGATGCCCCGCCGGAGTGCCACGACGCAGTGGGCGAGCTCGTGGATGAGCACGCAGACGAAGAGGGCGAGGGAGACGACGGCCCCGAGGATGTAGGGGTCCCAGCCCTGGACGAGCAGGCTCGTGTCGGGGCTCGCTACCCGGAACAGGCCGAAAACAGGTTCGCTCAGGAGAGGGATATCGGTACCCGATGACCAGGGTGAAGAGGGGGATCGCGATCAGAAGGGACCAGTGGAGGATGACGGGAATCCCGAAGATCCTCCCGATCCTGATGGAACCGACCATGCGAGACAAGTATCTTTTTAATGTTTAAGTAGCTGATCTTCCTCTGATAACGATGATAACGCAAATAACCGAGTTATTCGGGCTCTCTGTGTACACCGATAAGGCAATCTACGTGGGGGACGTCGAGGATGTCGTGATCGATGTAGACAACAAGAAGCTCGACGCCCTGGCCATCGGGAACCTCAACCCCGAGCTCGTCGACGTGAAGGGGTTCAAGGGCATCAAGATCCCCTTCAGGATCATCAAGGCCATCGGCGATATTATCGTCATCCGCCACCTCTCGGCGCAGTTCCGGCAAGAGTAAGGATGAGCGATCCAGGGGGCGGGGCCCCGGATTTCCCGGTATAAGGGGAACGCCCCATCCGATATCTGTTTTTATGGAAGAGAGAGAGATCTTCGGGAACCTTTCCATCGTCCCCCCCATCTTTGTCAGGCTCGACGGGCGGGCCTTCCACCGGCTCGCGAAGAGGCTGCGCCTCTCGCGGCCCTTTGACGAGGGCTTCTCGCGGGCGATGGCCGGGGTCTGCGAGCGGCTCCTCGGGGAGAGCGGCCTCGCCCCCCTCTTCGCCTTCACCTTCTCGGACGAGATCAGCCTCTACTTCCCCGGGCTCCCCTTCAGGGGCCGGGTCGAGAAGATCGACTCGGTCCTCGCGTCCTTTGCGGCGAGCAGCCTCACCCTCGCCCTCTCCACGGACCAGCCCCTCGCCTTCGACGCGAGGGTCATCGTGGCCTCACGGAGCTATGCCGCCGAGTACCTCTGCGGGAGGCAGCAGGAGGCCTGGCGGAACCACCTGAACGCGTACTGCCAGGACGCCCTCGTCAGGGAAGGGATACCGCCGGATGAGGTGGCCGGCCGGCTCTCGGGGATGAGGAGCGAGGCAGCTCCACGAGTTCATGTTCTCCCGGGGGGTGAACCTCGCAAAGACCCCGGCATGGCAGCGACGGGGGGTCCTCGTCTACAGGAGAGAGGAGGTGCGGCCCGGCTGTGATCCCCGTACCGGGGAGCCGGCCGAAGCGGTCCGGAGGGCCGTCACGATCGAGAGGGATCTCCCCGTCTTCTCGAGCCCGGAGGGCAGGGCGTTCCTGGAAGGGATCCTAGGCAGCCCGTGAGACTGCCGTCCTGACCTCGATCCCTTCTATCTCCCAGCTGTTCTCCATTTCACCCTCTGCTGCAGGCCTCTCTTCCCCGGGCAGGCGGATGGCGAGCGATCGTGCCCTCACCTCGCCGGCGATCCTGTCAGACCAGCCGGACTTCACGAGGGAGGCAATCCTCGGGTCCCCGATGAGAACATCGGCGATGATGAACTCCTCGACCGCCAGGTTGAGCTGCCGGCGCATCTCCTGGAGCCTGCGGATCACCTCCCGTGCATAGCCCTCTCCTTCGAGGCTCCGGGGTGAGCCTGCTGTCCACGTACACGGTGCCCCCTTCCATCGGCGCAGACGTGAACCCGTCGGGGATAACCCGGGCGAAGGTGACCTGGGCAGGCGTGATCTCGAAGGACCTCTCTCCGCCGGTAAAAACAAATCTCCCGTCCCTCTCGACAGACTCGTGCAGGGACCGCCCGTCTGCGGCTTCGATGAGCTTCTTCACCTTCGGGGCATCCTTGCCGAACACCGGGCCGAGGGCCCTCATGACCGGCTCGGCCCGGATCCCCATCCGGTCCCAGGATCCCTCGACAACGGTTACCCTTTTCGCATTCGCCCTGTTCCGGGCGATAGATCCGAGGTCCCGGAATGCCCGGGCAACCTCCGGCGAAGTCGTCTCCACGACGCACTCCGCCACCGGCCAGCGGAGCTTCCGTTTCGCCGCCTGCCGTGCATTCGCCACCGCATCGTCGAATGAGCGGACGACGGACATGGCGGACTCGAGATCCCTGTCGGTGAGGGACGGGTTCGGCCCGGGGCCAGTCGAGCATATGGACGCTCTCGGGCTCTCCCGGGAGACGAAGGTTCCGGGTAGATCTCCTCGGAGAGATGCGGGGTGAAGGGCGAGAGGAGCTGGACGAGCCTTCGCATGGTGAAGTAGATGGTGTCGTAGGCCTGCTGCTTCTCCGGGGACTCTCCCTCCAGCCACATCCGGGGTCGGACGAGCTGGACGTACCACCTGGAGAGGTCCTCGAGGATGAACTCCGAGATCGCCCGCGTCGCCCTGTGGAGTTCGCAGACCTGCATCGCGGCGTCCACCTCGGTGGTCAGGGTCTCGATCCGGGAGAGGATCCAGCGGTCCTCAGGAAGCATCGCTCCCAGGTTCGCGAGGAGACGCGAGGGGTCGAACCTCCCTTCCCCGTCATCGGGAGGTGCGAACCCGTCCAGGATCATGTACGGGAGGGGGAAGCGGTAGACGTTCCAGAGGATGTTCACCGCCCGGTTCACCGTCTTCACCCCGTCCCAGTTGAACTTCAGGTCGTCCCACGGGGCGTTCGCCGAGAGGATGTAGAGCCTGAGCACGTCCACCCCGGCCTTCCCGATGACCTCCTCGGGGGCGACGACGTTCCCCAGGCTCTTCGACATCTTCCGGCCCTCGGCATCGAGGGCGAAGCCGTGCATGAGCACGCTCCGGTAGGGCGAGCGGGAGAAGGCGATGACCGATGCCCCGAGCTGGGAGTAGAACCAGCCCCTCGTCTGGTCCTGCCCCTCGGTGATAAAGTCGGCGGGCCAGTACTTCTCGAATTTCTCCCGTTCGCCGGGGAAGCCGAGGGTCGCCCAGGAGGCAACCGCCGAGTCGAACCAGACATCGAAGATGTCCTCGACCCGGTGCATCGTCCCGCCGCAGGCGCAGGGGATCGTGATGCAGTCCACGTACGGCCGGTGGGGGTCGGGGACCTTCACCCCCGAGAGGGCCTCGAGCTCGGCGATGGTGCCGATGATCTTGTGGCCTGTGCAGGCTCCCGCACTCCCAGATGGGGATGGGAATCCCCCAGTAGCGCTGGCGCGAGATGCACCAGTCCCGGGCCTCCTTCAGCCAGTCGTAGAAACGGGCCGACCCCGCCCATCCCGGGTACCAGGTGACAGCGGCGCACTCGGCGAGCATCTGCTCCCGGATCTCCGACGCCTTGAGGAACCACTGCGAGGTGGCACGGAAGATGATGGGGGTCTTGCACCGCCAGCAGTGCCCGTAGCGGTGGACGACCTCCCCCTTTGCCATGAGGTCCTCCCCGAGATCCTCGAGGACTATCCCGTCGGCGTCCTTCACGAAGATACCCGGCATAGGCCCCTCCATCGGCGGTGAACCGGCGGTACCGTCCACCGGGCAGAAGATGGGGAGCCCCTCCTTCATCCCGAGGAGGTAGTCGTCCCAGCCGTGGCCCGGGGCGATGTGGACGATCCCCGTGTTCTCAAGGGTGACGAAGTCCGCCTCGGTGACCTTGTGGGTATATTCCCTCTGGAAAGGAACCTTATCGGCGAGAGGCGATTCGTACTCGAGGCCGATGAGTTCCCGGCCGAGGACCTTCTCAAGGACGTTGAAGTCCTGGTACCGGCCCTTCCTGAGCACCTGCTCCACCAGGTCATCGGCCATCCAGAGGGTCTCGGTGCGGCCGTCCTTCTCTGCCCTTACCCTCGCGTAGATGGCGCCAGCCTGGACCGCCGCGGCGACGTTCGCGGGGAGGGTCCACGGCGTGGTCGTCCAGATGACCAGGTACTCACCCTCGCGTCCCTTCACCGGGAACTTCACGAAGATGGAGGGGTCTTTCCTCTCCCAGTACTCCACCTCCGAGTCGGCGATGGCGGTCTCGCAGCGGGGGCACCAGTTCACCACCCGGTGGCCCCTCTCGAGCATCTTCCTCTCCCCGGCCCGGGCAAGGGTCCACCACGCCGCCTCGATGTACGCGGGGGCGACGGTGAGGTAGGGGTCGTCGAAGTCCAGCCAGACCCCGAGCCTGCGGAACTGGTCGGACATGACCTTCATGTTCCCGAGTGCGAAGCGCCTGCACTCGTCGATGAATGCGCCGATGCCGAAGGTCTCGATCTCCTTCTTCGAGGAGAACCCGAGGTTGTGCTCCACCTTCACCTCGATAGGGAGGCCGTGCATGTCATAGCCTGCCCGCTCGATGACATGCCTCCCTTTCAGGCGGTGGTAGCGGATGATCGCGTCCTTGAGGATCTTGTTCCAGGCCGTGCCGAGGTGGATGTTCCCCGTGGTATAGGGCGGCCCATCGACGAAGAAGAAGGGTTTCCCTCCGCTCCGGAGGTCCCGCACCTTCCGGTAGATATCCCCGCCCCGCCAGAACTCCCGGACAGACTCCTCCACCTCCCCGGCATGGTAGGTGCTCTCCACCGCCCTCACGAGGACCCCCCGCGACCCGTCATTCTCTACCATGTTGGATCTCCCATATCAAAGCATTTTTTAAATCTCTGGGAGATCGCGGTTGCCGCCCGGGCGATTCGCTCTGCACAGAGGTCTTGAAAGATCGACGGAGCTCATTACCCCGCCCGGGGGTGGTTCTCAGGGCAGACGCCGTATCCTGCCGGTCATGGTGGTGTCATATCCCCCGAGAGCCTCCAGGCCCTGCTTGAAAGAGTCCGAGGTGACCGCGGTTACGAGGGCCTTCACCCGGGGGTCCTCCCAGGTATCGGCGTGGAAGACGAGCTCGTAGGGCTCCCGGGCCACCGGCACGAAGGAGAGGTGGAAAGCCTTTGCCGCGGAGTAGACCCCCAGGCCCGCGTCAGCCTCCCCTGTCTTCACGGCGAGGGCGACGGCGAGGTGTGTGGTAACCTCCCTGTCGTAACCGGCGATGGAGTCCTGCGGGATTCCCCTTTTCAGAGAGGAGGTGGTCGAGGAGGATCCGGGTCCCGGATCCCTTCTGCCGGTTGATGAACCGGACCTTCGGGAGGTCTTCGATGGCAAGGCTCTCGCGGGAGATGATCCCCTGCTCCCTCCCTGCGAGGCAGAAGATGACCAGGTCCTCTCCCGGCAGGTGGCGGCTGAGGTACGGGGTGTTATAGGTCCCGTCTTCGGCGAGAAGATGCATCGGGGCGCCGTGGCAGACCCTCTTCGAGAGCGCGATGAGGCCCCCCATGGAACCCTGGTGGGCGCTGTGGAGCGCGACCCCGGCCTTCGCCAGATGGTCTGCCAGGAGATCGAGGGCAGGGTCATGGCTCCCCGTCAGGATGAGGGCCTTGGCGGCCTCCTCCTCCGGAACGGTGAGATGGCCCTGTATCTCCTCCCCGCCTCCACCCCCTCCTCTTCGGCGTCAATGGAGAGGTAAGCATTCGCTCTCACGCCGCTCATCTGGACGCCTGCCCCCCTGCCGTGGGGCACTGCCACCCAGCGCCCCTCTATCTTCCCCAGGGACAGGAAGACGAACTCCTCTACGCCGACCTCTGATGCGAGGGCCGAGGAGAGGATGGCAGGAACCGTGTGGCCGGGGTCACGGGGCAGCCCGTACCGGGCGAGCAGCGGGATCACCATCTCCCGGAGGACCGTGACCGCCGAGAGGGGATACCCGGGAAGCCCGACGACCGGCTTCCCACGGATCCTCCCGAGGATGACCGGCTTCCCGGGCTTCATTGCCACGCCGTGAAGGAGGACTTCCCCGAGATCCGCTATCGTATCCGCGGTGAAGTCCCTCGTGCCAGCCGAGGAACCGGCCGAGATGATCACGAGGTCGTTTGCATCCACCGCTTCACTGATCCGGGACCGGATAAGATCGGAATCATCGGGGGTAAGGGGATACCGGTACACCTGGCCCCCATCCCGTCGAGCCATGCCGCGGCCATGACCGTGTTGGACTCCACGACCTGGCCAGGGCCCGGCTTCTCCCCCGGGGGACGAGCTCGCTCCCCGTGGGGATGAGCCCGATCCTCACGGTGAGGACCTCCACGTCCGCTATACCGTAGGCCGCGAGGGCCCCGATCTCGTGGGGGCGGATGCGGTGGCAGGAGGGGAGGATCATCTCGGTCTCCCCGATGTCCTCCCCGACGGGGCGGACATGCTGCCAGGGCGTCGCCGGCCTGCGGATGGTGAACCGGTCTCCATCGATCCTGACATCCTCGATCATGATGACCGCGTCGGCCTCTGGAGGGAGGAGGTTCCCGGTGTTCACCCGATCGCTCCCCGGAGGGTCACCGGCCGCTGCTCTCCTGCCCCGAAGGTCTCCTCGGAGAGGACCGCGATCCCGTCCATGGCCGCAAGATGCGCTCCCGGGACCGAGAACCGGGCAAATATCGGGGAGGCCGTCACCCTCCCGCCGGCCGTTGCCACGGGGACCCGTTCGGTGGAGGGGGTGAAGGTGAAAGAACGGCCGAGGATTCCACGGGCTTCTCCGAGTGGTGTAAGGGAGAGGTAGCGCTTCACCAGAGGATCACCTCGACGGTCTCACCGGACTCGAGGCCCTCGCTCCCGGCGGGCACCTGGATGAGCCCGTCGCTCCCCGCGAAGGTGTTGAGGAGACCGCTCTTCCCAAAGAGCGGGATTGCTCGGAGACCGCTCTTTCCGAAGCACGGGATGGCCCTGCCCCCCTCGATCCTGACCCGGACGAACTCCACCCTCCCCTTCTGGGACGGGATGTTTTCGCCGAGTATCGCCTGGACCTTCCTCTCGGGTCTCGGGGACCCGGACATCGCCGCGAGGAGGGGCCCTGCAAGGGTATGGAGGATCACATAGGCGGATGCGGGGTGGCCGGGGAGGCCGATGACCGGTCTTCCTCCTGCACGACCGATGATGGTTGGCTTCCCGGGTGCGATCCCGATCCCGTGGACGAGCACCTCGCCCTTCTCCGCTATGATCGACGCTGCCAGGTCCCGCACGTCCTTGGACGAGCCACCCGATATGAGGATCACGTCGCATTCTCCCGTTGCCCTGTCCACGGCTGCACCGAGGTGAGCCCGATCGTCCCTGATGATCCCATAGGACCTGGGGCTGCACCCTGCCTCTTCCACGAACGCGGCGCACATTGGGCCGTTTGCGTCCCTCACCTCCCCGGGGCCGGGTTTCGCGCTGACGGGTACCAGCTCGTTTCCCGTGGAGATGACCCCGATAACCGGTCATCCGGTTGACGGTGACCCTGTCATGACCGGCGGCAGCAAGTATCCCTATATCCCGGGGGGAGAGGCGCGTACCTTTCGGGAGGATGACGGCCCCTTTCGGGAAGTCCTCTCCGGTAAGGATGACATTCTCTCCCGGGG
The DNA here is from genome assembly GCA_963712215.1 of uncultured Methanomicrobiales archaeon. GTDB lineage: Archaea > Halobacteriota > Methanomicrobia > Methanomicrobiales > JACTUA01 > JACTUA01. Next base: position 150,219 of record CAVQHA010000007.1, on the reverse strand, counting down.
CTACGGGTCTCTTTACCAGGATATCGTCCCCAATCCGTTCCGTGTACTCGATCATCACGGCGGCATCAGCGCCGGGCGGGAGCATGGCACCTGTCGGGAGGTAGATCCCCTCACCTCGCCCCAGGGGACCGCCCGGTTCTCTTCCCATGGAGACCTCCCCTGCCATCCGGAGGATGGACGGAAGGGACTCCCCGGCCCCGACTGTCTCCGCGGCCCTGACCGCGTAACCGTCCACGGTCGTCCGTGCGAACCCGGGGATATCTTCCCCTGTGATCGTATCCCGGGCGAGGACGCGGTGCAGGGCTTCCCCCAGGGCGACCTCTTCCTGCGTGGGATGCGGGGCGATCCCCAGGATCACGCTGACGGCTTCCTCGAGAGTGACGACCCTGAGAAAGAGGCTCATCCGAAGCAGCCCAGCTGGCACTTCCTGATCTTGACCTTGTGCTTGTTGCAGTACCTGGCGATCTCCATCTTGGGGATCCCGTACTTTTCGGATATCTCGAAGGCTTTCGGGCAGGGCAGGTCGCTCCCGATACCGGATTCGTCGAAGGCTTTTTTGATGAGGGCGTCGTCCATGGTAACAATCATTCCTTTCCTCCAACATAGTGTTTACCATCGGTGCACCATGGGAGCGTTACGGGTGGCCGTCATCAACTCGGCCCAGGACCAGGCGGGAAGAAACATCCGGCGTCACATGGAGGAGCTCCTGCCTGCTTCCGGAATCCGTGGCATGGGCGGGCCGTCCTTCGAGCTTCACGAGGTTGAGGGCCGGCTCATCCACGCAGACGGGATTGACAGGGAATACCCTTCAGACCTCCTCCTCTTCATCTCCCGGCACACAAGCAGGGATCCCGTTCCTGTCCTCACCGTCCACGTGACCGGTAACCTGTCGGGTGCCGACCTCGGCGGGAGGCCCCGCTCCCTCCCGCCGGCCTGCCCGCCTTTCATGCAGGCGATCCTCCGGGAACTCCGCCGGAGGGCGCCCCCGGGATATGCCGTCTCCTACGAGGTGACCCACCACGGCCCGACTGAGCTCACGACCCCGTCTTTCTTCGCGGAGATCGGGTCAACCGCCACGGAGTGGGCCGATCCCCGAGCAGGAAGGGCGGTTGCAGAAAGTATCCTCGCCGCTGTCCCTACCGATGCCATCCCCCTCATCGGGTTCGGGGGGAACCATTACGCCGCCCGCCAGACGGAGATAGCCTGCACGTCCCGCGGGGCGTTCGGGCACATCGCCCACAGCCGCGAGGTGGGGGCACTCGACGGGGAGATGGTCGTGATGATGCGGGACCGGAGCCGGGCGGCCGCCGCGTACATCGACAGGAAAGCCCTCGATACCCGGGATCTCTCCCATATCGAGGAGATCCTCGGGAAGATCGGCCTTCCGGTCCTCACCGAGGGCGAGATCCTCTCGGTGGGTGAAATGGAATGGTCCTCCTACCTCGCGGTCCGCACCCTGGCCGGAGAGGCATATCCCGGTGCCCGCTGCCATCCGCACCGGCTCACCACCCTCGGGCGGCCGGTCATTGTCGGGATGGATCCGGTCCTCGTTGCCGAGGCCGCGAAGTCCGATGAGAAGGGATTCATCGCAGGCCTGGAACTCATGCCCGTCGTCCACCTCTCTGGCGGCGGGAGGAACGTTCTCCCCGCCTTCGTCACGGATGAGGAGCGGAAGGACGGCGTCATCCATGACTTAATAAACCTGTGTGTGAAAATCATTATTGAACGTCAGGATGCGGCTGTTGAAGGTGATCGCCTGATCATCAGGAGGTTCCGTTTCGACCCCGGGAAAGCATCTGCACTCGGGGTCCCGAAGGGACCGCTCTTTGGCAGGTTGTCAGCAGGCGATGAGATCGACCTCGACGGGAGGGTTATCGCCCCGTCCATGGTCCAGACAGCCAGAATTACAGAGATCCACATCCCGGGGTTGGAGTCATACTTATGAAGTCCGTGATCGAAGAGGCGTTGGAGAGGGGCGAGGTGGAGCAGAAGGCGATGGCGGCTGCCGCACAGCCGCCCGTTGCACCGTTTGTCGCCCCCCAGTCTGATAAGGAGCTCGAGGAGGTTCTCTCCCAGCTGCGGACCGAGATCGCGGTCATCGGCTGCGGGGGGAGCGGGTCCAATACCATCACCCGCATCATGGAGGAGGGGATCCATGGTGCCCGGCTCATCGCCATGAACACGGATGCCCAGCACCTGATCCGCACCCAGGCCCAGTACCCGGATCCTCCTCGGCCGGCAGCGGACGAGGGGGCTCGGGGCCGGGTCCATCCCGCAGGTAGGGGAGGAGGCGGCCGTCGAATCGGTGGAGGAGATCAAAAAGGCGGTCGCGGGCTGCGACATGGTCTTCCTCACCACCGGCCTCGGCGGAGGGACCGGGACAGGCGCAGCACCGGTTGTCGCAAAAGCCGCCCGCGAACAGGGCGCCCTGACCATCGCGATCGTCACCCTGCCGTTCACCGCCGAAGGCTCCATCCGGCGCGAGAACGCGGAGGCAGGCCTCGAGCGGCTCCGGGATATCGCCGATACCGTCATCGTGGTCCCGAACGACCGGCTCCTTGAGGTCGTCCCCAGGCTCCCCCTCTACGCCGCCTTCAAGGTAGCCGACGAGGTGCTCATGCGGGCCGTGAAGGGGATCACCGAGCTCATCACCCTCCCAGGCCTCGTGAACCTGGACTTTGCCGACGTGCGGACGGTCATGGAGCGGGGCGGGGTCGCCATGATCGGGATGGGCGAGAGCGATGCCGAGGACAAGGCCGCCGATTCCGTGAAGAAGGCGCTGCGGTCCCCGCTCCTCGACGTGGACATCTCGGGCGCCACCGCCGCACTCGTGAACGTGGTGGGCGGCCCGGACATGACCATCGCCGAAGCCGAGGGGGTCGTCCAGGAGGTCTTCGACCGGGTGGACCCGAACGCCCGGATCATCTGGGGCGCGATGGTGGACCCGACCATGCAGCACCGGATGCGGACCATGCTCGTGGTCACCGGCGTCCACTCCCCCCAGATCTACGGGAGATCCGAGAAGGAGGCACCCCGGAGGGTTGCCAAGCATTTCGAGATAGACTTCATGAAGTAGGAAGACATGAAGTAAGAATACGTGAGGAATAATGGCTTTCAAGATAGAGGAAGAACTCTTCCACAAATACTGGCGCGTCATCAGACTCGCGCGGACCCCTACCCGGGATGAATTCCAGAAGATCGCGATCGTCGCGGCCGCGGGGATCCTCCTCATCGGCCTCATCGGTTTCCTGATCCTCTCGTTCATGACCGCCCTCCCGCACTAGGAACGTGGTTCTCATGACCGACGAGGTAAAACCCCCGGAGACTCCGGTGCCGACGGAGAACCCCGCCACGGCGGGGAACAAGATCTTTGCGATCAAGACCACCGCGAAGCAGGAGCGGGCGGTTGCTGACAGCATCAAGAAGGCGGTCGAGACCCAGACCGATATCAAGGTGGTAGCGATCATCGTCCCCGACGAGCTCCGCGGGTACGTGCTCGTCGAGACCCCGGAGAGTCATGCGCGGATCGAGCAGCTGGTGGAGATGATCCCCCATGCGCGCGCGGTGGTAAAGGGCGAGACGAAGCTCGAGGAGGTCGCCCACTTCCTGGTGCCGAAGCCCGTGGTGAGCGGGATCGACGAGGGGACGATCGTCGAGCTCATCGCCGGCCCCTTCAAGGGGGAGAAGGCCGTCGTGAAGAGGGTCGACATGGGGAAGGAGGAGATCACGGTCGAGCTCTACGAGTCCGTGGTCCCCATCCCCATCACCGTCCGCGGCGACCATGTGCGGGTCGTGGAGAAAGTAGAGGACATGTAAGGGACTCTACTGGCGGAAATCCGCGAGGATTTCCGCGAATGTCGAGGATATGTAAGGTCCGATCCTCGAGGGAAACTGAAGGGTTTCACGAAGGTAGAGGACATGTTAGGGCCTCTGCCGGCGGAAAACCGGGGCGGTTTTCCGCGAAAGTCGAGGACAGGTAAGGTCCTCCCCGTCACCCAATTGATACTTTTTTAACCCCCCGGCGCGACTTTATATAACCCAAGCGGTGAGCCCTTCAGGGTCGCATCTGCTTTGGTGGAAACGTTATGGGAGAGATCGTCGAGGTACTGGTACCCGGCGGCAGGGCAACACCCGGCCAGCCATTGGGGCCTTCACTGGGCCCCCTTGGTATCAACGTGAAGGCGGTCGTGGACGAGATCAACCGGAAGACGGCAGACTATAATGGCATGCAGGTCCCGGTCAAGATCGAGGTCGACGACAGGAAGCAGTTCACGGTGACCGTGGGGACCCCTCCGACCACCGCCCTCATCAAGAAGGAGGCCGGGATCGAGAAGGGATCGCCCACACCCAGCACGCAGCTGGTGGGGAACCTGCCGCTTGAGGCGGCCATCCGGATCGCCCGCATGAAGACTGGCGACATGCTCTCGTATACAACGAAGAGCGGTGTCAAGGAGGTCATCGGCACCTGCGTCTCCATGGGAGTCACCGTGGAGGGGCGGAGGCCGAAGGATCTCCTTGCAGCCATCGATGCGGGCGAGTTCGATGAGCGCCTGGCATGAAGGAGACTGACCATAGGAGATCGAGAGGAAGGTCGAAGACTATGGAGGTATCAGATGGTTGAGAAGGAAAAGATTGTCACGACCGTGAAGACGGCCATAGAGAGCGCCCCCAAGCGGAAGTTCCGGGAGAGCGTGGACATTACGGTGAACTTAAAGAACATCGACCTGTCCCAGCCCAAGAACCGGATCGACGAGACGATCCTCCTCCCCCACCAGCTCGGGGGAGTGAAGATCGCCGTGCTCGGGAAGGGGGATATCACGTCCAAGGCGAAGGACGCCAAGGTGGACCTGATCATCTCCTCCGAGGAGATCGAGCGCCTGGGAGGCGCACCCCGCGAGGCGCGAAAGATTGCCGGCGAGTACCGCTTCTTCATCGCAGAGACGTCGGTCATGTCCCAGGTGGGGAGGTACCTCGGGCCCAGGCTCGGCCCGCGGGGGCGCATGCCCATCCCCGTCCAGCCCGGGACCGATATCCGGCCGATGGTGGACCGGCTCCGCTCGTCGGTGAAGATCCGGACCAAGGACCGGACCACCTTCCACGCGAAGGTGGGGTCGACCGAGATGGACCCGAACCTGATCGCCGAGAACATCGACGTTGTGATAAAGAGGATCGAGTCCGTCCTCGAGCAGGGGCACATGAATGTCCGCTCGGTCTTCGTGAAGACCACCATGGGGCCCGCAGTGAGGCTGGTGTGAGATGGCCCTCTACACGCACCACCTCCCGAAGTGGAAGCGGGACGAGGTGGAGAAGATCAAGGTCTGGGCAAAGGACTATGCGGTGATCTCGCTCGTGGACGTCCACGGCATCCCCGCGGCCCAGCTCCAGGGGATCCGCAGGGACCTCCACGGGAAGGCGGTGCTCCGCATGACGAGGAACACCCTCATCGAGCATGCCTTTGCGGAACTGGGCGGCGACTACGCGGACCTCGAGAAGTTCATCGAAGGCCAGAGTGCCCTCATCTTCACGAACCAGAACCCGTTCTCCCTCTTCAGGACGCTGGAGAAGACGAAGACGAAGATGGCCGCGAAGGCGGGCGAGGTCGCCCCCGAGGACATCGTCGTCTCCAAGGGGCCCACGAGCTTCAAGCCGGGCCCTGTCGTCGGCGAGCTCCAGGCGGCGGGGATCCCTGCCGTCATCGACGCCGGCAAGGTGAGGATCCGGGACACGAAGGTCGTCGTGAAGAAGGGCGACGTGATCTCGAAGAAGGTCGCCGACATCCTCTCGAAGCTCGAGATCAGGCCCATGGACGTGGGCCTGCGGCTCCAGGCGGCCTTCTACGAGAAGACCATCTTCAGGCCCGAGAGCCTCGCCATCGACGACGAGGCCTACCGGCGGGACATCGCCCTCGCCACACGCCAGGCATTCAGCCTCTCTCTGGAGGCAGGTTACCCGACGAAGGTTACGGCCGTCGCGATCATCGGGAAGGCCTTCTCCGAGGCAAAGAACCTGGCCGTCGAGGCGAGCGTCTACGAGAAGGACGTGATGGACGCCATCATCGCCCGGGCCTCCCGCGAGGCAAAGACCCTGAATGGAATCGTAGGTGGAAAATAAGGATAATCTCAGACGAGAAAGAAGGTGAACTGACATGGAATACATCTATGCTGCACTGCTCCTGCACCACGCAGGAAAGAAAGTTGACGAAGCAAGCGTGAAGACCGTTCTTACCGCCGCGGGTGTCGCGGTGGACGACTCCCGGGTGAAGGCCCTCATCGCCGCACTCGAGGGCGTGAACATCGCCGATGCCATCGCGAAGGCCGCGGTTGTACCCGTTGCGGCCGCACCGGTCGCAGCGGCCCCTGCCGCAGCAGCGGCAGCGGCGCCCGAGGAGAAGAAGGAGGACAAGAAGCAGGAAGAAGAGTCCGCGATGGCCGGGCTCGGCGCCCTCTTCGGGTGAAATTCCCCCTCTTACCTTTTCACTTTTCATTAGCAAGCTGCCAAGGATCTTTATTCTGCTTTGAATAACTCCTGAACGTGCAATCGCCGCCCGGGAGGGCAAGGTCTGAGTTTATTTAGCGTCTTGGGGCTCTTGGGGGAGGGAGGGTTCATCAGAACCCGACCTGGAGCGACGAAGTCGCGAGGGCTCCGCCACCCCCGGCGCGGCCATCCCCCCATTATATGGGAGTCCCTGATCCGAGGTTTTCAGGATTTATCGGCGGATATTTTTTGGAAAACCGATCCTGCTGCCCCCGAATAGGCCTATCCTCGCGCGGGGAACGCCACAGTCGGGAGGGTGAGCGAAGCGGATCCCCGGGAGCGTCCACATGTTCACGGAAACCGGCGATCTACTTTTACCGGATGCTCTCGGGGGAGGGAGGTTTCGGAGAAACCGACCTCGAGCGATGAAGTCGTGAGTTGGCTACGCCTCCCCCGCCGCACGGGCACCCCCCCCAGGTTCTGGCATCTATCTGACCCATGAGTTTCCCACCTCGATCGGCAACCTTTTCCCTTTCCATAGTTGACCATCAGTTGTCGATAAGATGCAACACAGGTTCTTCCTCCTCGTTAGCCTTGCGATCATCGCCGCCATAACCAGCGGCTGCCTCGGCCCTGCCGCACCCGGATCTCCTTCGGGTCCAGCCTTATCGCCGTCCCCTTCCGTCGCTGTTCCCCTCACCATCGCAATCAACGCAACCCCAACCCGCTACAATCCCGCCATGTCCTCCACCATTGGTATCCGGCTCACGCCCGTGAACATCTCCGGAATTATTCCGCTTGATGCACAATTCACGTGGGAGACGGACTTTGGCACTTTTTACCACTGGGGACCTCCGGATTTCAAGGTCGTCGAACTCGCCCCGGCGTATACAGGTACAGCCGAACCGGTCTACTGGTCTTACTTCGCCGAGCATATCGAAGAGAGGAGTCAGCCCGTGAACGTCACCCTGACGGTGCGGGACCCTTCAACGGAGGGAATCCTCGCCAAAGCCAGTGTCAGGATCGGCTGGGAGAAACCGTCCGGGCTCACGGCGATCGTTGAAGGGGTGGGATAGACCGTCCTCTGGTCGCACCCCGCCTGGTGGCGGTCGCTACTCCGCTGACGCTTCGTCGCTCCACTCCTGCTCCCTTCAGGAGCAGTCGTCGTTGCTCCAGGTCGGTTTCTTCGCAACTTCGTCGCTCGAGTCCGGTTTCTTACGAACCCTCCCACTTACGAAACCTCCCTCGGTACGAAACCTGCCGCTGCCGCCCAGCCTGCGGCGGTGGCGGCGGATGAGAAAACCATCAGGTTTTCGAATCCTCCCTCAGGGCAGCTTGCACGTCCCCGTATCCCCGTCCCGCATCCTCCCCCGTGCAAGTGAGGGGTAGATCCCTATGACGCAGAGGACGGTCATGATGAGGAACCCCATCTGGATGGCCGAGAGGAGGCCCGGGTAGTTCGCCGGCCCGATCTCCACCTGCCCGATGTAGACGGCAAAAAGGGTCATCGCGATCCCCATGGAGAGCATCTGCCCGACGAGGCGCATCGTCCCGAGCGTCCCCGAGGCAACCCCGTAGCACCGTTTTTCCACCGAGGACATCACGGCATTCGTGTTCGGGGAGGAGAAGAGGGCGAACCCGACCCCGAGGAGGGCCAGGGCAACGATCAGGAAGGGGAGCGGGGTATCCTCGCGTATGAACGCAAGGAGGAGGAGCCCGGCGGCGCAGAGCCCCATCCCCACCGAGGCGACCTTCCCCGGTTCCATCCTGTCAGAGAGGCGTCCTGCGGGCGAGGAGAAGATCGCCTGGAGGAGGGGCTGGGTGATCAGGATGGCCCCTGCAATGTACGGGGAGAAGCCGCGGATGGACTGGAGGTAGAAGGAGAGGAAGAAGGTCACGGCGAAGGTGGCGCTGTAGTTGATGAGGGCGGCGAGGTTGGAGAGCGCAAAGACCCGGTTCCCCGTGAAGAGGCCCACATCGAGGAGCGGGTGCCGGATCCGCAGCTCCCATTTCACGAACCCCCCGAGGAGGAGGACGCCGAGGAGGATCATGAGGAGGCCGGGTGTCCCGGGAAGCCAGGTGAAGCCGAGCATCACGGCGACGAGGGAGAGGCCGAAGAGGACGGACCCCGGGGTGTCGAACCGCTCCCCCCGGGCATCGGCCCACTCGCCGCGGAGCCTCCACCGGATGAGCCCGAGGGTGAAGAGGCCGATGGGGACGTTCACGAGGAAGATCGACCGCCACCCGAACTGGCCGGTCAGGAACCCCCCGAGGAACGGCCCGAGGGAGAGCCCGAGGTAGACCGCGGTCGTGTAGATGCCGAGGGCCTTCCCCCGATCCTCCGCCGGGGTGACCGCGGTGAGTATCGCGACCGCCGTGCCGTAGATAAGGGCACCGCCCATGCCCTGGATCACCCGGAGCGGGATGATCGTGGCAGGCGTGATCGTGTAGGCCATCAGGAACGAAGCGCCCGTGAACAGGCAGAGCCCGAGGTTGAAGATCCGCTTCCTCCCCACGATATCGGCGATACGGCCGAAGGGGACGAGGAACAGGGCCGAGGAGAGGAGGTAGGCGGTGCTGATCCAGGAGAGGGAGACCGCGTCCAGGGAGAACTCGGCCCCGATGGTCGGGAGGGCGATGTTCACCGCAGAAATGTCGAAGGGCGCGAGGAAGCCGGCGAGGACCGCGATGAAGAGGGCGATACGCCCGGCACTCCTGTCGTCCATGGAAATATCCCGGGTACGGTGGGGGGAGAGAGGGGTTTAAAGATAACGATAATTGGTCTATGAAAGGAGATACCGGTCAGCGATGGTCCGGATGCCTGGCCTTCCCTACCGGTATCAGGACTGATGGGATCCGGGGCCCGGGATCCAGATCTCCTCTCCCCCGCCTTCACCGGCAACGAGCCTGAAGGTCCCCGGAGTTATGTGGTCGCAGAGGTCCATGAACCGGCCGATGGACTTCCTGAACTCCGGTTGCTGGCGCCAGGCCCGGACGCTCTCCAGGTCCTTCCAGGGCCCGTAGGAGATGAACCGGGAAGGGTTATCCATGTCCTGGAGGAGGTTCCCGTACCCCGATCCCTTCTGGTGCAGGGCCGTCCAGACCGAGAATTCCTTCCATGCCTCGATGAAGGCCCGCTCATTCCCCGGCATGACGTCCCAGATGCCGGCAGCAAAGATCTCGTCAAGGTCTTCCATGCCTTTCCCCCTCTACCCGGAAGTGGAGCCGGTAATGCTAAATGCTTTCCTTACCATGCAAGAGGCCGGCCCGGGGGTGGGGAAGGGCTGCCGGGAACCCCGGAATGAGCAGAACTAAGGTTAAAGGGGCGATCTTTCCCTTCCCGTTATCCCTGCTCCCGCTTCACCATTCCTGCCCAGACGCACTGCCCGTACGAGATACAGCCGTCCCCGAGAGGATACCCGCGGTTCACGAGGAACGAGAGCCCCGCCGCATCCACCTCCTTTCGGATGGTCTCCCTGATCGCGGCATTGTAGGCCACTCCTCCGGAGAGGGCGACCCGGGTCAGGCCGGTATCGTGAGCAGCATGGATGGCGATATGAGCGATTCCCCGGGCAAGGTTGTGCTGGACAGAGGCTGCAATATCAGCAATTGCCTTTCCACCGGTACCACCCTCTCCGGATCTCTGTACCTTCAGATACTCTTCGAGGGTGATTCCCACGATCGATCTCGTGGAGAGGACTTCAGCCCCCTGCTTCTGGACGAACTCCAGCGGCCATTCAGAAGGTCTCCCTCTGTAAGCCGCGGCTTCGAGCCGCATGGCCGGCTCGCCGTCATAGGTCCGTTCCCTGCAAATCCCGAGGAGGGCAGCCACTGCGTCGAGGACCCGGCCGGTGCTCGATGTCCAGGCCACGTTCACCCCCCGCTCCACCTGCCGGGCGAGGACGCCCGCCTGGACATCGGTCCAGCTCCGCTCCCTGAGGAGATCGAGGGTCCTCTCCTCGGGAAGGATCCCGTAGAGCATCCTCTCGGGGAACCGGGTGGCAAGGTCGCCGCCCGGCATCGGCACCTCCTCGAGGTGCCCGACCCTGGAGAGGTGGGGGACCTGGCCTGCAAAGACCTCCCCGCCCCAGACCCTCCCGTCGTCTCCATAGCCGACACCGTCGATGGTGATCCCGATGCATGGGTCGAGGGTGGTCGCTGCGATGTGGGCACGGTGGTGCTGGACGGGGACGAGTTCGGCCCCCGTCTCCTCGGCGAGCGCCCTCGCATAGCCGGTGGAGAGGAAGGAGGGGTGGAGGTCGTGCCCGATGACATCGTACTTCGCCCCGAGCCAGCTCCTGATGCGCTCTGCGGTCTCCTCGAGGTAGGCGAGGGTCGGGGGGTTCCGGACATGGCCGACGTGCGGGGAGGTGATGGCATACCCGCCCTTGTAGATGGTGATGTTGCTGTTCAGCTCGGGCCCGACCCCGAGGATGCAGGAAGGGCCGAGATCGATCCTGGTCCGTTTCGGGGCGATCCCCCTCGAGAGCCGGATGATGAACCCGTCCCTGACCACCGAGTCATCGCACCGGTTCAGGATCCGGCGGTCATGGGTGAGGTAGTAGTCCACCTGCCCCCTGAGCTTAGCAACTGCAGTATCGATCTCGGTGATCATCGGGTAGCCCGGCATGTTCGCCGAGGTCATGATCAGGAGCGGGGCCTTGAGGCGGGAGAAGAGGAGGTGGTGGAGCGGGGCATAGGGGAGCATGCAGCCGATGGTATGGAGGTTCGAGATCTCGTTGTGGGCGGTAACGTCCTGTTTTACCAGGACAGCGATGGGGTGCACCTCGCTCCGGAGCAGTGCCAGGTCCTCCGGCCGGACAAGGACCATCCTGTCGAGGACCTCCTCCCTCACCATGATCGCGAAAGGCTGCTCCGTCCTGCCCAGGCGTTCCTTCAGTTCCCTCGCCGCAGGCTCCGTGCACGCGATGTGGAACCCCCCGATGCCGCGGATGGCGAGGATGGAACCGCCATCAAGGAGTGATGCCGCCTCGCCGATCGGATCGGCTGTCTCCCTTGCCCGGCCGTCCGGGTCCATAAGGGTGAGACGGGGGCCGCAGACCGGGCATGCGATGGTCTGGGCATGGTGGCGGCGGCAGGCGGGGTCCGTGTACTCCCTCCCGCACTCCGGGCACAGCGGGAAGGAGACCATCGAGGTCCGCTCCCTGTCATAGGGGAGGGATTCGATGATGCTGTACCTGGGCCCGCAGTTCACGCACGAGGTGGCGAAGTAACCCCGGTACCTGCTCTTCTCATCGAAGAGATCCCCAACGCATTCGCTGCACGTTGCGACATCGGGCGGGATCATCCCCGAGAGGGTTCCGGCCGAAGAGACGAGGATGGAAAACCCTGCCGGGGGGGGGCCCTGGAGGGGGAGGATATCCACCGAGTCGATCCTCGCGAGGGGAGGCCCTCGTGAAACGTCCCCGAGGAAAGCCTCGAACCTCTCCCCCCACGCGTCGATCTCAACCTGGCTCCCGGTATTCTTCACCGTGCCCCTGATACCCAGGGCATGGGCCCGGGCGTACACGAACGGCCTGAAGCCCACCCCCTGGACGATGCCCCTGACAAGTATCCTTCCCCGGTCACGCATGGGCGATTCTGAAAATCTTTATTGAGTTCAGAGACCATATATAAGTGGGTTGGGTTTGCGCTTTGACCGGTCACATCAGAATCGTGAATGATCCTATTGAGATGGTCTCCCTCTTTGTCACCTTCAATAACGACCAGTACAAGGAGATATACGAGCACCTCAGCAGGACCTGGATGACAGAGGACGAGCTCGCCAAGCTGGCCGGCCATGACTCGGTGGGCGAATGCCTCGCCATACTGAAGAAGGGGAACCTCATCGAGGAAAAGTGGCGGACCCCCCCGCCCGGCAAGAAGCCCGTGAAGGAGTACCGGACCATCTACAGCCGGTTCAGGGCGAACTTCCAGTGCAATATGACGGACCTCGCAGACCTGATCCATGTCGCCCTGTCAAACGACGAGAAGGTGAGGGACCTCGTCGACCAGATCGAGGAGGAGATCAAGCAGGGGAACACCTCCATCAACGATATCGCCCGGAAGTACAACGTCTCCCAGGTCGTCATCAAGGGGCTCGCGAAGAGGATCCCGAAGCTGGACGTGAAGGGCCAGGGCATGGTGCTCATAGACCATGGGAAACGATGATCCCCTCACCACCATCCTCCGTTCCAAGAGCGAGGCGACCCGTTTCCAGATCCTTGTCGAGATAGCCGAGAACCAGCCGGCCATCCGGCAGCAGGAGATCGCCGGGAAGCTCGGCGTGACCCCCCAGGCGGTCTCGGAGTACATCCGCGAGCTCGTCGAGGGGGGGATGGTGAGCGCCCAGGGGAGGGGCCGGTACCAGGTGACCCGGGCAGGCATCGAGTGGGTGGTCAACCATGCCGAGGCCCTGGAGACCTATGCCAGGCACATCCGCCGGGACGTCATCCACCAGGTCTCGATCTGGACCGCGCTCGCCGCCGAGAACCTGAAGAAGGGGGACCAGGTCGGGGTGTTCATGGAGAAGGGGTGGCTCTACGCGAGCCCGGGTTCCCGCAGCGCGATGGGGACCGCGACCATGGACGCCCGCGACCGGTGAAGACGTGGGGGTGGCGAGGCTCTCGGGGATCATCGAGCATACCGAGGGGACCATCCATGTCTGCAAGGTGCCGAGGATCGAGCGGGGGGGATCCCGGAGAGTGAGGCGGGACCTCCTCAGGGAGGTGGCCGGCCAGGTCCAGGTGGTCGCGGCTGTGGGCCTGGAGGCCTGTGTCGCCCTCGAAGGGATAGGCAGGCACCCCGATATGTTCTTCGGGGCCCGCGAGGGGGTCATCGAGGCTGCCTTTCACGGCCTCGACTGCGCCATCGTCATCGTCGACGAGGAGTTCACCGATTTCCTGAAGAGGCTCGAGGCCGCAGGCCTCGGGTACACGATCCACGACACGGTCGCCCCATGAGGGTCGTGATCCACCCCCAGCGCGGGTACTACCGGCTCTTCTTCCTCGAGGGGGCGAAGGTGACCTCGGTCGGCCAGGTGGACCTCGTCGGTACAACGAAGGGATACCGGCCGAAGGACTACCTGATCCGGAAACCCGGGAGCAGGCACGGGCGGTCCCTCCCGACGAAGGACCTCATCGCGTATCTCAGGAAAGGGGAGGTCCTGATCACCCGCCCGGACAAGGAGATGGAGGCGTTCCTCTCTGACCTCCAAATCCCCTGCGGGGTCCAGTCCCTCTGCCGCACCTGCCTCCTCGAGGACCGGGTAACGCCCCTCGATCCCAACACCGCGGTCAGGTTCGGGAAAGAGTCCATCTGCATGGACTGTGCCCGGAAGGAGGTGAGAAGGGAGCTCGGGTATTTCACCAGGTTCGGGAAGATCTCCTTCACCTATATCGAGAGCCTCCTCACCGCGTTCCGCGACCTGGACCGGGTCCTCTCCGCCCTCCAGCCGGACGGGATGGACCTCTCCCGGACGCTCTTCGACCGGATCGAGGCGCATCCCAGTCACCGAGACCTCGTCTGTCGCCAATCTCCCCCTCCCGCCCGGGTTCAAGACCGCCTCCGGGGTGGAACGGCTCATGCCCGTCCAGCACCTGGCGGTGGGGGCCGGCCTCCTCTCGGGCACCGACCTGCTCGTGGTCTCGGCGACCGCGAGCGGGAAGACCTTCATCGGGGAGATGGCGGGGATGAAGAACCTCCTCGAGGGGAGGGGGAGGATGCTCTTCCTCGTCCCCCTCGTCGCCCTCGCGAACCAGAAGTTCGAGCGGTTCTCAGAGCGGTACGGGCAGATCGCCCGGGTCTCCCTCTTCACCGGCCGAACCGGCTGAACCTCCCCGAGAACCGCGCCAGGGGCCGGCAGGACCCGGACGCCCAGATCGTGGTCGGGACCTACGAGGGGCTGGACCACCTCCTCAGGTGCGGGAGGAGCCTCGCGAACATAGGTACCGTGGTGATCGACGAGATCCAGATGCTCGAGGACCGGGAGCGGGGGCACCGGCTCGACGGGCTCATCGCCCGGCTGAAGTACCTCGCCCCCCAGGCCCAGTTCCTCTACCTCTCCGCGACGGTCGGCCTCCCCCACCTCCTCGCCGGGAAGCTCGGCGCACGCCTCGTCACCTACGCGGACCGGCCCGTGCCCCTCGAGCGCTACCTCCTCTTTGTCACGAGGAAGGACAAGATCCGGTTCGAGAAGCAGCTCGTGGAGGCCGAGTTCTCGATGAAGTCCTCCAAGGGCTTCAGGGGCCAGACCATCATCTTCACGAACGCCCGGGCGCGGTGCCACGTGGTCGCCGAGGCCCTGGGGAAGAAAGCCGCCCCGTACCATGCGGGCCTCGCGGCCCAGGAGCGCAGGGATGTCGAGCACCGGTTCGAGCAGGGGAAGATCGCCGCCGTGGTGACGACCGCTGCGCTCGGGGCCGGCGTGGACTTCCCCGCATCCCAGGTGATCTTCGACTCGCTCGCGATGGGGATCGAGTGGCTGACGGTCCAGGAGTTCTCCCAGATGGGCGGGCGATCGGGGAGGCCCGATTACCATGACCGGGGGAAGGTCGTGATCCTCGCGGAGCCCGGGGGCGCCTACACGAGCGACCCGGAGGCGACCGAGGAGGAGGTGGCGATCCGGCTCCTGAGAGGGGAGATGGAGGAGGTCGCCCCCTCGTACGGGGCAGAGGAGAGCTCCGAGGAGTTTGCCGCACATGCCGTGGTGGCCCGGGGAGACGAGGAGGCGATCCGGAGGATCTCGGGGATGATGGTGGGTGAGGTGGAACCCGTCCTCCCCGAGCTCATCTCCCACGACCTCGTGCAGCGGAAGGGAAAGGCCCTCGTCCTCTCGCCGCTCGGGAGGGTCATGGCCGAGCATTTCATCGGGATCGAGCGCCTCCTCGAGCTCCAGAGGCTGGTCGGGGAGATGGACGATCCCGTCACCATCATCGCCGAGCTCGACTGTACCGAACGGGAGGGCGGGCGGTGACCCACCCGGGGTCGAAGAATACGGTTTATTAACCTTTGCGCTGAATCCGTACTCCGATGGCTGAGGAGATCCTGCAGGAGACATGGATAACCCTCTCGCCGTACTTCATGCCGGCCGCCGGGGTTCTCCTCGTTGCGGCAGGGATAGCGCTCCTCGCCTGGAGCGATCTCATCGTCAACCTCGTCATCGCCCTCCTCGGGGTATTCGCGGTCATCATAGGCCTTGGGTTCCTCGTCGCAGGGCACCTCATGGGCAGGGCCGGCATCCTCCCGGTCCTCCTCTTCATCGCCGGGTTCTCGTCTATCCTCATCGGTATCCTCGTGTTCCTGAACCGCGATCTCGTCTTCGACCTGATCATCTACCTCGGGGCGGCGATCGCGGTCGTCTGCGGGCTCTTCCTCCTCGTCATCGGGGGCCTCCTCTCGGTCGAGGGATGGGGGAGGCGGGCGTTTCTCCTGGCCGGGGCCGTGCTGCTCGTCGCCGGGCATAGCCCTTGCCCTCTTCCCGACACTCGTCACCCGCATCCTCATCGGTGCCGGCGGGGCGGTGCTCGCGGGGGCGGGCTGCGTCCTCCTCTTCTACACCTTCCGCCGGAACAGGGAGATCCCGCACCTGGTATAAAGAGCGCGCGCTGGTATGCGCCGGGGCCAGGGTGGCGATCAGGGCATGTACGGGATGATATCCCTGTTGCCGGGTGTTTCAGGGGACGTTCAGAATATTAACTAAAGAACATTATAAAACGGGGGAAAAGGGAGAAGAATACAACGAATACCAGCTTACTGTCAGGCGGTAACGCGAAAGGTTATTTATAGAAGAGTGCGCATATAATAATCAGGGTCTATGGTAACGGTCAACACCATGTATCTGGACGCAGCGCTCGACAAGAGGCTCAAGTACATATCAGAGACCATCACGCCGGTGGGGATCGATATCCAGAAGATCATCGAGAAGCAGGGGTCGAGCGACCTCTTTGTCAGGAAGTTCCTGGAACGGATGGCTCACAAGCTCCCCAACCCGATGGTCGTTCTCGAGAGGCTGAAGCGCATCCCGAGACCCTGAACCGGGCCTTTCATCCCCTTCTTTTACGGGAAGCCGCTTATTCATCCCTCTTTGATCTGCAGACCCAGCGGTCGTAGAACTCGTCCCGCCGGTTCTCGGTGACCTCGGCAGGATATCCGGAGGCACGGCACCAGCCCTCCACCTTGCGGGCCTCCTGCTCTGTCCCCACCGTGATCAGGGCATCCCCGACGAGGCCGAGGAGCTCCCCCGTGATGGTCTCCCACACATCCTCCGTGAAGGTGTTGATCTCTCCCATCATCACCGCGATACCCCGGGGCACGGGTTCCAGGTACTGTCCCGCAAGTGTTGCATCTATCCACATGGTCTCCTCAGGCATGAGCCTCCCCGAAGAGAGACCGAGGGCGAGGAGGGCGGGGTCGCTGTCATACGCAAGGGGGACCATCCCGAGGGCCCTTGCTGCCGAGGAACCCACCCCTGACCCGCAGCAGCAGTCCAGGCAGGTGACGGCATCGTCCCCGCCCCACACCTCCTCCAGTAATCCCCTGAGCTTGGGTTCCCTGCCGGGGGGGAGATCCTCGAACGCGGGAGTGACGGTCCTCCCGATGAGGAGACTGTAGTATTCCCTGACTGCTGCAGCCCAGGCGGATCGCTCCAGCTTCGTGAATCTCGGAGTCGAGATCCTCGCAGAGCTCGATGACCTCGAAGGAAGGGCTCCGGAAGAGGAAAGTGGCGGCGTACCAGCTCCTTCCCATCGGAGACGGCCACCGCGAGGGGGTTCTCGTCCCTGTCGATGAGGAGCCTTGCCTCGAGCGACGGGATCCCGAGGAGGGCGGTCGTGTAGATATCCTCGGTGAGGGAGGCGAACGTGGGTTCGAGGAAGGTCAGGCCCTCAAGTTCAAGGATCTGGCAGGCTCTCATCATGCCCCCGATCAGGCGCCGTACTTCTTGGCACGGTTCGCGAGGTCGAGGAGGATGGGCAGGAGGACCGAACCCGGGATCCGGTGGAGCCCACCCTCGGCACAAGCGGTCTCGGTGAACCGGGTCACCCTGTCCACACGCACCCCTTCACCCCGGATCACCAGGGGGACCGGGTCTGCGCTGTGGTCGCGGATGGAGCACGGGGTGCTGTGGTCCCCGCAGGCGACGACGAGGGTATCCTTCAGGGAGAGCAGGGGTGCGAGGGCGGTATCGACCCTCGCGATGAAATCCCTCTTCCGGACGGGGAGGCCGTCATGCCCCGCCTCGTCGGCACCCTTGATGTTCAGGAGCACGAACTCCTTCTTCCCCAGTTCGGCAAGGGCAGCCTTCACCTTGCCGTCAAGGTTCGTATCGGCGGATCCCGTGATACCCGGGACCGGGATATCCTCGAGCCCGATGGCCTTTCCGATCCCTGTTATGAGTGTTGCGGCCGCGATAACGCTCCCGTTCATGTGGAACCGCTCGGGAAACGGTTCGAATCTCCCCATCTCGCCCGCCCCCCTGATGAGGACAGTATTCGCGGGAGGGAGGCCCTCCTCCATCCGGCTCCTGTTCAGCGGGTGATCGGCGAGGATGGCGCTTGCCTGCAGGAGGAAGTCGTTGCAGGCGTCGGCGGTCCTCCTGTCCTTCTTCTCTCCCGTGAGTGCCGTCACTTCCAGGGGCAGCAGCCCCTCGGCCTTGGGATCGTTCGAAGAGACGCAGGGGCCGAGATCCGCTCCTTTCAGGGCCAGAGCCGCACGGTGCCCTGCACCGGGCCGGAACCGGAAGCTGACGCCGTGCTTCAGGTGAACCCCCTTCTCGATCGCATCACAGAGGGGGGCAGTCCCGTGGATGCGGCCTGCCCGCCTGTCGGTGACCTTCCCGTCCCCGCCAAGGGTGGCGAAGTTGGCGCGAAACCCGATCATCCCAGGCTCCATGTGGATCCCGCAGCCCTCTGCCTCGAGAGGGCCGCGACCGGTGTAGGTCCCGTTCAGGCGGGTAACCGAGCAGGGAGAGGTGGGCCGTGTCCGAGCCCGGCCGGATGCCCGGCCCGATGGGATCCATGATGCCGCAGATGCCCTCGCGGGCCAGCTGGTCGAGGACAGGGGTCTCAGCGGCCTCGAGTGGCGTCCTGCCGCCGAGCTCGCTGCATGGCCGGTCAGAGATGCCATCCAGGATCAGGAGGAGAACTCTCCCCGCAGTCATGAGAGAGTGTTGCTCCTCCCCCTTCATTACCCTGCATGGTCCGGCCCCCGGTTGTGCAAAAGTGAAATCCCGGAATCAGACCCGAAGGTCGGGAGAGCAGTGGTCCATCCTGAATAACGGAGGTCAGATTCGCGTCGAGTGCAAAAAACAGCGATGGGAGGTGATGTGGGACGAGGAATCCTCAACCCGGATTCCTGTAAAAGAGGAGACTCACGCGGGGGCCGGAGCCTCTGCCTTCTCCTCGGTTTTCTCCTCCGGCTTCGCCTCGATAACCGGCTCCTCGGTGACCGGCTCCTCAGGTCTCGCCCCGGCCCTCACCTCGGGCTCGAGCCGGGACTTGATGATCTCGACCCTGCGCACCGGGTAGATCGGCTTCACGAGCTTGAAGAGCTCCTTCGTGATCTCACCGGAGACCATCTCCTTCACGAAGGCCGGGAAATCCCTCTGCGCCGCGTACGCCTGCATGAACTGGGTCATCCCCGAGCGGATGGCATGCACCTGGGAGAGGTTCGCCCTCGTCAGGGTGAGGCAGGTCATCGTGATCCGGAGGGTCTTCCCGTCCTTTGTCGTGACGGGGAGGATGGTATCGATCCTCGAGGTGCGCCGCTTGACCATGGAGCGCATGTAGTCCCGGGTCAGCTCGTGCCCCACGAACTCCGTGTAGGCGGCATCGCCGGTGACGCTCGTGACCTTCACGCGGATCTTGATGTGCTGCTTCGTGTAGTCCTGGATGATCTCACCGAGGGTGGTCTGGAGGATCCGCCCCATCACGGTGGCCGGATCGTTCGAGATCGTGTCTCCGATGTAGGTCTTGCCGAATACCTCGGGGACATGGATCTTGTACCAGCCCTTTGCCTTCCATCCCTCAACCTTTCTTCCAATCTGACTCTTTTTTACCATGTTTTCACGTTCTCCTTCACAGGAATCTGAATACCTCGTTCAATGTTCCCACTCGCTTTACTACCGCCTCGGGCCACTCCGCGGGATCGAATCCCTTCTGGGCGAGGAACGCCGCGGTCCACCGCTCGAGCCCGATGCCCGAGCAGCCGGACCAGCACTCCTCCCCGTTCTGGATCTTCACGTTGAAGCCCTTCGGGTACTTGTCACCGTTCACCGAGACGTTCTGGAACTCGAGCCAGCTGTCGCTGTACGGCAGGTATGCCTCGTAATCGGTGGTCCCGACGGACTCGCACCCGCAGGCGCCGACCATTCCCTCCTGGGCCATGAACCAGGGGGTGACCTTCGCGCACCGCCACTCGAGCTCCAGGAGCTCGTTGAAGACCCGGGTGTATGCCTTGTACAGGTCTTCTGCCATCTTCGTCGTCTGGTCCACGGTGCCGAACCAGACGAATCTCGATCCGGTGGAACTCGTCCACCCGCTCGAATCCCGTGGATACCCCCGCTCTCGTACCGGTGGGAGGTCCCCGACCGGTCGAAGATCTTCACGGGGAGGGATGTGGTCGCGACGGTCCGCCCCTGGACAAAGGGCCAGAAGGAAGGGCACTGCGCATAGCAGAGGGCGCCGATGGGCCCGTCTATCCGCTCTCGGAGCATCTCGACGGGGACCTCGCCCGTCACCTTGAAGTAGTCCGCGACATCCTCCCAGAAGGCGGGATCCCGGGTCTTCGGGGTGCAGACATAGTAAATCTCGGGGTAGACCCCCTTCGCGTGCCCCGACCGTGCAGAGGACGTCCCAGGTGTCCACCTTGGGGAAGACCATCTCGGAGAACCCGAGCGGCTTTATGATCTCCTCTTCGACGATGGAGGTGAACGCCCTGAAGAGCTGGATCGGCTGCGGGCCGTAGATCCACTGCCCCCGGGAGGAGCCGTGGCGGATCCAGTGGCGCTTCTCCATCTCGTCGGTGGGGTTCCCCGTGTACGTCCGCTCCTTCTTCGGGCTCTCGTACAGGACTCCCAGTGTTCGGTCTTTCCCCCGTAGGCCGCGGCCTGGACCTTCTCCTCGATGAGTTTCACGATCCGGTCGGGGACGCGGTTCTCCAGGTCCTGGGTGGTGACCTGGAGATCGAGGACCACGTTCCCCTCGTTGCATTTCACGCTCCGGATGAAGGGGATGCGCGGGATCGCCGACTCCGTCACGTCGCCGGTCAGGGTCACCCGGAACTCCCTTGTCCTGATCTCGCGGAGGCCGATGTGCTGCTTCCCGAGGACGGCGCCGATCAGCTTCCGGAACCGGAAGAGGGCGTCATGGGCCCGGGTGTACCCGCCGCTCTCGATCTCGAGGAAGAGGATGTTCTCTTCCACGTCCCAGACGGTGATCTTCCCGATCTCCCCGGGAGGTACATCCTTCGGGACACCCTTGCAGAAGAGCTGCCCGTTCGCCTCCTTTACGGCGACGTCCACCGCGGCCTGGGCATCGGGCCCGAGCTCGTTGGAGAAGCAGAGGTCTGCCTTCAGGGTGAAGTGCACGTGCATACGTCCTCCCCTATCGCGAGGTTCATCAGGTAGTCGTCCACCGATGCGATGATGGACCGGAGGTTCTCTCCAGATATCCGGGTGACGACCACGCCGGCCCCCGCGACCGTCTTCATGGACGCGAGGTTGTCCGGTGAAAGGGAGCGGGCGACCCGCTCCGGGTCGTGGTGGGCGGTGGTGATGGTGCCCTGTCGAGACATCATGCGGCCATCGCCTCCGCGAGCCCCTTCCTGAACTGGTCGAGGTACCGGTCGCTGATGGTGGCCCCGGCCCGGCACCGGTGGCCCCCTCCGTCCCCGTCGCAACTCCGGGCAAGGTCGCGGATGACCTTCTCGAGGTCCATCCGGACACCCGCCGGGCACCGGGCAGAGATGTGCCAGACCCCCTCCCCGGGCGAGAAGACGAAGACCGGCCGCTCCCCCTCACGGGAGAGCACGAGGGCATCGGCGACCGGGCCCGTTCACCGATGCGTCGCCGAGGGCGTACCAGCCGTCGACGTCGAGCGGCTGTGCCGAGCGGATCGCGGCGATCACCTTCGCGCGATAGGAACGGAGGGCCTCCCAGGCCTCGTTCCCTGGCAACTGGCGTGAGAGGAGGATCGATGCGGCGAAGCCGCCCATCCCCGCCCTCCCGCAGGCGTCCACCACGGCCGCCAGGGAGTGGAGATCGGGGATGGCCTCCTTCTCCAGGCGGTAGGTATCGCCGTAGATGGACTCGAGGGCGCCCGGGGCCGAAGAGGTCCCGGCCCTGAGGACGACGAGGGAGAGGAGCTCGTCGAGGGAGACCTTCCCGCCGGTGGTGCACTCGTCCACGAGCTTCCGTGCGGCGTCTTCTTCGCCGCTGATCCCCGCAAGGTAGGGACGGGTGGAGAGGGCGAGGGCCTCGGCGGGATCCCGCCCGGGGAGCAGGAGACCTCTCCCGCCGGTGATGTACCCGTTCGCTATCCCGTCGTTCAGGATCCCGCGGTTCGCCCCCGACCATTCCTGCCCGTCGCCGATCATCCCGATGAGGGCGATGCCCGCGAGGTCGCGGTTCTCGCCCATGTGCTGGGCTACCAGGTACGCGGCACCGGCGGCAGGGACCTCCCCGCCTCCCGAGGGTTCGGAACGGGCAGGGTTCACGTGGAACTCCCCGTCGAACCGGGGCGGGTGGTGGTCGATGACCATGACATGGGGCGGGAGGTCCTCCCGGGATGCCCCGAAGTCGCAGAGGAGCACGCCTGCCTCGCCGGTGAGGTCCGCGGGTGCGATCCTCGGTGCGCAACGGAGCCGGAACGGCCGGCCCGAGCGGAGCATCGCGGTCGCGATGATGGCCCCGGCCGCGATCCCGTCTGCGTCGTGGTGTGCATAGATCTCCACGAACTCCTGCGCGAGGAGGTGGCGGGCGAGCTGCTCTGCATCTGCTTCCAGAGGCATATTCTCATCGGGAGAGCAGGATCTCCGCGGTCTCCGGCTTGTACACCCAGTCCTGCGGGAGCGACCCTGCCCTGATGTAGTATCTTCACCAGACGGCGCACCTTGGACTCGGTGAGCTGGAGCTGCCGCTTGTTGTGCAGGTCGTTCTTGTTCAGGCCGAGGTGCTTCCTGAGGCCGAGGGCCTTCTCGATGAGGTTCCTCAGGTCCTCGGGGATCTTGGACTCCATCCCCATCTCCTTGAGCATCTGGCCGAGGCGCTTCCCCGTCGCGAGCTTCACGTCCGGGACCCCGAACTTGTCCCTTAAGAGGAGGCCGATCTCGGCCGAGGACTTCCCCTGCTTCCTTTGCTCTCGTACGACCTTCTCTATCTCCTTTACGTCGGTATTGGACCAGGCCGGGGGTTCCTTCCGGTAGGGACGGACCGACCCTGCCTTACCCCTCCGGCGTGCATGCATTCTCGCCATAACGTCTCCTCCTTTGAAAGGGACTGCAAGTCGGGAAAAGAGCGGATCGAACAGCTCTTCAGTAATCCCGGAGCCCGGTCTTACGTGGGCCATGCCCGAAGGCACGTCGGACTTACAATCGCCGGCACCTGCCCGGTGCAGGTATACGTTCTCCGTGACCGGTCATAAGGGTATCGCTGGGCAGGGCATGAAGGATAGCCTATATGGAGTCCCCATTCCAAGGTACCTGTGCAGGAGCGGGTTATCCATGATCGGGAAGATCTCTGACGAGGATATCATGAAGATCCTCTGGGGCATCTCCATACCGACGACCACCCTCGTCGCGTTCCTTGTCACCTTCTTTTCCGTGACAAGGGAGATGACCGATGTCTTCCCGCACCTCTACTATCTCCCCATCATCCTGAACGCCTACCAGAACCCGAAGAGGGCGATCCCGTTCGCGTGCCTCCTCGGGGGGGTCTATGCAGGGCTCGTCTACCTTCTCACTGGCTTTGCCCCCGACCTTTTCGTCAAAGCCCTCATCCGGGTCCTCGTCTTCGTCTGGGTCGCGGCCATCATATCGTACCTGTCAGGGAACCTGGAGCGGAGGAACCAGGTCCTCTCGGCGATGAACGAGATCATCGCGGCCGCGTCGACGTCGGCGACCCTTGACGAAATCCTCTCCACCTCGGGGAAGCGGATCCGGGAGATCCTCCGGTCCGATACGGTGATGGTCTTCCTCGTCGGCCAGGACGGGAAGAGGGCCTTTCTCCGGTACCAGGAGGGGCTCCCGGATGCCGCACTGAAGGATCTCGGATCGATAGACCTGCAGGATGAGCCCTTCCGCCATGTACTGACGGGAGGAGTACCGGAGATCTGACCGGTGGGCAACCCGTCGGGAATATCCATCTCCCTGGGGTCCGGTCTTCTGTCCTCATCCCCCTCCCCGCGGGGACCCAGGTCCTCGGGGTTATCGCGGCGGGGTGCAGGAAGGAGAGCCCCCTCGCCCCTGACGAGTTGCGGATGCTCGAGTCGGTCTCCCGGGCGATCGGGAGCGGGGTGAAAAAGGCCCTCCTCCAGGAGGAGCTCGGGGAGGCGTACACGAGGGCGAACCTCTACCTCGACATCATGTCCCATGATATCAACAACGTGAACACGGTGAGCCTCGGTTATGCCCAGCTCCTCGCCGACCTCGTGACAGACAAGGGCCGGGAGATGCTCAGGAAGCTGGAGAGCGCCATCTCGAAGAGCGTGGAGATCATCCACAATGTCTCCACCATCCGGAGGATCCAGGAGCGGGACCAGGAGAACAGGATGATGGACCTCGACCCCGTGATCAGGTCGGAGCTCGACCACCAGCCGGAGATCACCCTCCATTACGAGGGGACCACCGTGTCTGTCTGCGCAAACAGCCTCATCTCGGAGGTCTTCAGGAACCTCATCGGTAACAGCGCCAAGTTCGGGGGCCGGGGGACCGAGGTCTGGATAAAGGTCGCAGACAGCGGGGACGAGGTCACCGTCTCCGTCGAGGATAACGGCCCGGGCATCCCCGACGACCTGAAGCCCGTCATCTTCAACCGGTTCCAGCGGGGGAAGACCACGAGGAGCGGGAAGGGGCTCGGCCTCTACATCTCCCGGATGATCATCGAGGGGTACGGGGGCAGGATCTGGGTCGACGACCGTGTTGAGAAGGACCCGGGGATGGGAGCGGCCATCCGGTTCACCCTCAGGAGGAGCTGCACGGCGTGAGAGCGAAAGAATCTATATGCAGAAGCTCATGATCTATAAGAAAATCCATGCGATAGTAGTCTAGCGGCAGGACAGAGGCTTCCCAAGCCTTTAGCCCGGGTTCGAATCCCGGCTATCGCATCAGGTTCCCTATGGAAACCCCCGAGATCTACGGCATCAGCATCACCTGCGATCACCGACCGGGGGTCCTCAGGGATATCTCGGCGGTGGTCGCTGCCCATGAGGTGAACATCCTCATCGTCCAGCAGTCCCTCATACCGTCAGGCCCGGCCACAGGCTGCGCCTCCCTCTACTTCGAGCTCGAGGGTGGGGACGACCAGGGAGAAACTCATCGCCGACCTCCTGGACCTTCCCCCCGTCCGCGACGTCGTCACCTACGAGCCGTTCTCCCGGATCTTCGGCTCCCGGGTCATCATCATCGGCGGCGGGGCGCAGGTGGCCCAGGTGGCGATGGGCGCCGTGAACGAGGCCGACCGGCACAACATCCGGGGCGAGCGGATCTCGGTGGACACCATTCCTCTCGTCGGGGAGGATGACCTCGCCCAGGCCGTGGACGCGGTCGTCCGCCTCCCGAGGGCATCCATCCTCGTCCTCGCGGGATCGCTCATGGGCGGGAAGATCTCCAAGGCCGTCGACCGGGTCCGGGTAGCGGGGATACCGGTCATCGCCCTCAAGATGGCCGGATCGGTCCCGAAGCACGCCAATCTCGTGGTCACCAATCCCATCCAGGCCGGTGTCTTTGCCGTGATGCACATCTCCCGATTCGCAAGGTTCGACATCGAGCCGGGTGCGGGGCGAGGAGTTCTAGATGGATATCGTCGAACGGGCCGTGCAGGTCCTCCGACGGGACGAGATCATCGCTTACCCCACGGACACCGTCTACGGGCTCGGCGGGGACGCGTTCTCCGACGAAGCCGTCCTCCGCGTCTACGAGGCGAAGATGCGCCCCGTGGGAAAGCCGATCTCGGTCGCGGTCTCGGACACCGAGATGCTCTGCGCCGTCGCCCGGGTGGATGACTTCTCGCTGGAGTTCATCGGCCGGTTCCTCCCGGGCCCTGTCACCGTCATCCTCGAATCGAAGTCCTGCATCCCGGACCTCCTCACCGTGGGGACAGGGAGGATCGGGGTGCGGATCCCGGCCCATGATCTCGCTCTTGCCATCATCCGTGGTCTCGACTCCCCCATCACGGCCACGAGCGCCAATATCTCCGGTGAGGAGACCCGGTGAGCCCCGGCGAGATCCGGGTCCCGTACGACCTCCTCGTGGACGGCGGGACCCTGAAGGGTGTCCCGAGTACCGTCGTGGACCTGGGAGAGGGAAGGGTCCTTCGCAGGGGCATCCTTGCAGACGAGATTGATCTGTATCTCCGTGAGCACACAGGGAGAGGCACGTGAAGGGATCCGGGCGGGTGGGGCGCGAGAAGGGATCCGGGCAGGGACGCGGGAAGGGATCCGGGCGTGGGAGAGAAAAGCCCCTTCGCCCCCGTGACTTCATCGAGGATCAGGACGGCTGGATCTATGCGGTCTCGGCCTATGACAATGCAGAGAGGGCAGGATGCATCCTCCGCTATATTCCGGATCCCCTCGGCGAAAGGGTGAACCCGGAGGGGGTCTGTTACCGCAAGGTCGATTTCGAGGAGTCCTTCAGACTGATCAGGGAGGAGAAACCCTCCTACCTCGGTGAAATCCTCCGCCTCCCCCTCGGTGACATTGCCCGGGTCTACAAGCCCGAGGAGGCACTCGCCTCCTGTATAGCCAGGGACAGCCGGGTTGGTGCGCTTGCAGACCTCTTCTCCCTCCCGGCAGGGGCGCTCGGGTGCACCGGTTCACGGGTCTGCGGCCTCGAATCCCCTGCCTCCGATATCGACCTTGTCGTCTATGGCAGGGCATTCTTCACCGCAAGGGAGATCCTCAAAAGGGCTATCGAGGAAGGGGAGGTGACCGATCTCTCCCCGAGATGTGGAGGGCGGTGTACGAAAAGAGGGACCCCGAGATCCCCTTCGGGGTCTTTCTCCTTCATGAGATGAGGAAGTACAACCGGGGGGAGATCCGGGGGACGTACTTCGACCTCCTCTATACCCGGTCCTATGATGACCTGGATGCGCCCCAGTCATCCGGGGGGAGAAAGTGGGGAGAAAGACCCTCGAGGCGCACGGTGACCGATGCGTCCTTCTCTTTCGACAACCCCGCCAGCTACGCGATAGATCACGATGAGGTGAACCGGATCATCTGCTTCACCCACACCTACAGCGGCCAGGCCCTTCCCGGGGAGGTGGTCGAGGCGTGCGGGGTCCTCGAGGAGCACGGGGGCGAACTCTGGCTCGTGGTGGGGACCACGAGGACGGCCCGCGGGGAGTACATCATCTCAAAGACCCTCATCGAAGAGCAGGGCTGATCCGCAAATCCCGTTCTCCGAAGTCTGATCCTAGAAGAGATCCGAGAGGCGTCTCCCGCCGACGTGGCACCTCTCCCCGAACGGGCACCCCGTGCAGGGCGCGCGAGAGCGGCTTCTTCGGGATACGCCCTTCGCGGATATGCCGCACCGCCTCTGCGGCCCGGAGAACAGCCCTCCGGTCGCGGGGCTGGGGCGTGCAGATACGGACCTCGCCGGAGGGGATGTACTCGACCGCGCCCTGTGCCGAGCTCATCCCCAGGCTCTCCCTGATGCAGAGGGCATAGGCAGCGACCCTGATCCGGTCTGCCGTGGACACCCCCATGGCTGGTGATTCGACAGGCCTTGTAATGGCAAAGGCATGGCTCCTCAGGAAGATCTTATCGACGAGGCCTCGTATCCCGAACCTGTCCGAACGCACGGGAACATCGGTCTCCGAAGGGATCCTCCAGGCACCACGCGCCTGCACCGTTCGACCGATTCGTTGAGATAAGCCCGGAACGACTGGTCTATCTCGGGGAGGATCGCCTCCACCTCCTCCCAGATCGCACTTTCATCGAGATCCCCGCCGAGGTGGGAGGAGACCTGCTTCGCGATGGTGTACCGGGGAGATTCCTGGATCTCCAGCTTGCGTTCGAGCGAGAATCGGACCGGGCAGAAGTGGCACCTGATGATCTCGGAGACCGAGACCAGCCTGCCCGGCACCCTAACAGCCCCCCTCCGGACTGCTCCGGATACGCGACCCCGCACACTGGCCTCTCATCATGGCTCCAGACAGTAGCCTTATTGCAGGAGGAGTAAAATTTTT
This sequence comes from uncultured Methanomicrobiales archaeon, assembly GCA_963712215.1. GTDB lineage: Archaea > Halobacteriota > Methanomicrobia > Methanomicrobiales > JACTUA01 > JACTUA01. The sequence continues at coordinate 122,348 of CAVQHA010000007.1, read as the reverse complement.
CCTTATGACACAGAGGGAAATAGCCGTCAATATACCCCAGGATCTGGACCCTGTCTACAGCAACCGCATCCAGATCGCCTACAAGGAGGACGAGTTCACCTTCATCTTCCTCCACGAGATACCGGGCACGAACCAGGCGAGGGCCAAGTCCATCGTCTCCATCAGCCCCCGGCATGCCAAGAACTTCCTCGAGGTCCTGGGGACGAGCATGGCGGACTACGAGGGCAAGTTCGGGAAGATCGAGACCCCGAAGGAGAAGCAGCCCGTCGAGAACGTCACCATGCGGGGCTACTCCTAACCCTCCTTCGGCGGGCCGGAGGACAGGGAGCCCGCGGGACCTCTACACCAAGGAGGAGAGCTCCTTCGTCTTCTCATCGAAGCTATAGTTCTGCGGGTTCTCCAGGAGATCCAGGGCATTCACCTGGATGTCCACGAGCCGGGTGAAGGAGAAGTACAGGAAGACCTCCTTCCCGTTCTTCTCCCAGATCACGTTGATACCATCCCCGCACCGCACTGTCCTCCTGACTGTGTGCTCCATACCCGGGGAGATGTCATCCAGCTATTTGGAGGTGACGATATTTTCCTCGCGAGGCCTGGACCTATTGATGATGCCGTGACGGCTGACAGAAGGCGATAAAACCGACCATTCCTGTCTTTTCATCGACGCCGTAGTTCCCAGGGGTGGTGAGGATATCGAGGGCGTTCACCTTCAGGTCGATGAGCTGGGTGAAGGAGAAGTACGAGGTCGTCTCCTCCCCGTCCTTCACCCAGACCACCCGTACCCCGTCTCCAAGTCGTTCGGTTCTCAGGTACCCGGCTGCATACCTCTCCCTCCCAGGCTCCGGGTGGGATCTCCTACACCACGAGGACTACCTTTCCGGACTTTTCATCCAAACCCCAGCTTGCGGGATGCTGGAGGAGGTCCAGGGCGTTCACCTGCATATCGATGAGCTGGGTGAAGGAGAAGTACGTGGTTACCTCCTTTCCCCCCTTCTTCCAGGAGATGTTTACCCCATCACCGCACCGCTCGGTGCCCATGATCTTCTGCATATACCCGGGGAGTGTCACAAAGGTATTTGGATGTAACGGTACTTTTCAGGATTGGAGAGATCTTCCGTAGTATTTCCGGAGACAGAAAAAAGGTCAGGGTTTCAGGATCAGGGCGCCCGAGGACAGGTCGAAGACGTACTTGGTCGGGTGCTCCAGGAGGTCCAGGGAGTTGATCCGGCGGTCGACGAGTTCCATGAATGAGAAGGAGGTCTCCATCTCCTCGGACCCGTCCTTCCAGTACACGGTGATCCCGCCCGGCAGGCGCTCGCTTGTCATAATTCTCTGCATGCCGGATGGGTAGGGAAGGGGGAGGATATGAAGGTTGCGGGAGTGCGCAGGAATGCCCGGGAACCCGGCGTGAATGGATCAACCTTTAATACTTTTCCGCAACCACTTGATCTGTCAGTTTGCCGCTGTGGCTTAGAGGCATAGCGGCGGTTTCGTAAACCGCAGGTCGAGGGTTCGAATCCCTCCAGCGGCTCTTGGTACCGGGGCTGAACGCCCCGGATATCTTTTATCGCACCAGGTCCCGGGCGGTGGCGCGTTCAAACCGAGGGCATCCCCAACACGCAGATTCAGGCGGGAACAGTTCCAGTGCGGAGTACCGGTCGCGAATCAAGAACTCATTTTCCGGGAATTCGGCAAACATTTATAAAGACCTCCCTCGTCCCTGATAGAAGGGGTGAATTCCCCGTCACGGTGGGAAAGGGTGGTCATGGTAAACGGGAATACGGGGTGTGGATCCCATCGGTCCAATTCAGGAGCGCCACATGGCTGAAGTATCGTACCTCATCGCCTTCTTCGCCGGAATCGTCTCGTTCCTCGCCCCCTGCGTCCTGCCTCTCGTGCCGGGGTTCCTCGTCTACCTCGCCGGAACGTCGGTGAAGGAGGGCCCCGGCAGGCGGTGGGACATCTTCGTCGCGAGCCTCCTCTTCGTCGCAGGCTTCTCCCTCGTCTTCTCGCTCCTCGGCGTCCTCCTCAACAGTATCCTCAGCTCGGTCTCCTACGGCGTGCAGCTCTGGCTCTCCCGCGCAGGGGGGCTCGTGATCATCTTCTTCGGCCTCTACCTGACCGGGCTCATCCGGGTCTCGTGGCTCGAGCAGGAGCACAAGGCGAGCGTCACCGGGATAAAATCCCGGCACGCGACCGCGTTCCTCTTCGGCATCGCGTTTGCCGCCGGCTGGACCCCCTGCGTGGGGCCGGCGCTCGGCGCGATCCTCGGTTTTGCCGCGACGACGCCGGGCCTCGCCTTCACCCTCCTTGTCGCGTACTCCCTCGGCCTCGGGCTGCCGTTCATCGTCACGGGCCTCTTTGCCGGCCAGGCCGTGGGCTGGATCCAGAGATACTCCCGGTTCGTCCACTACGTGAACATCGTGTTCGGGATCCTGCTCATCGTCATCGGCATCCTGATCTTCACCCAGACCCTCGCCCTCGTAGCCAACCTGCCGGCCCTCAACCAGTTCCTCCTCGGGAGCTGAAATGACATGGAGAGAAGAACCATAGCGCTCGTCGTGGCCCTCGTCTTTATCGCAGGGGCGATCATCGCCCTTGAACCGCTCAGCCCGAACAAATCCTTTACGGGAACTGCGGTGACCCCCGGGAACAGGTCCGCGATCAACGCGGTAAAAGCGCAGATGTACCCGTACGCGAAGGAGCTCGCGGAGCCTTCCGGGTTCATCAACGTCGACAACATCACCATCGGGAGCCTCATCGGGAAGGACGTCATCCTCGTTGACTTCTGGACGTACAGCTGCATCAACTGCGTGCGCACGATCCCGTACCTGAACCAGTGGTACGCGAAGTACCATAGCCAGGGCCTCGAGATCATCGGGGTCCATACGCCGGAGTTCCAGTTCGAGCACAACATCGATAATGTCAGGGAGGCCGTCCAGAAGTACGGTATCAGGTACCCGGTCGTTCTCGATAACAACGATGCGACATGGAGCTGGTACGGGAACCTGTACTGGCCCGAGGACTATCTTATCGACATCGACGGCTTCATCATCTACCGCCATATCGGGGAAGGCGACTACGACACCATCGAGATGGAGATCCAGAGCCTCCTCCGGGAACGGGCGGAGGCCCTCGGGATCCAGGTCAGTGTCCCGAATACAACTGTTACCCCCACGAATGCCATCCCTGTGAACTTCTCCGAGGTCGGGAGCCCCGAGACCTACTTCGGTGCGGCAAAGAACGCCTATCTCGGGAACGGTCGGCCGTCGGTGACAGGACTCCAGACGCTGTCCCTGCCCGGTACCATCCACCTCAACGGGCTCTACCTGAACGGCACGTGGGACTTCACGGACCAGTACGCAGAGACCACAGGGAACGCGAGTGTCATCTACGAGTACGATGCGAAGAACGTCTACCTGGTAGCGAGCGCCGCGGCGAACGCAACTTCGGTACAGGTCCTCCTCGATGGAAAACCGGTGCCAGCTGCCAATGCCGGTGCCGATCTGGTGGGCAGCGTTGCGATGGTCAGGGATGAGCGGCTCTACTCGCTTATCCAGGGAAGCGATTATGGCGAACACACCCTGGAGCTCGATGTTTCGGAGCAGGGTTTCCGGGCGTATACCTTCACTTTCGGGTGACAGGGGACGGGAGGAGGCAGATCATGGAAGAGAAACAGGGAACTGATGGAAAGTTGAAGAAAGCCACCTTCGCCGGCGGTTGCTTCTGGTGCATGCAGCCGCCCTTCAGGATGGTCGAGGGTGTGACAGATGTCGTTTCGGGATACGCGGGCGGGACAAAGGAAAACCCGACGTATGAAGAGGTCTCTTCGGGAACGACCGGGCACCTCGAGTCGGTGCAGGTGACCTATGATCCTGCGAAGGTCTCCTACGAGACCCTCCTCGATGTTTTCTGGAAGCAGATCGACCCCACCGACGCCGAAGGCCAGTTCGCGGACAAAGGATCGCAGTACAGGACCGCGATATTCTTACCATGACGAGGACCAGAAGAGGCTCGCGGAGGAGTCGAAGAAGAGGCTCGACGCATCCGGGAAGTTTGCGAGGCCCGTGGCAACGGAGATCCGGCCGTTCACGAACTTCTATCCCGCCGAGGAGTACCACCAGGACTATGACAAGAAGAACCCCGCGAGGTACCACCAGTACAAGGTCCTCTCCGGCCGGGAACGCTTCATCGAGAAGACCTGGGGAAAGTCCCGGGTGGTGAGGGTCTTTGCCACGCCGGGTTGCACCGGTTGCCGTGCTGTGAAGGAGTTCCTGAGATCGAGGAATATCGAGTTCACCGAGATCGACATGGCTTCCGACGAGGGGGCGAGGAACTTCGTGATCGGGAAGACGGGGCACCTCAGTTCGCCCATCGTCCAGGTCGGGGACGAGTTCATCATCGGGTTCGACCCGAAGAAGCTGGCGAAAGCGCTGGGTTGAGGCACGGACTCCGCCCGGTCCTCCGTGTCATTTTTTGAAAAGTGAACCAACCTATATGGATTCCTCTCATCCAATCGCCCCCTATGAAGAACCTGGCCCTCTTCCTTCCACTCGTCCTTGTTCTTGTGGTACTGGCGGCCTGTGCGGCCTGTTCATCCCCGAAGCCTCTCCTTCCAGCGGTGGGCCCCGACCTCACGAACCAGAACTCGCCCGAAGCGGCAACCTTCACCGTTTACCCATCAAGGACGAAGCTTCACACCCCGGATGTCCCGATCGGTCTCAGGTTCATCGCCGGGGGGTTCACGGCCCCCATGATGGTCGTCCCTTCCCCTGACGGGACCGGCCGGCTCTTCCTCGTCGACCAGACCGGCGTTGTGAAGATCTTCTTCCCGAACGGCACCGTCCTCGACCAGCCCTTCCTGGATGTCCGGGACCGGATGGTGCAGATCAACCAGAATTACGACGAACGCGGGCTCCTCTCCCTCGCCTTCCACCCGCAGTTCGCCTCGAACGGGAGGGTCTTTGTCTACTACAGTGCCCCGCTCCGCGCCGGAGCAGATCCCGGCTGGAGCTGCACCAACCGCCTCTCCGAGTTCCAGGTCTCCGCCCGGGATCCGGACCAGGTGGACATGGCCTCGGAGAAGGTCCTTCTCCTGGTGGACAAGCCCTACCAGAACCACAACGGAGGCCCCCTTCTCTTCGGGCCCGACGACGGCTACCTCTACCTCCCCCTGGGTGACGGCGGCGGGGCAGATGACACCGGCACGGGCCATACACCGGGGATCGGGAACGGACAGGACCTCACGAAGATCCTCGGGAAGGTGATCCGGATCGACGTGGACAGCACGAGCCCCGGGAAGGCATATGCAATCCCGGCTGACAACCCGTTCCTTTCCACCCCCGGGGCTCTCCCCGAGATCTATGCGTACGGGTTCAGGAACCCCGCTTACGCGACCTTTGACTCCGGCGGCAGCCACAGGATGTTCATCTCCATGGCAGGCCAGCGGCTCTTCGAGTCGGTTCTCATCATCTACCGTGGCGGGGACTACCCGTGGAACATCAGGGAGGGGACCCACTGCTTCAATCCCTCGAACGACTTCACCCCGCCGCCCGGTCCCTGCCCGGCCACCGGCGACTCGGGCCAGCCCCTCATAGGCCCGATCGTCGAGCTCGGCCATGACGCCGGGAATACCATCGTGGGAGGGGTCCTGTACCGCGGGAGCCTGGTCCCGTCCCTCCAGGGAAAGTTCGTCTTCGGGACATGGTCAGGCGATAGCTTTTCTGTCGGGAACGGGTCCCTCCTTGTCTCAACCCCGCCATCGGGGGTTGATCCCTCTGTCCTCCCTTCCAATGCCTCGCAGCTGACCCCTGACCAGAACGCCATGTGGACGACGCAGGAGTTGAGGGTCGCGAACAACCCGGACGGACGCCTGCACGCCTTTGTGAGGGGCCTCTCCGAGGACGGGAACCACGAGATCCTCCTCCTCGTCAACCGGAACGGTGGCCCGGGTGTTCCCCCGCAGGGTTCGGGTGAGGTCTGGCAGGTGGTACCCGCCACAACCCCCGGCCTCCGGATCACGACCACGTAACCGGTCGCTACGAAGGGGTAGAGATAACGCCAGAACGCGGGATGCTCTCCCACGTGCACCTGTCGGGATAAGACCGAGAGGGTTATCAGGGGTGACAGGTCACCGGTGTATGATCGGTATGCCCTTCTTACCCGTCGCCCAGATCGTCATCCTCGGGATTCCCCTCGCATTTTACCTCGGAGCCGCAACCATCATCGCCCTGATCATCACCGCAACCTTCGGGATGCTCGTCCTCAGGGAAGGGTCACACGTCCCGTTCAACTGGCACGTGAACATGGCGCGGCTCACCATAGCGCTGGCCCTCGTCCACGCGCTCGTCGTGTACTGGACCTTCTTCTGATTCTTTCACGGGATGGAAAAGAGAGGAAAAGGAAGAGGAGGCGAGGTTTTCCCCCGCCTTCACGTTACCGTGACGGTACCCTTCATAAACGGATGGATGCCGCAGTGGTACAGGTAGGTACCCGGATTGTTAAAGGTGTAAGAGAAGGTCTGGCCCATCCCGAGCTGGTTGCTCATGAATATGGCACCCAGTGAGAACGTCGGTGTTGCATCGCTGACGATGGTATGCGGGGCCGAGTCCTGGTTCGTCCAGATGACCATCGTCCCTGTCGGGACAGTAACCGATGGCGGAACGAAGGCAAAGTTCTGGATAGCTACCGAGACGGGCTGCGGGGGCAACGGGGTGGTCGGGGCGGCTGTCGGAGTCGGCGGTGTTGTCACGGGCAGGGTCGGAGCCACGGTTGTGGTCGTTACGACGATCGTCGGAGCGGAGGTCGCCGGCGGGGGCGTTGCCAGAGGCGTCGCCAGGGTGGTGACCGGCGCAGGGCCGGAGGGCGCTGTGCAACCTGCGATCAATACCGCGAGCAGGACGACTGCTCCTGCAATGAGGTACCAGGATCTCGGGATTCGGGTGTTCATGGGTATTCCTCACGTGCGTGAGACATCTCAAGGGATATAATTGTGATGTCTCCGGATGTTCGATACGGAGGGAGGGCCGTACCGTTTTCGATAATTCTCCCTTCCGTTCTTTCGCGTGTGCAAGGATGGCCGCGAAGGTTTTTCAACCGGGCGGGGACAGGATAGGTAAGAGTTGAGGCAGCATGCTGATCCTTGTACTTACCGCCGGAGTTATCCAGATAAGCTTCTGGATATACTGGTTGATCTCTGCGATACAGAACCGGTCCGCGTACAAGCGTCAGCAATCCGGCCGGGCCATGCTCCCCCTCATCCTCGTGCTGGTGCTGATCTGGGTTTTTATCACGAGCCAGGTATCTCAGGGCCTCACCCAGATGCGTATAATCCCCGACGGGATCGTACCCGGCCTTCTCGGTATAGTCATCACCATTCTCGGCCTGGGTTTCGCCGTATGGGCACGGCTGCAGCTGGGGAGAAACTGGAGCGCGAGGCCGGGGATCAAAGTAGACCATACACTGATCCGGACGGGCCCGTACCGGTTTGTGAGAAACCCGATCTACACGGGAATCCTCTTCGGGTATGCGGGTACCGCGATCGTCATCGGCGAACTGTGGGCTTTCATCCTGATCCTGTACATTCTCGTCGTATTCCTGGGAAAGATCTGGGCAGAGGAGAAATTTCTCCTCGAGGAGTTCGGCGACGCCTATCGCGAGTACAGGAAAGAGGTGAAGGCCCTTATCCCGTACCTCCTTTAACGGCTGGAGTCGGACACTATCGGGATGTCTCTTCATCCGCTCCTTCGGGAGAGGCGCCTGCATTGAGGGCGACGGAAAAGAGAAGGATCGGCTCACTTCTTCTGGAGCATCGCCTGGACCTCGGCCTCCAGGGTCGTCTTCAGCCGCCCGATGGCTTCATCGAGGCTGTTCGTGATGGTGATGGTGAAGGAGTTATCGGTCTTCGGGTCCTGGTAGTTGACGGTGAACTCGACCTGCCCGTCCCTGGACTTCTTCGGCTCGATGATCAGCTTTACCATGAGGATCAGGAGTACGTTCTGCCTCCTCCATCATCTCCTTATTCCTTCGTTCCCGGCCCACCCAGCCCGTTGCACCCGACCAGGCGGGCGAGCTCTTCCCTGAGGGCAACGAGGTCCGTGATATCCAGATCCCGGATCCGGTGCTTTCCCACGATCCGCGTGAAACCGGCCATCTCGTCGGTTGAGACCCGGATAAAATTGCAGAGCCGTTCGATTCCCTTTCCCGACGTCGAGCTGCTCCCCGAGTATCGGGTCCTGGGTCGTCACACCGGTCGGGCAACGGCCCGTGTGGCAGATACGGTACTGCTCGCAGTTGATGGCGATGAGGGCCGCGGTACCGAGGTAGACGCGCATCGGCACCGAGGGCGATGCACTTCGCGAAATCGGCGGCGGTCCGCAGGCCGCCTCCACCGATGAGGGAGATCCTTTCCCGTGCCCCGAGCGATCTGAGCGCCCTGTCCGCTCTCGGGAGGGCTGCGAGGAGGGGGATCCCCACGTTCTCCCTGACCGAGAGGTCGGTCGCACCTGTTCCCCCGCCGAACCCGTCCAGCGCGATGAAGTCCACCCCCGCACCGGCGAGATCCGTGACATCATCCTCGACATTCCCGCACCCGATCTTCGCACCCACCGGGACCCCGCCGGTGAGGGCCTTCAGCCATGCGACCTTCTCGCGTATCTCCCCGAGGGTCGTCATATCCGGGTGACGCGCCGGCGAGTAGGCCGCCTCACCGTCCCTGAGACCCCGGATCCTCGCGATATCTGGGGTAATCTTCCCTGCCGGAAGGTCAGCTCCCCTTGCCCGGGTAGGCCCCCTGGCCGAACCGTATCTCCACTGCCGCAGCCTTCTTCAGCTTCTCCTCGGTGATCCCGAACCGCCCTGTGGAGTACTGCATGATGAGGGTCCCCGGGGATGTTGCCAGTTCCTCGTCGAGGGTGCCCCCCTCTCCCGTGTTGAACCCGAACCCCGACCGTGCCGAGGCCCCCGCGATGGCGAGTTTCAGCCGTTTCGAGACGGCGCCGTAGCTCATCCCCGAGACGAGGATGGGCGTAGGGAGGGCGAGGGGGCGTTTCGCCGCCGGCCCGAGGGTGAACACCATATCGACCGGCTCCTCGCGGTTGAGAGGGATCCGGCGGACCTGGGCCGGGATGAAGTGGAGGTCGTCGAGGGTGAAGGGGAGCCGTTTCTGCGAACCCATGGCACCGGTGATCCCCTCGCCCGTATCGGCGATGGTCTTGATCCCGATCATCGTTCCATAGGTCTCATCGCTCTCGGTGGTGCGCTGCTTCCTGACCCTGTGCCCGCCCTCTCCCGGATTCACCTTATCGCAGAAGTAGATGGTATTCAGGTGGTAGTCGTCGTATACCGGGCAGCCCGGACAGAGGCACCCGAGGGGCCGGATCCCGCATGTGCTCGCTCCGGTGCTGCAATAGAGGATCTCGCCCCTGCAGGTGCTTCCGGGGAAACTCGGGCACTGGGGGCAGATGCACGAATTCCGGTTCTCTCTGGTATCGGGAACCTCCATGATCGTCAGCTCCGGGGGTCGTTCTTCAAGGAAGTTGGAAGTCCCTCCCTATAAAATGTCCCGGCTCCGGGGAGAAGGGGTTTCCCGTTCAATCCGAGATATCGGTCCCGACGGATACGACACCGATCGGGAACCCCGTCTCGTCGCAGATCGCCCTGTTGGTCCAGATGACCCAGACCCGGTCACCCGTAGAGGTGACATTCTCGTTCCGGTTCTTCAGGTACTGGTTGGGCGTCGTGAGCAGGTCGTGCATGAGCTGGTCGAGATCCCGCCCTGAACTCTCTGTCGCGGGGACGATGGTCCCGATGGCATTCTTCCCGATGATCTCCGAGCGGGGGAACCCGAAGAACTCCTCGGCCTGCCGGTTGAAGAAGGTGATATTCCCCTCCCTGTCCATGGCAAGGACGATGCTTCCGGCGTTCTCCACGAGGGTACGGTAGAGGGCCTCGGAGGCGGCGAGGGTCACCGTGTAGTGCCGGATGAGCACGTAGATGAGCAGGGTGGCGACGAGGAGGAAGACCCAGTCCTTCCAGGCGAAGATACTGGCAAAGAGGAACGGGTCCCGGACCACCGAAGGGAGCAGGACGCCCACAAAGAGGGTCCAGACCGCCCCGAACAGGAGAAAAATGATACAGACGGTTACCGGGCCTGGTCGAAGCAGGGATGCTGTGTTTCGTCGGGGAGTACTCACCGCGATCACCTGAGGAGAGCTGGGCTTACCCAGATATAAAGGGTGCCGGAACGTGCCAGCACCGGGAGGGGGAAGGATGCCTCCCGCGCTCATCCCGTCGGGCCTGGTGACGGCGAGGATCCCGGGACGATGGAAGTTCCTGAAACCAGGGCATATATTTATCTGCTCCCCGCGCCGGAAGAGCTCGAAGCCTCTTCCATGAGGAAGGTGTTCGTATGGATGCGTTCGAGGAGATGGCAGCCAAGATGGCCAAGATGTCCGAGGCCGAGCTGAAGAAGACGGTCTCGTCCCTGGTGGCCAGGTGCATCTGCGGGAAATGCCCCACGTACAACGACTGCATGAAGGGCAAGAAGGAGGCCCTCTTCTGCGCTCTGGGGAAGAGCGCGTGCGCGATTACCAAGAAGGCATGCCTCTGCCCGACGTGCCCTGTGACCGGGATGCTGGGGTTGAAGCACGGGTATTACTGCATCAAGGGTTCGGAGAAGGAGCTGAGGGGGCTGTAAACCGGGGATACCAGCGGTTCCCCGGCCCGGGACACCGGGTAGTTTACAGAACCTGCTCCACTCCTGTTTTTATCCTTCCCCTTCGCCTAGTGCCTCGGCGCTTCTCATCTGGTAGAGGGCCTCCGGGTCCATTTCCACGTACTCGGTGGGACCCGTCCTCATTACGATCCTCGTGACACCGCTGTTCACGAGCATCTTTGAGCAGAGGAAGCAGGGCCAGATCTGCGTAAGGCCCTCTGTCTCTACATCGTACCCGGCAAGATAGAGGGTGCAACCCCGTGCCCCCTTCCCCGCCTGGATGAGTGCGTTCATCTCGGCGTGGACGCTCCGGCACCGTTCGTAGTTCGAGCCTGACGGGATCTGGTGATCCTTTCTCCAGCACCGCTGGATCTCGGTGCAGTCCTTCTGCTGCCGGGGAGCTCCCGTGTATCCGGTCGAGACGATGGTATTGTACTGGTCCACGATGATTGCCCCAAAGTTGCGCCGGAGGCAGGTCCCCTGGTGTGCGCACCGGAACGCCAGATCCAGGAAATACTGGTGCCTGTTCGTCCTCATCAACCGGAGAGATGGGAGGGTGAGGTATTAAAGCCATTTTTCAGGCCCCGGGAACCGTGCTTTCCCTCATTTCAGCGCATATAGCATTATTGCAGGGGAAGGGCAACCGGAGCATATGGGCCGGGCCGAAAGGGCCGGCCCACGAAGGGCGGGCCGGCAGGGCCTGCCCGAGGGGGGTATCATGGAGACTATTATTGAGGTAAAGGGACTCACCAGGACCTTCGGCGATGTAACCGCCGTAAACAATATCTCGCTCTCGGTGCAGAAAGGGGAGCTCTTCGGGCTGCTCGGCCCCAACGGGTCGGGGAAGACGACGATGATCAAGTGCCTCACCGGCCAGCTGAAGCCGACCTCCGGCGAGGTCAGGGTCATGGGCCTTGACGCGGTCGCCCAGCCTGTCAGGGTGCGGGAGCTCGTGGGGATCACCCCCGAGCAGGAGACCCCGCCCTCGTTCCTCACAGCGGAGGAGTACCTCCATTTCGTGGGGCACATACGGAAGATCCGTGATATCGAGAGCCAGTGCGGCTTCTGGTTCGACTTCCTCGAGTTCGGCGACAAGAGGGACGTGCTCTGCAAGGACCTGTCGAGGGGGACCCGGCAGAAGCTCATGGTGGCCCAGGCCTTCCTCCACAAGCCCGGGCTCGTTCTCATCGACGAGCCGCTCATCAACCTCGATCCCATCATGCAGCGGAAGATCAAGAACTACCTCACCGAATACGTGAAGGGCGGGGGGACGGTCTTCCTCTCCACCCACATCCTCGAGATCGCGGAGGAGATCTGCACGAGGATCGGGATCATCCACCAGGGGAACCTCATCCGCGAGGGGCCGGTTGCGGAGATACGATCCTCATCGAAGCACCTCGAGGAGGTCTTCCTCGATGCCGTCCGCGGGGAACCGCCATGCTTGAGATCTTCGAGGCCATGCTGAAGGAAGAGTGGAGGATCCACTCGACCCTCTTCGGGTCTGCGGGGTTCGCCCTCTTCCCCCTGCTCCTCGTCTTCTTCGCCTTCGCAGGAGCCCTCTTCTGGCCGTTCTTCGCCGATGTGCTGCCGGCGCAGACCGCGGTCATCCTCATCCACTCCTGCTACCTCCTCGCGGGGGCGAGCGTCGGGGGGTTCGGGCTCTTCGGCCGCGAGGTGATGAACCGCAGGTTCGGGCAGGCGTCCATGATCGCGTACTCGTCGCGGAGCCTCCCGGTCTCCGAGCAGACCATCCTCCTCAACTTCTTCCTCAAGGACACGGTCTACTACCTCGTCTTCTGGGTCTTCCCCTTCGTCGCGGGGCTCGCCTTCGCCGCGCCCTTCGTCGGTATCCCCGTCACGTCGGCAATTCGGATGCTCGCGACCCTCTCCCTCTCGTTCCTCCTCGGCCTCTCCCTCGCCTTCATCCTCTCCACCATCTACGTGCATTCCCCCCGCATCCTCCTCGGGATGCTCGATCCTGGCGGCGGCCGGGGCAGCCCTCTACGTCCACTCGGTGAACGCGGGTGTTATCAGCCTCCTTCCCACCCTCGGGCTGTACTACCACCCGTCTGCCCTCCTCCTCGCTGCCACCCTCCTCCTCATCATCGTGCCCAGTGCTATCTCGGTGCGGTTCCTGAAGGTCGAGTACAGGGAAGAGACGACGTCGTTTCCCCGAGAACCTTGACCGGCTGGCGGGGATGTTCGCCTGGTCACCCGATGCCCACCTCATCGCGAAGGACGCCCTCGACCTGAACCGGAGCGAGGGCGGGGCAGGGAAGGTCGTCTTCTCCTTCCTCTTCCCCGTCATGTTCATCTGGATAGCGCTCTTCATCCTCCTGCGGTTCATCCCGACGCTCTCCCAGCTCATGGTCTTCGCCATCCTCCTCGGGGTGATCTCGTCCACCATCTACAACTGGGTTACCGAGTTCGATCTCTTCACCTCCTACGCCTTCCTTCCTGTCGAGGTCGCGACGGTCATCAGGGGAAGCTCCAGAGTTACGCGCTCCTCAACCTGGTCTCGGTTGCCATTCTCATCGCCGCGGGCCTCGGATCAGGTCAGGTCACCCTCCTCGTCCCTGCCCTCCTCACCTTCGCCTCGATCTCGTTCTACGCGGTCGCGGTCACCGTCTACGTCGGCGGCCTCTCGCCGTCCATCATGCTCTACAACGCGAAGGTCTACCTGCCCTACCTCGGCCTCATCATACCGGTGCTCCTCTTCCTCCTCTTCGTCTCCATCCCGAACCCGTGGTTCGCCCTCTCGAGCCTGCTCCTGATCCCGCCCGGGTGGTACATCCTCAGGAAGGCATTGTCCAGGTGGACAGCCTGGGAGCAACCGAGCTTTTGATGAAAACAGGATACGGGGAGCTCAAGGAAAGGGGGCGGGCGGCACCATGAGAAGATGGAGTCTTTTCAGCTCTTCTCTTCTTTCTCCCCGATGCCCTGTTTCAGGTTGTAACTGAGCCGCAGGGTGCTGTGGATCATGTTCTGCAGGTCCTCCTGCGTGTACTTGTTCCGCTCCATCTGGTTCCAGTCCTTGGTGGTGTCCTCGTCGTTCTCTCCTACCCAGGAGGCGATGGCATCCTCCGGGATGTGGAACCCGAGCCAGACGAAGAAGTTCAGCAGGTTCCCCGCGACATGCTGGATACCATCGACATGCCCGATGATGATGAGGCCGACCACTTTGTTCCGTATCAGCCGGTTCCCGAACCAGGAGTCCTGGTTCTCGATGGCATTCATCCGCTCGACGAACTTCTGGACGAGGGCCGAGTGGTTGTTCCACCGGATCGGGGTCGCGAGGATCAGGATATCGGTGGCGAGCACCGCGTCGTAGACCTTCTGCATCTCGTCGTCGTCGTACTTGAGCGAGGACTGGCAGGGATAGGTGCAGTACGAGGGGTTCTCGGAGTAGTTCCCCTCGCAGTCGTAGATCTTCAGGTCCTTCAGCCGGAGGAAGGTGGTATCGCACCCGTAGCCCTTATACCGGTCGAGGGCGCGGACGAGGAGCCGTTCGGACTTGGAGATCCCGGGCTCCTGGCGGCTCGACCCCGAGATCCCGAGGACCTTTATCCCCTTCGCCTTCCCGGGATCGAGGGGCTGGATGAGCCCGACGCCGAACTTGTGACCCACGAGTGGTGCTGGCATGAGGGAGTACTACCACAGGAGGGGATATGAACGTGTTCGTTCCCGGACAGGGGGAAAGGAGGGGCCCCTACTCTCCCCAGATACGGGCGTAGAGCATCCCGACGGCGGGGAACCCTATGATCCCGACGAGGAAGTTCCCGATGTAGAAACCGGTGGGGTAGTTCATCGAACTGAAAATCACGAACATGCCCGGGATGGTGACGAGGAGGAAGAGGATGAGCCCGAAGGTGAGTCCCGCACCCCCACAGCGGGATCCCGTGAGGCCGGCCTTCACCCTGTCAAAGACGACAGACGAGGTGAAGGAGAGGACGAAGGGGTAGGCGAAGAAGAGGAGCGATACCGGATCATCCCTGGCCCGCATACCGCCGATGGCAAAGACGTCGTAGGGGGCGATCAGGTTCCCGACCATGGAAAACGCAAACTGGGCGATGAAGAGGAGGATACCGCCCGCGATTCCGCCGATAAGGATCTTCTTCAGGTCCATGGGTATCACGGGAGGGGTGATCGCCCGGCCATGAAAAAGATTCCGGAATGTTCCGGGCCCGATTGCTCCCGATGAGGATGGGCGTGGGGTTGCTCCATCCCCGGGGATCACCCGGAAAACCTCTTTGAAGTTGTTATTTATCAACGGATTATAATTTAAACGAATTAAACTGATTAGTTAGATTTAGAGAATAATAAATATAAGAAAATGTAAAGTCTTGCATCTCTCATCTCCTGTCCATAAAGTGAAGGTAGATCCTATGCGGGTTCACCCGGGTATGAGAATCCCTGCGACGCTCATCCTCGTCCTGTTCTTTATTTCCGGAGTATCGGCGCTTCCGGCAACCCGTTCCGTGGATCGGGCCCTTGAGGAAGCCCCGCTGAACCCTGCCTTCCAGGCCCTTGCCAGGGACATGGCAGCCCGGACCATGCAGAGTGCCGGCGGGGAGGCAGGGGCCCTCGGGTTCCTCCCTTCGCCCCTCGACCGGTCTTACCTGAGCGGAGTGAAGATCCCCCGGAATGCCCTGAAAGAGGCCCTCGCGGGGGACGGGTCCCTGGTGAGTGCAGGGGTGGAGATCGGTTCGGGGTCGTACCCGGTAACCTTCGACCTCCGGACGCTCGGGAGAGTATCGCCCGTGAAGAACCAGGGCTCCTGCGGCTCCTGCTGGGCCTTCGCGAGCTACGGGTCCCTGGAATCAACCCTGCTTCCCGGGGAGCCCGTGGACCTCTCGGAGAACAACCTGAAGAACACCCACGGGTTCGACCTCGCCCCCTGTGCCGGCGGGAACGCGGATATGAGCGCTGCATACCTGGCCAGGTGGTCGGGCCCGGTTGACGAGGCCGCGGACCCGTACAACGCCACGGGGGGGCAGTCGCCCGGGGGGCTCCTCCCCCGGGAGCATGTCCCGGAGATCTCCTATCTCCCCGCGAGGGCATCACCCCTCGATAACGGGAACATCAAGGAGGCTCTCGAGGATGCCGGCGGGGTGTACACCTCCATCTACTGGGCCTCTTCGGGCTACAACTCCACCTCGAGGTCCTATTCCTATGCCGGGACCTCCCCCTCCAACCACGCGGTCACCATCGTCGGCTGGGACGATGCGTACGACCGGAACCGGTTCACCCCGCCCGCACCTGCCAATGGAGCATTCATCGTGAAGAACAGCTGGGGGGCCTCCTGGGGATCCGGAGGGTACTTCGGGGTCTCGTACTACGACAGCCGGATCGGAGGGGACAACGCGGTCTTCACCGCAGAGGATACCGGGAATTACGACCGGATCTACCAGTACGACCCCCTGGGCTGGACGAGGTCCATCGGGCTCGGCTCTGACACGGGCTGGTTCGGGAATGTCTTCACCGCGGCATCGGACGAGGAAATATCCGCCGTCTCCTTCTACACGTCCCAGGTCAACTCAAGCTTCCGGGTCTCGGTGTACCGGGATCCCTCGTCCGGGCCCCTGAACCCTTCAGGCCAGGCATCGGTGGCGACGGGGATCATCGCCGTTCCCGGGTACCATACCCTCGTTCTTTCTCAACAGGTATCCGTGTTGAAAGGGGAGACCTTCTCCGCAGTCGTGAAACTCCAGACACCCGGCTACAGGTATCCCATCCCCATCGAGGCACCCGTAACCGGTTACTCGAGCCATGCAACGGCGGGTTCAGGGCAGAGCTGGGTGAGCAGCGATGGGATGTCATGGAGGGACCTCACGACCCTCTCCCCGAACAGCAACGCCTGCCTCAAGGCCTTTACCCGGGTAACGGGGAACCTCGCCCTCCCGGGGATGCTCCCGACGGTGCCCAGGCCCCCGAGATTGCGGGGGGCGGGTTAGGGGAGGATCCCCGGGAGGCATGAGGATCCGTCTGGCTCTCCAGGGGGCTTCTCGGCAGTGGACAGGTTCAGGCGAAGTAAAATATTAATATGAGGACGATCAATGCCCTACCGATGCACTTACCTGCGTCGGGTCGCATGCCCCATCACCGGGGCGTAGGAACCCCTGGTAAGCGGCAGCTCTTCTTCCCGTGCTGAAGGTGGGGAACCACCGGAGAACGCCTCCAGGGCGTGAAGTTGCGGGTTCTCGAAAGGATTATCCGGGAAGGTCTGGGGTGTATGAACATGGAACCGGCTGACAGCGGGGGTCAGGGGGATCTGGACCGGAGGGACGGCGTCTATCTTCTCATAGATTCCCTGGGCGAGAGAAACGAGTTCGAGGAAAGGATGAGGGCGGCAAAGACCCTCGGGCAGAGCAGGGACCCGAGGGCGATCTCGCCGCTGATCGGGTGCCTGAAGGATGTGGACCCCAGGCTGCGGAGGTGTTGCGCCGAGGCGCTCCTCCAGCTCGGGTCGATCCGCTCGGTCCAGGCCTTCATCGGGTGCCTGGAGGACCGGGAGGAGTCGGTCTTTACCCGGAAGGTCGCCGCTGATGCCCTCTCGAAGATCCGGAGCTACAGCGCCATCGATTCGCTCGTCGGACGCCTCCTCGATCCGGCGGAGAACGAGTCCCTCCGGGTCCATGCAGCGGACGCGCTCGGGAGAACGGGGAGCCTCCGTGCCATCGATGCCCTCGAGAAGTGCCTCGGGGATCCCAATCCCCTGGTCAAATACGAGGCAGGGAAGGCACTCTCGCAGATCTTCGCGTTCGGCCCGGGCAGGTAAAAGGCCTGCCCCCGCCTATCTTGAAGCTATGCCATCTTCGCTCATTTTTTCAGGTCTGGTGGTGCATCCTCCTCCATGACAGGGATTCACCTCCAGCCCATTGGCGTGATTACATCCCCGTACCGGGAACGGGGGGAGGCACCGCGGCAGGGGCGGCTCTCGACTGCGACGAGCGAGATCCAGGTCTTTCCCGGGTACGCCGAGGGGTTGAGGGATTTCTCCGACCACCCCCACCTCTTCATCCTCTACTGGTGCGACCGCTCCAGGCGCGATATCCTGACCGCCACCCCCCCGCACGAGAGAGAGAAACGCGAGCACGGGGTCTTTGCCACCCGTTCCCCCGAGCGGCCGAACCCCATCGCCATCTGCCTCGTGGACCTCGTCGGGGTAGAGGGGCACCGGCTCACGGTCCGCGGCCTCGATGCGCTCGATGGGTCTCCTCTCCTCGATATCAAGCCCTTCTACAGGGACCTGGATTGCCCCGAATCCGGAGGCTGAAAGGAGGGCGCCCGCCCTCCCGGGATGGAAGTCAATTCACCCGGCTCCGACTCCTACCTTTAAGGCTTTCAGGGATCAGATCAATGCCGCAGCTTATCCATACGGAGGAGAAATGACAGAGACACCAGCAAAGGAAGAGGAGTGCTCGAAGAACTGCGAGACATGCGGCGTTGATTGCGCGGACAGGACCACCCCGAATGCACTCCCTGAGAAGGCCAGTATCCGTGTAAAACACGTCATACTGGTCCTCTCCGGGAAGGGCGGGGTAGGGAAGAGCACCGTCTCTGTCAACCTCGCGTATGCCCTCGCGTCCCACGGCTACCAGGTCGGGATCCTGGACCTGGACATCCATGGCCCGAACATCCCCATCATGCTCGGGATCCAGGACCACAGGCTCCAGGCGATTGGGAATATGATCCAGCCGGTGAGGATCACCGGTAACCTCTCTGCCATGTCCATGGCGTTCCTCCTCCAGGACGTGAGCACCCCCGTTATCTGGCGCGGCCCCATGAAGATGGCAGCCATCAGGCAGTTCCTCGAGGAGGTCGACTGGGGGGACCTCGACTTCCTGGTCGTGGATCTCCCGCCGGGAACGGGCGACGAGGCGCTCTCCATCGCGCAACTCGCCCCGAACGTCTCGGGGGCGGTCATCGTCACCACGCCGCAGGACGTGGCGACCATCGACTCCCGGAAGGCGGTGAAGTTCGTCCAGCTGCTCCAGATCCGGGTCCTCGGGATCATCGAGAACATGAGCGGCATGATCTGCCCCCACTGCGCGAAGGAGATCGACCTCTTCGGGAAGGGCGGCGGGGAGAAGGCCGCGAAGGAGATTGGGGTGCCGTTCCTCGGGGCCATCCCCATCGACCCCGAGATGCGCAAGGCAGGCGACGAGGGGAGGCCCTTCATCATCAGACGGGGCGAGAAGAACCCGACCTGGGAGGCCGTCGACAGGGTCATGGAAGCCCTCGTGAAAGAGGTGGAGTCGTAGATGGACCTCGGGAAGATCCTCGCGGGGACGGAGGAACCCCTGCCCATCTACAAGAACATCATAACCTGCCTCGAGAATATCGAGACCTTCCCCTACCTCCTGGAGAGCATCTACCGCGATACCCAGGCGTTCGACGAGGACACCCTGGACCGGTTCAGGTTTGCCCTTCTCAGGCTCCAGGTCTACACCGACCTCCACCAGTACCGAGGACATGGAGAGCGCCCAGAAGGCCCGTTACGTCGCACAGGTCCTGGAGAAGGTGATCTTCGGGGATCTCCTCCTGGAGCGGGAACATCATCCCGGGGACTAACTCCCGAAAGGGGATGGGGGCGATCACTTTCGTCCCGCCCCTGATGCCTTTTTAAGAGAGTATCACCCGACTATCTATGATGATGGGTAAGGGGGCGTACCCTGAAGAGGATCTCCTCTTCCACCCGGATCCCTTCAGTCGAGGTGGGGAGGGACCTTGAAGGTTCCACCCCCCCCTCGGTCTTTATCGGGTCATGGAATTACCCGAAGGTCTACGCCGGCCCTATGATCGCCCCTGTCCACGGGGACACGATGGTCATGGACACACCCGAGGCGTGGATACCCGGTGAGAAGACCCAGGAGGAGATCCTCGGCTTCCGGATGAACCTTATCAGGGGGAAGCGGCCGGTCCACATCGAGGACCTCGGTTCGGGGTACATCGGGAAGCTCCAGGAGATCGCCCTCTCCTCCGGTTCCGTGGAGAGCGAGGCCACCTTCAGGGAATCGCCGAGAGGGTTCTCCATCTCCGATGAGCACACCCCGTACGGGCCGAGCGGCTCCCTCGAGAGGTTCGACCTCGGGAGCATGAAGCTGGACAGGGACCTGGAGCGGGTGTACCATGACAGCGATCTCACCGCATCCGAGGCGGTCATCTCCCTCCATGGTGAGAATATGCCCTTCTCGGCCATCCAGAAGGCATTCTCCTGCGGGACGATGGGGATCGGGAAGAGGCGTCGGCTGGTTCCCACCCGGTGGTCCATCACCGCGTGCGACAGCACCATCGGGGACCACCTTCTCAGGGATGTGAAGAGGAGCCGGGTGATCGACGGCTGCCGGGTCCATGAATCGACAACTCTCAATAACCGGTATGCCGTCCTCCTCCTCCCGACGGGCTGGCAGTACCGAGTGGATGGAGGCCTTCCTCCGGGTCATGGGCAACGAGGAGATGATCTTCGCGGACCATGAGACCGGTGCAAAGAAGACCGGCTACTCCTCGGTGGGGGGATGCTACTACTCCTGCAAGATGGCGGTTCTCGAGGCACTGGCAAAAGAAGGGCGGCAGGCCGGGGCAATCGTCTTCCGCGAGGCATACCGGGGATACGTGCCTATGGGGGTCTTCAATGTCCGGGAGAATGTCCGGAATGCCATGAGGGCCCCGCCCCTCGAGTTCGAGGATATGAAGACGGCCCTCGCCCATATCTCCACCCGCATGAAGCTCCCCCTCCGCCAGTTTGTCGAGGAGAGTACCCTCCTCCGGGAGCTGATGAAGACCAGGCAGACAACCCTCTCCTCCTTTACCACGAAAAGGGAACCCGTCGCCCCCCTTTCGGTGTAAACAGAGGAGGGACGGAATATGGTGCCGAAAAGATCAAAGGCCGGTCTGGCCCGGGTTATGCATCAAGGAGGGCCCTTAACTTTCCTTCGATATGACCTGATATCCTGTAATAACCCGGCTGCGAGATATGGGCCCCCAGCATCCTGAGGGCATGTTCGAGATCATCATCAGAGATCCCGTGCTGGGCATGGTCCACCACTTCGTGGCAGGTTCTCTCCTGTTCGAGGAACGGGACCCTGCAGAGCTGCGCACACTCCTCCTTCACCAGGATGAAGTAACAGTGCCCTCCCACCATGGCCCGGATCTCTTCCCTCACACAGCATACGAACTCTTCACGTCCCTGATCTGACAGCTCTCCATTCGCGGATGGGCCAGAGGATCCGTTGCCCTGTGCATCCCATTCCGGCCTGTCAGTTCTCCTGGTCTTCTTCATCTCTCCACCCCGACCTCAGGAGCCTTTCCTGCCTGCTTTCGTTAGCGTCCTAGCCTGATATAAAAATAGCGTCCGCTGATTGGAATTATCCCGGGAAAAGGAGGGGTAGAATGGGACCGGAATCCACCGGCTATGTCCACTCCTCGTCGGTCCTGACCCGCAGCATCTTGTCAACCGGGAGGATGAAGATCTTCCCGTCCCCGACTTTCCCGGTCCTCCCGGCGGCCCGTATGATCCGGACCACCGCGTCTTCGTCCCCGTTTTTGACCACGAGCTCGATCTTCACCTTGGGGAGGAGGTCCACCGCCATCTTCGTACCCCGGAACTCGAGGGTGATCCCCTTCTGCTCGCCCCGGCCCCTCACCTCGGTGATGGTCATCGCGATGAACCCGGCGTCTTCGAGATCCTTCTTCACGTCGTCCAGCTTCTCCGCCGGATGACTGCCTGAACCATCTTCATGGGATCAACACCTCACACCTGCTCCCCGTGCTGGCAGATATCGAGGCCGACGTACTCCTCGTTCTCCGTGACCCGGAGGCCGATGGTTGCATCGATGACCCGGGCAAGGAGATAACTCACCACGAAGGCATAGACGAGGGCTCCGCCGGCGGCGACCACCTGTACCAGAAACTGGTGGACGTTTCCATAGATAAGCCCTGTGTAGCCGTTCACCGCCGCGGAGGCGAAGATGCCCGTCGCGATGACCCCCCAGAGGCCGCCCATGCCGTGGACAGACCACGCATCGAGGGACTCGTCGAGACCCTTCCTGATCCTGAGCGTCAGCATCGCGTAGCAGAAGAGTCCCGCAACGGCACCGATGACGATGGCCGCGAGGGGCGTCACGTAGCCTGCTGCAGGGGTAATGGCCCCGAGGCCTGCGACGGCTCCCGTGACCACGCCCAGGGAGGACGGCCTCCCATGGTACCAGCTCGCGCACATCCAGGCGAGCGCCCCGGCCGCGGCCGACGTATTCGTCACCACGAATGCGTTCGCGGCGAGGCCGTTCGCGGCGAGCGCACTTCCCGCATTGAACCCGAACCAGCCGAACCAGAGCATCGCCGCCCCGAGGAGGGCGATCGGGATGTTCGCTGGCTCCATGGGATGCTCACCGAACCCCTTCCGTTTCCCTATCACGAGCATGATCGCGAGCGCGGAGAACCCGGCGCAGATATGGACCACGGTCCCGCCGGCAAAGTCCAGCCCCCCCATCTGTGCAATCCACCCACCGCCCCAGACCCAGTGGGCGAGGGGGTCGTAGACGAGTGTCGTCCAGAGGAGCCCGAAGATGATGAAGGACGAGAGCTTCACCCGCTCGGCGAAGACTGAGGTAAGGATCGCGAGGGTCACCGTTGCAAAGACGAGCTGGAAGACCATGAAGGCGAGGCCTGGTACCGTCTGCGCGTACGGTCCCGGCCCCATCCCGACTCCCGCAAGCCCGAGGGCCGAGAGCCCCCCGACGAAGCCCTGGATGTCGGTGCCGAAGGCGAGGGTATAGCCCCAGAGGATCCACTGGAGGCTCACAACGGCGAAGGCGATGAACGAGAGGGCGATCATCGCGATGACGTTCTTCCTCCGCACCATGCCCCCGTAGAAGAACCCTACGCCCGGTGTCATGAACATGACAAGGGCCGCCGAGGCGAGGATCCATGCAGTATCACCTGAGTCGAGAACCATTCGAGTCCACCCTGATCTGTGTGTGCCCCATTCAACGCAAAAGATCGGGAGCTCCCCATGCCTCCAGCCTGAGGGATCATGGTGGGGCCCTCGCGATCCATGCAATGAGGAGAGGGCTTATTAACGTATTATGAAGGAAGGTCATTGTCTTCTTATATTTAAAAGAATTTGCTTTTATCCGCTCGGATTCTCATTTAGAAAGACATATGGGCACGAATAGGAAGCTGGCTTCTCTGATTCAATTATAAAAAAGGTCGCCATTGATGCCGGATCGAGGCATCCATGGCCTGCTTTCAACGATCGATCCCGGAAAACATGAGGAGATCGAGGGGAGGAGTATCAGGACCACTCCTCGTCGGTCCTGACCCGGAGCATCCTCTCGACGGGGATCACGAACATCTTCCCGTCCCCGACCTTTCCCGTCCTTGCGGCGCTACGGATGATCCCGATCACCTTCGCGACATCCGGGTCCTTGACCACGAGCTCGATCTTCACCTTGGGGAGGAGGTCCACCTCCATCTTCGTGCCCCGGGTACTCGAGCTTGATCCCCTTCTGTTCACCCCTGCCCTTGACCTCGATGATGGTCATCGGGACGAACCCGCCTTCCTCGAGGTTCTTCTTCACGTCGTCCAGCTTCTCCGGCCTGATGATTGCCTGTACCATCTTCATGGGATCACCACCTCACACCCTCTCCCCGTGCTGGGAGATATCGAGCCCGACATACTCCTCGTCTTCGGTGACCCGCAGGCCGATGGTCTTCTCGACCACCGTCGCGAGGATGTAGGTCACGACGAAGGCATAGGCCACCGCCGCAAGCGCGGCCACGAGCTGCACCAGGAACTGCTTCGGGTTGCCATAGAAGAGGCCGGTGTAGGAGTTCACCGCCGCTGAGGCGAACAGGCCTGTTGCGAGTGCGCCCCAGAGGCCGCCCATGCCGTGGACCGACCATGCGTCCAGGGACTCGTCGAGCCCCTTCCTGATCCGGAAGAGCATCATCGAGTAGCAGAGGAGCCCGGCGATGACGCCGATGACGATAGCCGCGATGGGCGTCACGTACCCCGCAGCGGGCGTTATGGCCACGAGGCCCGCAACAGCCCCCGTCACGACACCCAGGGAGGCGGGCCTCCCGTGGTACCAGCTCGCGCACATCCAGGTGAGTGCCCCGGCCGCGGCTGCCGTGTTCGTCACCACGAAGGCGTTCGCGGCGAGGCCGTTCGCGGCGAGGGCACTGCCCGCATTGAACCCGAACCAGCCGAACCAGAGCATCGCGGCACCGAGGAGGGCTATCGGGATGTTCGCGGGCTCCATGATGTACTTGCCGTACCCCTTCCTCTTCCCGATGACAAGGGCGATCGCGAGGGCGGAGAAGCCCGAGCTGATGTGCACGACCGTTCCGCCCGCGAAGTCGATCGCGCCCATGGCGGCCGTCCACCCGCCGCCCCAGACCCAGTGGGCGAGGGGGTCGTAGACGAGGGTCGTCCAGAGGAGCCCGAAGATGAGGAACGACGAGAGCTTCACCCGCTCGGCAAAGACCGAGGTGAGGATCGCGAGGGTCACCGTGGCAAAGACGAGCTGGAAGACCATGTACGCGAGGCTCGGGATCGTCGGGGCGAACGGCCCGGCCGCCATCCCGACTCCCGCGAGCCCGAGGGCCGAGAGGCCCCCGACGAAGCCCTGGATGTCGGGGCCGAAGGCGAGGCTGTACCCCCAGAGGACCCACTGGAGGCTCACCAGCGCGAAGGCGATGAACGAGAGCGCGATCATCGCGATGACGTTCTTCCTCCGCACCATGCCCCCGTAGAAGAACCCGACGCCCGGCGTCATGAGCATCACGAGTGCCGCCGAGGCGAGGACCCATGCCGTATCACCTGAATCCAGTACCAACGCTACCACCTCAAGGCGTCCCCGGAGGTGCTCGCACACCGGGATACGCCCAGTATTCTGGGATTTCCAGTTGGGGAGAGTACATATTTCATAGATGCACCTCTTTCTAGTGCCAGAAGGAAGTGTGTTTCCACTCTATTTAAAGTTAACTTATTCGATCGGGGAGAAATCCCACCGGGTGGAATGTTGAAGCCGTCGATAAAAATCGGATAAAAAGGTTCAGTACCCGGGCGAGGTACTGGTCATGCTCCCAGGAGTGCACCGCGGTGCGGAAAGAGTCCCATTCGAGCACCGTGATCCGCTGCAGGTTCTCCATGATATGGCTGCCGAGGGTCTCGGTGAGGATGGGGTCCTTCTCCAGTTCCCGCATGGAAGAGACGAGGTCGCCGGGCAGGGTGTCGATCTTCGCCTTCTTCCGTTCCTTCGGGGTCATCTCGTAGATATTTTTATCCGTGCTTGCTGGAGGCTCGATCTTATTCTTGATCCCGTCAAGGCCTGCGGCGAGCATGCAGGCGAACGTGAGGTAGGGGTTGCACATCGGGTCAGGGGACCTGAACTCTGCCCGGGTGCTGCTCCCCCGTGCCGCCGGGACCCGGATCAGGGCCGAGCGGTTGGTGACAGACCAGCTCGATGTACACGGGCGCCTCGTATCCGGGCACCAGCCGCTTGTACGAGTTGATGGTCGGGTTCGCGACCCGGGTGATACCCTTCACGTGCGAAAGAAGCCCGCCGATGAAATGGAGGGCGAGGTCCGAGAGCTCGCGGGGTTTCCCGGGGTCGTAGAAGGCATTCTTCCCGGCCTTTGCGAGGGAGCAGTGCGTGTGCATCCCGCTCCCGTTGATCCCGAAGATGGGCTTTGCCATGAAGGTCGCATGGAGGCCCTGCTGGAGGGCGATGGTCTTTGTCACGGTCCGGTAAGTCATGACATTGTCGGCGGTGTGGAGGGCGTCGCCGTACTTGAAGTCGATCTCATGCTGGCCGGCCGCGACCTCGTGGTGGGAGGCCTCGATCTCGAAGCCCATCTCCTTGAGGGTGAGGACGATATCCCGCCGCACGTTCTCGGCAAGGTCGTTCGGGCCGAGGTCGAAGTAGGCCCCCGCGTCCTGGGGGATGATCGTCGGCCTGCCGTCCATCGTCTTGAAGAGGAAGAACTCGAGCTCGGGGCCCGTGTTGAAGACGTACCCCATCCTCTTCGCCTCCTCGAGCGTCCGCCTCAGGATGTACCTGGGGTCGCCGACGTACGGCTTGTCATCGTAGGTGTAGACATCGCAGATCATCCGGGCGACCCGGGCGCTCGAGGGCCTCCACGGGAGCACCGAGAAGGTGGACGGGTCCGGCTTGAGGAGCATGTCCGACTCCTCGATCCGGGCGAACCCCTCGATGGAAGAACCGTCGAAGTAGGTCCCCTGGGAGAGCGCCTTCTCCGCCTGGTCGGCGGGTATAGCGACGTTCTTCGGCTGCCCCTGGATGTCGCAGAACTGCAGTCTGAGAAACTTGATCTCCTGGTCCTTGATCTTCTTGAGGATAGATCCCTGGTTATCCCTTGCCATGCGGCATGATCTCGACTTTTTATGAATTATAGTTGGTCATTTGACATTTCGTCACAGGGACGAATGGGGTAAAAGCCGGAGCGAAAAAAAGGGAGGTTCGGCCGTTTCAGATATCGAAGTAGAGGTGGAACTCGTACGGGTGGGGCCGGAGCCGCACCTTGTCCATCTCGGCCCTCTTGTAGTCGATCCAGACATCGATGACATCCTTCGTGAAGACCCCGCCCTGCAGGAGGAACTTGTGGTCCTCTTCGAGGGCGTCGATCGCGGCCTCGAGAGAGCCCGGGACGGTCGGGATCTTCCTTGCCTCGGCCCCCGAGACCTCGTAGGTGTTCTTCTCGAAGGGCTCGCCGGGATCGATCTTCCGCTTCACCCCGTCCAGGCCGGCCATGAGCATGGCCGAGAAGGAGAGGTACGGGTTGCAGGCCGGGTCGGGGGGCCGGAACTCGACCCTCTTCGTCTTCGGGTTCTCGGAGTACATCGGGATCCTCACGGCGGCGGACCGGTTCCTCATCGAGTAGACCAGGTTCACGGGTGCCTCGTACCCGGGCACGAGCCTCTTGTAGGAGTTCGTGCTGGGGGCACAGAAGGCCATGAGGGCGTTCGCATGCGTGAGCAGCCCGCCGATGTAGTGCTTGGCCATCTGGCTGATCATCGCATAGCCCTTTGCGTCGAAGAAGATGTTCTTCCCGCCCTTCCAGAGGGACTGGTGGGTGTGCATCCCCGACCCGTTGTCTCCGAAGAGGGGCTTGGGCATGAAGGTCGCGACCATGCCCTCCTTCTTGGCCATGTTCTTCACGATGTACTTGTACATCATGCACTTGTCGGCCATCCTGACTAACGAATCGAACCGCATGTCGATCTCGGCCTGCCCTGCCGTCGCCACCTCGTGGTGGTGGACCTCGATGTCGAGGCCGGCCTTGATCATGTTGAGGATGATCCTGCTCCTGATATCCTGCATGGAGTCATGCGGCGGGACGGGGAAGTAGCCCTCCTTGAACCGTGGCTTGTACCCGAGGTTGGGGTGCTCGTCCTTCCCGGAGTTCCACTCGCCCTCGACCGAGTCGATGAAGTAGAACCCCTGGTTCACCGGTCTGCCCGAACCGGATGTCGTTGAAGAGGAAGAACTCGTATTCGGGTCCCCAGAAACTCTCGTCGGCGATGCCGGACTCGGCGAGGTACTTCTCCGCCTTCTTGGCGATGTACCGGGGGTCCCGGGAGTAGGGCTGCTTGGTGATGGGGTCATAGACGTCGCAGATGATGCTCGCCGTGGGGACCTCGCAGATCGGGTCCACGACCACGCTCTCGGCATCGGGGAGCAGGATCATGTCCGACTCCTGGATCTGCTGGAATCCCCTGATGGAAGAGCCGTCGAACCCGATGCCCTCGGCCCAGATGCTCGTCACGGGGTCGTCGATCCCCGTCAGTTCGGAGGACGGGATCGAGAAGTGCTGCCAGAGGCCGGGGAGATCGTTGAACTTGAGGTCCACGATCTGAATCCCGTTCTTCTTGATGAGCTTCGATACGCCTTCGATCGCCTGGTCGCTCTGAACACCGTTCCATTTCATGCTTTTTACCACTGTTTCATCCTCCGCCTGGCCCCGCAGACTGAAACGAGGCTCATCATACTGGATGGTCCGCCGTTTTCCGGAGATCTTCAGGGGAATCCGGGAACGACATGGAATACAGGTTCTACCTAGCTCTATTTATACCTAGTTATTCAATATGTAAAGGGATCACGGTTCTCCCTATCGCGGGAGGTCCTGAGGAGCAGTCCTCTCCCTTCACGGAGCAGAACCTGAACACTAAAGAAGTATGAGTCCAAACTGTTAAGAGCCATGTGCGGCATCATCGGTGTCATCGATCGCGGGCGGAAGGGGATGGACGGCTCCCAGATCAGGCAGGCCCTCTCCCTGATGAAGGAACGGGGGAGCGGCGAGGGAGCCGGCTACGCGGTCTACGGGTGCTACCCTGAATACAAGGACTGCTATGCCCTCCACGTGTTCTTCGATAACATCCGCGAGAGCAAGGGACCCCTCGACGAGACCCTCCGGCGCTGGGGAGAGATCGTCCACGACGAGGAGATCCCCACCGTTGACCAGCCGAACCTCCGCAGGGTCCATACCCCCTGGCGCTACTTCTTCAGGCCCGACCCGAAGATGATGTCCTGGAGCCCGTCGCCCGAGGACGACATCGTGACGAACCTCGTCATGAGCGTGAACACCGAGAAGAAGGGGGCCCTCATCTTCTCATCGGGAAAGAACATGGGGGTCTTCAAGGCCTCGGGCTGGCCCGAGGATGTCGCCGATTTCTACCGGATCCAGGACTACAGCGGCTACCTCTGGCTCGGCCATAACCGGTACCCGACGAACACCCCCGGGTGGTGGGGCGGCGCCCACCCCTTCAACCTCCTCGGGTGGTCCGTGGTCCATAACGGCGAGATCACCTCCTACGGGACCAACCAGCGCTATATCGAGTCCTTCGGCTACCACTGCACCATGTTCACCGACACCGAGGTCGTCGCCTACCTCTTCGACCTCCTCGTGAGAAAGCACCAGCTCCCCGAGGATCTCGCGATGAAGGCGCTCGCTCCCCCCTTCTGGGACGAGATTGACAGGATGGAGGAGAAGGAGCGGGATCTCGATACCGCCATCAGGCTCACTTACGGCCCGGCCCTCATGAACGGCCCCTTTGCAATCCTCGTCGCCCGGCCGGACATGATGCTCGGTATCACGGACCGCATCAAGCTCCGCCCCCTCGTTACCGGTGAGAACGGGAAGAAGCTCTACATCTCGAGCGAGGAGGCTGCCATACGGCGGATGGACCCGGACGTCGGCGATATCTCCATGCCCAGGGCGGGATACCCGGTCATCGGAAGGGTCGAGTCATGAGCATCGGTGCCGTCCCCCCGAAGTACCGGATCTCCATCGACCGGGACCAGTGCATGGTCTGCGAGAGGTGCGTCGAGAACTGCCCGTACGGGGTCTTCCGGTCCTCTGACGGCCGGATCCTCATCGATTCGCGGAGGTGCACGGCCTGCCACCGGTGCATAGCCATGTGCCCCCGGGACGCCATTGACCTCGAGGAACGACCCATCGATTACCGGAGCCATCCCCTCTGGACGAGGGAGATCCGGGAATCCATTTACCGACAGGCCCAGTCGGGCAAGATCATCCTGTCAGGCATGGGGAATGCGCTCCCGTACCCCGTCATCTTTGACCGGCTTGTCCTCGACGCATGCCAGGTCACGAACCCCTCGATCGACCCTCTTCGTGAGCCGATGGAGCTCCGCACCTACATCGGGAAGAAGCCCTCGCGGCTCGAGATCCGGAAGGACGAGAAGGGCGACGTGGAACTCCTCACGAAGCTCAGCCCGAACCTCAGGCTCGAGACCCCCATCATGATCGCGCACATGTCCTACGGGGCCATCAGCCGGAACGCCCAGCTCTCCCTTGCGAGGGCGGCGAAGGAGATGGGGACCTTCATGGGAACCGGCGAGGGGGGGCTCCACCATGCCCTCTACCCGTACCAGGACCGGATGATCGTCCAGGTGGCGTCGGGCAGGTTCGGGGTGGACATCGACTACCTCGAGCGGGGTGCCGCCATCGAGATCAAGATCGGGCAGGGGGCGAAGCCGGGGCTCGGCGGGCACCTCCCGGGCGAGAAGGTGGACGAGGATGTCTCCTCCACCCGGATGATCCCCGTCGGCACGGACGCCCTCAGCCCCTTCCCCCACCATGACATCTACAGCATCGAGGACCTGAAACAGCTCGTCCGTTCGCTCAAGGAGGCGACCGAGTGGAAGAAACCGGTCTTCGTGAAGATCGCGGCGGTCCACAACTCCGCGGCCATCGCGGCAGGGATCGCCCGCTCGTCGGCGGACGCGGTGGTCATCGACGGTTTCCGGGGAGGCACCGGCGCGGCGCCGAAGGTAGCCCGGGACCATGTCGGGATCCCCATCGAGGCCGCGATCGCGTCGGTGGACGCGAAGCTCAGGGACCAGGGGATCAGGAACGAGGTCTCGCTCATCGCGAGCGGGGGGATCCGGGAGAGCGCTGACGTGGTGAAGGCGATCATCCTCGGGGCGGACGCGGTGTACATCGGCACCGCGGCCCTCGTCTCCCTCGGGTGCAGGGTCTGCGGGAACTGCTACCGCGGCCTCTGCCCCTGGGGGATCGCCACCCAGCGGGAGGACCTCGTGTCCCGCCTCGACCCCGAGACGGGGTCGAAGCAGGCCGCGAACCTGATCCAGGCCTGGACCCACGAGCTCTCCGAGCTGATGGGGGCGGCCGGTATCAACAGCATAGAGAGCCTCAGGGGGAACCGCGACCGGCTCCGGGGCTACATGCTCGATGAGGGACTCATGAAGGTCCTCGATGTAAAGACGGTGGGGGCCTGAGGAATGGCCGCCTACCGGATCGATGCAGGGGACCTCACCTACACCGAGCTGAACAAGATCATCAGGGCAAAGGTCGCCGAAGGGGTAAAGGAGATCGAGATCGAGAACGTCCTCGGCCAGAGGTTCATCGCTGACGGGCTGAAGGGCGATGTCACGATCACGATCCACGGGGTCCCGGGCGGGGACCTCGGGATGTTCATGTCGGGCCCCACCTGCATCGTCCACGGGAACGCGGAGCATGCCCCCGGGAACACCATGGACGCGGGGACGATCGTGATCCACGGGTCCGCGGGTGACGCGGTTGCCCACTCCATGCGGGGCGGGAAGATCTTCGTCAGGGACGATATCGGGTACCGGGGCGGGATCCACATGAAGGAATACAAGGCCAAGAGGCCCTGTCTCGTAGTCGGGGGGAGCGCCCGGGCCTTCCTCGGCGAGTACATGGCCGGCGGGCTCGTCATCGTCCTCGGCATGGGCAAGGGCCCGGCCGTCTCGGAGCAGGGCATCGGGAGCGGGATCCACGGCGGCGAGATCTTCGTCAGGGGGGAGGTACCCCCCACCTTCTCGGCGTGGGCGCGAAGATCTCGCCCGCCGGTAAGGAGGAGAAGGAGAGGATGGCCCCCCTCATCGGGGAGTTCGCGACCTACTTCGGGGTTGACGGGAAATCGCTCCTCTCGGAGGCGTACACGCGCATCGCCCCGTCGAGCAGCCGACCGTTCGCGAACAAGTACGTCTGGGAGTAGTCATGAACGGGAAGACCTACAAGGACCTGAAGAAGGATGTGTGGGACGCCGGCCTCTGCTCGGGGTGCGGGGCCTGCATCGCCGTCTGCCCGGGCGAGGGGCTCTTCTTCGAGGCAGGGAAGAAGACCGAGTGCCCTGTCTCGACGGGGACCTGCAAGGAGGACCAGGACGGGGTCCCCTGCGGGGTCTGCTACGCCGTCTGCCCGAGGGCATCGGGAGAGATGGGTCAGATGCTCGGTGTGTACACCGAGGCGCTCGCGGCCCGGGCCGGCTTCGAGGTCCCCCACCGGCAGAGCGGCGGCGCGGTCACCGCCATCCTCGCGAACGCGCTCGACGAGGGGCTCATCGACGGGGTCGTGACGGTCACCGAGGACCGGTTCACCCTCAAGCCCCGCTCGGCCATCATCACCTCATCAGAGGCGCTCATCCATGAGGCCGGCTCCCGTTACTCGTGGTGGGTCCCCCTCCTCGCGTCCCTGAAGGAGGCAGTCGTAAGGAGGAAGCTCAGGAGGCTCGCGGTGGTGGGGGTGCCCTGCGCGGTCCAGGCGGTCCAGAGGATGCGGTCGAGCGACCACCAGCTCGCAAAACCCTACGGCAAATCGGTCAGGCTCATCGTCGGCCTCTTCTGCACCGAGTCCTTCGACTACCGTGCTCTCGTCGAGGGCGTCCTCGGGGAGAAGCACCATGTCGAGCCCTGGCAGGTGAAGAGGCTGAACGTCTCGGGCAAGCTCGAGGTGACCGTGGAAGGCCGGGACCAGGTCATCATCCCCCTGAAGGAGCTGGAGGCGACAGTCCGGCCCGGGTGCCGGACCTGCACCGATTTCGCGGCCGTGGACGCGGACATCTCGGCAGGGGCGGTCGGGGCGCCGAAGGGATACACCACCCTCCTCGTCCGCACCCCAACGGGAAAGTCCTTCGGATTCGACATCGCCGGCGAGAAGCTCGCGAAGGGAAGTCGAAGAGAAAACGCTGAAGGCCACAGTCGCACCCGCCTGATAGCGGTCGCTACTCCGCTGACGCTTCGCGGCGCTCCGGAGCAGTCCGTGGCGAAGTCGGTCGCTCACTCCGAGGAGCAGGCAACTGTCCCGCATGGACCTGATCACCGTCATCGCGGACTCCTATTTGCTCGCGATGAGTCGGACTCTGATTCCCTGTGGTCTCGTCGATCGGTCGCTCGATGGGTCCGGGTCTCTGCTCGAGGTCGTTTCCTGTGAAACCTCCCTATTCGCGACTTCGTCGCTCGAGGTCGGTTTCTGACGAAACCTCCCTCACCGAAAGGGACTTATATTTCCGCGTTACCTGACTCCGGGTGATGGCAGTGGATACCATGAAGAGACCTGCAGGAAAGGTCCCCATCTTCTCCGTCGAGACGGGGGCCGTCACCCTCGTGGACAGGGTTGTGAAACCGATGCCGAGTGGAAGAAGATCCTCGATCCCGATACCTTCGAGATCGCCCGGAGAGCGGGGACCGAGCCCGCTTTCACCGGGAAGTACCATGCCTGGCACGAGAAGGGGCTCTACCGGTGCGCCTGCTGCGGGACCGACCTCTTCCTCTCGGACACGAAGTTCGAGTCCGGCACCGGCTGGCCCTCGTTCTGGCAGCCGGTCTCGGAGCACAACGTCGAACTGAAGAAGGACGTCTCGTTCGGCATGACCCGGACCGAGGTCCTCTGCGCCCGGTGCGGGGCCCACCTCGGGCATGTCTTCGACGACGGCCCGCCCCCGACGCACCAGCGGTACTGCATGAACTCGGCCTCGCTCGCGTTCGTGAAGAAGGGATGATCCTCCTCACTGACACCCATCATTTTTAATACCATCACCGTCCACTAGTGCTCAGCATGGCACTCAAGGAGAAGATCCTGGAGGTCGCTGGCGGCCCCCACGTGGCCGCCGTCGCCACGGTCAACATGGGGATGCCTGCGGTGCGGTTCATGGTCCTTAACGGGTTCGAGGACATGACCTTCGTCGGCGCGACGATGAAGAACACCCGGAAGGTGGCGCAGCTGAGGAAAGAACCCTGCGGCGGCCATCTCCATCTGGTCGGGGAAGGAGTTCTCCGACCCCTACGTCGTGATCACAGGCGAGGGGGGAGGTCCACGAGGATGTCGCGACCAAGAAGAGGGTACCTGGAACCCGATGTTCGAGCAGTACTTCAAATCGGTGGATAACCCCGACTACGTGGTCCTCGTGTTCACGGCAAAGGAGATCGAGTACCATGGGCCGAACATGATGGAGCCCGAGACCTGGGAGAGATAAATCGACCGACCGGATCCCGGAGCTTGAGGGGGAAATGGATGATGACTCCGAGAGCGGGCGGACGAAGCGGCGGAGGCATTCAGGCGGGGGCTCTCCTGCTCCCAGGCGATCCTCTCGGTCTACGGGAAGGATCTCGGCTTCGACCCCGGAGACCGCGGTGAAGATCGCGTCGGCCTTCGGGGCAGGGGTCGCAAAGTCCGGGGAGATCTGCGGGGCGGTCTCGGGGCGCTCATGGTGATCGGGCTCACCCAGAGGCCGGAGGATATCCAGGATGCCTCCTCGAGGGAGAAGGTCTATGCAAAGGCCAGGAGGTTCGTCGAGGAGTTCACGGCCCGGAACGCATCGGTGCACTGCACCGAGCTCGTCGGGTACGACCTCTCCGACCCGAAGCAGTTCGCCGAGGCGAAGGAGAAGAAGGTCTTTGCCACGAGGTGCTCCAAGCTCGTCAGGGACGCGGGGGAGATCCTGGAGGAGTTCCTTCCCTAGATCTCCCTGTAAGTCCCGGGCCCCTTTTTGAGATCAGCCGAGTGACCTGCCGGTTTCCTGCTGATACCCTTATGAGCGTCGGAGACATTCACCTTGAAGGAACACCTCCATGGAAGAGAAACGCGACGGCCGTAACCGTTCTTCGGTCAGGGTCGGCGTCGACGGTGGATATCGTCCTGAAAGCAGGACCAGAAGAGCGGGAAGGTGACCCGCGGGGTCTGTCGCCGAGATCCTGACGAATACCTCCTTTCACCCGCACGGGATCAAGGTGAGGCTCGAAGGACGGGAAGGTCGGCAGGGTGAAAGAATCGTGGGGTTGTAGACGAATTCGGCCTGAAGGGCTCCTCGGATGGGCCCGGAATAAAAGGGTGAGATTCGTTCTTACTTCGCCGCCGGCTTCTCCATCGGCATCTTCTTCATCATCTTCCAGGCCATGAAGATCCCGATGAGGCCCAGAAGGAGCGTGATGATACCGATGATAAGAACGGCAGTCGCACTCATGCGACTCCGGCAATCAGCACCAGGCCGACGATGATCATCCAGATCCAGGTAATGCTAAAGACCCACTTTGACATGCACATCCTCCTTTCCTGACTGAGGGAATGATCCTGGCACGGCCGATCGCGTCCGGGCCGGTTCAGTATCATTCGCCCCTGCAATGCAATGGATTGAGACGGGGGTTCAGGTATATCGGTCCAGTCGGGGTCGGGAACGCCAGGGGTCTGTCTCTCCTCCTGGTACCTGATCACGCGCTGGTTTGCTGGTATGCAGATACCTTGGTGAATCCCCGGAAGTGATTGACAGGAATAGGGAGATAAACATTTCCTTGTGCCCCGGGGTGGAGTGGAGATGTTCCGGCCGGTCAGGTCTCGCCCGATCCACCCTTCCCTGCCCTCTCCCTCCTCGCGAGGGGGGATGCCGGTTCGATGAAATGCGATAAAAACACCCCGAACTCCTCCCTCCAGCACTCCTCCCCCTGGTGCACCTCCCACCTTCTCTCCATCGCCTGCTTCACGTGCTTCCCGAGGCCGACGGCGAGGACCTCGGGGGAGGAGAGGAGATCTGCTGCCTTCGTGAACCTCCGTTCCAGGTCTACCATGTACCGCCCGTCCCTGATGAAGGGCCCCGAGAGGGGATTCTCCAGGTACTTCTCCGCGAACTTTTCGGCATTCGCCCGGTCCCAGACCGGCGGTCCCGTGTGCCTGGTGACGGGAGGGAGGCGGTCCACGAGGAGCTCGAGGACAAGGATGCACCGGTCCTCGCCCATGGCGCAGTCGTCCTGGAGGACCGTGAAGCCGTTCCGGTCGAGAAGGCCATGGATGGATGCGAGGCTCCTGCGGAGCTGGGGGACGACGATATCCGGGATCAGCGGCGGGGTGGCGAAGGTGACGGCAAAGAGGCTCGTTCCCCGGCGGGCGAGGGCCCGGGCGAAGCCTTCCCGGTCCAGTTCCGGACTGTTCCGGTGGCAGGAAGAAGCCTGCGGAGGGCCCGTCGAGGTACCCGCGGCAGTACTCCACGAACTCGAACATCCGGGTGGCGGAGAGGGCCGCGGCGACGTTCCGTGCGGGGTCGACCGGATCGATCACCCGGAGCGGCTCCTCGAAGGCCTTGCAGGCATGCCCCTCGAGGTCGATGCAGGTCCCGGGCTTCCACCCCGCGGCTGCCCCGACGAGGGGGGAGAATCCCCGCGTAGTGGAGGACCAGGAGCTCGCAGAGGTAGCCCGAGAACCCCTCGGTCATCTGGTCCGAGCCATAGACCCCGCAGGCCTTGGCGAACTGCTTGGCAAGGAGCACGTCGTCCCGCAGCGGCCCGATCTTGTCAGAGATATACCGGGTGTGGAAGGGGGTGCGGTCCACGGCCGACTGGATGGCCGCTGCCGAGGCGACCTCGTAGCAGGGGACGAGGTCGACGTCCAGGCCGTCGATGGTCGCGTTCACGTACGGGTGCTCGGCATACTTCTCGTGGAAGATGCCGGTGAACCGGCGGGCGATCGACCTTGCGAGGTCGAGCCCCTTCTCCTCGAGGTCCTCGCGGGAGAGGTCGGGGGGGAAGAGGAGGAAGATGTCCAGGTCCCGGTCGCCCGAGAGCCAGGTGTCCCGGGCCACCGACCCGACCACCATCCCCTTCGCCCTCCCGTCCTTCTCGATGGCCGAGAGGATCCCGGTGGCGACGACCCAGGTATGGATATGCTCGTCCTCCTTCGGCCGGATCCTCTCGAGGACCTCCTCCTCACCCCGGGGCCGGATCCTCCCCCCCTCACGCGCACCCGACCTCCATGATATCCTCGTAGATGGGCCCCGAGGGGGTGAGGGTGCTCTTCTTCAGTCTTGATGCACCGGACAGGGCAGGACCCGAACTCCTCGGAGGCAAGGTCCTTCAGGGCGGGGAGGAGGGAGGGGATCGAACCTCTTCACCCGCGCGAGGGTCGCGTGGGGGGTATAGGCCCTCCTCTCCTTCGGGATGCCGAGCGGGGCGAGGGCCTCTTCGACGAGGGCAAAGAGCCTCCCGCATGCCCCCTCGTCCCTGATCTCCGACCAGATGACCCGTGGGAACGAAGGGGGATTCCCCTTCACCCTGCCGACGGAGATCTCGAAAGGCTCGAACCGGATGGTTTCGAGGGCCTCCCTGACCCTCCCGAGGGTCTTTTCATCGATCTCCCCGAGAAACTTGAGGGTGATGTGGATGGAGGCGGGTTTCACGACGGTGAGGCGCGCCCGGCAGCCGGAGAGGGTCCCCTG
This sequence comes from uncultured Methanomicrobiales archaeon, assembly GCA_963712215.1. GTDB lineage: Archaea > Halobacteriota > Methanomicrobia > Methanomicrobiales > JACTUA01 > JACTUA01. The sequence continues at coordinate 85,623 of CAVQHA010000007.1, read as the reverse complement.
CGGTCCCCCCATCCGCTCCCTCACCTCCGGGGTGAGATCAATAGCAATAAAAGTCCTGACCATCAAGAATACTTGGAACACCACCTACAAATGATAATCGATCATCAGGGGTCCGATACCGTGAGCGAGAAACCGGTTCTTGTCATCTACACCCTGGAGAACTGCCCGAACTGCGAGATGCTGAAGGAGTTCCTGCGTTCCCGCAGGGTTAGTTACGCCGAGCGGGACATGTCCTCTGCCGAATCCCTGACCGAGCTCCGGGTGAACGGGGTCTTTGCGATGGAGGCACCGGTCCTCAGGAGGGGCGAGCTCTTCCTCACCTCCCCCGATCTCTTCGCCGGAGGCAAGGTCAGGGAGGCGGACCTGAACCGGACCCTGGACCTCCCGAAATAGCTGGACCGGGTACTCGCGGGAAAAGGCCCAGATCCCGAGCCGAACCCGGTGGCTTCCCCTTTTTCACGAACCGACCCCATGCAGGGGGTTCTTGGAGGGTTTATAAGCACGGGAAACGTTTAAAAAGATATATAAGGCGATATAACTCGATAAAATCAAATAGCAATGGATTAATAGTATCTTATTGGATTCGCGAGGTTGAGCTCTTTGCCGCGGCAGAAGAAATCGGTCAGCAGATCGGTATTCCAGCAGCAACTCACGCTGGATGGCAGGTTTCTCCCTGCCCTCCCCAAGGTCCGCACGACAGACGGGCACATGGTGGAGTGGGACCGGGAGAGGATCGTCCGGCAGATCGTCGAGGAGACGCGGCTCATCGAGGTCTTCTACGGCCATGAGAGCGCGAGCGTGGAGATCGCGAGGGATATCGCCGCACGGGTGGAGCAGAGGATCCTGAAACTGGGCCTCCAGATGCTCTCGGGCCCGCTCATCCGCGAGATCGCAAATATCGTGCTCCTCGAGCAGGGCCTCACCGAGTACCGGAACGTCTGCACCCGGGTCGGGACGCCGGTCTATGATGCCCACCTGATCGACGTCGGCCGCGGGTTCGAGGCGCACGACAACGCAAACCTCCAGGAGAACGCCGAGACCTCCCACAAGAAGAAGGCCGACAAGATCAGCAAGGAGCAATACCTCCTCCAGCTCCCCCCGCACCTCTCCGATTACCACCTCGGCGGCGACCTCCACATCCATGACCTCGAGTACTTCGGGACGAGGCCCTTCTGCCAGGACTGGGACCTCCGTTACTTCCTCTACTACGGCCTGATGCCCGACGGGAACGGGACGAAGGCCTCGGTGGCCGGCCCCGCGAAGCGCGCAGAGGTCGCGGTGCTCCACGCGGTAAAGGCGCTCGGGTCGGCCCAGACCAACTTCGCCGGCGGCCAGGGCTACTACAACTTCCTCACCTTCCTCGCCCCCTTCTTCGAGGGGCTCGAGTATGACGAGATCAAGCAGCTCATCCAGATGTTCGTCTACGAGATGACCCAGATGATGGTCGCCCGCGGCGGGCAGCTCGTCTTCTCTTCGGTCCAGCTCACCCCCGGCGTCCCCACCCTCTGGAAGGACAAGCCCTGCGTGTACCGCGGCAGGATCTACGACGGGAAGCAGGCGCCGAGGCGGACCTACGGGGAGTTCGAGCGGGAGGTCAGGCTCCTCTTCAAGGCGATGATGGAGGTGATGCTCGAGGGCGACTACTGGGGGAAGCCCTTCTCCTTCCCGAAGCCCGAGATCAGCATCGAGCCGGACTTCCTCACCGAGGACGAGGAGTACAACAAGAGGCACCCCGAGCTCCCGAGCTACCGCGACCTCTACCTCCTCACCTTCGAGCTCGCCTCCAAGTTCGGCACCCCCTACTATGACAACCAGATCCCCCCGTACCGCGGCGCAGGGAAGGGCATCTCCTGCTACCAGTGCTGCGCCTACCAGTTCTCCACGGTCGCGGGGAAGGACCCCGAGTTCGAGGGGAAGCTCAACTTCCAGGACGGGAGGCACTTCTCGATGGGCTCCTGGCAGGTGGTCTCGGTGAACTGCCCCCGGGCCGCGTACCGGGCCGAGAAGGACGACAACCGGCTCTTCTCCGAGCTGAAAGCCCTCATGGACATCGCGGTCGAGGTCTTCCATATCAAGCGCCGCTGGATGGAGATCGTGAGGACGAACGGCCGGATGCCCTTTGCCATGCAGCGCCCGAAGGACCCGAACGACGGTGAACGGGGGGCCGTCGCCGTGGACCTCGACGGCCTCGTCTATACCATCGGGGTCGTGGGGGTGAACGAGATGGTAGAGCACCATACCGGCCACCGAGCTCCACGAGTCAAAGGACGCCTTCAGGCTCGCGGTCCGGGCCATGACCGAGCTCGAGCTCTATGCCAAGGAGCTCTCGAAGAGGCACGGCATGACCATCGCCCTCGCCCGGACCCCTGCGGAGACCACCGGCCAGCGCTTCGCCGTGGCCGACATCCTCGACCAGCGGTACCGGGAGCATGCCCTGAAGGTCATCAAGGGGGACCTCGCGGCGGCCCTTGAGGACTGCGAGAAGACCCGGGACCTCCCGATCTACTACACGAACGGGACCCACGTCGCCCCGTGTGCCGAGATCCCCCTCACAAAAAGGATCGAGGTGGAGCATGTCTTCTTCCCGATCATCGACGGCGGGAACATCTTCCACATCTGGCTCGGGGAGGCGAGGCCGGACCCCCGGGGGCTGATGGACATGTCTATGAACCTCTGCCGGAACACCCAGATCGGGTATTTCGCGTTCACGCGGGACCTCACCGTCTGCCTGAAGCAGTTCCGGGAGTACCATCCCGAGCCTGGCACCATCACGGCATGGAGCAAGACCCCGTCGCGCAGCCCGGCATGACCCTCCTCTGCCGTCGATATCGGGAGGGGGACCCAGGACGTCCTCGTCTACGACCCGGGCCGCCCTGTCGAGAACTGCACAAAGATGGTCCTCCCGTCGCCGACGGTCGTCATGGCACAGAGGATCCGCGAGGCAAGGGAGCGGCAGAAGGACATCTTCCTCGACGGGTACACCATGGGGGGCGGGGACTCGGTCCAGGCCGTCGCCGAACACATCAGGAAGGGGCTCTCAGTCTTTGCGACAGAGGCTGCGGCGCTCACCATCCATGACAACCTGGAGAAGGTCCGGGCCATGGGCATCCAGCTCGTCTCCAGCCAGCCTCCCGGCACGACCCTCATCCGCACCACCGATTACATGGAGGCCGAACTCAGGGTAGTCCTCCGTTCCTTCGGGGTCCCCTACCCTGCTGACTTTGCTTTCGCCGTGCAGGACCATGGCTTCTCGCCGACGGAGAGCAACCGCCTCCACCGGTTCAGGGTCATGGGAGATCTCCTGGAAGAGGGAGGCTGGCAGATCTGGGCCCTCGCCCGGGACCCGCCCCTCCCCACCATGACCCGGATGGCAGCCCTCAGGGCACAGGCGCCCGGGGCCCTCGTCATCGACACCGGCCCCGCCGCACTCCTCGGGGCTCTCTGCGATCCCTGGGTGAAGGAGAAGGCCCGGGAAGGCGTCACGCTGGTGAACGCAGGGAATGCCCATACCTTCTGCGTGAACCTCCGCGGGGAGGAGGTCTGCGGGATCTTCGAGCACCACACCCATGGCATGGACCGCGACCACCTCCTCTCCCTCATCGGGAGGCTCCGCGATGGGACATTGACGAACGAGGAGGTCTTCAGCGAAGGGGGCCACGGGGCAAAGGTGCACCGGCCTCACCACTCGAAGTACCTTGCAGTCACCGGTCCAAACCGGAAGAGCATCCTCCCCGACGCCTACCAGGCTGCGCCCTACGGCGATATGATGCTCACGGGATGCTTTGGGCTCGTGAGGGCGTGGCTGAAATTACGGGGTAAAATAAGATAGAAAAAGTCTCACACCAGCCGGACATCCGCGATGCTGTGCTGGCGCTGGGCGAGGCGCTTGGCCTTGAAGATGTTCTTGCCTTCCTTGCCGATGGCGATGCCCTTGTCCTCGTCCCGCACCGTCACCTTCGCGAACCGTTCCTCGCCCTCGCCCTCGAACTCGAGGGTGTTGACTTTTGCAGGGAGGAAGCAGTTCCTGATGAACTGCTCGGGGCTCGGGGAGTACTCGACCACCTCGATCTTCTTCCCCATGACCTCCGAGGCCTTCTTGATGGAGGCGCCCTTCTTCCCGATGGCCCGGCCCATCTCGCCGGGGTTCACGACGAGGATGATCCGGCCGTTCCGCTCGTCGATGATGCAGTCCCGGCTGCTCGCGCCCGTCAGTCTGCTCGAACTGCGACATGAGGCGCATGCAGTCCTCGGAGAGGATGACTTCGCCCATGTCAGGCCCTCGCGAGCGTGAGGATATCCGACTCGCCGGGCTCCGCGACGGCGAGGGCCGAGACGAGGAAGGGCTTCCCGCAGGCCATCCCGAGCTGGACGCCGGAGCCCGCGAAGACATGGATTGGGACGCCCTTCGTGGTCTCGAGGAAGCTCCTGAACTCTGCGGGGCAGTTGGATGCCACGACGACGAGCCGAGCCTTTCCCTCGGTGATGCATTCTCTCGTGCTGTTCTGTCCCAGGAAGACTTTCCCGGTCTTTAGTGCTCTCCTCAGTGAGATGTTGAAATCCATTGCGATTACTCCTGGTGCATGGGTTTTGCGATGAGTTTCACATCGCCGGTTCCCAGCTGGATGGGCTGGCCGACGATGATGTTCTCGGTGACGCCGTTCAGTTCGTCCACCTCGTTCGCCACGGCGGCGTCGAGGAGATGGTTCACCGTCACCTCGAAGGCCGCGCGGGAGAGGACCGACTCCTTCTCGCCCGCGATCCCGTGGCGGCCGATCTGCTTCACCTCGCCGTCCATGCACATCATGTCCGCGACGAGCATGATGTGCCGGACATCGACGAGGATACCCTGCTCGGCGAGGGTCGAGAGGGCCTCGTAGATGATCGAGTTCCGCGCCGCCTCGATACCGAGGACGTCGGCGACCTCGCTGATGTTGTTCGTCCTCGTGCGGGAGGTGTCGACCCCCTCGACCTCGAAGACGTCCGAAAGATTGGAGCCCTCGGTGTAGAGGATGTACTCCCCCTCCTCCTTCCTGACGACGACCCGTTCTATGTCATCAATCCCCTGGACGATGACGTTCCTGACATGCTCGGCGAGCTGGAAGAGGTTCTGGTAGCTCTCCCTGTCCTTCGGGAGGAAGAGGAGCCTTGCGGCCTCCTCGTCCACCTCGCACTCGAAGTCCCGGTAGTGTCGCCGCTCCTTGATCTTCTTGGGGGCGACCTCGATGATCTTCTCGACGCCGATCTTCCTTTTTTCGGTGACCGCGGTGTTCAGCTGGACCACGACGAGCATCTTCTCCATGTCGATGGTGATGTCCCCGAACTCGGCGAGAGGTGCCGCCTCGACCTGCCAGCTCACCTCGCGGGCCCGGTCCCGGTCGCCCGAGTACTCGGGCTTCAGGTGGATCGTCATGGTGGGCGTCGAGGGCTCGCGCCTGGCGTCCATGATCTCGATGAGCCGCGGGAGCCCGAGGGTGACGTTGATCTCTGCGACCCCGGCGTAGTGGAAGGTCCGCATCGTCATCTGCGTCCCGGGCTCGCCGATGGACTGGGCGGCGACGATCCCCACCGCCTCGCAGGCCTCGATCCGGGTATTCTTGTACTCTTTGACGATCTGTTCCAGGATGTGGGTAAACTGCTTCTCGGTGACGGACCGGTCGCCGAGGAACTTCCTCATCTCCTCCCGGGTGCGTTCGGGGAGCTCGGAGCCGTCGATCCGTTTCTCCATGGACTCCTTCATGAGACCTCCTCCTTCAGCTCGCTCTCGATGATCCCCTTCACGTCGACAGGGCTCCCGAACGAGGACTTCGACGGGTCCGTCCCGTCCTCGCCGTACCGGAACTGGATGATCCGGCCGCCGGTCGTCCTGACCGTGCCGTCGTAGGCCACCTTCAGGTCCTGGAGGGCGTTGATCATCCGCCGCTGCAGGTACCCGCTCTGGGACGTCCGGACGGCGGTATCGACGAGACCTTCGCGCCCGCCGATGGCATGGAAGAAGAACTCCGTCGGGGAGAGGCCGCTCTTGTAGCTGTTCTGGATGAAGCCGTGGGCGGCCGCCCCGCGGTCCCCCTTGACGAAGTGGGGGAGGGTGCGGTCGTCGTAACCACGGACGATCCGCTCCCCACGGACGGACTGCTGGCCGATACAGCCTGCCATCTGGGTGAGGTTGAGCATGGAGCCCCTGGCCCCCGAGACCGCCATGACCACGGCGCTGTTCTCGAGCCCGAGGTGCCTGCCTGCAATCTCACCTGTCCGGTCCCTGGCCTTCCCGAGGACCTGCATGATCTGCATCTCCAGGGTCTCGTCGAGGGTCCGCCCGGGCATGGGCTCGAGCTGCCCGTCCTGGAAGATCTTGATCCGACGGTCCACGTCAGTCGCGGCGGTCGTGAGGACCTCGTTGATCTGCCCGTGCTCGGTGCGGGAGAGGTCCTCGTCGTCGATCCCGAAGGAGAAGCCGTCGAGCATGATGGCCCGGATGGCGAGCTTCGTCATGTCGTCGATGAACTCGGCGGCCTTCTTCATCCCGTACTGCCGGATGACCCGGTGGAGGATCTGCCCGTCGAAGGCCCCGATCGCCTTCTTGTCGATGGTGCCCGAGACGAGCTGGCCGTCGAATATCTTCACGTACGCGTCCCGCTCGCACTCCTCCCTCTTGCAGGTCTCGCAGCTCGCGCAGGACGATGCCTTGAAGACCATGTTCAGTTCGTGGGGGAGGATGCAGGAGAGGACCTGCTTGTTCGACCACAGGGGGACCCCGTCCACCACCTTGTCCGGCTTCGGCATCCGCTCCACGGGGTAGTGCATGAGGAGGTAGATGGCCTGGGGCTTCGTGAAGTGCCTGAGGCCGTGGGTGAGCATGAAGATCCCCGAGACATGGTCGTGGATCCCGCCGATGATGGGCCCCCCGAAGCGCGGGGAGAGGATGTTCTCCTCGACGGAGAGGAGGATCTGGGCCTCGGCCTTCGCCTCCTCGGTCTGGGGGACATGGAGGTTCATCTCGTCCCCGTCGAAGTCGGCGTTGTAGGGCGGGCAGACGGCGGGGTTCAGCCGGAAGGTCTTCCCGTCCATCACCCGCACCCGGTGGGCCATGATGGACATCCGGTGGAGGGACGGCTGCCGGTTGAAGAGGACGATGTCCCCGTCCCTGAGCTGTCGTTCGACTGTCCACCCGGGTTCGACCATGGCGACGACGGTCTCAAGGTTCGCGTCCGAGAGCCGGAGCCTCCGGTTGTCGGGCCTGATAACATAGTTCGCGCCCACAGGGGCGTTCACGGTGGGCCTGTCCGGTCCCTTCAGGATGTACTCGACGAGCTCGGCCTTGTTGAACGGTGTCACCCTGACGGGGATGGTCATCTCCCGGGCGACGGCAAGGGGGATCCCGACCTCGGTGACCCGGATGTTCGGGTCAGGCGAGATGACGGTACGCGCCGAGAAGTTCACCCGCTTCCCCGAGAGCGAACCCCTGAACCGGCCGTCCTTCCCCTTCAGCCGCTGGGAGAGGGTTTTAAGCGGCCTCCCGCTCCGGTGCCGTGCGGGCGGGCAGCCTGCCACCTCGTTATCGAGGTAGGTGGTGACATGGTACCTGGAGGAGCTCCCAGAGATCCTCGATGATCAGGTGGGGCGCTCCCGCGTCCTGGTTCTCCTTGAACCGCTGGTTGATCCGGATGATGTCCACGAGCTTGTGGGTGAGGTCGTCCTCTGACCGCTGCCCGTTCTCGAGGATGATGGAGGGGCGCATGGTGACGGGCGGGACGGGGAGGACCGTGAGGATGGTCCACTCGGGCCTGGCGACGTCGGGGTTGATCCCGAGCAGCCGGAGGTCCTCGTCCGGGATCTTCTCGAGCCGTGCCCGGACGTCGGCGGGGGTGAGCTTGTGCTCGTTCCTCTTCCCGTCCTCGGTCCAGATCTCGGAGAACGTGGTGGGCTTCTCGAAGTTGATCTTGAGCTGCTGCTCGCCGCAGTGGGGGCAGAGGCGCTCCTTCTTGATGTCCTTCTCCTTCAGGACATCCCCGCCGGGCGACTCCTCCTCGGCTGCCACGACCTTCTCTATCTCGACCGGTTCCAGGAGGAGCCGGCTGCATGCCCGGCAGGTGACCCGCAGGAGCTTCCGGATGAGCCTCGTGTACCCGACGTGGATGACGGGCTTCGCGAGCTCGATGTGCCCGAAGTGGCCGGGGCAGTCGCTCGCCTTCTGGTCGCAGGTCTTGCACCTGAGGCCGGGGTCGATGACCCCGAGAGCGAGGTCCATGAGCCCCTGGGGGTAGGGATACCCGTCCTCGTCGTAGGTGTCCGCCCAGATGATCTTGCGGACACTCATCTTCCTGATCTCCTTGGGGGAGAGGAGGCCGAACTCGATCTTACCTATTCGTTTTGGACTCGGCATCTAGGCACCTCCTAAACCATGTCCTCCAGTTTCAGCCTGGGGGCGATACCCATGGACTTCATCTCGTCCAGGAGGAGCTTGAAGGCATAGCTCATCTCGACGGGGTAGATATCGGTCTCGCCGCCGCACGCCAGGCACCGGGTGGTGTTCTGCTTGCGGTCGAGCATGGCGATCATCCCGCAGTGGGCGCAGACGAACTGCGTGACCTTGTCCGACTCGTCGAGGAGCCGCTCCTTCAGGGCCATCGCGGCCCCGTGCCCGATCATGACATCCCGCTCCATCTCCCCGAACCGGAGGCCGCCCTTCCCTTGCACGGCCCTCGGTGGGCTGGCGGGTGAGGACCTGTACCGGGCCCCGGGAGCGGGCGTGCATCTTCGAGGATACCATATGGTAGAGCTTCTGGTAGTAGATGATCCCGACGTAGATATCGGTGGCAAAGGCCCTCCCCGTGATCCCGTCGTACATGACCTCGCGGCCGTTGTGGGCGAACCCGAGCTTCTTCAGCGATGCCCGGAGATCGACCTCGGACTCGCCGGAGAAGGCGGTCGCATTGATCCGCCGCCCTTCCATCGACCCCACCTTGCCGCCGAGCATCTCGAGCATGTGCCCGATGGTCATCCTGCTCGGGATGGCGTGGGGGTTGATCACGATATCGGGGGTGATGCCGTTCTCGGTGAAGGGCATGTCCTCCTGGGGGGCGATCAGGCCGATGACCCCCTTCTGCCCGTGGCGCGAGGCGAACTTGTCCCCGACCTCGGGCACCCGGAGGTCCCGTGTCCGCACCTTCACGAGGCGTGCGCTGTTCTCGCCCTCGGTGATGATGACCGTGTCGATGATCCCGCGTTCGTTGGACCGCATGGTCACCGAGGTGTCCCTCCGTTTCTCGACGGCGATGAGCTCGCCGGAGGGCTCCTCGAGGAACCTCGGCGGGGAGGTCTTCCCGATCAGGACGTCTTTTTCAAAGACCACCGTCTCGGGGTTGATGATCCCGTCGGCATCCAGGTGCTGGTAGAACTCCGCACCGTGGGCGCCGGTCACTTCCTCGTCCGGGATCTGGATCTTGTCCACCTGGCCGCCCGGGTACCTCCGCTCCTCGCCCTCGTAGGTCCTGAAGAAATGGGACCGGCCGAGGCCGCGGTCGATCGCCGCACGGTTGAAGATGAGGGCATCTTCAATGTTATATCCCTCGTAGGAGAGGATGGCCACGACGAAGTTCTGCCCTGCAGGCCGGTCGTCGGAGCCGATGGACTCCGAGGTGCTCGTGTGGACGAGGGGCCGCTCTGCATAATGGAGGAGGTGTCCCCGGGTGTCGGGCCGGAGCTTCATGTTCGCTGCCGCGAAACCGAGGGCCTGCTTCACCATGCCTGCCCCCATGGTTACCCGGGGGCTTGCGTTGTGCTCGGGGAAGGGGACATGGGCCGCGGCGATGCCGAGGATGAGGGAGGGGTCGATCTCCAGGTGGGTGTGCTCGGGGGTGATCTCCCGCTCGTGGATGGCGATGTAGAGGTCCTCCTCCTCCTCGGCGTCGATGAACTCGATCAGGCCGCGCTTGACGAGGTCATCGAAGGGGATGAGCCCGTCCTTCAGCCTGTTGATGTCGTCGGGGGTGATGAGGGGTTTCCCCTTCTCGAGGACGATGAGGGGCCTCCTCGCCCGCCCGCGGTCGGTGTGGATGATGACGTCCCCGTTGTACTCCTTGAAGGAGACGTTGATCTCCGTCGGGATCTCTGCCTTCCTCCGCATCTTGCGGAGGCTCGAGACGAGATCCCGTGGGTTCTCGACGAGGCCGATCAGGGCCCCGTCCACGAATACCCGTGACTTCTTCACGCTGTCTCCCTCCTGATCTGCTCGACGCCGAGGCCGTAGAGGAGCCTCGGGACCTCGGTATCGTCGTCCACCCCGCGGCTGATCTCCACCATCTGGGCGAAGTTCTTGACGAGGCCACAGTTCGGGCCCTCGGGGGTCTCTGAGGGACAGATCCTGCCCCACTGGGTGGGGTGCAGGTCGCGTGCCTCGAAGTGGGGCTGGGAACGGGAGAGGGGGGAGATGACCCGGCGCAGGTGCGAGAGGACGGACATGTGGTCCACCCGGTCGAGGAGCTGCGAGACGCCGGTCCTCCCTCCGACCCAGTTACCGGTCGCGAGCGGGTGGAGGAGCCGCTCGGTGAGGACATCGGCCCTGACCGCGGTCCCGATGGAGAGGTCGCGGTGGCGCATGGATGCCCGCTCGAGCTGGTACTTGATATCCCGGGTGAGCCGGTTGAGGGAGATCCTGAAGAGATCCTCCATCAGGTCTCCGGCGAGCTTGAGTCTCTTGTTTGCATAATGGTCCTTATCATCGATCCGCCGGCGGTTGAGCACCAGGTCGAAGCAGGACTCGGCCATCCGGCCGAGGAAGTGTGCCTTTGCCAGCCGGACGCCGTCGACCGCCGCCCGGAAGCCGGGGTCCCCTTCCTTCAGGCCGACGGGCATGAGGTAGTTCAGGTGCGGGAGGAGGTAGTTGTCGAGGACGAACTCGGCCCGCTTCTTCTGGTAGTCCCGGGTCTGGTTCGGCGCGAGCTTCTTTCCCACGTACATCATCCCGCTCTCGACGGAGTCGCACTCGCTCTCCTCGAGGTTCTGCATCATGAAGGTGAGGATCTCCTCGTCGGTGGAGACGGCTTCCACGATGTCATGGTCCGACGCGAGCCCGAGCGCCTTCATGAGGTCGACGAACCTGAGGTGGCCGGCGACCGAGGGGAAGGAGACCTCGAGGAGGTTCTTCCGGTTCCGCTCGACGACGACGAGCGCACGGTAGCCGCGGAACTGGGAGAAGACCTTTGCGACGTAGATCCGCTCGTTGTACCGCTCCGTGAACTCGGTCATGATCTTGTTCGAGGCCAGGTCCTCGAGGGTCATGAGGACCCGTTCCGTCCCGTTGATGATGAAGTAGCCGCCCGGGTCCAGGGGGTCTTCCCCGTGGGCGACCCTTTCCGCATCAGAGAGCCCGAAGAGGTTGCACTTCCGGGAGGCGACCATGACCGGCAGCTGGCCGATGTTCGCGACGACCGGGTCCTGCCGGGTCTCCCCGTGCATGAGGGTCATCGTGAGATAGATGGGAGCCGCGTAGGTGAGGTTCCGGAGCCTCGCCTCGCTGGGAAAGAGGCTCCCCTGGGACCCGTCGGCTTCACGGACGACCGGTTTCTCGACGGTAATGGTCCCGAGTTCGACCCAGACCGGTTCCGGCTCTTCCCCCGGGAATCGATATCGGTCTGGATGGTCTTCTGCTCGTTCACCACCTTCTGGAGATTATGCTCGAGAAAGTTGTTGAACGAGTCGAGCTGGTGGCGCGATACATGCTCCTTTGAGAAATAAATTCTCGAGAGAACTCCCCTTTCGATCAAGAAGTTACTAACCCCCGTTATTTCTTCGGCCGCTTGTTCACGAGACGGTAGGACTCCGCTTTCCCCGCCGTCTGGCTCTCGCGGACGATCCTGATGACATCCCCGGGCTTGGCCTTCACGGCCTTCACCGCCGGGTCATCATGGTAGATCTTTGGCAGCTGTTCCAGTGTGAGATGATACGTCGAGAGGAGTGACTTGATCTCCCCTTCTTCCATGATACGATGGTCCGGGACCATCATGTGCTCGAGAACATTGAATGTGGTCAAAAAGACCCTCCCAGGACAGAAGATTTCCCCATCCCCAAACGAAGATTCAGGTTTCGATTCAAGATCCGATCACGGCTCCCCACCACAAGATGCGTCCTGTGGGAGCGGGCTCGGGGGGATTTGAACCCCCGGCCACCTGGTTAAAAGCCAGGCGCTCTACCTAGTCGAGCTACGAGCCCCCGCACCCTCGCCCCTCTTGGCATTATTACAACGTGAGGAGACTATATAAATATTCTCACCTGAAAAACAGGACTCCGGCATCCGGGCCCGTAGACCGTGCCATGGCAGGCAGGCAATGGTGATCGCCCAGGGAGGTCCAGCCGGGCAGGGCTATTCATTTTATACGATCGGGTTACAATGAGTTCAGGGTAACCCGGGGAAGGGCCCCGGATTCAGCGAGAGAGGCAGGATCGGATGGAGATCGATCACACAATCCAGAGGATGACCGGTATTATCGCTCTCCTGACGAAGATCATCTATTTCATTACCGCAGTCGTCCTCTCCCTCCTCGCCCTGGTCTCCTTCGTGGTGGCCGGTATCCAGTTCGCCACCCTGTTCGGCCCCGGGGATCTCACGAACAACCTTCTCCAGGTCCTCCACGCGATCCTTCTCACCATCATCATCGTGGAGATCCTCGAGACGGTGACGGCGTACTTCAGGACGAGCCGGGTGCTCGTCCGGCCCATCCTCGTCGCAGGCCTCACGGCAACGGTCCGTCAGGTCATCATCGCCGGCGTCGGGACCATCAACCCCACCGATACCCTCGTCATCGTCGCGGTGATCGCGGTACTCACGGCGGCGGTCGTCCTCGTCGGCAAAGAGGAGCTCCAGGAGAGCTAGCGAAGACGAGAGAGAAGCCTGAGAGAAAAGAAGAAAGAACGAAGCCGGTGAGAGCCTATTTCTCGTTGAGTACCCGGTCCAGCTCGGTCCGGATCTGGCTGAGCCGGCCCTCCTGCGTCTTGATGCTCTCGGACATGCTCTTCATGGCCTGGGAGATCTTCGAAGAGACCTGCTGGTTGGAGTCATAGATGTTGTAGGTCGTCTCGAGGATCTTGAGGAGCCGGTTGTTCACGTCCACGCTCTTCGCGAGCCGCGAGTACTCGTCGATGATACCCTGGTCGAACCCGGCCTTCTTCGCCTCTTCGACATCGAGCTTGATGGTGTTCCTCCGCTTGAGGACATGCTCGATGGTATCGTAGAGTTCGCGGTGGGTGATGGGTTTCAGGACATAGTCCTCGATGTACATCCCGTAGGTCTGGGCCTCCTCGGGGGAGAGCTGCTTTGCGGTGAGCATGAGCACCGGGATGTCTTTCGTCTCGGGGTTCCTCTTGATCTGCTCGAGGGTCTCCCACCCGTCGATGGGTTCCATCATGATATCGAGGAGGATCAGGTCCGGCTTGACATTCTTCAGGATATCCAGGCACTCGAGCCCGCTGTACGAGGCGATGGCCCGGTACCCGCCCCTCTCGAGCATGGTCACGAAGACGTCGACGATGAACGGACTGTCATCCACTACGAGTATCGTATACATTACTGGTCTCCCTGGCCCGATTTATCCCTGAAAACCCGGGGATTGTTTTCATAGCCCGCTCCAGGACCCCGGGGTGAGATCTGACGGACGCTCATAAAACAGTCACCCTCATCACCATCATTCCGTGGTCGCTGGCATGCATTACAGTTGATACCCACCGGGATTCCATCCGAACCTGCTGTTGTCGGATGAGACTGGAATGTTTCCCTTAATTTAATGATAACTGTTTCGTTTGGTAATAAACTTATTCTTTTCCCCCCCTTCGTCCCCCATGGATAGTGCTGCGGGTGAATTCCCTTTTTGACCCCACTTATACCCTATCTTCATCTTTCGAAATGATTAAGATACCCGGGACGCAGAAGACCGGCAGCCGGAGGGGAGCTCCCCGCCTGATCCCCGGGAGGAGGAAGGCGAGATCTACCCAATTTCCTGTTTGATCTGGCTCTAAAGTCGATAAACCGGGTTGAAAGCGAGGGATAGGAACAATAACATTATTTAAGTTCACACACCAGCTATTTACAATGGAGCTTCCCCGGGGGAAATTTCGTTCTGTTATCAAAGGGGTGGCGTTGAATTCCCTCATACAGGAGCTTGCAGAGGTCCGGTACACCGGCGATATCACCATCACCTGGAGGCAGGAGGCCATCACCCTCGTCATCCAGAAGGGGAGGTACATCCTCGCGGAGTACGGCGAGCCTCAGGGGGGACGTGGCCTGGGAAGGGATGATCGCCCTCGGGGAGACGACCATCGATGCCATCCTCTCGGACTTCACGGATCCGGAGTTGAAGCTCGCGGTCGAGTTCAACGAACCATACCTCCTCTCGGCCCAGGCTGTCCCCCGGCCCCCGAAGATTACCCGGGAGAAACCGAGGGAGCCGGCCGTCAGGGAGAGGAGGGAGGAGAGTCCCCCGGACCTTCAGGCGACACCGCCTGTCCCTCTCCCGCCAGCCCCCTCCCCGGTGAACGAGGAGGAGGCACCGGCCATGGAAACCCTGGTCGAGGGGGGACCTGTGATCCCGAAAGCCTGGACGAAGGTGGATATGGCCCAGGCTATCGCCGTCGCACAGGAACAGGCAGGGGCTGAAGTCCCCCCGCCGGACGGGTACGACGAGCTCGCCCTTCTCCACATGGAGATGTCTGCGCTCGACGATGTTGACGTGGAACATATCGCGACGAAGATCCGGAAGAATGCGAGGGGTATCGTGAAGAAACTTCACCTTGGACATCTCATGACCGAGAAGGAGGAGTGAGGGACTGACATGACAGCCGAGTTCGAGAGCATTGCAGAGATCCTCCTCGTGATCCTTGTCATCACCTGCGTGGCGCAGGTCGTCCTCGCGGGGCTTCTCTTCCGGTACATGAAACGGGTTGCGGACAGCCTCGGGGGGATGAAGGCAGCCGCCCCCGCCCCCCTTCGCCTTCCGGAGGAAGTCCCGGCGACGGGAGCCGGTGAAGCCGCAAAGGCCCCTGCACCGGAGAAGGTTGAACCGGCCAGGGAGGTACCTGTGCCGGCCATCGATATACTCGGGGAGAGCCCCGATATCCAGGGGAGTATCCAGCGGCTCTGCGAGAAGTACGACCTCTCCGACTTCATCATCACCACCCTCGATGGCCTCGTCGTGGTATCCCTCTCGCCGGGATCCTCCGAGGAAGCCGCGAGGTTCTCCGATCTCTACCGGCGGAAGAAGAAGCCAGACGCCCCCGGCGTGACCTTCCTCGACATCGTTCACCGGGGCGATTCGATGCTCGGGATCGTCAGGAGCGATCATCCCCTCCCGCCGGCCGGTTGAAGGAGATCAGCGAGGACGCGAGGAAGATCCTCCAATGGTGGCTGTAATGTCCGGCATGACGGGGACGGGCAAATATTATATGAATTTCCAGCCAATGAGACTGTAAAGAGTGCTGAATGATCAGGGCTTACACCATCGCATCGGGGAAAGGGGGGACGGGGAAGACCACCTGCACCATCAACCTCGGGGCATCCCTCGCCAAGCTGGGTCTCGAGACCTTCATCATGGACGCCGATATCGGGATGGCGAACATCGGCCTCCTCCTCGGCCTCGAGGACGCGCCCATCACCATCCACGAGGTCCTCGCGGGGAAGGCGAAGCTCGAGGAGGCCATCTACGACGGCCCGAACGGGGTCAAGGTCCTCCCGAGCGGTATCTCGCTCCAGGGGTTCCAGCTCGCGAACCCCGACCGGTTCCGGGATATCATGAAGGAGCTCGTCAACCGGTGCGACTACCTCCTCATCGACGCACCCGCCGGGATCAGCCGGGACGGGGTGATCCCCCTCGCCATCGCCGACGAGGTGATCCTGGTCGTGAACCCCGAGGTCTCCTCGATCGTGGACGCCCTGAAGACCAAGGTCCTCACCGAGGTCGTCGGGGGGCATGTCGCGTGCGCCATCCTGAACCGCGCCGGGTCCGAGCATACCGAGCTCATCCAGAGCAAGCTGGAGAAGACCCTCGGGGTGAAGCTCGATCGGGATCATCCCCGAGGACCCGAACGTCAGGGTGGCCGCGGTGTACAAGACGCCCGTTGTCATGAAGTTCCCCGGGAGCGATGCATCCCGTGCCTTCCGGAAGATCGCAGCCCATATTGCCGGTATCGCACCCGAAGAGGGCGTTGAGGTGGCGAGCGACGGGTTCGTCAGCCGTTTCGTGAAGATACTCTTCAAGGGGGCAAAATGAACCTCGAAGATGTCTATGCCGTTATCATCCTCCTCCTCGGCCTGATCATACTCCTCCAGATCTTCTTCATGTACCTGATGAAGGTGAGGATGCACCAGCTCCAGTTCGAGATCGAGCAGGGCTCCTCCCGGGTCGACCTCTCGGACATCGAGCTCGAGGCCCTCACCCGGAATGTCGAGGCCTTCAAACGTTTGAAGATCTGAGGTGGTCCGAGGGTTTGAGAAGGCCGATAAGGTTCCCGCCCGGAACCAAAAGCCTTCAAACGTCTCAGGATCTGAGGCGTGAACGAAGGTAAAGACAAGGTACATAAGGTACCGGTTCCCATTACAGAGGGGGGCCATAGGGTAGCCTGGTTATCCTAGGAGACTGGGGGTCTTCTGACCTGCGTTCAAATCGCAGTGGCCTCATCGATCACCATTTTTCCGTTGGCCTGGGACGTCCCATGAAGATCCATGACCGGTGCTACGACTGTCTCCTCTCCCGGATTGAGTACCAGTGCCGGCTCTCGACAGCCGATGAAGGGAAGATCGATCTCGTGCTCTCGGAATGCCGGGCACTCCTCGATGCCTCTCGCGGGCTGCCCCGGGCGGCATCCCCCGTCGCATCCGCGGCCCATCACCGGGCGTACGAGATCCTCGGGGATCCGGACCCCTACCGGCATATCAAGGAGACGAGCACCCGAGAGGCGGTCAGGGCATGTCGGGCAGTGCGCCAGACCCTCTCGGGCTTCCGGGATTATGCCCTCGCGAGCGTGATCGCGAATACCTTCGACTACGGGGTCCTCTCCCACCAGGTCACCCGGGATTTCAGGACCTTCTTTGATGATGAGTTCAGGAAGGGTTTCTGCATCGATGACACGGGGAGGATGGCGGATCTCGCGGAGGAGGTGGTGTACTTCACCGATAATGCCGGGGAGATCATCTTTGACCGGCTCTTCATCGGGTATCTCTCGTCGATGGGGTCGCGTGTCACCGTGGCCGTGAAAGGAGCCCCCATCCTGAATGATGCGACCCTGGAGGATGCCGTCGCGGCAGGGCTGGACCGGATTGCGAGGGTGACCGATACCGGGAGCGGCGATATCGGGGTCGACCTCGGGAAGATACCCGCCGACCTCCGTGAGGCGATGGACCGGTGCACCCTTGTCATCGCCAAGGGCATGGCCAACTACGAGGCCCTCACCGAGTACGCGGGACTCCCTCCCGTCGCGTACCTCATGGCGGTGAAATGCCCGACCATCGCCGAGAGTGTCGGGGTCCCCGAGGGATCGCTCGTGGCGCTGCTCGTGGAATGAGGGAGGTTTCATCAGAAACCGACCTGGAGCGACCCGCCATCAGGCGGGGTGCGACCCAGGTCGCGGAAAGGCCGGTCCCTTCACGTCTTCTTTGCGGTGACGTCCTCGAGGTTCATCACCCGGGGGTTGCCCGGATCGATGGCCTTGGCCTTGCGGTAGAAGGCCGCGGCGTCCGCCTTCCTCCCGGACCTGACGAGCCGGGTCACGAGCTCGATGATGATGTCCAGGTTCGACGAGTCGATGCGGTACCCGCGGAGGAGGAGCCTGAGCGCCTGGTCGTCGTCCTGCTCGTTGAGGGCGAGGTAATAGTACAGGGCGGGCTGGTTGGGCTTGAACCGCATCGCGTTCTTGAGGGCCTCCCCGGCCTCTGCCCGCTGGCCGAGGGAGAGGAGGGAGATCCCGAGGCCGAGCCAGACCTCGCCGTCATACTCGTTCATCGAACGGAGCTCCCGAAAGACCTCCACGGAATCGGTGTACCGCTCCATCTTCAGGAGGGTGACCCCGATCTGGAGCCATGCCTTGTAGTTCCCGGGATCATAGGTCACCGCCTTCTGGTAGTGCTACGAGGGCCTCGGGAAATCGCCCCATGGCAAAGAGGACGTCGCCTTTCCCGACGAGGAAGTCCGGGTGGTCGGGGATGGCGGAGAGCGCCTTGTCAAAGAAGGCCATGGCCTCCTCGTACTCCTGGATGGAGAGGTGGGTGACGCCCTCGTGGTACCAGCCGAGGGCATAGCGCTTGCTCTTCGGAACCTCCTTCGGCTGCGACGCCGTGCCCCGCGGTGCCATACTTCTGTTCGTACTTCTACCTTTGGCCGAGGGTATATCTATTTCTTTGGTTTCAGACCGGTGTCACCCCGGACAATCACCTGAAAATACGGAATCCCTGGAGCACATCCAGGCGGTATTCCTTTCTCCGTCTTTATCGAGGCCAACGGCTATGTCCCGTCGCTCCGGTGGAGGACCGGGATCACGGACAGGCCGTCACAGACCGGACAGGAATGCCCTGACCAGGTCCACGATCTGCGGACCGACAGTCACGATCAAGGGAATGGTCACGATAAGGACTATCATCGCGAGGATGACGAGGCTGATGGCAAGGATGACGCGGTCGACGAGGCGGGGTCTCCCGAGCCTGCGGAGGAGACCGGTCACCCCTTCCTTCATGATGAAACCGCCGTCGAAGGGGATCATGGGGAGGGCATTGAAGGTCCCGACCATGAGGTTGAACCACCCGCACCAGAAGAGGAGGTGCACGAGGCCCCAGAAGAGGGGGGAGGGGGCGACAAAGAACGCCTGGTCCGGGGCGTTCACGAGGAGCAGGTGGAGCTGGGGGACCTGGTTGTAGAGGAGATCGACGGGGAGGTAGACGAAGAGGAAGAAGCCCAGGGGCGAGGCGACGCCTTTCAGGAATGTGGCCACATCGTCGGGGTTATAGTAATTCACTCCCATGAACCCGTAACTGCGGTCAGGGGCAGAGGTCAGGTTGAAGGTGTAGGTCGTCCCCGCGGGCCTCGGGCCGGCGGCAGGGAGATCCCTCACCACCTCCGCCGGAAGAACCGTGAGGCTGATCCGGTCCCCCGGCTTCGTCCCGTTCAGGATCTTCGAGATATCCCCGATGGACCCGACCTGTCTGGCCGTTCACCTCCTGGATTACCGATCCGAGGGGCACGCTTGCATTGTAAGCAGGGGAATCTCCCTGGAGCATGTACACGATGGGGCCGGGTACCGGTGTCAGGGCCCCGAGGAGGACGATGAGGGCCACGAAGCACGCCACCCCCAGGACGAGGTTATTCGCGATCCCTGCACCGAACATCCGCGATTTCGCGACCGGCGGCGTCCGCTCGAGTTCCTCCTCGTCGGGTTCCACGAAGAAGCCGATGGGGACGACGAAGAGGAGGACCCCCATGCTCTTCACTACGATCCCCTCGACCCGGCAGAGAATCCCGTGGCCGAACTCGTGGATGGCGATGGTGATGGCGATGGCGAGGAGGACGGGAAGGGTCAGCGGGATGAACTGGTTGACCCCGGGGATGACGAACCAGTTGCGGGGCTCGAAGACCCCCGAGGCGGGCGGGGGCTGGGCCACCTCCAGCCTGAGGGAGAAGAGGACGAGGAGGGTCATCAGCACCGAGACGACCACCACCATGGCGATGCCGATGGAACCGTAGATCCGGAGAACGGTGGAGATAGACCGGAACCGGTCAAAGAACCCGATCCTGCGGGTCTTTATCGCCATCACGGGCCCGTAGAAGGTGATGATGTCCTCCCGGATCCTCCTCTTACGGATGATCCAGGCGATGACTCCATAGAGGATCAGGACGATCAGCAGTACGACAGGGAGCCAGTCCACGATGTACCTCTGCTCTCGTTGCTGATAAAAGGTAGGCCGATCAGGAACGCCTTAAAATGGATGAAAAGAGTCCGGGAGGCGAGAGCTTAAAAATCGCTGATCCGGGTCTGGTTGAGCTCGTCCATGAGGATCCGGGTGGTCGCCCAGCTCTTCCGGGCAAAGGGCGGGGGGACCTTCCGGTCTCCCAGGTCCTCCTTCAGGTACACGATGGTCACCGGATCAGAGGGATAACCGCTCCCTATCTCCCCGTACTCGACTGCGAGGCTCGCGATTGCATGGTCGCGGATGACCTTTGCCACGATGCTTGCTGCCCCGACGACAGGATAGATACGGTCGGCCTCGTGGACCGAGAGGATCCTGCACTTCTTTGTGAGGAACCCGGCCACGGTCCTCTTGTAGCGGCGCTCGTCCACGTCGCAGGCGTCGAGGATCGCCATCTCGGGGGAGAGGTCCGAGACGACCGCCGCATGGGCCCGGGCGATGCAGGTATTCAGGCTCGCCCTCGGGCGGGCGTCGATCTCGCCGGGCGTGAGGATCCTCGTGGCGACCTCGAACCGGGCGGTCGATCTCGGCATAGATCTCCTCGCGTCTCTTCGGGGAGAGGGTCTTCGAGTCCCTGGCCCCGACGGCCCTCGCCTCCTCGTCGCTCACGCAGCCGACCGCTGCAACGACGAGGGGGCCGAAGACGGCGCCCTTGCCAGCCTCATCCACGCCGCAGATCACAAGGAGCTATAGGGCTCCCCGGTATTTCATCATGATGGGGAGGAAAAAGAGGCGGAAAAAGGAAGGGGAGTGAATTCAGTCCGGGATATCGAGGGAGTCGCGGAGCCCCTTCAGCTCGAGGATGAGGCGGGGGTTCTTCTTGAGGAGCTCCTTCACGAGGGCGAAGACCGAGAAGTCCTTCAGGTTCATCTTTGACATGGAATGGACGATCGCGTTCAGTTTGTCGTCGGAGAGGGTGATGAAGTACTCCTTGATCCGGTAGTTCCGCTCGAGTGTCTTCCCGAGCTTCGAGTGCCGCCAGGCCTGGTCATAGGGAAGGAGGGCTGTCGCGCTGCAGTCCCCCGCCGAGATGCAGGTCGATGCGACGCCTGCCGCGAGCCTCCCCGTGTGCATGGCATTGAAGATACCGCCGCCGGTGATCGGGTCGCTCAACCGGGCCGCATCGCCGATGATCATGAGCCCGTCGGCGACCGTGGAGGAGAGCGGCCGGCAGACCGAGACGCCCCCCACGATATACTCGATGGTCTTCCCGTCGGGGAAATGCTCTGCGACGAAGCGGTCCAGGTAATCGCGGGCCCGGTTCCCGTCCCGGGACCTCCGGGAGGAGATGCCAATCCCGACGTTTGCCGTCCGTTTCCCCTTGGGGAAGACCCAGGCATATCCCTCGGGGGCGACCGAGTTCCCCAGGTAAAAGACCGTCGATGGCCGGGTCGATCTCGATATCGGTGAGGAGGTACTGGGCGCAGCTCATCAGCTCCCGGAGGGGGACGGCGGTGTCGACCCCGCACCAGCGCGAGAACTTGGACTCGACCCCGTCGGCGGCGATGACCACGTCGGCCCTGACATCCCTCACCTCGCCGCAGCTCTCGAGGGTCGCACCCTTCACCACCCCGTCCTCCAGGATCGGGGCGGTCGCCCGGGTCTTCACATGGACCTCCGCCCCCTTCGACGCTGCCTGCCAGACGAGCTCGCGGTCGAAGATCTTCCGGTCCAGGATGTACCCGACCTTGGATCCGGCCATCTCCCGCTCGACGGACATGGTGAAGCCGTCGGGAGCGACGATCTGTGCCCCGTTGATCTCTGCCGAGATCCACCGGCTGTCGGGCTCGATGAACTCGGCGAGGACGTCCTTCCCGATCCCCTCGGCGCAGCGGACAGGTGCCCCTATGGCCGGGCGCTTCTCGACCAGGAGGACGGAATGCCCCCTGTCTGCGAGATCGCCGGCGGCTACCGCCCCCCCGGGTCCCCCGCCGATGACGAGCGCGTCATACCGGTTCTTCATCCGTCACCTCCAGCGCACCGAGCGGGCAGGCCTTCGTGCAGATCCCGCAGTTCAGGCAGCAGTCATCCACGGTGAGGAAGGCGTCTACGAGCTCGAGGGCACCCTCGGGGCAGACCGAGACGCAGGCCCCGCAGTAGCCGCAGCACTCCCTGTGTATCACAAGCATGGTGATCACATTGTCACGGGATTTCCATTAATCTTTACCCACAGGAATAACATCCTCTACACCGGGAGGTGCGAGAAGCGGGGGATGGACGGGGAAAATGGATCGGACCCTACCGGAAGTAGCCGTTGTGGTCGTTCTTCTTCAGGAACTCGCGGATCTTCTCTGACTCGATCCATCCCCGGTCGAGCTGGGTGATGATCTGGTCGATGATCCGGGCCTGCTGGATGATGTTCTCGGAGGTTGGCCCCCCTTCGAGGTCGGCGATCCCCACGATCACCGCGAGGGGGTTCCTGATATGGTCGCCGAGGATCGCGAGCTGCTCGATGTTCTTCTCGATCTGGAGGAAGGCCTTTGCCTCGACCTCCTCCATCATCTTCGTGGCGGTGATGTCCTTTCCCACCGACTGGAACTCGGCGAGCGACCCGTCCCCGTCGAAGATCGCCCGGTCGGTCCACTGCATCCACCGGATCTCCCCCGTAGGGAGGATCACCCGGTGCTCGATGGTCCCGACCGGGTTCTCCCTGGAGAGCGAGGAGAAATGCTTCTTCACGAGGGCGATATCGGGGTCCGGGATGGGGGGTATGAACCTCTTCCCGATGAGGTCACCGCGGCTCTTCCCGAAGAACCTGAGGTACGCCTCGTTCGCGAATACGTGGGTGCCGTCGGGGAGGAACCGGCTGATCATCTCGGTCTGGACCTCGACCACCGCACGGTAGAGCGCCTCGCTCCTCTCGAGGGCCTCCCGGCTCCTGATCCGCGCGATATTCATGCCGACCTGGTGGGCGATGGTCTCGAGGGCGTTCGTCGTGAGCTCGGGGAACTCGTCGAGGGACCGGGAGCATCCCACGAGCACGGCGATGATCTTCCCGTCGGCGAGGATGGGGAGGAGGGCCATGGCCCGGATCCCCTCGGGGGAGAAGACCCCGGCGATTTGCGGGGCTGCCGTCCCGGCATGGAGGAAGACCGCCTTCCCGCCTGCGAGTTCATGCTCGAGGTCGTCAGGCATGGCGCAGGTGAGCCCGGGGGGGTTGGAGAGGGAGAAGCCGTGGAGGTGGCTCGGGTGGAAGCGATGGTCGTCCTCGGAGAACGCGCAGGCGAAGGTCGCATCTATCCCCTCGACCCTGACCAGGGAATCGGTGGCGAGCTGGAAGGCCTCGTCCATGTGGCTGACCTGCCCGAAGCGTTCCGCGAGCTTGTGCTGGATCCGCCCCATGTCCTCTGTCTGTTTCCGGGCGGTGATATCCCTGACCACGGCGAGGAGCCGGTCCTCGCCCCCGATACTCGCCTGCTTCAGGTTCACCTCCACCCAGAAGAGCCGGCCCCGCGTGTCCCGTGCCCTCCACTCGAAGGACTGCGGCTCGCCGCGTGCCGCCCTCAGGAACACCTCCCGCCCCCCCGCAAGGTTATACCCGTGCTGGGAGTCGCTCAGGGTATCCACGTCAAGCCCGCGGAGTTCTTCGATGGGCCGGCCGTACATCCCGCTCGCCTTCTCGTTCGCGTCGAGGATGAGGCCCTTCGCGGGGTCGATGATGAAGATCCCCTCGTTCACCGCAGAGAAGATCGCCCGGTAGTTGGCCTCTGAGGCCCTGAGCGCATCTTCCGATGCCTTCCGGGCGGTGATGTCCCGTACAACGGCGAGGATCCGGATCTCCCCCCAGATGGTCGCCTTCTTCAGGTTCATCTCGACCCAGAAGACCCGTCCCGGTTTATCCCTTGCCATCCACTCGATGAGCAGGGCTTTTCCCTGGACCAGGTCCTCCCGGACCAGGGCATACCTCTTGAGGGCATCCATCCTCGTGAAGGGGGGGTCTCCCGAGGTGAGGTCCTCGAAGCTCATCACGGAAAGTTCCTCGGGGGTATACCCGAACATCTCCGTGGCCTTCCTGTTCACCTCGGTGAAGCACCGGTCCTCGAGATCATAGATCAGGATGGCATCGCTCGCAGCGTCAAAGACGGTCCGGTAATTCATCTCTGACTCGCGGAGGACCTCCTCGGACATCCTGCGTTCGGTGATGTCCCGGACCGTCTCGATGGCCCCGGCGATATTCCCGTCGCGGTCCAGGAGCGGGGATGCCTTTGCCCAGAGATGGGCTCCAACCCCGTTTCTCAACCTGGGGATGAAGGACTCTGCGTAGAGGATGGATCCCTCCCTCCGGACCCAGTCATAGCGGGCCTCGATCCCGGGGCTTTCTTCGAAGATCAGATCCACAAGGACGGGCCTCGCCTCGCCGTAGAAGGGCACTGCATACGCATAATCCCCCTGACCGAGGATCTGGGCCTTGGGGGTCCCGGTCATTGTCTCGACCGCCCGGTTCCAGGCGATGACCTTCTTCTCCCGGTCGATGACAAAGGTCGCGTCGGGGAGGAACTCGATGATATCCAGGAGCTCCTGCCGCTCCCGCTCGACCGCCTTCGCGGCCTCGATCCGGTCCGTGATGTCCGCCACCGAGCAGGCGACGTTCCCGTCAGGGAGGACGCCGGCCGAGATCAGCACGTCCTTCACCTTCCCGTCGCTGCAGGCGATCCGTCCCTCGAGCCCGCTCACACTCTTCCCCTCGGCGATCATCTTCCTGAAGGCGTCCATCGTGCCTGGATCCTGCCAGAGGGCCGCGAAGTTCGACCGTTGGAGTTGATCGGGGGCACAGGAGAGGAGCTCGGAGGCCATGGGATTTGCGTCGAGGACGGTCCCGAGATCCTGCGAGAGGAGGAAGACCCCGTCCTGGGCATGGTCGAATATCCCGTGGTACTTCTCCTCCCTGTCCCGCATCCCCCGGACGAGGAGGGTGATCACTGCACCGATGGCAACGAGGAAGAAGAACCGTGTCGTGGCACCGGTCAGGGCATCGATGTTCGGGTACGCGAAGACGTAAACGAGGGCGAGGTAGATGCTCCCCAGGATCACCGAGCCGTAGACACCTCTCCGGGGGTATGCATATGCGACGAGGATGATGGGGATGTAAAAAAGGTGGGGGAAGATGTCATAGATCCCCTTCGAGAGGCAGTAGATGGAGATGAGGATCGGGATGAGCGAGGAGATGACGATGAAGTACACCGGAAGATAGATCCTGTTTACCGGGTGATCCTCGGAAGGTCGGGGGGGCTCATAGGCTGAATTATGATAAATTTGTTTTTCTATATATATATTCTTCTCTTTTGATTTCTGTTAATAGTGGGAATAAAAATAATATATCCGATATAACTACCATATTCGGTTGAATAACCACGAATTATAGCCTGTTTCTCTTTCTGGAACCTCACCTCTCCACCAGGCTCCCGCGTGATGCTGCCCGGGTGGATCCGGAACCCGACAGAGGCCCGGCCCCTGATTCTGCCCCGCAAACGGGGCTGTCCAATCCTTTAATACCGACGAGAACTGTTATCTATTATACTTCCAGGAGTTACCATGCCTAACGATATTCCTGCGCCGGACGGGAAGGTTGCGAGGAGGGTCCTCCACTTCTTCTGGCTCACCGATTACTCGGCCTCCATGGGTGGCAAGAAGATAGCGACCCTCAACCAGGCCATCCGCGAGTCCCTCCCCCTCATCCAGAAGGCGGTCGCGGCACATCCCCAGGTCCAGGTGATGATGCGGGCGATCAAGTTCTCTGACGAGGCCACGTGGCACGTGGGGCCCGCCCCCGTCCCGGTCGAGCAGTTCTTCTGGCCCGAGCTCCAGGCCGACGGGCTCACCGCGACAGCAAAGGCCGTGCGCCTCCTCATCGGCGAACTCTCCATCGAGAAGATGCCCCGGAGGGGCCTCCCTCCCGTCTGCATCCTTGTCTCGGACGGGTACTGCACCGACCCCGAGGGCGAGTACGACAAGGCCATCTCGGAGCTGAACCACACTCCGTGGGGCATGAAGGCCATCCGCCTCGCCATCGCCATCGGGGACGAGTCCGATTACAACGAGCCCGAGCTCCTGAAGTTCTCCAACCAGGAGCGGGTGGGGATCCTCAAGGCCCACACGCCGGAGGAGCTCCTGAACTTCATCAAGTGGGCCTCTACCGAGGCGACCCTCGGGTCGTCCCGGTCGAAGTCGCGGGAGCTCACGAGCGAGACCTCCAACGTGGTCCTCTCCCCCCCGCCCCCCACCATCACGTCGAGCACCGAGCCCTTCTAGGAGCGATCCGTGGAGGAAACCCGAAAGACCGTCCCCGTCAGCATCCCGCCCGCCGGCTGGGCCTGCGGCTGCACGAGAAGGGGGACCTCCCATGTGAGGGACGGGAGGCCCTGCCAGGACGCACACGCCATCTGGTCATCCTCCTTCATGGGGGAACCCATCCTCGTGGTCGCGGTGGCCGATGGCCACGGGGGCGGGAAGCATGACCTCTCCCATTGCGGTGCCGCCCTCGCCGTCCACGCGGCCGTGAGCGAGGTGATCGCGTCCCTCCCCGTCCCTGGAGGAGAGGGTGCCTGGAGGCCGGTCTCCGGGAACGGCGACGAGGAGTTCCAGGACAGGGTCGCCGCACGATGGAAGGGTTCCGTGATCTCCGACGCGGGCCGGAGGCCCGGCCTCTCCCCTGAGGGAGGGGGCGGGCAGGAGCTCGTCAGCCGGTACGGGACCACCCTCCTCATCGCCCTCGTCGATGGATCCGAGTGCTGGGTGGGGCAGATCGGGGACGGGGATATCCTCCTCGTCCGCCCCGATGGGAGCATGGAGGCACCGGTACCGAGGGACGAGACCCTCCTCGGGACGGTCACCTACTCCCTCTCGTCCCGGGACACCCCGGGCCTCTGGCGGACCGCCCGGTTCCCCCTCGGGAAAGGGGGACTCCTCCTCATGGCGACCGACGGGCTCTCGGACTCCTTCGAGGACCCGGAGTCGGAGTTCCGGGTCTTCGCCCGTTCCCTCGCCGAGCGGGTGGCGGGCTTCGGGATCGAGCGGATAGGGTCCGCCCTCCCCGGCTGGCTGGACGGGTACTCCCGCAACGGGAGCGGGGACGATATGACCCTCGTCCTCGTCTCCCTGAACCCGTCGGCCGATGCAGAGACGCCGGGAAAGCAGGTACCAGAGGCAGGACCGGCAGATGGGAGCGGAATGGGATCAGGGCCCGGGGGCGAGACCGATGCCTCTTGAGGCCGGCCGGAAGGTCAGGGCCGAGATGACGAAGATCACCCTCACCGTGAAGCAGAAGCTCGGGGAAGGGACCCAGGGGGAGGTCTACCTTGTCGAGGGGCCCCATGGGAAACAGGCCCTCAAGTGGTACAAGCCGGCCCAGGCGACCCTGGACCAGATGGCGGCCGTCCGTTCGCTCGTGCAGGCTGGCCCGCCCCGTGGGGCTGCGGGGGCAAGGTTCATCTGGCCGCTGGACCTCGTCACCGCCACGGGAGCCCCCCAGTTCGGCTACCTGATGGGCCTCATCGACACCTCGCGGTTCGCCGAGCTCGGGGAGGTCCAGGCGCACCTGAAACCGGTCCCGGGCTTCCGGGCGCTGACCCGCATCTCGTACCAGCTCGCCAACAGCTACCGGGCCCTCCACCTCTCGGGCCTCTGCTACCGCGACATCTCCGACGGGAACCTCATGTTCGACCCGGTCGCCGGGGAGATCCTCATCTGTGACAACGACAACGTCGGGGTGAACCGGCAGTCCCGGAGCCAGGTCTGGGGTACCATGGAGTACATGGCCCCCGAGATCATCAGGGGAGAAGCCGATCCATCGACCGAGACGGACCTGCACTCCCTCGCCGTCCTCCTCTTCAACCTCTGGTGCTGGCATCACCCCTTCCATGGCAGGATGGAGTACCGAGCTCAGGGTCTGGGATATCCCTGCGAAGAGGAAGGTCTACGGGAACCCGGTCTTCATCTTTGACCCCGCAGACACAAAGAACAGGCCCCCCAACGATCCTGATTACGAGACCGTTGGTGAACGCTGGAAGTACTGCCCGGCATCGCTCCGGGATCTCTTCACCCGTGCTTTCACGGCCGGTATCCGCGAACCGAGGCGGAGGGTCACCGAGGGGGAGTGGCAGAGGCTCTTCCTCCAGCTCTCCGATGGTATCATCTCCTGCCCCTCCTGCCGGGCCGAGAACATCTGGGAACCCGCCGGGAAAACCCTCTCCTGCTGGAACTGCTCGGGTAATGTCCCTCTCCCTCCGAAGCTCGTCGTGACCACGAGTTTCGGCACCCACCATGTCCTCCTCACCGATGGAGCGACCATCTCCCAGTCGGTGATAACGCCGGGGAGCCGGGAGGAGGCCGACCCTGCCCCCGTTGCACAGGTGGTGCGGAACCCCGCAGACCCCGCCATATGGGGAATCCGCAACCTCTCCCGGGTCATCTGGCGTGCCACGTTCCCCGATGGGCGGACTCTCGAGGTCCCGCCGCAGAAGTCCATCCCCCTCAACCCGGGGACCCGGGTCGACCTGGGCGGTGTCTCAGCGGAGATCATCCTGTAGGGGCATGGGAATGGCCACCGATCGTCCGAGGGAAGAACTTGCAGGGATCATCTCCCGGTATGGCAGGGAGATCGTGACTGATCCACGGCGCTGCGAGGGGCTCCTCCGGGATTCCTGCAGCTCCTGTGACCGGGAGATCTTCATCCTCGCGAGCGTCCATAGGAAGCATATCCCCGAGGAGCTCCTCGCCCTCGCCCCGACGGTGCCAAAGGAGATCCTCGTGCGCCGGCTCGCGGGCAGGATAGTCCAGGAGCTCGGCTTCGCAGAGGAGCATGCCCTCTGGGCCGTGGTCTCCTGGGCCCTCGCCCTCTCGGCAATCACGCCGGAAGACGCGAGGTCGGCCGAGAAGAAGGTGAAGAAACGGGTGAGCGAAGGAGTTGCACCGTCAGCAGCAGCGGCCACGTTCCCACCCGACAGCCTCATCGTCTCACCGTCGGGGGAAGGTACCTTCCGCACCATCTCCGGGGCTGTCGCGGCGGCGGCCCCGGGGACCCGCATCTTCGTTCGCCCGGGAGTCTACCGTGAAGCCCTGAAGATCGATCGGCCTCTCGAGATCATCGGGGAAGGTCCGGCATCAGGTGTCATCCTCGAAGGAGACGGGGGAACGGTCATACAAGCCCAGGCAGATACCTTCACACTCCATGGCGTTACCATACGGGGGTCCCCGGGGCAGGAAACGTCATCCGGCCTCGTCACGATCCACCGGGGGATCTCTCTCCTCGAGGATTGCGCCCTCATGACCGGCGATACAGGCATAGCCATCGCCGGAAGCCGGACCCGCGGCATCCTCCGGCGCCTCACCCTTCACGGTTTTCGCTCGGGTGCCGTCTCCATCTCGGCCAGGGCATCTGCTCAACTGGACCGGTGCCGGATAACGGCCAGCCGTTCAGGGGTGACTCTTGCAGAAGGGGCAGAGGCAGGCATTGGGGGATGCCACATCGAGGGGGGCCACTATGGTATCGAGTTCGGTTCCCGCTCAGGTGGAACCCTCGAGGCCTCGGAGATCACACGATATGCCTATGCGGGTGTCCTTGTGCGGGAGGGGGCTGACCCTGCCGTGAAGAAGTGCTCCATCCACCAGGGGAACTTCGGCATCGAGGTAAGCGACCGCGGGAAGGGGGTATTCGAGGACTGCGATATCGCCGGGAATGCACGTGGCTTCTTCATTACCCGATCGGGTAATCCTCTTGCCAGGAGGTGTACCGTTCACGACGGGCAGTTCGGGGTTGGCGCAAGCGAGAAGGGGAAAGGCGTCTTCGAGGAGTGCAGGATCACCGGGAACCTGTACGCAGGGGTCTCTGCACGGGGGGGGTCCCGCCC
This sequence comes from uncultured Methanomicrobiales archaeon, assembly GCA_963712215.1. GTDB lineage: Archaea > Halobacteriota > Methanomicrobia > Methanomicrobiales > JACTUA01 > JACTUA01. The sequence continues at coordinate 55,842 of CAVQHA010000007.1, read as the reverse complement.
CCGTCTCACGAAGTGCCAGATAACGGGGAACCGGGACGTCGGGGTCTGGGTCTACCAGAAGGCCATGGCGACCCTGGAGGGATGCGACCTCTCCGGCAACACCCGGGGGCCGTTCACCATCGAGGCGGGTTCCCGGGTCATGAAGAAGGATACCCGGGAAGGCTAGGGCCCTTTCACCTGGTACAGAGGGACCTGACCCGGTCCGCGAGGTCCCACACGGCCTGCCGGGCAGCACTTCCGTCCGGGATGGAGACGATGGGCCGTGCCTCGAGGTCGGCCTTCTCCACCTCAGGGTCGTCTGGGATGGACGCGAGGATCCGCTCCGGGTTGCCTACCGGTTCCTCGCCCTTCGCCCCGGCCCTGTTAATGACATAATAGATGCTCCCGTCGGGGATCCCGAGGGTGATAGCGAGATCATGGATCCTCCCGGCGGTACGGACCCCGCGGGCTCCAGGGTCGGTGACGACAAGGAGGAGGTCGGGGATACCGATGGTGCCCCGCGAGAAGTGCTCCATCCCGGCCTCCATGTCCATCACCACGAACCGGTAATGGCGGGTGAGGAGGTCCATGGCCTCCGAGAGGAGCCGGTTCGCGAAGCAGTAGCACCCCGTCCCCTCGGGCCGCCCCATGGCGAGGAGGTCGACCCCGTCCGATTCCACGAGGACCTGCTGGAACCGGTACTCGATGTAGCCTGTCCGGGACATCCCGGGTGGGATGGACTTGGTGAAGGCATCCTCCCGCATGGACCCGAGGGTCTCGCTGAGAGGGAGGCCCAGGGCCTCGTTCAGGTTGGCGTTCGGGTCGGCATCGACGGCGAGGACGGGGGACTCCCCCATTGCGATGAGGGCGTGGATGAGAAGGGAGGATATCGTGGTCTTCCCCGTGCCCCCCTTTCCCGAAAGGGCGATCCTGCAGGGACCCTTCACTGAATCACCCCGCGAACACGCTCGGAAATGGATGCAGCAGCCTCCATGATCGCCACCGCCTCTCCCTCCGTCCCGAGCTGGATCCCGCAGCTCGGCGTGATGAGTGATTGACGATCGAACATCTCCCCGTCCACATGCTCGGTCACCACTTTCCGGATCCCGAGGTAACGGTCCGTCAGCGATCCGACGGTCTCCCCGCCGAAGACCTTCGGGTCAGAGGGAACAATTCCCCAGGCAACGACCCCTCCGGATTCCATGTAGCGTGCAACATCGTCCATGTAAAGGATGAACTCCTTTGCATTCCCGTATGCATCGAAGGAGATGACCGAGGGATTGAGGGAGATGAGGAAGGCCCAGTCGGTGTTCGTGCAGCAGTGGATACCGAGACCACCCTTGACGATTGCTGCGATGTCGTTCCAGTTGGATATCACCGAGTCGCCGTCGATGGGGATTACAGAGGACCCGAGCGATGCGAGGTACGGCTCGTTCAGGATTACCAGGGTGTGGGAAACCCCCGTACGCCTCCGCATCTCCTCTTCGCACCATCGGGCTCTGAGAGCCATGAGCTTCCCGAGGACATCGGCATACTGGGGATCATAATAGATCGGTCGTTTCGCCGCATCCACCACCTGCATCCCGAAGGTGACCGGCCCCGTCACCTGGCACTTGAGGACCATGGCTCCCCCGATATCCCTGGTCATCATCTCGTGGAAACCCGAACCGTACTCCGGGAGGGTTGCATACGGGGCAGTGGTCTTCTCGATATAATCCAGGTAGATCCGCTCCATATCGGCCAGGAGATCGCGGGAGGTATCGATCATCAGGCGTCCGTCCCGAATCATCCGGCCGGGGAGCATGGCCGAATCGGAGAAGACGATGCTCTCGAGGAAACCCCGGTTCGGGAGGGTGGGGACATACGGGAACCGGGGGAAGATCCGGAGGACCTCGTCGACCGCAACCTTCGGGTCCCGGTGAGGGAGGGCCCCGACGCCGGTGGCAAGGGTTCCGGGTGGTGGGATCGTCCGGGACAACGGGTCACCCCCTGCGGACCCTGCAGGAGTCGAGGATCTTCTGGACCCCGGGGAAGAGCGAGAGGTCGGTGTGGGGGAGGAAGGATGCCCGGGTGTACTCGTCCATGAAGGCAGGCTCGGCGTTCAGCTCGATGTAGGCCACGGTCTTTGCGATCTCGTCGAGCCGCTTCCTCATCCTCCGGTTAACGAGGGCGATGTTCGCGCCCTCGACGGCCCCGTTCCCTATGTTCCTGATCTGCTCCACCGGGACCTCGGGGACGAGGCCGACGAGGATGGCGTTCTCCTTGTTGATGTAGTTGCCGAATGCCCCCGAGAAGTAGATATTCTTCAAAGCCCCCCTCCCGATCCCGGCCTCGCTGATAAGAAGGAGGCAGGCCGCGAGGATCGATGCCTTGGACATGATGAGGCTCTTGATGTCGTTCTCGGTGATGACGATGTCCTTCCCGATACCGGTCTCCTCCTTCCAGGCCACCACGAACTCGGGGTGGTGAGCACCCATGCGGACCCGTTCGCTCCTGATACTCGTGTTAATCCTGCCCGTCCGGTCGATGACGCACGCCCTGAGGAGCTCGGCGAGGAGGTCGATGAGGCCGGACCCGCAGATCCCCTTTGGTTTCACCTGGTTGATGGTCGCGTACTTCGGCTTCAGGGTCTCCATGTCAAGCGTGATCTGCTCGATGGCGCCCGGGTTCGCCCGCATCCCGAAGAGGACCTCGCCGCCCTCGAGGGCAGGACCCGCGGCACCCGCACAGGCGATCATCCAGTCCCTGTTCCCGAGGACCACCTCGAAGTTGGTCCCGATATCGATCATGAGGGAGACCTCCTCTTTCTCGGCCATTCCGCAGGCGAGGATATCGGCAACGATGTCCCCGCCGATGAAGTCGCTCACCGCGGGGAAGATAAAGAGGCCTGCGCTCCCGTTCACCGTGATCCCGAGCCGCTGGGCATTGGCGGTCAGGTACCGTCGGACAACGGGGACATAGGGCTCTTCGATCATGTAGGCGGGATCCATCCCCATCAGGATATGGGTCATGATGGTGTTCCCCGAGACGACGACCTCGTAGACGTCGTCGAGGTCGATCCCCGCTGTGTTCGCGGCACTCTTGAGAGCGATGTTGATGCTCTCGGCAGCGAGGGCCTGGAGTTTCTGGAGCCCGCCTTTCCGTGCATAGTTCACCCGGGAGAGGATGTCCTCGCCGCAGGTGATCTGACGGTTGTAGTTCGAGGCGACCCCCACGACCTTCCCGTCGACGAGGGACCGCACGTAGACCACGATGGTGGTGGTCCCCAGGTCCACGGCCGCCCCGTAGAGCTGGGCTGTCGTATCGCCCTTCTCCACGTTGATGAGCCGGTAGCCGCCCGGGACCAGGGCAACCGTCCCCGTCACCCGCCAGCCGCTCTCGCGGAGGACGCGGGGGATGAGGTGGAGGACCTCGAGGGGGGCGTAGATCTTCTCGACCACGGGCCCGCCCTTCTTATGGATCCCGTCGAGGAGCCTCGTGAGATCCGGTGACGGGTCGTCGAGGGTGGGGGGCTGGAGCTCGAGCGCGTACTTCCAGACCGATGGAAAGAAAGGCGGTCTCGAGCCCCAGGGCCTCGATCAGGATCTTCTGCTCCTGGATGAGCGAGCTCTCCGGGATCAGGACCTGGAGGTCCCCGAGGACCGTCGCCTGGCACCCGAGGCAGCCGCCCGCCTCGAGCTCCTCGCCCGAGAAGAACCTCCCGAACTTCTCCCTGTCGAAGGATGCGTCGCCGGCCTTCACGAAGACGACGCACTTCCCGCACTTCCCCTGCCCGCCGCAGACGACATTCATCTGGAACCCCGCAAGCCGGGCGGCGTCGAGGATCGTGGTCCCGTACCCGACGGTGATCTTGCGATAGCTCGGGAGGAAGGTGATGACCGGCATCAGTCAGGCCCTCCAGACGCCTGAACAGGCGGGCCGTCCGTCTCCATGGTACAGATCTAGGAGGAAAGGGCCACATATACATATGGTGCCCTGGGAGTGCCCCGGGTATGCAGGCCTCTCCAGGACAACGGATCGGGGTACCATCACGGGGTCGGCTGGCCCTTCTCCACCCACTCCTTCTCCAGGAACTCGCCGACGTCGGCCGCGTCCCTCGGTCCTACGAGGACCTTCCAGCCGGTGACTTCCTCGATCCTGCCCGAGAGGGGCGCAGCATATCCCGGGATGATGAGGATCCTGTGCTTCACCTGTCCGGCGACCTGGTACCGGTCGAGGGACTCCTTCACGAGCCGCTCGGAGAACTTGCCCGCGGCGACCGCGGTGAGCACCGAGAAACCCTCGGTATCGATGATGAGGAGGTGGCAGGGGATATGCGAGGCCTCGAGGTACCCGAGGAGAGTGAAGTAGGTGAGGGAGAAGTTCACCGTGGCAAGGACAGGCGATTCGGGGCCTGGTTCGCCGACCCGGTAGAGGCCCGGGGTCATCTGGATTGGCTTCTGGGGATCGGTGTAGATGTTCTGCCTGAGGGTGAGGGCCATCCTGGCGGTGCCCGGAGGTAACACGGAGGTGACGATGACCCCCGCGTACTTCAGGATACCTGTCACTATCGCCGCCTCTTCGGGAACAAAAGCCGTGGCGTCCAGGTAGACCGGGTGGCCGAGGTCGGGATCGGTCCGGTCGATAGCCCTCTTCCGGATGGCGGTGGACTTCACGAGAAAATCCCCTGGCGATACCGGCGCCGGGTCGAGGACGATGTCCCTGACCCCGAGGTCGGCGCAGGCCTTCGCGAGTTTCGCGAGCTCGCCGAGGTCCCCTGCCCTGACGACGAGGGGGCACCCGAACCGTTTTGCGAGGGGCGCAACCGCCTCGTGGTTCGCCATGGTCGCGCGCATGGACCAAGGGCCGGTAATTCCCGCAGGAGGCGAGCCCGGCCGCGAGGGCATCGGGGGACCCCGAGATGAGGACCTCGGGGAATTCTGCCACTTCCTCGACTGCGGCAACAGCCTTCCCGAAGGCCTCCGTTTTCCCGCTCTCGTTCCTCACGGCCACCCCGTTGAAACGGAGGTTCTCCCCCACCCTTGGGAAGACCTCTGTCATTACCCGATCCGCAGCGGCGATGATCCTCTCTTTCTCCCAGAGGTCGGAGACCGAGAAGAGGATGGCGGGCGGGTGGTAGAAGGCCTTCTCGTGCCTGAAGAGGACAATCTCGTCCCCGACGGGGACTCTCCGCTCACCGACTCCCGAGCTTCACGAGCTGGATGGGCGGCCGGGTGGCTCCCCTGAGGAGCTGTTTCGTGGCATCGTCGAGGTACGGGCAGGTGTCCGCATCCGCTTTCCCGGCCGCGAGCTTCATCGCGAAGGTGAGGCAGGTGGGGTAGCCGCACTCCTTGCAGTTCTTCTTGGGGAGCATCTTGTAGATGTCGAGGGCCTTAAGCGCCACCCGCACCACCTCCTTCCGGAGGAGGGGAGAGGAGGTCGCGGAAGGCCTCCTTGAGGAGCCTCACGCTCTCCGGGTGCCTCACCGAGACGATATCGGCCCCTGCTACCGCGGCCGAGAGGGCGAAGCCGAACTCCCACCGGATCGCGATCTCCCGCTGCCACTCAGGCGGGGCTTCGCGGACCTCCTTCACCGTGAGGCTGTCCGGTGCCTGGCTGATCATGGGCATGGCGAGGTCGCGGTCTCCCTTGAGGGCGGCGTCCCGGATCCGCTCCATGACCGAGTAGGAGTACCTCGAACCCGTAGCCAAGGGCTCCCGTATACGGGTCGATGACGATGCGGTCGTGCGGGACACCGATCTCCGCGGAGGAGGATGTTCAGCTGTTTCGCGAGGTTGATATCGATGGGGGACTGGGCGATGACCGAGTGGCCGTAGGCGAGAGCCGCCGCCGCCACCGACCGGTACCGGTCGGCCTCGGCGGTCCCGAGGAGGAGCCGCTCGCCGCTCCCTGCCTCTCCGCACCGCTGGAAGACCTCGCGGTCCAGTTCCCCCTCGTTGGAGCCCTCGATGATGATCGGGAGACCAGTCGCCGAGAGGACCGCTTCGACGGTGCGACCGAGGGCGGGGAGGTCGGAGAAGGCCCGGTCCCTTGTCGAGGTGAGGACCAGCCTGACCAGGTCGGCCGAGAACCGTTTCTCGGCCTCCCGGGCCCATGCGGCTGTATCCTTCACCAGGTCCCCGAGCATCCCTCGTCACCACGGCAGGCCAGATCCGGGGGTCGTCGCAGACCTCGAGCGCAACCAGGGGAGACCGCACCCCTGGCGGGCGGTCCCCGAAGAAGGGGAGGGTCCGCCACCCGCCGATCCTGTAAGAGACGGAACGGGTCCCTCCTTCGGCTCTGGTCGCACCCAGGGTTACCAGATCGATAGGGTTCCCGTCTGCCGGTGGAAGGACGTCTGTCATGGAAAGGCACCTGTTCAGATGAGGGACTTCATCGAGAGCGCCGGGTGGTCCATCTTCGCGAGGAACTCCTCGAGCTCCTCGATCGTCTTTGCCTGGGTCTCGTCGGCAATCTTCCCGAGGAGGTCCGGCTTCCCGATGGCCCCGAGCCTCTTCTCCAGCCTCTGCCCGAGCTCCTCCTTGAGCATGGCGGGGAGCCAGACGAGCCGCTCGATCCCGCCCTCTGCCTGGAGGAACCGCTCGGAGAGGATGAAGCCCTTCGAGATCCCGGCGAAGCCCGGGGTCTGGGCGCCCCCGCCGATGGTCCCCGCGAGGGTGGAGAAGGACATCCCGCACGGGGTCTCGCCCGTGAACTCGCGGTTCACGACCATGACCCCGTTCACCTCGGGGAGGACGACGGCGATGCACTCGAAGCAGCCGCAGCAGGTCATCGGGTTCTCCATGAGCGCGTAGAGCGAGCACCTGGTCACCTCGCCGTGCGAGGCCTTCCGGACGAACTCGTTCACCCCCTCGAACTCGCCCCGTGCGGCATCGATGAGTTTCCCCTTCTTCACGGGCTGGTTCGCCCCCGCGGGGGAGATCTCGGTACGCGGTCCTCCCGTCGAGCCAGCTGATCGCCCCGCAGAGGGCAGGGCCGCTGGGGGGTGATGATGCAGACATGGTTCGGGGCGAAGGTCTGGCAGAGGGTGCAGGAGTAGTAGGTATCCACCTCGTCGTCCTTCATCCCGAGGACCCGCCGGTCGCGCTCCTCGTAGGTCCGCTCCGCCTCCTCCATCATCTCCACCACCTTCTTCCCGTCGGTGAAGAGGGTCACCTGGACCGCGTCGAGCAGTTCGGGGAAGTCCATCTTGAACTTGGCCGACGAGGAGCTTCCCGAGGTGCTCCATCTTCACCCCCTTTGCCACCGCCTCCTTCGAGAGCCTGACCCAGATGAGGTTCCGCTGGGCGACGTGCCAGGAGCCCTCGCCGTAGTTGACGAAGTTGTGGATCCGGCGCTCGAGCACGGGCTCGAACTCCTTGCGCATCCGCTTCCCCTCGACCTCGATGAGGATCCCGAGGGGGACCGCCGAGCCCTCGCGCATCTGGCCGATCTCGGGGCCGATGACCGTCACCCGCCCGTCCACGACCTCGCCCGGCTTCCCGATCCTGAGGAGCTCGAAGGCCGGCGACCTCCCGCCCCCGAACTCGACGTACATCTCCTCCTTCCGGATGCTCTTCCCCTCGAAGGCCGGCGAGCAGCCCATGGGGATGGGGATCGCGGTCACCTTGACCCGGATGTCCTTTGCTTCCATCCCGCGCCTCACCGCCTCCTCGCCTGTCGCCTGCACCCAGGAGCCTCCCTCGTAGCCCCCGGTGGTGAGGACAGGGATCGAGAGGGCCTTGAGGGTGTCCACGAAGGCGATTTCCTCGTCGGAGAGGCCCGGGAAGACGATGGCAAAGACCTTCGCCCGCTCGGCGGCATAGGCGACGAGCCTCGCGGCGTCCCCAGGCACGACCCCGCCGAACATCATGGCCACCCGGGCGACGATATCGATGAAGTGCACCGCGTGGAGGGGACGGGAGCCGAGGGGGACCAGCCGGTAGTCGAGGCCGGTCTTCACCCCCGCAGAGGAGAGGGTGCGTATGATGTCCCCGGCGAGGAAGGTGAGCATGTACTTCTCCTGGAGCTCCCTGGCCATCCCGGCAGCCTCATCGGCAGAAGCGGGTGATCCCGCGAGGAGGGCCATCCCCAGGATCGAGCCGTCGACGAGGGAGTAGCCGAGCTTCCGCAGCACCGTGTCGGGGATGAACCCTGTATAGGGCGCTCCCTCGGGTCCCGATGCGGCGGCCCTTGCCGCCAGGAGGCACTCGCAGGCAACGAGCGGGTTCTCCCCTGCCTTTGCGTACGCCTGCCGGGCGGATGCGCCGTCCTGCACCGCAACCCCGGTGAGGGCATAGCTGATGGGGAGGTGGTAGGCGGTCTCGGGATACGAGAAGGAGCCGGTGATGGCTGCCATGTCCTTCTTCAGCTGCTCGATTCCCGCGGATGGCTGAGGCCGAAATATCTGTCACTCTGCTCTCCTCCTCTTTTCATTCTGGTATGCGAGGGGTTCTTAAAAAGTGTTCCCCTGTGCGTCAGCGGGCATGCCCGGGGACATCTCCGGACCCGGCCCATACCCATATCAGGGAAGGAAAAAGAATGGATCTCCGGGGCATGAATAAGAAAAGAGCACCAGATTCATGCCCGTTCTGAAACCAGAACGAGATGAACGAGATAATACCTTTTTGAGCCCGGGAAACCGGTCTGTTTTCCCGCTCCGGCGTTCCCATACCTTTAAAGAAGTAAAATGAAAAAGACTGAGTAATGGTTCCCGCGAAGATCTTCTTCACGAAGGGCGTCGGCATCCACAAAGACAAGCTCGCGTCCTTCGAGCTCGCACTCAGGAAAGCAGGAATCGAGAAGTTCAACCTTGTCCATGTCTCGAGCATCCTCCCGCCGGGATGCAAGCAGGTCCCGGCGGACGAGGGCCTGAAGATCCTCCAGCCGGGGCAGATCGTCTTCGTCGTGATGGCGAGGAGCGACACGAACGAGCCGAACCGGCTCATCTCCGCGGCCATCGGCCTCGCCCGCCCGAGGGCCCAGGACGAGTACGGGTACCTCTCCGAGCACCACACCTTCGGCGAGACCGCCGAGAAGTCGGGGGAGTACGCCGAGGACCTCGCCGCGACCATGCTCGCCACCACCCTGGGTATCGAGTTCGACCCGGACCGCGACTGGCAGGAGCGGGAGCAGATCTACAAGGCGAGCGGGAAGATCTTCAAGACCACCCATATCTGCCAGTCGGCGCAGGGGGAGAAGACCGGCAAGTGGACCACGGTCATCTCGGTGGCGGTCTTTGTCGAGGAGAACGGGGCCCCGCCGGCTCCCGCGCCCGTCCCCGAGAACAATCAGAAGACGAAGTAGAGGACGAGGATGGCCGCCGTCATGGCGGCCCCGGCGGTTCCCAGGGCCCGGACCCGCGTCTCTTTTGAGAGCATGAACGCCACCAGGCAGATGGCGACGTAGGGAACGAGGGTGGTCACGACAGCAATCGATGCAAGGAGCCCGAAGGAGTTGGAGACGAAGAGCAGGGCGCCCGAGAGGATACAGGAGATGACGAGGGCGTTCTTCGGGGTCCCGCGGGGCGTGAGTTCGGCGAGACCGGGGAGCCGGAAGCTCGCGGCCATGTTCTGGAGTACCCGGGATGTCCCGACGACATAGGCATTCAGGGCCGAGAACATGGTGATGATACCGATGACGGCGACGAGGGGTGCTGCCCCTGAGAAGACAAGCCCGGCCGCGTACGCGACCGGCGCAGGAGAAGCCGCGAGATCGGCAGCACCCACCGAGCCGATGAGGGAGAGGTTCAGCACCAGGTAGATGGTGCAGACAAGGAGCATGACGAGGAGGAGCGCCCGCGAGATGGTCCTCGGATCCCTGGTCTCCTCCACCGGGATCGCACTTATCTCGAAGCCCGTGAAGGGCCAGTACACGATGATGACGACCTTCAGGATATCGGGCAGGGCGGCGACCCGTGCGGGTACCAGGTTCTCGAGCCTGATGAACGGGATGAGGGCCACCGCGATGATCACGATGGGGGCGATTTTCGCCGCGGTGAGGACGTTCTCGGTCCTCCCCGAGAACGCGATCCCGATGAGGTTCACGCCGAGGAAGGCCATGATGACAAAGACCTCGGCGGCAAGGACATGGGGGATCCCGAAGAAGGTGAAGTACTGGCCGAGGCCTGCCGCGATGGTGGCGATCCCGAAGACGGAGGACACCAGGTAGATGGAGACGATGATCCCCGAGACCCGGGGCCCGAAGACCGGTTCGAAGATGGCCGTGAAGGTCGTGCCTGACGGAGACCGTGCCTGTATCCAGGCGAGCGAGAGGGCCACGCAGCAGGCCGAGAGGGCGACGACGGCCCACGCGAGGATGGAGGAGGGCCCTGCGATCCCCGCGGCTATGCCCGGGACCACGAAGATACCCGAGCCGATGGTCCCGCCGACCCCGAGGCTCACGAGCTCCACGAGGCCAAGCGACTTCCGGTAGCTGGTTTCCTCCGTCATCGGGACTCTCACCCGGGGTACCTGTAGAGAGGATCCGGAACAGTATAGGAATCTCCCTGTTATGAACACGTGGTATGTTTTCCGATGCCGGGGAAGCCAACCTGCCCCGGCTGCCCACCCGAAATATCCTCCCAGATAGCTGGGCACTTTCGGGGCGCCCGGCGCGGGTATATCCATCCTCCCAGACGAGTCACCCGCATGAACGTCACGGAAACACTGTCGACCTTCCTTGAGGAAGGGAAGGACTGGGAACGGAAGTCGACCTCACTCCGCGGGGTCTCGATCCTCCGGATGCCGAGGACCGCAACGCGCCCGCCGACTCTCGCGATGGAGATCAACCCCCTTGACGAGAGAGGATCGCCGATGAAGAGGAAGGGCCTCATGATCCGGAGCCCCCAGGAGCTCGAGGCACTCAGGAATGTCCTCGGGGATCCGAAGGTCGCAAACCTGATGGGTGCGCTGGCCTCCGTGGTCCCGCCGGTCCCGTCCCCCGGGAAACAGAACACGGGAATGATTGAGATCTAACGCCGGGGAAGATAGCGTGCAGGAGAGATCCATAACAACCGGAAGAGAGACAGGAATCCTCCAGATCAGGGGAGTTCCAGGTCAGGAGAACCGGATCAATCGAATGAGAATCTCCCGTAGCGGCCCCCGCCGCCCGGGGAGAGATGCACACGGCCCGTCCGGAGTTTCCCGACGGCATCGGCGACCCCCTCGTTGAGCTCCTTTAGCTCGGCAACGGGGACGTCCACGAGGATCCGGATCTCTTCCCCGAATGCCTCGAGGAACTGGTGTAGACGGCGGTACAGCGTTTGGTGGTGGGGCTCGAGGTCCCGAGGACCCTCTGGATGATCTCGGCGAGCGGTATAAGATGGAGGTACGGGGGTCGGGGCTCAGCGGGACCGTCCGAGAGCTCCTTCGCCCGATCAGAGACCCCCTTCTTGAGGAGCCCGCCGTCATCCGGGCAGCGCCACAGGAGGTCCTTCGCCTCCGCGAGGGTAAACTGCCGGTAGCACCGGGTGCAGGCCGTGCGGTTGTACTTCCCCTCCTCGGGGAAGAACCCGGCATTCATCGCGATCCCCCCCTCCTGCAACGCTTCGAGGACTGCCTTTACGGTAAGGGCCCGGACCTGCATCCGGTTGAACTCCCTCCCGATCTTCGCCGGTGAGGGGCTGTGCGCATCCGAGTTGGTGAGGAAGGGGATGCCCCGGAGCTCGGAGATCCCTGCGCCGTAGGACGAGTCGGCGGAGAGCCCGAGTTCCAGGAGGTCGGGCCTCTCCCCGCCGTAGCAGTCCCGGGCCAAGTCGAAGGAGGCGTAAAGCGAGGTCCAGGGGGTGAAGGCATGGGCAGGCCCGATCAGCCCCCCGGCCTCGTGGACCTCCCGGGCGATCTCCTCCCCGGAGAGCCTGAGGTGAGGCCGTCCCATGGTGTTGATGGACGGGGCAGCCTGTGCGAAACCGGAGGGCGAGATCCTCGAAGGTCCCGAAGGTCTCGGCGAGGATGAGGTGATGCACCCGGTTCTGGTCCTCGACCTCAGCAGACGGGATGACGAGGACATCGCCCTCCCCGGGAGCCTCACTCCACATCCGCCGCCATTCCCTGTGAAGAGCATCACCGCTCCCCACGGCGCCGATCCCCTTCCTCCGGCATCCCGCGAGGATCGAGGCGGGCACCATCGATCGGGAGGACGCGATGGAGAAGCGGGAGTGGATGTGGAGATCGGTGTCGAGGAGCATAGGTCAGCCGATGTACCGGAGGGCTTCCTCGTCGCCCGCCCGCTCGCTCTCGGTGAGCTTCGCGATGACCTGCTCCATCTCCGCTGCCCTTGTCTCGAGCTGGCTCTTGTCCACCTCGATCCCGATGAGGGGCGAGAGGACGGCGAGGAGGCTCGAGGCCGCCCTCGGGTCGACCAGGTAGCCGCTCGTCTCCCCCATCAGGCAGACGGCGTCCATCCCCCGCCGCAGGGAGAGGCCCAGGAGGAGCCCCGAGGCGCCGATGATCCCGCCCGGGGGCTCGTCGCGGTTGAACTCCCCTCCTGCCGCCTCTACGTCCGGGCGGAGTCCCTCCCGGTTCACCGCCGAGAGCACCCTGGGCCCGGAGACCAGGTGGCCGACACCGTACCCGCCGAGGGTATAGATCCGGCGCACCCCGAGGCGTTCCGCGATATCGAGGTAGGCCTCTGCGAGGAGATAATGCCCCTCGGCGGATGCGCTCTGGTAATCGCCGACGAGGAATGCGATCCGCCTCTCTCCCCCGCTCACATAGACCTCGTTCCGGGCGAGCCTGGCGACGCCGTCGGTTTCGATGATGACCTGGGGAGGGAAGTGGATGGAGTAGAGCTCGGCGACCTTCTTCGCCTGGAGCTCCTGGATCATGTGCTCGGCCACGAGCTTTCCCACGTGGCCGATGCCCGGCAGCCCCTCGATGAGGATCTCGGCGGTGCCGGGCTCCTCCTCCAGCCACCGGATCTCTATGGGTTCCATGCCCGCGCCATCCTCCTGAACCTTCCCCTCCGGTCATTCAGGGAGAACCTGGCAGGGTGGGCGGTGCGGGTCGGGCCCCTGCAGCAGGGGCAGAAAAGGGAGAGGGTATACGTTGAATCGACAGGGCAGCGCCTGATCCGGCCGCTCATGCAGGTCAACCGGCCTTCTGCTTGCTGCACGAACTCCCCGGAGTCCCCGGTCTTCTCCATCACCTTGATGGCCGCCATCGCCGACTTCTCGATGGCCTTCTCGGCCTGCTTGTAATCAGGCGCGGTCACCTTGATACGGTAGATGGGCGCGCCGACATACAGGAGCTCGATATCCACGTTGTCGATCTTGGTAATTGCGCTCTTGAGGGCCTTCCGGATGATACTCACGCCGTCGGGTTTCGTGGAGGTGAGGTGGAGGTTCCCGGAGATGGTGACCCGGGGCTTCCGGACATTCTCTCCGGCGATCCGGAGAAAGACGGGCCGTGCGGCCTCAGGGATGGTGAGTTTCTCGAAGACCTTCTCCCCTTCCACGACCGCATCCTCGAAGGCGCGGTAGAGGTGGGTGTAGTCCTTGCGGATCGCGTCCTCGATGACCGGGGCCTCGACCTTCGACTCCTCGGCGACAAAGCCGATCCACTTGTGAGCCTTCTGCTCGTTCTTCCACTCCTGGATCTTCTCGCGCCGCTGGTGCTCGTTCACGTCCTTTAACGAGAGGTCGATATGCCCGCGGTTCCTGTCGACGTGGAGGACCTTGCAGACGACCTTCTGCCCCTCGCGGACATGGTCGCGGATGTACTTGACCCAGCCCTTCGCGATCTCCGATATGGGGATGAGCCCCTGCCGCCCCCCGTACTCGTCGAGCCGGACGAAGGCCACGAAGTCCTTCACGGCCTCCACGGTAGAGACGACCAGTTCCCCTTCCTCGGGCCAGTCCCGCTCGGCCATCAGGCGCTCACTCTATCTCAGAGAGGATCTCGGCGGTGATCCGCGCCTTTCCCCCCGCCGGCTCGGCGAGGACCTTCCCGCAGACGATGCAGTCGACGACGGTGCTTGCCTTCCCGAAGATGACCTGCTCGTTCTCGCAGTCAGGGCACTTCACCCGGTAGAACCTGCTCCGGTTCTCTCGATTCAGTCTGACCATTCTCTTACTCCGTGAGCTCGAACTTGGAGAGCCGGAAGCCGGGCCTCAGGTGCGCCTTCTTGCACTTCGTGCACCGGTAGCGCACGTTGATCTTCTTCGTCGGCTTGTCGCCCCCGGGGACCTTGGAGAACTTGCCCATGTTCCCGACCTTCCCCCTCCGCGCCTTCTGCCGGTCGATCCAGTGGAGGCCCCGGGTCTTGCCTTTCTTGACCCTCTCGACCTCGTGGACCTCGTGTTTGCGGCAGAAAGGGCAGTATGTCTTGAATTTCACCGGCATCTTCATGATATTGCCTCCTTTCCTCTCCCGAATATCATAATTAATTTTTCAGGCATGATATTTAAGGCTATGTTGCGGTCGATGAGAACCCCCGCATTCTTCGAGGGAAGGGTGACCACGTCCTCGGCCTTCAGGTGGTAGATCCGCCCGTCCACCCCCATGAAGGGCTCCATGTCCGAGATGACCCGTAAAAGGACCATGGCTTCCTCGGGCGGCCCGGCCAGCCTCGGGGATACCCGCGACTTCGGAGGGCTCGCTTCCTGCCGGTGGCGCTCCACCGGCGGCAACCCGCGGGACCTTTCCGGAGAGCGCGGCCTTCCCCCTGCCGAGCTCCCGCACGATCCCGTCGAACATCTCACGCTCCGCGGGGAGCATCTTCTTCAGCTCGTCCCGCTCGGTGGCCTCGGCCTCCACCTGGACGAGGGCGAGGGAGAGGATCTTCCTCGACCGGATCCGGAAGATGTCCCGGACGATCTCCCGCATCGCCTTCACCTCCTCGATGAGGGTCTGGGCCTGGTCCGAGAGGGGGTCGCTCTCGCTGTAGACCTTCTCCTGGAGGGTGGTGAGGTGATCGCGGATCTCCTCGTAGAGTGTTGGTGGGACCTCGGAGAGCCGTCCGCTCTCCCGCTCGTTCAGGATGATGATCCTGAGGTCATCGAGCGGCACGCCCGTCCTCCCCGGCCACTTCCGCGATCCCCCGGGCACAGAGAAAGACCGCGAGGGCCTCGGGGACCGCGTTCGTCCCCTTCGTCACCTGGTAGGTGTTCCCCTGGATCTCCATGGAGAGGTTCATCGATGCATCCACCTTCACTTTCCTGTCGGAGAAGACCACCGCGTCCTGGAGGGGGTCGAAGGAGCCGAAGTCGGCAAGGGGCACGGGGGTGACCCGAAAGCCGCTCCCGCCGTGGAGGGAGGTGGGCATGCGGATGAGCCTCCTCGTATCGGTGGTGACCGGTTCGTCGGCAAGGGCCGCCTTCCCGCGGAGGAGCTCCCGGAACTTCCCCTCCTCCTTCTCCGAGATGGCCGCGAACGCCTGGCTCGTGACGAGCGGGGCGAAGTCCGCCTTCCCGAGCCCTGCCAGGTAGGCGTCGATGGCGTCGAAGAACCGCGGGGCCCGCTCCTTCCCGATCCCGGGGAACTCCAACAGGTACTCCACTCCCTTCTCCCGCCCCAGCCCCTTGAGCCAGAGAAGGGTACTCGGAGATTGTGGATATATACCTCTCCTTCCAGCCGCCGGACTCCCCGGGGGGGCCCGTGAGGAGCACGCGGGGGTCGAGGCCGATGCCGCAGACATAGTCGATGAGCTCCCTCCGCTCCTGGCTCCCCCATCCCCGCAGCGCGATCTCCCTGACATGGATATGGTACCCGCGGCCACCGGAGAAGACGAGGTGGATCTCCCGCCCGGCAAAACCGAGCTCGCCGGTGAGCATCGCAAGGAGCTTTCCGGTCTCCACCTTCACCCGGTCGAGCATCGCCCGGTACGGCCCCCGCATGAGGTGGTCCGCATCGAGGTCGAAGATGAGGTCCGCGCCGGTCCACCCCTTCTCCGCCATCGTTCCTGCCCCTGGGGACGTGTAGTACGCGCTCGAGTAGAATGCATGGGCCGGGACGATAGACCGGATATACTCACCGAGCTCCCGGGCGGATCCGAATCCCATGTGCCGCCGCATCCGCACCTCCGGGGAGTCCGGATCAAAGAGGATGAAACCGAACTCCCTCTCTGCGATCGACGGCGGGGCCTGGATCCGCTCCTTCCGGTAAGTACTCGGTGAACCGCTGCCTCAGGAACTCGGTCGTCGCGGGCTTCATGTCAGCTCCTTCACCATATAGGGCCCCCGCCTCGTATATCCTCTCTCCCGGTAATAAGGCCTCACCCCGACCCCTGAAAGTATTGCGATCCGGTGGAACCCTCCGGACAGGGAGAGCTCTTCGGCCCTCCCGAGGAGGAGTTCGCCGTACGAGCGGTGCTGCCACTCGAGGGACCCGGCATGCCCACCGAGGGGGACCATGGGCCCGTAGACGTGAAGCTCCCTGAGCAGGGCGGCGTCCTCGAGTCAGGGGATTCGATCGCTCCGGGGAAACGGAGCCGTGCATACCCGATGAGGGAGTCCCCCGCGACGACAGAGATGAAATGCTCCGTTCCGCCGCAGCAGGGATAGGTGATAGTCCCGATTGAGGGAGTCCCTTCGGGGGAGCTCCTCCCTGCCTCGCGGCAGCGGATGCACCGGCAGGCACCCCCGAGCTCTTCAAGGCGGGCCTTCGCCATCTGCCTGAGGTTCCCGTGAATGGACCCCGCGGTGATCAGCTTCGCCGGGATATCACGCTGTACACGCTGGAGCCTGACATACGGAGGGATCATGGCCTTTGCGCGGGCGACCAGGTCGACGAGATCAGGTTCCGGGTAGGGTTCGTACTCCCCCCGGAGATAGAGCTCTTCGATGCCGGATCCAGGAGTTACCAGGGTCGGGTAGATCTTGAGGAAGTCCGGCTGGAAACGCTCGTCGGAGAAGAGGGCCCGGAACATCCCCTCATCGTCGGCGAGGGTTGCGCCCGGGAGGTTGGGCATCACGTGGAACCCGACCTTGAACCCCGCGTCCCGGAGGAGCCGGTTCGCCTCGACCGTGTCCTCAACCCTGCAGCCGCGGCGGTTGAGGTCGAGGATACGGTCCTCGACATGCTGGACCCCGAGTTCCACCTTGGTCACACCGAGCGAGAGCATATGGTCCACATGCTCCTTCCGGCAGTAATCGGGCCTCGTCTCGAAGGTCGTGGCGACACACCGCACCAGCGCGGTCTCGTTCCCGCCCGCGATCTCGTCGAAGGAGGCCCCCGCCACACCGGGGGTCCTCCCCGAGTCGTTCATGGCCCGGAGGCATTCGGCGACGAACCAGCGCTGGTACGACGGCGGCCTTGCGGTTATGGTCCCCCCCATGACGATCAGCTCGGTCTTGTCCACGTGGTGCCCGAGGGCCTGGAACTGTTCGAGGCGCGCTTTCACCTGGCGGTAGGGGTCGTAGTCGTTCTCCCGGGCGCGGAGGGCCGCGGGTTCCTCGCCCGTGTAGCTCTGGGGCGTGCCGAAAGGATGGTCGGGGCCGCCAGGGCAGGGGAGGCACTTCCCATGGGGGCAGGGGGCCGGGGAGGTCATGGCCGCGACCGGCGCGACCCCCGAGAGGGTGCGGGTGGGCTTGAGGAGGAGGACATCCCGCAGCCGCTCGCGCTCCCCCGGATCGGCGGCGGCGAGGATGGCGGAGTTCTTCGGGATGACAGGAGAATGGTGCGCCCTGCAGACCTCGATCTTCAGGTGCTCGAGGCGGGTTGAGGACAGTGGATGAGAAGAGAGGCGGGAGATGATCTCCCGGCAGATCGTGAACTCATCCATGGATCATTGTTCAGCAGCAACGCGTCCTGTTGCCGCTTCGGGGCTCATCTCCACAACCGCGGGCCTGCGGCCCCTGATGTGGGAGACGATCTCATCCCCGAGGGTGAGGATTGCTTTCTTGTGGAGGACCTTGTTCTTGTGGATGTGAACCGGGGAAATGGTGAGGGCATTATACCGGTCAGTGAAGATCTCATCAGAAGTGAGGTTCTCATAATATTTCTTTACATGAATGAGCAACATATGTAAGTGGAGCAACTCTTCCTTCTGCACGCTATCACCATCTTTAATCTTAAACGCTCGTTCCTAAATATAATTTATTGATGATCTTTATATTGCAAGAAGAGCGGGTTGTGGGGATGCTCCTGGGGCTCGCGGTGGGGGACGCGATGGGTGCGCCCCTTGAAGGGCATCCACCGCCGTCGGTGAAGGTCACCGGGATGCCTGCCGGGGGGATGTATACCGATGATACCCTCCAGGCCCTTGCGCTGGCCCGCTCCCTGGTGGTCTCCCGCGGGTTCTCTCCAGAAGACTGCATGACCCGTCTCCTTGAGGGGTACCTGCAATATCCGGGATTCTATGGCCCGACATCAAGCGCGGTCTTCAGGCTGGTGTTGGGGGGCGTTCCGCCTCTGGACGCTGCCGGACAGGTCTACCGCACCACTGGCGGGAGCAGGTCCAACGGGTCGGTGATGCGGGGCCCCCCTCTCGGGATCTTCTTTTCGTCCCCCCTTCTTGAGGAGGTGAGCCTCGCGTGCTCGCGTCTCACCCACTGCGATCCGGTAGCGGGGGCATGCTCGGCCTTCGTGAACCGGATGGTCTCCGATCTCGCGCGGGGCAGTCCCCGGGAGGACGCATTCCGGCATGCCTGCGCTACGTGCCGCCACCCCGAGGTCCTCGGATTCCTGCGCGATTTCCGGGATCATCCCCCCGATCCCTCCCTTGATGCGCTCCTTGCAACCCACTGTGCCCTGACGGTCTTTATGGGGGCCGGGGCATATCCCGACGCCGTGATCCGGGCGGTGAACATGGGAGGCGATGCAGATACCGTGGGTGCGATAACCGGGGCACTTGCGGGGGCACACTGGGGGGCTGCGGCTATCCCGCCGCTCTGGCGTGTGCAGCTCGAGGGACCATGACAGGATAAGCGACCTGGCCGGCGACCTCTTCCGGGTGGCGGTGGAGAAGGGAGAATAAGACACCGGCCAGGATCAGGCTGCGCTCATCACTCAGGAACGAAGAAGGGGGTTTCATGGTATCATTATTATATATTGCTATACATAGTGGCCTCTATGCTCAGAAGTGTACTGGGGCTTGTGATACTCGTCGCCCTCCTTGTCCCGGTCTCTGCGGATGCCGCCCTCCCGCCATGGGCCTGGAACACCTACAGCGGAACGACCATGTGGCAGGTGACGGTCACGGAAAGCGATTCGGGATGCGGGGGAGCCGTGTACTC
Source organism: uncultured Methanomicrobiales archaeon (assembly GCA_963712215.1). Classification (GTDB taxonomy): domain Archaea; phylum Halobacteriota; class Methanomicrobia; order Methanomicrobiales; family JACTUA01; genus JACTUA01. The sequence goes on along the minus strand of CAVQHA010000007.1, from coordinate 36,710 downwards.
AAACCAGTACACGGTTCCCATCCAGGTACAGGCTCGGGACCGCCGTGATGGGGGATGTCGGGCACGGGTCGGCCGGAGGGACATTTAGCTCCGGCAACATCCTGCACATTCCCTCGAGAAGCGTTGCCGACCCGCCGGGATCTTCGGACTTATCGGAGTACGATGTGTTCTTCACCGCGGATTGTTCCGCGTTTACCGCAAAGTACAGCTGGGATTACACGGGCCCGGACGGTGACTGCAGCGGCACGACGCTGCTCTCCGGGACAAACAGCAACGGGTGTCCGGCACCCGCAGTGGTCTCGTTGATCCCGACAGTTGCCCCGGCTTCGAACTCCCTGGCCGCGGATGTCGCTGCAGCCCAACGGGATCTCAATACGCTCGCCGACCTCCAGTACACCCAGGATGTCAACGATATAACTCCCCGGTTTGCGAACCTCTTTGCCACAAACGACGGTATGAGCTCCGATGGGCGCAGGAACAGGATCACAGAACTGAACCGGCAGACCGAGAACGAGTTGCAGGCGATCCTCCTTCAGGACCCCAATAACTATGACGCGAATATGGGTATGGCCGAACTGAAAAAGTCCCCGGGTACCATAAATGAGTATGTCAGGTACCTCGATGCTGCGCTGAACAGCAGGGAGATTGCCGAGAACAAGGTCAATGATCTCCAGAAGAACATCGAACGGGAGAATAACTTCGCAAAACTGCTCACCGCGTCGAACAGTGGAGCCGTTTCCGAGATGGACTCCGAGATCCCGCCCTTCCTCAAAAGTGTCCTTGGCCACGATTTCTCGACTGTCTACCCCGATTCGAAGAAGGCCGTGAAAGCGTACCTCTATGCCACGCTCTGCGAACGGCGTTGCGATTTCCTGACGGAGTCCGCCAGTCAGGCAGCCTCGACGGCAGGAGGGGGGACACCATGACGCCCGCTCGTGAACCCCGGATCATGATCCTGTCCGCTGCCGCGCTTGCGGCAATCATCCTCGCCCTGGTCTGCGCAGGGTGCGCGGGGAACAACCCGTCACCGGCGTCACCGGCAGCAACGGGCCAGGACACGGCCGCCTTTATCACCGCGGCGAACGACTGCCGTGATATGAACCTGACCGTTACCACGACGGTCGGGACCTTCTCCTACCAGTCCACGTCGGACTGCGCCCTGCTCAAGACCGTTGTGAAGATGAACGCGGGCGAGACCGCAGAGGTAAAGAAGATGCTCGAGGGAAAGAGCATGGTCTGCGGCTATACCCGGGGGAATTTTGACTCCCGCTGGGTCACGACCCTCATCGGCGGCATCGAATACTGCCATGGCGACCTGCGGGACGGCCTTGCCCAGCTGATCGCCTTCACCTGAAGGGTTCCCCATCTTTCATGGTGTCGGCCGGGTCCAGGGATCGCGGGACAAAAAAGAGGTCCGGGGGTTATTCCCCGGCGATCAGAGCGGCCTCAGTTCGACGAGTTTGAGCGCCTTCACCTGGGGAGGAAACAGAAGACGGGCAATCCCATGAAACGGGTTCAGAGGGGCCGCAGTTCAACGAGTTTTAAGGCCCGCCCCTTCTCGCAGATATCGGGGGCATTCCCCAGGATCTCCCCGACGAGGTAGCGGTCGCCGTCGATAACCCCGTCGGGCCGGCAGAGCTCGAAGGACTTGCACTCCTCCTTGTTGCATGACACCTCGAAGGTAACCCTCGAGTTCATGATCGCCATGTCGGCGTTCACGAGGGCCACGATGGGCGACTCTATCACCTCTACCGCGCACGTCCCTCCCTCGTGGACGGAACAGTCGTGGGGGGCCGTGGTCCGCACCGAGACGATGCGGTACTTCCTCCCCGACTGGAGGTTGTTGCAGGCCTTCCTCACCCGGCAGTGCTCGCACTCGGGGAGCTCACCCTCGAAGATGAACTCGAGACCCGGCCGCGCGAGGAGCCTCCCGATGAGAGTGACCTTGGGTTTTGCCTCCGGCATAGCGATCTACTCTTTGTAGAGCATCCTGATTAAAGTCTCTGCGGATTCCCTCGTGAGGCCCATGTCCAGGATGGTGAACCTCTCCGGCGGATGGTCTGTGCCATGAGAAGGGCTTCCACGGCCGTCGCATCGTCGACACCGATATCTTTCGGGGTGGTCGGTGCTCCGATCTTCTTCAGGGACTCGCGGATCCCCTGCCAGTCCCCCCCGTGGAGGAACATGGTGATGATGGTCCCTATCCCGCACTTCTCCCCGTGAAGCCCCTTCCCGGGAGCTATCCTGTCCAGGGCATGGGAGAACTTGTGCTCCCCGCCGCTTGCCGGTCGCGAGGATCCTGCGATGGACATGGCAACGCCGGACGCGACGAGCGCCTTCGTCACCATCCATGCGGTCTCTTCCTTGTTCGGCTTGATCAGGTCGGCGTTCTTTATCATGAACTCGGCCGTGATCCGCGAGAGGGTGGAGGCGTACTCGGAGATGGGCTCGCCCCTGAGCCGGTGGGAGAGCTCCCAGTCGAGGACGGCAGAAACGTTGGAGATGACGTCTGCACAACCGGACGCGAGGAGCCGGTGGGGCGCCGAGGCGATGATCCCGGTGTCGGCAACGATGGCGACGGGCGGCTGGGCCTGGAGCGAGAGGTTCCCTTCGGGGGTCGGGACCGAGGCGCTCGCAGACGCGATCCCGTCGTGGGAAGCGGCGGTGGGGACCGAGATGAACTGACGGTCGGTGTTGAAGGCCGCGACCTTTGCCGTGTCGATGATCTTCCCCCCGCCGACAGCGACCAGGAACTTCACCCCCCTCGCCTCGTTCTCGGCCTTCCTGATCACGGCGGGGCTGATCTCCTCGGCGAGGAAGGTGCGGGTGGTGTAGTCCCGGGAGAGCATCGCAACCACCTGCCCCCCTGCCACCTCCATGGTATGCTTCCCCGTGACGACGAGCACGGAATCCCCCAGGGAGAGGTCGGCGCAGACCTGGGGGAGCTGGGCGAGGACATCGTGCCCGACGAGGACGTCCCGGGGGAGCTGCATCCATTTGGACTTGTCAAAACCTTTATTCCTGAGTACTTTCATACCATCTGCGCTCATTCGGATAGATCATGATTAGCGACTTCATCTACAAATACTACATCGATCCCATACGTCTCGGCCAGCCCTATAATGTCGTTGATACCCTCCACCTACGCGATCCTCCTTGTCCTCTCCGTCTACCTCGTGTACCGGTGGCTGAAGCGCTCGGGGGTTACCCTGGACAGCCCCTTCGTCATCGCGACCATCCCCTATGTCATCCTGGGCGGGCTCCTCAGGGTTGTCGAGGATACAGGAATGATCCAGTCGGACTACCGGTTCCTCCTCGTCACGCCCCTCATCTTCTTCGTCGTGTTCCTGATTACGGCGCCGTCCCTCGTCGTCTCCAGGGTCCTCGAGAAGAAACACCTGATTCCTCACTTCCTCACCTTCTACGGAGGTATCGGTGCCGGTGCCTCGGTCGTCGTTGCCGGTCTCCTCGCGTGGTTCGGGCTCACCCGCACCACCGTAGACCTGACAGTGCTCGCCGCGATCCTCCTTCTCGCCGCCGTGACATCCCTTGCGGTCATGGGCCTCCTCCAGAAGGTATTCAGATGGGAATATGCCGGTGATCCCCTCTACCGGCTCCTGATCATCGGGCAGATGCTCGATGCATCGGCGACAGGGTACGGGATCGACTTCGGCCCGATACCCTACCAGGAGGTGCACGTGGTCGGGTCGGCCCTCATCAACTGGACCCATACCGCCTTCTCCCTGTTTCCCCTGAAACTGCTCGTGGTGATTCCCGCGATCTATGTCATTGAGATGTACCGGCGGGAAGGGAACCGCGAGTTTGCGAACATGGTCCTCCTCGCCATGATCGTGGTCGGGCTCGCCCCGGGTGTGCGGGATATGACGCGGATGGTGCTGCATGTTTGATAACATGAAGCCCTCCGCCTCCGGCAGGAGGTGCTCCATGTCTGATGACCTGAAGCCTTCCGTCTCCTGCTGGAGACAGGAGGTATTCCATGTCTGACCTTGCCTTCAGGTCAGGTGCAACCCTCGCCATCCTGGCCTTCCTTCTCACTGCAATCGCCGGGGCGGCCATCGTGACGAGCAGCCCTGCAACGGGGAAGCAGTTCATCCAGATCGTGCAGGACCAGGTGATCGGGAAGGTCGATGCACGGGACCCGCTCTCCCTCGCGATCTTCATCTTCTTCAACAACCTCCAGGCCTGCATCCTCCTCTTCCTGGGCGGGGCGACCCTCGGGCTCCTCACCCTCTTTATCATCGCCTCGAACGGGGTCATCATCGGGGGCATCATGGAGCTCGTCCGCGAGGAGAGGGGGATCCTCTTCGTCGCTGCGGCGATCCTCCCCCACGGGATCTTCGAGATCCCCTCGTTCATCATCTCCGCCTCCCTCGGGTTCGTCGTCGGGTCATCCGCTCCTCGCCGAGTGGCACGGCGAGGGGGATCCCGGTGAGACCGCGAGGGCCCACGCCCGCACGTTCCTCCTCGTGGTCGTGCCCCTCGTCGCCATCGCGGCATTTATCGAGGCATTTATCACACCCCAGATCATACATCTGGTCACGTAGAGGTGGATCTTTGCCCGTTGAGGAGAGAGGCCGGCCCGCTCCCGCAGAAAGGGGACTTTTCAGGATGGTACAACGAGATCCTCTGGCGTGCGGGGATCATCGACAACCGGTACCCGGTAAAGGGCCTCTACGTCTGGTATCCCCATGGCTTCGCCCTCAGGAAGCAGGTGTACGGGATCCTCAGGGAGCTGATGGACCGGGACCACCAGGAGACCCTTTTTCCTCTCCTCGTCCCCGAGCACGAGTTCATGAAGGAGGCGGAGCACATCAAGGGCTTCGAGGACGAGGTCTACTGGGTCACCCGCGGGGGGAAGAACACTTCTCGATGTCCCGCTCGCCCTGCGCCCCACGAGCGAGACCGCCATCTACCCGATGTATGCCCTCTGGGTCCGGTCCCATGCCGACCTCCCCCTTAAATATTACCAGATCGTGAACACCTTCCGGTACGAGACGAAGGCCACGAAGCCGCTCATCCGGGCCCGGGAGATCACCTCTTTCAAGGAGGCGCACACGGTCCATGCCACCTGGAAGGAGGCCGAGGCACAGGCCGAAACCGCCATCGGCCTCTACCGGACCTTCTACGACCGCCTCTGCATACCGCTCCTCGTCTCCCGTCGCCCCGACTGGGACAAGTTCCCCGGCGCAGACTACACCATCGCGGTCGATACCATCATGCCCGACGGGAGGACGCTCCAGATCGGGACCGTCCACCACCTGGGGGACCACTTCTCCCGCACCTTCGGGATCAAGTACGAGGACGAGAAGGGGGAACAGCAGTACGCATTCCAGACCTGCTACGGGATCTCCGAGCGATCCGTCGCCGCGGTCATCGGCGTCCACGGGGATGACAGGGGGCTCGTCCTCCCGCCTGAAGTGGCACCCGTCCAGGTGGTCATCGTCCCCATCATCGTGGGGAAGAGGAAGGACGAGGTGGCCGGGGCCGCCCGCAGCCTGAAAGAGGAGCTCGTCTCGGCAGGCTTCCGGGTCGAACTTGACGAGCGGGAGGTACGGCCCGGGGCGAAGTTCTACCACTGGGAGATGAGAGGTGTGCCGCTTCGCGTCGAATTGGGGCCCCGCGACCTGGACCGGAAGGTGGTAACCTTGGTCACCCGGCTCGGGAAGAAGAGCGAGACCCCCCGGGACTCCGTCGCGTTCTCTGTCGGGGGGGTCCTCTCGGACATCACCCGGGCCCTCTCCGAGAGAGCGGTATCGGAGATCAGGGGCAGGGTCACCGCCGCAGGAACCCTCGACCAGGCAACGGCCGCGGTGGAGAAGGGGGTGGCCGTGATCTCCTGGTGCCACCAGAAAGAGTGTGCAGATATCCTCGAAGAAAAGACAGGCGGGAGCATCCTCGGGACCGACATCGGGGGGAACCGAGCTCCCGGAGATATCCCGGCCCTGCATCATATGCGGAAAGGAGGGGACTCCCACCCTCCTCGCCCGCACGTTCTGATAAATGATCAGCAGGACGGGCAGGTGTACGTGATCTCCTGGGACGTGTGCCCCAGGTCGCCGGTGACGAGTTTCCTCCCCCCGCGGAGGAAGATCCTCCTGCAGCGGCTGCACCGCTTGGGGAGGATCCTGTCGAGGCCGGTCATGGGGATCTCGATCGAGTAGGGGGTTCCCTCGGGGTACGACGGGCCCAGGGCAGAAGGGTCGTCACACTTCGAGATGAGATTGAGGGTCTGGAGCGGGCTCGCCCCCATGGCCTCGAACTTCCGGAAGAGGAAGTACCTGGTACACGAGCCAGGTGAGGTCCGAGCGGTCGATGAGCTCCTCGAACCCCTCGCAGGCCTCCTCACTCCCGTCCAGCTCGCAGCCGCAGAGCGGGCACCGGCCGCCGACGAGCTCCTCCATGAAGACCTCCTCCTGGCAGCCTGGGCAGGTGATGTGTCGGGCATTGATCCGTGTCGCCAAATGTATACCCCCTGTGGGCGGATGCGGGGAATCCCCTCTCCGCCTCCCTGAGAACGTGTGGGGCTTCTCATGAGATAAGCATTCTTTCTCCTGCCAGAAGGTGATTAAAAACCTTTGTGGATGGCCGCCGGCCATCTCGTGGAGATGGCCTGATGGCCGTCGGGCATGGTAAATTACCATGACCGGTTGGCCGTCGGAAAACCCCCTCAGGGCGTGCTGAGATCTCGCTCAGTCCGGCTTTGGGTTCTCAGGCCGTTCCTGGCGGGAAGATCACCTGGAGGGTGGCATCGATCCGGTGAAGGGCAGAGATGGCCGATCCGGCCTCCTTATCGGAAAGTTCACCCCGGGCTCGGCGGGCCGCGAGTTCCCGCAGGGAACCGGCGACCCGGTCGACAGCACCCTTCACGTCGAGATCATCGTCCATCCGTTCCCGGAATCCCTCTTCCAGCGAACGGGAGACCGGCGTTTCACGGGGTCTTTCGGGAAGTCTCCCGGCATTCCCCAATATCCCTGGGATAAAAGCCCTGATCTCCTGCAGGACCGTCTGTGCCTTCCGAAGATTTTCATCGGTCATGTTCATGCGGTCACGGTAATGCCCGTAGGTGAGGAACAGGCGGACCTCCTCGGGGGTGCAGTCCCGGGAGGTGAGGTCGGAGAGGTAGACGATATTCCCCTTGCTCTTGGACATCTTCTTCCCGTCGATGAGGAGGTGCCCGCCGTGCATCCAGTACCCGGGCGTACTCCCTCCCCGTGAGTGACTCGACGATGGCGAGGTTGTAGTCATGGTGCCGGTAGAGGTTGTCGATCCCGCCGGCATGGATGTCGATCTGGTTCCCGAGGAACGGGATGACCATCCCCGGGTCCTGGACATTCCATGACGGCCTCCCCCTCCCGATCCGTGTATCCCAGATGACGGAATCCCCCCTCCGTTCCCCGTGCCAGAGGATGAAGTCGCCGTAGTTCCACTGGATGCCCGGGTACGTGTCCTTCCCGAAATGCCTCTTCTTCTTCGGCCACCGCGACATGTCCAGGCGGAAGAGCTTCCCGAACCCCGGGAACTTCAGGGGATCAAAGTAGATATCGGGGCCGTACCGGTAGGCGACGCCCTTCTCGAGGAGCCGCTCGATGATCTCGACGGCAATCTCTATCGTCGTCGAGGAACGGGGGTTGTAGGTCGGGGGCTTCATTCTCAGGTTGCAGGCCTCCCGGTAGAACTCCTCGGCAACCCTGCCGGTGAGGTCCGAAAGGCTCATCCCCTCTTTCTCTGCCTGGGCAAGGGCCTTGTCCTCGATATCGGTGAAGGGGAGGACCCGCTCGACATGGTACCCGAGGTAGCCCAGGTACCGCTCGAGGATGTCCTCGTACAGGAAGGTGCGGTAGTTCCCCAGGTGGGGGCGCTGGTAGATGGACGGGCCGCAGGTGAAGAACGTGACGACGGGTGGCGCCCTCGGGACGAAGGCCTCCTTCCTTCGGCTCATGGTGTTGTAGATACGAAGCATGCCCTCTCGCCCGTCAGCCTGTCTCGATCGTGCACCCGCACTCGCGGGCCGCGGTTTCCACGGCAGCCGCGACCTGCCACGCGACCTTCCGGTTCAGGGTGCCCGGGAGGATCCTCGCCCGGGTTGGTTCCTTTACCATCCCCGAGAGGGCGTGGGCAGCGGCCACCTTCATCTCGTCCGTGATCTTCTTTGCCCGGGCATCCAGCGCTCCCCTGAATATGCCCGGGGAAGGCGAGGACGTTGTTGATCTGGTTCGGGAAGTCGCTCCTCCCTGTCCCGACAACCGCAGCCCCGGCCTTCCTCGCGATATCCGGCATGATCTCCGGGACAGGGTTCGCCATGGCAAAGACGATTGGGTCCTTCTTCATTGACCGGATCATCTTCCCCGTAACGATGCCGGGAGCCGAGACCCCGATGAAGACATCCGCCTCCTTCAGGGCATCGGCGATCGTCCCGGTCCGGTTCCCGCTGTTCGTCTCGTGGGCGATGACGTACTTGTACTTGTTCTTCAGCAGATCGGGGCGGTCGCGGTGGATGATCCCCTTCGTATCGCAGACGATGAGGTCGCCGACGGGGAGGCAGGTCTTCCGGTCATAGCCCAGGCACTTCAGGAGCCGGATGGTGGCGAATCCCGCAGCCCCTGCGCCGCTCATCGCGATGGTGAGGTCGGGGAGGTGCTTTCCCGTCGCCTTGCAGGCGTTCAGGAGCGCCGCGAGGATGACGACAGCCGTCCCGTGCTGGTCGTCGTGCATGACCGGTATCCCGATATCCTGGAGGGCATCCTCGACCTCGAAGCACTTGGGGGCGGCGATGTCCTCGAGGTTGATCCCCCCGAAGACGGGCGCGATGTTCTTCACGTCCTCGATAAAGTCCGTGTGGTAGCCCTCGAAGCAGATGGGGAAGGCGTCGATCCCCGCGAAGTCCTTGAAGAGGAGGGCCTTCCCCTCCATGACCGGGATGGCCGCGTAGCCGCCGATGTTCCCGAGCCCGAGGACCGCTGAGCCGTCGGTGACGATGGCAACGGTGTTGGCCTTGATGGTGTAGAGGTAGGCGCGGTTCCGGTCCTCCTGGATCTCGCGGCAGACCTGAGCAACCCCCGGGGTGTATGCCCGGGAGAGATCCCTCCTCGTCCGAACGGGGACCTTCCCTCTCACCTCGAGCTTCCCGCGCATCCTCCGGTGGAGGTCCAGGGATTCCTGGTAGATATCATCCATCCCGTTTCACCGCCCTTGCGAGGCTGTTTATGGCTGTCATCTCTGGTTCGCCCATCGGGTTCACCGTCCGTCCTGTCTCACCAGTGGAATTGTATCACCCCTCAATAAACCTTGCCCGTCTCATGTTTTGCGATTCTACGGAGCCTATATATCAATGGACGGATTGAATGAACCATCTGAGGGGTTTTTGAGAATGGCGCGGTGGCTCTGCCAGGTATGCGGTTATGTCTATGACGAGGCGCTCGGGGAGAAGGACACGAATACCCCGCCCGGGACAAGGTTCGAGGACCTCCCCGCCGACTGGAAGTGTCCTGTCTGCGGTTCGGGGAAGGAGGTCTTTGTAAAGGTCGGGGAAGCACCCCCCGCCGCCGCCTCCCTGCCAACCACCGTCTCCGACGTTATCATCGGGAACCTGGCCGCGTGGGGGGTCGCCCTCGTCTTCGGGATACCGGGCACCTCCTCGCTCGGGCTCGTCGACGCCGTGAGGAAGCGCCCCGATATGCGCTACATCGTGGTCCGGCACGAAGCGAATGCCGCGCTTGCCGCCTCGGCCTACAACAAGCTCACCGGCGGGCTTGCGGCCTGCCTCACCATCGCGGGCCCCGGGGCGACGAACCTCGCCACCGGCCTCTACGATGCAAAGGAGGACAGTGCATCGGTTATCTCCCTGAACGGGCAGGTGGAGATGCAGTACACCGGCCCGGGCGGGTTCCAGGAGATCGACCAGGACGCATTCTTCAGGCCCGTGACGGTCTTCAACAACACCATCGCCGACCCGAAGATGACCGTGACCATCCTCGAGAAGGCGCTGCGCCACGCCGTCCTCGACCACGGGGTAGCCCAGGTCTCGGTCCCGAACGACGTGCAGAAGGAGCCCCTTGCCGCGGCCTATTGCAGCCGGAAGAGCTGCATCCCGGACAGGAATATCCTCCCGGGAGAGGCCGAGATGCGCCGTGCGGCCGATCTGGTCTCGCGGGGGAAGAACCCTGTCATCCTCGCCGGATGGGGGGCCTTCCCCGATCCCGACCAGGTGCTCGCCCTTGCAACGAAGATCAAGGCCCCGATCATCACCACCTTCAGAGCAAAGGGGATCATCCCAGAGGAGAACCCCTGGCTCGTATCGGTCCTCGGGACCGTGGGGATGCCCGAGGCCCGCGTCCTCGCGCAGGAGGCAGACCCCCTCATCTGCCTCGGGGTCGGGTTCTCGAAGCAGACGAACGTCCCCCTCGACCGGCCCATGGTCCAGCTGGACATCGACCCGGTGAAGCTCGGGAAGAACCCTGCATCGGTGAGCCTCTGGGGCAACTGCCATTCGGTCCTCCCGAAGTTCGTCGAGCTGGTGGGAGAGAGGAGTGACAGCGAGGCACTGCCGCGCATCGCGGCCCTGAAAGGGAAGATCCGCGAGCGCCTCGAAGCCGAAGCAGATTCGAAGGTAGTCCCAGTCCGCCCCCCGTATATCATGAAGGTACTCTCGGAGACCGTCCCCGAGGACGCCATCATCTCCATCGATGTCGGGGAGAACGGGTGGTGGTTCGGCCGGAACTTCAGGATGAAGCGGCAGCGCTTCCTGATGTCGGGCTATCTTGCGACGATGGGGTTCTCCCTCCCTGCAGCCATCGCGGCGAAGCTCGCCCACCCGGAGAAGAAGGTCTTCTGCATCACGGGCGACGGCGGGTTCGCGATGGGGATGGCCGAGCTCGTCACCGCGGTGAAGTACCACCTCCCCATGATCGTGGTGGTCCTGAATAACCGCGAACTCGGGATGATCCGCATCGAGCAGCAGATGGAGCATTACCAGAACTTCGGGACCGAGCTCCTGAACCCGGACTTCGCGGCCTATGCCGATGCCTGCGGCGGGCGGGGTATCAGGGTCACGCGGCCCGAGGAACTCGAACCGGCGATAAAGAAGGCGATGGCGCTCGATACCGTGGTGGTGGTGGACGTCGAGACGGACGTGAGGAGGTTTGTGTGAAGGATAAATTTTCAACCAATTACCCCCCCACCCGCCCCCGCCGCCCTGCCCAGTCCCTGATTCGCGATAACCAGCCCTAATCCTCATTAAAACACCCGAAACAGGTATATCCCCCGAAATACACGTATCATATTGGGAATATCCCGGGGGAATCTCACCAGATGGAGCGGACGGCGAGGTCGCATACTGGTACTTCTGAATCCCAGGCCGGCCTCCTGCATATCGATATGCACGTCCACTCGGCGTATTCCCGTGACTCGCTGATACCGGTAGATACCCTCGTCCAGTGCTGGAAGAGGACGGGGATCATCCCGCTCGTCTGCGACCATGACACCCTCGAGGGCTCGAGCCGGGTGATGAGGGCGATCCATGCCGAGGACCCGGGCCTCCCCCTCGTCCTCGCCGAGGAGATAACTACCCGGGATGGCGAGATCATCGGGCTCTTCCTCACGGAAGAGATCCCCGCAGGGCTCACCGCCGCCGAGACCCTCGACCGCATCCACGGCCAGGGCGGGCTCTCCCTGGTCCCCCACCCGTTCTGCACCTACCGGAGCAAGGTGCTCTCGGCGGTGGCAAGGAACAAGTTCGTGGACCGCATCGACCTGATCGAGGGACACAATGCCAGGAACCTCTCGGACGAGGAGGACCGGCTGGCGGTGGTCTTCGCATGCGACCTGGGGATACCCTTCACGGCAGGGTCGGACGCCCACACCACCATGGAGCTCGGCAGGGTCTGGATGGAGGTCCCGCCCTTCGACGGCCCGAAGGACCTCCTGCGGGGGCTCGCCGGGGCTCCGTTCACCTTCCGGAGGATGAACCGGGGGGTCCACCTCATCACCCATGTCGTGAAACGGGTACGGAAGACGCTGGACTGAAAAGCCGGGCATCTGTCAGGGGCAGGAGATCCTCTCCCCGGTTCCGAAAAGCATAAATGGGTAACTGCAGGTATCTCCGGCTGTGGTGAGAATGAAGAAGTACATCGCAGAACTGCTCGGCACCGGCATCCTCGTCTTCGTCGGTGTCGGGAGCGCGGTTATCGCAGGGAGCAAAATTGGTTACCTGGGGATCGCGCTTGCATTCGGCCTGACCCTCCTTGCGATGGTCTATGCCATCGGATCCATCTCGGGCTGCCACATCAACCCTGCGGTCACAGTCGGGATGCTCGTCGCAGGGAGGATCAGCCTGAAAGACGCCACCGGCTACATCATCGCCCAGTGCATCGGGGCCGTCATCGCGGCCGGGCTCCTCCTCTTCATCGCCTCGGGCCAGGCGGGCTACTCCCTCGCCGTGAACGGCCTCGGGCAGAACGGGTACGGCATCGCTTCCCCGGGCGGCTACTCGCTCGCCGCAGGTGCGCTCGCCGAGGTCCTCCTTACGGCGATGTTCGTCTTCGTCATCTTCGGGTCCCTCTCGAAGGAGGCCCCGAAAGGGTTTGCAGGGCTCGCCATCGGTATCGCCCTCTCCATGGCCCACATCGTCGGGATCCCGATCACCGGGACCTCGGTGAACCCCGCGCGGAGCCTCGGCCCCGCGGTATTCGTCGGCGGGACGGCCCTCGCCCAGCTCTGGCTCTTCATCGTCGCACCTGTCATCGGCGGGATCCTCGCCGCCCTCGTCTGGAAGCACGTCTTCGAGCCGGCCTCCCCGTAACTTATTTTCTCGATCCGCCCGATTTCACGTAAGAACATCGGGAAAAGATCTTTGTATCGGGGGATCATGGCCTGCCGATCCCCGGGGTTCCTGCCCGTCAGGCGACCAGGTGGCTGATGAGGATCTGGACCCCGATACCGATGAGCACCACGCCGCCCAGCACCTCCATGGTCTTCCCCCACATCCTCGCGGCAACCCCGCCGAGCAGGGCCCCGAGGAAGGAGATGGTGAAGGCGGCGAGCCCGATAACGAGGCACGGGACCAGGATACCCGTATCGAGGAGGGCAAAGGAGGCCCCCACGGCCAGGGCGTCAATCGACGTTGCCACGGCGAGGAAGAGGAGGTGGGGGGTATCCACGCAGAGGGGCCCCCTGCCCGTGTCCTTGGATACCCCTCCATGGATCATCCGCAATCCAACGACGGAGAGGAGGACGAAGGCGACCCAGTGATCGATGCCCGCGATCAGAGCCATGACCGAGCGGCCTGCGAGCCAGCCGAGAGCGGGCATCCCTGCCTGGAATGCGCCGAAGGCGAGCGCGATCCGTGCCGCGCTCCTGAACCTCTGCTGGTCCCTGGTTCCGGCTGCAACGGCAACCGCAAAGCAGTCCAGCGCGAGGGCGACGGCGATCAGGAGGAGGGTGATGAGATCCATGGGGTATCAGGAACCGTGTGTCTCACGCCGGCAAGGGATTGGAACTGCCTCCAATCCCGTTTGGCGGAGGATCCATATATATTCTGGATGTGGGGGAGAAGGATCCCTGCCCCGGGATCACCGGTACCCTTCGAGGAGCTTCCGGATCTTCTCCTTCCGGTCACCCGGTACGGCGGGCTGCCGGGGGAACCTGCTCTCGAAGGTCGGGATAGCCCTCTCGAAGAAGGTCCCGAGGGCGATCGGGGCAGGGATGTTGTAATCCCATTCCAGGATCCGCTTCATGGCCTGGCCGGGATCGTGCGGGTCATGATCCTTGAGCTCGTACACGTACTTGTCATAGACATCGTGCACATCGAAGTAGGTGGCGCAGATCTGGAGGATATCGACGAAAGAGAAGCCCTTGTGCCGGACCGCCTCTGCCATGGTCTTCTTCAGGAGCGGCTGGTTGCGGGTGTACCCCCTCGCGATATAGCTCGCACCGCTCGCGAACATGAGCTCCAGCGGGTTGAGGGGATATTCAGGAGTCCCTGCCGGGGTTGACCTGCCCTTGAACCCGAGGGGCGAGGTGGGGGTATACTGGCCGGTGGTGAGGCCGTAGACCCGGTTGTTGTGGATGAAGAGGGTGATATCGACGTTCCTCTTCGCCGCGAAGATGAGGTGGTCGAGCCCCTCGGCATAGGCGTCCCCGTCTCCCGCACACCCGATCACGGTGAGAGCGGGGTTCGCGAGCTTGATGGCGGTGGCGACGGGGAGTACCCGGCCGTGGATGGAGTAGAAGGTGTTGATGTTCAGGTAATCGGCCATCTTCGCATGGCAGCCGATCCCCGTGACAAGGACGACATCGTCGAGGGAGGTCCCCTGCTTCTCGAGGTCCTGGAGGAGTGCTTTCAGGGCGAACTGGATGGAGAAGTTCCCGCAGCCCGGGCACCAGGTGTTCTGGGCGTCGGTGATGAGCTGCCTTTCGGTCATGGGAGTACCTCCCGGACCCGGGCCTCGAGTTCGTCGAGCGCAAACGGCCTCCCGTCATACTTCAGGATCCTCCCGTCGGGCCGGATGGAGTGGAGGGCGAGGAGTTTCTCGAGCTGGCCGGTCGCGTTCTGCTCGACGGTGACGACACGGCGGGACCCTTCCAGGGCGTCGCGGACCTTCTTTACAGGGAAGGGGTTGAGGACGACCGGCTGGACGACCCTGAGCCCCAGGGCATCGCCCACCTCCCGGCAGACCCCGGCCGTGGAACCCCAGCTGAGGAGGGTGTCCCCGGCCCCCATCGACCCGCTGACCGTTACCGTCGGCATCCCCTCGAGATCCCGGGCAAGCCCCTCTCCCTTCCGGAGAAGTTTCTCCTGCATCCGGGTCACCAGCACCCCATCCTCCGTTGTGATCCCCGTTTCATCGTGCGAATACCCGTTCACCTTCACCACCGCGCCCTTCGCAGACGGGAAGGCGAGGGGTGATACCCCCGATTCGGTGATGGCATACCGTTGGTAGGGGGTGCTCCCGTCCCAGGCCGTCGCAGGCATCTGAGGAAGGGGCGGGACCGAGTCGATATCGAAGTTGTACCCGTGCTCGGCCAGGTTCTTGTCGTAGATGACGATAGAGGGCACCTGGAACTTCCAGGAGAGGGAGAGGGCGGCCGCCGACCAGAAGTAGGCCTCCTCCATGTCTCCCGGGGCGACGATGAACCGGACGAACTCCCCCTGCCCGGCGTTCGCCGCAAAATGGAGCTCGGTCTGGCAGGAGTAGGTGGGGAGGCCGGTCGAGGGGCCGGGCCTCTGGCCGAGGATGACGACCATGGGGATCTCGGACATCCCCGAGAGGGAGAAGCCCTCGGTCATGAGGCAGAAGCCCCCGCCCGAGGTGCCGACCGCGACCTTCTTCCCCGCGTAGGCGAACCCGAGGGCCATGAGCGCAACGCCGATCTCGTTCTCCGGGTGGACGACGGTGAGCTCGAGGTCTGCGGGGACCCCTGCGAGGAAGTGGAGGAGGTTTGACGTGGGGGTCATCGGATAGGCCACGTAGGCCTGGAGCCCGCCCGCGAGGAGGCCGAGGCCGGCGGCCTCGTTCCCCGTGAGGACAGGGAGGATCTCCCGGTCCGGGGGAGGGGTGCTATCCGGGCGGCAGGGACCGGCTCCACCGCAGAGAACGCCCTTCGTGCGATCGCGAGGTTGCTCTCGAGGCCCCTCGGGATCTCCTTCCTGAGCGTGCTCTCGAGCGCCTCCCACGGGATGCCGGCTGCGCCGCAGAAGCCGGCGACGATCCCCGTGTTGCGGGCGATATCGGGGGCGCCCTCCTCCTTCGCGATCTGCGAGAGGGGGATGCCTGTCCCCTCGGCCTTCACGGTGTCCGAGTTGAAGATGGCCACCGTCCCCGCACCCCTCCTGTAGGCATGGAGGTCCAGGGTCTCCCTGTTCATGGCGAGGAGGAAATCCACCCGGGTTCGGTGGGAGTAGATCCTCCCGGCGCAGCCCGGATGATGGAGAAATTGTGCCCGCCCCTGATGAGGGAGGGGTAATCGTAGTACATGAAGACCCGGTACCCGAGGCCGTTCATGATCCGCGCAAGGATGATTCCTGCCTTATTCAGGCCCTCGCCCGCTTTTCCCCCGATGAGAATGGAATACTCCGGCATGCTCTCTCGTCCGTATATGCGTAAGCCCCCGGTAAATAAGGGTGCCGCTGGAGGCCGGGAAATGGTCCGTGAACGGGCCGATCCGGGAAGGGGGACTGGACCGGATCGATCACAGTCCCTGTGATAGTAAAGCCGTCATACGGCCGTATTTCATAAAAAGAGGCCCGGAAAAAAGGCTGATTTACCCAATGGACGGGATATAATATATAAAGATTGCTATTTGATATAAGTTTGAATATCAAGAATTTTCGCAGACAGATATGTTTTTCATTGTAATTCAAAATAGAAACTATAATATACTATAATGTTGTAGTAGCAAGTGCCAGCGGTGGCAGTGTTGCCACTGACACCGGCAGCTTCGGGCCTTTTCGCTGGAAGCACCCGGTGCCTGCCGCAGCACGCACCCTGGGTGTGAAGGAGAGTACCGGGATGTCAGGCCAATCCAGCGTTCACGGGGCTTATCGGGGATCCGGACGGGTTCAAAGCGCACCAGGGGAGCCCGTCGGATGGTGCCCCGGCGCAGGATATCCTCTCATCCCGGAGGCGGGGAGGAACAGTGCTCTCGAGAACCTCCGATCTATCATCTCCGCAACCTATCTCCCCCTCGCCATCTCCGCACTGGTCGCAGCCGTGGGCGCCATGGGCATGGTTCATCCTGTCCTCCTCACGCAGATGCTGGTCGTCGCCTGTGGTGCCGCCTGCGTCCTTCTGAATCTCAAAGAGCCAGCGAGTCACGTCCTTCAGGCTGGCAACTCAAACAGAATCTCAACCACCTCCGCATCCGAATACAACGAATTTCCGCGATTTCCCTGGGGTGAATGGGGCTCACTCCACGGGGCTGCCCCCGCTATCACCGCGCCCGCCTCTGCAGGAGCGTCCTCTGCACGAGCGTCTGCGCGGAGTAAGACCGGGGATCAATCAGGCGGGGGCAGCAGGACCACTGCTCAAGGGCACATCTGCGCGATTCCCTCACCAGGAAGCAGATCTCAATCTTTGATGTATCCTCCTTACATTTCAGAATTGGACTAATCTCACCAGTCTTTTTAGCGCTTTACCCGTCCTGGAGAAGCGTATCCAAAAAAGAGGAAGAGAAAAACCTTTCATACCAGGATCTTCCTGAGAACTCTGGCTTTTTCAGTTCGGGCGGTGCAGGACCACATCCTCGAGTGACCGTTTCGGGACATGGTGGATCCCATGAGAATCCCGCCAGTATCCCGTATTCCCATCAATCCCGACTTTTTCGAGGACCACCTGTTCAGCCGGTACCCAAATGCCAAAACCAGGTGGATCTCGTACCGATCTGAAAGCGAGAGCACCGATCTCAGCTCCTCTTTTTTTATTGACCCGAACATACATCCCCCGAACCCCTCTTCGGCAGCAGCGAGCATCAGGGTCTGGGCTGCGATGCCGGCGTCATACTTCGTGAAAGCTGTACCCTCGCCCTCCGCAAGGATCGTAATGTAGGCGACGGGTCGCTCTCCCTCGACCGGTCCTCCCCAGCCGGGAAGGTCAAGCGCAAAAAGCAGGCAGGACCGTATTTTTACGGTATGTTCAGGGTCGGTTGATATGATATACCGCAGCGGCTGCCGGTTCCTTGAGGACGGGCAGAATCGTGCGATGTCCACGAGTCCGGTGAGGGTTTCTCTTGAGATGCGCCGTGGTTCATGAAACCTCCGGTAGCTCCTGCTTTTCTTCACCAGATCCCGGATCCTGTGCTTCATGTGCATAGTGTCAGGTTTGGAAATGAAAAAGGATCGGGAGAAGAGGTCAGGAAAGGGTTCTTTCATCCTCAAAAGGTCGTGGGACACGATGTCATTTTCCCCCGCATCTCGTTATTGCAGGTCAACAGGTTTCTAAAAAGGTGAAGTGGGAGATCTCACGAGTCCAGGATGGCCTCCGCCTCGTCCCGGTAGGCGTCCATGAGGTATGGTATCCCCGAGATCCGGGAGGCCTCCTCGGTGAGGGCCATCACGTCCCTCCGCGAGATGGACGGGATGGTGAAGTTCCTCGACCCGGCCATGAGCTGCTGGAGCCCTGTCCTGAACCGCTGGGCGTAGGTGTAGATCCCGATTGCGCCCGTGGGGATCTCCTTCACCCGTGCACCGTACTTTGCGCGGAGATCCTCGTAGGAGATGAAGATCTCCTCGAGAGTCTTCCCGTACTTGGAGACGGTATTGGGGAGGGTCCCCTCCTTTACCCAGGCCCCGATGTTCTTCCCGACCATGCCGGGGATCATGAGGCCGCGGCCCATGCAGACCGCTCTCACGAAGGGGCTCCCGATGGCAAGGGCCTTAAATACCCCGTCCTCGGAGGAGAACCCGCCGGCCATGGCGATATCGGGCACCCTCTTCCCCCTCTTCTTCAGCCGGTTCGCGAACTCCATGGCCAGGCACTGGAGGTAGAAGGTCGGGATGCCCCACTCGGTCATCATCGGCCAGGGGCTCATCCCGGTCCCGCCGGGTGCGCCGTCGATGGTGAGGAGGTCGATCTCGAGCCTCGGACCCGAACCGCAGGGCCATGGCGAGTTCGACGGCGGAGTAGGCCCCGGTCTTCAGGGTCACCCGGGAGAAGCCGATGTCCCGGAGCCGGTCCACCTCCTCGAGGAGCCCGTCGCCCGAGACGAAGCCCAGCCGGGAGTGGCGCTCGAACTCCCTGAAAGAACCACTCCCGAACCCTTTCTGCACCTCGGGGAGGGAGGGGTCCGGGAGGACGATGTACCCCCGCTTCTTCAGCTCCAGGGCATGCTCGAGGGTCTTCACCTTGATCTCCCCGCCGATGCACTTCGCGCCCTGGCCCCACTTGAGCTCGATGGTATCGAGGTTGTGCACGGAGGAGACGTACTCCGCCGTGCCGAGCCGGGTGTCCTCGACATTCATCTGGACGAGGAGCTCGCCATATCCCTCGTGGAACTTCCGGTAGGTCTCGATCCTCCGGTCCATCTCGGGGGACTTCGAGACCTTCCCCTTACTATCGAGCACGAGACCGGGGTCGACCCCGCAGACGTTCTCCCCGCAGACGATGGTGATACCGGACATGGCCGCACCGGCCGCGAAATGCTCCCAGTTCTTCCGCGCGATCTCGGTCGACCCGAGGGCACCCGTGAAGATGGGGATCCGGAGCTTCACCTTCTTGTCCCAGCCATACGAGGTCTCGGTATTCACGGAGGAGAAGACCGCCGAGTCGGGCCCTGCCTCCGTCCCCTCGGGGAGCCCCTTCGCTCCCCGGGCATATCCCTGGATATTGATGTGCGAGTAGTCGACGGGATAGTCCTTGTCCGCCCCCGCGGTCATCTCGCCGAAGGGCCCCGGGTAGAGCACCTCGCGCCCGCGGAAACTGGAGAGCCAGAGATCGCACATCCCCTTGCAGCCGTCGAGGCAGCGGGTGCAGATGCCGGACATGGGAACCACGTTCCGTGACCGGTTCGAGGTTCCCAGGGCCTCGTTCGAGTTCGGGCGCCTCAGGTTCATGTGGACACCTTTCCCCTCTCCCTTTTTAATGATTTTCGAGAGCTGGATGGTCCGCGGATCCATCACCGGGCCAGACTGCCGGGACCGGAACCGGAGGCAGCCCCTCGCGGCCCGCCGCCAATCTTTATGTATAACGGATTTGTGGTAGAGCACAACCCTCAAATATCCGGAGTCGCAACCTTGGCTTATGTACTGGAAGATAGCACGTATTCCCCTGCTCCTGGTCCTCGCCGCTGCCGTCCTCGGGGCGGGCTGCGCAACGACCGGGCCGGGCCCGACCCCCACGCCGACGGTTGTGATGACCACGCCACCGACAGCGGTGGAGACACCACCCACGACCCTGCCGGGCTCCCTCGAGCCCGGCCCGACGGTGACCGTCCCCCCCTACTGGATGATTGCCATTGACGTGCTGAGGGACTCGAACACCTATACCCGGAAGATCTCGGTCATCTTCCAGGGCGGGTTGGGACAGAGCGCTACCCAGGAGGTCGATGTCAAGGTAACCCACGATGACGGGACGACCGAGACAAAGTCTATCACGCGGCCCGAATCAGGATCGATACAGTCAGGGAGCACGGTCACGTTCACGGGAACGAGCATGGACCGGGTCGAAGTCACGGCGACTCTCAACGGCATCGCGTACAAGATCTATAGATCAGCTGCTCCCCCTCCGGTCAGGGAGTTAAATAACGATTATCCTTTTTTCCCTTTCGTTTTCGGCGGCCCCGGCCCTTACCGCCAGAGGTCTCCCGCCAGCCGCGGTTTACGCGCCCCGTTTGTTCTGAATCACCATATATCCCTGATTTGTGGTGAAGCACAACCCTCAAATATCCGCGGTCTCCTACCTTTGGCGTATGAACGGGAGATTAGTTCTCTTTACCATCGTCCTGGTCCTCGCAGCCACCCTCGGCGCGGGCTGCGCCGGGACCGGGCCGGGGCCGACCCCAACCCCGACGCCGGTTGTCACCGTGACACAGCCGATCACGACTCCTGAGACGCCGCCGGTCACCACCGGGAACTGCATCGAACCCGGCCCGACGGTCACCCAGGACCCGAGGTTCACGGTCGGGGTGGATGTGATCCGGGATCCGGTGACGCTGAACAAGAAGATCACGGTCATCTTCCAGGGTGGGAAAGGGCAGCTCCTCACCCAGCGGGTCGATGCAACGATAACCCGTGAAGACTGCTCAACCGAGACAAAGTCCATCGTCCGGCCGGAGTCAGGGTCCATCATCGCCGGAAGCTCGGTGAGCTTCAATGGCTCCGACCGCGACCGGATCCAGGTAACGGTGACGATAAACGGGGTAGCCTACAAGATCATCGACCAGATCTACGCCCAGCAGACGAGGCCTTAACCGGCCTCTGCCTTTTTTACCCCGGCTCAGGCCCCTCGCGGGGTTCCTCTTCCGGGTCCGCCTGCTCGTCTTTCTTCTCCGGGTCAGGAGCCTTTCCGGCCTCGCCGCGGTCTCCGGGCTCCTGGCCACCCTTCTTATAGGGGATGAGGCCGCCGGTCACCCCCTGGCCCCCTGGTGTCGGAGGAGCGGATCCGGTGACCGGTGCCGAGAAGACGATCCGGTCCCCGGAGGACTCCGGCTTTCCCTCGCCGGCCCAGGGATCCGGGGAGGATCCGACCTCTTTTGCGAACCCCGCGAACCGGTGGATGACGGATCCCCTCGGGGCTCTCGTCCGACTCCCGGGCCGACCCGACGGCGAACTCCCTGCACGCGAGGAGGACGAGGAAGGGGAGCATGAGGATCCAGTAATGGAGGTACTGGCGGATGAAGAGCGTCCCGAGGAAGAAGATGATGAAGAGCCCGAAGGAGTACTCATCGTCGGTGCGCAGACCCCTCCTCCAGATGCTCGATCCCGCGAAGAGGAGGGTCGGGAGGACCATCATCACCGAGCCGAGGAGGTTCGCGGTGAAGGCAAGGACATTGTCGGGCTGGTACGCGGGGACCTCGATCAGGTTCCCTGTCACATAGGAGGGGGCGATCCCGAAGGTCCAGTTGATCGCGCTCCTCGTCGTGTCCGGGCCATAGGCGAGGTACAGGGCCCCGAAGATGCAGAAGAAGACCCCGATCGCGGGGATGATGAACTCGACATAGCCGAGGAGCCTGCGGTTCCCCTTCACCCGGGCGAGGAAGAGGAGGGGCGGGATGGCGAGGAACGCGTACTGCTTGAACCCCATGGCGAGGCCGAGGCAGAGGCCGCTCGCCGCGAGATGCTCGTTCCGCGCGAGCATGAAGGCGAGGATCAGGAAGAGGACCGCGAACTGCTCGGAGAAGAGGAAGTACCCCTGGACGAAGACCGCCGCCACGAGGTACAGGAGGCCGGCCGAGAAGCCCGAGATGTTCCCGTAGTCGTTCCTCCCGATCCAGTAGATGAGGATGGCGCAGAGGACGTTCACGCCGGACATCACGAGGATATCCACGCTCCCCGCGGGGGCGACGAGGTCCATCAGGGAGACCATGAAGAAGAGGAGGGGCGGTTTCGGGTCCACGAAGTCGATGTAGGGCTTGAAGCCCCCGATGATCACCTCGGCCATCGCGTGGAACCGGTCGGCATCGAAGGTGAGCCAGGCGGAGCCGCTCCCGCTCACCAGGTACATGAGGACGGCGATCAGGGCGGCGACTCCCGTATAACAGATAAGGACCACGGCGAGGTCCACGAGGACCCGCCGGTTTACCGCCGGTTTTTCACCCGCCACCGCAGGAGCACCCCATCGCCGACCTCTCTCACATCCATGAGACTCAGACCCACAAATTCGTTGTCATCGGAAAACCCCCCGCCGTCCACGGGGGTCGGGGCGTCCTTCCCCCCGATGATGAGGTTCCCGACAAAGGTGAAGAACTCGTCCACGAGGCCCTGGCGGAAGAGGGAGGCGATGAGGGTCCCCCCGCCCTCGACCATGAGCCGTCCGATTCCCCTGTCAGAGAGGCGGGCCATGAGGAGGGGCAGGTCCACGTCATCCTTTCCGGCAACAATGACCGTGGCAAGGCCCTGGAACCGCGCAAGAGCGTCGGCCTCCGACTTCCCGGAGACCGCGATGATCCGCTCGCCGCCACCCTTGTGGAGGATATCCGCCGTGAGGGGTGTCCTTCCCCTGCTATCGACGATAATCCTCACCGGATTATCGGACTTCCCTGCAAGGACCCTTCCTTTCTGGAGATCCGGGGACTTCACCGTGAGGGAAGGGTTGTCAGCAAGGACCGTCCCTATCCCGACCATCACGGCATCGCTCCCTGCCTTGAGCTCATCCACCCGCCCGCGGTCGTCCGTCCCGCTGATCCTCACCTGCTGCCGCCTGACGGAGGAGATCTTCCCGTCGGCGCTCATGGCCATGTTCACGATGACGTAGGGCCTGTGGAGAGGCCCTGGAGGGCACCATCCCCCGTTCCGCTCGCCCCGGCTTTCCCGGGGGTCACTTCTTCCCATCTGGCTCACCCAGGGATGGATCCGAGCTCCTTCGCCTTCTTCAATGCCGCCTTGGCCTCCCGTTTCCTCTTGAGCTTCACGAGGGCAGAGGCCTTGTTCATCCACGGGGATGCGTATCGCGGGTTGAGGGTGATGGCCTTCTCGAAACAGGTGAGCGCCTCCTCGTACTTTCCCAGCTGGTAGAGGGTCCCTCCCTTGTTGTTCCAGGCAAGGGCGTCGTCAGGGTTGATTTGGAGTGCCTTCTCGACCGCGAGGAGCGCCTCCTCGTGCCTGCCCTGGCCGCCCTTGACTGCTGCGAGGTTGTACCATGCCCCCGGGAGGAGAGGATTCGAGCTCGACCGCGGTCTCGAAGGAGTGGATCGCCTCGGGGAGCCGTCCCATCCGGAACAGGAGCCCGCCCCGGCTGTTCCATGCCTGGGGGTCCCGGGGCCCGGTCTCGACCGCCCGGTCATAGGCCCTGAGAGCCTCTTCTGCCTTCCCCTGCCCGTCGAGGACCGCACCCTTCCCCAGCCAGGCAGCGGTGAAGCCGGGATCGGTCGCGAGGATCTTCTCGAAGCCGAGAAGGGCCTCATCGAGCCTCTTCTCCCCGTGGAATGCCCATGCCTGGTTGGCGAGCGCGATCTTGTTCCCCGGATCCTTCTCGAGGGCCTTCTGGTACGAGGCGAAGGCCTCCTCCTTTCGCCCGAGCGTCTCGAGGGCGAGGCCGCGGTAGGTCCAGGAGAGGGGGTTCTCCGGATCCCGCTCGATGGCCTTGTCGAAGGATGCGAGCGCCTCCTCCGGGTTCCGGATGGCCATGTAGGCATACCCGCGGTTATGCCAGGCCCCCGCATCCCCGGGATTCGATCTCAAGGGTCCGTTCGAAGGAGGTGATGGACTCCACGAACCGGGCAAGGGAGAAGAGGGCGAGACCCCGGTTATACCACGCGCCCTGGTGCCGGGGATCGAGCGCGAGGGCATGGTCGAAGGCGTCTATGGCCTCCTCCTCGCGCCCGAGTTCCCGCAGGGTGAGCCCGAGCCGGTACCATGCGTCGGTCCCTGACGGGTCGATCCCGAGGGCCTTCTCGAGGGCAGCGACGGCATCCTCCCGCCGTCCCTGTAACCCGAGAAGCAGCCCCATCCGGTACCATGCGCGGCCGTCCCCGGGATCGATCCCGGAGGCATGCTCGAAGGACTGGATCGCCTCAACGGTCCTCCCCAGCTCCTCGAGGACAACCCCCCGGTCGAACCAGGCATGCACCTCTGCGGGATCCAGGTCGATAGCGCGGTCGTAGGCACCGAGGGCCTCCTCGTTCCGTCCGAGGGTGTGGAGGATGATCCCCTGAGTATGCCATGCACCGGTGTGAGCGGGGTCGAGTTCGAGCACGCGGCGGAGGGATTCCAGGGCGGCGTCGTTCGCCCCCAGCTGCTTCTGGATGAGGGCCTTGTTGTACCAGGTGGAGGGGTTGCCGGGTTCGAGGGAGAGGGATCGTTCGAAGGAGGACTCCGCCTCCTCGTACCTCCCGAGCCTCGAAGAGGGCGCTCCCGCGGTTGTTCAGGGCCGCGGCGAAACGGGGGTCGGCCTCGAGGGCACGGTCGAAGGCCTCGACCGCGGGCGCGAACTCGCCCCGCTCGGAGAGGATGCAGCCGCGGTCTGTACCAGGGCCTCGGGTCCCGCGGGCTGAGCTTCGTGGAACGGTCGAAGGCCCGGAGGGCCTCGTCGGTCCTGCCGAGGTGGTAGAGGGCCCCGCCCGCGTGGTACCACGCGTCCCCGTTGCGGGCATCTATCTTGAGTGCCCGCCGGAAGGACTCGACCGCATCCTCGAACCGGGCGAGCCCCTCCTGGGCGATCCCGAGGTGGAACCAGGCACCCCCGAGACCCTCGTCCCCGGCGAGGGCTCTCCCGAAGGCGGCGACCGCCTCCTCCAGCCTGCCGAGGCGGGTGAGGGCCGCGCCCTGGTGGCACCAGCCGGGCGGGTTTTCGGTATCGATGGCCAGGGACCTGCCGAGTGACGAGGATGCCTCCTCGAACCTCCCGGCCTTGAGCAGTGCCCTCCCGAGACTGAACCAGGTAACCGCGTCGTCCCCGGCCTTCGCCGCCGCCTTCTCGAGGTCTGAGATGGCCCCGGGGATCCGCCCGAGGGAGAGGAGGGCGATCCCCCCGGTCCCGAGGCCCCACGGGATCTTCGGGGTCGAGGGCGATGGACCGGCCGAATGCCTCCACGGCCTCGTCGAACCGCCCCATCCCGGCGAGAACGGCCCCCTTCTGGTACCATGCCTTCGGGTTCGCCTCGTCGGCCTCGATCGCCTGGTTGAAAGCCCCCAGGGCATCCTCGGGCCGTGAGAGGGTGCGGAGGAGGATCCCCTTCCCGAGGTATGCCTCCTGGTTCCGGGGGTTCCTCCCGAGGGCCTGGTCGAATGCCCCGAGTGCCTCGTCATGCCTCCCGAGATTGGCGAGGACGGCGGCCCGGGAGAAGAGGGCCTCCCCGTCCCCGGGATTGACGGCCAGGGCCTGGTCGAGGGCAGAGAGCCCTTCGTCGCGCCTGCCGAGCAGGACGAGCATCCGGCCACGGTGCAGCCACCCCGCCCCGAGACCCGGGTCGAACCCGACCGCCATCTCGTAACATCCGGCCGCATCCCCGGGTTTCCCCGTGGCTTCCAGGGCGAGGCCCTTCCTGAACCAGGCGCCGGCATGCCCGGGGGAGATGCGGATCACGGCATCGAAGGCCGCGAGCGCCTCCTCGTTCCTTCCCATGTCTGCGAGGACCATCCCCTTCCTGAACCATGCATCCGCGTGGTCGGGATCGATCTCCAGCGCCTGGTCGAGGCTCCCGAGGGCATCGTCCTCCCTCTTGAGGGCCATGAGGGCGATCGCGCGGTGGTAATGCGCCTCACCGTCACCTGGCGAGAGCTCGGTGACCCGGTGGAATGCCATTTCGGCCTCCGCATAGTCCGACCGTGCCTCCTGGGAGAGCCCCAGCCTGAACCATGCCTCCACCTTTTCCCCGCTGATCCCGAGGGTCTTTCCAAAGGACTCCACCGCCTCCTCGTACCTCCCGAGGTCGTGAAGGGCGGCGCCACGGGCAAACCAGGATCCGGCGTCCTTTGGGTCCAATTCGAGGGCGCGATTGAATGCCTCGATCGCCTCGTTCATCCGGGAGAGCCGGGTGAGGGCGATGCCCTGGGAGCGCCATGCCCCGGGCTGGTCGGGCCGGATGTCGGCGCTCTTCCTGAACGCATCGTACGCGTCCTCGAGATGATCGAGGAGGAGGAGCACCTCCCCGAACTGGTACCAGGCAGAGGCATCCTCGGGGGCGCGCTGCAGGCATTCGCCGAAGGCCTCGGCGGCTTCCCGGTGGTGCTGGAGGGAGAGCTCGGCCGTCCCGAGGCCGGACCAGAGTGCCGGGTCCCCGGGGTTGAGGGAGAGGGCGGTCTTGAAGGCCTCCACGGCCTGGCCGGCCTCCCCGATCGCCCCCTCGAGTGCGCCCTTCTCGGCCCAGGCGGAGGCATTCCCGCCGTCGATCGCGAGTGCCCGGTCGATCGCCTCCATGGCCTCGGGGAGTTCCTGCAATGCCTTTCTTACCCGGGCGAGTTCGCGCCATGCGGCGGCGTTCGCGGGTTCGCGGCTGAGGACATCTCCGAAGGCCGTCCCGGCCTCTTCGTTCCTCCCGAGGGTGAGGAGCGCCTCCCCCAGGCCCAGGCGGGCATCCGCGGGGGCGGGGTCCAGTTCCAGGGACCGGGCAAAGGCGGAGATCGCCTCGTCGGTCCTGCCGAGCCGGGCCAGGCTCCTCCCCTTCCCGTTCCACGCGTCGGCCTGCCTCCCGTCGATCTCGAGGGATCGGGAGAAGGCCTCCACCGCTCCGCTGTCGGCGCCGCTCCCGGCCAGGGCGACCCCGCGGTTGAACCATGCCCTGGCATCTTTCGGATCGATCGAGAGTGATTTATTATAGGCCTCCGCGGCATCGCTGAACCTCGAGATCGCGAGGAGCGCGGCGCCGTACTGGGACCATGCGGCGGCGCTCTCCGGGGCGAGGCCGGACGCCTTCCCGAGTGCCTCTGCCGCCTCGGGAAGCCGGCCCAGGCTCGCGAGGAGACGCCCGACCATCATCCAGGCCTCCTGGCTCTCGGGGATCAGCGTCAGGAACCCCTCAAGGGCGTTCAGTGCATCCTCGGGCCTGCCCGCCTTCTCCAGGGTGAGGCCCAGGTGGTACCAGGGCTCGGGGTTCCCCGGCTCGAGCCCGATGGCCTCGCCGAAGGACGCGGCAGCGTTCCCGAACTTACCGAGCTCCATCTCGCTCGTCCCCCTGAGCATCCAGAGGCCGGCATGGTGGGGATCGATGAGGAGACCGCGCTCGAAGGCCCTCACCGCCTCCTCGTGACGCCCGAGGCTCATAAGTGCCTTCCCGAGCGAGATATGGACGGGGACGCTCAGGGGCTCAAGCGCGATGGCAGCATCGAATGCCGCCACCGCCTCCTCGTACCTCCCGAGGTGGGCGAGGGTGGTCCCCTTTGCGAGCCATGCCGGCCCGTGGGACGGGTCGAGGGAGAGGTCCTCGTCGAAGGCCGCGATGGCCTCTTCGTATTGCCCGGTGTTCGCAAGGGCGATCCCCTTCCTGAACCGTGCATCGGCATTCCCGGGCTCGAGCTCGATTGCCCTCGAGAAGGAGCGGACCGCTTCCCCGGCCTCGCCGAGGGCGAGGAGGGCCATGCCCTTCCCGTAGTGAGAGGGCCCGTCCGTTTCGTTCCGGGCGATGACCGCGTCGAAGGATGCGATGGCGTCCCGCGGGCGGTCGACACGGGCCTCCATGAGGCCGCGGTGGTACCATGCCCCGGTATTACCGGGGTCGAACTCCACCGACCGCTGGAACGCTTCGAGGGCATCGTCATGGTGCCCCAGCCCCTCGAGGGCGAGGCCGCTCTCGTACCAGAATCCTCCCGTCCTCCAGGTGGAGTTCGAGGGCACGGGTGAAAGACTCGAGCGCCCGGTCATAGGTCTTCGCCTCCATGAAGACGAGGCCCATCCGGAACCAGCCCTCGGCGTCCCCGGGGTCGAGCTCGACGGCCCGCTCGAGGGACTCGATGGCATCGGCGCTCCTCCCCATCGCCGCGAGGGTGACCCCCCGCCGGAACCATGCCGGGCTGTCGTCCGGGGAGAGGGCGATGGCCCTGTCGTAGCACTCGACGGCCTCGGCATGCTGCCCGAGCCGCTCGTGTGCCGTCCCCCGCTGGTACCATCCCTCCGCAAGGGAGGGATCGATATCCAGCGCCTTCTCGAAGGCACCGGCGGCATCCGCGAAGTTCCCGAGTCTCCATCTCCGCGAGGCCCAGGTTGTACCAGGCGGGCCCATGGCCCGGTGTCGTGGCCACCACGTGCCGGAATGCCTCGGCCGCCTCCCCGGATCTCCCGAGCCCGATGAGGGTCCCTCCCTTGTTGTTCCAGGCCTGCACATCCTCCGGATCGATCGAGAGCGCCCGGTCGAAGGCAGCGACAGCCTCGTCAAGCCGGCCGAGACCGGCGAGGATACAACCCTTGTTGTACCAGGCCGGCCCGTGGCCGGGATCGCGCTTCAGGGTCTTCTCGAACGCCTCCAGCGCCTCGTCCGTATCCCCGACGAGGGAGAGGCTCATGCCCATCCAGTACCATGCCTCCCCGTTGGCAGGATCGAGCCTGACGAGCCTCCTGAAGTACTTGATGGCGTCCTCATGCGATCCCGCACGGGAGAGGATCCTCCCGCTCTCGAAGAGTGCTCCCGGGTGGGAGGGCTCCAGCTCGAGGGCCCTCGTGAGCGAGGCGACGGCGTCCCGCCCGTCACCGAGCCCCTCCTCGACGAGCCCCTTCTCGAACCAGGCCTCCGGGTCGTTCGGCGAGAGGGCGATGACATGGTTGAGCGACTCGAGGGCCTCCCCGTACCTGCCGAGGTCCTTCTGGGCGATCCCGAGGAGGGTCCATGCCCGGGGGTTCCCGGGGTCGGCCCTCCGTGCCCCGTCCGCTGCACCTGCGGCCTCCTCGTTCCTTCCTACCTCGTGGAGGTCGAACCCGAGGAGGAGCCAGGCCTCGAGGTTTGCCGGGTCAAGGGCGACCGCCTTCTCGAAGGCCGGGATGGACTCCTGGTACCGTTCGAGCCGGTGGAGGGAGACCCCCATCGTGAACCAGCCGCGTTCGTCCGCGGGGTCGAGCTCGACCGCGACACCCAGTGCCTGGGCCGCCTCCTCGTTCCGCCCGAGCTCGGCGAGGGAGACCCCTTTCCCGTGCCAGAGCCTCCCGTCCCTCCCCTGGATGCCAAGCCCCTTCTCGAAGGACTCCAGGGCTTCCGCGTGCCTCCTGAGGGCGGAGAGCGCAATGCCCCGGTAGTACCAGGCATCCGCCCCATCGGGCCGGATCGCAAGGGACCGGTCGAAGGCCGTTATCGCCTCTTCCAGGTTCCCCAGGGTGTGGAGGGCAAGGCCCATGTGGTACCATATCCCCGCCGATCCGGGATCCAGTTCGGCGGCCCGGGTGAAGACCTCCACCGCCTCGTGGTGCATGCCCAGGGCATGGAGCGCGAGCCCCTGGTGGTAGAGGGCCTCGGGGTTGTCGGGATCGGCCGCGAGGGACCTGTCGAAGGCGTTCACCGCCTCGTCGAACCGCTGGAGGCGTTCCAGGGCGAGGCCGCGCACGAGCCAGGACGGGCCATGGCCAGGCAACCGTTTGAGCGCCTCGTCCACGGCCTCGACGGCTTCCGCCGGCCTCCCCGACCGTTCGAGCCCCTTCCCCCTCTGGAACCATGCCTCCGCGTTCCCCGGGTCGAGGTCGAGGGTCCGGGCAAAGGACGCGATGGCGCCCTCGTCCTCCCCGAGTTCCATCTCGGCGAGGCCACGGTTGAACCAGGTCCCGGCATTCTTTGCGTCGATCTCGAGGGAATGGTCGAAGGCATCGACTGCGTCTGCGTACCTCTCGAGCTGGAAGAGGATGGCCCCCTTGTTATTCCATGCCTGGGAGTTCCCTGGTTCGATTGCGAGAGAACGGTCAAAGGAGCTCACGGCGCCCTCCGCGTCCCCGAGGTCCCCGAGGATGCAGCCGCGGTTGTACCAGGCCCCCGCATCCTTCGGGTCGATCTGGAGGACGCGGTCGAAGGCCTCGAGAGCCCCGTCCAGGGATTTCATCCCCGAGAGGATTGTTCCCCGGTGCTTCCACGCCTCCTTCCTCTCCGCATCGAGGTCGAGGGATCTCCCGAAGGCATCGAGGGCATCCTCCGCCCGCCCGAGGCCCTGGAGGGCGACCCCTTTCTCGTACCAGGCCTCGGCGTTCCGGTCGTCGAGCCCCAGGGCGCGGTCGAAGGAGGCGACGGCCCCTTCGTGCTCCCCGGTCTCGAGGAGGGAGAGGCCCTGGTGGAGCCAGGCCCGCGGGTTCTCCGGGTTATGGAGGAGGGCGTTCCCGAAGGCGTTCACCGCCTCCTGGTGTCTCCCGGCCTTTGCCAGGCAGACGCCCTTGTGGAACCAGGCGTCCACGTCCCTCGGGTCGATCTCAAGGGCCTTCTCGAACGAGAAGACCGCGTCGCTGTAGAACCCCTCCTCCTCCTCGCAGATCCCCCGGTGGTACCAGGCAGGGAGGTTCCTCGGCTGGATTTGCAGTGCCCGGGCAAAGGAGTCCATCGCTTTCACGAAGCGCTTCATCTGCTCCTGGGCCATGCCCAGGCTGTACCAGGCCATGGCGTTCCCCGGTTCGAGCCTGAGCCCCTCCTGGAACGCAAGGATTCCCTCCTCGTAGTTCCCGAGCCCGACCAGGGAGAGCCCCTTCTGGTGCCAGGCATCCACCCGTGCCGGCTCGATCTCGAGCGCTTTCCCGAACGCCTCCGCCGCGGTGGCGTACTTCCCCTTCCTCTCCAGGGAAAGCCCCTTCTGGTACCATGCCTCGGCGGAACCGGGCTCGATGAGGAGGTACCGCTCCAGTGCCTGTGCCGCCCCGTCGTCGTCCCCGAGCTCCCGGAGCGCGAGCCCCTTCCTGAGCCAGGCCCGGGGATCCCCGTCCTCGTGGGCGAGGACCCGGTCGTACGCCTCGACCGCCTCGGGGAAGCGTTTCATGGCAGAGAGGACCTCTCCCTTGAGGAACCAGGCGGGGTGGTACTCGGGGCTGATCTGGAGGGCGCGGTCCAGGCAGACGAGGGCCTCGTCGTGCCCCCCGAGCTTGAGGAAGATCTCCCCCAGCCGGTACCATGGCTCCTGGTTCTCGGGATCGAGCTGGATCATCCGGTCGAGGGCATCGGCAGCCTCCTCGTCCCTCCCGAGGGCGGAGAGGGCGAGGGCCTTCCTGAACCATGCCGGGGCGTTCCCGGGCTCGATCGCGGTGACCTGGTCGAACGACGAGACGGCATCGCCGAACCTCCCCATCTCGTGGAGGGCGAGGCCGCGGTTGTACCAGGAGCCGGCATCCCGGGGGTCGATCCGGATCGCCTGGTCGAAGGCGTCCACCGCCTCCCCGTAGAGTCGCATCTCCCGCTCTGCCCACCCCATGTTGTACCAGGCGAGGCCGTGGTCGCGGTCCTGCCCGACGACCTTCCGGAACGCCTCGATCGCCTCCCCGTACCTCCCGAGCCGGTTGAAGGACATCCCCCTCGTAAACCATGCCTGGGTGAGGGCCGGGTCCTGTTCAAGGGCTTTTCCGGCGGCATCGGCGGACTCCGCGTACTGACCGAGCTCGTAGAGGGCTTCGCCGAGCTGGAACCATGCCCGGGTTGCTGCCGGATCCCCCGCGATCACCTTCCTGAACGCATCTGCGGCCTCGGCGGGACGTCCGAGGTGCCGGAGGAGGGAGCCCTTCAGGCCCCAGGATGCCGTGTGCCCGGGACGGAGGGTGATGGCGCTCTCGAGGGACACGAGGGCCTCCTCGTCCCTGCCGAGGCCCTGGAGGGCGACCCCCTTCTCGTACCATGCCTCGGCGTTCCCCGGGTCGAGCTCGCACGCCTTCTCGAAGGAGGTGACCGCGGGCTCGAACCTGCCGAGCTCCTTCTCGGCGATCCCCCGGGTCAGCCAGGCCCTCGCGTTGGACGGGTCGAGGGCGAGCCCCTCCTCGAGGCTCTTCACCGCCTTCTCGTGGCTGCCGAGCCGTTCGTAGGCCATGCCGGCATAGAAGAAGGCAAGGATGTTCGCGGGTTCGAGGATGAGGGTCTCGCGGAAGGCCTCGGCGGCCTCCTCGTTCCTCCCGAGATCCATGAGGGCGATCCCCCGGTGGTACCATGCGCCTGCCCGGAGGGGCTCTTTCGAAAGTGCTTTCGCAAATGCCTCCTCCGCCTCGCCGGTCCGTTTCAGCTGGAGGAGGGCGAGGCCCCTTACCGTGTGGAAGCCCGGGTCTCTGCGGGTCAATCCGGATGCCTTCGTCTGCGACGGCCAGGGTCTCCTCGAACTTCCCGAGCCCGAGGAGGATCTGCGCCTTCCGCTCCCTCGCCTCCAGGTCTCCCGGCGGAGCCGGATCACCTCGTCGTACGCCGCGGCTGCCTCGGGCTGCCGGCCCATCCGTTCCAGGATCACTCCCTTGTAGAACCAGGGCCTGGGATCGGACGGGTCAAGGCCGATGGTCCTCTCCAGGGACTCCAGGGCCTCGTCGTACCTGCCGAGCTCGAGGAACGAGAGGGATGACTGGAGCAGGGCGGGGTGGCAGGAGGGCTCGAACCGGAGGGCGGTCGCCAGGTGTTCGACGGCCTCCTCGTGGATCCCGAGGATGGCCATGATCGTCCCCTTCCGGTACCATGCCTCCGCGTTCTCGGGTTCGAGGCCGATGAGCCGGTCGAGCGTCTCCATGGCCTCCCTGTACAGGAGCCCCTCCATCTGGGCGCGTCCCTTCTCGAGGAGCGCCTTCGTATTCAGGGGGTCGATGGCCAGGGCGTGATCCAGTGATTCGGCCGCCTTCCTGTGCCGTTTGAGCCGGTTCAGGACGAACCCGTGGCAGTACCAGGCATTCGAGTTCTCCGGGTCCAGGGAGAGGTAGTTCCCGAACGCGTCCGCGGCATCCCGGAACCGGCGGAGGTCCACGAGGCAGACCCCGAGGTAATACCAGGCCCGGGTGAGTGCCGGGTCAAAGACAACTGCCCGTGACAGGGACTCGATGGCCTTCTCGGTGAGGCCCTCCTCCATGAGGGTGAGCCCGAGGGCGCACCAGGAGGGGCCGTGCTGGGGCGAAAGGGCGAGGGCCCGTTTCAGGGACGCGACGGCGTCCCCCTGCCTCCCGAGCTCCTTCTCCGAGAGGCCCTTCCCGAACCAGGCCATCGGGTTCTCGGGCTCGAGGCCGAGGTTCTTCTCGAATGCCGCGAGCGCCTCCTCGTGTCTCCCGAGCCTCCGGAGCGATCTCGCCCCGGTGGAACCATGCCTCGCGGTCCTCCCGGTCGAGGGAGAGGACATGGTCGAAGGCCTCGAGGGACCCGGCGAGCTCGCCCGAGCTCTGCAGGGTGAGGCCCCTGTGGAACCATGCGGACTGGTTCGATGGGTCGCGGTTGATGGCCTCGTCGAATGAGTCCACGGCTTCTGCGAACTTCCCGGTCCGCTCCTCGGAGACCCCCTTCCTGAACCAGGTATCCGGGTCCCCGGGGGCGAGCACGACTGCCCGGGCGAGGACCCGGGCGGCGTCCCCGAACCTCTCGAGGAGCATGAAGGTCTGGCCGAGGGCTGCAAGAGTCTCCGGCCGTTCGGGCTCGAGGGTGAGGGCCCGCTCGAAGGCGTCCACCGCCTCGCCGGCCCTCCCCAGCCCGCGGAGGGCGATCCCGGTCTCGTGCCAGGCCTGCGCATCCCCGGGCTTCCGGGCGGTTGCCCGCCGGAGGGCCTCGAGGGCCTCCCTCCACCGGGAGAGACGGATCAGGTCAGCGCCCTGGTGGAGCCAGGATGCGGCCTCGTCCGGGGCGATCTGGCCGGCCCTCCAGAACGCATCCGCAGCATCGCCGAAGAACCCCATGGACTCATGGGCAAGGCCCAGCTGGTGCCAGGTGGGTGCATGGTCGGGGTTGAGCTCGATCGCCCGCTCGAGGGCCTCAACCGCCTCTCCGTTGCGTCCCAGCCCGGAGAGGCAGCACCCCCTGAGGTACCAGGCCATGGCCTGGGCGGGATCCCGCTCAATGACCCGCCGCACGACGGCCAGCCCGTCAGCGAACCTTTCCATCGTGGTGAGGGTCTCGGCCCGGGCGACGAGCGCGTTGATATCCTCGGGGGTGATCTCGAGGACCCGGTCGAATGCCGAGAGGGCCTCCGCCGGGTGCCCCCGGGCGGCCTCACACCTCCCCAGCTGGAACCAGATGCGGGTGTCCCGGGGATCCCCTTCCAGGGCCTTCATGTATGCCTCGACCGCACCGTCCAGGTTCCAGAGCCGCTCTCTCACCATGCCGGTGCGGAACCAGACCCGCGGTTCCGGCCTGCCCCGGGCGATGGCCTGGAGGAATGCCTCCTCGGCCCGGGCGAAGAACCCCATCTGCTCGAGGGCAACTCCCAGCCGGTAGTACCCTTCCCCGTGCTCGGGGGTGATGGTGATGAAGTGCTCCAGGGCATCGCGGGCCCCGTCCGCCTTCCCGAGCTCGAGATCCACGTTCCCGAGGTGGAACCAGGCGGCACCGTTCCCGGGATTGAGGGAGACTGCTCTCCGGTAGGCCTCTTCAGCCTCGGGGAACCTCCCGAGGCGCTCGAGTGCGAGCCCGCGGTGGCACCAGGAGAGTGGATTGTCGGGCGAGAGTTCGCTCGCCTTCCCGAAGGACTCCGCCGCCTCGGCATGCCGCTCGAGATGCTCCAGGGCGATGCCGCGGTGGAAGAAGGCCCCCGCGTCCTTATCCGAGAGGGAGATGGCACGGGAGAAGGCCTCTTCCGCCTCGGCGAACTGCGCGAGGGAGATCCGGGCCTCTCCGAGAAGGGACCAGGTCCGGGGGTCCTCCTTCTCGAGGGCAAGGGCCTGCCCGAGGGACTGGACCGCGTCCTCAGGCCTCCCCGTCTTCACGAGGTCCAGCCCCTGGTGGAACCAGGCGCCGGTATTCTTCGGGTCGAGCTGGGTGGCCCTGCCGAACGCCGGTATCGCGTCGGCGTGCCGGCCGAGATCCTCGAGGGCGAGCCCCTTCTCCACCCACCCCTCTGCCCGGGAGGGTTCGAGGGCGAGGGCCTCGTCGAGGGCGTCGAGCGCCTTCTGCCCCTGCCCGAGCCTCCGGAGAGCCACGCCGAGGCTGTACCAGGCGGGACCGAAGGAGGGATCGAGCTCCGTTGTCTTCGCGAGCGACTTTGCAGCGTCCCTCTCCTCTTCGAGGGCGGCCCGCGTCAGCCCCAGGTAGTACCAGGCTTTGGCATGGGTTGGGGCGAGTTTTATCGCCTTCTCCAGGGATCCGGCTGCCTTCTTGAACCGGTCCAGCCGGTAGAGGGAGAGACCCTCGAGGTACCTGGCCTCCGCGTTGTCAGGCTCGAGTTTGATCGCCTCCTTGAGGGGCGCGAGGGCCTCCTCGTACTTCCCCATCTCCTGGAACGCCTGCCCGAGGTGGAACCAGGACCGGCTCGCCTTCCCCTGGATCTTCACCGCCTTCCCGAAGGACTCGACCGCCTCCCCGGACCTCCCGAGGGCGAGCTGGGCGAGGCCGAGGTGGAAGAAGGCCTCCCCCGAGCCCGGGTCCTGCTCCACGGCACGGGCGAAAGAGCCGGCAGCACCGGCGTGGTCCCCGAGGTCATCGAGGATCAGGCCGTGCCCTGAGGAGGACCCGGGGGCCGCTGTAGGAGAGACCGATCGCCCGTTCCAGGGCATCCTTTGCGTCGGGGAGCCGCCCGAGCATCTGGAGGGAGTATCCCATCTCGTACCAGGTGCGCCCGTTCTCAGGTGATAAGGCGGCCGATCGCTCGAACGACCCGATCGCACCCGGGTGATCCCCTTCCTTTGCGAGGGCAACCCCGCGGACGCACCATGCCATGGCACGGTCCGGATCCGAGGCAAGCGCCCTGTCCAGGGCCTCGACGGCCTCGCCGAACTTCCCGAGCCGTTCCCTCGCGATCCCGAGCTGATACCAGGCATCGGCCGACGGGGCGAGGGCGAGGGCTTTCTCCAGGGATCCGGCCGCCTCGAGGAACTTCCGGGTCCCGATGAGGGCGAGCCCCCGGTGGAAGAGGGCGGCGGGGTTCGCGGGTTCCTTCTCGAGGACACGGGAGAAGGCCTCCAGGGCACCCGGGTGATCCCCCATCCGTTCCCGGGAGAGGCCCAGGTGGTAGAACCCTTCGGTGAGCCCGGGGTCCAGGCGCACGGATCTCTCGAAGGACTCGAGGGCTGTGGGGATGCGGCCAAGGTGTTCGAGGGCTTCTCCGCGGTGGAACCAGGCGAGGGTCCTTTCTGGATTGAGGGCTATGGACCTGTCGAGGGAACCGACAGCCTCCTCGTCCCTCCCGAGGAGGAGGAGGAGGTACCCGTGGTGGAACCATGCGTCGGGGTCCTCATCCATCAGGGGAAGCGCCTTCCCGATGGATTCGAGCGCTTCCCCGTACCTCCCCATCATCTCCAGCGCAAGACCACGGCTGAAGAGCGAGCCCGGGTGGTCGGGCCGTATCCCGAGAGCCTCTTCGAAGGAGGCGATCCCGTCCTCGGTCCTCTCCAGCTCGAGGAGGACGAGGCCCCGTTCGAACCAGGCATCCGGGTTCTTCGGGGTTATCTTCACTGCCCTGTCCAGCGCGGTAAGAGCCTCCCCCATCTGGTTCGAGAGGCGCCCGGCAACCCCGAGCTGGAACCAAGCGTCGGCCCGGGAGGGATTTGCATCGATTGAGG
>CAVQHA010000006.1:0-15116 GCA_963712215.1 uncultured Methanomicrobiales archaeon | reverse complement strand
CCGGAAATTCAGAACAAAAAATCAATGACCCCCTGCATGCAACATCATCCTGAATAATATATCAACCGGATAATCAGGAGGCTGAATGTTTTTATGAAGATAGTCCCGGATACGAGCGCCGTCATCGACGGGCGCATCACCCAGATGCTGCGGACGGGTGAATATAAGGACGCGGTCGTCATCATCCCCGAGGCCGTGGTGGCCGAGCTCGAGGCGCAGGCAAACCAGGGCAGGGAGATCGGGTTCTCCGGCCTGACCGAGCTCCAGGACCTCTCCCGGATGGCGAAAGAGGGGACCATCCAGCTCAGGTACGTGGGCCAGCGCCCCTCCCTCGACCAGGTGAAGCTCGCGAGCGGCGGGGAGATCGATGCCCTGATCAGGAACGTCGCGATCGAGCACGAGGCCCGGTTCATCACGAGCGACGTGGTCCAGGCGGAGGTCGCCCGGGCAAAGGGCCTCGACGTCACGTACCTGAAACCTCAGATCGGGGACTTCGCCCCCCTCGCGATCGACCAGTTCTTCGACGAGAACACCATGGCGGTCTACCTGAAGGAGCGGATGCCCCCTGTCGCGAAGAAGGGGACACTCTCGGAGGTCCGGCTCGTCACCATCCGCGACGCCCCCCTCTCGGAGCACGAGCTCAAGGCCATGGCACAGGAGATCCTCGAACGGGCGAAGCGGGACCCCGACGGCTTCATCGAGCTCGAGAAACGGGGCGTGACCGTGATCCAGATCGGGTCGCTCAGGATCGCTATTGCCCGGAGGCCCTTCTCCGACGGGATGGAGATCTCGGCGGTCCGGCCCGTCGGGAAGGTCACCCTCGAGAACTACGGGAAGGCGGCCCTCATCAAGAAGCGTGTCATCGCGGACAGGCGGGGGCTCCTCATCGCAGGCCCCCCCGGATCGGGGAAGACCACCCTCGCCCAGTCCATCGCGACGTTCCTCTCGGACCACGGCCTCGTCGTGAAGACCATGGAAGCCCCGCGGGACCTCCAGGTCCCTGACCATATCACCCAGTACACCTCCCTCGAGGGGTCGATGCAGTCCACGGGCGACGTGCTCATGCTGGTCAGGCCCGACTTCGTCATCTTCGACGAGGCTCCGGAAGAACGAGGACTTCACGACCTTCGCGGACATGCGGCTCGCGGGGGTGGGCATGATCGGCGTCGTCCATGCCCTGGAGGTGCAGGATGCCCTCCAGCGCTTCCTCGGGAGGGTCGACTTCGGGGTCCTCACCCAGGTGATCAATGCCATCTTCTTCGTGACTGACGGGGATGTCTCGAGGGTCTACGAGCCTCCAGTTCGGGATCCATGTGCCATCGGGGATGGCGGGCGAGTCCCACCAGCGGCCGGTCATCTTTGTCCGGGACCAGGAGACCGGCGCCATCGAGTTCGAGGTGTACCGGGACGAGGGCGATACCATCGTCATGCCGGTGAAGAGGGAGGAGGAGACGAGACTGCCACCGCACCTGCACCTGCAGGGGCCCGGGGGGAGGAGAGACTCTCCCGGAACCTCCTGGAGAAGGAGGTCCAGCGGGAGATTGGGCAGGTACACCTCAGGTTACGTGGATGTCCACATGATCAGCGACAACAAGGCGGTCGTCTACATAGAGGACAAGGACGTCCCTGCGGCGATCGGGAAGGGCGGGAAGAACGTATCGGGGATCGTGAACGAGCTCTCCGTGGGCATCGATATCAGGCCCAGGAGCGAGCTCGAGAAGCCGGTCTCAGAAGAGGAGGTACAGCTGGAAGGGGGGTTCAGGATCCGCACCGACCGGAAACAGCTCTCCATCGTCGCGACCGAGCACCGTGGGAAGATCGTGGACCTCTTTGCGGGCAAGGAGTACCTCTTCACGGCCACGGTCGGAGAGGACGGCGAGATCCGCCTCGCCCGGAACAGCACGATCGCCCAGGAGATGATGCGCCGGCTCTCCAACAAGGAGAGCATCCGGGTCAAGCCGGTGTAGGCGGGCGGGAGGCGGATTGTGGTGGACAATGTCGATCTCCACAAACTCGAGGAGAAGTACCGGGATCGCTGGTCGGCCGAGTTCGAGGCGGACCCCTCGCCAAAGGAGAAGTACTACCTGAACGTCGCCTTCCCCTACCCGAGCGGGGCGATGCACGTCGGGCACGGGCGTACCTATACCGTCCCCGATATCGTGGCGAGGTTCTGGCGGATGCGGGGGAGGCAGGTGCTCTTCCCCATGGGGTTCCATGTCACCGGAACCCCCGTTATCGGTATATCGAAGCGGATCGCAAAGCAGGACGAGAAGACCATCTGGCTCTACCGCGACCTCTACGGGGTACCGCAGGAGGTCCTCGATACCTTCACCGATCCCATGGTGATCGTCCGGTACTTCGCAGGCGAATACGAGCGGATCATGCGGAGCCTCGGCCTCTCCATTGACTGGCGAAGGAGGTTCATCACCGTTGACCCCCAGTACAGCAAGTTCATCGAATGGCAATACAGGCACCTCCATGCCCTTGGCCACGTCGTGAAAGGGGTCCATCCCGTGAAGTACTGCCCCCAGTGTGACAACCCGGTAGGTGACCACGACCTCCTCGAGGGGGACAAGGCCGAGATCATCAGGTTCGTGCTCGTCATGTTCCGGATCGGGGACGCCTTCATCCCAACCGCCACCCTCCGGCCGGAGACCGCTTACGGCGTGACAAACCTCTGGGTGAACCCGAACGTCACGTACGTCAAAGCTATAGTCGACGGGAAGGCCTGGATCATCTCCCGGGAGGCTGCCGAGAAGCTGAAACTCCAGGACCATACGGTCACGATCGGAGACGAGATCCCGGGAAAGGATCTCGTGGGAAAGAAGGCATCCCACCCGCTCTCGGGTGAGATACCCATCCTCCCGGCCGATTTTGTCGACCCGGAGATGGCGAGCGGCATGGTCATGTCGGTCCCTGCCCACGCCCCCTATGACTACATCGCCCTCCGCGACCTGCAGGAGAAGGGGTTATACAAGGATATCCGGCCAAAGAGCCTCCTCACGCTGGAGGGGGCCGGCGAGTTCCCGGCGAAAGATGCGGTGGAACGGGCGGGAATCCGCGACCAGAAGGACCCGAAGCTCGAGTCCATCACCCAGGAGATCTACAGTGCAGAGTTCGCCCGGGGGAAGATGCATGACCGGTACGGCGGCCGGAGCGTCCGGGAGGCGCGCGACGATATCACGGAGAAGATGCTCACCGAGTTCGGTTCCGCCATCCTGTATGACTTCGACACCCGTCCGGTGATCTGCCGCTGCGGCGGGCGGGTCATGGTCAGGATCCTCCATGACCAGTGGTTCCTCGCCTACAGCGACCCTGCCTGGAAGGCGGAGGTCCATGACCAGCTCGGGAAGATGGCCCTCGTCCCGCCCGAGACCCGGGCCGAGTTCGAGCGGACGGTGGACTGGCTGAAGGACTGGGCCTGCACGCGGCGGGTCGGCCTCGGGACGAAGCTCCCCTGGGACAGGAACTGGATCGTGGAGCCGCTCTCGGACTCGACCATCTACATGGCATACTACACCATCGCCCACCACATGAAGAAGCTCCCCGCCGAGAAACTCACCCCCGAAGTATTCGATTACCTCCTCCTCGGGAAGGGGATCCCGTCCACCCTGCCCATGGAGGTCCTCGAACCCATCAGGAAGGAACTGCTCTACTGGTACCCGTACGACTTCAGGTTCTCGGCAAAGGACCTGATCTCCAACCACCTCACCTTCCAGCTCTTCCACCACCGGGCGCTCCTCCCACCCGAGCTCCAGCCGAAAGGAATGGTGGTCTTCGGCATGGGGCTCCTCTCGGGGGCGAAGATGTCTTCCTCGAAGGGGAACGTGTTCCTCCTCGAGGATGCCATCGAGGAGTTCGGGGCCGATACCGTCCGCATGTTCCTCACGGGGAGCGCCGAGCCATGGCAGGACTTCGACTGGCGGAACGAGCTTGTCCTCTCGGTGAAGAAGCAGATAGAACGGTTCTGGATCGCGGTCCAGGAGAATGCCGGTGCGAAGGGTGCAACCAGGGGTGCCCTCGATACCTGGCTCGAGAGCCGGCTCCAGGGCCGGATATCCCGTACCACCCGCGCCCTCGAGCTCTTCCAGACCCGCCAGGCCCTCCAGGAGTGCTTCTACGGGATGGAGGCAGACCTTCGGTGGTACCGCCGGAGGATGGGGGATACGTCGGGGCAAGGGCCTGCCGCACGAGCCCTTGCCTCGGCATGGGTC
The DNA here is from genome assembly GCA_963712215.1 of uncultured Methanomicrobiales archaeon. GTDB lineage: Archaea > Halobacteriota > Methanomicrobia > Methanomicrobiales > JACTUA01 > JACTUA01. The sequence goes on along the minus strand of CAVQHA010000006.1, from coordinate 10,902 downwards.
AGGCTCCTCGCCCCCTTCATCCCCTACACCTGCGAGGCACTCTGGGAAGCCCTCGGGGAGAAGGGGCCCATCGCCTTCGCAAGCTGGCCCGAGGCTGACCAGGAGAAGATCCGGCCTGATGCCGAACTTGCCGAGGAACTCCTTGCCCGGACCGTGGAGGATATCGAGTCAATCACGAAGATCCTTCCTGTCACCCCGAAGGGGATCCAGATCCTCGTCGCACCCGAATGGAAGCGGTCGGTCTTTGCGACCATCGCTGCCGCCCCCGAGAAAAGGGAGGTTGTCCGCGGAGATCATGAAGGACGCGGAGATGCGAAAAAGGGGGAAGGAAGCGGCAGATGCCGTGAAGCAGATCACTTCCCTGATCCACAGGCTGCCGCCCGAGTACAGGGAAGGGCTCCTCTCCTGTAGCATCGATGAGACGGCGATCTTCGGTGCCGCCCGGGACTTCTTCGGGAGAGAATTCCATGTCCCCGTAAAAGTCCTCACGGCAGACGAATCCAGCCACCCGAAGGCACGGCTCGCCCTGCCCTTCAAACCGGCGATCGTGATTGAATAGGATTGACTATTTTTTCGACCCGGAGCCTTTTAACAGAACGAGGGGAGATTCCCCTGGTTTATTCCTCCCCCTCTATTGCCTTCTTCGCACGCTTCACCCGCTCCTTCGAGGTAAAACCTGTCACCCGGTCGAGGAAGGTCCGGAACCTGCGGTTCGTGTCGAGGATGGTCGCTTCGTCTGCATCCTTCCGCGAGACGGTGTTCACCGTCACCGTCTTCCCGCCCTCCCCTATGCTGACCTCCATCCGTGAAAGCGCCCCGAAGGAGATGGCATAGGTGCTCCCGACCTTCTCAGGCCTGACACCGAAGCCCTCGGTGAATGCCTTCTCCACCTCGCCTCCGAGATCCTTTGTATGGCCCCGTTTGACCTGGAACTCCTGCATAATATTTTTTAAGGAGGTTCCACTATCTTAAGATGCTGTGATATATTGTGGAAGAGATCCGTATCATATCCAAACCCCTCAGCGATAACACAAAGACCGTGCTCATCGGGTTCCCCGGGAGCGGGCTCGTGGGGTCCATCGCGCTCCAGTACCTGGTGGACAACCTCGAGTTCACGCAGATCGGCTCGGTGACGAGCAAGTACTTCCCGCCTCTTGCGATGATGACAAAGGGGGTCATCAATGTCCCTGTCCGGTTCTACGAGAAGAATGATATCGCCGTGGTGGTCGGGGATATCCCCATCCACCCGATGATCTGCTACGAGGTTGCCTGCGGTATCCTCGACTGGTTCGCCCAGTTCAAGCCGAAGGAGGTCCTCACCATAGCGGGTATCGTGACGAACGAGCCCGAGAAGCGGGTCTTCGGCGTGGCAACCAACACCGACGCGCTCCAGCGGATCCAGGACCATACCATGATCCTTCCGATCGGGTCCATCTCGGGGATCGCGGGCTCCATCCTCACCGAGTGCAAGATCCGCGACATCTGGGGCCTCGGGCTCCTCGGCGAAACGGTGAACAACCCCGATCCCCGCTCCTCGGCCGCGACCATCGAGGTCCTCAACAAGATGTACGACCTCAAGCTCGACGTCGGTCCCCTTGTTGAACAGGCAGAGGAGATCGAGGCGGCCATGCACCGGATCGCGGAAGAGGTCCAGACCACCGAGTCAGGGCAGAAGAAAGAGCAGCTTCCCATGTACGGGTGAGATCGATGTCGTTTGCAGCATTGACCGGTATCTCCCCTGCCATCATCGAGGAGCTGAAGCACGGAAAGCCGAGGACGGTGGAGCTCACCTCGGCGAACAACGTGATTACCCTGACGGGTGTAAAGGCGGGCGATCATGTCTTCATGACCGCCCTTGACATGGAGGACCTTTCCCCGGGCGATCCAGGGATCCTTGTCGAGGTCCTCTCCCTCGCCATCTCCATGAAGCGGAGCATCGAGTTCACGAACCCCCTGTTCTTCGAGGAGCGGGAGAGGATGGCGGCGCGGATGCAGGTGAGGTACTGCGGGGCTTCCCTCGTGAAGCAGGTCGAGACCCGGACGATGGCGAGCCCTATCACCATCGAGCTCGTGAAGACCGGTTGTTACCACGCCCGCTGATCCGTCCGGCAGCCGGGATCCATCCCCTTTTCATGCCCGGAGGGGCCCCTTCCCCCCTGGGCAGCCCCGGCTCCCTGCTGGACCCGGGGCTTTTCCGAGCCTTAATGACGCATGAAGTCGCACTATCTCCGCTGAGGGCTTGTGGCTTAGCCAGGACATAGCGCCGGGCTTCTAACCCGGATGCCGGGGGTTCGAATCCCCCCAGGCCCGTTCCCTTTTTGCAAATTATATAAGTCTACCCCAAGAATTATCATCCGGGATACCTACGAGGTGCTGTATGGTGCTGCAGGTCATATCCGGAAGAGACCGTCAGGTTCGCCCCTCGAATCAAAAAAGGGGAAGCGGGACTCCGGGGAGAGACTGACAATGACGGCTGAGGGCGAAGAGAAGGGGGATGGAGTGACCCCCGGGAAGGCGTCGTGGGACGAGATAGCGAAGTATGCACAGCGGATAAAAGTCTGCAAGAACGGCCCCTACCTGTGTTCCGGGGGGATCCCGCTCTCTGTCCAGAGGATCGTGCTCGACAAGGACGGGTTCTCCTCCGAATGGCGGGAGGAAGAAAAATATCCGGTGCAGGACCAGTACATCCTCTGCCGGTGCGGGAGATCAGGAACCCGGCCCTTCTGCGACGGAGCTCATAAAGAGGCTCATTTCATCGGGACCGAGCATGCGAGCCGGGAGCCGTACATCAAACAGGCGACCGAATATGTCGGTCCGGATCTCGTCCTGACCGATGCCGAGATCCTCTGCTCTGTCGCGAAATTCTGCGAGAGGGCCGGCGGGATCTGGAAACTGACCCTCGAATCGGCGAATAAAGAGGCGAGGGAGATCGCCATCCAGGAAGCGGCGCACTGCCCCTCAGGGCGTCTTGTCGTTTGGGACAAGGAGGGACGGATACAGATCGAGCCGACGTTCGAGCCCTCCCTCGGCCTCGTCGAATACCCCCAGGAAGGACTGAGCGGGCCTGTCTGGGTCAGGGGGGGCATCCCCATCATCTCCGACGACGGCTGGGTGCACGAAATCCGCAACCGCGTCACCCTTTGCAGGTGCGGCCACTCCTTCAACAAGCCCTTCTGCGACAGCAGCCACCTCCGGTTTTCGTCGAGGAGCATGAAGCGCTCGGAGGCCCCCAGGACCAGGCTCACGTCGCGGCCATGACGGGCATTGTCGCCAGGCAGTCGGTCATGATACGGGCTCCTCCCGGACGAGTGTGGAAGGCACTCACCGACCCTGCTCTCATCAGGGAATACCTGTTCGGTACCGACGCCATCTCCGATTGGAAGACCGGGAGCCCCATCAGGTACCGTGGCATCTACGAAGGGAGAGTCCTACGAAGACAAAGGGGTCGTCATCCGGGCAGAACCAGGAAAGGTACTGGAGACCACCTACTGGAGCAGCATGTCGGGCCTTCCTGATATCCCAGGGAACTACAAGGTGGTCAGGTACGAGCTCAAGCCGGAAAAAGGAGGGGGCACGCTCCTCACCTTGACCCAGGACAACAATGCTACCGAGGAGGAGAGATTGCATTCAGAGGGGAACTGGAAGCTGGTGCTCGAAGGCCTGAAGAAGATAGTGGAAAAAATGGGAAGGGAGAAGGGAGACCAGCCCCGTCGGGGAGCGCCGGTGGGACGTAAGGAACGGTAATCTGATCCCCGACCAGCCTATTCCGGGTTTGTTTTACCCTCGAACTGGTAAAACACGGCAGGCTCTTCCCCGATGACCCATCCGTCGTGGCCTGCCGGGATATCGAAGACATCCCCGGGGACATACTCCATCTCCTGGCCGTCATCTGCCCGAACGCCCATCCTGCCTGAAACGAGAACTCCGAAGTGGTGCATCGGGCAGGAGCTGGTCTTCGCGATGGGCCTGACGTCCTTTGACCATTGCCATCCGGGTTGAAGGACGAACCTGAGAACGGCCATGTCGGCCAGCCTGATGGTGTCCCTCCTCATGTGAGGAGGGGCCATGGTTTCATCGGGTTTCCCGAAATTCTTCTTCAGAAGAACCATGCATCATCACCAGCGGATCGAATGATCCTGCACCCATTTAAACATATGTGGCCATCCCGAACTGTCTCACCGACCGGCAGGCCGGACCCGGGGTGAATGCAACCCGGATGATTATGGAACTAAACCGGGCGATGGAACCGGGTTATTCCGTAGATAACGAAAAAGTTCAGCACCCAGATGAGCATGGCAAGAAACGGGCTGAAGACTGCAATAACGATGGACAACAGGAAACCCCCGACTGGTATCAGGCTCCTCACCCACAGGAACCGGATCACGCCCTCGTCGAGATCAGGGTCGATGAGACGATGATCTGCCGAGGCATGTCTCCATATGAGGGCAAGGATGGCACTCGTGACAGCGACATTCGCCGCGTAGAACATCACGATTGCCTGATGGTCGCCGTACAGGCCGATGAGATACGTGGGGAAGGGCATCAGGACGATGAAGAAGAGGAAAAGGATGTTCTCCGCGACGAGAGTGTTGTCTGTATCCCGTATGAACCGGAATATCCGGTGGTAAGATAACCAGTACATGGCAATAATAAAAAAGCTCAGGGTAAAACCCAGTATCCTGGGCCCGATCGCCCCTATGCTCTCCAGGAAACGGGCATCGATCTCCATGGAGGGTATGTCGGGAAGGCGTATTTCGAGGACAAGGAGGGTGATGGCTATGGTAAATATCCCGTCGCTGAAGGCCATCAGGGTCTCTTTGCCTGGGACCCAAGGTTCAGACAGAGACCTGTCCACTTCGGTCATACCTGTGACGACTCCCGGTTTCATCCTCATGCGGCCGATTGTTCTGCTTACCGGATCTTCGTTCCTGGCGGTACCTCTTTCTTTGGCACGAGGAGGCTCGCCTCCTCTCCCGCGGCGAGGACCATCCCCTGGCTCTCGATCCCGAAGATCTTCGCCGGTTTCATGTTCGTAACAAGGATGACCAGGAGTCCTGCAACCTCCTCCGGCCGGTAGAACTCGGCCATGCCCGCTACCACCAGCCGGGGTTTCTCCTCGCCGATATCCACGCTGAGCAGCAGGAGCTTCTTCGAGCCTTTCACCGGTTCTGCCGAGAGGACCTTCCCGACCCTCAGGTCCATCCGAGAGAATTCCTCGATGGATACCAGGTCCTTCTCCTTCGCCGCCATCTTCGCCTTCTCCGTCCTCCCCTTCAGGACCTTCTCAAGTTCCCGGATACGGCTCTCCTCGAGCTTCTCGAAGAGGGGGGCCGGTTCGGGGAGCGCGACAGCGGGGATCTCCAGGGCCGCATCTGACAGAGGGTGCTCCTCCACCGCGTCCGTGTTCCCGAGCATCCTCCACACCCGCCCGGCCGCATCGGGAAGGACGGGCTCCATCAGGAGGGCGAGGGCATGGGCGATCTGGAGGCAGTCCTTCACGACCTTCCCCGCCGCCTCGGGGTCGGTCTTCATGAGCTTCCACGGGGCCTGGTTCTGGATGTAGGTGTTCCCGTAGGATGCGAGGGCCATCATCGCGTCGATGGCCCCCTTGAACTCGAACTCCCGCACCGACCGGTCCATCCCCTCGATGCAGCGCCCGATAGCCTCGCTCGTCGCAGCCCCGACAGGTCCTTCCGGCACCTTCCCGTAGAACTTGTGCGCAAAGAAGAGGCTCCGGTAGATGAAGTTCCCGAGGGTGGAGACCAGTTCGTTATTGACCCGTTCCGAGAAGACCTGCCAGGAGAAGTTCAGCTCCTTGGTATGGTTCGTGTACCAGAGGAGGTAGTAGCGGAGATAGTCGGGCGGGAGCCCCTTATCGAGGTAATCCTCCCCCGTCCAGACGACATATCCCCTCGACTTCGAGAACTTCTGGTCGTCGATCTTCACCATCCCGCTCGCCACGACGGCGAGGGGCGGCGAGTAGCCGGCGCCTTTGAGGAGAGCGGGCCAGAAGATGCAGTGGTGGTAGATGATGTCGCTCCCGATGAAGTGGGTGACGCGGTTGGTGCCGCACCAGTACCCGTTTCCAGTCGAGGCCCCTCGCCCTCGCCCATTCCTCGGTGAAGGAGATGTAGCCGATGGGCGCGTCGACCCATACATAAACCACCAGATCATCATGCCCGGGGAACTTCACCCCCCAGTCCAGCGTGCGGGTGATATTCCAGTCGCGGAGGCCCTCCTTCACCCAGCCGAGGGCATAGTTCCGGGCGTTCGAGGTGCCCTGGAGGCCCTGCAGGTAGCTCTCCAGGAAGCCTCCGAACTCCGACAGCCGGAAGAAGAAGTGCTCCTGCTCCCTGAGCTCGGCATCGGTCCCGCAGACCAGGCAGCGCGGTTTCTTGATCTCTCCCGGCTCAAGGTGCCTCCCGCAACCCTGGTCGCACTCGTCCCCGCGGGCGGGGGTATCGCAGTATGGACAGATCCCCACGACATACCTGTCAGGGAGGAACCGCTTGCATTTCGGGCAGTAGCTCTGCTCGACCACCTTCGAATAGATGTAGCCGTTCTCCTTGAGGGCGTTCACGATGGACCTGGTCCTCCGGTGGTTCGTCTCCCCGTCAGTCATCCCGAAGTAATCGAAGCGGATGCCCATCCGCTGGAAGATGTGGGCGAAGTGCTCATGGTAACGGTTGGAGAGTTCACGGGGGGTTACCCCCTGGTCCTCGGCCATGACCACGATCGGGGTGCCGTGGTTATCCGAGCCGCAGACGAAGAGCACCTCCTCGCCCCTCCTTCGCAGGAAACGGACGTAGAAGTCTGCGGGGACGTAGGTCCGCAGGTGGCCGAGGTGGCAGGGACCGTTCGTGTAGGGGAGCCCGCAGGTTACGAGTAAGGGTCCATCACTCATCTCTATGCTTTTTGATACTCGTGCTATAAATAGGATACAAGGTATGGCGAAGATCCGGAGGGTTCCTGTCAGGTCGTTCGGCTCCGAAACACCAGAGCCGACTGTCCCGGAGCTTGCCGGATGGGTGAAAGGTCGGAGAGGGCTGGCAGGGGATCTCACCACGTACCTCCTCGGGAAGTCCCTCGATCCCTCAGGAAGGTGTGGATATGCCCTGCGCCGGCGGGCGCATCTACCGGGCCCGGATCCTTGAGACCTTCATCGGGCTGGAGGAGGGGACTCTCACCCGGGAACCTGCGGTGGATACCGCCCTCGTCGAAGAGGACGCACGGTGGGGTGCCGCGGAAAAGAAGGGGCTCTGGTTCTCCATTCCCGCGCCCCATCTTCTCGGGATCAGGGACGGGTACTTCCATGACCGCGAGGAGTTCTGCGAGGGGATATGCACCTCCTACCGGCAGGTGATGCGGGCGATGAGGGACTCGGGCGCCGGCGGGCATGTTATCCTCGGGGACGAGGTTCACGAGGGTGAGCTCGAACACCTTGCCGGGCCGCGCACCTTCTTCTTTTACCCGGATATCGCGGATGAAGATCTCCCTGCGATCCTCGAGGCCCAGAACACCGTGGCAGTCCCGGGGACGCTTCTTGCCGCCGCCCTGGACCGCACCGATGAATACGACCTGCGCTCCCTGTTCATCCTGGACGGGAAACAGGAAGACATCCTCACCGCCGCGGAGTATCTCGACCCCGACCAGTTCTCGCTCGGGGGTTACTGCAGGGAAGATTGCAGAGAGTACCTGGAAGAAACTCGTGGAGAGGGCGGTCATCCCCCGATAGACTCGGCAACCTTCACGAGATCCTCGAAATGGCGGTTCTTCTTGAACAGCACAAAGGTGATCCTGTCCACGAAGGTGAAGGGGAATGCCCCGCCAGAGGCGTGTGGGTGCCCGCCGCCACCGAACTTCCGCGCGATGAGGTGGCTTATCGCGGGGACCGAGCGGATCGAGAAGCGGCCATTCCGCGAAATGATGACCTCGATATCGGACCTGAAGGTCTCCCTCACCTTTGATGCCGTCTCGCTCGGGTACCCGTAGAGGGGTGAAAAGGCGATCCGGTACCGCTCCCCGAACAGTTTCGTGTTACGGATGCTCTTTCTGATATCGCGTTCCATCTCGGCGAGGATCTCGTCATACTCCTTCTGGATGACAGGGTCGATGAAGATCCCTTCGACGAGCCGGTCCCTCACATAGTCCCGCAGGCCCGGTTTCGAGAGGATCCTGCCGAGGACCATGCTCCTCGGGTCCTCGTTCTTCCACAGGTCGTAGTCGCACACAACCTTCGCGATCTCCGCCGCCTTCCTGTCTCCTTCCATGAGCTCTCTTGGCCGCAATCCCCGTCGCACAGGTAGTGGTATCGATGGAGAGGTGGGCGACCAGCGATCCGCACGATGTCGGCCTCCCGATCCTCCCACCGGTGGTGGTCCCTCCATTCCACCTTCCAGCCGGCATCCCTCGCCTTCTTCAGCCAGCGTTCGACGCCCTGCTGGTACCCGAGGTCGGTGATGGAGACGAGGTCCCCCCCGCCCTTCACATCAGAGAGCGTCGCGAGGAGGAAGGAGAAGTTTTTGACCGAGGCCCAGATGGTGAAGACCTCCCCGTACTTGAGACGGTGGATGGCATCGGACCCTGCGGCGTCCAGGTCGTTGTGGGTGAGGTGCACCACCTTCACCTTCCTGCCACGGAGGGCCTCCTTCACCTCTTCTGCGCTCACCTTCCCCTTCTGCACCGTCACGGCCATCGGTATACCGTTGCCCGGCACCTTATATAAGAGCTGACCCTTCCGCGTCAGCCGGCGGAGTCCTCTCTTCAGGAAAAACCAGATGATTTAATATTCATACGCAAGATACCTATGGTCGCTGCCTTAGTAAGCTCAGCTTGGGAGAGCGCCAGACTGAAGATCTGGTTGTCCCCGGTTCAAATCCGGGCTGAGGCATGACAAGTGATCTTTTTAAAAGCGTTTCATCTTCGATCAATTTACGCAGGGAACTGAGATTTTTCCATTTCATCGTAGTATGGGGACTCCTGGGGGAGGGAGGTTTCGTAAGAGGGAGGTTTCGTCGAGAAACCGACCTCGAGCGACGAAGTCGTGAGAACTTTCGCGCCCTCGCCGCGGGCATACCCCCTGGCGAAATCGAGCTTCGCCCACCTACATCTCCACCCAGATCCCGTCCCCCTCAACCGTCACGGGAAACGATGACTCCGGCACCCCTGCCGGGCCCCTCACATTCGCACCGGTCTTTACGTTGAACCGCGAACCGTGACAGGGGCAGGTGACGACCTCCCCCTCGAGCCGTCCCTTCGAGAGGCTGCACCCCCTGTGGGTGCATTTGTCGCCGATCGCATAGAATTTCCCGTCGAAATTGGAGACGAGGACCCCCTTGTCCCCTGCCTTGAACCCCTTCATCGCTCCCTGTGCAACGTCCTTCACAAGCCCGACCTGGACTTTTGCCATTCCAAATCACCTGAATTCCTGCGTTGCTTCCTTTTTACCGATAAGGATTTCTCCGGGTTCCAGATTTTGAAACGCCGGATTATGGCGGACGGTTCCTGTGGAGTGCCCGTCGAGAAACAGCGGATCCTGCCAGTAATTACCACCTGAACCCGCGGGAATTCCGACCCGCGAAAAAGATGAAATAGGTATCGCCCCATCTCATTCTGGTGCACCTGGGATGGAATCCACTGGCGATCCCGCGGATACCGGAAAGATGCCCGTGCTCTTCATCGGGCACGGCTCTCCCATGAACATGGTCCTCTCGAACAGCTACACGAAGAGCCTGGATGACCTCGGGCCAACACTCCCGAAACCCCGGGCCATCATGGTCATCTCGGCGCACTGGCTGACCCACGGGACCTTCGTGGGCTGCATGGAGAAGCCCCGGATCATCCATGATTTCTACGGATTTCCGCAGGAACTCTACCGGGTAAAGTACGACTGCCCGGGTGCGCCCGAAATGGCGAAGCGCGTCACGGGGCTGGATGGTGCAAGGGGCCTCATCCATTGTGATGAGACATGGGGGCTCGACCATGCCTCCTACTCGGTGCTCAGGCACCTGTTCCCGGCGTCCGATATCCCTGTCTTCGAGATGAGCCTTGACTACTCCTTCAATGACTGGCACCCGAAGCAGGTAAGGTACCATTACAAGCTCGCCCGGAGGCTCCGTCCCCTCCGGGACGAGGGTATCCTCATCATCGGCAGCGGGAACATGGTCCACAACCTGGACCTCATAAACTTCGCCGATATGAACGCGCCCCCGTACGATTGGGCGGCGGAGGCGGACGAGGCGATGCGATCCCGCCTCCTCACCGGGGAGCACCGGGAGCTCGTCGATTACCTTTCAATGGGCGGGGCCGCCTCCCTCGCCGTCCCGTCCCTCGACCATTACCTCCCGATGATCTACGCCATCGCCCTCCAGGAGGAGGGGGAAGACCTGCGGTTCATCCACGAAGGATTCCAGAACGGCTCTGTCTCGATGCGGTCGTTCAGGATAGGCTGACCAGGGCATCACACCCAGTCAGGATGGACTCTGCCCACTCGTGGCTGATGATGGCACCCTGCCAGGTCGGGGGAGAGGAAATACCCTGCCGATCCCTCCAGGAAGAGGCAGGAACCCATGGTTCATGGAAACAGCCCCACGACTGGCCATCCGGGCCGTTCATGCCCGATACCGGCCCCCTTTCTCTCATACTACCGGAATACGGGGTGATCGCTTCGGGAAAAAGAGGCCAGTAAAGATTTAAACCAATTTTTCGATATATATAAAGAGACATTTTGGCCGGGCCGATGGAGAGAGGGTACCCGATACAGCTGGAGTGAGGGAATGGAAGGGCCGCGGGAGAGGAAGATAGGCGGGAAGACAGCCGAGGAGTGGCGCGATCTGGGATACCATGAGAAGGATCCCGAGAAGCGCGTGCGGTACTACTCCTTCGCCCTCCAGATTGACCCGC
>CAVQHA010000005.1:0-263878 GCA_963712215.1 uncultured Methanomicrobiales archaeon | reverse complement strand
TCCCACTTGGTGGGCTTGTGGGTCGGAGGGTGGCGCAGAGAGCCGGAAGTGTCCGGGCAGCGAGGCAGCGCCGCGCCGGATCCAGGGCGGCCGGCGCGCGGCGACTCGCGACCCGCATCCGCCGGCGGGAGGATGGCCGGCCCGCGCATGAGCGGCGGCTCCTCACTAAGCTGTTCCGCCACGTCGGCGGACTCCTCAACTTGCCCGGGCACGCGCGGCCTCTTCGGCATCGGAAAGGCCGCCACGGGGCGCGTGGTCAAGAGCGCCTGGCGAATCGAATCGCGCACCAGGTCGTGGATAAAGCCGGTGTGCCGGAAGCGCACCTCGACCTTCGAGGGGTGAACGTTGACGTCGACTTCCGCGGCCGGCAGCTCCAGGAAAATCAGCGCCACCGGGAAGACATTTGCGGGAAGAATATTCCGATAAGCTTCCGTGATGGCGTGGAGGATCAGGCGGTCGCGCACCAGCCGGCGATTCACGAAGAAGTAAATATTGTTGCGGTTGAGCTTCTGCACCTCCGGGCGCGAGACGAACCCGCGCACGCTCACCACCGGCGCTTCCTGAGGCGGCTCGGGCTCTTCGCCGGGCTCTCCCGGCATCGCGAGGGGGATGCGCCGCTCCACCGGCGCCACCTCGACCAGTTGCTCGAGCAATTGCCCGCCCATCACCTGATAGAGCCGCTCGCGATGGCTCGCCACCGGCGCCACGTTCACGATTTCGTTGGTCAGCGAGCTCAGCCGGAAGCTCTTTTCCGGATGGGCCAGCGCATAGTGTGTCACCAGCGTCGCGATGTGGCCGAGTTCTGTGGACTCGGACTTCAGGAACTTGCGCCGGGCCGGAGTATTAAAAAACATGTCCCGCACTTCCACGCGTCGTTCCGCCGGGCCAAGCGATTTCTTTCACATCGCGCAGCTTTCCCCCCGCAATTTCCACGCGCGTGCCCGCGCTTTCGGAGGCGTGCCGCGTCTCCAACAGCAGGCGCGTGACCGCGGCGATGGAAGGCAGCGCTTCCCCGCGGAAGCCGAGGGTGGCGATCTCATACAGGTCCTCCGCCGACTTGATCTTGCTGGTGGCGTGGCGCTCGAAGGCCAGCAGGGCGTCGTCGTGCGTCATGCCGCTTCCGTCGTCAACGACGCGGATCAGCTGCTTCCCTCCCCCCTCGACGGAAATCTCCACCCGAGTGGCGCCCGCGTCCAGGGAGTTTTCCAGCAGCTCCTTCACCACCGACGCGGGACGCTCCACCACTTCGCCCGCGGCGATCTTGTTGGCAACCGCTTCCGGCAGGATGTGGATGATAGACATGGAATTGAGCGATTGAGCGAATTTTGCGATTCCAAATTGGAATCTCAAAAGCGGGCGAAAGAGCTCCACCATACGGATGCGCTAAGCAGCACCCTTGCCCAAACCTTGGGCCATCCGCGCAATATCAGAGAGCGGCATGTGATCAAGCCCAAGATAAGCATTCGCCGCGAGGTCCGTCATTCGTACACTGTCACCGGAGAACTCCAGTTTCATGTTCCGGCCTTACGGCCATCCTTATCTATACGTACAAGGTTGGGGGACACGTAGTCTTCAGGGTCAGTCCAGCTCGCGTTGGATTCGTCCGACGAATGATATCGTGAATTGCCCTTTTGCTTATCCATGTATTCGGGTTGGTTGCGAGAATCACAGCAATTTTTGCGCGGAGCCACGTAGGGGGGAACGCGCCGACGACTAGCTCGTTTGGTTTGTATGCCTTCCGCGACGAGGGAAATACCCATTCCTTGGCCCTAAGCCAGACGACCCCGGTCTCAAGAGACTCGGCTCCGCGAAAGTTTTCGAATGCTGCGGGGTGTCCGCTGAACCTGGCGAACGGACTCCGTACCGCTGCCAGGTTCGCTTCAGATTGCAGGGTGTAACCGACTTGCTGCGCAACTTCTCTGAATCTCTCCTCAGGCATCTCCCCGACACTCGACTTGTAGGTCATGGCAAACGAGTTTGCGTTCTTCAGGAATCGAGTTAGCGACCACCATCGGAACAACGGGCGTTTCGGGGTACCGACGCCTGCTAGGGCGCCCCTGGTAATCATTGGCTTGGCTGGGCGCCTCTCTCGGGAGAATGCCATGCTTCACTTCTACTACCACAAGGGTGGCTGATCGTAACAAATATCAGGTCAGCGCGCCCCACGGGGTAAAATGGACTGGCGCTAAAACTTGGACATTTGCTGATCAAAGAACTTGTCCGGGTGGTCCCACAGCAGATCCTCCATCTCTTTCTCAGTCATACAGTCCTCCTCGCGATTCCCAATCCCTTTCCAGCTTTTGCCCGTCATCCTTTAACCTTTTCCTGCCCCTTTATGACCAGCCCCAACTCGTCCAATTGCTCCGGATCAACGGTGGCGGGCGCCTCGCACATCAGGTCGACGGCGCTGGCAGTCTTCGGGAAACGCGATGACCTCGCGAATGCTCGACTCGCCCGCCATCAGCGCGATGATGCGGTCGAAGCCGAGGGCGATGCCGCCGTGGGGCGGGCGTGCCGTATTCGAGGGCGTCCAGGAAGAACCCGAACCGTTCGCGGGCCTTCTCCTCCGTCAAGCCCAGCACCTTGAAAACCCGGCGCTGGATGTCCTGGCGGTGAATACGGATCGAGCCTCCGCCGATTTCGGAGCCGTTCAGCACCAGGTCGTAGGCGCGCGCCTTCACCGCGCCCGGGATCGGACTCCAGCTGCTCCAGGTCCTCCTCGCGCGGCGAGGTGAAGGGATGGTGCATGGCGCGCGTAACGCTTTTCCTTTTCGTCGTACTCAAACATCGGGAAGTCGACCACCCACAGGAAACTCCAATCGCCGGGCTTGATCAGGTCGAGCCGGCGCGCGCGATCTCCAGCCGCAACTCGCCCGAAGCCTCGTCCAGACTGTGCATGCCTCGCGGCCCGCGGCGGTGCGACTTCACCCCAGGAGCAAAACCAGGTCTCCCGGCTGCGGCTTCGGGACGCTGCGCCAGCGACGAACCGCCTGCTCGCCCAGCGACCTTCGCCAGGGGCGACTGCACTCTCGGCGTCGCCGACTTTCAGATAGGACAACCAGTCCGGCGCCCAGCGTCTTGGTCATGTCCTGGAGCTTGTCCAAGCTGGCTTCGCGAAACCGTCCCCCAGCCCGGCACGCGCAAGGCCTTGAGCGGCTGCGCCACGTGCACCGTCTCCACCGCTTCGGCCGGCAGGCTCAGGCGTTTCCATTCCAGGCCGCAGCGCAAGTCCGGCTTGTCCGAGCCGTAGCGCTCCATGGCCTAGGTCGTAGCCTCAGGCGCGGGAACGGCCGCTCCACCTTGACTTCGACGAGCGCGAAGAGCTTTTCCATCAGTCGCTCGATGATGTCGAAAAGGACCTCGCGCTGCGGGAAAGGCAACTCCATGTCCACCTGCGTGAACTCCGCCTGGCGGTCGGCGCGCAAGTCTTCGTCGCGGAAGCAGCGGACGATCTGGAAATAGCGGTCGAAGCCCGCGATCATCAGGATTTGCTTGAACAACTGCGGCGACTGCGGCAGCGCATAGAAATGGCCGGGATGGAGCCGGCTGGGAACCAGGTAGTCCCGCGCGCCCTCGGGCGTCGAGCGCGTCATGAAAGGCGTTTCGACCTCCAGAAATCCGCTCCGCGCTCATGTGGTGGCGGACCACCTGCGCGGCCCGATGACGCAGGCGCAAATTGCGCTGCATCCGGCGGAGCGCAGATCGAGGTAGCGATAACGCAAGCGCGTTTCCTCGCTGGTGCGGACCCCGTTTTCGATGGGGAAGGGCGGCGTCTTCGCTTCGTTCAGCACCAGCAGTTCGCGCGCCTTCACCTCCACCGCGCCGGTCGGCGAGTTGCGGATTGACGGTTTCCGCCGAGCGCGCGCACGACTTCGCCTTCCACACCCACGACGAACTCGCCGCGCACCTGCTCCGCCCGGTCGTGCGCCGCTGCGCTCACCTAGGGATTGCAGACCACCTGCGTGACGCCCGTGTGGTCGCGCAGATCGAGGAAAATCAGGTTGCCCAAGATCCCGCCGCCGGTCCACCCATCCGGCCAGAAAAACCGTCTGGCCCGCGTGAGATTTGCGGAGTTCACCGCAATAGTGAGTTCTCTTGCCGGTCACCTAGAAGGTCCAGTTTCAAGTTCACTCCATCCGAAGTGAGGTGACAGTGGTGAATAGGTTACGAGGTTATGCAGGATACAGGTCACTGGCTCTCTTGTCCAGTCCGCTGTGCCCCGTGAGCAACCTGTCCACCTCGCAAGTTTATCCTTTAAGTAGGCCGCGATGCGCGCTCGGCTCGAGCTCCTGCTGCATGCCGGCGCCCATGTCTTTCACCTGATAACGTCCGCTGGCCAGTTCACCCTCGCCGATGATCATCGCAAACCCGGCCCGGAGCCGGTTCGCGATGCCCAGCGATTTCTTCAGCTTCATGGGCTCGTAGTCCAATTCCACGCAGAACCCTTCGCGGCGCAAGGCGCGGGCCAGTTGAGAGGCGGGCGCCAGGGCCGGCTCGCCCATCCAGGCGATGTAAGCCGCGGGCGGGCCGGCGGGCTTCAGGCCTCCCGCCTGCTCCACCGCCACCATCAACCGGTCCTGGCCAATGGAGAAACCGAAGCCGGGAGCCGGCGGGCCGCCGATCATTTCGGAGAGGCCATCGTAACGGCCGCCGCCCGCCAGGGCATTCTGGGCGCCCAGCACGTCGCTGGTGATCTCAAAGGTGGTGCGCGTGTAGTAGTCGAGCCCG
Organism: uncultured Methanomicrobiales archaeon; assembly: GCA_963712215.1. GTDB lineage: Archaea > Halobacteriota > Methanomicrobia > Methanomicrobiales > JACTUA01 > JACTUA01. The sequence continues at coordinate 259,150 of CAVQHA010000005.1, read as the reverse complement.
CGCACCAGGCGCGGAGTAATCTTGGTACGCGATGCCGCGCCGGAGAAGGTCCGCCGTCACCGCATCGAAATGCCGCGGCAGTCCGGGCACAGGTATTCGAGGATACGCGGCAGCCCCGCGATGATCGGCTGGTCGGCCTCGCACCTTGCAGTCGAGCACTCGCAAGGGATTCGTCTCCGCGCGCCGCTGGCAGTCGGCGCACATCTGGCCCTTGACGCTCGAGCGCCTCGCGCAGACGCTCGATATACTCCGGCCGGCACTTGGGGCAGCCCACGGAATTGAGGAGAAGACTGTATTCCTTGATGCCCACCCGTTCGAGAAACAGCGCCAGCATCTCCAGCACTTCCGCGTCGAAGGACGGATGGTCCGATCCGAGCACTTCCGCGCCGATCTGGTAGAACTGCCGGTAGCGCCCTTTCTGCGGGCGTTCGCGGCGGAACATCGGCCCCATGTAGTAGAGCTTGTGGATGCCGCCCTGATTGTAAAGGCTGTGCTCGATGTAGGCGCGCACCACGGACGCCGTGGCCTCCGGGCGCAGCGTCAACGACTCGTCATCGCGGTCCTGAAACGTGTACATCTCCTTGATGACGATGTCGGTGTCCGTGCCGACGCTGCGCGCAAACAGCCCCGTGTCCTCCAGCATAGGGCGTGCGGATTTCCGAGAAGTTGTAGGCGGCGAAGACGCGGTGGGCCTCCTCTTCCGCCCGCAGCCACAAGCCGGTCTCGGGCGGCAGCAGGTCGCGCATGCCCTTCACGGAGCGAGATTGTGTTCAGCTTTGTTCGACGCCATCATTTCGCTAACACTAAGAGGTAAAAGAGCTTCCACGAGGGCCGAGATACGTCTCCTCAGAGGTCACGGAGCCCGCGAGCCGACCGTCTTCCTCAGTGCTCTCTGTGCACAGTCTCTACCTCCGTCTCTCTGTGTTACCTTTTTCGCTCAGCTCGGCGAGGTAGCTCTCCTTATATTGCAGGTAATGGGCGGCGTGAAGGTCGATGAAGCCTCGGTCGGCCTCCGTGAGCTGCCGCTTCAGACGCGCCGGCACACCCGCGTAGAGGCTGCCCGGCGGAATCACGGTGCCCTCGGCCACCACCGCTCCTGCCGCCACAATAGATCCCTCACCGACTCGGACATTGTTCAGGACGATCGCGCCCATGCCAATCAGGCAGTGGCTTTCGATCGTGCATCCGTGCAGCACGGCGCGGTGCCCCACGGTAACCCACTCGCCCACCACCACAGGCCAGGTCACCATGGTGTGGACGATGGTCCCATCCTGGATGTTAGTGTTCGCTCCGATTCGTATGGGTTCGATATCCCCGCGCAGAACCGACTGAAACCACACGCTGGCGTTTTCACCGAGCTCGACGTCTCCGATGACGTCCGCGCTGGCGGCCACGAACGCGGAAGCGGGTATGCGCGGAGTCCGCCCTCGAAGCGTAAGAATCATGAGTTATTGAAAGTAACACAGAGGCGAGAAAAGCCGCAATGCTCATTCACCGCCCGGCGGTTGGTCGTCGCCGGCCAATTCCCGCTCTAACTGATCGAGCGGCGGCAAGAGGCCGGAGATCGCCCTCTTCAAGCGGGGCACGTCGAGTCTCGACGATGCTCCAGACTCTTTCCGGATCAACCCCCTCGTATTGGTGAATCAGAACGTCCCGCAAGCCGGCCAGGGCCCGCCAGGGAACCTCCGCGTGCGCCGTACGGTAGGAGTCGTCCAGCCGCTTCGCAGCCTCGCCGATCACCTCGAAATTTCTCAACACCGCGTCGAAAACCATCGGGTCCTGAAGGAAGCGGCCCTTGCCTTGCGCAGTGAATCGCTCGATCTTTTCGAGGCACTCCAGAATATGGGCGAGATAAACGCGAGGGTCTTTGGTCATAGTGCGCGAGCTTCCTTCAGGATGCGCCGGCGCAGAAGCCAGTAGAGGCCCCCCTCCGTCACCACATCCGCCTTGCGTCCCAAGAGATCTTCAAGGTCGACGGTCAGCGCAGCATGATCCAGAAGGCTTCGGCCTGGTTCGAAGTCAACCAGAAAGTCAATGTCGCTATCTTCTTTCGCCTCGCCGCGAGCAGCCGAGCCAAATACCCGAACGTTGCGCGCGCCATGCCTGGCCGCGATACGCAGGATGTCTTCCCGCTTTTCCCTCAGCAATTCGGTGTGAGACATCATTTGGATCCTTGGCATTGAAATTAACACAGAGCGGCGAAAAGCCGCAAGGCGCACGATACCGATTGGAAGGTGGCACAGGCACTCCTGCCTGTGCCTTCCTGGATTTGATCCTTCCACTTGCCACAGCCAGGAATGGCCGTGCCACGGCGTCAATGCTGATGGACAAACTCCAGGGGCTTGCCTTCCGCCCACGGCTTATACGCAGCGGCGAAGCGGATGCGTTCATCGAGCGCGGGGTGAGAGTAGAGCCAGAATTTGATGAAGGGATTCGGGTCGGGGTCCGCCAAGTCTTCCTCGCCCAGGATTTGGAGCGCGCGCGCCTCCGCGGCATTGGGGTCGGCGACCACGCCGTAAGCCACTTCGAGGCCGAACTGATCGGCCTGATGCTCATAGTGCCGTGAAATCCCGTTGATGAGGGGGGATGCCAAGAAAACCAGGACGGTCAAGACCAGGAGAACGATGGGAAGCGAGGCCAAGTCCCCTACCACTTCGACAGGTACACCCCGGGGCGCCACCAGGCGGCGGAGGGCGAGCGAAACCCAGATAGAAGAGCAGCAGGAAGACAAGCTCGTCGAGCGCGAATTCTTTGGGGATATGATGAAGCACGTAGTGGCCGGCCTCATGCCCCAGCACCAGGAGCGTCTCATCCTGGTCCATCTTTTTCAGTGTGGTGTCCCACACGACGACGCGCTTGCTGGCGCCCAAACCCGACACGTAGGCGTCCACGGTCTTCGTTTTGGCGCTGGCGTCCATCTCGAAAATCCGGGCGCGCGGAATCCGGAGCCCGGCGTGCGCCAGCATCGCTTCGATGCGCTCCGTCAGCGCGGGTTGAGTTTTCTCGAGAGGAGTAAACTTGAAGAATAAGGGCTCGAAGACGTAGGGCTCCGCCACCAGCACCGCCAGGACAATAGGAATCGAACCCAGCCAGAAGTAGAGCCACCAGCGCCGGGGGCTGCGGCGAACAACGACATAGAAGATCCAGACCAGGAAGATGCCGATGATGACGCTGACTCCCAGGCTCTTCGCCCAGTCGCCCAGCCATGACCCGAACCCCTGCGTGGAGAGATCAAAACGATGCTCTACGGCGTAGCCGGAATAATAGTCTAGCGGCCATTCCAGCAAGCTGGCAGCCAAAAGAAAGAGGGGGGCGAAGACTAAACATTGAAAGAAGTGCCGGGCTGAAACGCGGCGCGCCCAGTCACGGAAAAGCCGCGCAACGCCCGCGCGCCAGAGGAACAGATAGATGGCCGCGGAAACGAGGACGCCCAGACCGGGTACGGGCGATGTCCCTCGTCCATGAACGCCTGTACAAGACCCAGGAGCTCTCGAGGATCGACCTCGCCGACTATATCTCGAAGCTCGCCGAGGAGCTGCTGAGATCCCAGAAGATAGCGCAGAAGGTCGAGCTGGACCTCGATATCCACGGGATCTTCCTCGATATCAACCTCGCCATCCCCGTGGGGCTGATCCTGAACGAGATCCTGACCAACTCCCTCAAGTATGCCTTTCCCGACGGGAGACAGGGGAAGATCTCCATCTCCGCCGAGAAGTCCAGCGAGGCATACACTATCCGGATCGCCGACAACGGGGTGGGAATCCCCGAAGACCTTCGACTGGCAGAAGTCCAATACCCTCGGCATGAAGCTCATCCACGGCCTCGTCTCCCAGGTGGACGGGACCATCACCCTGGACCGGAACGGAGGTACGGTCTATACCATCCGGATCCCCGATGGAAAGAAGACAGCGGACGAGGAGAAGAAGAAGGGTTGAATCCCGGGAGATCCCGGGCGGTCCCGGGATTCTAGATCGGCGTCCCCTCGCGCTTCGTGACCTCGCGGAAGGCCTTCATGAGTATCTTCGTGACCTTGCCCGGCTTTCCCGTCCCGATGGATCTCCCGTCGATCCTCACGATGGGGGCGACCTCGGCCGCCGTCCCGGTGACGAAGACCTCGTCGGCGGTGTAGAGGTCGATGGAAGCCCATGTTCTGCCACCAGATCTCGATCCCGAGCTCCTCCGCGCACTCGACGACCACCTGCTGGGTGATCCCCCGGAGGTTGTTCAGGCACGGCGGGGTGGCGACGACCCCGTTCTTCACGACGAAGATGTTGTCCCCCGACCCCTCGGAGAGGTAGCCGTTCGTGTCGAAGATGATGGCCTCGTCGCCCTCCCTTGAGGTAGGACTCCATCTTCGCGAGGATGTTGTTCAGGTAGTTGAGGGTCTTTGCATTGGGCGGGAGGGCCTCGGCGGCGTTCCTCCTCACCGAGACGGTGACCGCCTTTAAGCCCTTCTCGTAGAGGTCCCCGTACATCGCGCCCCATTCCACGGCGATGATGAAGACCGTGGGCTTCGGGCACTTGCGGGGGTCGAGGCCGAGGTCCCCCACGCCGCGGGTGATGACCGGGCCGGATGTAGCCGTCGCGGAGCTTGTTCTTCCGCAGGGTCTCGAGGACGAGATCCTTCATCTTCGCCTTCGTGAAGGGGGGTGCGAGGTCGATGGTCTTTGCCGAGTCATAGAGCCGGTCGAGGTGGGCGTCGAGCCGGAAGACCTTCCCGTCATAGGCGCGGATGCCCTCGAAGACGCCGTCGCCGTAGAGGAGGCCGTGGTCGAAGACCGAGACCTTCGCCTCCTCCTTCTGGACGAACCTCCCATCCAGGTAGATCCACATGACTATAACGTTTGGAACGCGCCGCTTTTACAGCTTGCGCTCCACTCCTGATCAGAAAGACCGTACCTCGCAAGAGCCAGACCTGCCTGTTTTCTGGAATATTCGTCTTCGTCTTGGGCTCTCGGGGGTACGCCACCCCCGGGCGGCCATCCCCCCATGCCCGGGAGCTGTGACCAGAAGTTTCCCGGGCATCTCATCCGCAAGGTATCCAACCACGCCGAAACGGATTCCCCATCAGCCCTTTCCCCGGCACGCCTCGACAAAAGCCTGAACATCCGAGGCTCGCGAGGGGATGGAGGTGGGTGTACGACCCGAGCGAGCGCCTGATAAGGGCCCCGTCCAGACCGTCGCGGATGCCCAGGCCCCGCGTGATCCGGTAGGCGTAGGGGGTGTCTTTGTCGAGGACCACGTCGCTGTAGTGGAACTCGTGCCCGCGGAAAGCCCCGCCGCCGAGGGGGCTTGTGTCAGAGGCGACCCCCTCCACGTCACTGACCACCCGGCGGGCGGGCATCCGGGTCTCGCCGGGAAACACCCCGCACATGGCAAAGGACTCCCCCTTCCCGCCGCGCCATCCCGGGGAGAGGACGATCCGGTCTGTCAGGTACATGAGCCCGCCGCACTCGCCGTAGACGGGGGTTCCCGAGGAAGAGGCTGACCGCAGCCCGTCCTTCATCCCCTCGTTCGCCTCGAGCTCGGGGCCGAAGAGCTCGGGATAGCCGCCGCCCAGGATATACCCGTCTGCCTCGGGGAGCCTGCCATGGACAGGGCTGAAGGTCTCCACCCGCGCCCCGAGAGCAGGGAGGAGGTCGAAGAGGTCGGCGTAGTAGAAGTTGAATGCCTCGTCGTAGGCTACCCCGATGGTTACGTCCGGTTCACGATCCACCGTGAACGGCGATGGCCCGTCACGGGCCGGGTCCACCTCGGCAGCGCAGGCAACGATCCCGTCCAGGTCCACATGTCCTGCCACGAGATCCCGCACCTCCCCGAGCCGGCCCCTGAACCCGTCGTCCCCGCTCCCCTCGCGGTAAGGGACGAGCCCGAGATGCCGCATGGTGAGCTCGACGCGCGGGTCATGCGGGATCGCGCCGAGGACGGGGATCCCGCAGGCATGCTCGATGGCCGTCACCGCCTTCTTCATGTGGGACTGGCCGGCCACGTTGTTCAGGATCACGCCCCTGATGGCGATGGAGGGGTCGAAGGCCTGGAACCCCTTCACGAGGGCCGCCGCAGAGCGGGTGATGGACCGGGCGTTCACCACCAGGATGACAGGCAGGCCGAGGTCCTTTGCAACTCCCGCTGTCGACCCCCTGTTCGTGAGGGCATCGGCCCCCTCGTACAGGCCCCGTACACCCTCGATGAGGGCGAACCCCGCCCCTTTGCACCCGTGGGCGAAGCAGGCCCGGATATCGGCGTCCTCCATGACGAAACTGTCGAGGTTCCGGCAGGGCCGCCCGGTAACCGCCGAGAGGTAGGAGGGGTCGATGTAGTCCATCCCCACCTTGAAGGTCTGGACAGGCGCCCTGTCGGTGAGGAGGGATGCAAGTGCGAGGGAGATGGAGGTCTTCCCCGTCCCCGAACGGTCGCCCGAGATGACGAGCGACTTCATCCGAGTGACCTCAGTACCGCCCCGAACTCGCTCTCGACCAGGTGCCGCACCCCGAGGGTCTTGGGGTGGAGGTCGACCTCGACCACGACGTGCTGGTGCCCGAGCATCCGGATGGGCTCCACCTGCCTCGGCCCGTTCGTCACCGAGAAGACCTCGATCCCCCTCGTGAACCCGGGCGGTACCGCGTGGGGGACCCCCGCGAGGAGGAGGAACGCAGGGCTCTCGGCGCGTATCCGCTCCCCGATGGCTTCGCCGTTCGCCCCGTACTCGTCAAGGGCGCCGAGCAGTTCGGGGGTGAGCCCCCTTTCGGACAGGCCCTCCCTGATGATCCGGGCGTCCTCCCTGACCTTCGGGAGCCCGCGGTTCTCGAGATTCGCGAGGTAAGTGACAGGAGCATCGGGGCAGGCATCGTGCAGCGCGAGGATCTCGTCGGCGAACATGTAGGCGGTCTCCTTCTTCGCGTTCATCACCGCCATGCCATGCTGCCCTGAACGCGCCATCTCGATGAGCCTTGCGGCCACCACGTGCTTCAGGTCGCCCCGGGACGGTTCGATGTACTCCTGGATGGCCGCCCCCCGCAGGTGCTCCACCTCGTTCGCCTTAGCCATGAGGTACCGCTGCCGTTCGAGCTCATCCGCCCCGATCCAGCCGGCCTCAGCGGCAGCCTCCAGGGTCACCATCACCCCTTCTGTGTTCTCCCGGAACCCGGCATGGATGTTCACGACGATGGTGGGGGTGGAAATCCCGCTCCCCGCCACCGCGGACGGGAGGTCCTCCCCGATGATCATGGAGACGCAGGTGCCGATGACCGCGATCCGGGAGGGGGAGAACTTCTCCTCGGCATAGCGGAGCACCCGCTCGAGGGGCCCCTGCCCGCCGAAGATGAACTCATGGTCCGCGAGGGAGGTGGTGAGGACCCGCATCCCGTCCTCCTCGAGGAGCCGGGCGTGCTTGAAGGAGCATCCCGAGGGGCCGTGGAGGATCGCCACGTCCACGTCAAGGTCCCGGGCGGTGTAGAGCGCCGCAACGATGGACGAGGGCCTGGGCTGGATGTAGTTCATCTTCACCTCCATGTCTTGACGGCGAGGACGACGGCCCCGCCGCCGGGTGTCTCCCGGAGGGCGAGGCCCCTCGCCGCCTCGAGGGTATCTGCATAGGCAACCCGCCTCCCGAACCCCTCCGGCCTGACCGACCGGCCCCGCTCGCCCACGAGGACCAGCTTATCGGGGTGGATCTTCCGGATGGAAGAGGCGATGGCGTCGGGCGGGAACCCCTCGCAGACGGTGCGGTCCTCCTCGCCGATGACGAGGGTGATCCACCCACCGGTTGAGATCGCCCGGGCATAGGAGGCCGCGGCCTCCGTGGTCTCGGCCGAGGTCCCGCTGTTCGAGTTATCCACGATCAGGATCCCGTCCCTCTTTTCCGCGGAAAGCCTGCCCTCCACGCCCGCGAAGCCGGCGAGGCCTCCCGGGTCTCTCCCGAGGGCGCAGAGGGTCGCAGCCGCGAGGGAGAGAGGGTCATGGTAGGGGGTCAGTTCCCCGAGAGGGTTCCGGAACTCGCCGCGGATGCCGTTGTGGTCATAGGAGCAGCGATCCCCGTCCCAGCTGATACAATCCGCGGTATCGACCAGGTGCGGGTGATCGAACCGTATCCCGGCGGGACCACGACCACGGGAGAATCCCTCATGCTCTCCAGCTTTGCGGCGAGGGCCGACCGCTTTCCGGCCGCGATGCGGTAGTCATTCCCGGAGGTGAGGACGGCAACGTCCCCTGCACCGGAGACGCCGAGGGACTCCTCGGCAACGAGCCAGCCGGAGATCCTGGCAGCCTCCCGTGCGGCCCGGATAACCGACGCAGGGGTGATAGACCTCTTCCAGAGGAGGGTCCCCTCGGGCGACAGGAAGGTGCCCCGCGAGGTATGGAGGATCCCGGGTCCCGCAGGGAGACCCGGCTCCTTCGGAGCCGGGGCTGTCCCGGGGGGAAGGGGCCCCTCGGGGCTGAGCCGGGAGCGTCCAGGGGGGAAAGGGGCCCCTCTGGACAGGACGCCCGGGCCGCCAAGCGCATGGGCGATGGCATGGGCCGTCGTGGTCTTCCCCCGTGCACCGGTCACCTCGATCATCGGGTGCGGGGCCGCTCCCGAGAGGAGCATCCGGACTGCTCCGTGGTGGGTGATACGGGGTGCAGTGACTGCCTTCAGAAGGGGGTGATCCGGATTCAGGTGGACGGGTGCGACGAGGAGGTCATATCGCCGGTCCGCTGCCTCTTCCGGAGTAATACCCCGCTCCCCACGGTAAATATCGACGGTGTCCACGCGATGGCCGGACCTCGTGAGCTCGATAGCGAGTTCCGTTCCGCCATGGATAGTATCGAGGACGAGGATCTCCATGGGTTGGTCAGAGGCGCTCCCTGAGGGCACGCGCTGCGTTCTTGAGCATGAGCTCGGCGAGGAGGGGGTCGCTCCCGATCGGGTCCGCGTAGATCAGGGGGATCTCGGAGCCGTTTTTCACGAAGCTGCCCCGGAACGAACCCTCGGGGAGGCCGAGGACCCCGGGAATGTCCTTGTTGATATGGACGCCACGGGCGAGGAACAGGGGTACCACGATCACGGTATCGATATCCTCCTTTTTGAACTCATCGAGGGCCTCCTTTATGGTGGGCGTATTCAGGTTCATGAAGGCGCACTTCACGAGGTAGCCAGGATCCTTGCGGGCGACGATACGCGCGGTATCCTCGACGAGCTGCTTGTTGTAGGGCAGCGAACTCCCGTGACCCACCAGAAGCAGGCCCTTCTTGCTCATGTGAGAACCTGTATGCCCGCATGGGTAAAATGATTATCGAAATGGAACGCTGGAATGAGGCTGATTTTACCCACCGCCGCCCGATATGGGCGGGGATAGGTCGGATCGGGGAATGGATGCGTTAACACTATCTGACGAGACCCCCAACGTAGTACCAGTGGGACCTTCGGCGATCACGGGTAGCACCTCCCCCGGGGAGGCATGACAGGTGAACGACTTCGAGCGGGAGATGGTCGCCTGCCTGAACCGGTTCTTTGAGGCAGGGAAGCGGCAGGGATTCGCCTACCGGCTCAAGCAGTCCAAGTGGTCCAGCCAGTACGTGGACGTCCTCGTCGACTCCCTGGACCCACGCTACTACTGTGCGATCGAGTGCAAGTCCATCCATGGGAAGAAGCTCTACTTCTCCCAGCACTTCCACGTCGACCGGAACCATCTCCACCAGGTCGAGAGCATCAGCGCGTTCCTCTCGCGCACGGGAAGGCGGGGATACCTTGCCATCGAGTTCCGGTTCGGGTCGGGGAGGACCAGGGAGGCCTACCTCATCCCCTGGGACGCCCTCGTCAGGTTCTACCGGACCGCCCCGGGGATCGGGATCGACGAGTTCAGGGGTTTCATCACTCTCTCCCGGACTCCCGAGGGCTATACCCTCACGGAGCTGGAGAGATAGACATAAAGGTTCAGGAGCGAAACCGGTACGAATCTATGTCTCCTCCCGACGATCTCTTCGACCTTGCCGTGGACGGGCGCAGGGTGAAGACCCCGATCGCCATCGCTGCCATGGCAGGGACGGTCGATGCCGCCTACGTGGCGGCCCGGGCGGAGCATGCAGGGATGGGCTTCATCGGCGGGTACTCGATCGATCCGCCGACCATCGCCGCAAGCAGGAGGATGGCGGAGTCCGGGAGGTGCGAGTTCCTCCCCGATGACCCCGTCAGCGAACTGCAGCGCCAGGTGGACCTCCTCGCCGCGAGCCCCGTGGTCGGCGGGGTGAACCTCAGGGCGAGCACCCCGGAAGCCCTCTCCGGCCTTGCCGCATCCCTCGGTGACCGGGTCGTCTACGAGATCGATGCCCACTGCCGGCAGGCGCCGATGGTGGAGGCGGGGTCGGGGGAGTTCCTCCTCCACCACCCGGATACACTCGTCGGGATGGTCCGCGCCCTCAAGTCGGAGGGGGTTCTCGTATCGGTGAAGATCCGGGCGGGTGTCTCGGAGAACGATCCCGCGCTTGCCCGCAGGCTCTGGGAGGCCGGAGCCGATATCCTCCACGTGGATCTCATGGACGCCGGCTATGCGAAGATCAGGCAGATCAGGAACGCCTCCCCCATCCTCCTCATCGCGAACAACTCCATGCAGTCCTTCGACCGGGTGATGGAGATGTTCTCCCACGGGGCAGACCTCGTCTCCCTCGCCACGGCGCTCGGATATCCAGACCCTCGCGGGCCTCGATGCGGCTATCACCCGGTACGCGAACGAGTTCGGCTGGTACAACGCCCCCAAGCAGCTCTGCCGGGGCGGGGATGTCAGGGCCCTCACCTTCTGCTGCCTCCCGGTCAAGGACTGCCCCCTCCTCCCGACACTCGCGAAGGTCGGGCTCTCCCGGGATGAGTACGTCAGCCTGAAGCGGGAGGCCGTGAAGGGGACAACCCTCGAGGAAGGGCCGTACACCTGCTTCGGCTCCCTCGCCTGGTGCTGCAAGGTGAGCTCCCCCTGCCTCCTCAGGGACGCCACCCTCGAGCAGATGGGGCTCTCGAAGAAGGAGTACATGCAGAAGAAGCGGGAACTCTCCCGGGCCATCATGGGACGGGTCTTTCCGTCGAGGGACGGCCATGACGCCGGTTGAACGGGCACAGATGGCGATGGTCCTCGAGGTCACCGCCTCCCCGAAGCCGGGGAACGTGGACCGGTGCCATGACTACGAGGGGACCCGGCTCGAGCACTTCCTCGCCTCCGCGATCCTCGCCCGCCCTGCCCTCGAGAGGGCCGCGGGGTGCGAGGGCGGGATCGGGGAGATCCTTCAGCGAGGCGGTGAGGCTCACCACGGCGCACGGCGGGGGGAACACCCATTTCGGGGCCTTCATCCTCCTCATCCCCCTCCTCCGGGGGGGCGACATCCCGGGGGCGATCCGGGCCGTGAACGAGACGACGGTAGAGGACGCGGTCAGCTTCTACCGAGGCCTTCTCGCTCACGAAGGTGCGGATGCTCCCGGGCGACCCCCTGGACGTCGCCGACCCGCGTGCCCCCGGCCTGATCCGGGAGAGGGGGATGACCCTCTTTGACATCATGGACCACTCCAGGGAGCATGACATGGTGGCCCGGGAGTGGGTGAACGGTTTCCGCCTGACGAGGAAGGCGGCAGACGAACTCCACCGGGTCGGCTGCGGGAGGGAGGGCGATCGTCGGGACCTTCCTCTCGCTCCTCTCCACCGGGATCGACACCTTCATCGTGAAGGAGCACGGAGCTTCCGTCGCAGAAGAGGTGAAGCGGCGGGCGGGGGAGGTCCTCGCCGGAAGGGAGGATCTCGGGGCATTCGACGCCGAGTGCATCGCCCGGGGGATCAACCCGGGCTCCACCGCCGACATCATCATCGCTGGCCATCTACATCGCTCTCGGGGAGGGCTGGGAATGGGACTGCTCCAGGAAGGAATAAACGAGGTCATCGCCACCACGTGGTCCAACGCGGCCCCGATGGGGATCATCTTCCGCGACGGGGCGTACCGGATGGTCCTCTTCAGGGGGAGCCACACCGCGATGAACGTGGAACGGTGGGGCTGGGTCGTCGCAAATATCGTCCATGACCCTGTCCTCTTTGTGAAGACCGCGTTCGGGGATCTCCCCTCAGTCGGCCTTCGTGGAGGAGGATGTGGAGGGGTTCCTCGTCCACCGGCTCCCCGAGGTCGAGGCATGGATCGCGTTTCATGCCGACATCGAGCACCGTGCCCGCGAATCGATGACCGTCATCCTCACACCCATGAAGGAGGTGGCCCTCTCCCCGGCGGTACACCCGGTGAACCGGGGGTTCAACAGCGTCATCGAGGCAGCGGTCCACGGGACCCGCTATCTCTGGAATAAGGATCCGGAGACTCCGAAACTCATCGATCACCACCGGGGTACTCATCCGCAGGTGCGGGGGACCGAAGGAGCTCGAGGCCCTCGCCCTCCTCGACGGGTTCCTGGGGATGGGGAAAGAGCCCTCGCCCTGAATTCCTTCAATATGCGTGAATGCGTTTCAGGCTCGTATCAACGCCTGATACGGAGGTGGCGGGTCCGGGCGGATGTGTCCAGGAAGAACTGTCACCCTGTCCTTTGAAAGGCGGGATCGTTTCAGAAAAAAAAGGAGGGGATTAGACGTAGGTATCCAGGATGACCTGCGCGGTGCCATCGGTAAAGATGGCGGTGACGATCACGTGGTCGTTCCCGGATGTGCCCCTGCCGAGGAACTTCGTGGAGTTCCCGACGATGGGCGGGAAACCGGTTGCGGTCCCGGCTGGATCAGGGTGTCAAGGAGGGTGACGTTATAGAACGATACATAGGAGTTGTCCTGCCCACCCTGCCATGTCACGACGATATCATTCCCGGTCTGCTTCGCGGTTGCTGCAACCGTCTTTGTCTTCGTGACCGACCCGGCCATGCCGAAGACGAACGCGGCGATGACCGCGGCGAGGATCACCGTGATGGCGACCATGAGGATGACGCCAATGACCGGGGATACCGCATCTTCGCTCTTGTCGTACTTCATGCTGTTTTCACCTCGGGGATGTGTGAGCGCCTGAGCGGGTTCGCTCAGACGTAGGTGTCAAGGACGACCTGGGCCGATCCGTCGGTGAATATTCCTACGACAACCACGTGGTCATTACCTGGGCTTGCACCGCTGAACCTGGTGGAGTTCCCGACAGTGGGCTGGTAGAGGTTTCCGGATCCCGGCCAGAGGACCGAGGTACCGAACGGCACAACCCGGCGGACTGGCTCGGATCATTGCAGTCAATGGTGACGTTATACCCGACCGCGTAGGAGTTGTCCTGCCCGCCCTGCCAGGTGACCAGGTAGTCGTTGCCCTGCTGTTTCGCGGTGGCCGCCACCGTCTTCGTTTTGGAAACGCTGCCTGCCATGCCGAACACGAATGCGGCGATGACTGCAGCAAGGATCACCGTGATGGCGACCATGAGGATGACGCCGATCACCGGTGATACTGCATCTTCTCTCTTCAAGAACTTCATAGACATTCACCCCATCAGTGGCCGGTACGGTACACTGGTAGGTACGTAAGAATATCGTGTATTATTATATAAAAATATCTAATTAATGATCATGACACGGCAGGCTTTGTTTATATTTTAACTGGTTATATTCTCCAAATTAAGGGAGTCGCCCCCTAATAGGGCCCTTTAAGAAAACCGGATCGTCCCTTCGGCGGATGACGTGGATCCGATCCCATGACCTCTGTGACCAGAGATCCGAAAAAAAGGGATTATACGTAGGTATCCAGGATGACCTGCGTGGTGCCATCGGTAAAGATGGCGGTGACGATCACGTGGTCGTTCCCGGATGTGCCCCTGCCGAGGAACTTCGTGGAGTTCCCGACGATGGGCGGGAAACCGGTCGCGGTGCCCGGCTGGATCAGGGTGTCAAGGAGGGTGACGTTATAGAACGATACATAGGAGTTGTCCTGCCCACCCTGCCATGTCACGACGATATCATTCCCGGTCTGCTTCGCGGTTGCTGCAACCGTCTTCGTCTTCGTGACCGACCCGGCCATGCCGAAAACGAACGCGGCGATGACCGCGGCGAGGATCACCGTGATGGCGACCATGAGGATGACGCCAATGACCGGTGATACTGCATCTTCTCTCTTCATGTTGTACATCCCGTTTCACCTCACCGTTCAGACGTAGGTATCGAGGATTACCTGCGATCCGCCGTCGGTAAAGTTCGCGGTTACCACGACATGGTCATTGGCAGCGGTGCCACCACCGAATTTCGAGGCATTCCCGACAACCGGTGGCATAAACTGGCCCGAGGGGGGGCTGACATCTGCTATGCTGACATTGTAGTTGGTCACATAGGAGTTGTCCTGTCCACCCTCCCAGGTCACAACGACCTGGTTTCCGTTCTGGCTGGCGGTTGCTGCCACCGTCTTCGTCTTCGTGACGCCGCCGGCCATGCCGAATACGAAAGCGGCGATGACCGCGGCGAGGATCACCGTGATGGCGACCATGAGGATGACGCCAATGACTGGTGATACTGCATCTTCTCTCTTCATCGAGTTCATAGTTCACTCTCCCCCCCAGTAACCGGTACGGCACACTGGTAGGTTATGTAAAGAATCTTGTGTCCTACTATATAATGTTACCTAATGCACGGACATGATATTTAACTGTTTCTTTATTTTCTCTTTGATACTGGAACCCATATTGTTTAAATTAACCCATTCCTGTGTTATTCATGTACCAGGGATCCCATCGTCGGGTCTGCCGGGAACGGCAGGCCAAACCCTCACAGGCCTGGGACGGCCCGGGGATTAACCTCCCTGCTGTACCGCCCCTTCGATCACCTTTTTCATGGCCCCGCCAACATGTACCCATGGATCTCGAGGGATATGTGCGCCGGCGTCTCGCGGCCGGGGTTCCCGATGAGGAGATGGTTCCCGAACTCGCACGTTCCGTGGAGCAGTGGAAGGGGGTCCCCGGGGAGTACGCACGCGAGCTCGCGGGCGCGGTCATCGAGGAGGTGAGGAACACCGGTGCGGCGAGGGGAGACCTCTTCGAGTTCATCCCCGCAGGCGTGGGGATGGGGGACTTCGGCGTCGGCTCACGGGGGAAGGGCGACTTCTACGCCCACCGCCAGATTGCCCGGATCATCGGGAAGACCGAAGCGGCGGTCGGGGTCGACCAGATGGACGATGCGGGAGTGGTCTCGGCCGGGGGCGTGCTCATCGCCTGCACCGTGGACGGGATGCACTCCCGGCTCTCGGACTACCCCTACCTCGCAGGGTTCCATGCCACCCGGGCCACCCTCAGGGACGTCTACGTGATGGGGGCGCACCCGGTCGCCCTCTTCTCCGACATCCACGTGGCCGACGATGGCGACGTGGGAAAGATCTTCGATTACACGGCCGGCATCACGACCGTGGGGGAGGCGATGGGGGTCCCCCTCGTCGCGGGGTCCACCCTCCGCATCGGGGGCGACATGGTCATCGGGGACCGCATGACCGGGTGCGTGGGCGCCGTGGGGGTCGCGGAGCACCTCACGCCCCGGAGGGCCGCGACCGGCGGGGACGTCATCCTCATGACCGCGGGCGCCGGCGGCGGGACCATCGCGACCGCCGCCATCTACTCGGGCCACCCCGAGGTGGTGGAGAGGACGATCAACCTCCACTTCCTCCATGCGTGCGAGGCCCTCCTCGCGAGCCCGGTCCTTTCCGGGATCCATGCCATGACGGACGTGACGAACGGGGGGCTGCGGGGCGATGCCCACGAGCTCGCGGAGACGGCAGGGGCGCGGGTGGTCATCGAGGAGGAGAACCTCCGCCGGCTCGTGGACCCGGTGGTCCTTGCGATGCTCGACGCCCTCGGGATCGACTACCTGGGAGTATCCCTGGACGCGCTCCTCGTGGTTGCACCCCCGGGAGCCGCTCCCGGCATCCTCCGGCTGGTGAGGGGGTGCGGGGTACCGATGGAAGAGGTGGGGTACATCGAGGAGGGGCGAGCGGAATCGGTTCTCAGGGTTGCGGGGGCGGACCGGGACTTCTCGCCGCGGTTCCGCGAGGCCGCCTATACGCCGGTCAAGAAGGTCGTGGACCGCCGGGTAAAGGACTTCGAGACGATGAGGCGTGGCGTGGACAAGGCCGCAGCGGCAGCGATCGCAAAGAAGAAGCGGGTGCTCTCGATCCTCGGGAAGGGACCCCGCTCCTAATCCCGCGGTACCTTCCCGCAGACCACGAGGTTATAGGCGAGGCCGGGGACCCTCTTCTCGATGAAGGGCTCGACCCTGCGGGCGATATCGAAGATCGGCTCCTTCAGGGAGTGGTGGGCGAAGGAGCAGCGCTTCGCCTTTACGTCGATAAAACCGGCGTCCGCGAAGATCCCGACCATCTCCTCCTCCGTGTAGTACCGCTCGCCGAAGTCCCCGACCCCTATCCGGCACTTCTCCATCTTCTCGCCGATCCGGTAGATGGCCGGGACGAGGGAGGTGATCACGCTCCGGGAGAGGGTGGAAACGGCAAGGATCCCCCCGGTTTCAGCACCCGGTAGGCCTCCCTGAGCATCCACGCCGGGTTCCCGAGGTACGAGAAGGCGAGCACGCAGGAGACCGCCTCGAAGGTGCCTGTCCTGAACGGGAGCACCTCGGCGGTCCCGACCAGGTACTCGAACCACCGGCCCTGCTCCCGGGCCGCCTCGACCATCCCCCTGCTGATGTCGAGGCCGACGGCGGTCCCGCCCAGCTCCCCGTAACGGCGCATGAAGAGACCGGTACCGCAGCCGAGGTCGAGGAGGAACTTTCCCCGGGGGATCCAGTCGAGCATGTGCCGGCAGATGTGCCGGTGGTACACCCTCCCGCACGAGGTGTTGTACCGGAGGTCGTAGACAGGCGCGACCTCGTCGTAATGCTCTGCCACCTTCTTCAGGTGAACACCTCCTGGATGACCCTCGCGATCATGGCATTGACCTGGACGAACTCGTTCCCCGCCCGCTCCATGGAGCGATCGGCCTCCCCCAGGATCTCGGCGATCCTCGGGTCATTGTACTCCTGCTTCACCGCCCTCTGGACCTCGCGGAGGACCTCCCTCCCCGACAGGCCGTAGTCGATCAGGAGGGACTCGCAGGTCCGCTGTGCAACCGCGAAGTCCCGGGCCTGCATGGATCTCACGGCCTGGAGGGCGATGGTTCCGGTCTCCGACGTCACCACCGCGTCGGCCCCGGCCCCCTTCCCCGACTCGACAAGGAGCTGGAGGAGCATGGTCGCCTTCCGCAGGTCGCCGTCGGAGGCATGGACGATGAGCTCGACCTCCTCCTGGAGATCGAGCCATTTCCCCGGGGCCTCCCTGTCGAGGATCCCCCGGAGGATCCTCAGGACAACGGGGTCGTCCACGGATGAAAAGGTGAAGGGGAGGCAGCGGGAGCTGATGGCCGGGATGATGGCGCTCTGGTTCGTCGTGCAGAGGATGAACCGGCAGGTGGCAGAGTACCGCTCGAGGGTTCTCCTGAGCGACTGCTGGATTCTCGTGGGGGAGGGAGTGGGCCCCCTCGAGGACCAGGAGCTTGAACTCGGCCTCAAGAGGCCGCATCGAGGCATACCACCTCACGATCCTCTTGAAGTTCGCGGCGAGCCCCTCGTCCTTCCGGAAGAGGTGGGCGAACCGCTCGTCTGCCCCGAGGGAACTCTTCCCCTGGAGGAAGATGTCGGTGGAGTCGAGGATGGTCGTGTTCCCCTCCCAGCCCTCACCGTAGAGCGCCTTCGCCAGGCACCCGATGGCCGCGCTCTTCCCCGTCCCGTGCGGGCCGGTGACGAGGAGGTGGGGGACGCTCCGCTCGGCGGCGAAGCGATGGAGGTGCCTCACCACGTGATCCTGCCCCACCACCTCCCCCAGGGCCTGCGGGCGGTATTTCTCAATCCAGAGCATGCTCGAGGTTCCCCCTGATCTCGTCCAGGGCAGCCCTTAGAAAGTAGCTATTGTCAGGGAAGCTCATGAGCCTTTCACCCTCTTCGGGGCCGACCTCCCTGCAGGCGTTCGTGATATGGGGGAGGGCCCTCGTGAGCTCGTCCACCACCGTGAGAGTGGCGGTCCGGGCGGTCCGGGAGAGGGGGTTCAGGTCGATGGCGATGACCCGTTTCCCCATGGAGACGAGGGCGGCGCACCGGTCCCCATCCTCAAGGGGGACGAGGACGGTGTCTGCCGCGAAGATCCCCTCGCGGAGGCAGAGGGCCCTCGGATGGGAGAGGGGGAGGAGCGGTTCCGCCCTCCCGGAGAGCACCTCCACCCCCTCTGCCTCGAGGAGCCGGGTGATCTTCCCAACCCTTTCTTCGGTGCGGTGGAAGAGGTTCACCTCGACCCTTGCCCTGGACGCTGCCTGGAGTGAGGCGATCGAGGCCGCGGCGAGGGCGGCGGTATTCCCGTTCACCGAGATGACAGGAGCGCGTGCAAAGAGGAGCATTGCCGCGGCGATCCGCTCGGCCCGGAGGGCGCTCCCTGTCGTCCGTTCGCCGATCAGGTAGTCGAAGGCCTCTCCCCTCCCGTGGGCGGTGAGCCCCTCGGGGGTCACCACCCCTTCCCGTGCAAAGGCAGCCAGGCGTTCCCTGGCGACGAGGGAACGGTACCGGGGATGGTCCTCCGGTATCACCCGACCACCTCGCCCTGCGAAAAACCTCTCTCTGCAATCCTGAGCCCGAAGACCTTCCCGAAGGGCGAGAGGACCATTTCTGCCTTCTCCCCCATGGCAAAGACTCCTTCCCCGAGCATCGTCATGCTCGAGCTGACACCGGCCCTGTCGCAGGCGATGAGGACCTCCCGGACCCGCGGGGTGATAAGACCGCTCTTCTCTGCAAAGGAACGGGAGAGGCCGAAGAGATCCCCGATGTCCCGCGGACACCGGCCCGGGAACGCGGCGCTTATCATCTCCATGCGCCCGGGATCCCCGAGTATCCCCTGCGTCGGGATCGGCCCGAAGCTGACGGCATGGATAACCCGGCCCGGGGCGGGGATCCGCTCGATCTCCGCCCCGATTCCCGGCCCCTTCCTGCATTCGATCCCGCCCCCCATGCATGCGGCGACATCCCCGAGCCCGGTCCGGTGGATTACCTCGATCTCGTGGGCCAGGGACGCGATCTCGAAGCCGGACAGGCCGAGATCGAAGAGGGCAGAGAGGGCCGAGATGGAAGCAAGGAGGGCGGCCGCCGAGAGCCCGAAACCAGCACCCGCCGGGAGCGTGCTCTCGGTGGTCACCTCGGCCGATACCCCGAGCCTCTCCATCGCGTACTCGATGAGGGGCGGGCCTCCACCGGTGAGCCGGTTCTCCTGGAAATGCATCCTGACAACAGGGGAATGGGAAGGGATCACCCTCGCGACGACTCCTTCCTCGATGACGATCCCGGCCCCGCGGGACCCGGTCGTCATGGGAGTATCACCGGGAATGCGCCGGAAGTAGCCGGAGATATGCCCCGGCGAGCGGGCTACAGCAGCGCCGCCCATATGGCTGCTGCAACCTCCTCCTTTGTCCCCTTTTCCGTCCTTCTCCCGTCCCGCGAGAGGAGGAGGACCTCCGCCCCGGGGGCCCCCATCG
This sequence comes from uncultured Methanomicrobiales archaeon, assembly GCA_963712215.1. Lineage (GTDB taxonomy): Archaea > Halobacteriota > Methanomicrobia > Methanomicrobiales > JACTUA01 > JACTUA01. Next base: position 239,638 of record CAVQHA010000005.1, on the reverse strand, counting down.
CCTCGGGGGTGTTCACCACGACGACCTTCACCCCGTGGTCCAGCATATCCGTCGCCGCCCCCTCCTCGTCCCTGCCCACCTTGAAGGCGATGGTGACAGGATGATACGACCCGATAACCTCATCGAGGAGCTTCGGGAGCGGCTGGAGGTCCAGGGCGACGGGACCCCCGCTCCGGATCTTCCCTTTCACCCGTTTCGGGGCGAAGTCCGAGATTGCCGCAGCCGAGACGTAGATATCCGCCCCCTCGTCCCGGAAGACATGGTGGACAGCCTCCCGCATCTCTTCCGCACTCCGCACCCTGACGTTCCGTACGCAGGGGAGATCCCCGCTGTGTACCACCGTGACATCCGCCCCGAGCCGGAATGCCTGGAGGGCCATCTCGCTCCCCATCCTCCCGGTCGACCGGGTGGTGAGGATCCGCACGTCGTCCACGGCCTCGGCGCAGGGCCCGCTTGTCACCACCACCCGTTTCCCGTCGAGGGGTCTCCCCAGGAGGGATCGTTCCGCATGGAGGACGATGGATTCGAGAGTGGCGAGCTTCGCCTTTCCCTCTTCGATCCGGGGTTCCACGATATCGACCCCCCATTCCACCAGTCTCTTCATATGGTCGGCGATCGCCGGGTGCCGGTACATGGAATCATGCATGGCGGGGGCGATGATGACGGGCATGCCTCTCCCGATGGCGGTCGTTGCGAAGGTGGTCACGGGGGTGTCGTCTATGCCGAGTGCGATCTTTGCGAGGGTGTTTGCGGTGCAGGGGGCGACGATGAAGAGGTCGGCCTTCCCCCCCTCACCGCAGAACTCGATATGCTCCACCCTCCCGGTGATACAGGTGATTGCAGGTCGGCCGGTTGCGTACGTGACCGCATCGGGATGAAGGATCCGGGTTGCAGCCGGGGACATCACCGCCTGTACCTCCCCCCCCGCCTTTGAAGGGCATGAGCGAGCCCTACCACCTCTACGGCTGCGATGGATCCGGTCACGCCCAGGGCGATGACCTTCCCTTCCAGGGTCTTTCCTGTCACGAGAGCGCCACGTCCTGCACCATATGCCATGTATGGGGAGCATAACTCTTTACCCTTCGCGTGGTGATGGCGCTGGCAAAGCCTGCGTCGCGGGCGAGGGAACGGATCCGCTCCGCTCTCGTCGCGGAGGGTGTGCATGTGGAGGACCGATCCGGCCTTTGCATGGGCGAGGGCATCGGGGAGGTAATCGATCGCATCGAAGTGGCCCATGATGAGCCGGTCATACTCACCGTTCATGAGATTCCTGCAATCCCCGCATTCCGCGGTGACCCGATCGGCGACCCTGTTCTCCCGGATGTTCCGGGCGAGATACCCGTATGCGACGGGGGAGATCTCCATGGCATGGACCCTGCACCCTGCTCTCGCCAGCGGGATGGTGAAGTACCCGATGCCCGCAAAGAGATCCCCCACCCGTTCGCCGGCTCCGTGTTTCCTTACCAGGTTCACCACCCGGTGACGTTCGGTGAGGTTTCCCATGGCGTACATCACCCTTGCGGGATCAAGGGTAAAGGTGCAGCCGTACTCCCTGTGCTGCACTTCGCCGACGCTCCCATAGACCACTTCGATGAGGGGGCATCGTTCGGTACCGGTGATCTTCCGGACCCAGAGGATCCCCCGGGGGTTGAGCCAGGCGCGGATACCGGCGACATCCTCAGGCGTGGGGCGGTTCCCGTGGAGGAGCACGAGATCGCCGAGGTGCTGGTATCCTCTTCCGCGGTAGAGCTCCCGTTCAGGGATGACCAGGTCGCAGGGCTCACCCTCCTTCACAGGAACGTATGCCACACCGTCCTCGACTACAGCTCTCCTTTCGGCGTCGACCCAGTCCTCACCGGATACTGCCGCGAGATCGCAGGCCCTCACCCTCCTGACTCTCAACCGGTCTCACCCCACGATGATGAGGCGATCCATGGTCCTGTCGCAGAGTACCCTGATCTGGGAACCGGCTGCAGCCTTTACCCAGCCGGGTATCCGGACCTCCCGGGTCGCGAAGGTCTCGGGATCGATAATACCGGCGGTTCGTTCCTCGATATACGCGATAAGGGCAGGGACCGAGTCCCTCACGTTCCCGATGATCCGGATAGGGGCTGATGGGGGCAGGACAGTCATGGAACCGGTCCCGAGATGGAAGACTTTCAGCTGGCGCTTCCCGGTATCCCGGACCTCCAGGTACTCCCCGCCCGCCTCGACCACGTCGCCCTTCTGGAGCCTGGGGAGGCGGATGGAGTAGGTGATCCGGTAGAGCCGCTTCCCGTCCTTCTCGCCGGTGAGCTTCGGGTGGACCGTGTACCTCCCCCCGAGGGCCCCGGTGATCTCCTGGGCGATCCGCTCCCCCATCCGGTTCTCTCCCACGACGATATCGAGCCCCTCCTCGTCGGTCATCTGGGAGATGAAGGAGAGCCGTGCCCCCCCTGCTGGAGCCGTTCCTCCACCTCGCAGGCGATGCGGGTCGCGACCTCCTGCTCGCGGGGGGAGAGCGGCCTCCCCTCGGCACGCACCTGGACCACCCCCTCGAAGTAGCCCCCCGAGATCCTGCTGCACCGGTCGCAGGTCTCCCCCCGCCACACGACCTCCATCTCTGCCTCGTCCTCCACCGGTACCCCGAAGACGTTCGCCTTCACCCGTACCTTCGCGATGGTCCGGTTCGGGCTCCGGTCCCAGGAGGTCACCCGGAACTCCGCGTCCCGTGCCTCGGGGATGAGCCTGACCCCCCGGACGACGATCTCCTTCGTGAGCTCCTCCCGGCTCACCGGCGAGTCCTGCCAGGTCGCCCCCTCTTTCCGGGCCCCGCAGGTCGGGCAGGTGATGCACTCGACCCTGGGGGACGCCTCCATCCACCTGGTCTTCCCCACCCTGCACCGTCCGCAGAGATCCCCGGCAGAGGGCTGGCCGCAGAGGGGGCAGAAGGACTCCCGGATGCTCATGGCTCTAGACCCTGAAGACCTGGGCGTGAGGGACGCCGCCGATGAGGACCACGCATCCCCGTTCCACGGCACCGCACTCGATCGCGACAGCGATGGTCCGGTGTCCGAAGAGGTTCGCATTCGAGGCGGTCGAGAGGGCGGCCTTCACCAGTTCCTCGTCGGCCGGTGTCGTCCCGTAGAAGGACTCGGAGATGTGGACCTCCACATCGTTGTGGCGAAGGGTAGTATTCAGCAGCTCCCTGTCGCAGACCGCCAGGATCTCCCCCGCTCCGGGGGCCCTGTGGACCTTCAGGAACATCAGGTACTCTTGAGTCCCTGCAGGTGAAAAAGGTGATCCGCGGGGAGTTCTAAGGCTGTTGGATCTCGACGCCGTATGTCCGTGACGGGGTTTCGACATGGATCCGGTATGCGGCCTCCCCGCTCATCTCCCCCTTCTCCAGGAGCCGTCTGGTGAACCGTGGGACCGACTTCGGGCCGATGACGGATCCGGGCGGGAGTTCTCGTCCATGTAATCGCTCTCCATCGTAAAATGACGCCCTGTCGCCGCGAGGGCAGGGATCGCCTCGTGCCTCGCTATGAGGGAGGGGACGAGCGGGGTATCGGGGGTGGCAAAATGCTTCACCACCTTCCCGATGGGAAGTCCCGCCTCCTTCGCCATCTCCACCACATCGGCGCACGGGCCGCCCTCGGCATGGAGTTGGACGGCACAGCCGTGCTCCCTGGCCAGGTTGAGAGCGTGCCGGAGGATCCGGTTCGATGCGTCGAGAACCTCCACCGGGACATCGTAATGGGGCCGGCCGCTCTTCAGGGCGACTGCCTCCCCCCGGGTGACGAACCCGGCGGCCACGTCCAGCCCCTCGATCATGACCTGCTCCGCACGGGGGAGACCCATGACCTCCCCGAGCTTCGTGATCTCGGCCGGGTGGACACCGAGGACGGGGAAGACGATGATCCCGAGATCCCTGATCTTGCGGGCGATGGAGAGGGTTGCCTCAAAGACCGGAATGAAATCCTCACCCTTCCCCGGGGTGATCCCGAAGGACCAGGACGGCTTGGAGACGAGGAAGAGGTGGGTCCCCCCTGCCCGCTTGAAGTCCTTTGCGGCCTCCAGGCCGCGCCCGTTCACCGGATCGATGTGGATATGGTCATCGGTGATGGGGATCGGGAGCAATCTCGTCACAGGCCACCAGGCTCATGAGGGGGTAATCGTCGGTGCGGCGGAGGCCGGCGCGGCAGCGGACCTTCCCGACCCGGGCCGTCAACTCCACGTCGAACATCATCCCCCCGAGCCTCGCTGTACCCGAAGGAGTTCGGGGACATGAGCCCCCGGTCGAGGCGCACCTTCACCGATTCCACGGCGGGCTGGAGGGCGACGCTTCGCTCGATCGCCTGTTCCAGGAGTCTCCGCAGTCGCCGGCGAGACGGGCGTTCCCACCCACTGGTGGTAGAGCGCCCCGAGTCTGATCCCTGCCTCGAAGGCAGCGCGTTCGCGGTCTGTAACCATTCCCTTCACCCTTAAATCTTCAATACCCGATCGAGCTTGATGATCCCGCTCCGGGGCTCGAGGGCCTCCCCCTCCCGCAGGAGCATCTTGATCATCTGTTCGATCCGCTCCTTGGGGAACCCCTGGCCGGTCACGATCTCGAGCACCTGGTCGACCCGGGCCTCGCGGCTCTCGCCGCCCAGGTCCCGGATCACCTCCTTGATGGAGCGGATGATGTCCCGCTGGGACTTGGGGACGCCGGTCACGAGCTTGTCGATATCGAATGACCCGCTCTCGGCATCGTAGGCCACCTGGCGCAGGCAGGTGTCCACGATGTGGATCACCCGCTCCGCATCCGCTGCCTCGATAGTGTTCGAGAGCCGGATCCGGGAGCTCGCCTCGCCCAGCCGGACGAGGGCCTCGATCTGCCGGGCGGTAACGGGGACGGGCTTGTTGGCATCGGCAAGGCCCCGGAGTTTCAGGTAATACGATTCCAGGGCGTCCTTCGCCTCATCCGAGAGGATGGGGTAGCAGGTCCGCTTGGCGTATGCGACGTACTTCCGCATGAGGACTGGCGGTGATGTCCGGCGTGACAGGGGCGAGCTGCTGCTTGATGAACTCGTCGTCCACGCCGGGGATGGGCTTCTTGCTGTGCTGGACGATCATCTCCCCGACGCGGTGGGTCTTCAGGATGTGCTCGGCGATGGCCTCGTCGAGCTTCGGGTCGGGCATGTCCTGCATGACAAAGATGAGGTCGAACCGGGAGAGGAGCGCGGCCGGCATGTTGATCTGCTCGGAGATGGGGGTGTAGGCATCGAACCGCCCGAGCTTCGGGTTCGCCGCCCCGAGGAGGGCACAGCGGCAGCGGAGCGTCGCGGTGATACCGGCCTTTGCCACCGAGATGGACTGCTGCTCCATGGCCTCGTGGAGGGCCGAGCGGTCCTCGGTGCGCATCTTGTCCATCTCGTCCACGGCGGCTATCCCCATGTCGGCGAGGACGAGGGCACCGGCCTCGAGCGTCCACCGGCCGTCGCCGAACTCGTCCTTCACCGCGGTCGCCGTGAGGCCTGCCGCCGTCGATGATTTCCCGCTCGTGTAGATCCCCCTCGGGGAGAGCGTCACCACGTAGCGGAGGATCTGGGACTTGGCGATCCCCGGGTCCCCGACGAGGAGCATGTGGATGTCGCCCCTGAGGTGGGTCCCATCGGGCATCTCCTTCGGGATTCCCCCGAAGAGCTGGAGGGCGACCGCCTCCTTCACGTCCTCGTTCCCGTAGATGGTCGGGGCGATGGACCGGACGATCTTCCGCTGGAGCTGGGGATCCCTTCGAGAGGGTGGTGATGGTCTTCTCATCCTCCTCGCTGATGGAGACCTCCTCGAACTCCTTCTCCGAGATCTCGATGGAGTTGCACTCGAGGTAGATGTCAAAGAGGGTCCCCTTCACCCCGGCGGTCACCCGCTGGATGGTCCTGAGGATCCCGTTGATGACCACCCGGTCGCCCGGGGCAACCTTCCCGGTCAGGTCGTCCGTTACGTCGACGTCCATGGTCTGGGGCTGCTCGCCGCCCCGGAGTCCCTCGGGGGACTCCTGGATCCGGAGCTTCTGGGAGTCGATGAACCGCGAGCGGGATGGCACGATATCCATCCGGGCCTTCTTCTCGCAGCTCGGGCAGAACTCCGGCTCCTGGAACTTCCCATAGGTCTGGGCGACGTTCGTGATCTTGCCGCAGGCGGTGCACCGCAATGCCGCCTCCACGATCCTTGGGCGCACCTCCGTTGTCTTCCTGAGGATCCCCTCCACGGTGAGGAACTTGTTCATCTGGTCGGCCCGGATCTCGCGGATAGGCGTCTTGACGAGAAGGTTGGTGAACCGGATGTTCACCCTGTCCCGGTCCTTCTCGTCGATGGTCTTGTGCTGGACGAGGGCGTCGCGGATATCCTCGACGACCTTCCCCGGCGACTCGAGGACTGCGTCGGCGAGATTCCCATGGGCGAGGATCGTCCGGTAATTGATGTACAGGGACCGGCTGTGGGGGAACTCCCTCTGGAGCTCGCCCAGGGGATGCTTGTAGTGCCGGACGAGGAACCTCCGCCACTCGCCCGCGACATCGGTCACCTCGGCCTGGACCTGCTCCTGCTTCGCCATCCCGTCACCTCCCTCCCTTTGCGGTGAGGACGAACCGCGCGATCAGGGCCTCCATCTGGATCTCGCTGTCTGCCCCCTCCGAGAGCCGGAAGTCGGTCTCCCCGATGCTGTCGATCAGGCAGACCTTGAGGGCGAGGTCCATCTTCCGGGAGGCGAGCGCGCGGTAGCACTGGCCCGAGGAGCTCGGCCGGGGCGATCCCCCTCTCCCGGAGGAGCCGGTCCAGGACCCGCTCCGCACCCTCGAAGTCCCCCGCGAGGGAGAGGTCCAGGAGCTCCCGTATCTCCTCGGGCCGCGCGTTCGAGGTGATCTCGTACACCATCTTCTCCTCGATCGTGGGCGAGAGGATCGCGGCCCCCTGGAGGGCATTGATCGCCTTTCTCATATCCCCCTGCGCGATATAGACGATGGCGTCGAGCGCACCGTCGGAGATGGTGAGCCCCTCCCTGCCCGCGATCCGGCGGATCTCCTCGGCGATGGCCGTCCGGTCGAGGGGCCTGAAACGGTAGATGGCGCACCGGCTCTGGATGGGGTCGATGATCTTCGAGGAGTAGTTGCACGAGAGGATGAACCGGCACGACCCCGCATCAGCTCTCCATCGTCCGGCGGAGCGCCGCCTGGGCATCGGTGGTGAGCGCGTCTGCCTCGTCGAGGAAGAGGATCTTGAAGGAGGCCCCCTCGAGGGGGGAGGTCCGGGCGAACTGCTTGATCTGGTTCCTGACGACGTCGATCCCCCGCTCGTCGGAGGCGTTCATCTCCCGGAAGTTCGTGTGCCAGGTCTCCCCGAAGAACTCCCGGGCCAGGGCCACCGCCGCCGTGGTCTTCCCCACCCCGGCGCTTCCCGTGAAGAGGAGGTGGGGCATGGAGCCGGTCCTGACATAGGACTGGAGCCGTTCCACGATCTCCTTCTGCCCCACCATGTCCGCGAGCCTCGCGGGGCGGTACTTCTCGATCCAGATGGTGTGGTTCTCGTCCATCGAGCCTCGTCCTCCCTCGGGCAGGACATCCCGTGCAATCAACTATAAGCGGCGGCGGGAGAGATCTATCTCAGATGGCCGCCCGGTGACACCCGGACCCCTGACGGGCGTGTTGTTCGCCGGCCGGTCTCTCCAGTCTGTCACTATCAGTCTGGTGGGAAATTATACTTATAGATGCGTGGTAAGCGTTGTGAAGGTGCCCGGTTCCGGGTCGCGTGGGGAGCCCGGACCCCCCCGGGAAGAGGGTAAGAGCGAATGAGGGACAAGGTGGAGCATCTCTTTGCGGGCGAGTTCAGTCGCTCGGACCTCGTGGTCCCGTCGGCCGGACCGGAGGCCAGGCCCTCGCTCCTCACCCCCACCGGCCTCTCCCTCAGGCGCCTTACCATCGTCGGGGCGCTTACGGAGGTGGAGGGGAAGGGGGGCGATTTCGTCCATGCACGGGTCGCCGACCCGACGGGGGCGTTCACCCTGCAGAGCGGGTGGCACCGGCCCGAGGTTACCGGGACCCTCGCGAAGATCGAACCCCCTGCCTTCGTTGCGATCACAGCCTCGCCCCAGCTGCCATCGCGATCCCCTGCGTCCCGTATCGTCCTCCTCCCCGAGGCGGTCGCAGTAGTTGACCGTGTCGGCCCGGGATACCTGGGTGATTGCGACCGCAGATATGACCCTCGCCAGGCTCGAAGAGCTGAGTGAAGTTCTTGCCGGAAAGGGACGTGTGCCGGCTCTGGACCGGATCATCTCCCATTACCGGATCACCCCGTCGCTCCTCATGGAGCTTGCCGACATGGTCGATACGGCGCTCGCATCGGTCAGCGGAGCAGTTGAAAGGACGGCAGGGGACGGGAAGGAGGCGAAGGATCTCGTCCTCGCATTCCTCGCCACCCGGCCCAGGGAGGCGATTCCCCTCGAGACGATCCTCGGGGAGCTGGGCAGGCACGGCATCAGCCCCGGCGACGGTACCCGGGCAGTGAACGAACTCCTCGCCGAAGGGGAATGTTACATGCCCAGGAAGGGCTCCATCAGGCTGGCCTGACCCCATGGCCCTCCACTTCCTCCCCGACGGGCCGGCCCTCGTCCTCGAGCACTCGGCCCGGGTCCTCGTCATCGCGGACCTCCACATCGGGATCGAGTCAGACCTCGACGTGCACGGGGTCCACATCCCGAGCCAGACCCGGGGGAGGCTCGACCGTGTCCTCGCGTGCATCGACGAAGGGAAGCCGGACCTCGTCGTCCTCCTCGGGGACGTGAAGCACGCGGTCCCCCTCACTTCCCGGCAGGAATACAGCGAGATCCCCACGCTCCTCCAGGAGATACGGTCGCGGGTGCCCCTGAAGGTGGTGCCCGGGAACCATGACGGGGGCCTCGAGCGATTCCTGCAGGACGGGGAGCTGCTCCCGATGCGGGGCGCCCTCATCGACGGGATCGGCTACCTGCACGGGCACACGTACCCGGACCCCGCCCTCCTCGGGCACCTCCTCGTTATCGGGCACCACCACCCCATGGTCACCCTCAGGGACGAGGTCGGGTGCGCCCTCCGTGACCGGGCGTATCTTCTCACCACGGTTGACGAGGGCTGCCTCAAGCTCGGGGGAAGCGGGGAGGGAGGGGGTGCAGGCACCACACGCGTCCTCGTCATGCCCGGCATTCAACGAGTTTACCGGGTTCGACCTCACCCGGATGCAGGAGAGCAACCTGGGCCCTCTCTCCAGGTGCATGGATTTTGTTCACGCGGAGGTGTTTCTCACCGATGGAACCTACCTCGGGCTCCTCGGTTCCCTCGGGGAGGAGTGACGCCCTCTCCCTCCTCGACGGGAGGGTGAGGGATGCTGTCGGGAAGAGGGGCTGGAAGGACCTCTCCGAGCCGCAGGCCGCGGCCATTCCGCCGCTCCTCGCCGGAAAAAACCTCGTTCTCATCGCCCCGACCGGCTCGGGGAAGACCGAGTCGGCGATGCTCCCGGTCTTCGACCGGCTCGTCAGGGAAGAGGGCCCGGGGTTCCGCGCCATCTACATCACCCCGCTCCGTTCCCTGAACAGGGACATCCTCCAGAGGATGGAGTGGTGGTGTAAGGAACTTGGCCTGACCGTCGGGGTCCGGCACGGGGACACCCCCACATCCGAACGGAGGAAGCAGGCCCTCAACCCGCCCCACCTCCTCATCACCACGCCGGAGACCCTCCAGGCCATCTTCATGGGAAAACGGCTCCGCAAGCACCTCGCCTCCGTCCGCCATGTCATCGTGGACGAGATCCACGAGCTCGCCGGGTCGAAGCGCGGAGCCCAGCTCTCGGTCGCCCTCGAGCGTCTCGCCGTCTATGCGGGTGAGTTCCAGCGTATTGGTCTCTCTGCCACCGTTGGAAACCCGGGGGATGTCGCCGCATTCCTCTGCGGGACCCGCCCGTACCAGGTGGTGGAGATCCCGGTCACCCCCCACCTGGAGATCGGGGTCCGCTACGCCGGCGAGGACTTCGGGGACCAGGCAAAATACGTGGGGAGGTGCATCGGCGGGAAGGGTTCGAGCCTTGTCTTCGTGAACACCAGGGTCACGGCCGAGGCGCTGGGTCACGCGCTGTACGAGACCGGCGACGTGGAGGTCCACCATGGATCGCTCTCGAAGGAGGTGCGGGTCGATGCCGAGGAACGGTTCAAGCGCGGTGACATCCATACCCTCATCTGCACCTCGTCGATGGAGCTCGGGATCGACATCGGCCGGGTCGGGCATGTCATCCAGTTCGGCTCCCCCCGCGAGGTCTCACGTCTCGTGCAAAGGGTCGGGCGTGCCGGCCACCGAGCTCCACACCATCTCGCGGGGGACCATCCTCACCACCGGCTTCGACGATACCCTTGAGTCCATGGTCATCGCACGGATGGCGAAGGAGAACCGGGTGGAACCAGTGGTCCCCCACATCGGCGCGGCCGATACGCTCGCAAACCAGGTGGCGGCCATGGCCGTCGAGTACAGCGAGATCTCCAGGGCGAAGGCCCTTGCGATCCTCTCCCGCTCCGGTTGTTACCCTGACCCCGGCGCCCTCCTCGACCGGGTCTGCGAGCAGATGGCCTCCCACCGGCTCATCAGGATCGACGGGGACCTCATCCGGAAGACCGGGCGCACCCGCAAGTACCTCACCCTGAACCTCTCCATGATCCACGACGAGAAGAAGATCAGGGTCTTTGACATGGTGTCCCGCCGGACCGTCGCGACCCTCGATGAGTCCTTCGTTGTCGGGTGGGCGTACACAGGGGCGGTCTTCATCGCGAAGGGGCAGCTCTGGCGCATCCTCGACATGGACAGCGAGAGGATTACCGTCGAACCTGCGAAAAAGGCCAAGGGGGAGCTCCCCTCCTGGGAGGGCGAGCAGATCCCCGTCCCCTTCGATGTTGCCCGGGAGGTGGGAAGGCTTCGGCGTGAACGGGACTTCGCCCGCTATCCGGTACACGAAGTGGCGGTCCGGTTCGTCTCGGAGTTCCTCTCGCGGATGGACCGTGCGAAGGACCGGATCCCCGACGACCGGCTCATCACCCTCGAGGCATCGGATGAGGGCGTAGTCTGCAATATCTGCGGCGGCCACAAGGCAAACGAGGCGCTCGCCCGTGTCCTCTCCATCCTCCTCTCGGCCCGGCACGGGACGACGGTGGGGATCGAGGTAGGTGCCTACCGGTTCCTCCTCCGCCTCCCGTCCACCGTCGGGCCAGCGCAGGTGAAGGAGATCCTCCTCTCCACGGACCCGGCTCACCTCGACGGCATCCTCGCCCTCGCCCTCAAGCGGACCTCCCTCTTCCGCTGGAAGCTCGTCCAGGTGGCGAAGAAGTTCGGGGCGATCGACGTCGACGCGGACTACGAACGGTTCAGCATCTACCGGCTCCTCGATCTCTTCGAAGGGACGGTCATCCAGGAGGAGGCGTACCGGGAACTCTTCACCAGGTACATGGATGTCCCCGGGGCAGCAAGTATCCTCAACTCCATCAGGACTGGGGAGGTCACGGTCCAAACCGGCCCCCTCACCATCCTCGGGCGGGAGGGGATCTTCTCCTCCCGGGACATGATCCCCCCGCCCCTCGCCGACCAGGCGGTCCTCGCGACCCTCCGCCAGCGCCTCGACCGGGAGGAGGTGATCCTCTGCTGCCTCCATTGCCGGAAGTGGCATGCGAGGACCCCTGTCGCCCGGGTGCCCGACCGTCCCCAGTGCCCGAACTGCAGCGCCCGGCTCATCGCCGCGGTGAAGCCCTACGAGGAAGACCTCTGCGCCCTCGTCAGGAGGAAGCCGGCGAACGAGGAGGAGAAGGCCATCCAGGCGAGGCTCCTCAGGAACGCAAACATCGTCCTCTCCTCGGGGAAGAAGGCGGTCATCGCCCTTGCCGGCCGTGGCGTCGGGCCGGAGATCGCCTCCCGCATCCTCGCAACGATGACCGAGGGCGACGCCTTCTACCGGGAGATCCTGAAGGCCGAGCGGAACTTCATCCGCACACACCGGTTCTGGTGAGCGAGGTTTCATCAGAAACCGAGTGGAGCGACGAAGTCGCGACTGGGCGAGGTTTCATCAGAAACCGACTGGAGCGACGAAGTCGCGACTGGGCGAGGTTTCATCAGAAACCGACCTGGAGCGACGAAGTCGCGACTGGGCGAGGTTTCATCAGAAACCGAGCTGGAGCGACGAAGTCGCGACGGCGAGGTTTCATCAGAAACCGGTGGAGCGACGAAGTCGCGACCTGGGGAGGTTTCATCAGAAACCGACCTCGAGCGACGAAGTCGCGAGGGCGAGGTTTCATCAGAAACCGAGCTGGAGCAACCCGCCATCAGGTGGGGTGCGACTGGGAGGTTCCATAAGGAACCGACCTCGAGCGACGAAGTCGCGAGGGGAGGTTTCATCAGAAACCGACTGGAGCAACCCGCCATCAGGTGGGGTGCGACTGGGAGGTTCCATAAGGAACCGACCTCGAGCGACGAAGTCGCGAGGGGAGGTTTCGTCAGAAACCGAGCTGGAGCAACCCGCCATCAGGTGGGGTGCGACCCGTACCCCCCAGGGAGCCTAGGAAGACGATGATGTCTGCCGATACCTGATGATGATCGATATCACCGAGACCTGCCCCGTCGTCGGGCCGGTATCACTATCTTTATGACGTCTGATACCGTACTTTGTAGTTGCGCGAGGGTTGCCAAGCCAGGTCAAAGGCGATGGATTCAGGGTCCATTCTCGAAGGGGTTCGTGAGTTCAAATCTCACCCCTCGCATCAGAATTCTGGGTTACGGTTCCCGAAAAGTTTTCAAGGCTTTTATCAGAGACTCGAGTATCCCTCATAACCGGCTCCGTTCGAAGGGAGGAGCCGGTACTTCATACGATGGAAATTCCGGTAAAAAAGATGGGTCGATGAATCAACTGCAACCGTCGGACTGCTGGTTCCCGAAGGAGAATCCCCCGATCATGGGGTTGATCGCCGAGTATGGCTTCGTATAACCCGGATCGGTGCCTCCCGGGACCACGTTCACCCAGCCGTCGGGGGCTGCCTCCGAGATCGTAACCGTCCAGGTCTTACCCGTCGGTGGGACCGGAAGTGCGTAGGAGAACTTCCCGTTTGTCCCGGCAGCGTTCGTGACGAAGTTCTCGTCATTTACCACAACGCCCGTATCGTCGAGAACAGTTGCATGGAGCATCCAGCCGGCCTCGCACATCTCGGTGTCGTCCTTCTGCCGGTCGCCGTCGGTGTCAACCCATGCACAGCCCTCTGCCGAGGCTGACACCTGCTGGTTCCCGAACGAGAATCCCCCGATCACGGGATTTATCGCCGAGTAATTTCTGGCATATGTACCGCCAAAGGGAACGACATTCACCCAGCCATCGGGAGCAATCTCTGAAATCGTGACCGTCCAGTCCTTACCGGTGGGAGGAATCGGGAGCGCGTAGGAGAACTTCCCGTTCGTCCCGAGGGTGTTCGTGACGAAGTCTCCGTCGGTCACTATCTTACCCTGATCATCGGTCACCGTGGCGTAGAGTGTCCAGCCGGCCTCGCACATCTCGGTGTTATCCTTCTGCCGGTCGCCATCGGTGTCAACCCAGGCGCAGCCCTCCGCCGAGGTTGCCACCTGCTGGTCCCCGAACGAGAATCCCCCGATCACGGGATTGATCGCCGAGTACGTCTTTGTATACGTGCCGCCGAAGGGGACAACATTTACCCAGCCGTCCGGCGCCACCTCCGAGATGGTGACCGCCCAGGTCTTACCCGTCGGTGGGACCGGGAAGTGCGTAGGAGAACTTCCCATTGGTCCCGAGGGTGTTCGTGACGAAGTTCTCGTCAGACACCATCTTACCCTGGTCGTCGAGAACGGTCGCATGAAGCGTCCAGCCGGCCTCGCACATCTCGGTGCTATCCTTCTGCCGGTCACCGTCCAGGTCTACCCACTTGCAGCCCTCCGCCGAGGCTGCCACCTGCTGGTCCCCGAACGAGAATCCCCCGATCACGGGATTGATCGCCGAGTAGTTCTTTGAAGTGACACCTCCAACCGGGACCACATTCACCCAGCCGTCGGGGGCTACCTCTGAGATCGTGGCCGTCCAGGTCTTACCGGTGGGGGGATCGGGAGCTGGTAGGAGAACTTCCCATTCGTCCCGAGCGTGTTCGTGACAAACTTCTCGTCGCTCACCAGCCCTCCCTGGTTATCGGTTACGATAGCATGGAGCGTCCAGCCGGCCTCGCACATCTCGGTGTCGTCCTTCTGCCGGTCGCCATCGACGTCCACCCACGTGCACCCCTCTGCCGAGGTGGTTACCTGCTGGTTCCCGAACGCGAAACCCGCCACCGTTTTTACGGATGCGGTGTACGTCTTCGTGTAACCGGCTCCCGTCGGGGAATCGACCACAAAGCCTTTCGGGGGGATCTCCGAGACGAGGATCGTCCAGGTTCCGGACGTCGCAGCCGGGATGGGATAGGAGAACTTTCCGCTCGTGCCTGCAGTGTCAGTCACGAAGTCCCCTTCCTGTCTGAGGGTACCGGTGTTGTCGAGGACCTTCGCATGAAGCGTCCAGCCCGGTTCGCATGCCTCGGAGGCATCCTTTAACCGGTTGCCATTGAGATCCTTGTAGACACAACCCTCTGCCGTCGTGGTAGTAGCTGTTGCGGCAGCTGCAACCCCCGCGAGTGCGAAGAGGATCAGCACCGCGAGGATCACTGCCATTCTTCGTTCAGTCATGTGCATGAGACAATCTCCTTTCATTTCTTCAATTCTTTGAGATGTACGCCAGTTTTACCTGTAATTTAAAACTCCAATTGTCTGTATATTCGTTATTACACCCTCAAATTATTTAAAATGACCTATAACGCGTCTTTACATCAATTTACATGAGATTCATTGTTTCAATAACAGATATTATTATATACTATTTCATGCATTTATCTGATTTTATCCAGAAGCACTAAAACCTATTCCTTCAACAACAGCTTTACTTTTTTGGATTCGGGTTTTTTTTCACCGGCTTCGGTCCTGAAAAATTAACGGCTCGAGATTATCCATCAGGTATTTTCATGGGATCTGACCGGATTCGTCCCCGGAGATGTCCGGATTTCATGGAGCTTAACCAGGGTGTTTCGACCCGGAAGAGTAGCACGAAATATGCCGGCATTCCCACCCTCCCGGGGATATGGTACGGGATGCCTCGGGGAAATCCCAAACGGAGGGGGCCTGGGCAGGATTTTGTGCTACCGTCCCCCTCCCGCGTCCTCGAGGAAACCCATCAGCACCGAATAACAGAACACAAACGACGGGGCCCCGCCGAAGTTCACGCCGACCGATGCGGCCTCGATAACCTGTTGTCTCGTCGCCCCCTCCGCGATCGCGTCGCGGACATGGTGCGCGAGACAGGGCTCGCACCGGGTGATCACCGATCCGGCAACGCCGATCAGTTCCTTCTGCTTCCGGTCGAGCGCCCCGGGTTTCAGGTTCGAGGCGATCATGCCCGAGAACGCCGTGGCGAGTTCCGGGGCCATGCGCTGGATCCGTTCGCGGTTCTTATCCCGTTCGCCGAGTGTTTCGTGAAGTCCTGCCATGATACAACCTCAGGATCGTTTCTCCACCGGTCCATTTCAAATGTTCTGCGCGGGCATCCGTTCCGTTGATCGACGGGCTGGACCTGACTCGGAAAAAGAGGGGCGGCCAGGGCGGGAGGGCTTACTTACTCAGCCCTCAGCGCCTCGATCGGGTCGAGGTCGGCAGCCCGCCAGGCGGGATAGACACCGGAGAGAACGCAGGTCGCGACCCCGATGACCATGCCCTGCGGGATGTAGATCAGGCTCGCAGGAGTGAAGAAGTACGTCGTGTTCCCGACGATGGCGAGCACGGTCAGGTAACCCGTGGCTATCGAGAGGAAAGCCCCGATGGCGGCCCCGATGATCCCGATGATGATGGCCTCGTAGAGGAACATCTTCCTGATCTCGCTCTTCCTCGTGCCGATGGACCGAAGGATCCCGATCTCCTTGATCCGCTCGGTGACCGACATGATCATCACGTTGAAGATGCTCACCGCCGCGACGACGAGGGATATGGCCCCGAGCATCGTCACAAAGGAGGTGAGGCTCCCGATGGTGGTGGAGATGGTATTGAGGAACTGCCCCGAATCGCTGATCCGGACAGACGGGAGCTTCGTGTTCCTGTTCAGGGCCTTTGCCGTGTTGTTCTCGATGGTGCCGATCTGGCTGATGTCGCTTGCTATCACATTGACCGACTGGTACATCGCCCGACCCGCCGTAGTTCGCGGTGTACCACTTATCGGTGACGACGATGGCCCTGTCGGTATTCAGGCCTGCCCCGAAGCCCGCGCTCTGGAGGATACCGACAACCCTGACCTCCTTCGTCGAGTTGCTCGTGGCGGAGCCGAGTTTGATCCGGCTCCCCACGGTCAGGCTGAAGTCACTGGCAAGGGTAGGCCCGACCAGGGCACCGTCCCCTCCTTTGAGGAGGGTGCCGTCCGTGACGACCAGGCTGCTCTGAACAGTATCCGTCTTGAGACCGAGGACGCTCGCCCGCCCCTGTTTGGGTCCGACCGTTATCTGGTCCGATGTGGAGTAGATGGGGATGACCTGGTTCGCCCCGACGACCCGCTCGATCTCCTGGAGCTGGCTCTGGGTGATGTTCAGGTTGGTACCTTCCGCACCCCCGCCGCCGCCGAACCCCCTTCCCCCGCCGGTATACGGGGTGACCATGATCACATTTCCCGAACTGGAGAGTTGCGCGGTGATCGAGAGGGTCAGGTTTGCACCCATGATCCCGAGCGTGGTGATGGCGATCACCCCGATGACGATACCGAGGGCCGCGAGGAGGGAGCGCAGCAGGTGGAGCCTGACGCTCCTGTACGCGAGGCTGACGAAGATATCCCCTGCCATTACCTGATCCTCCCGTCCTGGATGGTGATGGTGCGCTTCGCATATCCCGCTATCCGGGTATCGTGGGTCACCATGATGATCGTCTTCCCCTGCTCGTTGAAGGTACAGAGCATCTGCATGATCTGGGTGCCCGTCTTCGAGTCCAGGTTCCCGGTAGGTTCATCGCAGAGGAGGATATCGGGGTTGTTGACGAGGGCGCGGGCGATGGCGATCCGCTGCTGCTGCCCGCCCGAGAGTTCACTCGGGGTATGGTGGGCGAGGGCTTCGTCGATCCCGACCTGCCGGAGGAGCCCGAGGATCCTCTCCTTCTCCGCACGGATTTTGTACCTGAGAATGATGGGGTATTCCACGTTCTCGTAGGCGGTGAGGAGGGGGATGAGGTTGAAGGTCTGGAAGATGTAGCCGATGGTGTCCCGCCGCATATCGGTGAGCTCGTTGTCGTTCATCTCCCGGATGGACCTCCCGTTGATGAACACGTCGCCCGTGGACGGCTTGTCGAGGCAGCCGATCTGGTTCAGGAGGGTTGATTTCCCCGAGCCCGACGGCCCCATGATAGCGATGAAGTCACCCCGGGGTATATCGAGTGAGACATGGTCGAGGGCGACCACATCCTCCGCGAGCATGTGGTAGACCTTTGTCACGTCGGCAAGGCTGATCACCGGGGCTTCGCTCATGGTTCCTGGCCTTTCTTTACCGCTTGGGCTGCCCGTTCCCCTGCTTACCCTTTCCCCTCTTCAGGATCTTCGCGAAGAGGCCCTTGCGCCAGGCGACGACACCGGCGATGGCGATGACGATCACGATGATGATCTCGGTGATCGGGAACTGCACGCCCCTCCCGCCCCCGAAGAGGAAGCCGCCGCCCCCGCCCCCGCGGGCCGCACCGGCAGCCGTCGAGCCCGTGCTCCCCGTGGATCCGCCGATGGCGGCGGTCCGGAGGTTCACGTTGACCGTGTTCTGGTAGGAGTTCCCGTCCGAGTCCTTCCACTGGACGAGGACGGGGACGGACGTGAGCGCCTGCGCGGAGTATGTCAGGGTGAAGCTCGAGAAGTCGCCCACATCAAGGGTGCCGACCACGTAGGCCGGGTAGGGATCTACCGGCGTTGCCGGGCTCTGGACCGAAACGATGACGGCCTGCGCATCGTCCACACCCCCGTTCGTGATGTCCCCGTCGAGCTCCGAGCTTCCTCCCGTGGAGGTAAGTTTCACGTTGTTGATGATGAGGTCCGCGCTCCGCCTGCTGTTGTCGACCTGGATGGGGACCTGGGTATCGGTCGAATGGGGGTTGATCCCGTTCCGGTACGTCGTGTGGAAGGTGAGAGTCGTTGCCTGGGAGGGGATAACGTCGAAGACCACCTGGGTGGTTGCCCCTGGGCCAAGGTCCCCGACGAAGTAGTTGTTCTGGAGCGTCCTGACCCCATCACCGCTCGGCGTAATGGTGATGCTCGAAAGGTTATTACTCCGGGGATTCCCGACCCGCAGGGTGATCTGGTCATCCCTCCCCGAGGCAAAGTAAGCAGGAACACTGGCCACCGACACCTGGAGCCCGGTGGTATCTATCTGCAGCGGGATGTAGGAGCTCAGGCTGCCCGCGCCCTGGAAATCCATGTAAAACCTGGGTTGGTACAATCCACCGGCACCCGTGGCCTGGACCTGGAACGCGAAATTCTCCGTGTTTCCCGGGCCCAGGTTGGTGAGCTGATCATAGGCCCCTGGATTCAGCAGGACAACCCCGTCTGTAAAGAGTGTAGCTCTCGCGATCGGCACGGCCTCGGTAGCGGTATTCAACACCGTAACCGTGATTGTTCCCGTATCGCCAGGCATCATGACTGCCGGGCTCACAACAATATTCGAGACGACGACCTGGGTGTAGGCCGTGTCGGAGGTGGACGTGGAGGCGGCCTGGGCCGAGACAACCGCCCCGAAGCTCGCGACGAGCATGAGGAGGATCAGGTACGCGTGAAGTTTCATGGTATCACCGTGCGATTCATTGCATTCCTTCGGTTCCCTTCTTCTTTCATTCTTCTATGCATTCCTGATGAAATTGTAATATATATTTTACATTTAGTTATTTAATAGTAACTGGTGCAGGGCTGATCCAGGGGAGCCGGAAACCGAAGAACGGGGCAGGGGCGTTCCGGTGGGTACCCGGCAGGTTCATGGACCGGACTATAAATAGCCATATATAACATAATGTAACATATCATTAACATAAGAGGCTGCAATCCCGCATGAAGAAGAACACGTTCTACCTCCTCATCGGTTGTATCGCCATCGCTCTCCTCGCCATCCTCTGGTACTCGGTCGAGACCGCCAAACCCCCTCTCCTGATAGAAATTGCATTCGTCGCCGGTATCGTGCTCGTCTACCTGGCCAGGAGGCGTGTCGAGGATCTCATCGAGGACGAGCGGAGCGTGAAGATCACCGAGAAGGCGGCGTTGCGGACATTCCAGGTCTTCTGGGTAGTCTTCTTCGCTTTCTCCATCGGGGCGGTCACGGAGATCCTCCATGTACCGGAATTCCCGAGATCGATCCACCCCGAACGCCCGCCCGAGATCCTCCCCCCCAGGCTCATCGGTTATATCCAGCTGGGCCTCCTCTGCCTGATGATCTTCCTCTACGTCGGGTTCCGGATCTACTATGCCCGGAAGTACGGGGAGTGGGAGACCGATGAAGAATAAGATCAAGGTCTACCGGGCCATGAACGACCTCACCCAGGAGGATCTCGCGATAAAGATCGGGGTCACCCGCCAGACCATCCTCGCCATCGAGAAAGGGAGGTACGTCCCGTCCCTCGACCTCGCCTTCAAGATCGCCCGGCACTTCGGGGTGAACGTCGAGGAGATCTTCATCTACGGGGAAGAGACCCCCCCGCCCACGGCTGATCGCCTTCCGCTCCCCCCTATTCGTCCCGGGAACGGTTGGGCAGAAGAAACGGTTGAAAAAGGATTGGTATCCCAGGGTCAGCCCTGGATGATATAGTAGATGGGGTTCTGGGGCACCACGACATCCATGCCGGCCGAAGAAGCATCGTCTGTTTCTTTCTGCACGACCCCGTGTGCGGTGAGATAGAGGAAACCGACATCGTTCATGTTCGATGGGAACGGGATAGCGAAGGTATAGGACTTCGTGTGGGCGGAGGCATCGAAGGACTGCGTGTACTGCGGCGTTACCCCCGTTGCCGGCGTGAAGGCGATGGCAAGGTCCGCGCTCGTGAGGGAGAACGGATCCGCCATACTGTAGCTGACGTACATCGTGTCAAGGAAGGAGTTATCCGTCTCGTCGACCGTCCATTCGTTGGAAAGGGCAACGCATCCGATCGTTTCACCGGATTTGTCAACAAGGCTGTAGGAATTCCCGCAATCGAAGGTTGCGGTGATATAGGCGGATCTCACCATTGTATCGGATCCATCCCCGTTGGTGGCGGTAAGTGTCACCGTGTAAGTCCCTGCAGCGGTGTACGTGTGGGCCGGGTTCTGCAGGGTGCTGGTCCCGCTGTCCCCGAAGTCCCAGGCCCACGCTGTCGGGCTGTTCGTGGACTGGTCGGTGAAGGTCACGGTGAGGGGTGCTTTACCAGTGGTTACGTCTGCGGCGAATCCCGCGACCGGCGGGGTCTTCGGGTTCACGGTGATATAGTTCGTTTTCACCATTTTATTGGATCCATCCCCGTTGGATGGCGGTAAGCGTCACCGTGTAGGTCCCTGCAGCGGTGTACGTGTGGGCGGGGTTCTGCAGGGTGCTGGTCCCGCTGTCCCCGAAGTCCCAGGCCCACGCGGTCGGGCTGTTCGTGGACTGGTCGGTGAAGGTCACGGTGAGGGGTGCTTTGCCAGTGGTTACGTCTGCGGCGAATCCCGCGACCGGCGGGGTCTTCGGGTTCACGGTGATATAATTCGTTTTCACCATTTTATTGGATCCATCCCCGTTCGATACGGTAAGTGTCACCGTGTAGGTCCCCGCAGCGGCGTACGTATAGACGGGGTTCTGCAGGGTGCTGGTCCCGCTGTCCCCGAAGTCCCAGGACCACGCTGTCGGGCTGTTCGTGGACTGGTCGGCGAAGGTAACGGTGAGGGGTGCTTTGCCAGTGGTTACGTCTGCAGCGAATCCCGCGACCGGCGGGGTCTTCGGGTTTGCGGTGATGTAGTTTGCCTTCACGATCTTATTTGATCCATCCCCGTTGGTGGCGGTGAGCGTCACCGTGTAGGCTCCCTGCGGCAGTGTACGTGTGAGAGGGGTTCTGCAAGTTGCTGGTCCCGCTGTCCCCGAAGTCCCAGGCCCACGCGGTCGGGCTGTTCGTGGACTGGTCGGCGAAGGTCACGGCAAGCGGGGCCTTCCCGGATACCGGGCTGCCCGAGAAGCCTGCGACCGGCGGGGTCGGGATCCGGCAGGTCGAGTGGTCTCCGACCTTTTCCGCGGCCTGAACCGACGAGAAGGTGGAGGGGCTGTTCTGGTTGTTGAACTCGGTCTGGATCCACTGTGCGCTCCGGGCGCCGTTGGCCACATGGACCTCATCCATCATCCCGTTCATGTATGCAACGGAAGATTGCCCTGAATCGAATTCATAGCCGACAAACACATGGCTGTCCGCCGTGGTATAGGCATGGGCATATCCGTTCCCGAGCTGGGACCCGTTCAGGTACCACCTGGCCGTACTCCCATCGTAGGTGACAGCATAGTAATTCCAGCTGCCTGTCAGGGGAGTCGCGATATTCTCCCAGTCATTCCCTCCCCCATAACTCCAGAGGAAATACCTGTTCGCCCGGACCGCTGCCTCGAACTCGCTCGTGATGGCGTTTGTACCCCACCCGACCATGCCGTTCCTGTTGGTGTTGGCGAGCTTTGCCCAGAAGGTGATGGTACGCGAACCGCACCCCGTGATGCCGACATTGTTCGCGGATTCGAGGGTACTTGCTGGTCCCGTCAAGGGAATCCGCGCCGCCAATCTGCCCCGTGGTCCCCTCGTTTCCTTTATAGTTCCTTGTATTCAGGCTGTTCCCGTTGCCCGTGGAATCTGCCCGTGCCCCGGTCCCACCTTCATCGAGGTGCCAGACTTCCTTGTAGCTGTTCGACCAGACCTTTACCACGTTCTGCTGGTTCGCAGCGCCCGGGTTACCATAGTACATGTAGAGGACCGTGTTCGAGCTCGAGGACAGGCACGGGACATTCACCCAGGCAACGAGGGCTCCTGTGCTGCTCGAATAAGACTCGATCTGGTGGGAGAGCTTGGTGGTCCCGTCCGATGAGGTGAAGAGGATGTCGTTGCCACTTGCCTGTGCCTTTCCGGAGAGATCCGAACCCGCCGGGAGGCTGATGAGGACGGGGAAGTTAGATGGTGACCCGACAACTTTTGCACTGTTGATGGTGATGGCCTGGCGGTAGCCCCATCCGCAGTCGTACCAGCCCGGAGACGATGTCGCCCCCACAGGCACGGCGAAGACGAGCATGGACAGGATAATCGCGAGGATGCATCCATATCCGAGATTCTTTGCATGGTTTCTCATAGGCTTTCACCCGGGTGAATTCCAATGGTTTAATCTATTTCTACTCATCATTATTAAATGTTTTTATAATCACATTTAGTTTATTTTGGTTTGATAGCTTTAAATACTGAGATGAATAAGTAAAAGTGATTTCTGAGCCATTTAAAAGGTATTTTAAGTTATCCGGATGATATCCATGCAGTCTCCTGCCGGACAGGGGACCATCTGTTCTGAATCCTTCTTCCCGGGCTAAAAGTGATGTATCCCAGGGTCAGCCCTGGATGATATAGTAGATGGGGTTCTCGGGCACCACGACATCCATGTCGGCCGAGGCGGTATCCCCTGTTCCTTCCTGGACCGTCCCGTGAGCAGTGGCGTAGAGATAGGTGACGTCGTTCGCATTCTCCGGTAACTGGATACTGAAGGTGTAGGACTTCGTGTTGGCGGAGGCATCGAAGGACTGTGTGTACTGGGGTGTTACACCAGTCGCCGGTGTAAAGGCGATGGCAACATCCGCACTCTTCAGACTGAACCCGTCCGCCATGGTGTAGCTTACAGACAGGGTGTCAAGGAGCCCGTTTGTCTCCTCGTCTATCGACCAGTCGTTGGTGACCGCGACACACCCGGCGATATCACTATTTGTGGTGACGAGGCTGTACGAATCACCCGGGCAGGCAAAGGCCGGAGTCGGGACCGGTGTTGGAGTAACGGTCGGGGTCGGATCAATGATAACCGGCGCGGGGGTGGATTTCTCGGTGGGTTCCGCGGTGATCACGTCCACGGGAACCACCGTCATGGCGGTATTGACCGTGAACGTCGGAGCTGTCGTCGGGGTGGGGGTCGGGACGGGGGTAGGCGAACATGACTGGGGCTGGTACGCCTCGGTCCCCAGGGCGTAGAAGGTCGACGGGTTCATCTGGTTGTTGTACTTGGTCTGGATCCAGGACTCGATCGCCTTCTTGCTCCAGATCCCCTTGTAGCGGTATGACCAGCTGCCCGATGTATCCTGCTGGGTCGCCGCTGTCGGGTTGCCATAATACATGTAGAGCACGGTGTTCGCGCCGGATGACAGCAAGGGAACCTTCACCCAGGCGACGAGGGCCCCCGTCGTGCTCGTGTAGCTCTCGATCTTGTGGGGAACCTTGGTCTTCTCGTCACCGAGGGTAAAGAGGATATCATTCCCCGTGGGCTGTGCATGGGCCACAAGGCCCGGGTCGGTTGCGAGGTTGATGAGGACGGGGAAGTCCGCCTGGTCAGCAGCCACCTTGGTACTGTCTATGGTGATGGCCTTTCGGTAAGCCCAGCCACAGTCGTTCCAGAGCTGGGTCTGGGTAGGCCCGGAGTCTGCGGCAGGTGTCGGGGTCGGGGTTGGAGTGACGGTGGGGGTCGGCGTGGGTGCGGGGGTGACTGCCTGCGGCTTGGCCTCGTCAGATCCCTTCGAGTAGAAGCTCGAGGGGTTGTTATGGTTGTTGTACTCGGTCTGGGACCAGGAGACGATGTCCCGCTTGCGCCAGTTCCCCTTGTAGGTATCAGTCCATGTACTGGAAGAGGTGTCCTGCTGGTTCGAAGCCCCGCGGTTACCGTAGTACATATAGAGCACGGTGTTCGAAGCGGAGGAGAGATCGGGCACCTTCACCCAGGCCACGAGGGCCCCGTTGCTGCTCGTGTAGCTCTCAACCTTGCAGGGGACCTTCGTGGTACCGTCTCCAAGGGTGAACACGAGATCGTTCCCTGAGCCCTGGGCCTGGGCCGCAAGATCGTTATCCGAGCCGAGACTGATCATAACCGGGAAGTCCTTCTGCTCTGATACTACCTTCGTCTTGTCTATGGTGATGGCCTTCCGGTGGCCCCAGCCATTGTCGTACCACTGTGGGTTCTGCGTCGTCCCGCTGGTGTCGCAGGCCATCGCCGGCATCGCGATGCCGAGGATGACAAGGATCACGAGGAAGGTGAACCCACAGGCAAAACTCTTTTTATGAGGTCTCACAGATATACGCCTCGCTAACAAATACTACTTTTTATATAAATAGTTTGACCTGTGGTTATATTAAAGGTTTTGATAATTGTTTTTGTTTTATCTTTTTAGATCTGCTTAAATAACCAATAATAACTGTAAAATCAAATCACATCGATTTAACAACATTTATATATAGATTATTGTTTTTAGAGACCAACCCATATACCTGATCGGGAAAAGGTCCGGGCACAGGGTTCCATGGCTATCCCAGGCCATTGGCAGGTACCCGAAACATCGAACCGAAAATCGGGGAGATCCCCGATGCATGGAACCGGCCTGCTACCGTACCGGTTCTATCCCCTGTTATCGGGGAGTGGGGGAACTGGAGCCCTGAAAAGATAAGTGCCTACGGGTTCCATCACCGAAGAATGCAGCCGTGCAAATCCCGGGGGTTGGGGACTTTCCACTGAGAGCCTTCTATATTGGGACAGGCCACCATGCATCGCGACCACGGTCTCTTCCCCGAAAGGTCAGGGCCGGATCCAATTCCGCCGAGGGACCACTGCTGATCCGGACCCTGTAGAGTATCTCATACGGTTAACTATTTTAACTTATTGGAACCGAAAAACTTTATAACAATATAGTAAAAAAGGTTAACATTGCTGGAGAGAAATCTTGATATATGGGAGGAAAATACGCCGATGCATCATCGGGAATCCACGGGGAATCATAAAAATCATTTTTCGCACATACAAAAAGTTTATTTTATGAAAATTTATCCGATGAGAAGCCGTTAACAGCCGTACTTTCGAGGTTCCCGGCCAACCTCCCCCGTACTCACGAAAGATCCCGGCTGCTGGCGAGGTTTTAATCCCATGGTTGTGGTACCCTACCGGGATGAGCCGCAGGGAGATTCTTCAGCTTCTGGGTTCCATGGCCCGGGAAAATCCGGGCTTCCTCGCCTCCGAATTCAGGACCCGGCTCGGGAAGAACCTGATTCCCGGAGACCTGCACCGGACCCTCGAGCCCTATCTCGACGAGCCTCGGCCTCCGTGGGGAGGCCCGGGGGGACGACATGCTCATCTCCCGCCTCCCCCCTGCCCACCCCTTTATCCTCCCCCGGGATGCCGGAATGGCCGATGAAGAGTTTCTCTCGCACCCGTCGATCCCTGACCGTCTCCAGGGGCTCATCGAGTCCTATATAGCAAGAAAGACCGGTAAGAACTGGAACGATCCGGTGGTCCTCGACAGGATCCGAGCCGCAATCAGGGCCCAGAAAGGGGAATACTGGGCCCAGGCAGGTGGAAGGCCCATATCCTATGGCGCCGGTTACCGTGTCCTTGCGTACCTCGCGTACCAGGCCCCTGTCGTCTTCGTCCAGTTCGAGCATATCCTTCACGAGATGGCGGCGGACGGCATTCTCAGGGACCGGATGCGGGTCCTCGACATCGGCTCGGGACCGGGCACGGTCCCCCTCGCCCTGATCCATACCTGGACCCGGCTCTCCCCGGGGGAGGTGAGGATCACCGCTCTTGAACGGGAGACCGAGAACCTGGAGGCATTCCGTTCCATTGTCCCACCCTTCGCATCCCTCGCACCGTCTGTCAGGATCGATGAGCCCGTCCAGGAGGATCTCATGACCGTCGATCCCCGGGACCTGCCCAGTGACATGGATCTCATCGTCTTCGGGAATGTCCTGAATGAGCTCAGGAAAGTCCCTCCGGGAACGAAGGCCGGACTGATCGGGAAGATCTCCGGGAACCTTGCAGGGGACGGCACCGTTGTCATCATGGAGCCCGCCGACCTGGAGAACTCTCTCGCTCTCCGGAAACTCGCCATGGAGATGACCGGGCGGGGAATGACCCTTTATGCACCCTGCACTCACCTCTGGTCGACACCATGCAGGCCGGATCGATGCTGGACCTTCAGGGACGGTCCGGCCGTCCCGCCCACCCGTCTCATGAACCTGCTCGCTTCATCAGAGGACGGGTACAGGTACCGGAATACCGATATCAAGTTCTCGTACGCCCTCCTCAGGAAAGATCACCGGACCCGCGAGGAATACCGGATCCCCCGCAGCATGAAAGCCCTCCGGCTCTCGAAGCTCCAGGGGCACCTGAAACACCGCGTGAACGTCGTGGTGGCAAAGATGTCCGGGGACCTCGGGGGCCGCGGGAACCATGTCTACAAGGTCTGCGACGGGACCCCGCAGAAACCCGTCTTCGCCGTGGTCCCGGACCATTATGCAGCGCAGGGCCGGGCTCTCCTGGAAGCCTCCTACGGGCAGATCCTCTTTCTCGGGAATATCGTCGTCAGGTCGAACGCGGCCCATGACGCATTCAACCTCTTCGTGGACAGGTTCTCGAAGGCTGATACCATCGGGACCGGAGGCAGGAGTCTGCGATCCCCAAAAAGGGGCGGGCCCGGGCCAGACAGGAAAATCCGGGACCGACGCTAAAACCCGTCCCGTCCGGGTTCATTCAGGCAACCCATGGGATCCCGTTCGGGGACCGGCCTTCCTACCCGATGGGTGATCCTTTGATCCCGACGACAGGTGCCATCAGTGCTACGAGAAGAGCGACGAGGGCGAATGCGGCCAGGAAACCCCCCGTCTCGGCGACCACGCCCGACGCGAACGGGAGGAGGGTCATCCCGGCGGTACGAGGCCGCGTTATAGGACCCCATCACCTTCCCCTGCGAGAGATTCGTACCCGCGAGATATGCCAGCTGGGCGATCATGATGAAACCCAGGAGGGCCCCGACGAGCGCAAAGCCGGCCGGGGTGAAGGGAACGATAAGAACGGCTGCCGCAAGGAGGAGGGAGGCGGTCCGGATGGTCAGGATCGGGGGAAGATGGAGGCGTGAGGCTCCAAGCACCGCGATGATGGTCGCGAGGTTCATCGTCGCAATGATGATGCCAAGGGATTCGGGGTTCCGGCCGGTGAACGACGGGTAGAGGGCGGTTACCGCGCCCGTCGCCCCGACGAGGATGACCGCGGAAAGGTATACCCAGAACGCACCTCCGGCGAGGCCCGGCCGGACCATGGTCGGCCCGCTCCCCGGCAGGGACTCCCTGACAAAAAGTGCAAGAACGGCCGGAACGATCGAGACCAGGGTGAAGGCCAGGATCCCTGCCCGCCCGTCCCCGAGCGCCTGCACGATGATCCCGGATCCGAGGAGCCCGAGCAGCAGGCCGAGGTTCAGGATCGCCATGAACTC
The DNA here is from genome assembly GCA_963712215.1 of uncultured Methanomicrobiales archaeon. Taxonomy (GTDB): domain Archaea; phylum Halobacteriota; class Methanomicrobia; order Methanomicrobiales; family JACTUA01; genus JACTUA01. The sequence goes on along the minus strand of CAVQHA010000005.1, from coordinate 212,070 downwards.
CCCGGAGATATATTCATGGTCCGCCCGCGAGTTCATCCACGACATGGCCGAAGCCACGAAGAGACCCGCGCCCAGCCCCTCCAGGCCCCGTGCCCCGAGGACGAGGAGCGGGTCGCGGACTGCGAGGATCAGGAGACCGCTCGCGACGGTGATGAGGAGACCGGCCCTGATAACGGGGATCCTCCCCACGCGGTCCGAGAGGAGGCCGCCCGGGACGACCGTGAGGAACGCACCGAGAAAATAAGCCGAGTAGATCGCGCCCTGGAGCGCGGGGCCGGCCCCGAAGGCCGGGAGGACCGGGACGATGGCGTTCGAGAGGGCCATCACCCCGAAGATCCCGAGGTAGATGGGGAGGCGCTCCCTCATCTCAGATCATGCGGTACGTCTCGAGGTTCAGCGGGGAATGGGTCTCGATGTGGTACCTCTTGTGGAGGGAGACCGCGAGGTCGATGGTCTTGTTCTCGTCCCCGTGGATGGTGAAGATCTTCTCGGGCCTCGGCTGGAGGTGCCCGACGTAGTTCATGAGTTCCCGCCGGTCGGAATGACCCGAGAACCCGTCCACGGTTTCGATCTCGAGGTTGATGGCGATCGTCTCCCTCCCGCCGAGGGGGACCTCCCGCCACCCCTTCTGGATCCTCCGCCCGATGGTCCCCTCGGCCTGGTACCCGACGAAGACGAGGGCGTTCCGCGCATCGGGGGCGAGGCCCTTCAGGTACTCCATGACCGGCCCGCCGTTGAGCATCCCGCTTGTCGTGATGATGACGCAGGGGTCGCCGCCCATGACCTGCTCGCGGCGCTCCTGCGAGTCGACCTGGACGAAGCAGGGGGCGAGGAACGGGTTCATCCCGTCGTGGAAGATCTGGTTCCTCAGGTCGGCGTTCAGGTACTCCGGATAGGTCGTGTGGATCGCCGTCGCCTCCCGGATCATCCCGTCCAGGTAGACGTTCACCTTCGGGATCTTTGAGAAGCGCATCCCTTCCTCGAGGGCGAGCATGACCTCCTGGGACCTCCCCACGGCGAAGGCGGGGATGAGGACCTTCCCGCCCCGGGAGAGGATGGTGTTCACGACCTCGTAGAGACGGGTCTCCGCCTCCTTCCGGGGCGCCTGGATGTCATTCGAGCCGCCGTACGTGGACTCCATGAAGAGCGTCTCGAGCCGGGGGAACTGGTTCGCCGCGGGCGAGAAGAGCCGGCTCTTGCTGTAGTTGAAGTCGCCGGTGAACGCGATGTTGTAGAGGCCGTCGCCGATATGGAAGTGGGCGATGGCAGAGCCGAGGATGTGCCCCGCGTTGTGGAAGGTGAGCTTGACGTCAGGGGCGATGTCGGTCACCGCGCCGTAGTTGAGGGTGATCGAGTGCCTGACGAAGTTCTTCACGTCCGTCGAGGTATAGGGGGCGCGGTTCGCCTCTTTCTGGAGGACCTCCAGGTAGTCGAGCTGGAGCATGGCCGAGAGGTCCCTCGTCGGGGGGGTGCAGTAGACCGGCCCGTCGAACCCGTACTTGAAGAGGAGCGGGACGAGGGCGCAGTGGTCCAGGTGGGCGTGGGTGAGGACCACGGCATCAAGCCCCGAGAGGGGGTGGATCTCGGGCACATAAAGGTACGGGGTGCCGTTCGCGTTGCTCGGCTTTTCGCCGCAGTCGAGGAGGATCTTGCTCTCGGGGGTGGAGATGAGGAAGGCGGCCCTCCCCACCTCGCGGCAGCACCCGAGGGTGGTGACCCGCACCCACTCGTCCTTCGAGGTGGTCTCGCGGTGGATCCTCCGGCCGATGGCCCGGAGGAAGGTCTTCCTCTCCTCCTTCACCGAGCGGAGGTACCTGCCGGATCTGCTTGATGGTGGTGGACTCGATGGGCGGTGTGCGAACGACCTTGGGCGTCCAGCCGATCTCCTTCGTGATGTCCCGGAGCGTCGTCCCGTTCTTCCCGATGACGACCCCGGGCTTCTCGGCCTCGATGAGCACCTCTCCCGTATCGGCGTCAAAGAAAAGGTCGGTGATCCCGGCGGTCTCGGGGACCACCTCCCTGATCTTCCCGGCCGCCCGGTCCGGGTCCTCAAGGATGGTAGGCCGTACAACGATCCTCTTGCGCAGGTCGCGTGCGAGGGTCTTGATCAGGTCTGCCTGGTCTGCGAACTTTTTGGGGTCCTCTGTGTAGATGACGAGCTCGGGCCCCTCGAACTCCACCTGGGAGACCGAGATGCCCGGCAGGTACAATAGTGTTAATCTTCTCTTTCAGGTCTCGTAACCGATCCTCAATAGTCATGAAAAAACCGTCCCTCGGATAAAAAGAGTTATGCAGAGGCAGAAATGGGGTGTTTCTGGCCGTCCTCCACCTTGAACTCCTCGTACTTGTCTTTTGTGATCACGACGACATTGATGTCCTCGCCCGAGGCGATGTCCCGGCGCATGGCGGCCCGGAGGGCCCTCACGGCGAGGTCAACGGCCTCCTGCTCCCCCAGCTCGGGCCGGTAGCGGTCCTCGAGCACCCCGTAGGCCATCGGGGAACCCGACCCCGTCGCCACGATCTCCTCCTCCCTGGTCGCTCCCCCCATCGCGTCCACCGAGTAGATACCCGGCCCCGTCGGGTCGACTCCCCCGACGAGGAGCTGGACATAGTACGGATAGTACCGGTTCTGGTTCAGGTAGTTCGAGAGGAGGGTCGAGGACGCCTCTACCGAGATGGGCCTCCCCCGCCGGATTCTGGTACAGGCTGCACTCGACGGTCATGATCCGGGCGAGCTGCTGGGCATCCCCCACGCCGCCCGCCGTCGTCATCCCGATCCTGTCCGCGATCTGATAGACTTTCTTTGCCTTCTTGCTCGCAACGAGGTAGCCCATCGTCGCCCGCCGCTCGGTAGCGAGGATGACCCCCTCCCTGAAGACGAGCCCTACCGTGGTCGTCCCCTTCATGGTTTCCTGAGGCAATTCCTGCACAAAGATACCTCCTTCTGAAAAAAACGCGCGTACGAATAGAAGCGTTTCAACCAATACAACGTGCTGCTCTCATTTAAATTTTATGTTTGTCCCCATCGCAGAGCACCCGGATGACCTCGCGGTCATAGAGCATTCCCACGAGCTGCTTGTCGCTGTTCACGACGGGGAGCTGGTCCACGCGGGCCCGCCTCATCTTGAGGGCGCACTCGCCGACCTCGGAGTTCAGGGGGACCGAGACCACGTTCGTCACCATGGCGGTCTTCACGGGCCGGGCGGGGAGCTTCACCTTCGAGACCCCGAACGAGAGGGTGTGGAGGTCGCGGATGCTCTCCCAGGTCCACTCGTCGTCGTCGGTCCCGTTCGAGAAGTCTGAGGTCTCGACCGAGTCCTCGATCGAGGAGTTCTTGATCAGGTCCCGCTCGGAGATGATCCCCGAGAGGACCCCTTCGTTGTCCAGGATGGGGATGGCGTCCACGCCCGAGATCTCCATCACCCTGCCGACGAGGGTGAGGGGGGTCTCCTCCCAGAGGGCGAACGTGGCGTTCGTGAAATGGTCCTTGATCTCCCGCTTGAACTTCATCTGGGAGACCGCGTTGATGAGGTCGGCGACGGAGAGGATCCCGACAAGGACCTTGTCCTCGATGACGGGGAGCCTCCGCACCTTCTTCTCGATGATGAGTGCCGCCGCTTCCGCGAGGGATGCCTCGGGCCCGATGGTCAACGGGTTCCGGGTCATGAGGAGCCCGAGCTGGGTCTCCTCCGACTTCCGGAGCATGTCCTTCCTCGTGATGATCCCGACGAGTTTCCCCTCCTTGAGGACCGGGACACCGCTGATGCCCGTGCGCTTCAGGATCTTCAGGACGTCGTCGCGGTTCCCCGGGATCTCGACGGAGACCACATCGGGTGTCATGAAGGAACGGACCTGCGTCCCGGTCATGACCTCACCACCAGCGTGGAGATCGTGCTATGGCCGACGACAAACGAGGAGACGCTCCCCAGGAGGATCCGGTCCAGGTTGCTCTTGCCATGGGAACCGACCATGACGAGGCCGACGTCAAGGTCGGTGGCGAGCTTGAGGATCTCGTTCCCCGCATGGCCCTGCTTTATGTGGGTGGTGATCCGGACGCCCTGGCTCTCGGCCTTCTTCGCCGCTGCGAGGAGGGCCTCTTTCCCCTGGTTCTCCAGGAGCCCGTAGATCACCTCCCAGGTGTTGTCCATCGGGATGGACGAGAAGAGACCCGTCTCGATGACGTAGACGACATGGAGCGCGGCCCCGTGGACCTTCGCCTCCCCTATGGCGATGTCCAGGGCGGCCTCGCTCTTCTTCGACCCATCTATGGCTGCTAGGATAGATTGGAACATAGGCACTCTCAAAATGGCTGCTTTACGTATTCACTCGGTCAAAATAAATAATTTTCCCTGATGTCCGAGGGACCCGCCCTTCTCACGAGCGACGCGACCGGGTCCCGGCTGAAGGAGAGGTTCGACGAAGCCGGATCTATGACAAGGAATCGGGCAGGTAATCCTTCCCCGATGATCGCAGGGGTGAGGAAGCACTCGGAGCCCCGGACAGCCATGGAGAGGATCTCCTTCGGGTCGATCCTGTAGACGGTGCTCGTGAACGCCATCTCCCCCCACAGGTCGGGCTGGACGAACATGGCATTGTCGGTCCCGAGGAGCACTGTGCACCCGAGCTCGAGCATCCGCCCGATGGGCGGGTGGACCCGCGACGTGGATACCCCGAGGACCCAGTTGGAACGGGGGCAGACGGCAACGGGTATCCCCCGATCGGCGATCTCCCGGAGCTGGCGAGTCTTCGGCATGGGTGCAGTGGATCAGGAGGTCCGGGTCGTATGCGAGGGCACCATCGATATCGAGGGGATCCCGCTCTCCTGCATGGAAGGCGACAAGCTTCCCCCTCTTTTCGCGGCTGAGACTTCAGCCTCGGCGCCAGGGCAGTCACGGATGCTGGAGATACCGATCCCGTCTGCGATACGTTCGCCCCCGTCCCTCCCGAAGATGACCGGCCGGCACGGGAGGCCCCCCGCCGCCTCGCGGAGGTCCCGGACCCCGTCCCCGCCTCCCTCGCGGAAATCCGCGAACCCTGCCGTCCCCGACCGTGCCATCACGCCGATGCTCGCGCGCATGGCCGCGATCAGGGCGGGGCGGGGGGTGGCCCCGAGTATCCTGTGCTTCAGGCCTCCGGGGGGGGTGACCAGTCCTTCGAGAGGCCCCGACCACGGCAGATCCATCCCGACGGTATCCCCGATATGGGTATGGGCGTTGAAGAGTGCCGGGCAGATCCAGACGGGAGGGGCAGTGGTGATCCCGGTTATCTCCCGGATCTCCCCCTTCACGACGGTGATCCTGACAGCCCGGATCTCGAGATCCCTGCCGAGGATGGCGTGCCCGGCCACCTCGAAGTCGGTCTCCATTCCTGATACCTATTTATCCTAGTCCGGGTAATAGCTCTCTATGGCAAAAAAGGCAGGTGGCAGGCTGATCTCATCCGCCGGCCTCGTGAATTACTACGAGAGCACGGACCGGCGTGCCATCCAGATCAATCCCTACGTGGTAGCCGCGGTCGCGGCAGCGATCGGCGTCGCCATCTTCATCCTGAATACCATCTATTAGGGATCCATCCTCCCGGTTCTTTTCAGAATTTCCGAGCCCGTTACGGCCGTTTTGGCCGAAATCCCCGCTCACAGGAAAGTATATACCCCGATACATGAATCTTCCCTGTGTGTATATCGTGATCCGCTGCCCGGGCTGCAGCACCTTCACCTATGTCGACCGTTTCCAGCGGCACAAGCTCTGCCATGTCTGCGGGGAGGTGATCGCGGTGGGAAACGCCCCCGCGTACCTCGAGGTGAAGGACTACACCGACGCCGAAGAGGTGGTCGGCCAGCTCCAGCGTTTCCTCGAGAAAGAGGGCAGGAAGGATCTCTCGGAGTCAGAACTCCGTATGCTCAGGGCGAAGTACGCCCAGTGGCTCCTCAACCAGACCTGATCACCACGGCCTTCCGCAGCCGGGGCAGATGGTGGTGATCCTTCTCCCGCACTTCGGGCAGTAGAGGCCTATCCGCTCGTCGTGGGTGAGGGGAAGCCTGCAGGTCTTGCAGTGGAAGTTGGCCTCATAACCGCAGCTGTGCCGCAGCATTGATCAAGGGTATCCCGGCCCGTGCTTATAAAGGAATCCCAGAAATCCCCAAAAACGGCACCGCAGGCCCGCTTTCGGGCCCATCCGGCCATCCAATCCGGTGAGGAGAACCCGGATCCCGCTGGATACTTTATACTCGTGCGTTCAACTCTTCTGGAGAGTTTATGGAGGGCCCGGGGCGGAAGAAGATCCTTGCAGTGCTGCTTCTCCTAGCCACTTGCAGCCCTCTTCGCCGTGTCTCTGGCAGTGGATCGATACCGTTCCGCTCGGGATCGCCGTTGCCGTGGTTCTCGCACCCATCCATCGCCGGCTCTCGACAGGTGTCCCGGAATGGCTCTCCGCGGGGTTCATCACCTGCGTCCTCCTCCTTCTCACGGTCGCGGGGATCCTCTTCACCGTCAGTGTGATGCAGGAGAACTTTGCTACGAACCAGGAGTTCCTCGGGAAGGCCGCGAACGGGATCGAGATCCTTGCCCCGCAGTTCGAGAGCCTCGGGATCCCCAGCGAGGCGGTCGGGGAGACGACAGGAAGGATGCAGGGGATCGTGCAGGCGGTGGAGAACTTCTGGTCGGGGCTCACGCTCACTGTTGCGATCCTGAACGTGAGGGTCATCCTCTTCCTCTTCTCCCTCTTCCTCTCCCTCTGGAAAGGCGACAGGGTCCTCCGGGGAATCCTTGTCCGGACCCCGCAGGAGTGGATGGGGGCCTACCACCGCCTCACCCGGGTATCGGTAGACACCCTCCACTCGGTCCTCGTCGTCCACCTCCTCATCGTCGCCCTCACTTTCGGCATCTCCCTTCCCTTCTTCTGGGTCCTCGGGTACGGCCATATCCTCTACCTCTCCCTTACGACCGCCCTTTGCGAGCTGGTGCCTGTCCTCGGTGCCTCGATCCCCATGGTGATCCTCCTCCTTTACTCGTTCGCTATCGGGGATATCAGGGGGTTCCTCCTCGTCTTCTTCATCGGGTACCTGGTGGTCGCCCTCCTACCCGAGCTCTCCGTCCGGCCCATCCTGATGGGGCGGAGGACGCATGTTTCCCCTTATATCATGTTCTTCGGCTTCCTCGGGGGAATCCTCGTACTCGGCATCTCGGGGTTCCTCCTCGGGCCTCTCGCCCTTGCCCTTGCAGCATCCTGGTACAGGCTCCGGAAGGTCGCATGGGTCGATTCAACCGGGGACCTGACATAGCCAGGGGGAAAACGCGGGGTCAGGAAGGGCTTTATTGAGTACCGGTTCACCTAGTACTGGTTTAGCGCGAGGGTTGCCAAGCCTGGCCAAAGGCGATGGATTTAGGGTCCATTCTCGCAGGAGTTCGTGAGTTCGAATCTCACCCCTCGCATTGCCGTTTCCGGATACTGCATCTCTCCGAAATGCGAACCATCCTTTTGACATCCTTCCAGGTCATGGACATGCCTTTCCCTATATATCGATCCCGAATCCATAGATGGTTGTAAGAGGAAAACGGGATGGTCGATCAGGATATGTTCCCCTGCCAGGTCTGCAGGGAACACAAGAAGAAAAGCGAGCTCGTATCCGCTGGACTGGTCCGTAAATCGATCGCGGACCTCATTCGGAAAGAGTACCCTTCATGGTCATCGGATGGTTACATCTGCAGGGCTGACCTGAACCGCTTCAGGGCACAATATGTCGGGGAGATCCTGGAGAGAGAGAGGGGCGAGCTCGCCTCGCTGGACGAGATCGGCATAGGAAGCCTGAAAGACCACGAACTTACGGCGAAGGATGTCAATGTCGAATTTGAGCAGCAGCTGAGCCTTGGAGATCGTCTGTCCGACCAGATAGCCGACTTTGCCGGGAGCTGGACATTCATCGCCGTATTTGCCGGTCTCTTTTTTGTCTGGATTGCGATGAACTCGATCATCCTTATATACAGGCCGTTCGACCCGTATCCATTCATCCTTCTCAACCTCATCCTCTCGGTCCTTACTGCGATCCAGGCCCCGCTCATTATCATGAGCCAGAACCGGCAGGAGGCACGGGACCGCCTGCATACGGAAGACGAATACCGGGTGGCCCTCAATACTGAAACGGAAATTCACCAGCTGCACAGGAAAATCGATTATCTTCTGACCAGCCAGGGGCAAAGACTCCTTGAAATCCAGAGTATCCAGCTGGACCTGATGGAAGATCTGGTCCGGAAGAGATCGTAAGGCGGTAGTTCTTCACCTGAATCTCAGCCAGCGTTGTTCGTCCCTCCCCAACCCGGGATACCCGTATATATTCCGTGCACGAACGGGAGATCGGGCAGATCATGGAGAAGGATATCATCGTTTTTCACGGGAGCCTGCAGGAACTGGTTGAGAAGGTCGAGACGGGGGAGCTGATCCCCAGGCTCCAGGCCTCCCACGCTCCCATGTGCAAGTTCTTCACCGCCTATTACGTCATCAGCGGCATCCGCCACGTCGTCCCCCTGGTGCACGGTCCCACCGGGTGCCCCCTGTACATGTCCGATTTCGTGAGGACGAGGGAGTGCTGCGAGATCCGCGGCGTACCGCTCGAACCCACCGCCTGCACCGCCCTCGACGAAAGCCATGTCATCTACGGGGGCGAGGGGAAGCTCCTGGAGGCGGTGAAGGAGGCGTACGCCAAGTACCACCCGGACCTCATCGTCATCCTCTCCTGCTGCTGCTCGGGGATCATCGGGGACGATGTCGAGAGCATCGCCCGGGAGGCAGAGAAGCTGGTCGGGTGCAGGGTGCTCGCCCTCAGGAGCGAGGGGTTCGGCGGTGATTTCCGCAGCGGCTACGAGGACGCCTTCAGGCTCATCATGGACCTCATGGAACCCCCGAAGGAGAAGAGGAGAGGGACGGTGAACATCCTCGGGGCACGCTGGGGGCCCACCACCACCGAGTTCGAGATGGACATGGACGAGATCGAGCGGCTTCTCGGCGAAGTCGGGATAAAGATAAACGCAATCATCGCAGGGGGCTGTACGGTCGAGCAGCTGAAAGGGCCCGGGAGGTAGAGCTGAACGCATCATGGTGCTACGACTGGGGGCAGAAGTTGGGCGACATGATGGAGGAGCGGTTCGGCATCCCCTACAGCAAGACGGGGCAGCCCTACGGGCTTGCATCAACAAAGGAATGGCTCCTCGGGGTTGCGACACCCCTTGGCATGGAGAAAGAGGCGCTGGAGGTGATCGAGCGGGAGACAAGGGAGGTGCTTCCCGACCTTGTCTACCTGAAAGAGGCCCTCGAGGGGAAGACCGCGATCATCGAGATCACGGAGTTTCCCGGACCGATCCGGGCCCTCTCCCTGGCCCGGATGGCAGAGGAGTTCGGGGCCCACCCCGTCGTGATCAACGTCCACCCGTACACCGTCAAGGAGAGGATGCCGAGCATCAAGTTCCTCCTCGGGACGGGTGTAAACCCCGAGATCATCCTGACCAGGGGACTCTTTCGCCTGGGGTCCTTCCGCTCCTCGAAAGAGACAGAGGATGAACTGGAGGCGATCGTGCGGGAGTATGACAACCCCATCTTCTTCGGGAACTCTGCCCGGTACCCCCCCTGCCCGGTCGTGAACCTGACGCTCATGAACCCGGCGTTCCAGCCCCAGTACGGGTTCCGTGGCATCAGGAATATCGCTGCACTGGTCAGACAGGCACTCGAAAAGAAGGACCTCCCGCGATCCCGTCTGCTCAGGGGGATGCTCTATGGAACCCGCACAAAGTGAGAGGTCGGCCGTGGCGGACTACGGGAGCCTGGATAAGTGCACCGATCCCTATCTCCGGTGCGCCTTCAACGGGGCCGCCCAGACCGCCCTCGGGGTCTCCGGCTCCGCCCTGCTCTCCCATTCTCCGCAGGGGTGCGAGTACCTCGTGAACAACGCGTTTGCGTGGCAGGAATGCGATTACATGGAGACGATGACCCTCTGCACCAAGCTGTGCGTGGACGAGATCGTCCACGGCGGCGAGGATCTCCTTGCCCGGACCATCCGCGAGGCTAAGAACCTCCCCATCGCCGCCCTGTTCGTTATCAGTGCATGTGGCCCGGAGATTGTTGGCGATGACATCGTCGCGGTCTGCGAGGCCGTGCAGCCGGAGGTGAAGTTCAGGCTCGTCCCTATCGAGTGCGCCGGCTTTCGGGGGTCTCAGTACGACGGGATCGATATCGCTCTCGACGCGATGCTCAGGCGTCTCGTGAAGGAAGAGGGTGAGAAGATCCCGGGCTCGGTCTGCCTCATCGCCCCCCATGCCAATGCCAACCCGACGTGGATGGCCGACCTGGAATGGGTGAAACAGACCCTCTCCCGCATGGGGGTCCAGGTGGTCGCGACACTCACGCATAAAACCCCCCTTTCCGACATCGAGAAGGTATCCTCGGCGGAGGCATCCCTCCTGTTGAGCCACGATGCCGGCCAGAAGGCGGCAGATCACCTCTCAGCCAGGTGGGGGATAGAGCAGGTCTGCAAGGGGATACCTCTCCCGATCGGGATGACCAACACGGAACGATGGCTGACGATGCTGGGAGAGCGGTTCGACATGCAGAAGGAAGCAGAGAAGATGGTCGTGGAGGGGGAGAAGATGGTGACGACCACCTGCAGGCGGAAATGGCCCATGGCGCGGTTCTTCTTCCGGACCCCCGCGGCGATCGTCGCCGACGCGACGGTCGGGATCCCCCTCGTCCGGTTTGTCACCGAGGAGATGGAGATGACACCCGAGCTCGTGGCCCTCTACTCCTCCCATCGCTCCGCCCGCGAACTCCTCGAGGGGGAACTGCGGGATATCGGACTCAGCCCGAAGGTCGTGTACGGTACCGATGTGTACAGGACGAGGAAGAGTATCGGGGAGGTCCGGCCGAAGGTCGTCTTCGGGAGCACCATCGAACGGCATGCGAGCGAGGGCCAGGGAGTATCGTATATCGTCGAGCTGGTGAGGACGATGCGCCAGTTCAGGTTCATCAACCGGGAATACTTCGGGTATACCGGGATCCTGAACCTCTTTGAGGCTGTACAGAACGAGTGGATCATGCGATGGCGATCGAAAGAAAAGAGATACGAGGCAAAGTGGTGATGCGGGCATGAGACAGATAGCAATTTACGGCAAAGGAGGGATCGGGAAGAGCACGATCGCCTCGAATATCTCGGCGGCACTTTCCGAGATGGGCCTCTCGGTGATGCAGGTCGGCTGCGACCCCAAGAGGGACTCCACCCGCATCCTGGCAGGGGGGCAGCTCATCCCCGCCGTCCTCGAGACATACCGCGAGCAGCTGAGGGTCGGGAAGGACGAGTACGCGATGAAACTCGGGAGTATCGTCTACCAGACCCCGAAAGGTCTGTACTGCGTCGAAGCCGGCGGGCCTGAGCCCGGCGTGGGTGTGCCGGCAGGGGGGTGCTCACCGCGCTCCAGATCCTGAAGGATCTCAAGGCGTTCGAGACCTACAAGATCGATGTTGCCATCTACGACGTGCTCGGCGACGTGGTCTGCGGGGGGTTCGCCATGCCCATCAGGGAAGGGTTTGCGCGGGAGATCTACCTCGTCTGTTCCGGCGGGTTCATGAGCATCTATGCCGCAAACAACATCGCCCGGGCCGTCCAGCGCCTCGCCCGGCGTGGTGACACCGGCCTTGCCGGGATCATCTGCAACAGCAACGGGAACGAGGCCTTTGAGCATGCTTTCATACCGGAGTTTGCAAGGCGCCTCGGCACCCCCTTTGTCCGGTTCGTCCCGAGGAGTCCCGTTATCCAGGCCTGTGAATTCGAGGGGAAGCCGGTGGTGGAGCATTCTCCTGATTCCCCCGAAGCAGGGATCTTCAGGGACCTGGCGAAGGCGATCCTGGAGAACGACTCGCGGGTGATCCCGACGCCGATACAGGACATGGGCGAGCTCGAGAAGCTGTATCGGGAATATCGCAAAGGAGAAATGATATCGAAGATTCCCTGAAATGATCCTGAAGAGAACTATCGGGAAACTTCACCGCCGGCGGGACAAGGCATAGATGGCCCGGTGGGGCCCGTATTTTCCGGCGACGTCGATGGTCCTCAATTCCTGGATGGCAAAATACGGGGAGAACAGTTCGCGGATCTCCTTCTCCGATGAGAAGTAGAGAACCGTCCCAATCGTGGTCTTCCGGATCTTCCCGGTTCCCCCGAACTGGGGATCATCCTCGCTGAAGGAGACGGAGAGATACGTTGCACCTGGATTCAGGAGAGATGCGACATTCTTTACATAGGTCTCCCTGTCCTCAGGCATGAAATGATGGAGAAGTTCATAATCAAACCCAAAGTCGAACTTTCCCTGCACTTCATGGAGATCGCCAAGCAGGTCAGCGACGACAAATCTGCAACTGGCCCCAGCTTTCTCGGCCTTCTCCCAGGCGAACCCGATCACTGTCGCCGAACTGTCAACGCCTGTAACATCGAAACCTCTCCCTGCAAGGTAGATCGCATAATTCCCTGCTCCGCACCCGAGATCGATGGTCCTGCAGGGTTTGACTCTCCCGTTTTCGACCAGGTCGGCGAGCGCATCTGGTGGAGTCTCAATATTCCAGGGGATCTTATCGAGGGGCATCCTGCGATAGATCTCGTCAATGTCCACCGTTCTCAACCAAACAGCCCCTGTGCAAATAAGTACAGGAGCTCCTGTCGATCCTGTCGGCCAGCAAAAAAAAGTTACTGCGGTGGCTGGGATCCTCCAGCCTACTCCTTCGCCATCTTCCCTGTGAGCTTCGCCTTCTCCTTCTGGTTCTCGAGGTTCTGGGCGAGGGCGACGACACCGGTCGTATCGCCAAGGTTCATGGTGGAGAGAACCGATGCGGGAACGATGACGAGGGTCGGGTTCCCCGTCTTCAGGCCCTCGAAGAGCATGTTCATGGCCCTCAGGTGCAGCGCCGTCGGGTTGTCCTGGTAGGTCTTTGCCGCCTCCTCGAACTTCTGGGCGATCTGCTTCTCCGAATCGCCGAGGATGACCCGGGCCTGCCGCTCCCGCTCGGCCTGGGCCTGCATGGACATCGCGTTCTGGAGCTCCTGGGGGATGAGGATGTCCCGGATCTCGACGGAGCTGATATTCACGCCCCACTGCTCGGTCCTGAGGTCGATGATCCCCTGGAGTTCCTTGTCGAGTTTCTGCCGGTTCTCGAGCATGTCGGCGAGCATCGATTTCCCGATCACCTCACGGAGGGCCGTCTGGGATGCCCAGCTGATGGCGGTCTTGTAGTTCTCGACCGCAAGGGACGCCTTCTCGGAGTCCACCACCTTCCAGAAGAGGACCGCCTCGACGTCCACGGGGACCGTGTCCTTGGTCAGGGTCTTCTCTGCCATGAACGTGGTGGTGATGATCCGCAAGTCGATCCAGTATGCCACCCTGTCGACGAGGGGGATGATCAGGAACGGCCCCGGGCCCTTCAGCCCGAAGAACCGGCCGAGCCTGAGGATCACGGCCTTCTCCCACTGGTCGGCGATCTTGAACGATCCGGCGATGATGATGGCGATGATGCCAGCCCAGAGGGCCCCCCAGATGGTCGACGTGATATCCCTGCCCGAGAGGGTCCAGGCGAGCCATGCTCCCGGTATCGTGATCAGGAAGAAGATGAGGGTCTGGATTGAGGACGATTTCTCCATGGGTCACTCTCTGGGTGTTCCCTCCATATAAGGAGCTGGCCCGGGGTGCCCGGATTGATCGGATCGTCCCCGGATACAGCCGGTGCGCGTGGGAAACTTTTAATTGTATTTTCATGGAATAAATCTTCCACCACTGCGAGGCCGCCCCGGCGATATCTTACCCAAGGATCCCGGACAACCGGCCTGGGCAGCAGGCACAGGTTTTCAATTGTGTTATATACCGGCAATCTTCACGCTGGTTAGGCGAGTTCTCTCCGGGCTGGGAAGAGCTCCGGGGTCGGGTGATCCGCGTTGTTCCGGGAGATCATCTCCATGGGAAAGAAGCAGATCAGGCCCGCGATCATCATCTTCCTCCTGCTCACCGTCCTGACGGGGATCCTTTACCCCCTCGTTGTTACCGGTCTGGCTCAGCTGGTTTTTCCCCACCAGGCAAATGGGAACCTGATCGAACACGATGGTAAGGTTGTCGGATCAGAACTGATCGGGCAGCCCTTTACCTCGGCGGGTTATTTCTGGGGCCGTCCCTCTGCAACATCCCCCGGACCCTACAACGCTGGTGCCTCTTCGGGTTCCAACCTCGGCCCGTCCAACCCTGCCCTCATCAACGTGGTGAAGGCCCGGGTCGCCGCCCTCCACGCGGCCGATCCTTCAAATACCCTGCCGATCCCCGTCGATCTCGTGACCGCATCCGGGAGCGGCCTCGACCCCGACATCAGCGTCGCGGCCGCCTACTACCAGGTCCCCCGGGTAGCAAGGGCCCGCAATCTCAGCATGCAGGATCTCCAGGCCCTCGTCGCCCTGCACATAGAAGGGCGCCAGTTCGGGATCTTCGGCGAACCCCGGCTGAACGTCCTCTCGCTGAACCTTGCACTCGACGACCTGGCCGCACGCCGCATCTCCCTCCCCGTGCCGGCCTCCCAGGTCCCCACCGGCAGGTACACGGAGATGATCATCTTCGGCATGAGCGAGGCCGACTGGATCCAGCTCATCCTGTTCTTTGCCATCGCCGCAGCGCTCGTCGTTCCCCTCGGGGGATTCATGGCAGGGGTATATACCGGAAAACCGACGTTCATCTCACCCGTGACAGAGCCCATCGAGAAATGGCTCCTCGCCGCCTCGGGGGTGAAGGCAGGCGAGGAGATGGACTGGAAGATGTTTGCCGTCTCGGTGATGGTCTTCTCCGTCATCTGCATAGCGGCGGTCTTCCTCCTCCAGGAGGTCCAGGAGTTCCTCCCGCTCAACCCTGCAGGAGTGGGCCCCGTACCCTGGGATCTCTCCCTCAACACCGCGGTCAGCTTCGCGACCAATACGAACTGGCAGTTCTATGTCCCCGAGACCACGGTCAGCTACCTGACCCAGATGGCGGGACTCGCCGTGCAGAACTTCGCCTCTGCCGCGAAGGGCATGGCCGTCCTCATCGCCGTCATCTTCGCCTTCTCGCGGAGGTCTGCCTCGACCATCGGGAACTTCTGGGTGCTCCTCACGAAGAGCGTCCTGATCCTCCTCCCGATCAGCCTTGTCATCGCCCTCGTCCTCGTCTCCCAGGGGTCCGTGCAGACCTTCAGCGGGCCGGTGACCGTCCCTCTCCTCGATCCCTACCACGATGCGCAGGGCGTCGCCGTCACGACCCAGACCATCTCCGTCGGGCCCGCCGCCTCGCAGACGGCCATCAAGATGCTCGGGACGAACGGCGGGGGCTTCTTCAATGCCAACTCCGCCCACCCGTTCGAGAACCCCACCCCGTTCTCGAACTTCATCGAGAACCTCTCGCTCCTCGTCATCGCCGCCTCTCTCTGCTATACCTTCGGGAGGATGATCGGCTCGGCACGGAAGGGGATCGCCATCCTCACGGCGATGACCATCCTCTTCCTGCCCTTCGCCGGCATCGCCATCTGGTCGGAGTCGGGGGGGAACCCGGCGTTCGGTCCCCTCGGTATCGACCAGAACATGACGCATGCCCAGCCCGGGGGGAACATGGAGGGGAAGGAGGTGCGGTTCGGGATCGTGCCGTCGGCGTTCTTCTCCGTCTCGACGACGGCAACCTCCTGCGGGGCCGTGGACTCGATGCACGACTCCTACATGCCCCTCGGCGGCCTCGCCCAGATCCTCCTGATCCAGCTCGGGGAAGTGGTGTACGGGGGGGTCGGTTCAGGCCTGTATGGTATGCTCGTCTTCGTCATCATCGCGATGTTCATCGCCGGCCTCATGGTCGGGCGGACGCCCGAGATCTATGGCAAGAAGATAGAGCCCCGCGAGATGAAGCTCGCGACCATCATTATCCTCATCCCCATCTTCCTGATCCTCACGGGCTCGGCGATCGCGGTGATGACCGGCCTGGGAAGGGCCGCGGTCCTGAACCCGGGTCCCCACGGGTTCTCGGAGATCCTGTACGCCTTCTCCTCCACATCGCAGAATAACGGCAGCGCCTTTGCAGGCCTCTCGGCGAACCTGTTCTACACCATCGCCACCGCGATCACGATGTTCCTCGGGCGCTATGCCGTCACCGTCGTCACCCTCGCGCTTGCGGGTTCCTTCGTGACAAAGAAGATCGTGCCGATCAGCGAAGGCACGCTCCTCGATCACCGCCCGCTCTTCATCATCTGGGTGGTCTTCGTGGTGCTCATCATCGGCGCCCTCAGTTTCTTCCCGGCCCTCTCCCTCGGGCCCGTCATAGAATACCTGATCCAGATCGGGAAGGGTGTCATCCATGTCTGATCAGGCGGGTTCCAGGGGCCCGGGAGTGGACCAGGTCTCCCTTTACAGGCGTGCCATCATCGACTCGGTGATCAAGCTCGACCCACGGACCCTGTACCAGAACGTAGTCATGCTTATCGTTGAGATCGGCAGCGTGCTCACCACCCTGCTGTGGATCCAGGCCCTGACAGGCCATGGTGAGGCGCCCGCCGCGTTCATCGGCGCGATCGCGGCCTGGCTCTGGTTCACGGTCCTCTTCGCCAACTTCGCGGAGGCACTCGCCGAGGGCAGGGGCAAGGCACAGGCCGAGGCCCTGAAGCGTATGCGCCAGGATACCGCCGCGAAGAAGCTCAACGACGGGTGCAGAAGAGGGGCAGGGAAGGAACCCGTTCCCCCGGATTACACGGTCGTCTCCTCATCGCAACTCCGCAAGGGTGACGACTTCTATGTCATGGCAGGGGACACCATCCCCGTCGACGGCGAGGTGATCGAAGGCATCGCGTCCGTGAACGAGAGCGCCATCACCGGCGAGAGTGCACCGGTCATCCGCGAGTCGGGCGGGGAGCGGAGCGCGGTCACGGGGGGCACGACCATCCTCTCCGACTGGCTCGTCGTCAGGGTGAGCGCGAACCCGGGCGAGGGGTTCCTGGACCACATGATCTCCCTCGTCGAAGGGGCGAAGCGGCAGAGGACCCCGAACGAGGTTGCCCTGAACATCCTCCTCATCGGCCTGACCGCGGTCTTCATCGTCGTCTGCGGATCCCTCTGGGCGTTCTCGGTGTACAGCGTGGAGACCGCGGGTGCGGGGGTCCCCGTCACCATCACCGTCCTTGTCGCCCTCCTCGTCTGCCTCATGCCGACGACCATCGGCGGGCTCCTCTCCGCCATCGGGATCGCGGGGATGGACCGGCTCATCCAGCGGAACGTCATCACGACGTCGGGAAGGGCGATCGAGGCGGCAGGGGACGTGGACGTCCTCCTCCTCGACAAGACCGGCACCATCACCCTCGGGAACCGGCAGGCGGTGGACCTCGTCCCCGTGGACGGGACCGATATCCTGGAGCTCGCGGAGGTCTCCCAGCTCGCGTCCCTCGCCGACGAGACACCCGAGGGGAGGAGCATCGTCGTCCTCGTGAAGGAGCGGTACGGCCTCCGGGGCAGGACGGTAGGCCCGTCCGAGTCGGTCCCGGGCATGAACTTCATCCCGTTCTCCAGCCACACCAGGATGAGCGGCGTCGACCAGGGGGAGATCCGGATCCGGAAGGGCGCCCCCGATGCGATGTACGCCCATCTCGCCGCATGCGGGTGTGCCCCGTCCGAGCACCTGACGAGGGTTGTGGACGGGATTGCGGGGGCGGGCGGGACTCCCCTCGTCGTATCACGGGATGGGAAGGCGCTCGGCGTCATCCACCTGAAGGACATCGTGAAGGGCGGGATAAAGGAGCGGTTCGCCCAGCTCCGGCACATGGGCATCAGGACCGTGATGATCACCGGCGACAACAGGCTCACCGCGGCGACGATAGCGGCTGAAGCCGGGGTCGATGACTTCCTCGCGCAGGCCACGCCCGAGAACAAGCTGAAGCTGATCCGCGAATACCAGACCGGCGGGAGGATGGTCGCGATGACGGGGGACGGCACGAACGATGCCCCCGCCCTCGCCCAGGCAGATGTGGCCGTTGCCATGAACACGGGCACCCAGCCCGCCCGCGAGGCCGCGAACATGATCGACCTTGACAGCAACCCGACAAAACTCATCGACATCGTCGAGATCGGGAAGCAGCTGCTCATGACGAGGGGGGCGCTCACCACCTTCTCCATCGCAAACGATATCGCGAAGTACTTCGCGATCATCCCCGCGGCGTTCGTCTCCACCTACCCTGCCCTCGAGGCCCTCAATATCATGGGGCTCCGGCACGCGGTCCTCTCCGCCGTGATCTTCAATGCCCTCGTCATCGTCGCCCTCATCCCCCTCGCCCTCCGCGGGGTGAAATACCGGCCCATGTCCGCGGAAGAGGCGCTCAGGAACAACATCATCATCTACGGGATCGGCGGGGTTATTGCACCCTTCATCGGAATAAAGATCATCGACATCCTGCTCGTGATAACAGGAGCGTAAAGGCGACCCTATGGCACTCAATACCGATCTCCGCCCTGACCCGGACCTTCTCCTCGCCCGGGTCCAGGAGGAGGAGCGGCAGAAACACCGGGGCAAGCTGAAGATCTTCCTCGGGTACGCCGCGGGTGTCGGGAAGACCTACGAGATGCTCAAGGCCGGGCACCTCCGCAGGCAGGAGGGGATCGATGTCAGGATCGGATACGTCGAGACTCATGGCAGGCCGGAGACGGATGCCCTGCTCGAAGGCCTCGCGACCATCCCGATGAAGATGGTGGAGTACCCGGGGCGTCACCCTCCCGGAGCTGGACCTCGACCGTGTTCTCTCTGCGTCCCCGCAGCTCGTCCTCGTCGACGAACTCGCCCATACCAACGCCCCTGGCTCGCGGCACCCGAAACGGTACCAGGACGTCGAGGAGATCCTGGACGCCGGTATCGATGTCTACACCACCCTGAATATCCAGCACCTCGAGAGCCTGAACGACGTCATCGCCCAGGTGACCGGGGTAACGGTGAAAGAGACTATTCCTGACCGGGTCATCGACGAGGCCGCGGAGCTCGAAATCGTCGACCTCCCGCCCCCCGAGCTCCTCCAGCGGCTCAGGGAGGGGAAGGTGTACGTCCCCGAGCTCGCCGCGAACGCCATCGAGAGGTTCTTCAAGGAGGGGAACCTGTACGCCCTCCGCGAGCTCACCCTCCGCCGCGCCGCAGAGCGGATCGACGACCAGATGCGTGCCTACATGGAGACCCACGCGATCCCCGGCCCCTGGGCCGCCGTCGAGAGCATCCTCGTCTGCGTGGGGCCGAGCCCGCTCTCCGAGCGGCTTGTCAGGCTCGCCCGCCGGCAGGCGGACCGCATGAACGCCCGCTGGACCGCCATCTATATAGAGACACCGGGCCACCACCGGCTCTCGAAGAAAGCCCGTGAGCAGGTCTGGCGTTCCCTCCAGCTCGCAGAGAAGATGGGAGCCAAGACCGCGACGGTCTTCGGGCTCAATGTGGCGTACACGGCCATCGATTATGCACGGAGGCACAACATCACGAGGATCCTCATCGGGAAGACGCTGCGGGCCCGGTGGAAGGAGTTCCTCTTCGGCTCGGTGGTGGACCAGCTCATCCACAACAGCGGCACGATCGATGTCTATGTCATCAGCAGCAGCGAGGTGGCGCCTGAGAAGCCCGCGGATATGGAACCCCTCCTCCCGGTCTCGCCGCCAAAGGCCTATATCGACAGCCTCGCACTCGTGATCCTGATCACGTTCCTCGCATGGCTTATCCGGCCGATCATCTCGCCCACAAACGTGCTGATGTTCTACATGCTCGCGGTCGTGGTCTCGGCGTACAGGTGGGGCCTGCGCCCCGCGATCCTGACCGCGGTGCTCGGGGTCCTCGCCTTCGACTTCTTCTTCATCCCCCCCTATCTCAGTTTCCGGGTGAGCGATACCGAGTATCTCATCACCCTCGCCGGCCTGATCACCGTCGGGACTCTCATCAGCCTTCTCGTCGCCCGGGTTCGTGACCATGCGATAGCGGTGGAGACCCGGGACAACGAGACGAGCGCCCTCTACGCGCTCTCCCAGGATCTTGCGACCGCCATGGATTCCGGTTCCATCACCTCCGCCGTCGCGGAGCATATCAGCGGGATATTCCAGTGGAAGAGTGCGTTTCTCCTCCCCGAAGGGGATACACTCGCGCTGCGGACGGCGAGCCTCGGCCTGATCCTCGATGCCGACGAGATGGCGGTCGCGACCTGGGCGTTCAGGCACAGGGCCATCGCCGGCTATGATACGGATACGCTCCCGGGATCGAGGCTCCGCTACATACCGATCCAGAGTTCAAGGGAGATCCTGGGGGTCATGGGCGTGAAACCGGCAGAACCTGCAGGGGTCATTACACCTGAACAGGAACGGATCCTCCTCGCGTTCGCAAACCAGACAGCCCTCGCCCTCGAGCGGGTCCACCTGGCAAGGACGGTGGCGGAGAATCCGAGGGTGGTTCCCGGGAATACCTGACTTCCTCAGGCACCGGGGTAAAAACGAGGTCGGGATTACGGTCCCACAAAACTGATTCCGTGTCTTTCAGGAACGAGGCCGCACGATCTGGTCGCCAGACGGTATGAAGGCTGCTGGCGGGGTGAACCGTTCAACTTCAGCGCAGGGATCGCTTGACGGCCGCGACGGCGTTCTTCGCCGTTCTGACCTTGCTTATCTCTTCTTCGAGCTCGCCGCAGTCGCACATCTTCTTGAAGATCTTCTCAGCCCGATCGATCTCTGCCAGGATTCTACCGGTCCTCTCTTCGGGCACCTTCATTGCAAGAAACAAACCAGATCCCTCGTAACCTGAATAGGAGATGTAGAGCCAATAAGTATTTAAGGTTAATTTCATTCATAAATTCCATAAAATCAATTGACTTACCTTTACTCTTGAAAAGCGAAAGCTTCATCTGTCACCCAAAATAATCACAATTAAACTCCAATATAATGAGAATTCAAGGTAAATCGTGTTTCCTTTGTAGGATATCTATATATAATATAACATGTATTTGATGGATTTCTTTGATTTCGGCCATCTTCCCTGAGTGCAGGGTATGAACAGGAAGAGAGCCCGAACGCTCTCTCCGGTTTTCGTGAGAAAAGATTCCCCGGGGGGCTTCTCCTGCATCGTATATTCCCCCGATATCCCTTCAGGATCCCGTATATCCCGGATGTTCATCGCGCGCAGCATCTCCTGGTATCGCAGGTAATCTGCTGCCAGGGTGCCCCATGCCGATCCTGGAATGGAAGCGGAGGTGGAGCATGACCATCCCGTCGGACCCTTTGTGCTGATGAGGAGGTAACTATTTTGCTTAAATCCGGGAGACTTTCCAGGGCCTCCGTAAAAACCCATTATATTCGTCTGAATGGCAATTTCCGTGCCCGGATAAAAATCAAAGAGTTTAAGTATTCAAATACGTTTGGTACCGGATTGGGAGTGGTGGCTGATGAGAGGGGTGCCTGATGACACGTTCGGGTTCCTGGCCGGTATCCCCCTGCCGATGGTCGTGCTGGATGCGGGGGGGACAGTCGTCAGTGCGAACTCCAGGTTCTCGTGCCTCCTCGGGTATCCCCATGGCGAACTCGAGGGCGGGGACGGGTTCGGCCTCGTAGATCCCGGGGACCGTGACCTGGTGAGGTCGCTCGTCCGTCAGATGAAGGACGAGGGGGGCCTTTCCCTGACCGCCTGGCTCCTGAGGAGAGACGGGTCGCGGGTCAGATCCCAGTCCTTCTGGTCGGTTTCAAGGATCGATACATCGCTCCCTCCCCTCTCCATTGGTCTCTTTGTGGAGGTGCCGGCCGAGGACCAGCCTGCTCTTCCACCCGTGAGATCCCCCGGGAAGCCCCCCTCAGGTACCGAGCCCGACGGGAGGAGGCCGGCTGCCCCCGACGGCTGTACCCCAGGCTCTCCTATCGACCCGGGGAAGCGCAACCAGATCATCCATACTATCATCTTCCATGACGCAAAGAACCGCATCGCCGCCCTCCACGGCTATGCCGAACTTCTCAGGGAGAGCCTCTCCGGGTCCGGCTTCCTGTCTTACCTCGACAAGCTCGAGGAGATCGCCTCTGATATAGAACGCGACCTGGGGGTGGCTTCCATGTTCACCCATGTCGGGCTCATCGCCCCCCAGTGGCAGAATGTCAGGGACGTGGTCCTCCGGTCCGCCTCCCGTGAAGCCGGCGGGAGGTTCGCTATCGACGAGATCCCCGGATCCCTCTGGTGCCTGGCCGATCCCCTCTTCCCCAGGGTCTTCTCAAACCTCTTCGAGAACGCCCGGCGCCACGGCGAGAAGGTGACCTCCATCCGGGTCTGGGCGAGAGAGGCCGACGGGGGCCTTGTTATCTCGGTGGAGGACGACGGGGTCGGGATACCGGCTGACCAGAAGGAACGGATCTTCGAGCACGGGTTCGGGAGGCACACCGGTTACGGCCTCTACCTCGCACGCGAGGTCCTCTCCATCGGGGGCTTCTCGATCCGGGAGACCGGCGATCCCGGGAAGGGGGCCCGCTTCGATATCCATATCCCGAGGGGAAGGTACGTGCATCGTCCTTCCTGCCCCGATGAACCCGATCCCATCCGGATCCCGGCCGCGTAATTCTTTCTCTTCCGGTTTATCCCTCCCGAGTTGAAGCCCTGGACCAAGGTACGGGATTGGCCCCGGAATGACACCGGAATGAGAAGGCATCGGGAAACCGGCAGTCAGTGGGGCACAGGGCAGGGATTATTATATGGCGCTCCAAAGGATTTCCATCGCATGGAAGAGAGAACCCCGGATACCGGCCTTCTCCGGAGGCCCGGAACCTCGGCAGTGTCCATACTCCTCCTGATCATCGTCCTGCCCGGTCCTCATAGGCCTCCTGGGAGGGTTCCCGCTCGTGACGGTCCTCGGGTTCATCGCCTCCATCCTCATCCTCCAGGGCCTCGCGGCGGCGGCGGGGATCGGCCTCGGCTTCCCGGCACTCCACCTCATCGTCCTCATGATCTCGGTCGCCGCGGGGATCATCCTCGTCATCTACCGGGTCTGTGATCTCTTCTCCGAGCGGTCAGCACGGGTCGCCGGCCAGATAGGGAGGGTCAAGGACCTCATGGACAGGCACCAGGCGCTCCGCACCTACGGGGAATTCATGCTGATCCCGATCATGTGGATCCCGGGCTTCGGGCTGTACGGGACCCCTGTTGTCGCATGGATCCTGCACTGGAGGGGGCTCCGATCGGTCCTCCTCATGCTCGCCGGCTGGCTCCTCGCCTGCCTCTTCGTGCTCACGATGACAGAAGGGATCCGGGCCCTGCTCTGAGACGACTCAGACCCTCTCTCTCAGTTTCTCGAAGAAACCGGCGCTCGTCTCTTCCTTCTTCTCGCCGGAGAACTCCCTGAGGAGCTCCTTCTGCTTCTTTGTGATCTTCTCGGGGATATGGATCACGACCCTGACGAGCTGGTCACCCCGCTTGTCCGAGTTCAGGCCCGGCATCCCCTGGCCCTTGAGCCGGAAGACCGTGGAGGTCTGGGTGCCCGACGGGATCTTCAGGCCCGCCGTCCCCGTCATTGTGGGAACCTGGACCTCCCCGCCCAGGATGGCGGTGGCAAAATCGATCGTCGTCTTGCAGTACAGGTCGCGGCCGTGCCTCTCGAAGATGGGGTGGGGGGCGACATGCACGACCACGTAGAGGTCCCCGGCCGGCCCGCCCCGCTCCCCTGCCTCGCCCTCGCCGCTGACCCGGAGGTACTGCCCCTCGTCGATCCCCCTCGGGATGGTGACCTCGATCTTCGAGACCTTCCGGAGCTTCCCCCTCCCCTGGCAGGTCTCACAGGGCTCGGCGCTGATCTTCCCCGCCCCCCCGCACCGGGGGCAGGTGGAGATCTGGACCATCTGCCCGAACGGGGACCGGCGTACGTTGCGGACCTGCCCCGTGCCGCCGCACTTCGGGCATTCCTTCAAGGTCCCGGGCTTCGCCCCCGTGCCATGGCAGGTGGGGCATTCCACCGAGTGGGGGACCTCGATGACGCGGGTGACCCCCTGGAACGCCTCCTCGAAGGTGATGTTGAGATCATACCGGAGATCCGCACCCGGCTGCGGGCCCCGCGGGCTCTCCCGGCCCCCGCCACCGAAGCCCGGGAAGATGCTGAAGATATCACCGAAGCCCGAGTCCCTGAAGAGGTCCTCGAAGGAGGTCGACCTGAATCCGGAGAAGTCCTCGGGCCGGAAGGCCGAGTGGCCGAACTGGTCGTACTGGGCCCGCTTCTGGGGGTCAGAGAGCACCTGGAAGGCCTCGTTGATATCCTTGAACTGCTCCTCGGACTCCTTGTTCCCCGGGTTCAGGTCAGGGTGGTACTTCCTGGCGAGGTGCCGGAAGGCCTTCTTGATCTCCTCGTCGGGGGCGTTCCTCGGGACGCCCAGGAGCTCGTAGTAGTCCTTCTTTGCCATGCGTGGTGGCCGGGCCCGGCTAGTCCTCCTTCACCTTGAAGTCCGCATCAAAGACTTTCTCGTCCCCTGCCGGCCCGCCCTGGCCGGATGACTCCCCCTGTCCCTGTCCTGCCTGGGGACCTCCTGCACGGGCCTGCTCCCCGGCCTGCTTCTTCTGGGCCTCCTGGTAGATGGCCGATCCCGCCTCTGCGAGGACCTTCTGGAGGGCAGCGGTGGCGTCCTTGATCTTCTGGATATCCTTCCCCTCGATGGCGGACTTCGCGACCTTGACCGCCGATCCTATCTTCTCCTTCGGCCTCGGTCGGTATCTTCTCGCCGAGATCGGCGATGGTCTTCTCGGCGGTGTACACGAGCGAGTCGGCCTCGTTCCTCGCGGTCGCCTCCTCCTTCCGCTTCTCGTCGTCGGACGCGAACTGCTGGGCCTCCTTTACCATCCGGTCGACGTCCCTGTCGGGGAGCTTCGTCGACGCGGTGATGGTCATCTTCTGCTCCTTCCCCGTGCCCAGGTCCTTTGCCGTGACGTTCAGGATCCCGCTCGCATCGATGTCGAAGGTGACCTCGATCTGGGGGACCCCCCGGGGCGCGGGCGCGATCCCGACCAGGTTGAACCTCCCGAGGCTGATATTGTCGGCCGCCATGGGGCGCTCCCCCTGGAGGACGTGGATGGTGACCTCGGACTGGAGGTCGGCGGCGGTCGTGAAGATCTGGCTCTTCCTCGTAGGTATCGTCGTGTTCCGCTCCATGAGCACGGTCCTCACCCCGCCCAGGGTCTCGAATCCCGAGGGTGAGGGGGGTGACGTCCAGGAGGAGGAGGTCGGTCACCTCGCCGGCGAGGATCGCGCCCTGGATGGCCGCGCCCAGCGCGACGCACTCCATCGGGTCGACCCCGCGTTCTACCTTCTTCCCTACGCGGTCCTCGATGAACTTCTGGACGATGGGCATTCTCGTGGGGCCTCCCACGAGGATCACCCGGTCGACGCCGTCTTTCGCGAGTCTTCGCATCCGAGAAGGCCTGCTCAAGGGGCTGGACGCACCGGTTGATGATGGGTGACACGAGCCTGCTCGAGTTTCGAGCGGTTCATCTTCAGGGAGAGGTGCTTCGGCCCTTCCTTGTCGGCGGTGATGTAGGGGAGGTTGATCTCGGTCTCGAGGACGGTGGAGAGCTCGATCTTCGCCTTCTCGGCTGCCTCGCGGACCCTTTGCACCGCCATCCGGTCCTTCATCAGGTCCACCCCTTCCTGCTTCCTGAACTCCTCCACGATCCAATCGACCACGACCTGGTCCATGTCGGTCCCGCCGAGCTGGGTATCGCCGGCCGTGGAGAGGACGTTGAAGGTCCCGTGCCCGAACTCCATGATGGTCACGTCGAGGGTCCCGCCGCCGAGGTCAAAGACCAGGATCTTATGCTCCCCGCCCTTGTCGAGGCCATAGGCCATCGATGCGGCCGTCGGCTCGTTCACGAGCCGGACGACCTCGAGGCCTGCAATCGTCCCCGCATCCTTCGTCGCGGTCCGCTGGTTGTCGTTGAAGTAGGCGGGGACGGTGATGACGACCTTCTTCACCTCTTCGCCGAGGAACGCCTCGGCGTCCTTCTTGATCTTCTGGAGGATGAAGGCCGAGATCTGCTGGGGGGTGTAGGTCTTCCCGAAGATCCGGTACACATGGTCGGTCCCCATCTTCCGTTTCGCCGCCATCACGGTGGCATCGGGGTTGCTGATCGCCTGCCTCCGGGCGGGCTCCCCGACGAGGAGCTCCCCCTCCTTCGTGAACGCCACCACCGAGGGGAACATCTTCCCTGCGACGGTCACTCCCTCGGCCGAGGGGATGATGACCGGTTTTCCCCCGAGCATGACTGCCGCCTGGCTGTTCGATGTCCCCAGATCAATCCCGATTATCTTCTCCTTTCCCATGGTTCTCCTCCTTGCATTCTCCGGTGTGTTCGGCAATCTTTACCTTCGAAGGTCTAATAACCTTGGATCGGAGGAGGTACCCTCTCTGGTACTCCTCGAGGACGGTGCCTTCATCCTCTTCGCTCTCCTCCTTTGCTATCGCCTCGTGGAGGTTCGGGTCGAACCGCTTCCCGAGGCTCTCGATGCTGCGTAATCCATAGTTCTCAAGAATCTTATGAAGTTTCCGGGAGAAGAGCTCAAACCCTTCCCGGTTCTTCTCCTGCGAGAGGGACGGGAGGGCCCGTTCCAGGTCGTCAAGTACCGGCAGGAGGTCCCTGACAAGGGATTCTGCCGCGAGCTGGATCACCTGATCCCGTTCCCTCTCGAGGCTCTTCCGGTAGTTGTCGAAGTCGGCCTGGAGGTACTGGTACCGGGTGAGCCGCTCCTCGGCGAGCTTCCGCGCTTCGTCGAGCTCCCCCTGGAGACGCGCGACCTCCGTCCTGAGGTCCGCCTCCTGCCCGCACTCCTCACCAGTCATCCTTCATTATATCCGGGAACCATCTATTTATATCCTTCTTTCCCTTTGGGTAATGCTTCGGGGTGATCACGGGAATGCGTTGCCGGGGAGAGTTCAGGCCCCCTCTTCCGGAAGAATCGCCCGCTTCGGGTCAAGGAGGACGGAATTGTCGAGACCGATACAGGAGACGGCCGCGACGGCGCCGATGATCCCCCTCCCGCCTCTCGTGAAGATGCCATGCTTCCGGGCGATAGTCTCGGCTTCCTTCCGGGTCACCTTCCCTGTCCTCACCCGGTTCCCGAAGTGCCGGAGATCCCTTTGCACCGTGAAACCCTGCTTGATCGCGATCCCCCATTCGGGCGAGAGCGCCTCGTCGGAGACAAACCGGAGGCTATGCTCCCGGATCTGGCCGCAGAGGGCAGGCTCGGCAGCGAGCTCGATGAAGCTCGCCGAGTTCCCCGCGGTCCGCTCGGGCTGGTCCGGGTTGAGCATCACGATGTGGTGGCCGATGGGCATGACCCCTTCGAGGGTCGAGAGGTGCTGGTGAAGTGCGAGGGCCAGGGCAAAGGTCGCCCCGCCCCCGGCGGTATCTGTATCGTCGATCCCGATGGCGAGGTAGCGGAGCGCGCTCGTCGTGACCTCCCCCTCGACGAAGGAGCCTGACCTCCCGACCGTGACGTCGTGGACACCCTCGGCATGGGCCATCATGTCGGTCAGGGAGTATGCAGGACCCCCGACGCAGCGGATGTTCTGGACGAGGTTCTCCTCTTCCCTCCGGAGACCGGTGACCCCGACTGCAGGATCGGGGAAGAGGCCGATGGGGGCATCCCGTGACCCGAGGAATGCCCGTTCCCGGAGCAGGGTCCCGTCCCTGGAGACACGGGAGAGCACCCCGCCCGCCCGCCGGTGGTGGTACTCGCAGAAGGCCGCGCAGCTCCCTGAGAGGCACTCATGGTAGATCTCGACCGAGTCCCCGTCGATTGTGGTGAAGATCCGCCTGCAGGCGCTCGAGGGCATGGCGCTCTTTGCCAGGTACCGCGCGGGGGTTCGGCCCCGGCGTTCCTCCCTGACGACGAGGCACCCCTCGTCCAGGAGCCGGTCGATCCAGTCCTGTGCCGTGGAGCGGGGAGATCCATCTTCTCTGCGATATCCGATACCGTAAAGAACCCCCGGTCCAGGGTATAGCTCCGCATCAGCCTGAGGAAACCGCGCCTCCGCTCAAGGACGCCGGGCATCGCGCCGCCCCTCAGGATTCCCGGCGTACCTCTCCCTGATGTACAGGAGATCCCCGATCACGGCGCTCGCCGTCTCGATCGAGCCCGCCCCCTTCCCGATGAAGGTGAGCTCCCCTGCCATGTCGGCCACCACCGTCAGGGCGTTCAGGGTCCCTTCCACGAGGAGGGGGTGGTTCCTCGGGATGATCCGGGGCGAGACCCTGAGGAGATTCTTTGAAGGGATGGCCTCCCCGATGAGCCGGATGGCCGTCTCCTCGTCCATGGCAAGCTGGATCGCCTCGGGGGTGATCAGGTCGATCCCCGTCACCTGGACATCCTCCAGTTTCGCGTCCATTCCCCAGACGGTGTTTGCGAGGATGACGAGCTTCAGGGCCGTATCGAGCCCCTTCACGTCGTAGGTGGGGTCCTTCTCCGCGTACCCCATCTCCTGGGCCTCGCCCAGCGCCTGGTCGTAGGTGAGCCCCTCGTCCTCCATCCGGGTCAGGATGTAGTTGCAGGTCCCGTTCATCACGCCGAAGAGGGCCGCGACCGTGTTCCCGAGGAGGCCGTGCTGGAGGGTGTGGATGATAGGGATGGCCCCGCAGACCGTGGCCTCGTACCTCGAGTGCCACGCCCTTCTCCCTGGCAAGCCCCGTGAGCTCGCGGTGGGCGAGGGCGATGGGGCCCTTGTTCGAGGTGACCACGTGCCGGCGGAGCCCGAGCGCCTTCCTGATATGGGTGAGCGCAGGCTCTCCTGTATCGATGTTCGTCGGGGTGACCTCCACGAGGACGTCGTAGGCATCCGAGGTGACGATGTCGAGGGCCGAGATCTTCGGCCGCGGCTTCCCGCAGGAACCGGACTTCGCCTTCCGCGAGAGAGCTTCGGGGAACGAGATGCCTTCGGGATCGATGATACCGCCTCTCGAGTCTGCGAGCGCGGTGAGGGTGAGCCCGAGGTCCTTCTCCCCGAGCATCCTCGCCACTCCCTGACCCACGGAGCCGAAGCCGAGGAGGGCGACCCTCATGCCCATTCCTCCATGGGCTCCACGACGAGTAGGTCCTTCCTCCCCGCGACCTCCCGCAGGATGGCCACCGCGCTCTCCATGTCGGTCCTGTTGGCGGTCTTGATGGTGACCCGGGCAGACGAGCGCTCGCTGATGGCCGGCATCTTGAGGGAGAGCTCGGAGACCTCGGCAAAACCCGTGCGGTCGATCTGGTCCACGGTGTCGCTGATATCGGTGTGCATGATGTGGCCGATCATGATCAGGGACCGCTTGTGGAGGAGCCGCTCCTGGCCTATCCTCAGGATGTCGACCCCCAGTGCCTTGATCTGGTCGATGACCGAGGGGAGCCTCCCCGCGGGGAGATCGAGGACTATCTGCACGTCGAGTTTGTCGGACTCTGACTCGGGATCCCGCTGGTGGATCACCGCGATGATGTTGCCGCCGCATGCTGAGATAGGCCCGAGAACCCTGACGAGCTGCCCCGGCGTGTCCTTCATCTCCAGTTTCATGGATACCTGCACCGATGACCACCTGGTGATAGTTTTATTTGACTCCCTCCATGATAAGCGTATAAGAACCGTCCGGGCGGCCTCCACGGGGATGGGAAAGCCTCTTATGGGGCATACTTCAAGCTCTGGTGAAGGCAATGAGAATGGAGCGCCGGGAGGCAGGGGCATGAAGGTCCGGGTCATCGCGTGCGGGAACCCGCTCATGGGAAACGATGCGGCGGGGCTCGCCGTCATGGCACGGCTCCTGGAGCAGGACCCCTGGATCGATGTAGTCGATGGCGGGAACGGCGGCCTCGGGCTTATCCCCCTGATGGAGGGATACGACCGGATCGTGATCGTCGATGCGACCTCGGGGGCAGGGGAGATCGGGAAGGTCCAGGTGTTCCACGAGATCCCGGAGAGCGGGATCCCCTCCCTGTCCATCCATGAGCTGGGAATACCCGAGGTCCTCGCCCTGGCACGGACCCTCGGCATCGCCCCGGATGTTATCATCGTCGGGATCGAGGGCGGGCAGATGCCGGGCTTCTCGGGAGAGATGGATCCCGCCGTCAGGGCCGCGATCCCGGAAGCCTCGCGGATCGTCGCAGAAGAGGTGGGAAGATAGGATCCCGCCCGGGTTTACTTGGATCCCGGGGCGGTGGTGACGACCTTGATCGCCTCGCCGATTTCCATGAGCATCTCGACGGGGAACCCCATGACCATCTCCTCGTCAAGGACCCCCGAGAACTTCCGGGAACCATCGCAGCCGAGGGAGAAGTTGGCCTTCCCCGAGAGGAACGGCTGGGCGGTGGCGTCCGAGCAGACCGACTGGATCCCCGCCATGGACGAGGTGATCCGCCCCCCGAGCCGGAAGAGGGTTGCCTGGGCGAGCTTCAGCATGTTCCTCGGGGTCGTCACGATGATGACGATATCGGGGTCAAAGGGGGTCTTCTCCAGGGGTGCGTAGACCGTTGCATAGGTCTCTCCCGAGCGGAGATGGGGGATCAGGTCCATGGTCCTCCTGCAGGCGGGCATGCTCTCGAACTTTCCCAGCCTGAAGTAATGCTCCCCGCTCTGGAGGACCGGGAGGATCTCCTTGAGCCCGAGGGCCCATGCTCCCCCGTTACACTGGTGCTTGTCAGCGGGTGCATAGAAGATGGCGCCATCCCTCCTCGCCATGTTCACCATCTGGCAGTGGCGCACCACCTCCTTTACCTCGGGGATCCCTGCAGGGACATCCTCCCTGGACCTCGCAAACTTCACGGCGACCGGGGAATCCCGAGAGGGAGAGGGACTTCTTCAGCGTCTCCGCAATCTCGGCGTAGGGGATCTTCATCTTCATCTCTGTCATGGCTCAGCGCTTCCGAACAGGGAACACTGTATCCCCATCCCTGATAATGCTTGAGATGAAATGCGGGGGGCTGCGGGGGTGCTACAGCCTTCGGAGCTTCTGGTCCACCTTGTCGAAGAAGTTCTTCCCGACGTCTACGAAGAGGGCCGGGTCCCCCGACCTCCGGACCGTGAGTACCGCCCCTATCTCCAGCTCCCGCGTCTGCTGCCCGTCGAGGACGAGCTTCGCCGGTTTCTCGCTCTCCAGGGTCACCCTGAGCACCCGGTCGCTCCCGATGACGACCGGCCGCGAGGAGAGCATGTACGGGGCGAGCGGGACGAGGAGAAAACCCTCGACCCCGGGGTCGACGATGGGGCCGCCGGCGCTCATGGCATATGCGGTCGAGCCCGTGGGTGTAGACACGAGCATCCCGTCAGCCCTGAACCGCTCGGCGAGGATCCCATCGATCTCCACGGTGAACCTGAGCATCTTCGCGGGCCTGCTCGTCACGATCACCGCTTCGTTGAGAGCCTCGCCGATCCTCACGCCGTCGAGGGAGATCTCGATCCGCATCCGCTTCTCTACCCGGAACCCCTCCCGCAGCCCTTCCAGGAACCCGATCGCCTCGGCGGGTTCGAGCTCGGCAAGGAAACCCACCTCGCCCCAGTTGATCCCGAGGATCGGGATCTGCACCCTCAACCCCTGTACAGTATAGAGGACAGTGCCGTCTCCCCCGATGACCACGGCAAGGTCTGCGTCAGCCTCACCGAGGCTCTCCCCCGGGACGCCGAGCCTGGCCGCGAGGGCCTCCTCGAGGATGACGGTGTGGGACGCCGCCCCGAGCGCCCGGGCGAGGCCTGAGGCATACGCTCACCGCCTGTTCGTCATCCACCCGGCTTACCAGAAGGATCCTCATGTCGATCTCTCCTACCTCAGGGTACTCGATGACCTTCCCGTGGAGCGTGCCGTTGCTCGCGATCAGGCACTTCCCCACGGTCACCTCGTCGGGGAACCGGATCCTCCCGCCCCCGAGGTCCGACACCTTCCCTCCCGCCTCCTCGCATACCAGCATGCCGGCCGCCGCGTCGGTCACCCGGAGGGTCG
The DNA here is from genome assembly GCA_963712215.1 of uncultured Methanomicrobiales archaeon. GTDB lineage: Archaea > Halobacteriota > Methanomicrobia > Methanomicrobiales > JACTUA01 > JACTUA01. Next base: position 180,091 of record CAVQHA010000005.1, on the reverse strand, counting down.
CCCGGAGGTCGATGAACCCGTCCAGCCTTCCCGAGGCGACGTAGCAGAGCTCGAGCGCCGAGGCCCCGAGGAGGCGCCACCGCCGGATCTTCTGCCCGAGGAAGAGGACGGGGGCGGGGTTGAACTTCCTCCCATAGACGGACATGGCGCTCTCCTCGAGGAGGGTCGTCCGGGAGACCCGGATGGGCCTTCCGTCCAGGTATGCCCCTTCCCCCTTCCGGGCGGTGAAGGTCTCGAGGTGGGCGAGGTCCCGCACGAAGCCCTGCTGCACCACCCCTTCCTCGGCATAGGCGATGGAGAGGGCATAGAAGGGGATCCCCGCGAGGGCGTTGTGGGTCCCGTCCACGGGGTCGAGGAAGATGGTCCCCTTCTCCCCGCCGATATCCTTCTTCCCGCACTCCTCGGAGACGAGGGTCCTGCAGAGGGCATGGGAGGTGATGTAGTCGACGATGGCATCCTCGGCCACCTGGTCTATCCTCCTTGTGGGGGTCCCGCCGGCTCCCGTCCGGACGATCTCCCTTCCCTCGGGCCTCGATACCATATCCTCTACGATATCCTCCACCGTACGGGCGATCTCCTCACAGCAGGCCAGGAATTCCATGTTCTGTGCGTGGTATTTATGGTATGCAATCAAGATAAATGAGTACCACAAGAGAGGATCGCAGAAATGAAGGAACAGACCGAGGTCGGCAAGCTGAAAGAAGGCAGGTACGTGGTTATTGACGAGGAGCCCTCCAAGATCCTGGGGATCGCGACATCCAAGCCGGGGAAGCACGGGGCCGCCAAGGCACGGGTGGACGCTGTTGGGCTTTTTGACGGGGTGAAGCGCTCCATCGTGGCGCCGGTATCTGCAAAGATCTATGTGCCGATGGTTGAGCGCAAGAGCGCCCAGGTCATCTCGAAGGCAGGCAGGGTTGTCCAGCTCATGGACGTCAAGGACTTCACCATGTTCGAGCTGACAGTCTCAGAAGAGGAAGCCGGTGGGATCGAGACCGGGAAAGACATTACCTATATAGAATCCATGGGCAAGCGCAAGATCGATTAAAATGCCCCGGATAAGGGGAGATACTCTTTTTTCCCGCCTTTAACCCACGTACTCTGAAGGTACCTTGATGGTGATGGTATAGTCCTTGATGAACCGGGTATCGACCTTGAAGTAATATCCCCGGTTTCCCTCGTAAAACTTCTGGACCCAGGGGTTCTCGGGCACCTGTTCATAGAGGATCTGGTCGTCATGGAAGACGTCCCGGTTGGGGTTCTGCGCATCAAAGACCTGGATGACGAACCGGGGGAAGACATCCCCGGAGAGGGTCGTGGGTTCGGCTGTGTACTCCATGACCCAGGACGGGAACGGGATGTACAGGTTCTCGGTCGTCCCGCTCCACTTTCCCGAGATCACGGCGAAGGTGGTGAGGTCCCGGTTCGGGGGGGAGTCCGGCGGGATGGTCGGGCTGGGCGTAACCTGCACCTGGTTCCCCGGCTGGTCGACAAAGCCTATCGTCTGCACCGCGCCGTTCCATGGTTCCGTCGGGGTGGGTGCGGGGGTCGCTGGGGTCGTCGGGAGGCGTTTTCCGGGCGGGACGGTGGGCGAGACGCCGGGGGTCGTCCGGGGGAAGGTGTATGCGGGGGCGATCGTCCCCTCGGGGTTCTGCCCGCCGATGGGGAGGATGGCCTGTCCGGTGATGAGCGGCTTCACCACGAGCGCCAGCACCGCGAAGGCCGCGATGGAGATCACGACAATGATGATATCCTTTCGTTCCATAGACAATCCAGGGATCTCCTCTTCAGAATTATATGAAACCGGAGGTAATAATATTATTTCAGGGCACAGGCCGGGCGAACACCCTGTACCGGCTATGAGGAGGATGAATTTTTTTTAACTGGATTCGCTGAAAGGTTGTTGAGAATAGTATAATATAAATAGAGGAATTATGAATTATTCATACCTTATGCTGGGGGCAACAATGATGCAGGGGGGGAACCCCGAGGTCCAGGAGAGCGGTATACTCCGGCCCGTTCCTGATCGGTGTGTTCACCGTGATCGCCCTCCTCCTCCATGCCTATGCCATCACGAACAACTTCCACCAGATCTCGGCCCTCTTCCCCCATCTCTACTATATCCCCATCGTCCTTGCCTCCATCTGGTACCCGCGGCGCGGGCTCCTCTTCATCTGCGTCCTCGTGGGCGTCTCCATCGGGATGATCTTCTTCGGGTTCGCGAACGGGAACCCCTTCGACCCCCTCATCCTCGTCTACATGGCGATTTACATCTGGGTGGTCGCCACCACCTCGGTCTTCACGATGGAACAGTGGAAGAACCTCTCCCGCTTCCTCCTCTCGAAGAAGGGGGACCGGCAGGGCCAGGCGGCAGGGGAGGGAACCGGGGAGGCAGGGCTCCCTGATATCCAGATCACCGGTTCCGGTGAGGACCTGGATTCCCTCCTCTCCACCCTCGCGATCCAGGATACAAGGGTGAGAAAGGCAGCCATCTCCTCGCTGGGGAAGAGCAGGGATGGGCGGGCGATAGATCCCCTCATTATCCTCATGGGCGACGAGAACCGGACCATCCGCGAGGCATCGGCCCAGGCTCTCGGCTCCCTTGGCAGCCTCGCCGTCCGCCCTCTCATCAGGTCTTTGGAGGACGGCGACTGGCACATCCGCATGGGGAGCGCCATCGCGCTGAGGATCATCGGAGACCCTGAGGGAGTGGAACCCCTCATCCACGCGCTCTCCGATGAGAACCGGTTCGTCCGCAGGGAATCGGTGAAGTCCCTGGGGAGGCTTGGGGACGTGCGGGCGACGGACCGCCTCATCGCTGCCCTGCAGGATCGGGATATCGGGGTGCGGATCCGTGCGGCAGCAGCCCTCGGCAAGATCGCCGATCCCCGGGCCCTCACCCCTCTCGCCGATGCCCTCTCGGATCGGAATAGTGAAATGCATGATGCGGCGGTCGAAGCCATATCCAAGATAAAGAATTCCAGAACTTTAGCTGAATAAAATTTTTATAACCCGGTTTATAGAGAAAGGATTTTATATACAAAAGCAGATTTAACACTGAGTATACCTGGAGAGATTCGGGATACTGACAGGTGTAGTATATGAAACGTCTACTGAGTCGTGAAGATGGGTTCACCGGCCTCGAGGCGGCGATCGTCCTGATCGCCTTCGTGGTCGTGGCTGCCGTCTTCTCCTACGTGGTACTCGGTGCCGGGTTCTTCACAACCCAGAAGAGCCAGCAGACCGTGTACACGGGCGTCCAGCAGGCAACCTCGAGTTTCGAGGTCCTGGGGGACGTGATAGGCCTCGGCCGGACCTTTGGCGGGGTCTGTCCCTGCGCGGAGATCAACTTCGTGAACTTCACGATCGGTCTCGCGCCGGGCGGGACACCCATTGACATGACGAAGGTCGCCATGGTATGGTCCAACATGAGTGTCCGAACCGAGCTCACCCAGTCGAACCCGTTGCAGAACAGCGGTCCGACGGCAGGGCAGTGGTCTATCGTGAGAGTCGCGAACGGGAACACCAACAACTACCTCGAGACCGGCGAACAGATGGATGTCAGCGTCCACCTGTCCGAGAGCGTGGGCGCCATCGTCGCCCGTGACTCGTTCACCCTTGAGGTCAAGCCCGTGGTCGGGCCGGCCCTCTCGATCAAGAGAGAAGGACCCGGTGGCATCGACCCGGTGAATGCTCTGCGGTAGGAGGTACAAGAGATGCAGAAATTCCAGAAATCTGAGGCCTTCACGGGGCTTGAGGCGGCTATCGTCCTCATCGCGTTCGTGGTGGTCGCCGCCGTCTTCTCGTACGTCGTACTCGGGGCAGGGTTCTTCACGACTCAGAAGGCACAGGAGGTCGTCTACAAGGGCGTTTCCCAGGCTACCTCCAACATCGTGATCAACGGCGAGGTCTACGGCGATGCCGAAGGAACCGCCGACGTGAACACCGGTCCGCACCGGATCCACACGATCCTCTTCAGCGTCCAGCTGGCAGCGGGCGGGACACCCGTCGACCTGAACCGGACCGTGCTCACCTACCAGAACAGGAGCGTTCTCCAGAACCTGGACTTCGCGAGCACCCTGTACAAACCTGGGAATGAGCCATCCAATTACCAGTGGTGCATCGTCTCGACCCAGAACGATGATGGGGACACCTCCCTGGAGACGAACGAGAAATTCACCATTCAGGCGAACCTGAGCATGGCTACAACCGGGGGCCTTCCCCCTGGCGAGGAGTTCACGCTCACCATCAAACCGGATCAGGGCGCAGCCCTCCCCCTGGACAAAGTCGCTCCGGGCGGGGTCAACATCATGAACATCCTCTGATCCCATCACCTTTTTTTGGGATGGCGCACGGTCCCGCGTGCCCGCGCGTTAGGGTATGAGGGGATATCTGCCCAGGATGTGGTGTCCATTGAATACCCGTGATTTCCTGTTTTAATGGATATTTTCAGGTTATTTTGTAAATACTATGTCTTTTATTGAAAATACCATAACACAAGGTATATTTAGTATGAGTGATTAATTTTTTTCACGTGAGTGTGCTATGGCCAGGCTCAATATCAGTATGAACTCACCCCAGGGGGAGGATACACCCGTTGTGGCCCCTCCTGCGGGCGATATCGACGTGAAGCTCCTCAAGATCCAGGACGAGATGGACCTCCTGAAGACCTCGATCAAGAAGCTCCTCATCGATATCCGCGACCGGCTGAACGAGAAGGACAACCCGTTCCTCAGGCCGGGCCCCTTCCCGGGGAAGGCGAACGTGGAGGCCGAGGACCCTCCCGCGATGGAAGAGGAGAAGAAGGAGGAGGAGGCCGAGGAACCCCTCCCCGAGGAGGAGAAGATCCCGGAGCCCGAGGAGTCATTCCCGGCGGCCGAGAAGACCGTCCAGGAGGAGCTCGCGAACATGCTCCGCGGCAAGGGGAAGATGCCGCCCGTTCCCGCCTTCCACCCAGAAGATGGGGGAGAAGCTCCGGCTCAGGAAGGTCCACCGGCTCTTCGGCTGGACCTCGAAGATCATCAACCGCTACGGGCATGATCGCCTCGAGATCCTCCTCCAGTCGTACGTGAGCATGGGCTACCTCACCGACGATATGTCCGGCCAGATACGCGAGATCGGCCGCCTCCTCCCCGCATCCCTCGGGGAACTCCATGTGATCGGGCCTGACGAGTTCGTCTCGGAGCTCTACATCCTCAACCGGATACTCGACCCGAAGGACAACACCCTCGACGAGGACATGATCGAGGTCCTCATGACCCACCGTATCCAGAGCCCGGTAACGGCCGCCCATAAGAAGGCCCCCACCAAGGAGAGCGATCAGGTCTTTGAATGGATAGACAGCATGGACAGGACCTGATGGATGTCGAGTGAGACAATCGTTACGGCCATCTTCCTTATCACCGCCATTGTAGCGGCGGGTGTCCTCACCTCCCAGATATTTCCGGCCATATACACCATGTCTTCCACGTTCACCTCGTCCTCGCAGAAGGCAGACACGACCATGAGGACCGATATGATCATCGTGAACACCTTCGCCGATACCGCCGGCAATGCCCAGGTCTGGCTGAAAAACACGGGCACGAGCAGGATTTACCTGAAGGACCTGAACGTGTCCACGATCTTCATCGGCACCCCGGGCAATTTCGAGACGGTCCCGCTGAACGATCTCTCCGCGGACGGGTGGAACTACGATATCCTCGATAACACGAATTTATACTGGGACCAGGGGGAGACCCTCCACGTCATGGTGAAGAGCGACAAGATCCCGGCGGTGAGCAGCGGCGTGGTCTACTTCCAGATCGTCCTCTTTGACGGGACCAAGCGCTCGGAGCAGTTCACGGTGAGTTGAGGTTATGGGAGTAGGAACCGTCATCGCATCCGCAGTCGCCATTACCCTCCTCGTCGTCACGGCATACGTCCTGATCGGGGGAACCCTCGCCACGGCAAAGACCGCCGTCCTCGCCCAGCGGGACATCTCCGAAGCGGAGAACCAGAGAATTCATACCCAGATCAAGATCCTGAACGCGTCAACGAACCTCCTCGCCGGAGAGACCTTCATCGAGCTGAAGAACACGGGGAGTGAGATCGTGCGGGACTTCAACCATACCGAGGTGTACCTCCTCCAGGGGACAACCCCTTACACGTACACGAACCTCTCTGCCCCGTGGAACATCGTCTACAGGATTATTCCCCCCGACACGGTTCACCCGGGGCTCCTCGATCCTGACGAGGTCGTGAACATCACGATCCCCTATGACGACGCGAAGGGGGATCCCTCGTGGGTCAAGGTGACCACTGCAAACGGGGTGTACCACTCCGCGTATCTCGTACCCTAAGGAGTGCTCAATGCCTGCAGATGAAAAACAAAAATATCCCGACCAGTCGGGAGTGAAAACAAAGGCCGTTCTCGCCACGGGGAAGAGCGAGATCGACAAGAAGATCGATGACGGCGTTCCCCTGAAGTCCCTCACCCTCATCGAGGGCGAGCATGACAGCGGAAAATCGGTCTTCACCCAGCAGATCATCTGGGGGGGGATGAAGCAGGGGCTCTCCATCGATATCTTCTCCTCGGAGATGACCCCGCAGACCTTCCTCTCCCAGATGGAGACCATGAGCCTCGACATCTCCGATTACTATGCCTGGGGGCATGTCCGCCTCTTCCCCATCCTCGTCCCCGGCTTTGACCCCGAGAAGGATAACGTCGAGGAGGCACTCCAGAAGCTCCATCTCTCATATCCGGGAAAGCCCTGCCCAGATCATCATCATCGACTCCATCACCCTCTTCACCGAATATACCTCGAGCGAGGTGATCATCGACTTCTTCACGAGCGCAAAGTCCCTCTGCGACCTGGGGAAGACCATCTTCATCACCCTCCACTCGTACGCCTTCGAGGAGGACACCCTGGTCCGTATCCGCTCGGTCTGCGACGCACTCCTCACCCTGAAAAGGGCCCTGATCGGGGACAAGTACCTCATGGTCCTCGAGGTCGTGAAGATCCGGGGCGCCCATAAGACCCGGGAGAACCTGGTCTCCTTCGAGGTCGTCCCCGGCTACGGCATCAAGATCATCCCCATCTCCGTTGCGAGGGTCTGATCCCATGAGCACCCTGACCGTCACCACGACCCTCCCCTTCAAGCCCGCGATGGCTGACGAGGGGAACGACTGCGCCAACAATATCGAGGGGTGCTCCATCTACCGGATGCTCCCTGCCCATGCAAAGGAGTACATGAAGAAGAGCCCCCACCTTCTCGAGTACCTCCACACCTATCCCGTGAATACCTACGGGGTCCCCCTCTTCTTCTCGGAACTGAAACGCGACCTCAAGGGAATGAAGGACCCGAACCTCATCTATCCCGCAGGCGACAATACCTTCATCCACATCTTCCCTGACCCGATTGACGCCCGCAACTTCTACATCCCCATCGAACCCTCCTTCCTCCACTCGGTGAACGACCTCATCCCCGCGGTGGAGATGAACCTCGTGAACCTCCTTGACGCCCTCGAGAAGGACCCTGTCAACGACGTCGAACGGGTATCGGTGCTGAAGGAACTCGTCTCCCGGGTGGTCTACGTGACGAAGCCGGGGGAGACCGTGGAGGGACTGCTGGCCCTCGCCGCTACCAGGGGCGGGATGAAGGGGAAGATCATGTCCTTCCTCAACAAGGACCTCACCGCGGGACCGGCCGACAGCGAACAGGTGCTGGCGCTCTCGAAGGTCCCGAAACTCCCTGACGGGCGCATCCTCATGACCCCCCAGGAGTACCAGGCGGTCGAATACCTGATGGTCAGGGACAAGATTGACCTCGGGGTCCTCAAGCCGTACATCAGCGACCGGTATATCGAGGATATCACCTGCGACGGCCTCGGGCCCATCTTCATCGAACACAAGATCTTCAAGGGCCTGAAGTCCATCATCGAGTTCAGGAAGTCGGACGAGCTCGACCAGTTCGTCGTGAAGCTCGGCGAGCGGCTGAAGAAGCCCCTGACCTACCGCACGCCCATCGTCGACGCGACCCTCCCCGACGGGTCCCGTATCAACATCGTGTACGGGACCGAGATCTCAAAAAGGGGTTCGAACTTCACCATCCGGAAGGCGATGGACGACGTGATCAGCATCCTCAAGCTCGTCGAGTTCGGGACCTGCGACTACACGATGGCGGGGTACTTCTGGATCTGCATCGAGCACGGGATGTCCCTCTTCATGAGCGGCGAGACCGCGAGCGGGAAGACCACCTCCCTGAACGCGGTCACCGCCTTCATCCCGCCCGAGCACAAGATCGTTTCGATCGAGGATACTCCCGAGCTCCAGGTCCCCCACAAGAACTGGACCCGGGAGGTCTCGAAGGCAAAGGGGAAGGGGGAGGGGGAGGGGGCAGACGTAACCATGTTCGACCTCCTCAAGTCCGCCCTCCGTCAGCGCCCGAACATGATCGTCGTCGGGGAGATACGGGGGGTGGAAGGGGCGGTCGCCTTCGGCGCCATGCAGACCGGCCACCCCGTCCTCTCTACCTTCCACGCGGCCTCGGTCGAGAAGCTCATCCAGCGGCTCTGCGGGGACCCCATCAACATCCCCAAGACCTACCTCGATAACCTGAACATCGTTGTCATCCAGAGCGCCGTCAAGCGCCCGTCGGGTGAGACCGTCCGGCGCATGCTCTCCGTGAACGAGCTCGTCGGGTACAACGCCGATACGGGCGGGATCTCCTTTGTCGAGATGTTCAAGTGGAACCCGGTCAACGACACCTTCGACTTCGGCGGGAAGGGGGCGAGCTACCTCCTCGAGAACAAGATCGCCACCCTCCTCGGCTTCCCCGACCATAAGAAGGCGGAGATCTACGACGAGGTGGACAAGCGGGCGCGGATCCTCGAGCGCCTCCACAAGGCGGGTTACAGCGACTTCCATGACCTCTTCCAGATGATGACGAAGGTCAAGAAGGAAGGGCTCATCAAGATAGGAGGGTGAGATGTCCAGCCTCTTCGGCGGTTTCGCCGATATGTTCAAGGCAAAGGAGGGGGGGAAACTCCCGTTCGCGGATAACGTGAAGCGTATCGGGGGGTTCATCACCGCGATGGACGAGGAGAAGCGGACCCCCGCGGACCTCCTCTTCATGTCCACGTACATGGCCTCCATCACGACCGCCGGGGTCTCCCGTCCGGACATCTTCCTCTACACAGGCAGGCGGTACCAGTACGTCCCCACCAAGTACGTCGCGAAGGTGGATTACTTCGTCAAGCGCTGGAACTACAGTTACGCCGAGGCGCTGAAGATCGTCGCAAAGAAGATCAAGAACGAGGTCCTCCAGTCGGTCTTCAACCGGTACGCGAACTCGATAGAATCCGGTGTCCCTGACGAGGACTTCCTGGAACGGGAGCTCGCAACCATCCGGAGCGTGTACCGGAACACCGTGGAGCAGGGGCTCGAGATGCTCAAGAAGTGGGGCGATGCCTACATCGCGATGCTCTTCTCCGGGGTCCTCGTCGCCCTCATCATCATGCTCTCGGTCGCTATCTTCTCCCCTGGCGGGATCGAGTCGACCCTGAACCTCTCCTACCTGATCGTCATCCTCATCTCGGTCTTCGGCCTCATCACGATGTACCCGTACCGTGCCCGAGGACCGGAGGACCCATGGGCTTCCGGATCGCTGCTCCCGGGAACAGGGCACCATCAAGCGCCTGGAACGCCCCCTCCTCCTCGTCACGGGGGCCGGCTGCCTCGTCCTCTGGATCACAGGGGTGAATGCGGGGTTCATCTACCTCCTCGCGGGGATCTTCCTCGCACCCCTCGGGATCCTCGGTTTCATCGACGACAATCGGATCGTCGGGAGGGACAGCGACTTCCCGACCTTCATCCGCACCCTCGGCTCGGTGATGGGGGGGAAGGGGGTCCCCATGGTCCAGGGGTTCATGGAGGTCGACCGCGCCTCGCTCCCGAAGATCCGGGACCTCGTGGACTCCATCTACTCGAAGCTGAACCTTGGCCTCGACGAGACCCAGAGCTGGAACCGGTTCATCGGGGAGTCGGGGTCCAACAACATCTACAAGTACACGAATATCTTCCGTGACTCGGTCTCGCTGGGGGGCTCCCCTGACAAGGTCGGCCTCATCGTCGGCACCTCGAGCCTCGAGCAGGTCCTCCTCAGGGACAAGCGCCACAGCGTCTCCATGGGCTTTGTCACCCTCATCGTCCCGATGCACGCCGCCATGGTCGGCATCCTCCTCTTCCTCTTCCACATCATGGTCAACATCTCGAAGGCCATCCATGCCGTGATGGGGAGCCTCTCGGATGCCCAGACCGCGATCTCCGGCAGCTCCTCGATGAGCGGGATGGTGTCCGGGATGAGCTTCCTCGTGAACTTCCCTGAGGACAAGATGACCGCGTATGTCATGATCATCATCATCCTCATCACCATCTCGAACATCATCGCCGCGAGGATCGTGTACGGGGGGACCGCTACATCTACTACCTCTTTGCGACGGTCTTTTTAACGATAAGCGGGCTCTTGGTCCTTATTGCGCCCATCGTCGTCGGTATCTTCTTCACTATCCCGACCATTCCGGCGGGAGGTGTCACATGAACGAGAGAATTCGCCAGATGATCCTTGGTCTTGGAACGTTCGGAACCGGGACCGCACTGCTCTACCTCGATGTAAACCCGCTCCTCCTCATCCTCACGGATACCGTGGTGGGCGTCGGGATGCTCTTTGCGGCCGGTTCCATCCACATGGGGGACCTCCATATCCCCCGGAAAGGTGCACCGGGCAGGGGGGCAGCAACCCCCGACGCGGTGGCGGCGGCAATGTCAGACGTGGCACAGGCTCCCCGCGGGATACGGGCATCCCTGGGGAGCCTGGGAGGTACCCTCAAACCGGCGTTGGGGGTACTCGGGAAGGGAAAGGAGGAGAAGGAGGCCGAGCAGAAGAAGATCGACCTGATGCTCGATTCGGCTCTGGTCGGGCAGTCGAGGAGGATCATCTCGCTTGCCGAGGGACAGGTGGCCTCCCCCGCAGCAGTCGGGACGGCTGCCGTCGGGATACCGGCACAGGAACAGGACCCGTTCGAGGATCTCTCGGGGACCGATATCCCGACCCAGCTCCTGGAGGAGGTCAGCCCGGAGGAAGAGGAACCCCTGCCGTCGGGGGCATCGACGGAACCCGGGATACCGGTCCCGGAGGAGATCCAGTCCGCTTCCCTCCCCCAGCCTGACGAGGATGACAGGGCAGAACCACGGGCGGATGTACTCGAGCTCGCCGATGGCGGGATAGGGGCCGATGACCTCCTTTCGACCCTCAGGGCCGAGGCGATGAAGGAGAAGAAGAAGGATGACTCGAGCCTCGTCCGTGACCTCAAAGGGGTGAAGGTGACCGGAAGGGGACTCCTCGACGAGCTGGATACCGTGGTAAAAGAGATGAAGGGCAGGTAAGGGGGAGGGAATTTCTGCAGAGAGGTGGGGCAGGCGTTCGGATGGCCCGCGTAGACGGCGAGCGGGCGCTCTGTATCCTCCTCTCTCTCGTCCTCGTCGCCTCCGTCCCGGCTGCGGCCGAGATCGTCCTCTTTGCCGCCGGGTCCGACCAGATCTCCTCTCTCGGGGTTATCGATATCGCCCAGGACCAGCACGGGGACCTCTACTTCGGGACCGATAACGGTCTCTCTATCTACGACGGTACCTGGCATATCTCACACAGGACCTTCGGGGAACCGAGCACCGGCCTCCTTGCCGACCATGTCCTTGCGGTGGCGTTCGACGCACAGGGGAGGCTCTGGCTCGGCTATCCCGACGGGCTGCAGCGGCTCGAGGAGAACGGCTTCGTGACCCTGAGAGACCAGCAGCTCCTGAAGAGCCTTGATATCCATGACCTCCTCCTCGCGAACGGGAGGATGTGGGTCGCGGCAGGAAATTCCGGGGTCCACCGGTACCTGGACGGGCAATGGACGTGGTTCAGCCCCCATGGCCAGGAGGGCCTCGGGTGCAACTATGTGCGATCCATGGCAAGCAATACCGCCGGGGATGCGCTGTACGTGGCCTGCAACGAGGGGATCTGGGTGACGAAGAACACCGATGAACCCGTCGCTTTCACGCCCCTCCCGGGCGGGGCAGCTCGCGGCCGGTGAGGGGATGACGATACGGAGCGATCCCTTCGGGGGGATCTACGTCTTCAACGCGTCTGTCATCTTCCACTATACGCCGCCCGACCAGTGGGACCTGATCCTCTCTTCCAGTGACCTGACGCCGGGTATCGATATCACGGACGCCCGGGTCGATGCGGACAGTACCCTCTGGGTCGCGACCAATAACGGCATCTATGCGTGGAAGGCCGGGCAGGTCGGGGACTATCTCGGTGTCGCGACGGGGATCAGGAGCAACGGGGTGAAGAAGATCTATATCGACAGCCAGAACCGGCTCTGGTTCGTGACGACCGAGAATGTCGGGTTCTACCGGATCCCCCCGAGGACAGGGGCAGGGGAATCGGTCATCCCCATCACGACCTTCTCGGTACCCGACCCCGATCCCCACCCCCGTCCTCCAGAGCACGCCGCTCCCCCAGGTCACACCTGACATCGCCTTCGGGATGGTCCAGGAAACTCCTTCGGCTGCCCCCTCCAATCCTCTCTCAGATCTCCCTGAGCGCCATCTCCGGATTTTTCGGCAGGCTCTTCCACCGGTAAATCCTTCAGAGGACCGGCCGGGTTACCTCTCGATGCCGAGCTCGTTCAGGCAGAACCGGTCGACGGAGTCAAGGAGCGCCTTTCGTGCCCGCTTGTTCCGCTTCTGGTCCTGGGCTGCGGTATCGGGCAGGAGGTACTCGAGGGAGACGAAGTAGAAATCGAACTCGGGGAACTTTCCCTTGAGCTCCCGGAGCGTGGCGAGGGCCTGGCGAGGGTCGTTGGCCATGACCTGGTAGGCGACGTCCATGATGCCCGGGATATGCTCGGGGATCCCCTTCATGAGGAGGAGTTTCCGGAAGCCGTCGTACGTGGTCTTCTTCATCGAGAGGAGGGAGATCATGAGGCCGAAGTAGAGGGGTTCCAGCCCGTCGGGGAACTGCTGGATCATCTGCCTGACGACGACCGTCGCCCCGTCGCCGTCGCCCGTCTCGAGCTTGAAGTGGTACATCTCCTTCAGGAAGAACATGTCGTCGAAGAACCGCTCGGTGGCGATCTTCAGGAGCTCGCTCTTCATCTCCCGGTTCTTGTCCTTCTTCGCCTTCTCGAGGCCGACGAAGAGGAAGCCCTTCTCGTTCGGGAACCACTCGAGGGCGCAGGAGATCATGAGCCAGAACGCCCTTCTTATGACGGGCTCCTCCTCTTCCCGGATCCTGAGCTCCCTGATGGCATTGATGGGGGGCCTCGAGTTGGCGAGGCGCAGCATCTCCTCCCGGGCGAGGAGCTGGTACTCGTTCGGACGCCTCTCCTTGTCGTCGGTGCGGCTCGCCTTCTCACGGAGCGAGGCCACCTCCTTCATCGAGAGCATGTAATAGGAGTAGGCCACCCCGGCCCCGATGGTCGCGTCCAGGTGGCTGTAGTTCTTGAGAAACTTGATCGCGTTCCCGAAGTCCTCGCTCTTGAGGAGCTCCATCCCTGCGATGATATCGGTCCCCTGCTTCGCCCGGGGGCCCTTCTTCGCCCTCACGGCGTTCGCGCAGACCTTCTCGACAAACTGGATGTTCATCCCCTGGTGGGACGCGGAGAGGATCCGGTACGTGATCGAGTCGATGAACTCGTCGTGGGCCTCTTCCTTGAGGCCGGGGAAGGAGTCATTCAGCATCGTGATGATATGGGCGAAGAAGACGGGGAGTGTTGCTGAGATCTCGTTTATGTTCTTATCGATATATTCAAGGAACTCGTTCCTGACCTTCCTCAGCCGTTCATCGAGGGTGAGGCCAGCGAGCTGCTCTTCCGGCATCTAACTACTAATATTCGGGGGAAGATATATCAACCTTTAGTGATGAGCCCCCCGATAAGGGGGGTGAATCGAGAAAGGTTCCGCGAACCTTTCGGGGTGAGCCCCCCGATAAGGGGGGTGAATCGAGAAAGGTTCCGCGAACCTTTCGGGGTGAGCCCCCCGATAAGGGGGGTGAATCGAGAAAGGTTCCGCGACGGACCATTTCGAGAGGTGAGACCGTCCCCCGATAAGGGGGGTGAATCGAGAAAGGTTCCACGAACCTTTCGGGGTGAGCCCCCCGATAAGGGGGGGCGAATGGAGAAAGGCATCAGCCTTTCGACGATATCCGCCCCGACGAGGGCAGATTAGTCGAGAAATGTCCCACGGACATTTCGAGATGGACGTCCCCGATAAGGGGGGGAGGTATGAGAAAGGCATCAGCCTTTCGATGATGCCCGCCCCGAAGAGGGGCGGGTTAATCCGAGAAAGGTTCGATCATCCTTTCGAGAACGGACCCGTCCGAAGGAGGGGCTCGTCGAGAAAGGCATCAGCCTTTCGTGATGCGACTGTCCCGAGAGGGACAGGAGATCGAGAAGGGTATCAGCCCTTCGAGAACGCCCGTCCCGGAGGGACGGGTTAGTTGAGAAGGGTTTCAACCCTTCGATATCTCCGAGTAGTAGTACATGCCGGTTGCCCTCTGTTCCCGGTCAAGGAAAGAGCCGGGCTTGTTGATCCTGGGCCTTCCGCTCCGGTCCCTGCGGAAGGTGATACCGAGGGTCTGGAGGAAACGGTTCATCCCCTCCCGCATCGGGAAGGGGCCTTCTGCGATGCCATGCCTCCCCGGATCGCCCGAAAAGACCATGAGTCCCTCGCTGATGATGTCGATCAGGTAGATGTCATGGTCGATGACCATGATGCCGGCCTCCCGCTCCTGGGCGAGGTTCCGGATGATCCTCGGGAGTTTCACCCTCTGCTCGACATCCAGGTGTGCGCTCGGCTCGTCCAGGACATAGAGGTTCGCCTCGCGGGAGAGGCAGGTTGCGATCGCGAGCCGCTGGAGCTCCCCGCCCGAGAGGGTCTTTGCTGGCGAGGCGAGGATGGGGTTGAGGGCGAGGGGCTCAAGGACCTCGTGCTGGTAGAAGGAGCTCTCGAACCGGTTCGTGCAGCCCCTCAGGATCTCCTCGACCGTCTCGTCGGATTCGGCCTTCAGGTACTGGGGCTTGTACGAGATGGACAGGGCCTGTGGCATCTTCCCTGAGTCCGGCTGCTCCTCTCCTGCGAGCAGGCGGGCGAAGGTGGTCTTCCCGATGCCGTTCGGGCCGACAATACCGAGGACCTCCCCGCAGTGGATCTCCCCGCCCTGCACCTCGAGGGTGAAGTCCGCGTAGGCCTTCTTCATGGGCGGGATCTCGGTGAGGACCTCGAGCTCGGGTCGCCCGCCATGGAGCCGGCTCTCGAAGACGACCTCGTAGTCCCGGAAGCGCATGTTCTCCTCGGCGAGGTACCCTTCCAGGTACTGGTTGATCCCCACCCGCACGCCCTTCGGCTGGGTCACGATCCCGAAGACCGCGGGCTTCCCGTACGCGATATGAACGGTGTCGGCGAGCAGGTCCAGGATGGCGAGGTCGTGCTCGACGATCATGATGGGGCGCCCGGCGGCGAGCTCGCGGATGAGGGTCGCCGCCGCCATCCGCTGGTAGATATCGAGGAACGGGGTGATCTCGTCGAGGAAGTAGAAGTCGGCTTCCCTGGAGAGGCAGGCGCAGATGGCCACCCTCTGGAGCTCGCCTCCCGAGAGGGAGTTGATGGACCGGTCGATGAGAGGAGTGAGGGAGAAGGCTTCCACGTATCGTTCAAGCTGGCCCCGCTCATCCGTGGTCTTCAGGAGCTGGCCGACCGTTCCCTGGAACATCCGGGGGATGTAATCGATGTACTGGGGCTTTGTCGCGGTCTTCACCCTTCCTTCGGAGACGGTGCGGAGGTACTCGAAGAGTTCGGTGCCCGTGTAGTGGGAGAGGATCTCCTTCCAGGGCACCTCGCGGTCGAGCTCCCCCATGTTCGGGCGGAGGCTTCCGGAGAGGATCTGGACGGAGGTACTCTTCCCGATGCCGTTCGGGCCGAGGATACCGGTCACCTTTCCCCGCACAGGGATAGGGAGGCCGTAGAGGGCGAAGGCGTTCTTCCCGTACCGGTGGGTGGGATGGGGGAGCTCCTCGGGGAGGCTCACGATGTCGATGGCCGCAAACGGGCATTTCTTGATGCAGATGCCGCAGCCCACGCAGAGCTCCTCGGAGACGACCGCGATCCCCTCCTCCCCGATCACCACCGTCTCGTCGCCGGTCCTGACCCGGGGGCAGTAGAGGATGCACTCGGTACCGCACTTCTTCGAGTGGCATCGGTCCCGGTGGACAACGGCGATCCTCATGGCCGTCACGGGGTGGCCGGGAGGGCAGAGAGGAGGATGGTCCAGGTGATGAACCAGAGGGAGAAAGTCATGAAACCCTGGTACAGCCAGTCCTTCGCTGAAAGGCCGAGGTATTCCATCCGCAATGCGAGGAAGACGTACTTCTGGAAGACGATACCCGCGAACAGGAGGAGGATGCCGAGGGCGGTTCCATACGTAACGGGGGGAGGAGGGTTGGTATCGATATAAAAGGAGAGCACCCCCACGAGGATCCCCATCCCGCAGGCGATCGCCGTCTTCTTCAGACGGTCCATGTGCTGGTCCTGCTTCTCGGCCCGGGTCAGCTTCTTCCTCGGCGGCTTCTCCACCTCCGGCTTCGTCTCGCCTGCCATCTTCCCCACCTGGATAGTCTATTTTTTTAGCGCTGAAGCCATATGTAGCTTGGTATAACCATGGCTACGGCGCAGGGGATGAGCGGGGTGGATCTCTCGGCCGTAGTCGCCGGCCTCTCCTCCTCCCTCCCCCTCTGGATCGGGAAGATCTACCAGGTACGGCCCGAAGACCCTCGCCATCCGGCTCCAGGGTGAGAACCATGCACGCTCCTCCCTCCTCATCGAATCGGGGAGGAGAGCACACCTCGTGAAGGCCCTGCCCGAGGCACCGGAGAGACCTGCGGGGTTCGCCATGCTCCTCCGGAAGCACCTGGAAGGGGGGAAGGTCCTCTCCATCGAACAGCACGGGCTCCAGAGGATCTTCGCGATCACCATCGGGAAGAAGATGAGCAGCTTCCGGCTCTTCGTTGAACTCTTTGACGAGGGAAACATCGTCCTCTGCGATGCTGAGGGAAAGATTGTGAAGCCTCTCTGGCACCACCGGTTCAGGGAGAGGGAGGTGGTGCCGGGTGCGACGTACACCCTCCCGGGAAAGGACTGCTCTGACCTCTCCCCCGCGTCCTTCGGCGATCTCCTCAAGGCCTCGGATCGCGAGATCGTGAAGGCCCTTGCCGTCGATTGTATGCTGGGGGGCCGGTACGCGGAGGAGGTGTGTGTGATCGCGGGGATCGGAAAGGAGACCCCGGCCGCTACCGTGGATCCGGTGGCTGTCCAGGGAGCCTTTACCCGGCTTCTCGAACGGGTGAAGACCGACCGGGATCCGGTCATCACCTCCTCCGGCTGCTGGCCCTTCCCGCTCTCGAACGAGAAGGTGATCACCCGGTTCCCGAGCTACGACGAAGCACTGGATGCGTTCTACGGGGGTCCGGCCGCGGCACCGAAAAAGGAGGCGCGAACCCCTGCGACGCGCAATGCGACCATCAGGGCCAGGCAGGAGGAGAGCCTGCAGAAGTTCGGGAAGGAGATAACCCGGCTGGAGAGATCGGTCGAGTGCATCTACGAGAACTACCCGCTCGTGGAGGATGTGATCCGGGTGCTCTCCGAGGCCGAGAAGAAGGTCCCCTGGAGCGAAATAGAAAAGACCCTTGCCGCGAGCGACCTCCCGTCTGCCCGGGCGGTGGTGAAGGTGCACCCCGACAAGGCCTCGGTCACCCTCGATATCGGGGAACAGGTGAGGATTTCGGTCCGGCTGTCGGTACGGGAGAACATCGGCCGGATCTTCGAGGAGGCGAAGAAGTTCAAGCGCAAGCGGGGGGGAGCCCTCGCCGCCCTCGCCCGCCCGCTCCCCGTCCCCGCGGAGAAGAGAGAGAAACATGCCGAGGGGAAGAAGCGGTGGTTCTACCGGTTCCGGTGGTTCGAGACGAGCGACGGGGTCCTCGTCGTCGGTGGGAGGGACGCGGGCCAGAACGAGGAGCTCGTCCGGAAGTACCTGGGTGGGGGCGACACCTTCGTCCACGCCGATGTCCATGGGGCGGCGGTGGTGATCGTCAAGGGGAAGACGGCCCACATGGACGAGGTAGCCCAGTTCGCAGGATCCTACTCGGGAGCCTGGAAGAGCGGTCATGCCGCCACCGACGTGTACTCCGTGCGCCCCGACCAGGTCTCGAAGACGCCCCCCTCGGGCGAGTACCTCTCCACGGGAGGGTTCACCGTCCGGGGGGAGAGGGCCTGGTTCCGGAACGTGCCCCTCGCCGTCTCGATCGGGCTCACAACGGGTGAAAGTCCCCGGGTCATCGGCGGGCCGACGGCCGCTGTAGGCCGGAAGACGAGGATTCATGTGACCCTGCGTCCAGGGATCTTTGAACCGAACGATACCGCGAAGAAGGTCGTCAGGGCTCTCAGGGAGAAGCTTCCGGAGCATGAGCAAGGGGGGCTGCGCAGGGTTCTATCGACGGAGTCGGTCGCGGCGTTCGTCCCGCCCGGGGGATCGGAGGTGGTAACAGGTGAAGGCTGAGTTCAAGGAGATGAAGGGTTCCCATGGCGAGATACGCCTCTTCGCCGAGAACGTCGACGACCTCTGGCACCTTTCCCACCTGGTCCGGCCGGGCGACCTCGTCTTTGCGACGACGTTTCGGTCGGTCGAACTCGTCCAGGACAAGATCCGGCCCGAGAAGCCCGAGAAGAAGCCCGTCCGGCTGGGGATCCGGGTCGAGGGGGTGGCATTCCACCAGGTACTCGAACCGCCTCAGGATCAGCGGGGTCATCCAGCACGGCGTGGACGAGGGCTCCCACCATACCATCAACCTCGATGCGGGGAGCGAACTCTCTGTTATCAGGACCTGGCACCAGGTGGACCTGGACAGGATCGATCGGGCGGTGAAGGCATCCACCTCGGGCGCGGTCCACATCCTCGCCGTCGAGGAGGGTGAGGCCGAGCTCTACCGGATCCGCCAGTTCGGCCCCGAGATTGTGACGACGGTCGTCCAGGGGAGCAGCAAGGGCTCGGAGACCGGAGGAAGGGCGAACCTCTTCGAACGGGTGGCCGCCCTTGTCGGTGAGATAACGGGCAACCTCGTGATCGCAGGACCCGGCTTTGTGAAGGACGAAGTCGCGAAGTATCTCAGGGAGAAGATCCCTGATCTCTCGGACCGGTGCATTACCATCGAGACAAAGCGGACGGGGAGGGGGGCGGTCACCGAGGCGCTCGGGAAGGGCGTTCTCGAGAAGATCACGGGCGATCTCCAGCTCGAGGAGGGAGGCTGAGCTCCTGGATACGTTCCTCGAGAAGATGGGGAAGGGAGAACCTGTCGCGTACGGGAGAGCCGAGGTGGAAGAGGCGGTCACGATGGGTGCAGCGGAGCAGGTACTTGTCGTCGATGATATGGTCAGGAACAGGAATATCGCCGACCTCCTTGAACGGGCCGAACGGACCAGATCAAGAGTGACCGTCTTCTCCTCCCTCTTCGACCCCGGGGGGCAGCTCCTGGCACTCGGCGGGATCGCGGCGATTCTGAGGTACAGGATGAAGTAGGGGATTCGGGGAATGAAGAGGAGGAAGTAACCGGTATGGAGATATTACCATCGCTGGAAGGGATCCGCGAGGGCCGGGACCTGGCAGGTATCCGGAAGAAAGGCATCGACTATAAGTGGATAGTGCTCTCGATCACGACCATCGAGATGTTCATGGTCTCGGTGAACGGGAGCATCACCCTCATCTCGCTGCCGGCGATCTTCAACGGGATCAATATCGACCCGTTCACCTCGTTCCAGTACCTGCTCTGGGTGCTGATGGGCTACAGCCTCGTTACCGCGACCCTCCTCCTCTCGTTCGGCAGGCTCTCGGACATGTACGGGAGGGTGAAGCTCTACAATATCGGCTTTGCCATCTTCACGTTCGGGTCCATCCTCCTGTACCTCACCCCGAGTACCGGTGACGCCGGCGCCATCGAGCTGATCGTCTTCCGTCTCGTCCAGGCAGTGGGGGCATCGTTCACCTTCTCGAACAGCGCCGCGATCCTCACCGACGCATTTCCTGCCAATGAACGGGGGAAGGCACTGGGGCTGAACATGATCGCGTTCCTCTCGGGCCAGTTCACGGGCCTCATCCTCGGCGGGATCCTCGCGTTCTTCAACTGGCGGTACGTCTTCCTCGTCAGCGTGCCGGTCGGGATCCTCGGGACCATCTGGGCATTCCTGAAACTCAGGGAGACCCCGCTCCCGCGGCGGGCACGGAAGATCGATGTCTGGGGAAACCTCACCTTCGTCGGCGGGCTCACCGTCTTTTTGATCGGCATCACCTATGCACTCCTCCCCTATGGGAAGGATCCCATGGGCTGGGGGAATCCCTGGGTCATCGGTTCCATATTCCTCGGCGTGATTCTCCTTGTCGCGTTCCTGTTTATCGAGGGCCGGGTGGAAGACCCGATGTTCAGGCTGGATCTCTTCAGGAACCGGATCTTCTCTCTCGCGAATATCGCCGGGTTTCTTGGCGCGATCGCCCGCGGCGGCGTGATGTTCCTCCTGATCATGCTGCTGCAGGGCATCTGGCTGCCGCTCCACGGGTACAGTTACGAATCGACCCCGTTCTGGGCCGGGGTGTTCATGCTGCCGCTCACCGCCGGGTTCGTGATCATGGGACCCCTCTCCGGCTGGCTGTCTGACCGGTTCGGTTCACGGGGGTTCGCTACAGGCGGCATGGTGTTGATCGCCGTTTCATTCCTGATGCTGGCCATGCTGCCCTATGACTTCGACTACCCGATCTTCGCGGTCGCGCTCCTGATCATGGGCCTGGGGAACGGCATGTTCGGTGCCCCGAACATCGCGGCCATCATGAACGCGGTGCCACCCGAGGAGAGGGGCGTTGCATCGGGGATGAGGTCGATGCTCCAGAACAGCGGGATGGTCATCTCCATGGCAATCTTCTTTACCATCGTTATCACCAGCCTGACCCAGACCTTCCCGCCCGAGCTCGCCACTTCGCTCACGAACGCGGGGGCACCCTCTCTCATCGCCCCCATGAGCGCTATCCCCCCGACGGGTTCGCTCTTTGCTGCGTTCCTGGGCTATAACCCGGTCCAGACCATCCTCGCCGCCCTGCCGCAGTCGGCCGTCGCCGCGATCAGCCCGGCGACAATAGCGACGCTGACGGGTATCACGTGGTTCCCGATCACCCTCGCTCACGCGTTCATGCCCTCGCTCGGGATCTCGTTCATCTTCGGGGCGGCGATCTCCCTCGTCGCTGCCGTGTTATCGGCGATGCGGGGCTCGAAGTTCGTGCATGAGATCGATGCGCCTGCTCCCGAAGGCCGGACGGATATTCCTGATCAGGGGAAAACGGCTGATGGTGACGACGATGTGCCTGAATAACCTGTCTTCTACCTTGTATGATGGGATGGTGAAGCGATGACGAAACTCTTTGAGAGGATTCTTGTGGCAACGGACGGGTCGGAGAAGAACCAGCCCGCCGTGAGAAAGGGACTGGAGATAGCCCGGAGATGCGGGTCAGCCATGTATGCCATCTACGTGATCGACGAGACCCCGTTGACGTCGGCCCAGGCAGAAGTGTCGACGGCCGATGTGTACATGCAATTAAAGGACGAGGGGGAGCGGTCCGTCGCGCAGGTGAAGCAGATCGCAGACGGGGTGAAGGTGGAGACCCGCATCCTCTCCGGGAGGCCCGCCCTGGTGATAACCGAGTTCGCCCTGAGAAACAAGGTCGACCTGATCGTCGTCGGATCCCAGGGAAAGACCGGCCTTGAAAGACTGCTCCTGGGCAGTATCGCCGAGAGCATCATCAGACTTGCGGATTGCATGGTCCTGGTAGTGAAAAGTACGTGAACCGGGCAGGAGGAATTTTCCAGGGGCCGGAACTCCTTTTCCAGGAAATGTATCGCCGCCGGCGTGAAAAATCGGGTCTAAGGAGGAGACAGGGCGGCCGGTTCAGGGAATGACACTTTGCTGGTTCTCCGTGGATGGCTGATCACCGGACGATCAGCGACCGCGCCACAAACAAAGTTTAATGTTGGGTTCATGGAACCCTACTAGTATGACCGCAGGCTCCTTCACGAGACCAATCCGGCGGGATGTCAACACGCTCGAGATAATCGTGTACCTGATCGCTTCCACCGCGATTATCTTTTATATCGATGCCATCACGCCACTCGGGTTAACCGTATGGATCCTGTATTTCATCCCCCTGTTCCTGACATTGTATATCCGCTGGAAGTATGCTCCATTCCTCGCCACAGGGATCTTCATCCTCCTGATCTCGACCAGTTTCTTCCTGTCCCCGCTGGATACGTCGATCATCTTCGCATTGCTGAATCGGGTCTTCTTTACATTGATGCTTATCGTGTCAGCATTCTTCATCTGGAGGTACAAGCGGAATGTGGAGACCATCCGGACGAGTGAAGAACGGTACCGGTACCTGACGGAATGGTCACCCGACGCGATTATCGTGTACGATGAGGGGAAGATCCTTTACACCAATCCGGCGGGCCTGCACCTGTTTGGTGCCGCCAGCAAAGACGATCTCATGGGGAAGGATATTGTCGACCTGGTTCAGACTACCGGACGGGACCAGGTCAGGGAAAAGATAAGCCAGGCGGTGCTGGGAGCACGGGCGCAATTACCTGGGACCAGGCTGGCCCGGCTCGATGGTCGTGAGATCAGGGCGGAGACATTGTTCGGAGGAATAATCTGGGACGGGAAGCCCGCGGTCCAGATCATTCTCCGGGCAGCGACCGGTCAGTGAATCGTCGGAAGAGAAGATGGCCCAATACGAAGCCGGCCCATGAGGGCTTGGCATCAGATTATCCAGAAGGCAGATGGTGACCTGAGCCTTCCCCCGTTGAATTCGTAGAAAATTATCCTTCAGCCTGGGCGAACCGGTTCCTTCAGTTCTTCCAGAAACCTCGCCGCGTAAGCGAAGAGCCCGTCGTTCGGGTTGTAGAGGGGATAGATCTCCGAGAACGAGAAGATCGCGTCGAAGATATTCGTCCTCGGCAGGACGTCGGTGTATTGCAGGAGGTAGAGGAGGGCGATGGTCGGGGAACGGGAGACCCCCGCGAGGCAGTGGATCAGGACCTTCCGGCCGTCGGTGAGATGCATGTGGGCGAAATCGAGGGCCGGGCGGATGCAGCCGGTATTCACCTGGTCCACCTTCATGGCATCCTCGAAGGCAAGGTAGAGCTCGGTCCCGCCGGGGGCAAGGATGGCGTCCTTGAAGACCAGCTTGTGGGAATCCACGTAATGCCTGTGCATCTCCTTCTCGGCATGGATGACCGCCCAGTCCGGCCTCCCCCTGACAAGTTCGTTGTCATCGAGGTCCCCGATGAACAGGTTCCGGATTATCTCTTCCAAACGCCCCACTCCCCCGTATCTACTCTCTCGCTCCAGACGTGATCAACTTTGTGCCAGTGGAAACCGGCTCACCGGTTTCCCTGTCGGGAAAATTCGTTTTCCCTTGCCCCCTTTACCTCCCGAAGTACTCCGAGACCTTCCTGAGGTTCTCCCGTACCGGGAGCCCCTGGGGGCACTTCTCCTCGCACTCGCCGCAGTCCTCGCAGCAGGATGCGTAGGACGGGATCCCGTCGAAAAACCCCCCGAGGAACATGGTGTACCTCTGCTGGACCGACTCCTTTGCATCGTACATGTGCGCCTGGTTGTAGAGCTCGAAGCACTCGGGGATGCTCACCCCGTGCGGGCAGGGCTGGCAGTACTTGCAGCCCGTGCAGGGGATTTGCATCCGCTTCCCGAACTCCTTCCTGACCCTGTCGAATACGGCCAGTTCTTTCTTATTGAGCGAGCCGGGCAGGCCGTCGTTCGCGTACGCGACATTCTGGACGAGCTGGTCGAAAGTCGACATGCCCGAGAGGACCACCGTCACCTCGGGGTGGTTCCAGACCCAGCGGAGCGCCCACTCCGCCGGGGTGCGCCGGGCGGACACCTTCTTCCAGAGCCCGGTGATCCCGGGGACATCCTTTGCGAGGAGCCCCCCGCGGACCGGCTCCATGACAACGACCCCGAGCCCCTTCTTTGCGGCATACCGAAGGCCCTTTGTCCCTGCCTGGTACTCCTCGTCCATGAAGTTATACTGGATCTGGGCGAAGGTCCAGTCATAGGCATCCACGATCTCCCTGAAGAGGGGGGTTGTATCATGGAACGAGAAGCCGGCGTACCGGATCCTGCCGTCAGCGATTGCATCGTCCAGGAACCCGAGGACGCCCAGGGACGAGAGGCTCTCCCAGAAGGGTTTGATCAGGCCATGGACGAGGTAGAAGTCGATCCGGTCTGTCTGGAGCTTCTTCAACTGCTCATCGAGGTACCTGTCCATGTCCTCACGGGACTTGATGAGCCAGCTCGGGAGCTTGGTCGCGAGGTTCACCCGGTCGCGGTATCCGTCTGCGAGGGCCCTCCCGACCACGAGCTCGCTCTCGCCGCCGTGGTAGGGATAGGCCGTATCGATATAGTTGACCCCGTGATCGATCGCGTACCTGATCATCCGGGTCGCCTCCGGTTCATCGACATGTCCGTCGGGAAGTACCGGGAGGCGCATCGCGCCGAAGCCGAGGATGGAGAGATCCGGGGCGGCCTTCTTCATCTTCCTGTACAGCATGATGGTTCACCTTACCAGATGGTTTCGGGATTGATCTCCTATCAATCCGGGGATATATGAATCCGTCACCCCGGGGGAGATAATACCCGATCATTCCCAATCCGTCACCCCCGGTTGCAGGATGGAAGGATTCTTGAGGTGCCGGGAAGAACTGGTACCCATCTCATTTCCTCCCGACAGAGTATGAGATATGTTCGCCTGACCAGGTGAGCGACGAGGATGATTCCACATGGATTTCAAAGGTTCCCAGACCGAGAAGAACCTGCTGGCAGCCTTTGCCGGCGAGTCCCAGGCAAGGGTACGGTACAGCTTCTTCGCGAGCGTTGCAAAGAAGGAAGGATACGAGCAGATCTCGGGGATCTTCCAGGAGACCTCCGATAATGAGAGGGAGCATGCCCAGCTCTTCTTCAACCACCTGAAGGGAGGGACGGCCGAGATCACGGCGTCTTACCCGGCGGGGGTCACGGGAACCACGGCCGCCAACCTGAAGGCCGCCGCAGAAGGGGAGAAGTTCGAGTGGGGGACTCTTTACCCCGGTTTCGGGCAGATGGCCGAGAAGGAGGGGTTCCCGGAAGTCGCGAACACCTTCCGGCAGGTCGCGAAGGTCGAGGCGTACCACGAGAGGCGGTACATGAAGCTGCTCGCCAACGTGGAGCAGGGGAAGGTCTTTGTTCGTGATGCCCCGATCAGGTGGAAGTGCAGGAACTGCGGGTACGTCCACGAGAGCGGCGAAGCACCCCTGAAATGCCCCGTCTGCGCCCACCCCCGGAGCTGATTTCGAGGTCTGGGTCGAGAACTATTGAACAGGTTCTTCCCCCATCCATCCGTTTTCCCGGCATGTAAAGCCGGTCTGTTCTTCGCGGGTGTAGTAATTCCCAACCGGAAGGATCAGGCCGGAGTCTCTCCGTTCTCTTTCTTCGCCCTTACCAGGCTTACTACGGCGTAGACGATGGTTGCCGCCGTCACGAGGAGGACAAGGTCGAAGATGAAGGTCACGTAGTCCTGTATGATATCGAGGCTCCCGATGAAGTACCCGAGAAGGACGGTGACTCCGCACCAGAGGACTGCGCCGAGGATGTTCGCGACCATGTACCACCGGTAGTTCATGGAATCCAGGCCGGCGAAGAACGGGGGCAGGTTGACAGCGGGGATGAACCGGCTGATGACGACGGACAGGGGCCCGAACCGTTCCATCAGCGCCCGGGTCTTCTCCATGTTCTTTGCATGGAGGATATGGGGGCAGAAACGGCGGCAGACCGCGAGGTTGAGGAGCCGCCCTGACCAGTAGTTCAGGTCGTACCCGACATAGGCCCCTGCGATCGAGGCGACGAGCACCCAGAGGAGCGAGACCTGGTTGGAAACAGCCATCGCACCTGCGAGGAAGAGGAGGGAGTTCTCGGGTACAGGGGTGATGATGAAGACCGCCCCGAGGAGGATCACGGCAAAGACGAGGACGTAAAACCAGGTCCCCGTGTGAACCGACGGGCCGAAGAGGACGGGGGCGGTATCGGGGATGGTGATATTGAGGCCGGGGAGCATCGCAGATCTCCTATTTTCTCCGGCTCTATATGAATCAATGTTCTTCCGCAGCCCTGGTGGTGCGCTACCGTCCCCTTTATTTCGGTGAAGGGGAAACCTCCATCCATGACCATCCAGGTTATCCCCGTCCAGGGGCTCCCCCTGATCCAGAAGGGGGACGATATTCCTGCCCTCGTCTGCGGGCGCGTCACCTTCCAGGAAGGGGATATCCTCGTCCTCGCCTCGACGATCTACTCGAAGGCGAAGGGGTATACCCGGGCCCTGTCGGAGATTGTCCCGTCCGAGAGGGCGGAGCGGATCGCCCGGAGGGACCGCGAGGACCCCCGCTTCGTCCAGTCTGTCCTCGACGAAGCGAAGGATGTCCTCCTCGAGCGCCCCTTCATCCTCTCGGAGCTCCCCTTTGGCCATATCGGGGTAAGGTCGGGGGTGGACCGGTCCAATATCGAGGACGGGCAGGTCATCCTCCTCCCGCCTGATCCCATGGGTGGGGCACAGGAGCTTCGGGAGGCTCTCCGGGCCCTGACGGGGAAGGAGGTGGGGGTCATCATCACGGACACCTGCGGGCGGGCATTCCGCCGGGGCCAGACGGGGAATGCCATCGGGTGGGCCGGCTTTCCCGCTATCCGGGACTACCGGAGCGATACCGACCTCTTCGGGCACGTCCTCCTGATAACCGAGGAGGCCGTGGTGGACGAGATAGCGGGATTTGCGAACTTTGTCATGGGGGAGAGCCACCAGGGGATACCGGCGGCGGTCTTCCGGGGCTGCGGCCGGTGGACCGGCCATGACGACATGTACTTCAAGCCTGAAGAGGACGTCATCCGGAAGGCCATGTGCGCCTATGTGACTGGCGGGCCCCGCCAGTCACCGGAACCGCGAACGTAGAGACGCGGGACGCATCAGGTCCGCCGGTCCACGAGCCGTTTCGGCCGGCCCGTGAGCCGCGCAATCTCGAGGCCCCCTTGTTCCGCGAAGCGAACGGCGAAGGTGAGGGTGCCCTCATCGTGGGCCTTCCGGAGGAAAGGGTTTCCCCCGATGAAGCCCTGGATGAAGCGATCGCGAGTCCCGTCCCGGTCGGTCTTTGCGGGGTCCAGGACCTCCATCGAGACCTGGAGCACCGTCTCGTCTTTCCGAACACCTGTAGAGAGAAACGACTCGTATTCGCCGGTCAGGTACTCCATGTTCTCCCGCTGGAAGACGCCGCGTTCCACATCGACCCGGTTGAAGAATGCACCTCCGGCCTGGAAGGTCTCGGCTTCCCTCGTGGGGTTCATGATCCGCATGTGCGTCCGGCCGCAGGCGCACGGCTCCCTCGATATCACCACCGAGGTGTCCTCGGTATCATAGTTCAGGAGGAGCGTCCCGCACCGCTCCCCCTTCCCGATGAGAGTGGAGAGCACGATCCGGCCGCACTCCCCGTCAGCGACAAAGGACTTCAGGGCAGGATCGTAGATGTCCATGTGGACCAGGTCCTCCGGGACATGGAGTCCGGCATGCTGTTCACATTCCCCGCACATGGTACCCTCGGTTGACCCGTAGGTGTTGTGCACAGGGCAGCCCCAGATCTCTTCTACATATGCCCTTGACTCGGGGGCAAAGGACTCGCCTCCGGCCACCAGCCTTTTAACGCCCGATTCCGCGGGCCGGATTCCCGCCGCCGAGATGACCCGGGCGAGGTCGAGGAACTTGAAGACAGATCCGACGATGGCCGTGGGGCGGAAACTCTGCATGACCCTGAGCGGGAACCTGCAGGTTCCCTCGGGAATAACGGTCATCGCTATCCCCCGGGCCGCAAGGGTCATGGTATTCGCCCACACGTTCCGCCCATACGTGCTGCAGATCACGACCCGATCGCCCCGGGAGAAACCCTGGGAGACGAAGGCCCGGGCGTACTTCTCCGCATAGCGCTCGTAGTCCTGCCAGGTGAGGAAGAAGGCTTTCGGGGTCCCGCTCGTCCCGCTCGTCTCATGGACGGTGAAGACCTCCTCCCAGTCCACGCTCCGGAAGAGGAAGTCCCCTGTCTCCGGTGGCTGGTTCGCGCGGATGGTCTTCCCCGAGATGACGGGGAGGCCGAGGAGGTCCTCGTGGTTCTTCACCGAGGCTGGATCGATCCCCTGGCTCCTGAACCAGGAACGGTAGAAAGGGGAATGCTCGCAGGCGTACCTGACGGTGAACCGCACGCGCTCGTCGATGAGCGTATCGAGTGCGGCACGGTCGGCGGTCTCGATGGCTTCGTTGTAATACCTGGAGCCAGGCATGCCATGGGAAGGTACGGATGATGAGCAATAAAAGGAGACGCCTCTTATCGGAGGGAGGCGGTTATGGGACCCGCTTCTCCCCTGCCGTCCTGCTGATCGCCTTCTTCCTGGCTCCGATCAGGGCGAGAAGAAAATAGACGATGAGGACGAAGGTGGCAAAGACGAGGAGCGGGGTCTCCAGGGCCTGGAGGACCGCGATCCCGAACGTGGCAGAACCGACGAGGATGATGATGACCACGATCCCGTAGAGGAGGATCTCGCTCCGGATCCCCTTCAGGGCTTCGAGGAGGACATCCCCGAAGGGTGGCTGGTCCAATTTCTCTGGCATGGTCATCATCTCCCGGCGTGCCTGCCCAATCCTGATCGGGCAACATCCCGGATTGTCAAGAGGATATTGGCGTTGCTGGTAAAAGAGTTGTGATGTGTCCCGTGTAAATGAGCGAGGCCGGGGAAAGGGGGGAGCCCTTACTCCGCGCTCCCCTCGGTCTTCGCCGGGCGCTTGA
The DNA here is from genome assembly GCA_963712215.1 of uncultured Methanomicrobiales archaeon. Taxonomy (GTDB): domain Archaea; phylum Halobacteriota; class Methanomicrobia; order Methanomicrobiales; family JACTUA01; genus JACTUA01. Next base: position 151,059 of record CAVQHA010000005.1, on the reverse strand, counting down.
AGGTCTCCCTGAGGACAATCTCCCCGATCTCCGGGTAGAACTCGAAGATCTCCTGGATGACCCTGCTCCGCCAGAGGAGCCAGCGCCGGTCGTACATGACCGCGGGCGGGAGGTTGATAGTGACCACCCCCGCCTCGACGCTGACCTCCATCGAGCGCTGGGTGTAGAGCTGGATGAGACCCTGGATCTGCTCCGGCTGTGACTCGACGACAGCCTCCACCCTGAACGTGTAGGTCGCGGTCTTCCCTGCGAGGGGGTGGTTGAAGTCGACGACCGCACGCCGGCCGACGATGTTCACCACCGTCCCCTCCCTGTTATCGACATCCACCGAGGTGCCGATCCGCGGCTTCTCCTCGAACTTGGCGAGGGAGACCGACTCCATGCGGGTATCGTCGTGGACCCCGAAGGCCTTCTCGGGCGGGACCTCGACGGTCCCCTCCTCGCCGGCCTCCTTCCCGACGAGGGCGTCGTCGAGGCCCATCACCACGTGCCGGTTCCCGACCCTGACGAGGATGGGGCCGTATACCGCCTGGGGGTTGTGTATCCCCGCGTCCTTCGCGACCGTCTCGTCGGTCGTATCGAACACGCGTTCGCCAATCTTTCCCGTGTCAGCTCAGCCTGACGAATGAACCTTCCGACACTCCCATATCCATGTCACCTTGTCTTTATAAGGCTTCTAACCTTGTTAGTATCAACACTATTAAGTAGCAGTCCCGGCCCACTGGTAATTTGTATGCAGCCTGCTACCATGCCCATAACTTCTTTCCTCGAAGGTTATAGCCGTATCCGTTCCCGTGAAGGTGCCCTCCTCGGTGTCTCGAAGTTCCTCTCATGGCGGTTCAAGAAGCCGACCACGACGGGGCCAAGGAACAGAAAGCGTATCAATATCCCCGCCGTGGAGGCTCTTGCAGTTGACTACCTCACCGGGGGGTGTGAGTCTCTCCGGGCGACCTCGTGCGCTATGCCGCCTTTCTCTCTGGTCAGCACGCGCCCCTTTCGGTGAAAAGCTACATCAGCTTCCCCCGTCAGTTCCTCCTCGTCAATGGGATCGAGACTTCGTGACAGCCAAAAAGCGATGATACGCAAGAACCTCCCACGAGGCTATCACCCACGGACAAAAGACGAGCCCTTCACGCTTGACATGGTGAAACGGGTTTGTGACAACGCACCCCTTCGACTCCGTGCCCTCCTCCTCGTCCTCCTGTCTCCCGGTACTGCGTCTTTCCGAGGCACTTCATCTTGTGCCTGATGATATCGACTTCGACGCCTCACCCGTGACCGTTCACCTCCGAGACACCTATACCAGACCGGGGCGCGGAGGGATGTGTTTCTCTCCGGTGAGGCGGTCGCCTCCCTCAACGAATGGATAGCAGACCGGGGAGACTTCCTCAATCTGAAAGGCCATTATGCCACGAACCTGAAACGGATAGTAGATCCTGACGATCCCCGCGCCTTCCCGTTCACCCGGGAGGCAACAGAGAGGTTATTCAATGCTGCCCTCCTGAAATCGGGGTATTGCAAGAAACAGCGGGGGAAGAAGGGCGAGAAGATCCCCATTAAGGACGTGGGAACCGGTCGGTCCCCCATCCACCTGCACGGACTTCGTACAGACGTTCCGCATCGGGCTAGCCAAGGCAGAAAGCCCCCGGGCTGTTGATATCGCTGAACACCTCATGGGCCATGAAGGGTATCTCGGAGGAGCCTACAATCGGGTAGAGGAGAGGGACGCCCGTAAGTTCTACCTCGAAAACGAACCACCGGCTCATGATACACCCCCGGCTCTCTCCGAAAAGGACCGGGAGAATGTGGGTTAAATTGCTACGCAGCCATCACCCACCCCGGAGGGCAGGCATGATTCACTCACCTCCAGCCCGTGAAAACCTTTCCGTTTTCGTCCCGGTGAAGATCCCCTCGATGGGTATTCGATTCATTCTAGACCGGGGGTACAGCGGTTCCTCCAGCGACGAATCGAGAAGGGTGAGGCTTTCCTGGTAGATGAGGAGAAACCATGAAAGAGAGTGGTCCCCCGGTCGGGGAGGGCCACGATTCTCCTTCTAACCCAGACGATGATAAGGATTCTCCCACGGGGAAAAAGGAGAAAGTCATCTATTATGTAAATGTCAGGAATCACGAGTTTTTGAGGAAAGCGGGCTACAATCCTTCCCATTTCGCCGATTTCATTAACGAGAAGGCAGTCCGGGTTATCAGGGAGGGCATAGAATCCGATGAACCTCTCCCTACCGAGATGGAAATAAAGAGAAGAATGGCTGACAAGTCTGAGACCTCTCCTTGAGGGGATAACGAGGGAGGAGAAAATTAAAGAAGTGGAAAAGTAGGTCTGGAGGAGGGGATTTATAGTTAACCTGCAGATGATCCGGATGGAAGAGGCGATGCCCGTCGGGGGACCCTGATCAGGATTCCCGGCATATGCGGCCTCGTGAAGAGATAGGGATCGTGATACCGACGCCCGGAACTTTCGCGAGAGGTTTTTAGAAGGGAGAGAATGAACGATCCTGAGACGTATGGAGAGAACGCCGCATGATAGAGTATGAGGTGAAGATCCGGGTCGCGAGCCTCCAGGCCATCAGGGCCCGCCTCGCGACCCTGGGGAACCGTCCGGCGGCGAAGCTCACGGAGCGGGACAGCTACTTCAATGCGCCGGACAGGGACTTCGGCAGGACCGACGAGGCCCTGAGGATCCGGTCGACAGGAGAAGGAACGACCCTCACCTACAAGGGGCCGAAGATCGGCCTCGAAGGGGTCAAGGCCCGCGAGGAGCTCATCGTCTCGCTGGACCCGGAAGATCCGATGGAGGAGATCCTCCTCCGGCTGGGCTTCACCCGCACTGCCGTGGTCAGGAAGACCCGCGAGACTTACCGGGTGGAAGGGACCTTCGTCGCCCTCGACGAGGTGAAAGAGGTCGGCTCCTTTGTTGAGATCGAAGCCCCCCCGGGGCTCGGGGAGAAGGAAGCGATAGCGCTGATCGGGAGGGTCAGGAGTGATCTCGAGGTAAAAGGGGAGGAGACCACCCTCTCGTACCTGGAGATGGTCCTCGCCAGACGGTGAGGAACCTCACTACACGGTGAGGAGCTCGACCTTTATATTCCGCGGTTCGTCGCCGAGGGTGATGAGGGCGCAGTTCCCCTCGGCGGCGGGCCCGGGGTTCACCACGATCACCCCGTCCTCTTCGAGTACCTCCCTTCTGCTCGTGTATGTGAGCACAGCAGACCAGGTCGAACCGCGCGAGGTGCTTGCGGAGGGCCTTGCTCCCGACCCGCGCATCCCCGACCCGGTCCAGGGTCCCGTGCGGCGGGGCGTGGCAGACGAGGATGTTGTGGACGTTCTTCTCCATCCTCTCCGTCGCATCTGACAGGAGTGCCTCGATCTCCTCCTCGGAGAGCTCCAGGGGCGTATCAAAGGGTGTCTTGTTCGATCCCCCGATCCCTGCGAGGGTCATGTTCCCGACGGTCATGGTGCTGCCGTGGAGGGCGACCGCGGTCGACTCCTCGAGGGCCTTGATGATCTCCCTGGGATCGCAGTTCCCCGGGATGGCGAAGCAGGGGACGTCGATCTCCGCGATGAGCTCCAGGGCATCCTCGCAGGGCCCGAACTGGGTGATGTCGCCGGCGATGATCACGAGGTCGGGTTCCAGGGCGAGGAACGACTCCATCTTGCCATACTGGCCGTGGAGATCTGCGAGGAGGAGTACCCTGGTCATAGAGAAGTATCGGCGCGGAGCCTTGAATACCTTACGGCAGAGCCGGTCCGGGAACCGGTGATCCGTCAGGGCCGAACCTCCCGAGAGCCAGGCGACGGCCTTGATACTCTATGGCCATGCCGGTCCAGGAACCGGCGGGCCCTCATCAGGGCAGGACTGCCCTTGAGCCAGGCGACGGCCTTGATACCCTATGGCCATGCCGGTCCAGGAACCGGCGGGCCCTCATAGGGCAGGACTGCCCTTGAGCCAAGCGACGGCCTTGAAAACCTTATGGCCATGAGGGCCTTATGACCCGATGCATTACGGATCGAGGGCAGTCCTCCTCTCATCTGACGGACCAGAAAACCTTGTGGCCGGGTCGTTCCAGGAGCCCGTCAGCTTCCCGGCGAGGGCCAGCTCCCCGAGGAGGTGCTCCGCCTGTCGGCTGACGAGGCGCGGCGCGGTACCAGCGAGAGGGGTCCCCGGGAGAGGGATGAAGGCATGCAGGCGGACATGGCCGGACCGGACCACCCAGCGGATGAGGGAAAGTGTCGCCTCCTCGTCCTCGCTCGTCTCAAACGGGAAGCCCATCATGAGATCCACGACCGGCGTGAAGCCGTGATCTCTGGAGAGCTCCACTGCCCGTATACCGTCGGCAACGGTATGCCCCCTCCCGATCTTCCCGAGGACGCGATCGCTCCCCGACTGGATGCCGAATGCTATGCGGGTGTTCGCGCAGAAGCGGCCGATAATCTCGAGGGCTTCGTCGGTCACGAACTCGGGCCGGACCTCGTTCGGGAAGGTGCCGAAGTAGACGTTCCCTTCGAGGCTGGCAAGGAGCTTCTCCACCTTGTCGAGCCTGGGCCGCCTCCCGTCAGAACCGTAAGCGAGGGCGTTCGGGGAGACCATCCTCACGTCGCGGTAGCGGCGGGCTGATGAGGCGATGGAGTCGATGGAGCGGTGCCTCATCACGGAGCCAAAGATGCGGGGTGTCTGGCAGAAGGCGCACCCGAAGGGGCACCCCCGGGAGATCTCGATGTAGCCCTTCATGATAGAGAAGGGCGGGAAGGCATCCAGGCGCACCGCATGATCTGTGGGAGGGCCACCGAGCCTGGTGACGACTCCCGGAATCGGCTCCTCTTTCCCGTCCTCCAGGTTCGCGAGGAGCCGGGGCAGGGAGAACTCCCCCTCCCCGACCACGACATAGTCAGCGTACCGGGCGACCTCACGGGGGCACGCGGTCGCATGGGGGCCGCCGACGATGGTGGTGCAGGATGCATCCCGTATCTCGTCTCGATAGGAAGGCTCGTTCAGGGAGTTGAGGGAGTAGCAGGTGACATCCGCTTCCGGGGAACCTGCGGGACGGAGGTTGAAGCCGTAGAGGGTGCAGGCCGCGAAGAGGGCGGCATAGGAGTTCCTGGCGGCGTTAATGAGCCTCCAGTTCACCTTCATACCCGATCTCCCCGGTATCCCCGTCCACCCCTGCCATCACCCCGTCCCTGAAGAACGTGAGGGGAACGCCGGGGTGGTCGACCAGGGGGATCCCCCCGATGATGGCGCCGACGACGATGATGGGTTCTGCCTCGGCGTTCACCATGCCGGCGGGCGCCTTCCCGTTCCGCGCGAGGGCGTAGATGACATAGGAGCCTACCGTGGAGCCCTTCCCATGCGGGAAGACGAGGACCCTGCCCGGCTATCCCTTTTCCATAGAGGGGATGACCCTTCTCGGTGACCTCCCCGGTCTCGGGATCGACCCCGCCCAGGAAGGAGATGGGCTCGGGGGAGACGAGGACCGGCCCCCTTCCTTTCCCCCTGGAGAGCCCCCTCCCGTGCAGGATCACCGCCATACCAATAAATCTCTCCAATGCGTACTATATAGTAAGCATGGACGACACCATCTCCAATAACCCGGGCAGCGAGGGCGACATCCTCCAGCTGAAGCTGGAGGTGCAGGAGCTCCAGGCGCAGGTCCTTGACCTCAGGATGAAGAACGAGACCCTCCAGAAGGAGCTCGCCCAGATCCGGAGGGAGAACGCCCAGCTGAAGAGGATGCCCCTCTTCGTTGCGGCGGTAGTCGAGGTGATGGAGAACGGGGAGATCTACCTGCGGCAGCAGGGGAACAACCAGGAGTACATCACCCAGGTGAACGAGGAGCTCCACAAGACCCTGAAGCCGGGCACCAAGGTCGCGGTGAACAACGCCCTCTCCATCGTGAAGATCATCGGGAACATCTACGATGCGCGGGTGCGGGTCATGGAGCTCGACGAGTCACCCGACGTGACCTTCGAGAAGATCGGGGGCCTGAAGAAGGAGATCGAGGAGGTGCGGGAGGCGGTGGAGTACCCGCTCACGAAGCCCGAGGTCTTCCGGAGGCTCGGGGTCGAGCCCCCGAAGGGGATCCTCCTCCACGGCCCGCCGGGGACGGGGAAGACCCTGATCGCGAAGGCCGTGGCCCACCAGGCAAAGGCCACCTTCATCCGGATGTCGGGGAGCGAGCTCGTCCACAAGTTCATCGGCGAGGGGGCCCAGCTCGTGCGGGAGCTCTTCACCCTCGCACGGGAGCGCGCACCCTCCATCGTCTTCATCGACGAGATCGACTCCATCGCGAGCCACCGGACCCACGACGGCACGAGCGGGAGCGCGGAGGTCCAGCGGACCCTGATGCAGCTCCTCGCCGAGATGGATGGGTTCGACAACCGAGGGGACGTCCGGATCATGGCTGCCACGAACCGGGTGGACATGCTCGATCTCGCCATCCTCCGGCCGGGGCGCTTCGACCGGCTGGTGGAGGTCCCGCTGCCCGATGCAGGGGCGAGGAAGGAGATCCTGAAGATCCATACCGCCCCGATGCATCTCGGAACGATCGATCTCGACGAGATAGTCAAGCTCACCGATCAGACCACGGGGGCCGATCTCCAGTCCATCTGCCGCGAGGCAGGGATGAATGCAGTCAGGAGAGGGGCGGACCTGGTGGAGCAGTCGGATCTCCTTGCCGCGGTCAAAAAAGTGAGGAATGAACCGCCGGCCATGGACAACCGGATGTATACGTAAAGCCTCTCAATCCGGTCCACGGGCCGACCCGGTCCCTTTTTTCGAAGAGATGGGTGAGTGCAGGGTCAGGCGTAGTTCATGACAGCATCGTCTGCTGCCGGCTGAGAGGCGGCCCTCCGGCCCCTCTTCATCCTGGTGAAGATCTCGTCACCATAGATGCCGTAGAGGCGGCCGAGGTGGTTCGTCATGTGGTGCATCTCGGAACGGTACTCCTGTGAGTACTTCCTTCCGTTCTCCGCGAGCTTGTGAAGATACCGGACAAACTGCGGGTGGGCCGCCGGGCATCGCTCCTCGATCATCTTCAGGAAGAGGTGCTTGAACTCGAGGTCCGAGATCACGGCGAGGATCCCGTAGTGCTCAAGGCGGGCCTTCGGGATCCCCCGGTTCTCTTCCAGGACCGCGGCTATCTCGTTCACCGCGTTCATGACATCGGTCGCGTTAACCCATGGCTGGAGGTTCTGCTGCTTCATAGGTATCATCTGTGTATGGATGGTATGCAGCGCTGCATAAAAATAGATAATCTCAATACTATTTATAATTTACTATTAATTGGGTATTTGTAGAATTGTTAAATACATATTCTATACGAAATTATCGATTATAATATTATTAAAACTGTTTTAAACTGTTTTTATTGATAGCAATAACATTTATACAATAGCAAATCTGTAATTATGGCCCTGAACGACCCGGACAGGAAAAACAGGTGTTTCATGGACCGATATCCTCAAATAGGTCTGCTTCAGGAAGAGATCGGAGCGTATCCGCAGGAGATACAGGTAAAAAACAGCCCGATTCATCTTATTTGAATCTCATGATCATGACGAGGATATTGCTCCCCACGGTGGCAAGGACGAGCCAGACGCTCACCCAGAACCAGATCCCCTGGGCCAGAAGGAAGGTCGCCCATAAGAACGCGACGAGGCTGATGAGCCAGAAGAAGAGCCAGGTTCTCAGGGAGCCTATAGAAACCACCTTCGCAGAATAGGATCAGAGCCCATTTATCTTGAATTTGTTGGCACCGGCGGGATACGGCAGTGATTCCCGGGGAAACCCCGATCCTGCATCCATCATCCCTCATCTCGTAAAATATCTCGAGAGGAGGCCCTTTCCTTTCGCCCCTTCTCTCCCCTCTTCGATCCGGGCCAGGCGCCGGTACAACTCCCGTTCCTCCGCAGTGGTCTTCCCGGGGACGTCTATCTTCACCTTCGCGACAAGGTCGCCGGATCGGTCCCGCATCTTCACCCCCTCGCCCCTGACCCTGACTGCTCCGTCATGCTGGGTCCCGGGGGGATCTCAACTTTGATCGCCCTCCCGTCGATCGTCGCAACGTCGGTAGTCCATCCAAGGGCCGCCCGGGCCGGTGAGAGGGTGACAGGGATCACGAGATCATCCCCCTCCCTCGTAAATCGCGGGTGGGGAAGGATAGTCACCTCCACATAGAGGTCGCCGTCCGGTATCTCCTGGTCCACCGACTTCCCGAGCCCCTCCTTCCTGATACGCATACCGCTGTCGATCCCGGGCGGTATATGGACCGTCACCCTTCTTGTGGCCTGGTTCGCCCCCCACCCCCCGCACAGGGCTGCATGGCTCCTCGGGAACCCTCCCCTTTCCCCCGCATTCCTCGCACGGGGGGAGGCCGGGGTCCAGGGAATCCCCCGGACCGCCCCGCACTGCCTTCCGCTGCCACCGCACCGGGGCAGGGATGGACCTTCCCGTTCGCGCTGCCCGTGCCCCCGCAGGGAGCGCAACGGGAGGCATAGGAGACCTCTATCGTCTTCTCGCCCCCGAGGATCGCCTCCTCGAGGGTGATCTCCATCCGGGTAAGGATATCGGATATCCCCCGGGGCCTGAACTCCTTCCCCGATCCCCAGGACCTCTCCGAGAAGAAGACATCGAAGACGTCGCTGAACCCCCGGAACCCGGGAGGGGCGTGGGAACCCTGAAAATCACGGAATCCCGCCGAGGTTCTCCGGTACCTCTCATGCCCCATCTCATCGTACCGGCCGCGTTCCTCGCGGTTCGAGAGCACCCGGTATGCCTCGTTGATCGCCTTGAACCGTTCCGTTGCTCCCGGTTCGCTGCAGATATCCGGGTGGAGCCTCCTCGCGAGGATCCGGTAGGCATGCTTGATCTCCCGGTCCGGGGCATCCTTCGAAACCCCGAGGATCTCGTAGTAGGTCTCAGCCATGCCTGCTCACCCCAACCCCTCGTCCTGCCGGAGATCAGGCACGAAAGGGACCGTTTCAGCCCTTCCCAGCCCCGTTCCGCGCAGGAATGAAATAATATAGTGAATCTTCTATCAAATACCCAGATATATTATTCCCTGCCCGTTCCCGGCTGATCCGGGCGAACCTGCCCGCAATCCCGCATGCAGGGAATCCGATGTCCTGAAAACGATGCCGGCCCTTACGGGTTAATGGCTGCTTACCGGGAACCGTTATCCTCTCATGTAATGGTTCACAATCCAGCCCGCAGCCACCACGACCACGATAAGAGGGAGCCACGGGATCGCGATCGTGATCCAGTGCATCTCGACCGCAAGCCACAGGAGGCCCAGGATGAGGACGACGAATGCAAAGGTTGGGAATTTCTTGCCCATACACAACACCGTTTGGATAAAGGAGCGAGGAGAAGGATAAGCGTATGGATTCTCCTTTCGGAGAGGACCGCCACCTATTATGTTCCGGGAGAATGAAGTCGTGCATATGAAGTGGGCACTCCTCTCGGTATGGGACAAGTCCGGCCTTGCAGAGCTCGCGAGGGATCTCACGGCGCATGGCGTAAAGATCCTCGCATCCGGCGGGACGGGGAAGGCCCTCAGGGAGAGAGGGATCGGTTTCCTCGAGATCTCCGAGTACACCGGTTCCCCGGAGATGATGGACGGGAGAGTGAAGACCCTTCACCCGAAGATCCACGCGGGCCTCCTCGGCCGGCGGGGGGTGGACGACGCGGTGATGGAGACCCACGGGATCCATCCCATCGATCTGCTGGTGGCGAACCTCTATCCCTTCGAGAGGATGGCCTCCCAGGGACTCCCCCTGCAGGAGCTGGTGGAGTTCATCGACGTCGGGGGTCCGGCCATGATCCGGGCAGCGGCGAAGAACTACCGGCATGTGGCCGTGGTGGTGGACCCGGCGGAATATCCCCTGGTTACGGGAGCCCTTGAGAGAGGGGGGTTCACCGACGAAGAGCGTTTCACCCTCGCAAAGAAGGCCTTTGCCCGCACCGCCGCGTACGACGCCGCGATCAGCAACTATCTCCATTCGCTGGGAGCCCCCCTGCCCGATGTCTACACCATCCAGGCAAAGCACGGCAGGATCCTCCGGTATGGCGAGAACCCCCACCAGGTCGGCGCCGTGTACGGCGAGGCGGGGATCGCCGGGGAGAGACCGCTCCAGGGGAGGGAGATGTCCTACAACAATTACCTCGACCTCGATGCTGCCGTGGCCCTCCTCAGGGAGTTCGACGAGACCTGCGCCGTCTGCGTCAAGCATAACAACCCGTGCGGGGTCGCAACAGGGGACGACCTGAAGGGGGCTTACATCGCCGCCCGCGAGGTCGACCCGGACTCGTCGTACGGGGGGATCGTCGCGCTCAACCGGGAGGTGGACGCCGGGGTGGCACGGGAGATCTGCAGCACGTTCATCGAGGTGGTCATCGCCCCCTCCTTCACGGACGATGCTCTCGGGGTCTTCAGGGGGAAGGAGAAGATGCGGATACTCGCCCTGCCGGGCCCTGCCGGAGGGGTCTCCCTCCGGTCCATCGATGGCGGCTTCCTCGTCCAGAAGACCCCTCCGTTCAGGGAGCAGTGGCAGGTGGTGACCGAGCGGGACCCCACCGCCGCCGAACTCCTCGCCCTCAGGCTCGCCTGGCGGGTATGCACGCACGCGAGGTCCAATGCCATCGTGTTTGCAGATCCGGTGCGGACCCTCGGGATCGGGGCAGGCCAGACGAGCCGGGTGGATGCCGCCCGGATAGCCATCATGAAGGCCCGGGTCCCGCTGAAAGGGTCTGCCGTGGCCTCGGATGCCTTCCTCCCCTTCCCCGACACCCTCGAGGAGGCCGCACGGGCAGGTGCAACCGCCCTCGTCCAGCCCGGGGGCTCCATCAGGGACCGCGAGGTCATCGAGGCGGCGAACCGGCTGGACATGGCGATGATCTTCACCGGTGTCCGGCACTTCCGGCACTGACCTCCCGGCGGGGAGGAAAAATGATACAAAAACGGATAATTTTCTTTTTCAGGCCGTTTTCAGGAGATTTTAGGGAATGACTATATATACAAGGAAAAAAAGAATCCCGTACGGTGGAGAAATGGACATCGGCAAAGTTCTGAACGATTCTCTTGAGTATGCAAAGGACGCGGTCTGGGGGAAGTGGGTGAGGTGGGTCCTCCTCCTCGTCAGCACGATCATCTTCCCCCTCATCATGGGATATCTCGCTGGAGATGCTCCGGGGAAAGAAACCGGCCCCCGAACTCGGGGACTGGGGCAAGCTCTTCATCGACGGGCTGAAATTCCTCGTGATCGGCATTATCTATGCGATCCCCACCCTTATCGTGGCGATCATCTTCATCGGAGTGCGGCATTCACGTACTTCTCCTCGGGTGTGATGGGGGCCCACACAGGTCTCCTCGCCTCGGGAGGATTGTTTGCCATCGGAATTCTCCTCGCGATCATCGTCACCTTCATCGTCGGGCTCATCGAGGTGTCAGGGATCGTCCGCTTCGCCCGGATGGGAAGCATGGGGGAGGCGTTCAACTTCAATGCCATCCTCGCCCAGATCGGGAAGATCGGCTGGGGTTCTTACATCCTCTCCCTCATCGTCCTGGCCATCGTCCTCGGTGATCATCGGTTCATCCTCCTCCTCATCCCGGTCGTCGGCTGGTTCATCGCCTTCGTCGTGACCCCACCCCTCGCCATCTTCGCCTTCCGGTTCATCGCCCTCCTCTACGACAGCGCTCCGCAGGCGGCAGCCTGAATATCCCCCTTTTTTCCGGTGAAGATCGCAATCTTTAACCACGGCCTCTCCAAAAGGGGCATGAGGTGTGTTCTATGTCTGTCCTCAAGCATGTGGGAGTGCTCTCTCTCGCAAAGATCATGGCCCTCCTCGGGCTCGTCTTCGGTCTCATCTACGGGATCCTGTTCGCCGCTATCATAGCCTCCCTTTCATCGATCATGCCCGGTGCAGCGGCTCTCGGGGCGATGGGTGCAGGAGGACTTGGAGCGGTTGCGGTGATCATGATCGCCATCGTGGGGGCCATCTTCGGCTTCATCTATGGTGCGGTCCTCGCATTCCTCTACAATGTCTTTGCCGGCTGGGTCGGCGGGATCCAGATCGATCTCGTCTGATCCGGGTATTTTCACCTTTTTTCTGCTTCCTCCCCCGAATGACCGAACCTATTTATACCATGCTCTCTCACTTTTTCCTCGGTGTGAAACCATGAGGGATTGTTTTATTCGCGGAAATGCGCTTTTTTGACACCACGTTGAGGGATGGTGAACAGACACCCGGCGTGTCCCTTTCACCCGTTGAGAAACTCGATATCGCCCGGAAGCTCTCCGAGATCGGCGTTCATGTCATCGAGGCAGGCTCGGCCGCAGCCTCGGAGGGCGAGCGGGAGGCGATCCGGCTCATCGCAAACGACGGCCTCTCCGCCGAGATCTGCACCTATGTGCGGGCGCTCCGCCAGGACATCGACTATGCGGCCGATCTCGGGGCAGACTCGGTCCACCTGGTCATCCCGGTGAGCGACCTCCATATCGAGAAGAAGCTCCGGAAGACCAGGGACCAGGTCTGCGAGATGGCCTGGGAGGCGGTGGAGTACGCGAAGGGGAGAGGGCTCATCGTGGAGCTTTCTGGCGAAGATGCCTCCCGGGCTGACCAGGAGTTCGTCCGGCACATCTTCTCCGAGGGGGTGAAACGCGGGGCAGACCGGCTCTGCTTCTGCGATACCGTCGGGCTCCTCACCCCGGAGAAGGCCGCGGAGGTCGTCCCGGCCCTTGCAGCCATCGCCCCCCTCTCCATCCACTGCCATGACGACCTGGGGGTGGCGATGGCGAATACCCTTGCCGCCCTCGGGGCCGGTGCGACGTGCGCCCATGTCACGGTGAACGGCCTCGGGGAACGGGCGGGGAACACCCCGCTCGAGGAGCTCGTCATGGCCCTCGAGGTCCTCTACGATGTCCGGACCGGCATAAAGATCGGGGAGATCTACCACCTCGCCACGCTCGTCTCGCGGCTCACGAAGGTGCCGCTCGCCACGAACAAGGCGATCGTCGGGGAGATGGCCTTCACCCACGAGAGCGGGATCCATGCCCACGGGGTCCTCAGGGAATCGAGCACGTACGAGCCTATCCGGCCCGAGATGATAGGTCGGAAGAGGAGGATCGTCCTCGGCAAGCACTCCGGGACCGCGTCCGTAGAGGCGGCGCTCCAGGAACTGAACTACCATGCCGACAAGAGGCAGGTCGCGGAGATAGTCGCCCGGATCAAGAAGCTCGGGGACGAGGGGAAACGGGTCACCGATGCCGATCTCATGGCCATCTCGGAGACGGTCCTCGGCCTCGAGGTGAGCCCCGTCCTCGCCCTCCGGCAGTTCACGGTTGTCTCGGGGTCCCACGTGCTCCCCACCGCGTCCGTGACGCTCATGGTGAACGGGAAGGAGATCACCAACGCAGCGACGGGGGACGGACCTGTTGATGCGGCCATCTCGTCCCTGCAGAAGTCCGTGGCCGCCGTCGGGGACATCCATCTCGAGGAGTACCACGTGGACGCGATCACGGGGGGCACCGAGGCGCTCGTCGACGTGACGGTAAGGTTAAGTAAGGACGGGAAGATAATTACTTCACGCGGCGCCAGCACCGATATCATCATGGCGTCCGTCGAGGCGGTCATCGCCGGTATGAACAGGTTGTTGAGGGAAGAGGATGAAGTCCGGAGCAAAGATCCTGATTGAGGGACTCCAGCGGGAGGGCGTCGAGACCATATTCGGCTATCCCGGCGGGGTCTGTACTGCCCATCTACGACGAGCTGTACAATGCACCCATCCGGCACATCCTGGTACGCCACGAGCAGGCGGCCGCCCATGCGGCGGACGGGTTTGCGAGGGCGAGCGGGCGCGTCGGCGTCTGCCTCGCTACCTCGGGCCCGGGGGCCTGCAACCTCGTCACCGGCATCGCCACGGCCTACATGGACTCCGTGCCCATCATCGCGCTCACCGGCCAGGTGCCGACCAGCCTCCTGGGGAACGACGCATTCCAGGAGGCGGACATCTCGGGCATCACCCTGCCCATCACCAAGCACTCCTACCTGGTGAAGGATACCCGCGACCTGTCGCGGGTGATCAGGGAGGCGTTCTTCATCGCGAGGACGGGACGGCCCGGGGCCGGTGCTCATCGATCTCCCGAAGGACATCTCCACGAACACGGTCGAGGACGTCCCCCTGAAGGATCCGGTCTTTCTCAGGGGCTACCAGCCGACCCTGAAGGGGCATGCACGGCAGATCGAGAAGGCTCTCGCGCTCATCGAGAAGGCGGAGCGCCCCGTCATTTATGCAGGCGGAGGGATCATCGCATCGAACGCCTCGGCCGAACTCGTGGACCTTGCAGAGCGGTTCATGATACCCATCACGACCACCCTCATGGGTATCGGCTGCATCCCCTGCGACCATCCCCTGAACCTGGGGATGCTCGGGATGCACGGGACCGAGTACGCGAACTTCGCGATCACCGAGTGCGACCTCCTCGTCGCGATCGGCGTCAGGTTCGACGACCGGGTCACGGGCAAGATCTCCACCTTCGCCCCCCACGCGAAGATCATCCACATCGACGTCGACCCCGCGGAGATCGGGAAGAACAAGGCGATCGACGTCCCCATCGTCGGGGACGCCCGGGCGGTCCTCCAGGCCATGCTCCAGAAGGTCCAGAAGAAGGGCGGGCGGGAGAACTGGCTCGAGAAGATCCGGATGTGGAAGAAGAAGCACCCGCTCAAGTACAAGGACGACGGGAAGCTCAGGCCCCAGTACATCATCCAGCAGCTCTCCGACCTGCTCAAGGGTGAGGGGATCATCGTCTCCGAGGTCGGGCAGAACCAGATGTGGACCGCCCAGTACTACTGCTTCAGGAAGCCGAGGTCATGGATCACCTCGGGCGGCCTCGGGACCATGGGCTACGGCTTCCCCGCCGCGATGGGGGCCCACTTCGCAAAGCCCGACGAGGTCGTCTTTGACATCGCGGGCGACGGCTCCTTCCAGATGAACATCCAGGAGCTCGGGACCGTTTCCCACTACAAGATACCGGTGAAGGTCGCGATCCTGAACAACATGTTCCTCGGGATGGTCAGGCAGTGGCAGGAGCTCTTCTACGACCGGCGCTACTCCTACACCGAGCTCCCGCCGGTGGACTTCGTGAAGATCGCAGCGGCGTACGGCGTCGACGGGATGCGGGTTGATTCCCCGGACGGGGTTCGCGAGGCCCTGAAAGCGGCGATCGATACCGACGGGCCCTTTGTCCTGGATTTCCGGATCGAGCGGGAGGAGAACGTCTTCCCCATGGTCCCGGCCGGGGCTGCTATCAACGAGATGATCGGGGGGCACCCGCGATGAAGCTGCACACCCTCGCGGTCCTCGTTGAGAACCGGCCCGGGTCCTCTCCCGGGTGTCCGGGCTCTTCACCCGGCGCGGGTTCAACATCGAGAGCCTCGCCGTCGGGACCTGCGAGGAGCCCGACATGAGCCGCATGACCATCGTCGTCAAGGGGGACGATGCACAGGTCGAGCAGGTGATCAAGCAGCTGAACAAGCTGATCGACGTGGTCAAGGTCTCGGATATCACCGAGATGGAGACCGTGGACCGCGAGCTCGCCCTCATCAAGGTGAGCGCCGAGGCCGGGTCCACCCGGGCCGAGGTGATGCAGGTCGCCGATATCTTCCGGGCCCAGATAGTGGACGTGGGGGCAAAGAGCGTGGTCCTCGAGGTCACGGGCGGGTCCTCGAAGATCGATGCCCTGGAGGGTCTGCTCATGCAGTACGGGATCAGGGAGCTCGTCCGCACGGGGAAGATATCGGTGCTCAGGGGCTCAAAGACGGTGAAGCCAAGTAAGTAGTTCCCTCGAAATATTCCTTTTTTTAGTAAATCCCCCGCTTGATCCGTCCCATCTCCCTGAGCACCGCGGACGGCTTCACCGGCACCCCTTCCGTCCCGAGGAGATCCGCCATCCGGTAGACGGACGCCTGGGAGAGGTTCCTCTCGAGGGCTGCCCGTGCCGCAACCCTCTCCACCGGTTCCCCCGTCGCCCGCGAACGGGCGGCGATCTCCGTAACACACTGCCCCACCCTGCCGGGCTTCCTGTCCCTCCTCGCGATCCCCTCGTGCTTCCGCAGGATCCCCTCGAGCTCCAGGGCGAGCCCCTCCTCCCCGATGATCCCGATGACCCGCTGGATCAGGGCTGGATATCTTCTCATTTATAGTATAATTGATAACTTATGGTAATAAAGCTGCCCATTGAAGGTCACATGACCTCCGGATGGTCGGATGGGAGAAGGATAAAACCCCGGACGCGGCAGGTCAATTTGCAGCCTGATAAGGAGAGCCATGGATCTTCACGCCGCGCCTCCCGAATTCCCGGTTTACCGCCGGGAATTATGCCCTGGACACGGTTTTTACGACGACCCGTGAGAATGGAAAAATGTAAATAATCCATGTCCCTCACAAGATCTTCCGGAGCACGGGTGATGCAGGGATGTCCCTTTCTGATTACCTGGGGAAGTACTGGACCGGCGCCGAGGCGATTTACGGTGTCATCATCGTCATGACCTTCACGAGCGTGCTCCGGGGCAACCGGGTTGTCTTCGAGCAGATGCACTCCACCATTATCTTCGCCGCCCTGGCCTGCTGCATTGCCTGGGGCATCACCGACGGCCTGTTCTACGCCTGGGAGAGGAGTGATATCCTCCGTCAGGAGAACCACGTCCTCCGGCTCTCAAGATCGGAAGGCCAGGGGGAATCAGCGATATCTCTCGTGGGAGACGAGCTGGACGACACGATCCTCCGGTATATCCCCCGGGAGAAGAGGCTGGACCTCTACCGGAAACTGGTGCAATACCTGTCCGGTGCACAGGAGGGGAACAGGATGTCCCTCCGTGATATCGCGGGCATCGTCCTCGGCACTTCTCTTCTCTCCCTGGTGGCTGGCCTGGTCGTCGTCATGCCGTTCTTTCTCGGGAGCGCTGTCTTTCACATGAGCGACGTGGAGATCGCCCTGAAGGCCTCCAACCTGCTCGGCATCCTTCTCCTCTTCGGGGTCGGGTTCTACCGGGCGTTCAGGAGAGACCTTTCCTCGAAGATCATCTCCGGCTTCGGCACGGCCCTCATCGGGATTATCATCGCCGGGATCACCATCGCCGTGGGCGGCTAGAATCTTTGCAAGCAGGGGATCGCCATGGAATTCCTGCAGGCCTGCGGCGATAACCCATATATGGCATCGGCGCGTAGGTACAGGTCGTGAGATGGGCTGTCCTGGGCGGGGGCCTGGCGGGGGTGACCCTTGCGAGGCTCCTTTATGAAAAGGGGCACGAGGTCCGGGTCTTTGAGCGGGAGCCGGTACCCGGGGGCCTCTGCCGCTCACGGACCGGGAACGGGTTCACCTTCGACTCGGGAGGCTCCCATGTCATCTTCTCTACCGATAAGGAGGTCCTCGCCTTCATGCACCGCGTCCTCGGGGAAAACCGCGAGGTGAGGGAGCGGAAGACCAAGATCTACTACAAGGGGAGGTACGTGAAGTACCCCTTCGAGAACGGCCTCTCCGACCTCCCCAAGGAGGACCTCTTCTTCTGCATCTACGAGTTCGTGAAGACCCTCATCGCCGCAGAGAAGGGGGAGCTCGGCCCGCCCGCGAACTTCCGTGACTGGATGGTCCGCACCTTCGGGAAGGGGATAGCCGAATCCTACCTCATCCCCTACAACGAGAAGATCTGGAAGATCCCCCCCGAGAAGATGTCCGCCCATTGGGTCGAGGGCCGGATCCCGCGACCGCCTGTTGAGGACGTGATCAAATCCGCCATCGGGATCGAGACAGAAGGGTATACTCACCAGGCCGTGTTCTCTTACCCAAGAACGGGCGGGATAGAGGCCCTCGTGAAAGCCATTGCGGAGCCTGTCAAGAAATTTATTTCAACGAACTCGCCTGTCGCCTCCGTCACCAGGAAAGGGGACGGATTTACGGTTGCAGCCGGCGACCAGACGGTCCGGGCTGACCGGGTCGTCTCCACCATCCCCCTTCCCGCTCTCCTCCCGTGCCTGAAGGATGTCCCCGATGATGTAGCGGAGGCTTGCCGGGGACTCCGCTCCACCGCCCTGCTCTCGGTCTTCATCGGGATCGAGGGGAAGGTCCCCCCGTACTCCTGGGTCTATGTACCCTCACCCGAGATCGGCCTCTTCAACCGCGTCTCTTTCCCGTCCAGTTACAGCCCTTCGGTGGCTCCGCAAGGCCATTCCTCGATCCTCGCCGAGATCACCTGCATGAGGGAGGATCCCATCTTCTCCTCCCCGGACAGCAAGGTTATCGATCATGTGATCACGGGACTCTCGAAGATGGGGATCCTCGAGGATCCTGGACGGGTGGTCTATTCCGCCGTGGAACGGAGCCCGTACGCGTATGTGGTTTATGATCTGGACTACCAGAAGAATATCGGGATCGTGAGGAGGTATTGCGAGGAACAGGGGATCGACCTCGTGGGCCGGTTCTCCCGGTTCGAGTACCTGAACATGGACGGCGTCATCAGGAGCGCCATGGACTTCATCGGGGGGCTGGGATGAGGATCAACTTCATCGTCGAGGACTTCTCGGTCTTCAAGTACATCGGGAGCGCCACGGCGGCGCGGACCATCTACCGGAATATGCCCAAAGACGCGGACCTCGACCTCTCCTGGAACTCGACCCGGCGGAGCGTCGACCTCGCCCACTTCCACACCTTCGGGCCGATGGCCCTCGCCTACCGGGCATACGCGAAGGGGGTGAAGGTCCTCACCGCCCACTCGACCCCGCACACGAACGTCGGGAATATCGGGCTCACGGGGATCATCAACGGCCTCTACCCGCCTATCTACCGGGGCTTCGACCATATCATCACCGTCTCGAACCCCTGCGACCGCGAGATAAAGGCGATGCTCCCTGAGATGGAGACAACCATGATCCCGAACGGGGTGGACCGCAAGGTCTTCCAGCGATACGAGGGCAAGCGGCGTGCGTTCCGGGCAGCCCTCGGGGCGGACGAGGACGAGACCGTCGTGCTCGCCCTCGGGCAGCAGACCCCGAGGAAGGGGATCTACGACTTCCTGGAGCTCGCGGCACGGATGCCCGACGTCATCTGGGTATGGGTCGGCGGGTTCCCCTACGGGCGGCTCTCGAAGGACTATGCCCGGATCGAGCGGGAGAAGAGGAAGGCCTCGGAGAACGTGGTCTTCACCGGCTTTGTCCCCGATGTCACCGAGGCGTACAGCGGTGCGGACCTCTTCTTCTTCGGCTCCCGGGCCGAGACCTTCGGCCTCGTCATCCTCGAGGCCCTCGCGAGCGGGCTCCCTGTCGCTGCCCGGGGGATCCCGGAGCTCAGGAGATCTTCGGCGATGCCGTCGCCTTCTTCGACACCCATGACGAGGCCCAGGACTCTCGTCCAGTCGAAAACGAAGCTGCACCTCTCGGGCGAGAAGGCGAGGCAGTTCACCGAGCAGTTCGACATCAGAATTATCTCCGAGGCACACGCGAAGCTGTACAGGAGGCTTGCAGAGCCGTGATCTCCGTCGTCGTCCCTGCCTACAATGAGGAGGAGAACATCACCGCCTGCCTCGAGTCCCTCAACCGCCAGACCCTTCCCAGGAACGAGTACCAGATCATCGTGGTGGACGGCAACTCGAAGGACCGCACCCGGGAGCTCGCGGCTCCCCTCGCGGACCTCGTCTTCATCCAGACGAGCGCGAGGGTCGGCGGGGCACGGAACGACGGGGCGGTGAGGGCGAGGGGCGCGATTGTGGCCTTCACCGATGCCGACTGCGTTCTCCCGCCGGGATGGCTTGAACGGATCCGGTCAGACTTTGCCGCCCACCATCCGGTCCTCCTGTACGGCACGGTCTACCCGAAGGAGGCGGGGTTCAGGCATCGTATCGCCCTCGGCATGGCCAACACCTTCGCCTGGATCGGCTACCACACGCGAACCCTGTACTACTCCCTCGGTTGCAATACCATTGTCGACCGGGCAGCCTTCATCCGGGCAGGGATGTACCGGTCCATGGATGCAGGCGAGGATATCGAGGTCGCATTCAGGATGAAGGATCTCGGCAGGGTCCTCTTCGATCCCGGCTCGGTGTAGGATTCTCCATGCGGCGCTACCAGCAGTTCGGGACCCTGCGATCCCTTTACCAGTGGCTCTACATCGTGGCAAAGGGGGGAGAGACCTCGAGGTACTCCTACTCGAGGCGGGAGTACGAGAAGTAACCCGGGGGATCCTCGCGTGACGGAAAAGAAAGGGCCGACGATGAAACCCGGGAAAGGGCCAGGATCAGCTCACCGGCGAGCAGCGGATCCAGGCCCTCGGCGCCTGCCCCTATGCGCACCTTCTGGGGATGGAGATCCTGGAGGCCCGGCCGGGGTTTGCAAGGGTCACCATGGACACCACGGGGAAGGAGAACTTCCTCGGGGTCGCCCACGGCGGGGCCATCTTCTCCCTCGCAGACCAGGCCTTTGCCGCGGCAGCGAACCGTGGCGAGCTCCTCCAGGTGGCGGTCTCGGTCCATATCCAGTACTTCTCCCCTGCGAAGGGCAGGCTCGAGGCCGTTGCCCGGCTGATCGCCGAGACCGAGCGTACGTCCCTCATCCTCGTCGAGGTGAAATCCGGCGAACGGGTCGTCGCGACGTTCGAGGGGACGGCGTACAAGGCGTGAAAACGATTCAGGGACTAGCGAAAAAAGTCCGGGTTTGCATGTCCCCTGTTACTCACGGGGGGTGCCCGCGGCGGGGGCGGAAGTCCCCCGAGTGTACGCGATCAGGGTAATTCATGGTATTCAGTATCATCCCGGAGAATAAATTAACTGCCGATGGCATTATTAGAGGAGCGAGCTCATCCCTCAGGAGCATCCCCCAGTTTGCTGTCTTGCCTTCGGTTATTTTCCCATTGAAGTAGCGGACCGGAAAATTTATCACAGCCGATCAATTCGTTCTTTTTACCCATAACTTGAACAAATTCGGAAATGAGGGAATATTTCGGGGAATATCGATATCATCCCCAGAAGGCACTATGGCGAAAATCATATCGCACCATGAATTTGCCATCTCGAAGATCGAATTGACGATTTGCCTATTATAATGAGATTTACATCTTTTCCCCGAATGATAGAGAAGATCGTCGTTTTATGAAAACATTTAATGAAATCCTTATCCAGATTAAACCCAATAAATAACCTGTCTCATCTTATTAAAAAATCAAGAAATCCGGACGCATTTTGGTCAATTATTTCTGAAATGGAAGTGTTGGCTTGGTTAAAAGAGAATGCCGACGAAGTGTCGATAATCATTCCAAAAAATTCATCTCCAGATTTTATAATTAGAAAATCAAATTTTGAGATAACAATAGAAGTCAAGAGATTGTCGGATAAATATGACGCAGAGATTCGTAAATCTTTATCTCGTTCACCAATTGTCTTGGAAGATTTAGATGATAACCCCACCATTAGAAACGCAACAACAAAGTCTATCGACGAAAAACAATATATTCGTTCATCTGCCCATTTGTTCGTTTTTGATGCTTCAGGCATGAATGAGGATGATTTTGATAGTATTTGTTATTCAGATCAGGGCTTATTTTATGGAAAAGATCAAGAACGGACAACTTCTCTATTCAATGATCTCTGGAATCGTGGGGATTTTTGATGAAGTTATGATATTTTCTGCTGAAGATATTGAAAATATCAAAATACGTGCGATAAAAGGTCCTCGGAAAATTTATTTCGAAAATCCCAATGCATCCAAGAAATTACCTCAACATTTAATGGAAGAAATTGGCTTTCAAATTTTCAAACCATCAAAATGAAACACAATATCATTCGATGGTATTTTATAAACCCTTAAATACCATCCCCATCCACTCTCCGTCACCATGGCGAGCGCTGAGAAGAAGGCCGTGGAGACGGTGGCAGGGCTCATGGCCCTCTCCGCGAGGACCGCCCCGAAGGGGAAGGGGCAGGACGCCCTGGTCATCCGGGTCCTCGTGGGGGACGAGGTGAAGGAGCTCTCCCGCGGCATGGAGGCCCTCGGGAAGGAGAAGGGGATCCGGTTCTTCCTCCGCGACGCGGGGAACGTGGGGGCGAGCGACGCCTGCCTCCTCCTCGGGTCGAGGAGGGAGCCGACGGCCGGCCTCGACTGCGGCGCCTGCGGGTTCCCCACCTGCGCAGAGATGCTCATGGAGGACCCTGCGAAGAACGAGACCCTCTTTTCAGGGCCGAACTGCGCTGTGCGGATGGCGGACCTCGGGATCGCCCTTGGGTCTGCGGTAAAGACGGCGTCAATCCACAACGTGGACAACCGGGTGATGTACTCGGCAGGGGTGACCGCCCTCGTCCTCGGGCTCCTCGAGGACTGCACGGTCGCCTACGGTATCCCCCTCAAGGCATCGGGGAAGAACATCTTTTTTGACAGGAAGGACTAGGAGGAGAAAGAAATGGCCAAGATGATGATACGCGGCGGGGACCTGGACCTGGTCGAGTTCGAGTTCACTCCTTCTCCCCGGGTGAGAAGATCAATACCCTGGACCTGAAGAAGAAATACACCCTGAGGCCCATCAGGGACACCGTGCGGGTGAAAGCGCCGGCCCGGATCCACCTGACGGTCCTCGACATGAACCGGTTCGCCCCCGGGCATCCGGGCGGCGGCGGGGTCGGCTTCGCGGTCCAGGTGTACTGCACCGCAGAGGTGATCTGCACCCCCCGGGAGATTGAGATCGACTATAACCGGGAACCCATCCTCCGGCACTTCGTGGAGGTCTTCCGGGAAACGATCGGGTACAAGGGCGGCTTTCGGATAAAGGCCCGGGACCACGAGTACAAGCACGTGGGGATGGGGTCCACCTCGACGATCACGATCGCCGTCGCCAACGCGATGAACATCGCCCTCGGTGCCCCCCTCACTCCCGACGAGCTCCCGGCTGCTCATGGGCAACAACTTCGTGGAAGAGACCTCGGAAGGGAACGTGACCTTCGCCTTCGAGACGGGGGTCGGCCCCGCCGTCTCGACCTACGGGGGCATGGCGGTTATGGGGGACGAGCTCTCCCTCGTGTACCACCACCCGTTTGCAGAAGGTAAGAACGTCTATATCGTCATACCGAAGTCCGAGATCTCCTCGGCAGGCGAGAAGGAGTTCGAGCTCCTCATGAACCGTGCCCGCGACCTCGATTACAAGGACCGGGAGCTGAAGTGCTACATGGTCATGATGGACCTTATCCCTGCGCTGGAACGGGGCGACGTGAAGAAGGCCGGGGATATCATCTGGGAGATCGAGTTCCGCGGCTCCAAGCGGGCCGAGGTGAGCCACCACGGGTTCCGGATCTACCAGTACATGGCAAAGCTCCGGGAGGCCGGCTTCGAGTTCGTGGGAATGTCCTCGGTCGGGCCCACGATTGCGGTCATCACCGACAGGGACAGGAAGGCGGTCGAGAAGACGATCTCCCCCCTCGATCTCTCGATTGCCGTCGAGACGAAGATCGATAACCGGGGAATGGTCATCGGGAAGCGGAAGGGCTGAACGAACCGGATCCCGGGCCATCAGCCGGAGGCCGGTTCACCTCCCCAGGATCTCTTTTTAAAGGGGTTTACTGGTTGGGCCAGTAATGGCGATAGCTCCAGCGGCAGAAACCTTCGATGCCAAGTTCCCGATCCGGCCGTCCCCGATTCAGTTTGCGTAAGGTAAAAAGGCTGCAGGTTCAATAGGATGGAGACATTGCAGAGTATCGATGGAGGAGTGGAAAGGTTGTTCCATATCGCCAATGCCAGGCCGGAAGGGGGGGAATGATGAGCACGCCAGCCGATGAACATCAGTCAAAGGGCATCGTGATCGCTGTTCTCAGGGAACAGGCGCCGGGTGAACAGCGCGTTGCGACTGTGCCGGACGTAGTCCAGAAACTCACGAAAGGGGGGTTCGAGGTCCGGGTCGAACATGATGCAGGAGCAGGAGCGTTCTACCCTGACGACCTCTATGTTGCCGCCGGTGCGAGGATCGTGCCAGGCAGGGCTGAACTCCTGGACGGTGCAAATATCGTGCTGTGGGTCCAGCCCCCGGCCATCGCCGATATCGAGATGCTCGCAGAGGGCACCATCGTCATCGGGTTCATGAACGCGGCACAGAACCTGGCAACCGTGACGCGGATGCGCGATCGAAGGATCACCGCCTTTGCCCTTGAGCTGGTCCCGCGGATCACCCGCGCCCAGGGCATGGACGCACTCAGTTCCCAGGCAACGGCCGGCGGCTATGCGGCCGCGATTCTCGGCGCCGCCAACTGCCCGAAGTTCCTCCCGATGCTGACAACGGCTGCAGGCACGATCCGGCCGGCAACGGTGCTCATCCTCGGTGCGGGCGTTGCCGGCCTCATGGCGATAGCCACGGCGAGGCGCCTTGGCGCCATGGTCGAGGCGTACGATGTCCGGCGTGCCGCGGGCGAACAGGTCCGGAGCCTCGGCGCGAAGTTCCTCGAGCTGGAGATCAATGCGGAAGGCCAGGGCGGGTACGCCCGCGAGCTCACGCCGGAGGAGAAGGTGAAGGAACAGCAGATGGTCTCTGCCGCGGTGGCCCGGGCCGACATCGTGATCACGACGGCCGCCATCCCCGCCGGAAGGCGCCGGTCCTCATCAAGAAAGAGACCGTGGCAACGATGCGCCCGGGCGCGGTCATCGTCGACCTTGCCGCCGAGTCGGGCGGCAACTGCGAGCTGACACAGAATGGAAAGACCGTAAAGGAGCACGGTGTCACGATCGTGGGCCCGCAGAACCTCCCGGCCCGGGTCGCGTTCCACTCGAGCCAGATGTACGCACGGAACCTCCAGTCGTTCCTCTCGCTCCTTGTTGGTAAGGACGGGGTGCTCACCCGCGAATTTACCGACGAGATCCTGGCAGCCAGCCTGCTCGTACACGCGGGCGAGGTCCGGCACCAGGCCACGCGTGACCTCATCAGCGGAGGGAAGCGATGACCGATATCACTGCGTTCTGGATCGCGATCTACATCGCGATACTGGCAGCATTCACCGGCTACGTGGTCATCAGCCGCGTCCCTGTCATCCTGCATACGCCCCTCATGAGCGGGTCCAACTTCATCCACGGGATCGTTGTCGTCGGGGCGATGGTAGCGCTGGGCCTTGCCACGACACCCCTGGAGAAGGTGATCGGGTTCATCGCGGTGGTCCTCGGCGCAGCGAACGTCACGGGCGGGTACGTGGTCACGGAACGGATCCTCCAGATGTTCGACCGCAGCGGAAAGAAGCCCGGGAAGGAGGCGTGATATGGCTGACCTCTCCTTTGCCATCGAGCCCGTCTATATTGCGACGATCTTCTTCTTCATCGTCGGCCTCTACCGGATGAGCCACCCGCTCACGGCCCGGAGCGGGATCGTCTGGGCCGGTGCAGCGATGCTGATCGCGACACTCGTCACGTTCTTCACCCCGGATCTCACCAACATCGCCCTGATCGCGATCGCGATCGTCATCGGCGGCGGCTTCGGGTATATTGCGGCAAAGCGGGTGGCGATGACCAACATGCCCCAGATGGTCGCGTTCTACAACGGCATGGGGGGCGGCGCGGCGGCCGGGATCTCGGCGGTCGCGCTCCTCGGCCCCGCTACTGCCACCACCGCGACGCTTGCGGTCGTCGGGGGCCTGATCGGGGCAGTCTCGTTCTCGGGGAGCCTCATCGCGTTCCTGAAACTCCAGGGCTGGATGCCGTCGCGGCCGGTGACCTTCCCGGGCCAGCAGATCGTCAACATGGCAGTCCTTGTCCTTGCCATCGTCTTCGGTGCATTCGTCATCCTGCAGCCCTCGTGGATACCGCTCTCCTGGAGCACGTGCCTCGCGCTCTTCTTCCTTCTCACCCTCGCCTTTGGGTTCCTTATGGCATTCCCGATCGGCGGGGCCGACATGCCTGTCGTCATCTCGATGTTCAACGCCTTCACCGGCCTTGCCGTCGCGCTTGACGGGTTCTCGTTTGCCACCCCCAACTATGCGATGATCATCGCGGGCATCATCGTCGGTGCTGCGGGTTCGCTGCTCACCCTCCACATGGCAAAGGCAATGAACCGCTCGCTCACCAACGTCTTCTTCGGGGCGTTTGGTTCGACGGAGGAGAAGGCGGCGCAGGTATCGGGGAGCATGAAAGCGATCGAGGTCGACGACGTTGCCATTCTGCTCGCCTACGCGGACCGGGTGGTCATCGCCCCTGGCTACGGCATGGCCGTTGCCCAGGCCCAGCAGAAGGTGAAGGAGCTGGCCGATCTGCTGGGAGTGAGGGGCGTGCAGGTGAAATTCGCCATCCACCCGGTTGCCGGGCGGATGCCCGGGCACATGAACGTCCTTCTCGCAGAGGCAGGAGTTGCCTACGAACACCTCTTCGACCGCGATGAGGTGAACCCGGAATTCCCCAGCACAGACGTAGTTCTTGTCATCGGGGCCAACGATGTCGTGAACCCGGCTGCGCACCGCCAGGGCAGCCCCCTCTTCGGCATGCCGATCCTGGACGTCGAACAGGCGAAGAATGTCATCGTCCTGAAGCGCGGGCAGGGGAAGGGCTTTGCGGGGATCGAGAACGACCTGTTCTACCGGGACAACACGCGGATGCTCTACGGCGACGCGCGGGAGACCGTCGGAAAGCTGGTGCAGGCTCTCAAGAAACTCTGAAGCCCACGGGGATACCCTCCCCTGCTTCGCTCCGGATCACCACAACTGACCGGACATCGCGTTCTGACCATACCAGGAAAATGAAGGCCGACCTGGTACGCCCCATGAGTGGGGGGTTGCCGGGGATTACTCTGTGAGAGGGGTGTGCCGTGTGCCCTGCCCGTCCTCCTTCCAGGTCCATGATCTTACGCACCCTCACCGCCACGCCGTGGCGGGAGCGGAGCATCTCGGTCCCGCCCATCGCAGCCCGGCCTGTGGCGGAGACGCCTTCTCCCATGACGAGTACCTCGTCCCCTTCGCGGATCCCTTCATCGGCCGAGGTGACCCCGGGGGCGAGGATATCCCCTTTGGGGGTGAAGGCATCGATCCCGACGCGATAGCCCTCAGGGATGAGCGCCCAGCCCTCGAAGGTGGGCCTGAGGAGCCCGGTCCTCGCATCGATGGTGAAGAGGATCCTCCCGCCTTTCTCCACCCGCTCCTGCGGAGGCCTCCCCCTGATGATCATCCCGCGGGTCTCCACCGCAACCCCGAACTGCCAGGCCAGCACGCCCCGCACCATGTCGGTGGGCCGCTTCCTCTCCCCTTCCAGTGCCGCGTCGAGGGCTGTGAGGGAGGCGGGGTCTGTCGGGTGGCCTTCGGCGGTTACCTCGAGGGGGATCCCGCAGGCTTCTGCCGCCATCTGTGCCGCTTCGAGTGCACCCCCGTCCAGGTGGGCGAGGACCCTGCGGGTACCTGTGCCGCCCGAGGTATCCTGCGATGACCGAGGAGATCAGGGCGAGCTCCTCCCGGTCCCAGTGGCCGGTAACGGGAACATCGTAATGGCCCGCCGGGTACACCCGTTCGAGTTCCCGGGGCACGAGCCCCAGGGGCGAGGTCACGACGAGCTCATGGGCCCGTCCTCTCACCGCCCTCATGAACTTGTGGTGGGAGAGGGAGGTGGAGTAGGGCTTCCTTGCCGAGCAGGGAAGGAGGACCGCGACTTCATGGATCGGGGAAGGCGATCGCTCCACGACCCGCTTTCCCCAGCGGGTGACCTCGATCCTCCCGAGAGATTCGGAGGTGGTGGCGATGAAAGGGTTCGACCGGGCGATGGGAGTGATACGGTTCCAGGAACGCCTCTTCCCCGTCCAGGAGCCTCAGGATCGCGACCTGGTGGGGATCTGACCTGCACCGCATCTCGACCAGGTCGCGGAGCCTCGATTCGACGATGAACCTCCTGATGAGGGCCAGCTCCCGTTCCAGCGCCAGCCGGTTGTGCCGCCCGATATCGCCACTGGCGCATCCCTCGCAGGTGCAGACCCCGGATGCAACGAGGTCACCCGGGAAGATCCCCTCTGGCAGGCAGAAGGATCCCTTCGCGGTCTCGAGGTCCACCGCCCGGTAATCAAAGAGGTCGAACCCCGCGTACACGAGGAGGGCGGCCGTGGAAGGGAGGGCAGAAGCCGGGGCGTACCATGCGGTATCAGGAGGGATTCGTCCCTTCAGGGCAGCGAGGAACCTGACAAAGTCGGGGGGCCGGCGAGGACGGTATGCCAGTTCGCCACGACGACGAGATCACCGGAGGTCACCGGCTCCTTCCCGAGGGGATGAACCACCACGGGGCTCCCGTCACCGGAATGCTGGTACCGGGAGACGAAACCCGCGCTGGCGGCGAGGGGGACGTTCGTCCATACCTCGCTGTCGAGAGCCGGGGAGACCTGCTGCATATCGATGATCCCCGGGGTCCGCACCTCCAGGTCGCCCTGCGAGAAGATCCCTTCGCGGGCGAGGCAGTCCCTCCGGCGGATATCAAAGAGACTCAACCAGCACCTCTCCACCATGGACTTCACGCTTCACGAGGTTCAGCCCACTCGGGCTGGCAGAGGATGCTCAGGCGCACGTCGCCATGCTCCTCGAGAAGAGCCCGGATCCCGGCGCACCCGCGGGCGACCATATCCCGGTCCCACGAAGGGATCTCGGACTGCCCGACGGGGAAGGTCTCCGAGAGATCGGGCGGGTACGGGCCGAACGGGGGCCTGAAGAAGAAGACGGTGTCATACCCCGCGGGCACCCTCCCCGTGAAGGTGACAAGGACCCGGTTCCCGACGGGGACCCGCCGGATGAGGCGGTGGTGCCGGTACACCTCGGTGCGCAGGCAGGCTCTCGCTCCCCCGGTAAAAGAACCGGCGCTTGGAGGCACGGTCCAGAGGCTCGAGCGACTCCGCATGCCCGAGAAGGGCGCGGTAGCCATCGAGGAGCCTCGGGTGGCTCCGGCACCGGTCGTCCACGAGTTCCCAGAGGGTCCCTTCCCGGATGGCCTCCCGGATCCGGGCCATCTCGAGGAGGGTGATGGCGAGGTTGTGCCGTGCGAGGAGTGCTTCCCGGTCGGGATCGTCCCTGAGGTCCTGCGCCGAGCGGCCCCGGCATGTATCGCACGGGCAGGCGAGCTCGGTGATCTCGTCGAGATGGAAGGATCCCGATGCGGTGAGGTACCGCCCGTCCCTCGCAAAGAGGGCATAGGCCGCCGAGTCGAAGACATCGCAGCCCATCGCGACCGCGAGGGCGAGCATCGACGGGTGCGCCGGCCCCGAAGAGGTGGACGCATGCCGCCGGGGAGAGGCCGCGCTTTGCCGCGAGGACCACCTCGACCAGCTCCCGGTACCGGTACGCCTCCATGAAGGGCACCACTCCGCCGATGGGGCAGAAGCTGAAGCCCATGGCCGACACGGCTTTCCCGGCCTGCTCCCTCAAATCGGGGTACTTCCCTCCCTGGACCGGCGCCGCGAGGTTATCCAATCCGACGATCTCCACCGACTCCCTGATCCGGTCCATCGTGACGGAGAGATCCGACTCCGCCGTCGGCCGGTCGGCCTGGGGAGAGGTCGCGATGTCGAGGGGCACCAGGATCTCGCTCCCGATGCTTCTCTGGAACCCGAGGGTCTCCCGGTTCGTGATCCCGACGTCGCCGTACACCGACTGCTGGAATGCCCCCGAGTCGGTCATGATGACCCCGGAAAAGCCGAGGACCCGGTGCAGCCCCTTCTCCAGGGCCGCTTCCCTGAACCGGTCGCTCGTGGCGAAGATGTAGGCGTTCGTGATGATGGCCTGCGCTCCCATCGCCTGGATCTCGGCCGGCGGGATGAGGGGGAGGTGGGGGTTCACCACGGGAAAGAGGGCGGGGGTCTGGACGGTCTTCCCCCCGACATGGAGCCTCCCCAGGCGTCCTGCGATATCCTTCTCGAGAACCTCGAACCGTATTGCCATTCAGTCCTCTTTCTCGTGGAAGATCTGCCCCTCGAAGCTGAGGACATCCACCCCGGGCGACTTCCAGGATCCCGGGGGCAGCCCGGCCTTGAGGCACGTATGGTCCAGGAACTCGCCGGCAGACCAGCAGTACCTCCGTCGCCACCTGGGGGAGGAGGAGGCCGCTCCGGCCATAGCCCTGGGCGATGAGGCCGTGGGTCCCGACCCGGACGCAGGTTTCCCTCTCTTTCGGGGATCCACCGAGGGGGGCCGGTACCGAGAGGACCGTGACCTCGACAAGGATCTTCTGGAGATCGCCGGGCTCAACTGGAGGAAACCGTGGGTCCTGGAGGGCCGCCGATACGGCTGCCTCGCGGATCGCCTCGCCGAGGGGCATGACCGGGTACGGGAGGCCGATGCATCCCCTGAGCTCCCCTCCCTCGGTCAGGGTGACGAAGACCCCCCTCTTCTCACCAAAGACCGGGGGGAGGGATGGCAGGCAGAACCTCTCGTTCCTGACCGCGGCCCCGAGGGCCTCCCGGGCGAGCGCGACCGCTGCCGCCCCCTCCTCCTCTGAAAGAACCTTCATGAGACATAAATAAAGGGTGCATCCATATTAATATGAGAGGGAGAGGGCGGCTGACGGTGGCTCGCATGAGAGCCGCTGAGGAAAGTCCCCCCACCGATCAGGCTCGCAGCTGCACCCACGTGCAGGTGGCGAGAGCCACGGCAATGACACAGAAACGGCACGGCCCGCCGCCAGCGATGATGCGACGATTTCGTTGAGCGTATCGGCGGGAAGCGTTGAAACGGTGAACCCCTGCGGGTGCAAGCCAGAAACGGGCGATGGGCTGCCTGGTGCCCGCCCAGGTTTGGCGCAGAGCTGAATGCCGCCATGAACAGAAGGGGGCTTACTCCTCCCACTCATTCTCGTAAACATTCGCATGGGTTATATAGATCCATTTCTCTATTCCAGTTGTGCATATCCCCACCTCCGATGAGATCCGTTCACGCCGGATGATGCTCGGCCTCACCCAGACGGACCTCGCGAAGAAGGCCGGGATCTCGCAGTCCATGATCGCCCGGATCGAGTCGGGATCGGTCGATCCCCGGGTCTCGACCCTCACCCGGATCGTAGCGGTCCTCGCCCAGAAGGACGAACCCCTCTACCGTGCGAAGGACGTGATGCACAACCCGGTCTACATGGTCGGGCCGGCAGACCCCGTCTCCCGTGCGGTGGAGATCATGGAGAAGAACGACATCTCCCAGGTCCCTGTCGTCGACAGGGGGGTCCCTGTCGGGTGCATCTCCGAGTCGGCCATCGTCTCGGCCCTCGAGGAGGGAGGGATGCACGGCTCAGGGAACCGGCCGGTACGGGATTTCATGGAGCCGGGGTTCCCCACCGTGCCCCTGGAGGCGGATGTCCGTGACGTGGTCCACCTCCTCAGGGAGAACCATGCGGTACTCGTCGTGGACGGCGGCCGGGTGGCCGGCGTCATCACCAAGCACGACCTTATCCCACTTTTCTCGTGACGGTGACGAGGGAGACCAGGTCCCGGAGCACCTTTGCCGGGATCCTCGGCTTTCACCACGCTCGACGCGAGGAGGACACCGGTCGTCCCCAGTTCGAGGGCGATCCTGACGCAGTCCCCCGTCTGGATGCCTGCGCCCGTGAGGACCTTCACCTTCGGGTTCACCCTCCTCGCTGCCTCGACCGATCGGCGGATGATCTCCGGGTCGGCCTTGCAGACAGAGACCCCGCTCCCGATGAGCTCCGGGGGCTCGATGGCGACGTAGTCCGGTTCGAGCGCTGCTGCGGCTGCCGTGGTGGGATCGTTATTCGTGCAGACCACGGTCTCGAGGTGTGCCGCCCGGGCCGCCTTCACGGCAGCCTCGATCCCCGCGAGGGTGAGACGCCGCTCCGAGTGGTTGATGAGGGTCCCGACCGCTCCTGCGTGCCTGACGGCGGCAGCGGTGACATGGCCGGTGAACGGGCCTGGTGCCACACCGTCGATGTGCTGCGCAAAAACCGGTATCTGGAAGTGGTGCGAGATGGGATGGATCTCGGTATAGACGGGCGCCATCCCGATCCGCACGCCGCTCTCCTCCATGACCGTCTCCGCGGCCTCGGCGATGAGCTGCCCGCGGTTCCCCATGCCCTCGGCAAGGGCCTTGCAGTTGATGAGGATAAAAGGTTCTGCCATAGTCGGATCCCCTGTAGGAAACCGAACATCACGAACTATATAAAATGGTAAGATCACCTAGGTACATAGGGGCTTTCTCCGCTCTTTGGCGGAACAGGAATGACGGGTTTTCTCCGTTCTTATCACGATATGGCTTATTCCCCGGAAGAGGAGGCATTCCGTTTTTTGCCGCCCCGGGATGAGGTGCAGGGAGGGGACCGGCAGGCATGACCCGGCCGAGGGAGGATGACGAGAAGTGGGCGATCTTCGGCGGGGGCCAGGACCCCGAGGAGCTCGTCCAGGACGGGATCGCCCTCTACACCCTCGGGAAGTACGCCGATGCCCTGGACCGGTTCGATGCCGCCCTGAAGCTCGATCCCTCGTCTGCCACGGCGTGGCTGAACAAGGGCGGGACCCTGACCGTCCTCGGGAAGTACGACGAGGCCCACGAAGCCTTCGAGCAGGCCCAGAAGCTCGACGCCGGGAACGCCCTCGTCCTCCGGAACAAGGGTATCACAGAGATCTACCTGGGCCGGATCGAGGACGCCATCAGCTCCTTCGATGCCGCACTCGGGATCGATCCCTCCGACATCACGGCCCTTCTCAACCGGGGTATCGCGCTCGTCAAGCTGGGCAGGCACGAGGAAGGGATCGAGTGTTTCGACCGGGTCCTCGACCTGGACCTGCGGAACACCACCGCCTGGGTCCAGAAGGGGAAGACCTTCGCGATCATGGGGCAGACGAGGGAGGCGATCGATCTCTTCGAGAAGGCCCTCGCTTTAAACCCGAAGGATCCCGAGGCCTGGCTTCACAAGGGGATCGCCCTCGTGAACATGGACCAGAAGGACCAGGCCCTCCTCGCTTACGAGCGGGCCCTCGAGCTCTCCCCGCACCTCCTCCCGGCCATCACGAGCAAGGGGATCCTCCTTATCAAGAAGGGGGACTATGAAAAGGCGGTCGCGGTGATGGACCAGGCGCTTGCGCTCGACGGGAGCGACCCGAACGCCTGGTTCGGGAGGGGCGTGGCCCTGAAGATCCTGGGTCGGTACGACGAGGCCCTCGCGAGCTTCGACCGGTCGCTTGCCGTCAACCCCGATGATGCATCGGTCTTCCAGGGCAAGGGCGACATCTACGTCCTCTCCGGCCAGTACAAGGAGGCACTCGAGTCCTACGTGAAGGCCAAGGAGCTGGACCCGTCGCTCGCAGAACCCCTCCAGGGGGCCATCGATCGGTGCATCACCTTCGTCCAGTTCAACCTCAACCAGTGGCGCGACCAGGGGCTCTTCCTCCTCTCCCAGGACGAGCCCGTGGAGGCCATCCGCTACTTCAACAAGGTCCTCGACGTGGAGCCGGAGCAGACCGAGGTCCTCCTGAAAAAGAGCGAGGCGCTCGTCGCCATGGGGAGGCACGAGGAGGCCCTCGCGGGCCTGGACCGGCTGGTGCAGGCGAGCCCGAAGGATACCGGTGCCTGGCTCGCGCGGAGCGAGGTCCTCATCCAGCTGGGGAGGCCGGAGGAGGCGGCCGTCTCCCTGGACGGGGTGATCCGCGACCACCCGGAGATGAAGGACGCACGGGCGATGGAGGCCTACGTCCGGTCCGGCGATGCCATGACCGCGAAGGGGAACTACACGGGTGCCCTCGCGAGCCTACGAGAGCGCCCTCGCGATGGGCCCGACCGACCCGTCGGCGCTCGTGGGGAAGGGGCGGGCGCTCGCCATGCTCGACCGGCCGGTCGAGGCCGCCTCGGTCTTCGACCGGGCCCTCCAGCTCGAGCCCGGTAACCTCGAGATCTCGGGTCAGGAAGGGGATCGTTCTCGACATGATGGGCCGGTTCGACGAGGCGATCAGCTGCTACGAGAACGCACTCGCCATCAGGCCGCACGACGTGAATGCATGGTTCAACCTCGGGATCACCCTCCTCAACAAGAGCGAGTTCGAGGAGGCGGTCAAGGCCTTCGACCAGGCTCTGGAGTCGGACCCGCGGAACGCCGAGGCCTACTACAACCGGGGCGTGGCATTCCTCTCCATGAAAAAGTACGAGAAGTCCCTCATGTCCTTCAACAAGGCGGTCGAGATCGACGATACGGTCCCCGAGTTCTGGCACAGCAAGGGCTGCGTCCACGGCATCCTCCGGGACTTCAACGAGGCCATGCGGGATATCGACAAGGCCATCTCCCTCAACCCGAAGTTCGCGATGGCCTGGAGGTCGCGTGGGCTCTTCCTCCAGTTCCTCGGGAAGCTCCAGGAAGCGGTCTCCTCCTATGAGCGGTCCCTTGCCATCGAGTTCGATCCCGACACGGCGAAGGCGAAGGACTCCCTCAAATCGAAGATATAATTGTCCCCGTATCGGGGAGCGTCAGCACTTCCAGATCAATTCGAGGCCGTGCTCGATGATCTCGTCAGGCTGCAGGCCTGTATTTCCTGAGGCGATGAGCGCCAGGATTCCGTTCAGGATCTGTAAAACCATCACGGTGTAAAAGCCAGGCGGCAGGTCCTGCAGGATCCCTTCATGGATCGCTGAATCACGTACCTCGAGCAACCACCTGATCTCGTCGTAGGCCTGGTTCTTCACCTCATCGCCGATTCTCGGAGAATTGTAGAACTGTTCCATGAAACGGACTTTTTCAGGGTGTGCAATTCCCCATGCAATATACCCCCGGAGAAATTGTTCGAGCCTCTGCTTCGTAGGGAGAGACCTGTCGTCCTGCCTCCGCATGGCTTCGGCGACCTCCTTCTGGATCGAGAGGTACAGCTGGTCGATGAGGGTATTCTTGTCAGGGAAATAATAGAAGAGCGTCCCCGTGGAGACACGTGCCTCCCTGCTGATACTGGCTGTCGGGGATCCCTGGAAGCCATGGGTGGCGAAGAGGTGGAGGGCAGCGGACAGGATCCGCTCCCTGTTCCCCGGAGAGATTGCCTGATCGGTGGCCGGGGAACCACGCAGGTCCCCTCCACCCCTGCGATCCCTCTTCATCTCCCGTTGCCCCGTGGTCATGGGATTCCCGTGCACATGAATAGGCTTATCACTGTAGACTGACTAGTCAATATAGCGCACAGGATATTAAAGATAGCGGGGATGACGGACAGGTACGGGGGAGTCGGGGGAAATGATCCAGCGGTTATTCGAGCGCCTTGCGGGGACCATCAACCGGAGGCCACACCTCGTCGCCCTCCTCGTCCTTGCCCTGTTCGTGACCGGGATCATCGGAATGACCCGGCTCACCATGGACTCCGGGTGGAAGACCTACATCGACGAGAACTCGGAGAAGGGGGTCATCTACAGCCAGTACGTGGAGGACTTCCAGTCCGACTCCATCATCCTGATCATCGAGGCTGGCGACCCCCTTGACCCGGGGGTCCTCGGGTACATCGACCGGCTCGAGAGGGATATCCGGCAGCAGAAGAACGTCGGGGCAACGAACGGGATCGTCGATTTCCTGAAGAGCGCCCGCGGAGGCATCCTTCCCTCGTCCCGGGCCGAGATCGACGAGACCCTCGCCCTCCTCCCCGCTGATATCCGGACGAAGGCGGTGCCGTCGAACCTCCTCACCCTCGTCGAGATCCAGCTGGACAAGGGGCTCTCGGCCTCCACCGAGGACTCGGTGCTCGCGAACGTGGAATCCATCGTGGATCACTCCGATCCCCCGCCCGGTGTCCAGGTGGTGATCTCAGGCTCCCCCGCCTTCTCCCGGCAGATGCACGAGGGGTTATCGGCGAACATGGGGATCCTCATCGGGGGTGCCCTGATCCTGATGATCCTCGTCATGGGGATCCTCTTCTCCTATGTCCGGTACCGGTTCATCCCGGTCCTCTTCGTGGCCATCGGCCTCGTGACCTCCCTCGGGATGATGGGCCTCGCCGGCATCCGAGCTGAACATGGCGGTCATCGGGGCTTTTCCCGTCCTCATCGGCCTCGGGATCGATTATGCCATCCAGTTCCAGGCCCGGTTCGACGAGGAGGCCAGGAAGGGGCCGCTCGGGGACGCGGTCCATACCACGGTGACCCGGACCGGTCCCGCGGTCATGTACGCGATGCTCGCCACCTGCATGGGATTCCTCGCGATGTTCGTCTCGAATGTCCCCATGATCCGCTCTTTCGGCCTCGTCTCGATCATCGGCATCTTCACCTGTTTCTGGGTCTCGTGCATCGGGATGCCCACCCTTGCCCTCCTCCTGAAGTACCGGCCGAAGGAGCAGGAGACCGATCTCTGCTACGCGGTGGGGACCGATGCCTGCGACTCCGTCGGGAATACACCGGTGAAAGGCGGGAAGAAGGGGAAGGGGATATTCGGGTCCTTCTCGTACGGGCAGTTCCTGACCGATGTCTCGGTGAAGATCGCGAAGAACCCGGTGCCGGTCCTCATCCTCGCCGGCCTCATCGCCTTCGCCGGCTTCCAGATCGACCCGACCATCCCTATCCAGAGCCGACGAGAACGCCTTCGTCCCGCCGGACATGCCCGCCAAGATCAATATCGACAAGGTGACCCGCATCCTCGGGGCCACGAGCACGGCCGACTTCGCGGTCCGGGGCCGTCCCCTCACCGACCTCGATACCGTCGATCTGGATGAATGGTTTCCAGGAGTACGAGCTCTCGCGGCACCCGGAACTCACCGGGGCGAGCAGCATCGTCACCCCCATCCTCGCGTACAACGGGGGCGTCCTCCCCGAGACCCAGGCCCGCCTCGATGCCGTGCTCGACCAGATCCCGCAGGAGACCAAGGAATCAATACATACAGCGGCTCCCTCGGGGGACTGATCCGGTTCAGCACCATCGACCTCGAGATGACCCGGGAAGGAACCCTGAAAGGGCAGATGGTCCAGGATATCAGGTTCCTCGAGCCGCCCATGGGGATCAGTGTCACCCCGACGGGGAGTTTCGACCTCTTCACAACGCTCCTCATCTCCCTCGCCCAGTCGAAGGAGCTGATGACCGCCCTCGGTTTCCTCTTCGTCTTTGCCTTCCTCGTCATCGTGTACCGGCACATCCACGCGGTCTCGCCCATCATCCCCATCATCTTCATCGTCGGCTGGAACGCGGCGGCCATGTACCTCCTGGGCATCGCCTACACCCCCCTCACCGCGACCCTCGGGTCCATGGCCATCGGGGTCGCCGCCGAGTACACCATTCTCGTCATGGAGCGGTACGGCGAGGAGGAGGAGCGGCTCCACGACCCCGTCGCCGCCATCCAGGAGAGCGTGCACCGGATCGGGACGGCCATCACCGTCTCGGGCCTCGCCACCTTCTTCGGCTTCTCGGCCCTCTGCCTCGCCACCTTCCCCATCATCAGCAACTTCGGGGTGACGACCCTCATCGCCGTCGCCTTCTCCCTC
This sequence comes from uncultured Methanomicrobiales archaeon, assembly GCA_963712215.1. Lineage (GTDB taxonomy): Archaea > Halobacteriota > Methanomicrobia > Methanomicrobiales > JACTUA01 > JACTUA01. Next base: position 113,657 of record CAVQHA010000005.1, on the reverse strand, counting down.
GCAGGCGCCATCATCATCATGCCTGCGGTCCTCTCGCTCGTCGGCGGGCTCTCCGAACGGCTGGAGAAGCGAAAGAGACGCGATATCCCCGGGAAGGTTGAATAACGGCTCTCCTTTCCGCAGATCAGGAGTGGAAAAGGTCGTTATTCAAAAAAAGAAGAGCGGTCCAGCTCTCTATTTCTTGAGCGAGATGATATCGCCGAGGGTGGTGGTGATCCCCTTCCCCTTCAGGGATTTCACCTCCTCGGCCGATTCGATGAGGGAGATGGCAAGGACCTCCTCGAGCTTCTTCCTGAGCTCCTCTTCGGGGACGAGGTCTCCCTTCTCGACCTTCTTGATGAGCATCTCCTTTTCCATGATCTCGAGGGCGAGCTGCTTCTGGGTCCATCCCTTCGCCATCCGTGCGTTGCGGATCCGTTCGGCGTAATCCTCGGCGATATCCCCCTCTATCCGGTCGAAGAGGTCCCGGCGCCTCCTCTGGACGGGTGGCTGGGGCACTGGCGGCCCGCCCACCCTCCTCCGGATCTCGGGTGTGCCGGCAGGAGCCCGGGGCTTCTGGACCTCTGTCCCGAACTTCGAGCAGGGCATACAGACCCGGAGTTCGGCCCCTTCGATATGGACGATCCTGGGTGCCCCCCGTATCTCTCCGCCGCACAACTCGCACTGCATGGTCTCGAAAACATCTTTATAGTCACATCCTATATACTTATTTGAGGAAGATCGATGGGCGAGACTGCCTGGCAGGGCCAGGATCCTCCCAATAACGAGGAGATTTACAAGTACCTCCTGGAGAAGATCTCCACAGCTCGAGAGCCGGAACCTTCGAGCTCCGCGAGCAGCTCAGGCAGCTCGAGGTCGAGAAGAGGTACACCGAGACCCAGAAGATCCGCTACGAGCGTGACGTGAGGAAGCTCAAGAGCGAGATCGAGCAGCTGCGGTCCCCGCCCCTCGTTATCGGCACCATCACCGACGTGGTTGACACGAACCGTGTCATCGTCCGGTCGTCCTCCGGCCCGAGATTCCTCGTCCGGACCTCCCAGTGCATCGAGCCAGACCAGCTCAAGCCCGGCGTCAGGTGCTCGCTGAACCAGCAGTCGCTCGCCATCGTCGAGATCCTCCCCTCGAGTTACGATGCCGCGATCTACGGGATGGAGCTCGTGGAGTCACCGACCGAGACCTACGCGGATATCGGCGGGCTGGAGAAGCAGATCGTCGAGATCAAGGAGGCGGTGGAGCTCCCCTTAAAGAAGCCCCACCTCTTCAAGGAAGTTGGGATCGACCCGCCGAAGGGCGTCCTCCTCTACGGCCCGCCCGGGACGGGAAAGACCCTCCTCGCGAAAGCCGTAGCCCACGAGACGAACGCCCACTTCCTGAGGGTCGTCGGGTCCGAGCTCGTGCAGAAGTACATCGGTGAAGGTGCACGCATGGTCAGGGAGCTCTTCGAGCTCGCCCAGAAGAAGGCGCCCTCCATCCTCTTCATCGACGAGATAGACGCCATCGGCGCCCAGCGGATGGACGCCGACACCTCGGGGGACCGCGAGGTCCAGCGCACCCTGATGCAGCTCCTGGCCGGGATGGACGGGTTCGACCGCAGGGGCGACGTGAAGATCATCGGGGCCACGAACCGGATCGATATCCTCGACCGTGCCCTCCTCCGGCCGGGCCGGTTCGACCGGATCATCGAGATCCCGCTCCCCGATGTCGACGGCCGGTACGCCATCCTCACCATCCACACCAAGGGGATGAACCTCGATAAGGCCGTGAACCTGAAAGAGGTCGCCCGGGCCACCGACACCAAGAACGGCGCAGACCTGAAAGCAGTCTGCACGGAGGCCGGGATGTTCGCCATCCGGGCCGAGCGCACCTTCGTCACCCAGCAGGACTTCATGGCCGCCATCGAGAAGGTGAGCATCGACTTCTCCAAGCACCAGCTCACCACCTCCTACGGCGCCATGTTCGCCTGAAAACTAATTTTTTTTATTTTCGTTCTTTCGACGATCACGAACTCCTTTTCAGGGCCGCTTTAAACGTGCCTTGAGAATATTTTATTCTTGGGCTCTTGGGGGAGGGAGGTTTCGTCAGAAACCGACCTGGAGCAAACCGCCACCAGGCGGGGTGCGACCAGGGAGGTTTCGTCAGAAACCGACCTCGAGCGACGAAGTCGCGAAGGGCTACGCCACCCCCGGCGCGGCCATCCCCCCATTGTCCGGGGGACCTATGGTCAGGGCTTCATGGGCCAATCGGAGATCCTCCTCCCAGACGTACCCTTCAACCAAGGAACGCCGCGACGGCTAAGGTGGAACGGAGCGAAGACCGGAGGAGCGTTCAGATGATCTTATCAGGAACCCCCCTGCGTCACCTTCATATAATTCTCCGCGCCCTATGGGACTCAGACTGCTATGCCTGGTGAACAGAATCTCGAAACGGCGACCTTTGCCGCAGGATGTTTCTGGGGTGTGGAGGCATCGTTCAGGGAGGTGGAGGGAGTCACGGATACGGTGGTCGGCTACACCGGCGGGAAGAAGGACCACCCGACCTACCACGAGGTCTGCTCGGGAATGACGGGCCATGCCGAGGCCGTCCAGGTGACCTTCGACCCTGCCAGGGTTTCGTACGAAAAGCTCCTGGAGGTCTTCTGGTCAATCCACGACCCAACCCATGTGAACTGGATGGAATATGGTATCGGGACGAGCTACCGTTCGGCCATCTTTTACCATTCACCGTCCCAGAAGGCCGCCGCAGAGGCCTCGAAGGAGCGGCTTGAACAATCGGGGAAGTTCGGAGAGAGGCCAATCTCGACCGAGATCGTCCCTGCTTCGACCTTCTGGAGGGCCGAGGAGTACCACCAGCGGTATTATGAGAAACATGGGTTCCCGGGTCCCGCAAGGAGCCGGGAACGTCCAGAGGGGTAGGGGCCCCTCTGGACCAGTTTCGCGGCTGCCATACCTGACCGATCCCCTGGCTAACTCCGGGCAAGAATCACAACAGATAAGAAAACCCCCCGGGAACACTTCTCCAGCGATCTGCCATGGCCGGGAAGAAAGGAGCATACGAGGAGGTCTACAGGAGGTCCATCGAGGATCCGGAGGGGTTCTGGGGCGAGGCGGCCGAAGCCGTCAGCTGGTACCGCAGGTGGGACAGGGTCCTCGACCGGTCCAATCCCCCCTTCTACCGGTGGTTCCCGGGCGGGATCGTCAATACCTGCTATAACGCGCTCGACCGGCACGTGGAGGCAGGACACGGCGACCGGCTCGCCCTCATCTACGACAGTCCCGTGACCTCTACCGTAAAGAAGTTCACCTACGGGGAGCTCCTCGATCTCGTTGCACGCTGCGCCGGATCCCTGGCAGACCTGGGTATTTCCAAAGGTGACAGGGTCATCATCTACATGCCCATGGTCCCCGAGGCGGTCATCTCCATGCTCGCCTGTGCACGGATCGGTGCGATCCACTCGGTGGTCTTCGGCGGGTTCGCCGCTCCCGAGCTCGCGACGCGGATCGACGATGCAAAGCCGAAGCTCGTCATCTCGGCCTCGTGCGGGATCGAGGTGAACCGTATCATCCCCTACAAACCTCTCCTGGATCGGGCTGTCGAGCTGGCCCGTTCGAAACCAGAGAAGTGCGTCGTCCTCCAGCGACCCCAGCTCGAGGCCTCTCTTGTACAGGGACGGGACGTCACGTGGGATGAGTTCATGACGGGTAAACCCGTACCGTGCGTCCCCGTTGCCGCGACCGATCCCCTCTATATCCTTTACACCTCGGGGACCACGGGCATCCCCAAGGGGGTGGTCCGGGACAACGGGGGCCACCTGGTCGCCCTCGCCTGGTCCATGAAGAACATCTACGGCGTTGACCCCGGCGAGGTCTACTGGGCGGCTTCGGATATCGGCTGGGTGGTCGGCCATTCCTACATCGTGTACGCCCCCCTCTTTCACGGGTGCACGACGGTCCTCTACGAGGGAAAGCCGGTCTCCACCCCCGACCCGGGAGCCTTCTGGCGGGTCATCTCCGACCATGGCGTTGCGGCACTCTTCACCGCCCCGACCGCGTTTCGGGCCATCCGCCGTGAGGACCCCAATGGGGATCTCATCCGGAAGTATCCGCGGTCCGGGTTCCGTATGCTCTTCCTCGCTGGCGAGCGGTGCGACCCGGATACGCTCCTCTGGGCAGAGAAGCACCTCGGGGTGCCCGTGATCGACCACTGGTGGCAGACCGAGACCGGCTGGGCCATCGGGGGAAACCCCGTGGGGCTGGAGATGCTCCCCGTGAAACCCGGCTCCTGCACGAAGCCGGTCCCCGGCTACGACATCCATGTCCTTGACAACGAGGGCCGGGATCTGCCCCCGGGCCAGATCGGAAGTATCGTCGTGAAACTCCCGCTTCCGCCGGGATGCTTCCCGACCCTCTGGAAGAATGACCGGGATTACGTGAAGACCTATCTCTCCGCATTCGGGGGTACTACCTGACCGCGGATGCCGGTTACCTGGATTCCGACGGGTACCTCTGGATCATGAGCCGCACCGACGATATCATCAATGTCGCCGGCCACCGGCTCTCGACCGGGGCGATGGAGGAGGTCCTTGCCTCGCACCCCGATGTCGCGGAGTGCGCCGTTACCGGGGTGAACGACGAGATCAAGGGCGAGATCCCCGTCGGGTTCATCGTCCTGAAGGCCGGGGTAACCCGGAAGGACAGCGAGATCGTCCAGGACCTGGTCCGCCTGGTCCGCGACCGGATCGGCCCCATCGCGACCTTCAAGCAGGCTACGGTGGTCAAGAGGCTTCCGAAGACCCGTTCCGGGAAGATCCTCCGCGGGACGATGAAGAGGATCGCCGACGGGGAGCCATACACCATACCCCCGACCATCGACGATCCCGCGATCCTTGACGAGATCAGGGAGAGCCTCGCCGGACTGGGCTATCCAAAAGGCAAACAATGACCGGAACAAACCAGTCAACGGACATTTCTCCCTGACCTCCAGAGACGGGGGGCGCTCTCCATCCAGCGAGAATCATCGCCTTGAATCCTCTTGAAATGAGTTTTACTTGATAAGGATTGTCCCAGCAGGATCAGGGATCTCCGGTTGAAATCCAGTTCCTGGTGAACATGCCGTATATGCATAGCATACCGGGTGTTCCCGTATAAAATACATCTATTCTTTGCCTGATTCTGTGTTTAACAATTATTTAACCATATAATGATGAAATAGTCATATTATGCTATGAGTTTATAATAGAAATGTTCTTATATTATTACATATAATTATCAAATCAATTGAGACAGGGGGTGAAACCCACGAGAACCGTCATCCTGATCATGCTCGCATTCTGTGCCCTGGCGGCGGCGGCCTCTGCGGCCCAGGTGAACGTGACGGCCGTGACCGACACCGCGTGGATGCTCGCCGATAACAAGGACACGGCGACCATCACCATCACCGTCATCGATACGGCCGGGCAGTTCGCCGGGCAGCCGTTCGAGGGTGCCAATGTCACCCTGTCAGTCCCCTCGCCCTGGAAGCTCAAGGATACGACTCTCGTGACCGACAAGAACGGGGTTGCCACCACGACACTCCTTGCCACGAAGGTGAGCGGGACCGCCAATATCACGGTGAACGTTGCCGCCCTGAAACTCACCGACCTCTTCGGGTGGGTATCCTATAATGTTACGCAGCAGATCAGCCAGCCCATCGACCACATCACCCCCTGGTCGATATCGACGAGTTTCAAGAGCCAGGCCCAGGTGCGCACGGCCACCAGGATCTCGGTCTTCGTCAGGGATCTCTATGGGAATCCCGTCGACAACCGGAATGTTATCGAGACGGTGAGGTTCGATGCCGCGGCAAAGGGGCTCTCGGGCTTTCTCTCGGGCTCAGCCTGGGTGAAATCGATCACCGTCCCGGTGAATGAATCGGGGTACGCGGACGTCCAGTACTTTGTCGACCCGCCCGGGACCAACTACGTGTACATCACCCCGCCATCACCCATCAATTACAAGATGATCAGCATCGAGGGGACCTCCACCGGCCAACCCTTCTCGGTCTCGTCCAGTATCTCTCCTGATGGGACCCCGTACCCCTACACCACGGTGAAGACCGGCCACTTCACCATCGCGTTCACCTTCCTTGACCAGTTCGGCTTCCCCACCGCGAACCAGCCGATCAATATTACCACAAATATCGCCGGGGAATCGATGTCCCTGACCACCAACAAGTACGGGATGGTGGTGATCACCTACGGGCCCAAGGACACCGCGGATATCTACACCATCACCGCGACCGCGGCGAACAACCGCTCGGTCTCGGCCTCCCCGAAGGTCGAGTTCATCAGCGGGGAGCCGGTCGACGCCCTTCTCACGGCGAGCCCCCAGACCATGGCGAGCAGGGACGTCTCGGCGGATATCACGGCCGGCCTCATCATGCGCGTGCTCGACGTGAAGGGCAACCCCGTGGAGGGGGAGCAGGTCCGGTTCAGGTTCAGGTCCATCACTATCGGGCCCAACAAGCAGACCCTGCCGCCTGAGCTCGACAACGGGGCCTCGACCATCCACGCGCCCGGAGACGGGGACATCATGGCCGTCACGGACGAGGACGGCGAGGCGTCGATGATCTTCCGCCCGGGTGCTTTTACGACCGACACCGCCGATGCGAAGTACAACGCCTCGGCTGATGCAACCGCGGTCGTCGAGGCCCAGTGGGGGACGGTGGCCCGGCAGGTGACCCTGAAGTACGTGAACTTCCCGTACCTCACGATCGAGACCGAGGTGAACCCCATCACCCTCAAGGTGAACGAAACCGTCGACGTGACCGTGAGGGTCAAGGGCGACGGCTGGGCATTGCAGCCGAAACCGGTCGACGTGATACTCGTCAGTGACCGCTCCGGATCGATGGTAAGCGACTACCCGGACCGGGCGGTAAACGTGATGAATGCCGCGAAGGTCTTCAGCTCCCAGGCTCGACTACTCGCGCGACCGGCTGGGGCAGGTCTCCTTCGGGGAGAGCGGGACGGCGACCGTCAGCGACAACGACGACTGCGGCCTTGATGGGGACTCGAGCGATGACGCGCTCTATGCGATCAACAATTACCCCGGGGACGGGAAGGCCTACGCCGATAACGCGACCGTCGACCTCTCCCTCTCCTCGAACCAGGCGAAGGTGACCCAGGCGATCACGGGCATGGTCCCCTCGGGCTACACCTCCATGCGGTTCGCTATCAAGTCGGCGATCGACGAGCTGAAGAGCAAGGGGAACAGCAACTCCGTGAAGGCGCTCATCGTCCTTTCCGACGGGGACTACAACTGGTACGGCGACCCCCTCGCCCGTGGCAGCGCGGGGCCCAACCAGCCGTCCAGCTACAATGACCTGGACGCACGCCACATGAAGTTCTCAAGCATCGCCAACAACACGCAGCAGAACATGGCCGAGTACGCAAAGGCGAACAAGATACGCATCTTTACCATCGGGTACGCCCAGAGCATGTCGAATGGCGGGAAGACGACGCTCCAGCCTGCTCGCGTCGTCCACAGGCGGGACCTACTACTATGCACTCTCGGGAGACCAGCTCGCGGGCTTCTACACGGCGATCGCGGGGGCACTCCGCCAGGACGCCGGCGTGAACACGACGATGAACCTCTCCTTCTCGAACATCGTCGTGAACAATGTCCCGACCCCCGGGAACGCGGTATACAACTACCGTCATATCGACGGGCACTCCACCCAGGTCACCTCCTTTAACCGGACCGTGAACCCGTTCCCCGGTTACCCGAAGAACACCGACTCGACTGCGATGTGGAACGCCAACAAGAGGATCGACTTCACCATCGGGACCATCCGCCTGAACCAGACCTGGCAGGCGACCGTCACCTTCGAGGTCCTCAAGGAAGGGAATATCAACGTGCTCGATGCGAGCTCGAAGATCACCACCGAGAACAGCCCGAAGCCCCTGAAGATACCGGACGCCTTCATCACGGTGATCCCCAACAGACTCCGACGTCTCCTACGCGACCGCAACCCTCCATATCCAGAACCTGAACCGGACGAACTCCCTGCGTGAGAGTGCGGACCTGAAATGGGGCCTCGTGTACGACGGCACCTCTCCCATCACCGAGGAGATCATGATCGCCCCGAACGGCACCGAGGACTGGTCCCGCCTGCCTCTCAGGCAGGTCCCCGCCGGGACGACGTCTGACACGGTATCCATCCCCCTCACGAGCTTCCAGGCTGGCGATTATGTCATCCGCGTGAATGCCGAGGCCGCGGATTCCAACTCGGATTACGCCCAGCTGAATCTCAGCATATCCGACGCGGCCAAACGGCCGCAGATAAAGATTGGCGGGTGAGGACGCGGGGCGGCCCGCCCTCAGCCCACCCCATTTGTCGAGCGCCAGCCCAACACCCTTAATACCTCCCTGTCCCGATTCCTCTTCCGGAGGATAGGAACAATGAAGGTTCTCGGACTGAATGCAAGCCCCAGGGGGAAGGAGAGCCAGACGCTGCGGCTCGTCGTTGCGGTCCTGGACGGGGCCGAGGTCGAGGGGGCGGAGACGGAGTTCCTGGACGTCTGCGACTATGAGATCGGGTTCTGCAACGCCTGCATGACCTGCTATGCGAAAGGGGAATGCACGCAGGTGGACGACATGCCCGATATCTTCGACCGGATGCTCGACGCCGACGGGATCGTCCTCGGCTCCCCGAACTACATCGACTCGATCACGGCCCAGATGAAGGTCGTCTTCGACCGGATGGCGGATGCCATCCACTGCCAGATGTTCTCGGGGAAGTACGGGTGCTCGGTCTGCACCGCGGGAGGGTCGAACGAGATGGAGGTGGCAGGGTACATGAACCGGGTCCTCACCTCCCTCGGCGCACAGGTCGTCGGCAGCGTGGGGGTGGCGTTCAGGGGGAACCCGGACGCCATCCTTCCTGCCGAGAAGAAGGCGTACGAGATGGGACGGGACCTCGCCGATGCCATCCGCACGAAGCGCTCCTACCCGGACCAGGAGGCGGTCCTGAAGGCCCGCGGGGAGTACTTCTGCCAGCTCGTGGCGGCAAACAAGGACCGGTGGGCGCACGAGTACCGAGTGGTGGGTGCAGGCGGGAGGTCGAAGAATCAAGAGAGAGATCGGACCGGGAGGAGTCTCCCTGCAATTGATATAGGATAAGTATCATCATGATCTGGTAGAACCATGCCCGAGGACGAATACCAGACGGCGACGGTCCAGGGGAAGGAAGTCCCCTGGGACCCGACAACGCTCAGGAGGATCAGGGACCACCCCTGCTTCTCGGAGAAGGCCTGCCATGCCTTCGGGAGGATGCACCTTCCGGTTGCCCCGAAGTGCAACATCCAGTGCAACTACTGCATCCGGGACTTCGACTGCGTGAACGAGTCGAGGCCGGGGGTCACGACGAGGGTCCTCTCGCCGACCGAGGCCATCGAGATGGTGAAAAAGGCCCTCGAGAAGTTCACCTACATCAAGGTCCTCGGGATCGCGGGGCCGGGCGAGCCCCTCGCGAACGAGGAGACCTTCGAGACCCTCCGGCTCGCGAAGATCGAGTTCCCGAACCTCATCAAGTGCATCAGCACGAACGGGCTCCTCCTCCCGGAGAAGATCGACCTCCTCGAGAAATATGACGTCGGGAATATCACCGTTACCTGGAATGCCCTCGATGCCGCCATGGGAGCGAAGATCTATTCCTTTGTCACGTGGAAGGGAAAACGGCTCCATGGTGAGGAAGGGGCGCAGGTCCTCCTGGACAACCAGATCGAGGGGATCAGGCAGGCGGTGAAGCGGCACATGATCGTGAAGGTGAACACCGTGTACATCCCCGGTGTGAACGACATGCAGATCCCGGATATTGCGAAGAAGGCCTCCGAGCTCGGGGCCTACACCTTCAACGTCATCCCCCTCATCCCCCAGTACAAGTTCGCTGACGTGATACCACCCACTCCTGCCGATAAGAGGAAGATGCAGGACGAGTGCTCGAAGTACATCAGGCAGATGCGCCACTGCCAGCGGTGCCGCGCCGATGCCATCGGGAAACTGGGGCACGACGTCCAGGGCTGCCTGTACAGCGGTAAAGAGTGAGACCGGGGTCCCGGCCCCGTTCCTTCCAACTCCTCAAAGAGACCCTAGGACTCTTCTCTCGGGACGACCCAGGGCGGGCTGCCATCGCCCTCGTGGTCGTCGTGCCGGACCTCGACGTCCATCCGGTTGATCTTCTCGAAGATCCGCCTCTTCCTGAGGATGGGCCACCAGCCGTACAGGAAGGTATTGATCGGCTCCCACATGGCCACCCAGCTGACGATGAGGAGCCCCTGGGCAATCCATGCGGGGAGACCGGAGTGGGTGAAGGGGGTGATGACCGTGGATATGCCACCCATGAGGACGAGGAACCCGAGGCCGATGGCGAGGCTCATCCTCCCCTGCCGGAACTTGAGCCGCATCTCCCTTGCGGCAGATGCCTCGAGGTAGTCGTAGTGGTTCCTGATGGCCATGACGAGGGTCTTCGCCTCCTCGCACTCGGCCTCCTTGCAGGGGAGGTGGATGATGATCTTCATCGGCTGGGCGAGGGGGAAGTCCTGGACGATCTCGGTGATGTAGGCCTCTGCATCGGGGTCGAGGTCCTTCTCGTGGAAGGGGGAGGGATCGAGGGAGTTGAAGATCTGCATGACCGTCCGGAGCCTCATCTCGATGAGGATGGAGCCGTTCTCGGTATGGTAATGCGACTCGATCTCGGTCATGGCGGTTGACAGTATCAGGGTTGCATCCCCACCGCCATGAGGGTTTCGGACCCCCTTGCTTCGTGCTGTGCCCGCCTGCCGCAACCATGAAACCCCGGGACATACCATGCTTCCGGGCATGGCTACCCTCCGTCTCCGGGACGACCAGCCCCTCGACCTCTCCCTCTCCCTCTCCTGCGGCCAGGCGTTCAGGTGGGAGAAGCGGGAGGGATGGTGGGAGGGGGTGGTCGGGGAGAGCCTCTGGAGGGTGCGACAGGAGGGGGACCGTATTCTCTACAGCGGCACGAAGGCACCCGCCCTCAGGAACTACCTGGCCCTCGGTGAGGATCTGCCCGCGATCCTTGCATCGGTAGACCGGGATCCGGTTATGCACCGGTCCATCGAGGCCTGCAGGGGGCTCCGTATCCTCAGGCAGGACCCGTGGGAGATCCTCATCTCCTTCATCTGCGCGACAAACACCAACATCCCGAGGATCCGGAAGATGATCGCAGCCCTCGCCCGGGGCTTCGGCAGGAAGATACCGGGAACAGAGGAAGCAGTCTATACATTCCCCTCACCTGAAGCACTCTCGGGATCGTGCGGCGATCAGCTTGCGGCCTGCAGGCTCGGTTACCGGGACCGCTACGTCGCCGGATCTGCCGCCAGGGTCGCGGAAGACCCGGGTATCCCTGGGAGGATTGCAGGACTCCCGTTCGACGAGGCCCGGGATGCCCTCCTCTCTTTCGAGGGAGTCGGGCCAAAAGCGGCGGACTGCATCCTCATCTTCGGCTTCCACCGCCTGGAGGCATTTCCGGTGGATGTCTGGATCCGGAGGATCATGCACGATCATTATATAAAGCCCCCGCAGCGGATGAAGAGTTCGTCGGAGAAGGAGGACCGGAGGATACGGGAGTTCGGGCGGGAGCACTTCGGGGAATATGCCGGTTATGCGCAGGAGTACCTCTTCTGCGCCCGCGGGGCCCTGGAGGCGGGGAAGGTCAGGTCCCCTGGCCCCAGGACTTCTGGTACTCCACCTGCTCGCCGGTGAGATGGTCGATGGAGAGCCCGAGGGTGGCGAGCTTCCGGAGGGCCACCTCCTCGTCTATTGCCGCAGGCACCTCGTGTACGCCGGGTGCGAGGGACTTCCCTTTCTCCGCGATATAGCGGGCCGAGAGGGCCTGGAGGGCGAAGGAGAGGTCCATCACCTCGACGGGGTGCCCCATCCCCTTGGGGGTCGCGAGGTTGACGAGCCTCCCCTCGGCAAGGAGATGGATTGAACGGCCCCCGAACCGGTAACTGTCTATCCCGTCCCTGCGGACAACGCTGTCCGCATGCTCCTCGAGCCACTTCCCGTCTATCTCGACGTTGAAATGGCCCGCGTTCGCGAGGATCGCGCCGTCCCGCATGCGGGGGAAGTGGCGCTCCGTGATCACCCCGATGTTCCCCGTCGTTGTGACGAAGAGGTGCCCGAGGGGGGCGGCCTCGTCCATGGTCATCACGGCAAAGCCGTCCATGTGGGCCTGGAGGGCGCTCCTCGGGTCGACCTCGGTGACGATGACCCGGGCCCCGAGGCCCGCGGCCTTCCGGGCGAGCCCGCGGCCGCAGAAGCCGTACCCCGCGATGACCAGGTTCTTCCCGGCCATGAGGACGTTCGTCGTGATCATGATCGCGGCAAGGGCGCTCTCGCCGGTGCCGTGGACGTTGTCGAAGAACCGCTTCATGGGCGTGTCGTTCACGGCGACGACAGGGAAGGAGAGGGCGCCCGCGGCCGCCATGGCCCGCAGGCGGTGCACGCCCGTCGTGGTCTCCTCGCAACCGCCGATGACCCCCTTCAGGAGTTCGCGGCGGTTCGTGTGGAGGACATGGATCAGGTCCATCCCGTCGTCGACGGTTATCGAAGGTCGGGCGTCGAGCACCCGGTCGATGGCATGGTAGTACTCCTCCACCGTCGCACCCCGTTTCGCATAGCAGTGGACATGGGGGACCTCGTTCAGCTCTCTCGCGACATCGTCCTGGGTGGAGAGGGGGTTGCACCCCGTGATGTACACCTCCGCGCCCGCGGCGGCCAGGGTCTCGACGAGGACCGCGGTCTTCGCCTCGACGTGGAGCGCCATCCCCACGGTGAGGGACGCAAGAGGGTGTGCCTTCTCGAACTCGCGCCTGATGGAAGAGAGGACCGGCATGTACTGGCGTGCCCACTCGATCTTCAGCCGGCCCGTATTCACGCCTGTCACCGCCCCACCATCATGGGCCACATGACGAGCTGCCGGGGCCTGCCCGGTCCCTGGTTCCGCGGTCTCCGGGTGCTGCAGCCAGAAGTCGATCCCATAGTCGCCCATGCCGGTGATGAGGATGCCGTCACCCGTGTGCCAGCCCCGTTCCCCGCCCTCGTAAGAGACCTGCAGCCCGTCCTGATATTCGTTATAGGACGGCCCGAAGACATCCCAGGTGTTCCTGCCCGTGATGAGGGTGAAGATCGTAAGGTGCACGTTCCCGGGAGCCGTGTAGTCCGCATAGGCGGTCCCGTGATACAGCCCGCAGAGCATGTCCGGCCCGGCCTGGGAATCCATGTTCCCGCAGACTGCCGGCGTCCTCCTCGCGGCCGGTACAAGCACCAGATCGCTGGTACCGGCGTTCATGGTATCGACCGGCCTCTTCACCTCCTCGTTGACAGAGAGGAGATAGGGAACGCCGACGGGGCTGGGGGCGATCTCGCGGGCGGTCAGCTCGAGCATCGTGATCTTCTCTGTACCGATAAGGGAGATGTTCCAGCCCTCGGGAAGCCCCTGCAGGTCCCCTGCCCCTATCCCCTCGAGTATCGCCGACGCCGCCGGCCCCCTCGCCGGGATCGGCAGGTAGAAGGTCACGTTCCCGAGGGTCGTGTCGCTCGTGATGCTCACCCGGTATTCGTAGGTGCTCGAGAGCGTGGCCCTGTACGCGATCTCCATGAACACGGTTATGGAAAAGACCGCGAGGAAGATCAGCGAGGCCACGGCAAGGACCGCGAGCACCCGGAAAAGTGTTCTCTCCATCCTCTCACCACGGTAAGGTTACGCGTCATCCTACATGAACTCATCCGGGTACCCCCTCGCCCCTCTCCCCGCCGGCCTCCGGATCCCGGAAAAGATCGGCGCTTTCCTCCCGTGCCCTCACCGCGGATCCTCCCGCCCTTCTACCCGTAGCCGGCCTTCCAAATCCCTGTATAGGGCGTCGCCCTCCCTCTGTGGCCACTCCGCAGATTCTTCCGGTCTTCCAATGGGGCCCGCCTTCCAAACCCCTAAATAGAGCGTTTCCCATTCCTGTACAATGGTGCTCACGAAAAGGATCATCCCCTGCCTCGACCTGAAAGATGGCCGGGTCGTGAAGGGCTGCCACTTCCTCGATCTCAGGGACGCGGGGGACCCCGTCGCACTCGCCCAGCGGTACAACGAGCAGGGCGCGGACGAGGTCGTCTTCCTCGACATCACCGCGTCCCGGGAGGACCGCGGCATCATCCTCGACCTGATCCGGCGGGCCGCCGACCAGCTCTTCCTGCCCCTTACCGTTGGCGGGGGCATCCGCAGCCTCGAGGACATCCAGCAGATCCTCCGGGCCGGGGCCGACAAGGTCTCTATCAACACGAGCGCGGTGAACGACCCCCCTCTCATCAACCGTTCCGCCACCCGGTTCGGCACCCAGTGCATCGTGGTCGCCATGGACGTGCGCCGGCGCCTCGACGACCTGGCAGGGAAGATACCCGTCCTCCTCCCTGACGGGGGAGCCTGCTGGTACGAGGTGGTGACCTACGGGGGGAGCCGGCCGACGGGCATCGATGCGATGAAGTGGGCCTGCGAGGCCGAGGAACGTGGCGCCGGCGAGATCCTCCTCACCTCGATGGAGACCGACGGGACGAAGGCGGGGTTCGATATCCCCGTCACCCGGGCGATCTCGGAGGCCGTCGGGATACCCGTGATCGCGAGCGGCGGGGTGGGGACCCTCGCGCACTTCCACGAGGGCTTCACCGAGGGGAAGGCGGATGCCTGCCTCGCCGCGTCGGTCTTCCACTACGGGGAGTTCACGGTCCGGCAGGTGAAGGAGTACCTCGCGACCCGCGGGGTACCGGTAAGGCTCTGAGATCGAGCTCGAGGGCCGCGACCGGGTGCTCCAGCTCGAACGCCGAGAGGACCATCGGGTGGACCTCCCCGAACGAGCCCCGGCCGGTGCCGTCCACTACGAGATCCCCCCTCCGCCCGTCGAGGAATGCGGGGTCCTTCGATTCGGCGATCGTGCAGCAGAGCCCGAGCTCCCGGGTGAGGGCATCGGCAAGGGCATAGGCCTCGGTGAAGTCCGCCGACGGGTGGATCGAGGCCGACGCGACCTTCTGGAAGGTCTCCGTCCCCTCCACCACGTCGCCGATGGCAAAGATTCGCTGGGGCAGCTCCCTGTGCCGGTTGCCCTGGAGGGTCTCGAGCAGGAGGGGGAGGATATCGGTGCGGATGACGGTATGCTCCTCGCTGATGGGATACTTTACATGGAGGGCCCTGGGCGACGGAGTCCTCTGCATCCACGTGAAGAGGACACGCTCGTTCGTGAGCGTGAACGGGATCACCTCCAGGTATCCCAGGCCGGTGAAGATGGACCGGACCGTGTCAGCAAGGATGTTGACCGGGTGCTTTGCCCCGATGGTGAAGACCCGCGGGAGGGAAGGGGTGAAGCGGTCGTACCCATAGGCGATGGCCACGTCCTCGTAGATGTCCCAGTCGTGCATGATATCCGACCTGTAACAGGGGACCCTGACCCGGAGCCGGTCTTCATCGACTGGGGTCGCTCCGAATCGCATTTTCCCGAGGAGCCCCGCCATAGAATCCGGCGTGAGAGGTATACCGATGAGCCGGGAACATGCCGAGGCAGAGACCACCCTCTCGGCGGGCGTAAGGTCCGGGCAGGGCACACCGTCGATGGCAACGCTCTCGAGCGACGCCCCGGTCTCGGCGAGGGCGCTGCAGAGGATCCGGACCGCGGTCATGACCGCCCTCCGGTCGGTCCCGGTTGTGTCGAGGAGGATGTTGCGTGTCCTCCCCGTCACACGGGTGAGCTCCCCGTTGATGATCGGGGGAAACGAGAGGACCTGGTCCCTGGAGTCCACGATGAGGGGGAACCGGGGGAGGTCCTGGACCAGGTGGGCGTAATCCCTCCCCTTCGGGTGCTCGGTCAGGATCTCCTCCATGGTCATGGGCCGGTCATAATCGAGGGGGACAAAGGAACGGGTGCGCTCGGAGGCAAGGTACCTGAACGGGGGGGTCACCGTGTCCAGGTCATGGACACCGATGGCCACCTTCCCCCGGCCCCTGCCCACGGCCCAGTGGAGGGCCTCCTGGAGGCCCATGAGGCTCTCGATGGCTGCCTCACCCAGGTGCAGGCCCCGGATCACCGCAGTCCCGAGATACGGGCGTATGGAGGCAAGTTTCGGGTCGATGGAAAACGCCATGCCGGAGGGGGTAACCGGGTAGTCGCGAAGGCCGGTCTCGATCGAGAGGAAACCCCGGAGGGCATGGGCTACCCCCTCGGTGGAGAAGAGGTCCGGCCGGTCGGGGAAAAACTCTGCATCGGCATGGTCCTCCTCCATCCGCTCGATCTCGCACCCGATCATGGGGAGCTTCTGGAGGATGGCCTCATGGTCTCCCCCGACGAGCTGCTCCAGGTACTGGTAGTTGAGCTGATGATCGGCACCGGCGTCTCACCCTTCCTGATAAAATATCCCCTGTTTCCCTGATATATCCAGCGGATATTCATTCGGGGGTTGCTTCATCGGAGGCTGCTGCCCCATGCCACCGGATTCCGGTCATTCCTTCCGGAGGACCGTGATCCTTCTCGTGAGGGATTTGTGGACTCTCTGCCTGTGGACCTGGACAACGGTGAAGGAGGAGCCCGCGATCCCGTCGATATCCCGGTGGGTCACCACGACCGCCCTCCGCCCGGGTTTCAGGACCCTGTGGATCTCACCGAGTGCCCCTGCATAGAGATCATCGAGGTTCGGGCTCCGGATCCACGACGACGTGCCATACGGGAGATCGGTTACAACTGCATCCACCGATCCCTCTCTCAGGGGTATGGCCCGGGCATCCGCGAGGAAGAGGGGTATCGAGGGGTAGTTCATCCGGCATCCGGCGAGCATCACGGGATCGGCATCGCTTCCCACGGGAGACGCCCCGACGAGGGCTGCCTCGCCGAGGAGCCCGCCCGTCCCGCAGAAGGGATCGTAGAGGGTCCCGCCCGGCCTGACCAGAGAGAGGTTCACCATCGCCCTGGCGGTCCGCGGGAGCATCACCCCGGGGTGGAAATAGGGCCGGTTGGAGGGCCTCCGCAGGTTATAGCCGCCGCGGTCGATCCTGGTGAGCACCTGCCCAAGGTAGATCCGGTCGCCGGAGAGGATCAGCCGGAACTCGACCTCGGGCCGTTTCAGGGAGACCGGGCCCTCAATCAGGGTCCCGGCAAGCCGTTCGATGGCGGGAACAGGTTCCCTCATCTCCGATCCGGCCATCCTCTTCACCCTTGCGGCGAAGGGCCGGTCGGTGGAGAGGGAGAGTTCCTTGAGGAGGCGGGAGAGCCCGGGGAGGGTGGGGCCGGAGGAGCCGAGGAACGCGAGGACCGTATGGGTGAGGGCCAGGCGGGCGGTGGCATCCGGATCCGGGCACTCGGCAACGGCCACCTGCGGTCTCGCCTCCAGCACCTCTCCCACGCATTCCAGCTCGGCTTCAGGGATGGTCGGGTGCTCCCCCGAGAGCTCGAAGATGAGTTTCATCCTTCCTCTCCTCACCATGGGGAGGGCAGAGAGATAAACCACCGGCTGGAGGGACGGTACGTCTTCCATCGCAAGGGAGATGAACGCGGGAGGAGGGTATAGTGTAGGGATCCCGATGCCAGAACCCCCCCTCCCCCGGCTCCCCGAGCTCCTCGCACCGGCCGGGTCCATCGATGCCCTCCGCGCCGCCGTCGCATGCGGAGCAGATGCCGTGTACCTGGGAGGGAAGAGGTTCTCGGCCCGGCAGTATGCAGATAATTTCGATGACCGGGAGCTCGCGGAGGCTGTCGGCTTCGCCCACGGGAGAGGGGTCCGGATCTATGTCGCGGTGAACACCCTCCTTCACGACCGTGAGATCCCCGATGCGGCGAGGTACCTGATCTTCCTCTCCGGTATCGGAGTGGATGCCGTCCTCGTCCAGGACCCCGGCCTTGCCGCCCTCGCGCGGGAGGTCGTTCCCGGCCTGCCCCTCCATGCCTCGACCCAGATGACCATCCACAACACGCGCCGGCCTCGAATGGGCCGCCCGCATGGGCCTCTCGCGGGTCGTCCTCGCACGGGAGATCTCCCTCGAGGGCGTCCGGGTGATGGGCGAGAGGGCAGGGGAGCTCGGGTATCGGGCTCGAGATCTTCGTCCACGGGGCCCTCTGCTACTCCTGGTCGGGGCAGTGCCTCCTCTCATCGGCCATCGGGGGACGGAGCGGGAACCGCGGCAGGTGTGCCCAGCCGTGCCGGAAGCCGTACACCCTGGTCAGGGGAGACGCCGACGAATACGGCCGCCCCGGCGTGCCGCGCCCGCCCCCCTCGCAGATCACTACCTCCTCTCGACAAAGGACCTCTCCCTCTACCCGTACCTCGACCGGGTCGTCACGTGCGCCCGTTACCGCCCTCAAGATCGAAGGGAGGATGCGGTCGCCGGAGTACGTGGCAACGGTGACCGGGATCTACCGGAAGGCGCTCGATGCCATCGCCTCCGGGACGGCCTGGACCCCGTCCCCGGGAGATGAGGAGGCCCTTGCCCTCACCTTCAACAGGGGGTTCACGGGCGGGTGCCTCTGCGAGGGCCGGGAGGGCATCATGGGGAGGGACGCCCCCGACCACAGGGGTATCCTCGTCGGGGTCGTGGAGTCGCATGGACCGGAGATTCGGGCTCCATCGCCATCCGGCTCACCGGCTCGACTATACCCGGGAAAGGGGACGGCCTGGTCTTCAGGGTGCCAGGGAGGGAAGACCGGGACCTGGGATGATCCTCAGGACGGCCCCATCGATCGATGGGGGCATGCTCTGGATGAAGCCAGAACTGGAGGTCCAGCCGGGTTCCAGGGTGTTCATCACCAGGAGAGCAAAGCCCGCCAACGCCACAGGACGCCTGCCCACAGGTACCTCGACTTCTCCGGGATCCAGGATCCGGATCGATCTCGCGCTTCAGGATCGGGGAAGGTGGAAGGCCGGTCCTCACGGGATCGGTTCACAGGGCAGGTGTCCCCGTCGCGGTGATGAGCCAGGAGGCTGATTTCACCATCGAGCCAGCCAGGGCACGGGAACTCGCGGGTTCAGAGATACGGGAGATCCTCTCCAGGAGGGGTGAGGCCCCGTATCTCATCGGGGAAGTCGGTGTGGACTGGCCTCCCGGTTCGTACGCGAGGAAGGGCGATATCGGCGGGTCTAAGGCGGGATCCTCCTCAACACGTCGAGAAACACCTCATCGCGGCAGGCAGGCCCGGGACCACGGGAGACTGACCGGAGGCCGGGAGAGGCTCGCGTAAGGCTCTCGGGACAGGAAGGTCATCATCCACGGTTTCTCCAAGGGGGAAGGACGACCCAGACCCTGGTCCTGCTCACCGACACTATCGACGGGGTGAAAGGGATCGTAGAGGGCGGGTCCGGCTCCGATCGCGTTTGAGCCTTTTTTCCAGGAAGAAGGTCCCGGGAGAACTCCGGGTTCCGGTACCTGCGGAAACACGGCAGATCTGGTACGGGATGCAACCGAGATCGCCACAGGTTCACGCTGGAAACTCATCTGGAAATGGCCGCGGATAACCCCTGATCCCTGGATTGAGGAAGCACAGGAGGTCATTCGCACCAGGGAAATGAAGGACCTTCCCGGCCTGATGGTCGAAGGGATGGGCGCAGCCCTCGCGGCCGACGCTGCCTTCCCGGGTCTTCCCCTTCATGGGGGTGCCGGGCTGAATGTCTGGAACGCCCGGACGGTGGGCGTCCTGTCCCCGGCCTTCCGGTCACTCATCCTCTCCCCCGAGCTCTCGCGTGAGGACCTGGCCGAACTTGTCTCGCAGGCCGGCTGGTCAGGCCAGCGCCCCCGGTTCGGGTTCCCGGTCGAGGGGAACCTCGAGGTGATGGTGAGCGAGGACCGGCTCCGCGGGCTTCTTCCCGGGCGACGTATCCGGAACAAGGGCCGCCTGTCCACAGGGCTCCGCGATGGCACGGGAAGGATCTTCCCGGTCGAGGCTGATGCGTGCGGGAGGACCCGGATCCTCAACGCGGTGGAGACCTGCCTCGTCGACCAGCTCCCTGCCCTCGAAACCCTCGGGATAGACCACCTCGTCATCGACGCCCGCGGCAGGGGCGCCCGGTACGGGAGGGAGATGGCGGCCATCTACCGCGAGGGGATCTCGCTCATGGAATCGGGGGGGAAGGATGCCTCCCGCGAGCTCGGGGACCTGAGAGAGGAATGCAGGACACGGGCACGGGGCGGCATCACCCAGGGGAACTTCCTGAGGGGGCTCCGCGAGGAGCCCGAAGGGCTTTCCTGAGGATGCGTGGGCCCGGCCCCAAGGTTTTATCGGGCCCCGACCTCATCTCTTCTGCAATGAAGATCGTGGCTACGGTCGTGGACGCACGCGAGGCTGCCCTGGCCTCGGGACTGGGGCCGGATCTCCTCGAGGTCCGCATGGACCTCATGGATACGGATCCCCTTGAGGAGGTCCCGTCCATCCGATCGGCCTTTGGAGGGCCCATCATCCTCACGAACCGGAGCGTGGCCGAGGGAGGCGGGTTCGGGGGCGATCCCGGGGAATGGTGGGACCGCATCGAACCCCTCCTCCCCTTCGTCGATCTCGTGGACGTCGAGCGGCCGTTCACCTCCACGGCCTCCGAAATACGCCGGCAGGGGAAGAGGATCATCGCATCCCTGCATACCGATACGATGCCCTCGCCCGGGGATCTTTCGAGGATGGCACTGGAACTCCGGCGCTACGGCGATATCCCGAAGATCGTCGTCCGGCCAGGGAACGAGCACGATCTCCTCGCCCTCCTCGCGTTCACGCTGGATGCGGGGAAACCCATCTGCACAGGTGTCCTTGGAGAGGAGTACCGCTATGCAAGAGTGATCCTCCCCCTCTTCGGATCGGAGTTCGCGTACACCCACGTGGGCACACCCGCGGCTTCCGGCCAGTACTCTCTCAGGGAGTTCAGGGAGATCCTGAAGCTCCTTCGGGTCTAGGTCTTTCGAAAAACAGGGGGATCAGCGCCTTCTTGCACGCCTCATCCCCGTGCAGATGACAGAGACGGTAAGTGCGCCGACGATGGACGGGATACCGAGAGGAACTGGCCTCGCCGTCGCGGATGCCGGCTCCCCAGAGGTCATTGGCTGCTGTCCAGTCCCCGTGGGAGACGGAGGGATCAGGGGAGTGGATTCCTGGCCCTGGGGCTGCCCGGCAGGAGGGGCATTGATGATGGAGAAGGCGACATTATCGATGTAGCCCTCGGCGATCGCGCTCGGGTTTGTCGAGTCCCCGATCTTGGACATGTAGATCCGGTTCATGGTGGGGAAGATGGAGACCTGGTCCAGGGTATACTGCCAGACAGGCGAGGAATCGTTCCGCCTGGTCACCGAGACGGAGAGGTCCCGGAGGTCCACACGGTAGTCCATCACCACGTGGTACCAGGTCCCATCAGTGAACTGGGCGGTCGGCCCCCCGTAGGAGAGGTAATAGGAGGAGGCTTCCCTGCGCTGGTTCGAGAGATCGATGGACCGGAGCCAGATGAGCCTGCCATAGGGGCCGTTCTCGAACTCCGTGAACATCGTGAGGCGCTGGACCGTCACCTGGTCGTTGTCGCCGAGCCCGAACTTCACGCTCGCCTGGTAATCGGTCCGCTCGGGAAGGATATCGAAGGAGAGGGTGAATGACTCCCCATGGTACGGGACTTTGACATTCACGTAGGCGCCGCTCCCGTCCACCATGAGGTAGTGGAACGCACCCTTTCCGGCGTCGTAATAATTGGTCGCGGGGTTGTTGGTCGACCAGCCGGGGTCTGTGGAGAAATCGGTGCTGTACACGAGCGCCTCCCCGACCACATAGGCCGGTACGGGAATGACGAGCACCCATGTGGCGAGGAGGACGAGAGATGCGATGACGGGTATTCTTACAGATATTCCGGGCCGGACACTCATGATCGGTTCCTCCTTCTTTTCCAGAGCTCGAGGTAGGACCTGCGGGTTTAAATATGATCCAGCAGGGCAGGAAACCCCTGATTCTGCGTAATATTCGATGAAAAAGCCCGAAAATGAAGGGGATCACCATGTACACGGGGGGTACCGTCCCATGAGCCCCTCCCAGCCGGTGAACCCGCAGTAGATGCACCCGTCCCCGTCGCAGTGATGGCACTTCTTCGATGGCTGCAGGACCTGGACCTTTCCCTTCTTGTCGCAGTAGCAGCACCCCGCTCCCTCGCAATGGGCGCAGAGCTCGGGGCATACGTCTCCTCCCCGGGTTCCATGAGGTCATGCCCCCGTATCCGGCTTCTCCCGGGAGAGGTTGCGGTACTTCGCCTGTTCGAGGAGCGCGTCGAGGATGACGAGGGCCACCATGGCTTCTGCAACGGGAAGGATCCGGGGGACGATGCAGGGGTCATGCCTCCCTTTGATCGAGATCGATACCTCCTTCCCCTTCCGGTCGAGCGTCCTCTGGGTCTTTGCTATCGACGGGGTCGGTTTCACCGCTATCCGCGCCACGATCTCCTGGCCCGTGCTGATCCCCCCCAGGATCCCCCCGGCATGGTTCGTCGCGAACCCCTCCCGGGTCATGGCATCGTTGTGCTTGCTCCCCTTCATCCGGGCCGCGGCGAACCCCTCGCCGATCTCCACCCCCTTCACCGCACCAATTCCCATCAGGGCATGGGCGAGGAGGGCGTCGAGCTTGCCGAAGACCGGGTCGCCGAGCCCTGCCGGGCATCCCGAGACGAGCACCTCCGCGATCCCGCCCACCGAGTCGCCCTCGTCCCGGGCACTCTCGATCTCCCTCGTCATCGCATCGGGGTCCCTCTTCCCGTGGATCTCGAGGACCCGGCCGGTGATCTTTATCCCGTTCCCGGCGAGGTACTTCGCGGCGACCGCCCCGGCCGCGACCCTCGCAACCGTCTCCCGGCCCGAGGACCTGCCCCCTCCCCGGTGATCCCGGATCCCGTACTTGGCCTGGTAGGTGAAGTCCGCGTGGCCCGGCCTGAAGATCTCCTCGAGCTCCCGGTAGTCCTCCTCGCGGACGTCCCGGTTCTCCACCATCAGGGTGAGGGGGGCACCGGTGGTCTTCCCCTGGAAGAGGCCCGAGAGGATCGCGACCCGGTCGGGCTCCTTCCTCGGGGACTCCAGGGGGCTCTTCCCCGGGCGCCTCCGGTCCAGGAACGGCTGGATATCCCCCTCCGAGAGGGAGATCCCCGGGGGGCAGCCGTCGATCACGACCCCCAGCGCCTTCCCGTGGCTCTCGCCGAAGGTGGTTATCCGGAAGCTCCTGCCGAAGGTGTTCACCTACACCAGCTCCCTGATGAGGGCTTCGGGGACCTGGATACCCGTGACATGCATGAATTGTTCGCGTGCCTGATGGATGAACATCTCGGTGCCGTGGATGACCCGGCAGCCGGCCCTGCGGGCGAGAGAGATGAGCGGGGTCTCCGGAGGGGTGTACACCAGGTCGAAGACGGTCATCCCCTCCCTCAGGTCCTCCGCGGCGAGGAGGGACGAATGGTCCGGGTGCATCCCGACCGGCGTCGCGTTCACCACGACGTCGGGATCGAGATCCCTGAAGGATGCAAGGGGGCCTGCGCGGCAGCCGAACCTCGAGGCGAGGCGATCTGCCTTCTCCCTCGTTCGGGCGAGGACGGTGACCTCCATTTCAAGGGAGCGGAGGGCGTAGACGGCAGCGGACGCTGCCCCGCCGGCTCCGAGGACCGCGGCCCGCGAGCCGCGGAGATCCGCGAGGGGGGCCCTGATCCCGAGCCAGTCGGTATTGTACCCGTGGAGCACCCCGCCGCACTGGACCACCGTGTTCACCGCCCCGATCGCCCGGGCATCTTCGTCTATCTCGTCCAGGTAACCCATGACCTCTTCCTTGAAGGGGATGGTCACCGAGAGCCCGCGGACACCGAGATCCCGCACGACCGTCATCACCTCCCCGACAGCCGGCCATTCGAACGAGGTGTAGACGTAGGGGAGACCATACCGGTTGAAGAGCTGGTTCCAGAGTGCAGGGCTCCTGCTGTGAGAACAGGGGTACCCCGCGATCCCGCAGATGCCTTCCCGTGAATCCCCGGCCCACCTGAGGATGGAGGAGAGGGTTTGTTTCTCCTTCTCTTCGAGGGGAAGGTCCCCGATGAACCTCTCTCCCCGGTTCCGCGAATCGGTGGAAACGGGGCCATCGCTGGATGATCCTCACAATCTCCGTCGCTACTTCTTCGGGGGTCTTCCCCGGGGTTCCGATGCAGAAGTCCGCAGACCGGAGGTACGCCGGCCTCCGCACCCTCATGAGTTCCCCCACCTCTTCGGCAGAGCGGGCGTCCCGGTGAGCGAGGGCCGGTCGCTCCCGCCAATCCTCTCTTCGATCGTCTCGTTGTCCGCCCCGAGCAGGAAGACACGGGATCCCCTTCTCAGGTGTTCCACGTTCACGGGATCGAGGATCGCACCGCCCCCCGCGCTCACGACGATACCGTCCGCGGGCAGGGTGGCGATGACCTTCCGTTCGATCTCCCTGAAGGTTCCCTCGCCCTTCTTCCGGAAGATGGCAGGGATCTTCATGCCCGCACGTCCCTCGATTGCCCTGTCGGTATCGAGGAAGGGGATCCCCGTCATGTCAGCCACGATCCGACCGACCGTGGTCTTCCCGGTCCCCCGGAAGCCGGTGAGGACGATCCTCACAGGAGCCTCCTCCCGGATCCCCTCAGGAGCCCCCTCCCGATCCCAGGAGCCCTCCCCATCCCCAGGAGCCCGGCCCCCGCGAGGTGGTGCCAGAACTGCGGGTACGACTTGGAGACGCACTCCGCATCCCTGATGGTAACGCCTCCTGCCCCGAGGCCGACGACCGCGAACGCCATGGCGGTCCTGTGGTCGCCCTTCGGATTGATAATCCCGCCGTGGAGGGGAGATGGATGGATGGTCACGGTATCGCCCTCGACCTGCACATCGCCACCCAGCACTGTTGAGTGCCTGCCTGGTGACGCCTTATCCGGTCGCTCTCCTTGTGACGCAGGTGGCCGATTCCGGAGATACGGGTAGGTGTCCGGGCGAAGGCAGCCACCGCGCAGAGGGTCTGGACGGTGTCGGGGCTCCCCGACATCTCGACATCGACTCCCGAGAGAGAACCATCGCTCTCAAGGATAATCTCCTCATTATTCCACCGGACCCGGCACCCCATCTCTTCCAGGATATCCGGGAACCGGCGATCGCCCTGAGGAGATTTCCGGTTCAGGTTGCGCACCCTCACCTGTCCCCCGCAGACGGCTCCCATCGCCAGGAAGTAGGATGCGGACGAGAAATCACCCTCGATCCGGTACGTACGCCCCGCGATAGCCAGTGCCACCCGGGACATGGAAACGGGTGTAGCCGTCCCTCCCAAGGGGAGCACCGAATGCGGACATCACCTCGGCCGTCAGATCCAGGTACGATCGGGAGACGGGTGCCGGGTTGACCGTGAGGGTGAGGTCCCCATCGCCGCAGGGGGCAGCCATGAGCAGGGCGGAGACGAACTGGCTGCTGATGCTCCCGTCCACCACCGTGTCCCCGCCACGAAAGGCGCCCGATACCCTGATGGGCGGGAAGCCATCCTTCCCGAGATACCGGGTCTCGCCTCCTACCTCCCCGAGCGCGCTCGCGAGAGGCCCGATGGGTCGCTCGTGCATCCTCGGGCTCCCCCGAAGGACCACCGGGTTCGCGGCGAGGAGGGCAAGGGCAGCGAAGAACCGCATGCTGGTCCCTGACTCCCCCAGGTCGAGGGTTGTCTCACCCTTTGTCGGGAACCTGCCGTCGACGCCGGTTATCCGCACCACCCCCTCCTCCCAGGCGAGAGGTACGCCAAGGCCCTTCAGGGCCGTTGCGGTGATATTCGTGTCATCCGAGAGGAGTGGATCCTGGATGGTCGAAGAACCCCGGGCAAGGCCTGCCGCCACGAGGGCGCGGTGGGTGAAGGACTTGGATGGCGGCGCCGTGATATCCAGGTCGATCCCCTTTGCCTTACCGAGGGTGACCTCCATCAGGGCACCTCCAGCTTCCCGTAGCACCCGAGGTTCTTCACGTGGGTGAGCCCATGGAGCTCCCGGATCGCTACCTCCCACCCCTTGTCGGTCCGGAAATCGAGGAAGAAGATGTAACTCCCCATCCCCCTCTTGGAGGGCCGGGACTCGATCCTGGAGAGGTTGATCCCCCTTCTCGCAAACACGGCGAGGAGGTCGTGGAGGAGGTCCGGGCCGATCCTCCCGGGGATTGATAAGAATGCTGCACTTGGCAGGGTTGCTGTCAGCAGGCGGCCGGGACGAGATGACGATGAAGCGGGTCGTGTTCCCCGAGTTGTTCTGGACCTCGCGCCTGATGAGAGGAATGGTGTAAGTCCTCGCGATCAGCCCGGAGACGATCGCCCCCGCGTGCTCCCGCTCCTTCATCGCCTGTGCGCTCGCCGCATTGGACGAGGTATGGATAACCTCGATCCCCAGCTCCTCGAGGAAATCGCTGCACTGCTCATGGGTCTGGGGATGGGCGAAGATGACCGTGAGCCGGTCGAGGGGCTCGAAGGCGGCGCAGTGGTGGTGGACCTCCATGTACGCCTCGCCGGTGATGAAGACCTGGTGGGTCTGGAGGCAGTCGAGCGTGGGCCCGACACCGCCCGCCTCGCTGTTCTCGATCGGGTACGAGGCCATCGCAGACACCCTTCTCTACCTCATCGAAGATGCGGTGGATGGTGGGAAGAAGAACCACCCCGTCCCCGAAGAGGGAGAGCGCCAGCTCGTGGCTGAAGGTCCCCTCGGGACCGAGTACGGCGATCATCTCCTCCCTGCCAGGAACTCGATAAGGGCGTCTGTCTCGCCGGATGCCTGCCCTTCGTACGGCCGGTACATCTCTGCGACCCGCTCAAAGAACTCGACGAACGAGGGAAGCTCGCCGCTCTCGACCCGCCCGCGGAGATCTGCGGCAGCCCCCTCGAATGCAGAGAGGACCCTGGGGGACATACGGGTTCAGCTGGAGCATGTCCCCGTAGAGGGCCGGGTCCTGGGAGAGGAGCCTCCCGATGAGGCCCATCTGGATCCGGTACACGGGCGAGGTCGCCCCGAGCGCCGCCGCGAGATCCGCCCCCGACCTGCGGATGGCCTCGGCCATGCAGAGGTTCCCGAAGTGGGTGAGGCCCTGGATCACCGCCATGAGCCGGTCATGGGCATCGGGGTCCATGACGACGATGTTCGCGCCCTCTTCACGGAGGATCCCGGGGACCCGTGAACAGAAGAGGGTCCCGCAGCGCGCCGGAGTGAGGATCACCGTCTGGTTCCGGAGGGATGAGATGGTCGGGCCGAAGAGGGGGTGCATCCCGAGGACCTGGGCCTTCGATGCGAGCATCGCCTTCACCGGCTCCGCCTTCAGGGAGGTGAGGTCGCAGAGGAGCTGATCCTCCCCGAGGAGGGGCGCGATCTCCCTGATGACCTCCACCGTCGAGCGGATCGGGACCGAGACCATGACGAGATCGCTCTCCTCCGCGAGCCGGCGGTTCGTGAGGGGGGTGCTCCTCCCCGAGACCCTGACCTCGAAGCCGTGCCGCTCGAGGACGGCCGAGAAGAGCCGCCCCATCTTCCCTGTTCCCCCGATAATCCCGGCGATCATGGACTCACTTCTCGATGATGGTCTCCTTCACCGCGACACCGAAGTGGCGCCCGGCCTCGGCGGTCGCCCCCAGCACGCGGTCCCCCACTTTCAGGGCGGCGACGGAGATGGGCTTCCCGTCCTCCCCGACGAGCCGTACCGTCTCGGCGTTCTGGAGGATCAGGCTCGCCCGCCTGCCGCCCCCCTCGGCCTCGACGAGGAGGAGGGGCCTCTTCTCGATCTTCGTCCTCCCCACGCACGCCTCGGTGACCTGCCCGCCCGCCGTGACGAGGGCCACCCGCGAGGAGATATCGATCTCCGAGAGGTAGGCGGTCTTCCCGCCGGGCATCAGGGCATAGGCATGGACGGCCCCCGCGTTCACCCGGAACGGGCGCGGGGCGACGTAGGGGTTCTCCTGGGTCTCGGCCTGGACGAGGAGGAAGGCCGAGGAGGTGTTCCCCACGAGGATCCCCTGGCCCTCTTCCATCATCGGTACAGGTGTCGACGCAGACACGGTCTCCCATCCCCACGGGACGGATTGCGGTGATGGCGAAGGGGACGAGATCGACCGTCCCTGCTCCCTCCTTGAGGAGCTTTGCGACGTCGCGGACGACCGATGGATCCCCTGTCTTGAGGAGGACACCACGGACGCCCTTCTCCAGCGCCCCGAGCGCAAGCTCCGCCTCCTTCCTGTCCCCTACCGCGGCGATGATCCGCTCTGCCCGCGATACGAGGTTCTCCAGGGGGATGACCGTCCAGTCCGGCGGTACGCACTATGACGTATCCCTCCCTGCTCCGCCTTACGGCCTCCTCCTCCGAGGGCTTGTCCTGCACCTCGATCTCGAATACGTCTTTTCCGGGCACCAGGTCGCCATCCGGGGCAACGGTCGTCACCCTGCCGAGCTCCCTGACCTTCGAGGCCTTCTCGACGACAAGGACATCTGCACCGCTCTCGATGGCGGCCGTTGCCAGATCCTTTTTCCATGGACGGACGTCGACCCAGAGCCTCCTTCATAGCATCTCCATTGCCTCGTCCGGGTCAAGGTTCTTGTGGACGACCCGCGAGATGGCCTGGACGAAGCGGGACGTGTTCTTCCGCTGGAAGGCGTTCCTCCCCATGCAGACCCCCGCACCGCCGGCCCCGACCGAGTCCCGGATGACCTTCAGGGTCTCGAGATCGCCGGCCTTCTCCCCGCCCGCGATCATGACCGGTACCGAGCAGGCCGAGACGATCCTGGCAAACGACTTCGGATCGCCAGGGTAATTGGTCTTGATGATATCGGCGCCGAGTTCTTCGGCGACCCGGACGCAGTGGCCGATCGCCGATGGCGAGTTGCCGTCCACGTTCTTTCCCCTCGGATAGATCATGATGAGCAGGGGAATCCCCCATTTCGTGCAGTCCCTTGAGATCTCACCGGCGGACTCGAGCATCCGCGACTCGTTGGGCGCGCCCAGGTTCACGTGGATGGAGACCGCGTCGGCCCCGAGGGCGACCGCCTCCTCGACCGTGCAGACGATGACCTTGTCGTTCGGGTCGGGGTTCATGGAGGTCGAGCCCGAGAGGTGGACGATGAGCCCGATGTCCTTCCCGTGCTTCCGGTGACCTGCCTTCACCATCCCTTTGTGGAGGATGATGGCATTCGCCCCTCCCTTCGCTACCGCGGTGATGGTCTCGGTCATATCCGTGAGTCCCTCGATCTGGCCCAGGGAGAACCCATGGTCCATGGGGATGACGACGCTCCTCCCCGTGTTCCTGTTGATGATCCGTTCGATCCGGATCTCCTTTCCGATCATTGCTTCTCTCCTCCTGATTCCTTCCCAGCTTTTGATGATCTCCAGCGCCTCTTCAACGCTTCGTCTCTCGTGTACGATTGCTGCCGCGGCCCGGACGAACAGGTTCGGGGCGGGGTGCTGGAATGCGTTCCTTCCGATGGAGATCCCGGCCGCACCCCCTTCCATAGCCCCTGCTATCAGTTCGAGGGTCGCCCGCTCGTCGGTCTTCGAGCCGCCGGCCACCACCACGGGTACCGGGCAGCCACGGGTCACCTCCCGGAAGCTCTCCGGGCTCCCCGTGTACACGGTCTTCACGAGGTCGGCCCCGAGCTCCGCGGCGACGCGGGCCGCGAGGGCGACGTGCTCCACCCCGTGCTCGTCCTTGATCTTCGCGCCCCTCGGGTACATCATCGCGAGGAGGGGCATCCCCCACACCATGCATTCGACGGCGAGGTCGCCGAGGTCCTTGAGCATCCGGGCCTCGGACTCGGCGCCGATATTTACGTGGATGGAGACCCCGTCGGCCCCCATCTTCAGCGCGTTCTGGACCGTGTTCACGAGCACCTTCTCGTTCGGGTCCGGCGCAAGCGATGTCGAGCCCGAGAGGTGGAGGATGAGCCCCACGTCCGGCCCGCGCCTGCGGTGGCCGTAGAGGGCGAGGCCCATGTGCCCGAGCACGGCGTTCGCGCCCCCCTCTGCGACAAGTTCGACGGTCCGGCCCATGTCGATGAGCCCTTTCATGGGGCCGTTCGTGACCCCGTGGTCCATGGGGACGATGATGGTCTTCCCCGTGTTCCGGTCCATGATCCTTTCCAGACGGATCTCTTTTCCTCTCATAGACAACCTCCCCCGCCGGAGGGCGGTCCATGGAGGTTTATGGTCCGGAACCGTTCCAGCGGCGGGAAAACTACCCGAAATACCCGAAGAAGCGATAATACCCGAAGGGGGCATCCGCTCGCGGGAACGTATTCAGAGAACATGACGCTGCGGGCGGAACGGACGCTTCACTCGGGGCTATAAAGGCAATCCCGGGCGAAAAAACATTCACCACGCATTGGCTAAGATATAGCATAGCCACAGTATTTAAAATTAACCCGATGGGCTGACAGGGGGAATCGGAACGGCCCCTGACCTCTCCACGGGATACCCCGCCTTCTCCCACGCCGCCATGGACCCGAGGACCACCACGACATCGCTGAAGCCTTCCTGGAGGAGCAGGCTTGCAACGATGGAGGACTTGTAGCCCGCATCGCAGAAGCAGACGAGTCTCTTTCCCTTCGGGGACCTTGCAGATGTACGAGCGGAACTCCCCTGCATAGATCTGGTGAGCGCCCGGGAGATGGCCGTGCTTCAGGTAATTGGGCTCGTCGCGGAGGTCGAGGAGGTACAGGGACGGGTCACCGAGGTGTTCCTTCAGCTCGTGGACGGTCCACGTCTTCACCGTCCCGACCGGTTCCGCAGCCTTCGCCCAGGCCATGAAGCCCCCGTCGAGGCATCCGGCAAGTTTGTCGTACCCGATCCTTGCGAACTGGCGCTGGACCTCCCCGAGATCCTGGTTGAAATCGTCCACGATGATGATGGGGTCCTCGTAGTTCAGGAAGTAGCCCGCAAAGGCGGAGAGCCCCTCGCGCCAGATATGGAGGCTACCCGGGCACGTGACCGCCGGCAAACGAGGAGGGCGATCGGATATCCACCACCTGGGCGCCCTTCTTCTGGAGGTCCTTCACCTTCGGTACCGTGAGGGCCTGGATGTGGAGAGGGCAGGGGAGCGGTACGGGCCGTTCCGGTTCTGGACCTCCATCTGCGAGAAGTAGGGCGGGTAGTGGTGCCGCTCGGCGACCTTCTTCCTGATGAAGGCCTCCCTGTCCAGGCGGAGGAGGGGATTCGTCTCCTTCTCGTAGCCGACAGTCGTCCAGGGGAGATCGCTGATATCGGCCCCGCAGACCGATCCGCCGCCGTGGGCGGGGCAGACGATGACCCCGTCCCCGAGGGGCAGGATCTTCCGGTGGAGGCTGTCGTACAGCTCTGCCGCCACCTCCTCCTTCCGGTCGGGGTAGAAGTCCGTCCGCCCGACCTCGCCCGCGAAGAGGGCGTCGCCGGTGAAGACCATCAGGGGCAGGGAGGATACCTCCGTATCGGAGAGGACGATGGAAATGCTCTCCTCCGTGTGGCCGGGTGTCTCCAGGATCCCGAGATCCAGGGTCCCGACCCGGTAGCGATCACCTTCCTGGACGGGGTTCCCGTACCTGAAGTCCATCTTCGCCCCATGGTGGATCTCGCACCCCGTTACGCGGGCGAGCTCCAGCGAGCCGATCAGGTAGTCCTCGTTCCGGTGCGTCTCGAAGGCATGGGTGATCCGGAGGTCGTTCTCCCGGGCTATCTCCAGGTAGACTTCGATATCCCGGCGGGGGTCGATGACGGCCGCTTCGTCCCCTGATCCCGCCAGGTACGAGTTATGGGCGAGCCCTGCAGAGACAACCTTCTCGAAGATCATGGTGCGCTCTCCCTCCAGCTCAGCATCGCAAAGGAAGGATTAAAAGATACCGCCCGGTGCAGCCCTTGGGCACCCCTGTGCACCCTTCGCACCCCACTCTATACATCCACGTGGAGGAGGACCCGCACGAGGAGCCCCATGAGGAACGAGAGGGCCGCGACGCCCATGCTGATGGCCGCCATCTCGAGGAAACGCCCCCGGAAGTCCAGGTCCCGGGTCACCGAGGTGTAGAAGGTGAAGACGACGATGACGATGATGGCATTCAGGATGGTGACGGCGAGGGCGAGGTAGAAGCTCGCGAAGACCAGGTACGGGAGCGACCAGGAAGATGACGGTGATGATGTACGCGACGAGGGTGTACGTCGCGGCCTGGACGGGGTTCCTCCCGTCCCCCTCGGACTTGGTGGAGAGGTACTCGGCCGAGCCCATCGAGAGGGCCGCCGCGATCCCGGTGATGAGCCCTGCCATGGCGATGACCCGGGTGTTCTGGAATGCGAGGGTGAGCCCTGCGAGGGTCCCCGTGAGCTCCACGAGGGCGTCGTTCAGGCCGAGGACGATGGATCCCGTATACCTGAGACGCTCTTCATCGATCAGGGCGATGAGGGCCTGCTCGTGCCGCTCCTCGTCGAGGAGCACATTCCCGAGGCCAGGAACGTCCGGGAGAAGCGTCCCGGTAGACCTTCTGGGCCTTCTTCTCGCCACGCTCCATGAACTTGAGGGTGAAGGTGATCCCGAATATCCGGTACACGAGCAGGTAGAAGGCGATCCTGATCCGGTCCGGGGTGAGGTCGATGCCGGTGAAGGTCTGCCAGAACCGGTAATGAACCGTGCTCCACGGCGGCAGTCTCCTCGAGGACCTTCCGGTTCCCGGACTCCGATGCCTTCAGCGGCGAGAGCCCGGTAGATATCGTGCTCGGTGATCTCGCCCCTCTGTGAAGCGAGGATGGTATCCCGTGCCCCGGCGGGGATGACCTTCTCCGGCGTCATGGGTCCTCCCCCGAACGGGGCCCGGCCTCTTCCCGGAAGGCGAGGAACCGCTCCACCGAGAGGTCAAGGTACTTCTTCTCCCGGTCGATGCCGATGAAGCGGCGTCCGGTGCGGTGGCAGGCAAGGCCCGTGGTGGAGCTCCCGGTGAAGGGATCCAGGACGAGATCCCCCTCCTTCGACGTTGCAAGGATGATCCGGAGAAGGAGGTCGAGGGGCTTCTGGGTCGGGTGCCGGCCGAACCGCTTCTCCCCTGGCTTCGGGGCCGGGATGGACCAGACCGACCGCATCTGCCGGTTCGGCCTTTTCAGGGCATCCCCGCCCCAGGACCCGTTCTTCACGAGATCGTAGTTGAAGGTGTGCCTGCAGGCAGGGCTTTTCGCTGCCCAGAGGAGCGTCTCGTGGCTCGCCGTGAAGTACCTCCCCGAGAGGTTCGGGGGGGCGTTCGGCTTGTACCAGCAGATGTCGTTCAGGAGATGATAACCGGCGAGCTGGAGGGCATAGCCGCAGGCGTAGATGGAGTGGTAGGTCCCGCTGATCCAGATGGATCCGGTGGGGGCGAGGACACGCCTGCATGCCTGGATCCAGGCGAGGTGGGCGGAGAAGTCCTCCCCGGGGCCCCTGCTCTCGTCCCAGGCCCCCTTGTTCACCGAGACCCGCCTCCCCGAGTGGCAGGTGAAGCCGTCGTTCGAGAGGTTGTAGGGGGGGTCGGCGAAGATCGAGGTCCACCGATCCCTCGGGAAGCCCCCCCATGAACTCCACCGAATCGGCGAGGTAGAGGGTAAAACCATCGGCTGCAAAGTAGGGCTTCACGGGGACAGCTCTCCATCGCCTGATAAGGAACTATGGGCGTGGGCACTATTTGAGCATGCACCTCCGATCAACCGCCTGACGGGATCAGGACCCTAGGCAGGCAGGTAGTGAAAGAATGGGATGCCACCCCGGGACCCGCGCCCCGTCCCCCTGCCGTCGGGACTCTTCGCGGCCGTGGGGACACTCAGCAGGTTTGCAAACGAGAAAAAAGAATTACGAATTATTTTCCAGACCCGATTTTTTCAGCAAATATATATATTCAGACATAAAATAATCCATTACCAGCGAACGAGTGCGAAGTCAGTCCTCACCCGGGTACCGATGGCGCCAGAAACTCTGGACGGGGGGGCCGCTTCCCAGGCCCCGAAGATCGCAGTCCTCTATGTCGACGACGAACCTGCCCTCCTCGAGCTCACCACCCTCTTTCTCGGCCGGAACAGCGACCTCTCCATCGATACCGCCCTCTCTGCGAGGCTCGCGCTTGAGAAGCTCCGTCTCCAGCCCTACGACGTCATCGTCGCAGACTACCTGATGCCCGAGATGGATGGCATCGAGTTCCTGAAGGGGCTCAGGGCAGACGGGTGCACCATCCCCTTCATCATCTTCACCGGGAAGGGGAGGGAGGACGTCGCCATCGAGGCCCTCAACACCGGCGCCGATTTCTACCTCCAGAAGGGGGGGGACCCGAGGTCCCAGTTCGCCGAGCTCGCGAACATGATCCGGCAGGCCGCCCGCAAGCGGCAGGCGGAAGAAGCCCTCCGCGAGAGCGAGCAGCAGCTCCATGCCATCCTCCAGGGCTCTCCCATCCCCCAGATCGTGATAGACCGCGACCACCGTATCGTCCACTGGAACCGGGCCATGGAGCAGTACTCCGGCTTACCCGCCCGCGAGATGATCGGGACGACCCAGCACTGGAGGGCTTTCTACCCCTTCGAGCGGCCGTGCCTCGCCAATCTCGTCGCGGACGGGAAGACCGATGAGATCGCCCGGTGGTACTCCGGCAAGTTCGCCCGTTCCCGGGTCGAGGGCGCCTTCGAGGTCACGGACTTCTTCCCGCACATGGGGGAGCACGGGACGTGGCTCTTCTTCACCGCGGTCGCCATCCATGACAGGTCCGGGAGGACCATCGGCGCCCTCGAGACACTCGAGGATATCACCGAGCAGGTGAAGGCGGAGGGGAACCTCACCCAGAGGGCCGACGAGATCGAGGACGCGCACGCCCAGCTCGAGGCCATCTTCCAGGCGTTCCCCGACGTGTACCTGCCAGGTTCGACCCCGACGGGACCATCCTGGACCTCAGGACCCGGGACCCTTCCTCGGTCTTCCATGCCTATGATCAGCTCCTCACGGGGAAGGTCAGGGAGCTCCTTGCTCCCGGGGAAGGGGCACTCGTGGAAGAGACGATCCGCGAGGTCCACTTCACCGGGAAGATGCAGGTCATCGAGTTCACGCAGGAGGTCGAGGGGTCGCGGCACTCCTTCGAGGGACGGTTCATCCCTCTCGCCGGTTCCCAGGTCATCGGCATCTTCCGGGACATCACCGACCGGAAGATGGGCGAGACTGCCCTCCGGCAGGCGAACGCGAAGCTCCAGCTCCTCTCGGGCATCACGCGCCACGATATCCTGAACGCCCTTACGGCCCTCTCGGCGTACCAGCAGCTCGCGATGGACGCCTCGGCCGATCCTCTCATGCTCAGCTACCTCGAGAAACAGGACGGGTTAACCCGCCAGATCCGTGCCATTATCGAGTTCACCCGGCTGTACCAGAAGATCGGGGTGACGGAACCCGCCTGGCAGGATGTCTATGGGATCCTGACCCGTATCGTGCAGCAGCTCGACACCCCGGGGATCCGTGTCACCTACGACCTCCAGGGGGTCGAGCTCTACGCCGATCCACTCCTCGAGCGGGCGTTCTTCAACCTCATCGAGAACGCGGTCCGCCATGGGGAGAGGGTGACCTCCATCCAGCTCGGGTATGACGAGAGCCCCTCGGGGCTCACGGTGACCTGCGAGGACGACGGCCTCGGGATATCTCCCGACGATAAGGAGAAGATCTTTACAAAGGGCTACGGGAGACACTCCGGCCTCGGCCTCTTCCTCGTGAGGGAGATCCTCTCCATCACCGGCCTCACCATACGTGAGACCGGGATGGAAGGGAGG
Organism: uncultured Methanomicrobiales archaeon; assembly: GCA_963712215.1. Classification (GTDB taxonomy): domain Archaea; phylum Halobacteriota; class Methanomicrobia; order Methanomicrobiales; family JACTUA01; genus JACTUA01. Next base: position 77,873 of record CAVQHA010000005.1, on the reverse strand, counting down.
GGGGCACGGTTCGAGATCTCCGTCCCGCAGGGGAATTACCGGATCCTGGGGGTCCCCGGGAGGGCCCGGCACGAGGCGTCCCCGGGGACCGCCCATCTCCCCGCTCCACCGACAGAACGGTGAACCAGCTCTTCCCCACCCCCCACATGGATCCGCCTGGTCCGGGGGCATCAGTTCTCGGCCGGACAGGGAAAATCCGTAAACCGAGCTCTCGTTTATTTCAGGGGGATGGAGATCGGATTGTTCATGAAATTGGATTATTCATTATTCCTGATTTATATTCTTTTCTTTCTGAAAGAGGCTCGGAAATGTGTTATTTTATGAAAATTATAAGTCTAATAAAATTTAAGTCATTGAGATAATAATATAGGTGATCAACCCAAGAACTCCCGGGGTCTCTCTCTCCCCCGGGCGGTTGTGCGTCCATGGCGGCTCCCCCAGATCCCTCGAGTTTCGGCGAGTACATGAAGAGGGTCTCCCATATCATCGCCCTCCAGGGGATCTTCGGGATCATCCTCCTCTCGACCCGGTACCTCCCGGACGAGTCCATGGCCATCGTGGTCCGGGGCCAGGAGATCCTCACGCTCCTCGATATCAACTCCCTCGCGGTCTTCGCCCTCTTCCTCGTCCTCACGATAGCGGTCTTCCGCCAGGAGTCGGACGGGAGCCTGCAGAGCGGGGATCCCTTCCTCCGGGTCCTCGAGGGGTACGGGAGCCCTTCGGGTTCGACCCCGCTCTTCCGGGTGGTCCATGCCCTCTTCTCGGTGATCACGGTCCTCGTCTACCTGACCTCGACCCCCCTCGTCCCCTCCCTCCACCAGGAGGCCGGGATCCTGGTCCTTTTCATCATCGCGATCTTCTCCTCGCCGGGCGTCTCCTCCGCCACCTCCCGGTTCTTCGACCATGCGATCGGGGGGTTCCAGAGGGCCTTCGCCTGCCTCATCTACCTGCTGGGCCTGGGGCTCATCTTCGGCGGGGCCATCACGGGCACCCAGAACCTGCTCATCGCCGGTATGGCCGTCATATCCTTCGAGATCCTCTACGTGGTCATCCGGGAGGACCGCCGGGTCCGGGCGGGAGAATCCTCCCGGAACGAATGAGCACGGGATGTGCCAGGCCCGGGCCGTTCGCACGGGGAACGGGTTTTCCGCCCCGTTCCTCCATGAATAAAATCAAGTAGTCCTGAGGAGTACGATTATCAGGAGGAGGAGCATGGAAGAGCACCCGGTCCAGGACATGATGCGGCTCATGGCCTCGAAGGTGAGGGGCATCGCGAACGACATCTCCGACGAGGACGTGGACGGGCTCATCAGGGAGATCCTCCAGGCGAAGCGGATCTACGTCATGGGTGCCGGGCGATCGGGGCTCGTCGCCAAGGCGTTTGCCATGCGCCTGATGCACCTCGGCCTCACCTCGTATGTCGTGGGCGAGACCGTCACCCCGGCTCTCGACAAGGCGGACCTCGTGGTCGTCTTCTCGGGATCCGGGGAGACGAAGACCGTCGCCGATATCGCGGAGTCGGCAAAGGCGATCGGGGGGAGGCTCTGCCTCATCACCTCGAAGCGGGAGTCCCGGATCGGCCGGATCGCCGACTGCTGCGTGGTCATCGAGAGCCGCCGGGACGAGAACGGCGACGAGCACACGGAGTTCGAGATCCGGCAGATGATGGGGAAGCACAAGTCCTTCGCCCCCCTGGGCACGCTCTTCGAGACGGCCTCTGTCATCTTCGCCGACGCGGTCATCTCGCGGCTCATGGAGATCAAGGAGATCAACGTCGAGATGCTCAGGGGAAGGCACGTGAACATCGAGTGAAGGGAGAGGAGGAGGAGGGATGAAGGGGATGCGGTTTTCAGAGAAGGTTCAGGGTATCGAGATCTCGGGCATCCGGCGGATATTCGAGGGGGCGGGCCCCGGGTCCATCAACCTGGGCCTCGGCCAGCCGGACTTCGATACCCCGAAGCACATCAAGGACGCCGCCGTCAGGGCGATCGCGGAGGGGAAGACGGGCTACACGGTGAACGCCGGGATCCCCGAGCTCCGCACCGCCATCTGCGAGAAACTCCGGCGGGAGAACGCCCTCTCCTACCGGCCGGAGCAGGTCATCGTCACCGCCGGGGCGAGCGAGGCGCTCCACCTCGTCTGCCAGACGCTCGTCAACCCCGGCGACCGGGTCCTCGTCCCCGACCCCGGGTTCGTCTCCTACGCGGCCCTCGCGACCATCGCCGGGGCGAAGGTGGAGGGGATTCCCCCTCACCTCGACGCTCCACATCGACGTCGATGCCGCGAGGGAGCGGATGGACGGGGCGAGGCTCCTCTTCCTGAACAGCCCCGCGAACCCGACGGGGGCCGTGGAGAGCCCGGAGTCCATCTGCGCCCTCGTCGAGTGCGCGGACGACCTCGGGGTGACCGTGGTCTCCGACGAGGTGTACGAGCACTTCACCTACGGGAAGCCCCACGTGAGCGCCGCCTGCTACGGGGAGAACGTCATCACCGTGAACGCGGTGTCAAAGACCTATGCGATGACGGGGTGGCGGATCGGCTTCCTCGCCGCCGACGAGAGCGTCATCGGCCAGTGCATGAAGGTCCACCAGTACTGCCAGGCCTGCGCCACCTCCATCGCCCAGTACGCGGCCCTCGCGGCCTATACCGGCGACCAGTCCTCGGTCGCGGCGATGCGCCGCGAGTACCAGGCCCGCAGGGACCTCCTCTACGAGGGGCTGAACAGGCTCGGGTTCCAGTTCCCCGTCCCCGAGGGGGCCTTTTATACCTTCGTCCCCCTGGGGAGGGATCTCACCGAGAAGGTGATCAGGAAGGGGGTCATCATCGTCCCCGGGGACTCCTTCGGCCGGAACGCACGGGACTATGCCCGGCTTGACCTATGCCACCTCACGCGGGAACATCCGCGAGGCGCTTGTGAGGATAGCCTCCGCGGCGGGGGAGTAGACCGATGCGGGAGATCCTCGAGAAACTCTCCAATGCCCACGGCGTCTCGGGGAGCGAGGGGGGCGTGCACGGGATCATCCGCGCCGAGCTCAAGGGCTTTGTCGACGAGATCCGCGAGGACCCGATGGGGAACCTCATCGCCGTGAAGAAGGGCGATGGTTTCTCCATCATGATCGCCTCCCACATGGACGAGATCGGCCTCATGGTGAACTATATCGACGATAAGGGGTTCATCCGGTTCGTCACCTTCGGCGGCTGGTACGCCCCCACCCTCTACAACCAGCGGGTCGTCCTCCACGGGACGAAGGGGCAGGTAATCGGGGTCGTTGGCGGGAAGCCCCCCCATGTCATGGACGAAGAGGAGCGGAAGAAGGGCGTCAAGGCCGAGAATATGTTCATCGACGTGGGTGCATCCTCGGTGAAAGAGGTGAACCTGCTCGGGATCGAGATTGGCACTCCCGTCACCATCGACCGCGAGCTCGCGGACCTCGCGGGAAGGAGGGTCACAGGGAAGGCCTTCGACAACCGCGTCGGGTGTGCGGTCCTCATCAGGGTGCTGAAGACGCTCAAATCGCCCCACACGATCTACGGGGTCTTCACCGTCCAGGAGGAGGTAGGGACAAAGGGGGCGAAGACGAGCTCCCTTTACCCTCGATCCAGGTTGTGCGATCGCCCTCGACTCCACCTTCCCGGGCGACCACCCCGACATCGACAAGAAGGACTCGTGCCTCGAGATGGGGAAGGGACCGGCGATCACCGTCTCGGATGCCAACGGCAGGGGGCTCATCGCGGATAAGAGGATGGTTGCGTGGCTCCGGAAGGTGGCGGACGCGAAGAAGATCCCCTACCAGCTCGAGGTGGGCCACGGCGGGACCACCGACGCTTCTTCCATCCACCTGTCCAGAGGTGGGATCCCTTCGACGGTCATCAGCGTCCCCGTCCGCTACATCCATTCGCCGGTCGAGGTCGCGGACCTCCGCGATATGGAGGCCTCGGCGAGGCTCCTCCTCGAGGCCCTGAAGGGGAAGCCGGACCTGTAATCCTTTTTTTCGCCAATCCAGGGTTTTCATCCCGCCGATGCAGCATCCCCGAATTGCTGTGGCATGAGCTGGGGATCGGGTTGCTCATGCACAGTTTCACGCTTAAAAAGAGTTGTCTGAATTCAGGGGGTTACTATCGTTGCCTTCGTGATCTTCACGGGGGTGACCGGCCTGTCGTTCGAGTCCGTCTTCACCTTGCCGATCTTATCCACCACGTCCATCCCCTGCACGACCTTCCCGAAGACAGGGTGCTTGGAGTTCAGGAACTCGTTGTCCACCAGGTTAATGAAGAACTGGCTTCCCCCCGTGTTCGGGCCCGCGTTCGCCATGGCGATCGTGCCCCGCAGGACGCGGTTGTTCGCCGTGAACTCATCCGGGATCATATAGCCCGGGCCGCCCATCCCCGTGCCCCTGGGGTCGCCTCCCTGGATCATGAACCCGTCGATGACCCGGTGGAATATGGTATTGTCGTAGAAACCCTGCTTCACGAGCTTCGCGAAGTTTCCCGCGGTGATCGGCATATCGGGGCGGAGTTCGATGGTGATAGTTCCCATGGTGGTCTCGAGCCTGACCATCTGTGCCTGGGCTGCGGCTGTCGGTGATGTCACGGAAGTGTCCTCCTTTGGTGATCCGGTGCAGCCTGCGGCGATGACCAGTACCCCGACGAGGAGGAGTACGGCTGGTAGTGTCCCTGACTGCATGCCTGAGATCATTGCCTGCGAACGGGATTATAGGTTTTGATGGGTAGGATGCCGTGTGAGGAGGTCTCCCCCTTTCGGACGGATTCGTCCCGGACGGGGGATTACGGCTTCCCTGTCAATCCCCGTAAATCCGGATCACGTCGTACACAGATTCGAAGAAGTACTCCCGGCCGATCATCTCGACGATCCCGTCGCGTTCGAGCCTGGCGAACACCGGTTCCTTCACATCGCTCATCACGAGGACGATCCCCCGTTTCGAGAGCTCGTCATGGACCCTCTTCAGGGTCTCCGCGCCCGAGTAGTCGATGTCTCCTATGTTCGCCGCCATGATGCAGAACCACCTGAGCGGGGGCTCGGCCTCCTTTGCGAGGGTGAGGATCTCCCCGATGAAGCGCTTCTCGTTCGCGAAGTAGAGGTCGGCGCCGAACCGGTAGATGATCAAGCCCTCCAGCGCCTGCTGGCTGTCCTCTATAGGGGTGGTCTTGATCGCGCCTTCAGGCGAGGGCACGAGGAGCGAGTTCAGCGGCCGGTAGCTGTGCCTGAGGTGGGCGATGATGGACGCGGCGACAGCGATCGCGATACCCTGGCCGACCCCGATGAAGATCACCGTCGCGGCCGTCACGAGGGCGACCGAGAACTCCACCGGCCGCCTGGCCCGGAGGGAGGTCATCCCCCTGACGTCGACGAGGCGGATCCCGATGAGGAAGACCACTGTCGAGAGCACGGCGGCAGGCAGGTAGGAGAGCGGCCGGGTGATGAAGAGGAGGACGGCGAGTACCACGGCGACGGTGGTGAGTTGCACGAGCTGCGTCCGCCCTCCCGCACCGTAGACCATCTCGGTCTTCGTCGGGCTGCCGTTCACGACGAAGGTCCCTGAAAGACCTGCTGCGATGTTTGCAAGGCCGAGCCCCACGAGGTCCACATTCTCGTCGACCTTGTCCGAGAACTTCCAGGCATAGGCCCGGGATGTCGTGGCGCTCTGGGCGAGGATGATGACAAAGCAGGCGGCCGCGAGGTTGAGGAGCACGGGGATATCGGAGAGGGGGACGGCGGGAAACACGATCTCGCGGGAGCCCTCCCGGGATGGTTCCCAGGAGGGTGATCCCGTAGGACCCGAGGCCGAAGGCCCAGCTCGCGAGTATTGCCCCGGCGACGGCGATGAGCGCCGCGGGGATCCTGGTGCTCATCCGCCTCCCGAGAGCGATCACCCCAATCACGTACAGCGATACGACGATGGTGGGGATGCTCGCGAGAGGGAGGTTCGCAAGGAGAGAGATCACCTGCCCCACCGGCCCGCCGGGCAGGGTGGCAATCCCGAACATGCCGCCGAGCTGCCCGATGGCTATCTGGATCCCCACCCCCGTGAGGAACCCGATGATGACAGCACGGGAGAGGAAATCCGAGACAAACCCGAGCTTCAGCAGCCCCGCGAGGAGGAGGAACACAGCTGCAAGGATGGCGATCATCCCCGCATATGCGACGTACTGCGGCGAACGGGGGACCGCCATCACTGCGAGCCCGCTCGCGATGATCGCTGCCGTTGCCGAATCGGCACCGACGACCAGGTGTCGGGACGACCCGAAGATGGCGAAGACCGCCATCGGGAGGAGGATCGTGTAGAGGCCGGTAACCACCGGCATCCCCGCGATGTCCGTGTAGCCCATTACCTCGGGTATCGCGAGGGCCGCGAAGGTTATCCCGGCGAGGATCTCGGTGGGGACCCGGGCGGTGTCGAGAGGGAGGATCCCCTGGAGGATCTTATAGCGGCGGATGAATTCCGGTGCCCGGAGCGAGGCCATGCGTATCGTATCCCCGGCCGGACGGGCAGGTCGATGCCCTTCCGGCGTTTCATCTCCCTGCATTGCTGATCTACCCGGTTCCTCTTAAGCGTAGGGGATCGATCATCCCCGAAAATCCCGCAGGCAGGGGGGAATGCAGCCCCTCATCCTTTCGCCCTGCCCGCCCAAAGGATTCCGATCCCTATCGCCGAGAGAGCGATGAGATCCGAAAGCGGGGTCCCTGCCGGCGGGTTTGTCTCTGTCGGGGTTTCCATGGGCTCGGGAGTAATGAGGGGAGCAGTCGGGGCCGCTGTAGTCGGAACAGGAGTTTCGGGAACCGCCGTGGTGGGCGGTGGCATGAAAGGAGTCCGCATCGTCGTGGGCAGGGGCAGCGGCATCATGGGTGTTCGTACGGGGGCTGGCGTCGGTGGCAGGCCAAGGAAAACCGTGACATCCTCCCCCAGGTCCGCCGGGTTCTCGGCCACGATATGGAACTGCTGCCCCGCTGCGGTGGCTGACGAGGTCCTGAACAGGACGACGCCGTACCCGCTCGCGTCGGTGGTCACCTCAGCATAATAACTGGTGGCCGAGGTCACCGACGAGTCAGGCGGCACATCGCCCAGGATGGTCCCGCCGCCGCTGATCGGGTGGTTCCCGATCGTATAGGGCCCGCCCGAGGGGTCCTGCGCGACGTCCACCTGGCCGGCGACGATGATCGGTGGCTGGTCACCCGCTTCGCCGGTCATGTCATGGGTCCCCTTCGGCCATATGTCGTAGGCGGTCCTCGACGAACCTACGACCGTGACCGTGAAGGTGTTCCCCCGGACGAGGGTGCCGCTCCCCTGGGCGCCGGCAAGGGCGACGAGAAGGACAAGAAGGAGGATCGATCCGGCAAACGCGTATTTTCCTGGCATACTGAATTCCTCGCGAACTGCTGTGGATTACGGGCAGGTTAAGGCTGGTTCGGGATATAAGGATGTCCCTTCTTTCTCTCGTTTGGAAGATTGCCGGCCAGCCATATATCTCCCGAAGGGCCGTTTAAGGTAAAAAAAGGATGCGGTAATTTCCTGTCACTTCTCCGTTGGCTTCCCGTCGAAGTGCTCTTCCTTCGCCATGGCCTCCTGCCTGGTCTTTCTCACCACCTTGTCCTGGTGCTCCGGGGGCGAGTAGATCGTGTAGAGCCTGAGGACCTTGGTCCTCGACGTATTCACGACGTTGTGTTTCGCCCCGCTCGGGACCATGACACCGCTTCCGTCCTTCACCAGGTGCTTTGTGCCGTCGATCACGACAAGCCCTTCCCCTTCCTCGAACCGGAAGAACTGGTCGACGTCATCGTGGGTCTCTTCGCCTATCTCCTCCTTCGGTTTCAGGCACATCAGGACGAGCTGGCTGTACTTTCCCGTGTACAGGACCCTGCGGAAATCCGTGTTCTTCCTCGTCTCTGCCTCGAGATTTGCTGAAAAACCTTTCTTCATTTTTCTGCCTCCGTGTGATGATTACGGGTAGTTCGTTTGAGCGGGACACGATTAATCTAACCCGTCTTCCGGTGGATTCGTGAATACTCTGCCTGCGGGAAATCGCGACCCCGACTATATCAATCAAACGCCGGTTTCGATCCCGAAACGTGAACGCCCAGGCTGTACTTTTCCTGAATCGGGAAAGAAGAAGGTAATGAAGGGGTTTCGCCCTTCCCTTACGTTACCTGGAACTTTCCGACCATATTGGGGTGAATGTTGCAGTGGTACGGGAACATGCCCGTCGAGGTAAAGGTGTAGGAGAAGCTCTGTCCCGTTTCGAGGGGACTGCTCCTGAATAACTGGCCAAGATTGGCCGTCCCTGTTGGATTGTTGATAATCTGGTGCGGGGTAGAATCCAGGTTCGTCCACGTGATCGTCGTCCCCTTCGAAATGGTGACATATTGCGGGCTGAAGGCGAAGTTCTGGATGGTGACGGACACATTGGTCTGGTTTAACAGGGTGGCCGTTACCTGGACCGTGGGGACGATCGTCGTCACGGTTGTGGCTGGTGTTGTCGCTTCGGGTGTGGGGGCAGTTGTAGCCTGGGTTGTGGCCTGAGGTCGTCGGTGGTACGGCTGGCGAACCCTGCATCCGGCGATTAGCACGGCGAGCAGGATTGCAGCGCCGAGAATCAGAAATCCTTGTTCTGGAATATGTCATTTCTCATCGGGATCCCTCATGATAATATATATCCTGCTGGATAAATCTGCTTCTCGTCCGGTTCTCTTGCGTTTGCGGTCGATGGCCAGAGCTCTATTTAGTTGGGAAGTGAGAAAGGCATCCGACCTTAAAGCAGTAAACTCCGCCAGAATAATCAGCTTTGAAGAGATGTACCTTGAAAAGTGGTACGCCCCGGCCGGGATTCGAACCCGGGTCAAAAGCTCCGCAGGCTTCTAGGATGTCCACTACCCCACCGGGACGCAAGATTGGGAAATTGACTCGAATGAAATTGTCGTGTATCCTTAAAACGGTTGCTCATGGATCAGGCCTTCCCCGCCAGGGTTCCTGATTCCCTGGTTTCGCACCAGCCGGATGACCGCCCCCGGGACCTTCACTGTGGTTGGTGGGAATTGTGCCGGCCTTCCTCTCCTGGAGGGACGAACGGTGCCATTGGCGGTAAGACGCAGAAAAACGGGGGTGAGCCTGTCCCCGCGTTCTGATTACTATTTTATACCTCAACGATGGATAAGGGAAATGTATGATCCGCTTTACATGGCCCGTCATGGTACGATGCATTTTCGTCGTGATCGTGATCGGCCTGTTCGTTTTGCCGGGCCCGGTCAATGCCAGTCCGGATACCGTCCTGAATACCACCCAGCAGGAAGGAAATGCAATTCAACTCTCCTATACCATCGACGCGTATCCCAGGCAGACGGCCGCCATCGAACTTGAAACGGATCTTGTGCACTCCGGGAACGTGAGCCTCTGGAACCTCGATAACCCCTCCCAATTCAATATTTCCAATCCCGATCAGGCCCTCAACCAGCAGAAGCTGCTCCTCACGCTTCCGGACGGGTGGACGTCTTCGATACCGGTAACCGTTTCGGGTAAAGTTCCAACCATCACCGCCGTAAAGCAATGTGACGGTGTTGTGCTCACCAAACAGCCGGATAAAACAACCGGGTACATCGTGTACCGGATCACCACCCTCGATGAAAACGGGGACGTCGTGGGTACAGCCTCCACGCAGACCTTCGATATCGATATCCCGGCGGAGGATACCTTCCGGAACCGGGTAAGTGCTCTCAGCGATGAACAATTGAGGAACATCATCCTGGGTATCCATGACGAAGGGCTCACGAAGGAGGCGGATACCCTGCTCTCCTATGCAGAACAGGGACCGAGCCAGGTTCCCCTCCTGTACGCCGCCGGCCTCGCAATCCTCCTTGTCATAGTAGTGGGGCTGGGAGGATACGTGATAGGGTTCCGGAGAGGGAAAGGCAGGAGAGAAGATGAAGAAACGGACGAGAGGGAGGATTGACCTATGGTAGACATGGAATCAAAACCATTCCAGATGCCCAATGACCTGACCATCGTTGCCATCGGAGGTTGTGGAAAGGGACTCGTCAATCGGCTTTGCGACCATGAATGGTTCCTGAAACATTTCCTGAACGAGAACAAGACCCTGAGTATCTACATCATGGATACCGATACGAACCAGAGGCCGCAGGATATCCAGATCGAGAAGAATGTAAAGAAACAGATCTTCGACCTGCAGAAAACCCAGGAGGGATTTGGCGGGAAGGTCGAGTATGCCTATTATTACCTCCCCGACCTGGCCCAGGTGGAACAGCCGACCGCCCTCACCTCCGGCGATGTCATTGCCCAGATAAAAAGCCGCCGGGTCAGGCCTGAAGTAAAATTATGGTGGATGCACGACCCCCCCGCATGGTCCTATGACAACCTGAAAAAAATCGACCCGAACATCGTGAATGATTTCGGCGGGGGAGTCCACCGGAGACGTGCCATTTCGAAGGCCGTCTTCTACAAGGCCATCACCCAGAGTTCCAGCAAGTTCCCCTCCTTCCAGGGGTCGGGCGATACGGCCATCGTGGTCGGCCTCGGGGGAGGAACCGGGTCAGGGATGTTCATCGATCTTGCCCGGTACATCCATGATCGAAAAGGAGCTCACAGCAAGATCTGGCTCTTTGCGGTTCTTCCCTCCACTGACGAAACCACCAATGAGCAGTTAAATGCTGCCATCGCTCTCATCGAACTCGAATACCTGAACCTCATCGAGGACAAGTTATTCAATTTCATCGTCCTGTCATCCCTCGGACCGACAGGGTATAAACCGGGCCTGGATCACAAGAAGGAGGTCATCGATTTCGACAATGCCTTCCCCTACCTCCTCATCAACGCATTCTACCTGCCCCATTCGGACATCGCCGACATCATCGATGCGAAAAAGGACTATTCGGGTTTCATCGTCGGTGACGCCCACGTGATCGAGTACCCCATCGAGGAACTGAAGAACCTGAAGAGGGAATTTGAAAGTATCGTAAAAGAACTGGAGGATATCCGGGTCAACCGTGAAAAAACCCTCGGGGTCGTCGATGAGCTCCTCAACCGGATCATGGTCCAGTTCCCCGGGCAGATCCGGAAACCCGACGAGGTGGCAGTCACGACCACCGATATCCTCGTGGTGAAAAAGGAGATCGAGAGGCTCCGGAGGTTGTGGGATAACGAGATGGCATCCCTCCTGAGATACAAGACCCCCGAGGAGATCAACTCCTTTATCAAGAACAACCTGCCTGCCGATCTCAGGGTCCTCGAGAAGGTCGACGTGTACGACAAGCTGGTCGAGTATGTCCAGAAGATCTCGAACTTCATGAAGATCGAGAACAAGCATCTCGAGCACGAGGCTGATAAAACCCTGTATGTCAGGATCCGCGATTCCCTTGATCTCATCGAATCCTTCGCAAAGGACCAGAAGCGGATTCTCGGCATCGAGGAGGAGGTCGCACGAAACGCCCTCCTGAAGATCGCGAGGGGGGACGTCGACCTCGCCCAGGCACTCGGCGAGATGAACCAGAGGAAAGCCACCCTCAGGGCAGAACTCGTTGAAACACAGAAGAAGGAGAGGGCGAAGTCCGATGAAGTAACGGGTATGCAGGAGGAGAGCAGGAAGATCGAGGGGCAGGTGGGGGTCGTGGTGAATGAAGAGACCCCCCTCATCACGTTTTACGCCGAGAACAGGAATAAATACCAGTCCGCCCGGAAAAACGAGGCCCTCTTTATCGAGAAATTCACCTCGATGGGCAATACCCTCGCAAAGGAATACGGCAGGTATGCCGATGCCCAGCCACCGAACTATAACCGCAAGAAATGGCTTGAGATGGCGAGAGTCACGGAGATCGAGGCGATCATCGACAAGCTGCCCGAGGATTCCATCAGCACCGACTACCGCGATGTCCTCAAGAAACTCCCGGCCGCCTATGCCGAGTACTTTTACTACGACTTCCGGTACGAGGTCGAGAAAAAACCTGTCTCGATATTCCAGAAGGCCGGCCGGGCAGTGGTCCACACCATCGATGGTCTCACCGGGGAAGAAAATACCCTGAAACAATATGAAAGGAAAAAATTGACGACCCGGGAATACCTCGAGAGGATTTCCCGGCAGTCGAAGGGGACCATCATCCTCCGGAACCCGATGACCATCGAGTTCCAGCCGGGCTTCATATCAGAAGTTGCCAGGCAGAAGACCGATGACATGAAGAACAGGATCCAGGGGGACTTTGGGAAGAAACTGGAGCTGTCCGACGAGGATGTAAAACTTTTGGCCCCGGCCTTTGAAAAGGGCGATGAAGACAGCACAAGAACCGGGTTCAAAAAAATTCTTACCGACATCCTCCTCCGGAAGAACGCCATCTCGGAAAAGGTGACCGGGAAGGAACAGGAGAGGAAGGACCTCACGAGGGATGTAAGCGAGATCCAGCACAAGCTCTCCTTCTATGCCGAGATCGAACGGGTTATCGCGGATACCGTCCCGTTCAGGAGCGAATACAACCTGCATTCAGGGCTCTTTGAGCAGGGACTGAAGAAGATAGACGAGAAAAAGAAAACCGGTATCGAGACAATCCGGGGGGTCTTCCGGTCGCGTCTCGGTGAAATCAATCCACGGGTTCTTCCTCTCATCGAGGAGCGCCCGCACCCGGACATGGGAGCCCTCGATGGCAGCGAGGAGGGGCTCGGCGAGATCTCGCGGCTGATCAACCTCGTTCACCAGAAGTCCAAGGACATCATCAGGGCGGAGATGCTCGGCCTCAACAAATTCGTGATCGAATACGGGAACAATAACTGGTGCCTCGACAAGGCCGCCCTCGTTATTTCCACGACATCCCGTGCCATCTCCTCGAATATCGTGAACGAGGCGGATAACATCAGACGCCCCCTCTCCATCAACACGCTCTCTCTCCGGAGCCTGAATGATCTTGCCGTGGTCTCCCACAATTACGCGAGGCCGTGGGATGTGGCCATGACCTTCTACGGGAGTGCAACCTTCCTCGAGAATATCGCCCCGCTCATATCCGGCCAGGGATACTGGGAGAAGTACGAACGGAGCCGGAATAATTTGCTGCACCATGTCCTCATGCTCCAGGATGGGAAATACATCAGCAGGGAGGACCTGCTCAAGGATGTGGTGGCTGCAGAGAAGGCGAACATGGAACGGTTCGGAAAGGATGAGCAGCGCAGGGAGGCCGTCCAGGAGATCCTGAAACTCTACACGGTGAAGGATCTGAACGAGGCCATAAAGAAATGATCATACACAACAGGAAAAGGCGGGATGCCACCATCGGGTCCGTCGCTCTGGGCGTTATCACTGTCCTCCTTTTCATCTACCTCCGGAGCGTGTACGAAATCCCCACCATCCCTCCTTTCCTGTATCTTGCCCTCTACAGCTTATCCGGTTTTTTTATCGTGATCGCTGCCGGGATGCTCATCTCCCCGGATTCCCGGATCAGCGGCACCTTGTTCTTCATTATTTTTTCGAGCCTCACCCTCTATTTCGGGTTCTCCAGGTTTGCCGAGGGGAACGCCATGAGTATCTACGGCCTCCTCGGCGGGATCATCGCGGCGCTCCTTCTCATGGTCTACGTGATCCGGTTCAACCGTTTCGATGTCCTTGCCATAAGCGCAAAGGCCCTTCTCTCGGTATTTTTTGTTCTCATCCTTGGCTATTTCGCGTCGAGCTTCCTGTTAAAAACATCGGAGATCCAGGCTGCATTCCCCGGATCCACGGATATCATGATACAGAACGCCTTTTTCTATGGCGTGGGGCTGCTCATCATCATCCTCTTCTATATCCTGCTCCTTTATTCGGTGGTCGGGGTGAAGGCCTCCGATATTTTCATTTTTGGCCCGAGAAATTCCGGGAAGACCTACTTCCTCCTCGGGTTTTATGAATATATCACCAAGCACGATATCGGCGGAGAAGGAGAGGAAAGTATCGTGTTCTCCGAGAACGATGTCGACGAGGAAAATCTCAAGCTGGACAACATGTATTCCAAGGCCCATTTTGGAGAGGTCATCAGCCGGACCCCGAATTACGTGATGGGAATCTACGAGCTCCTCGGGTGGAAAATGCTGGCAGGGTACCGGATCACCCCCATACGGTGGAAAATGGTGGACTATTCGGGGGAGCATTACGACATCCTCAACGGGCAGAATTACAGGAAATCCATGGAATTTCTGGGTAAAACCCTGGACCTCTCGTTGCGTGAGGTGCACAGGAAAATCGCAACCAGGAGATTTTACCGGGATATAAAAAAGAACCACCGCGATAAACTGGGGGACGTGGAATTCCGGCGGAGCCTCGTCGTCTCGGCCCTGTACTCCCACCTCCTCAATGCAGGCAAGGTGATCTTTCTTGTTGACGGGGATAAGCTCCTGGACCAGGCGGGAAACCAGAAACTCGCAAGGGAGTTCGGGCAGTATTACCGGATCCTCAGGGACATCGAGGGGTGGAAACTGGCGAGTTTCCTTGGTCCGAATAAAAAATATGCGGTGGTGGTAACCAAATCGGATCGGATCGTGAACCACAATCTCGGGTCAAACGCAGATCCAAATGAACTCGTGAAGGTCCTCAGGAAATATGAAATCAACATATTCCCTGATATACCGGAAAATTCCGATGTTGCGGGGAAGGTGGAGGAATATTTCCACTCGCTCCTGAATGACATTGCGACTTACCGGGCCCTTGAGCATCACCTGAACGACATCAACCTGACCTTACTTGCAGTAAGCAGCGATCGGAACGCCATATCCCTCGGGGATGGGATGGCTACCCCGCTCAAACTGCAGCCATGGAGGTTCAGCCAGATCTTTAAATTTGGAGCATGATGAGGGGGTGAGAACGTGTCCCTGGTGTATGGTGTCTTCACAACCGATGGCGAGTACGAAAAAGGTACTTTCACGGGCATAGAGAAGGACCTGCCCGAACTTGTGAAGAAACTCGCAGACAGCGACGTCGCACTTTACCTGAGAATTTCCGGGACACAGGTGGTCATCGGGTCGGAAATAAACCTCAGGATCCAGGGCGGCAGGAACGATTCCCGGATCTTTCTCCTGCGATACGGCAACGGGAATAAAATCCAGGCCCTTGACCTCCCTGATATCCTGAAACGGTTTTTCCCGACCGCCTTCGAGTACCTCGAGGGGCTGAAGTACCAGGTCCTCGATGTCTGGGGCGACGAAGGCTTCATCGGGAAAATGAAAGGCCTGGAGGAGAGGCCGCTTGCCCCCGTCGGGGACATTTCCCAGGTAGTTGCGGGAAAACTGCTCACGGGACAGCCCGTCTGCGTCGAGACAAAAGACCTCTTCAGGGCCCTGTGCCTCGTATCAGAGGTGGCTGCAACCATGAAACCCTTCGGGTCCCTTGAGTACACCTTTGTTATCTCCCGCCTGAGTTTCGTGGATGCCGATCTTCTCGTCGGACCCAATAAGCCCCTCTCCACCGAGTTCGATCTCAACCTGGATAGTGGAAGAAGCCTCGCTCTCGCAGGCCTGGAACCGAAATACCGGCAGCTCGCAAAAAATTCGAAGGGAGAGGTGATTTTAAAAAAGATCTCACAGAAGGCGTTCACATCAAAGAGGGACCTTGCCATATTCATGATACAGGAATCCTCGAGGGGGGCCGGGGGGATCGGGAAGCTTGACTGGGACAGGATTGCCTCCCCGCTGGATCTCCATGTTTCCCTCTCTGCAAGGGAGGCCATCGATGCCGTTCTTCAGACGGGAAACGTGAGTTTCTGGAGCCGGTATATTTCCAGTCCCGCTTTTACCATCCAGGAATTAAGAACCGCCATCGAAAAAGAACCCTGGGGAAACTTCGAGAAATTTTTCCGGCTCATCCAGCCCACCCTCGCAACCACCAGGGACCCCCTGAAACCCGGCCTCTATGACGTGTTCGCGGCGAAGATCAGATCCGTTCATTCCGGGGCCGACCAGATGTCCGGGTTACTGGAGGGGCTGAAACCGGGGACCGGACAGGGTCCCGTCAAAGGAAAGTCTCCTCCCGACGAGAGATCCCTGGAACGGGAGCTGTCACGGGGGAGATATATTTCACTGGGGATCCTGATACTCATCGTTGCTGCCATTCTGGGCGGAATAACCTTTTTCCTCGGATGGTGGCCCCAGGGAGGAGCACCATCGGACCAGCTCTCAGAAAACGGAACAACCCTTGCGATCCTGAATATAACGAACGGAACAGAGCTCTACAGGGGAATATTCCGGATTCCTCCTGATCGGTTTTCCGACGCTCATTCAACCATCATCGATAACCAGACATATTATCTCAACATATCCAAGCTCATTGACATCGCACCCGGGGATATACAAATCCAGGGTACGCTCAGGATCTATACCCCGGAGCTTACCAACGGTACGGGGTTCATAGGTCACTACAATCAGACATCGGGGACCTGGGAGAATTTTATTGAGGTCATCAGGCAACCGGACTTCACGATACCGGTCACCTCCGGAGGACTCTATGGGGTTTTTTCCTGATTTCCTTCGACTATCATTCCTGGGGCAGACGGTCAGGGAAGTGTGATGCATACCTGGTATGAAGACGCCTTTTTCCCGCCCGGATTCTGGAAGAGATATCCCCCTTATGGTCCTCCTCCTCCTCGTCCTCGCCCCCCTCGCCCAGCACGCGATGGCAGCCGAGAACGGTACCCTTATCATTTCATCCTATCCTCTCGGTGCCGAAATCTTTCTCGACGAGAAGTACATCGGCAGGGCAACGCGAAATATCATTCTTGAGAACGTCGTCGTCGGGATACATTACGTGGAATGGGGAGAGGACCATTACACGAACTGCACCAAAATTATCGGGATAGAGCAGGGCGAAATCACCACGGCTCACTGTGACCTGACTCCGAGGGAAGGTAACATTATCGTGAAATCCGACCCTCCCGGGGCATTGGTCATACTTGATGGTGTGACCGTTGGAAAGACAAATACGACCCTGACCGGCATTCTCGAGGGTCCCCACACGGTGATGGTGAGATATCCCGGGTACTACGACTGCAAACTCCAGGCGACCGTCCAGGATATGGTGACGGTTCCCCTCCAGTGTACCATGGAGGAGATACCTACGACGGGGACCATATCAGCGAACTCGACGCCCCCGGGAGTCTGACGTGTACCTGGACAGGGTCGGGGTGGGAACCTCCAATATGGTAATTCGCAAAATTGAGCCCGGGGAGCATACACTCTCCTTCAAAAAATACGGGTTTGATGACTGGTCGACCACCCTTGATGTGGTTGCAGCACAGACCTACGACATCGATGCAATCCTGGTTCTCACGAATACAACTCTTTCTCTCGCATCGGACCCCTCAGGAGCGGCAATATTTTATCAAGGACAGCTTATCGGGAAGACCCCCTTCCACAGCACATTTTTCCAGGGTACTCACCAGATCCTGTTCCAGGGCCCTCCTGGTTACCGGAACCTCACCATAAGTGTCATTGTCCCCTTCGAAGGTGCAAACCTTTCGGTCCATCTCGATTGCGCCGCCCCCGATGCAATCGGACAGGCCGGGAAGGACATCAACGACAATGCCCTGTTCGACCCCACTACAGCACGGGGGCTTCTCCAGGATGCCCGTAATCTCCTCGCATCGGGGAGGTGCGTGGATGCCTTTAACGAGGCGGTGAATGCCTCTGCCTGGGCGCAGGATATTGATGGAGATGGAGTTCCCAATGTCCAGGATCTCTGGAACAGCATCCCGAACATCGTGATATATTTTTCCCCCTTCATCATCGGGCTCCTGGCGGTGGCAGCTGTCGTCTACTTCCGGGAGATATCGCAGTTAAACCCGAAGGTTACCATAGAGGAGCTTCCTCCCGCCGACGGGGAAGAGAGGATGATCCGGGTAACGACTCAACTTAAGAAAACACCGGAGTTTTTCTATTGTGCTGTTTTACTCGATGACAGGGTCATCGATCAACTGGAAGCACCCGGTACGAAGGATGTCTCCCTCGGCAGGCTGGATCCGGGCACCCACGTGGTCCAGGTGGATATGGATGCGTACCGGAGCAGGCTCTGGCGGAATCATTCCGAAGAATCACGGGAAATCGTGATCCCATAACCATCGTTTTCTGGCTGGCGGATGGGTTCCCCTCGTCTCTTCCCGGGTCTCCCATTCCCGCCCGCAGAGACCGGATTCGAGGGAACTCATCCTTCAGCAACACGTATCATCGCCGGCGACAAGATAAGAAGTAACCATGCCCCGACGCTTCGCCGCAGATGATCCGGAACGGAGAAAGTGGCAGGACCCCGAACAAATCCTCTCCACTATCGGCCTCAGGGAGGGGATGGTCTTCGTCGATATGGGCTGCGGCGAAGGGTACTTCGCGCTCCCTGCTGCACGTCGGGTGAGAAACTACGGGAAAGTGTATGCCGTCGATGTCAACGCTGAATCCGTGGAAAGGTTACGCACCCAGGCGGAGGCGGAGGGGCTGAAGAACCTTATCACGCAGGTGGGCGAGGCGGAGGAGACACGGTTCTGTGAAGGGTGTGCGGATATCGTGTTCTTCGGGATCGACCTCCACGATTTCAGGGACCCCGTCACGGTCCTCGGGAACGCGAAACACATGCTCGGGCCCCAGGGACGGCTCGCGGACCTCGACTGGAAGGATCAGCCGATGGAGATGGGTCCCCCGCTTGAGAAACGGTTCTCCATCAAAAAGGCGAGCGGGATGATAGAATCCGTCGGCCTCAGGGTACGGGATATCCAGGACGCCGGACCGTATCACTACCTGGTCATCGCCGGCCGGTAATCTTATATCTCCTCGTAGTAGGCCAGGGACCCGCAGCCCGTGCAGGCGCCGTCCTCGAGGAGATCGCCCGGGACCATCTCCCCGCAGCAGGAGCAGAGGGCCGCCTCCCACTTCTCCTTCCTGGGCACCTTCACCCGCACCCGCCTGAACGAGAGGATCTTCCTCCCCGCCCTGAAGATCTCGTCGGTCAGGGGCTCTTCCTGCTGCTTCTTGTCGAAGCCCTTGGCGTTCGTGTACCACGCCCTGATAGCGGGGTAGTCATTCACCTTCGCGGGGTCCACGTAGACCCTGACCCCGTCTGAGGTAGGCCCGTCGGACGGCCTGTTCAGGGTGAGTGCGAACCGGCCGATGGGAAGTACCTGGAGGCCCTTGTTGCCGGTGGTGCAGCCGAGGATCACCTGGATCGGGTCGGGGGCACACTTCCTGGTCTCGCAGACGGCATAGAGCCGTTCGCCGGGGGTCGCCCCAAGGAGCTCGAGAGCGTAGTCCACCATGAAGACCGCGATGAGAACACCCGGGGCCGGGTGGGTATGGAACCGGATGGATCGGGTCACGTAGTCCTGGAGCCCGGGGTCGACGCCCAGGCGTTCCATCCGTTCCTTTATCTTATCGAGATCTGCCTTTCCCTTGTCCGGCACCATGAATAACACTGGAAAGGAGGCAGGTTAACCCTTTCCTTCTATCTCAGAAGAGAGTCGCACGTGGGGCGCGCGCCAGAGGAGGCTCCGACGTGCATAAAGGAGGTTAATGAGATAAGAATGATTATTACTGGTGGAAAACTTCAGGAAAAATGTAAACCTTCGACGTAAGTCAATTGATTTCATTTATATATGAGGAATGTTGTCAACTATAGATGTTGTGTAAACAACGGAAGTGGTTACCGGTCCGGTGACCGGTGCCGCCAGAGGAGTGTTTCCATGGGAGATGCGAAAGTACCAAGCCTGAAGTATGTACCCACCACCTGCCCGTACTGCGGTGTGGGATGCGGGCTCAACCTGGTCGTCAAGGACGAGAAACTGGTCGGGGTCGAACCCTACAGGCGAACCCCGGTGAACGAAGGCAAACTCTGCCCGAAGGGCGTCACCTGCTGGGAGTTCGTCCACAGCCCGGACCGGCTGACAAAGCCGCTGATCAGGAAGGGCGACAAGTTCGAGGAGGCCTCGTGGGATGAGGCACTCGACCTGATCGCGAAGAAGTTCGGGGAGACCTCCAAGAAGTTCGGGCCAAAATCCCTCGGCTTCCAGGTCTCGTGCCGGACCCCCAATGAAGACTGCTACATCATGCAGAAGTGGGCCCGGGTCGCCTTCAAGACGAACAACGTCGACAACTGCGCCCGGATCTGCCACGGCCCATCGGTCGCAGGCCTCTCCCTCTCCTTCGGATCCGGAGCAGCCACAAACCCGTTCGAGGACGTGCTCAACTCGGACCTGATCCTCATCTGGGGCTCGAACGCCATCGAGGCACACCCCCTCGCCGGGAGGCGCATCGTCCAGGCAAAGAAGAAGGGCATCCCGATCATGGTCGTCGACCCGAGGTTCTCGCCCACCGCGAGGCTCGCGGACATGTACGTCCGGTTCAACCCCTCGACACACATCGCGCTCGATCAACTCGATGATGCACTGGATCATCCAGGACGGGGGGCAGGACAAGGAATTCATCGAGAAGCGGACGAAGGGGTTCGACGAGATGAAGAAGACCGTGGAGAAGTACGCGGACTCGGAGTCCATCCACGGCGTCCCCCTCGCCACCGTGAAGGAGATGGCGAAGAAGTACGCCGCCGCCAAGAACGCGGTGATCATCTACTGCCTCGGGATCACGGAGCTCACGACCGGGACGGACAACGTCCGCTCGCTCGGGAACCTCTCGATGCTCTGCGGGAACATCGGCCGCCCCGGGGTTGGCGTCAACCCCCTGCGGGGCCAGAACAACGTGCAGGGCGCCTGCGACATGGGGGCTTACCCGAACGTCTTCTCCGGGTACCAGAAGTGCGAGGTCGCGGAGAACCGGGCGAAGATGGAGAAGGCCTGGGGTGTCACCGGCCTTCCCGACTGGTACGGGGCCACCCTGACCGAGCAGATCAACCAGTGCGGCGACCCGATCAAGGCGATGTACATCCTCGGGCTGAACCCGGTGGTCTCCTACCCCGATTCAAACCACGTGATGAAATCGCTGGACAAGCTCGACTTCCTCGTCATCCAGGACATCTTCTGGACCGAGAGCTGCGAGTACGCGGACGTCGTGCTCCCGGGCGCCTGTTTCGCCGAGAAGGACGGGACGTTCACCTCGGGAGAGCGCCGGATCAACCGGGTCCGGAAGGCAGTCAACCCGCCCGGCGATGCAAAGACCGACACGGAGATCTTTGTCCAGCTTGCGAAGAAGATGGGACTGAAAGGGTTTGACTTCAAGTCCGCCGAGGACATCTGGAATGACATGCGGGCATGCACCCCGTCCATGTTCGGGGCCACGTACGCGAAGATGGAGAAACCCGAGTCGGTCCACTGGCCCTGCCCCACCGAGGAGCACCCGGGGACGCCCATCCTGCACAAGGAGAAGTTCTCGGCCGCAGACGGGCTCGGCACCTTCTTCGGGCTCGAGTACCGGCCGCCCGCAGAAGTGGCCGATGCCGAGTACCCGTTCACGCTCATGACCGGGAGGATCATCTTCCACTACCATACACGCACCCAGACCGACCGTTCTGCGACGTTGCACTACGAGGTGCCCGAGTCCTACATCCAGATCAACACCGAGGACGCAAAGCAGCTCAACATCCAGCATGGCGAGAGGATAAAAGTAGCCAGCCGCCGCGGCGAGATCACGACGCTTGCCCGGGTGACCGACGAGGTTGCCCCGAAGGTGCTGTACATGCCGATGCACTTCGACAAGGGAGCAAACTTTCTCACCAACACGGCGCTGGACCCGCTGTCCAAGATGCCGGAGCTGAAGCACTGTGCCGTAAAGGTTGAGAAGATCAAGGAGGCGAGCTAGATGACGGCAAAGGGCGAGATGTTCTACGCCTGGACGACGAACAAGGGCCTCGCAGAGAAGGCCGAGTGCGGGGGCGCGGTGACGGGCCTCCTGAAGTTTGCCCTGGAGAACAAGATCGTCGATGCCGTCCTCGCCGTGAAGAAGGGGAAGGACCTCTATGACGCCGTCCCCACCATCATCACGGACCCCAAGGACCTCGACCAGACCGCCGGGTCGCTCCACTGCGGCACCCTGCTCATGTCCAAGCTCGTCAAGAAGTACTTCAACGGCGCGAACGACATGAAGCTCGGGATCACCATCAAGGGCTGCGACATGATGGGGCTTTACGAGCTCGCGAAAAGGAAGCAGGTGAACCTCGACAACCTGGTCATGATCGGGGTGAACTGCGGCGGGTCGGTATCGCCTGTACCCGCACGGAAGATGATCGCCGAGAAGTTCGGGGTCGACCCGGACAAGGTCCACAAGGAGGAGATCGACAAGGGGCAGTTCATCATCGAGTACCGAGGGCGGCCACAAGGGCATCTCCGTCGATGAGCTCGAGGAGCACGGCTATGGCCGGAGGACCAACTGCCGCCGGTGCAAGCTGAAGGTGACCCGCCAGGCCGATATCGCCTGCGGAAACTGGGGTGTCATCGGCCCGAAGGCCGGGAAGGCCACCTTCGTCGAGATCTGCAGCGACAAGGGTGCGGACCTCTTCGACAGGGCCGTCCAGTCGGGCGCCCTCCAGGCCGAGAAGGCCCCCGAACCGGCCATCGCGATCCGGGGCAAGGTCGAGAAGGCCATGTTCAAGCTCGCCGACAAGTGGCGAGAGAAGGACTTCAAGGGACTCGGGGAAGGAACGGAGCGGCTGAAGAAGATCATGGAGGACACCTCACGGTGCATCAAGTGCTACTCATGCATCGACCAGTGCCCCATCTGCTACTGCGTCGAGTGCAGCACGAAGAAGCCGTACCTGGTCCCGCCGGGCGAGCTGCCCGTCCCCTTCATGTTCCACATGATCCGGTTCGTCCATATCTCGGACTCGTGCGTCAACTGCGGCCAGTGCGAGGAGGCATGCCCCATGGAGATCAAGAACTCCCTGTACATGCATGCCATCCAGCAGGACCTCGAGAAGATGTTCGGGCATGTCCCCGGGGTAGACCTCTCCCTGCCCGGCCCTCGCCCTCGTCGAGGAGCCGACGGAGCGGGCACGGCTTGCATCAACGGGGAGCGACCAGATCTACGATATTTTCAAAAAGTAGAGCGATTGATATCGCTCTCCTTTTTTCAATGCCGCCCTGATGGGCGTCATATTCAAGAAATAAATTTTTTATTTTGACACTTTCGACCCTGCGGTGGACGTTCACCGTTATTCCTTCCTCAGCACCGCCGCCCTGTTCACGAAGAAGAACCGCGTCTCTGCCAGCCTGAGCCCCGCCGCTTCTGCCAGGGAAATGGTCTTCCGGAACTCCCTGCGATTGACAACGAACGGGGGTTCCGAAAGGAAAAGCATGCCACCGGGGACGAGGAGCGCCGAGATCTCTTTGAACAATCTTCGCCGGGTCCGGCACCTCGTGCACGACGAAGATGGCGAAGGCTGCGTTGATGCCCCCATCCAGTTCCGGGGAGAGGCCGAGCGAGTCTGGTGCGCAGCGGTGCGTCCTGATCCGGGGCAGGAGGCCCTCCTGTCCAAGTTTGCCCTGCAGGATCCGGAGCATCTCCTCCTGGAGATCAACGGCGACCACGAGACCGGTCTCCCCGACCGCCTTCGCGAACTCGCGGGTGTAGAACCCCGGGCCGCAGCCGAAGTCAAGTACGCGATCACCCTGTTCCACGTACCGCCGGGCAAGACGGTCGGGGCGGTAGAGAAAGCGCCTCATGCGGGAATCGAGATGCCCTGCGCGGGACGGGGAGAAGACCCCGTGGTGCCTGTGGCTCCCGCATTCTTTATCGGAGACCATGGAGAAAGATTCGGGCATTTCGTGGGATAACTGTTTGCCACGGTGGCGGAGAGGCATGGAACGGATCCCGGAATAAACCGGCTCCAGGTCATTGGCCCGGTTTTCTTTCCATCTGGCGATCCCGATCCGACGGGTGGCCGTTCCTGCTATGGTACAGGCTCCCTGTGAAGGTCGATCCCCGATCCCGGGAGGGAGAGGTTCCGGACCCTCCCCGTCTGCGACGTGTCATACCCACCGGATCGTGCGAGCCTCTGCTTAAAGTCCGGAGAGTTCACGAGCGCCACGAGATCGGCGACCCTCGGGTCCCCGAGCATATCCCTCATGACGGCAAGCTCGTAGTCCTCCCAGACCACCGGCACGAAGCGGAGGCCGGCCGCCTCGGCCACCCTGGACGTGCAGATGGTGGCATCGGCGAGACCGGCACCTGATCGGCTGCGGCGCCCGCCTGGGGCGTGGTCAGCTGGTCGGGACCACGGTCTATCCTGAAGGGCTCTATGCCCCGTGGAGCTGAGCACCATCTCGACGATCAGGGAAGGTGCGGAATCGCGGTTCGTGTCCACGTAACGCATACCTGCCAGGTCCCCGAGAGCCAGCCCCTCCCGCGAAGCGATCCCCTGGCCGACGGTAGCGATATGGACGAAGGTGAGGCCTTCCGGCGGGAGGTGTGCGACGAGGTACGAGCAGGCGGGGAAGAGGGGGAGTGGAGGAAGGCTCAGGGGGGCAGCGTGGCAGGACCCCCGTTTCAGGGCGAGGAGGGCACCCGTGTTCCCGACGTTGCTCGCGTGGAGGAAGATCCCCTTTCCCCGGGCAAGGTCTGCGAGCTCCTCGAGAGCGGGTTCGAGGCTCCCGGCGATGAGGAGGGTGCGTTCGATGCTCCCGGGATTGGTGGTCATGCATGCCTCGAGCTCCTGGCAGGCATCGTATCCCTCTACCTGGGCCGGGATATGGACGTACCCGTTCGCCTTGACCGTCGCCATCTGGACGGCCGATCCCCGGGAATGGGGGATACCCCAGTGAGCCCCGCGGATGCGCCCGACGGAGACGGGGACGAACTCGTCAAACCCGAGGTCAGAGGTGAGGGGCTGGGAGAGCCTCACCCGCAGCATATGCCGCGGCGGGGGTGGAAGGCCCCATGACCCGAGCAGGGGCCCGGCAAACTCCCGGAGGGTGGTCTGGGCGGCGAGAGGGTACCCGGGAAGCCCGAGGACCGGGCGACCCTGGATCCTGCCCGAGCATCGCCGGTTTCCCCGGTTTCACCGCGACGCCATGGAAGATCAGCTCGCCCAGAGACCCGATTACCCCGGCGGTGAAATCCCGGGTACCCGCGGATGAGCCTGCTGAGATGATGACGAGGTCGTCGGAATCCACGGCCTGCATGAGGGTTTCACGGATCAGCCCGGGATCGTCGGGGACGATAGGGTACCTGGTGCAGGTTGCCCCCATCGCGCTGAGATACACCTCTGCCATTATCGTGTTGCTCTCCACCACCTGCCCGGGCCCCGGGCGGACCCCGAGAGGGACGAGCTCGCTCCCCGTCGGGATGATCCCGACCCTGACCGACCGGACCTCCACTTCGGTGACCCCGTATGTCGCGAGGGCCCCGATATCAAACGCCCTGATCACGTGGCCACGGGGGAGTACCAGCTGGTTCTCCCTGATATCTTCCCCTGCAGGCCGGATGTACTGCCAGGGAGCGGCCTGCCTCCGGACCTGGAACCTGCCCTCGTGCTCCCAGGTCTCCTCGATCATGACCACGGCGTCGAAACCGGGGGGTATGACATTTCCGGTGTTCACCCGGACGGCATGCCCGAGGGTCACGGGCACCTGCTCCCGGGCGCCGGCGGTTTCCCGGCTCCTGACCGCGATCCCGTCCATCGCCGCGATATTCACCTCCGGGACAGAGTATCCCGCATGGACCGGCGAAGCAACCACCCGTCCAAGGGATTCCAACAGGGGCACCGTCTCCGTCCTCCCGGGCGGCGGAAAACGGGTCTTCAGGAGACTGAAGGGCCTCGTCGAGAGAGATGAGAGAGAGGTAGCGCTTCACCACGGGAGGTCACCCTGTGCCATGGCATCCGGCGGAAGAGACCGGGCCATTCCCCGGGAACCGTCCCGGAAGAGAGATTATGGATAAGAGATTATTTTCAGGATGTTTTAAAGTATTCCTGTTTAATCGCAATCAACTGGTTATGAATTATAAAACGAAATAATTTAATAAATTTTATTAACCTGTCCCTGCAAGTATTGGAAGGTGTTCACCAGATGGTCCTGAACAACATCGACCTCCCGCAGGTCGTCGGGTTCCGCAACGAGATAAAGAGAGATCAGGAGGAAGCACGGTTCACCGCGAAGATCCAGGGCGAATGGCTCTTTGACGAGGACGGCCCCCAGTTCAGGGCCACGGTGCCGGTCCGGGATGGCACGTATACCATGGAGGCATCGCACCCCAACTTCTCAGGCCCCGGAAGTATCCCGGTCCCATGGCCTTCGGGCTCTTCTGGTTTGCGGCGTGCTTCACGAGCACCTTCATGACCGATGCGGCGTTGCAGGGCGTGAAGATCGATGCGGCGAAGACACGGGTGGAGGCGGACCTCGACTACCTCGCCCAGTTCGACCTGGGTAACAACCCCCTCGTTGGGGAGTTCCGCATCTTCCTCGAGGTGAAGAGCGATGCCCCCGAGAAGAAGATCCAGGAGCTCAGGGATCACGCCCTGAAGACCTGCATCGGGATGTACACCATCACCCACGCCATCAGGCTGAAGCCTGAACTGACGATACTAAGATAATTCTCTTCATTTTCCCTGGATCCTCACTAGGCAGGATCCAGGTCGCTTCCCGTTCAGGGTTGATTCCCGGTCTCTTTCTTCTTCATCCTCACGAGAAACCGTTTCCTGTCTATCCTTTCCACACTGACCTGGTATCCGTCCCGGGTGAAGGGCTCGATGGTATCCCGCTGATCACGGCGCACGATGCAGAGAAGGGCCGCTCCAGGCGGTAATTTCTTCAGCAGGATCTTCAGCCGGATCATGAGGTTCGTGCAGGTCAGGTCAGAGAGATCGGGAGCTCCCTCCAGATCCTCCCCCGCCACCTGCACCTTTCCTTCAGAAGAAGAGGACCCTCTGGTGGTGCGGCCGGACTCCCTTCGGCGTATCAAAGAGCACCTCTCCCAGCTCCTTCATCCCGATTCTCGAAGACCGAGGTGAGTGTGCTGTTCTTTTCGACCCCCCTCCGGGCAAAGGAAGGCTGGAAGGCATAGAGCTGGAGGTTTGCATTCTCAGCCGCATCGATGATCTCCTGGAGGTTGAAGAAGGGGTCCCCGGATCCCCGTGCATGGGCGCCAGAGAGGGCATAGACCCCATCCTCCATGAAGACCACCCGTGTCGTGATCCCGAGGTGTGCGCACGCGATGGCAAGAGAGAGGGCACCGAAGCTGTACTCGGTATCGGTACGGGCTCCGGGTGATGAGGATGAGGACCGGGGCCGGGTCGCTCTCCGCCTCAAGCCAGTGATCGGGGCCCTTCCTCTCCTCGCCCTTCATCGTGACGGCCGCCACCGATTCGCCGAGGACGACCTGCGGGAGGGCGAACCGGCTCGACGACGGCGGTGAGGTTCCTGATCTTCATGGGGCCTATGGTGCAGGCCGATACCGCGACACCCTTCCCGTCGTCCCATGTGCTGTACCCCCGCGCCGCAGCGCACCGCTCGCAGGCAAGAATCTGGAACGCAAGGCCCCGTTTCCGGGCGATTTCCTCGAGTTCTTCCAGTCCCTCCCCGATATTCCTGCATTCGGAGGGTTTCTGGTTTATATGGCCTGCGTGGACCCCGTCGAGATACGCATACATCTCCGCCTCCACCCCCTCCTCGAGAGCCGCATGGAGGCAGGAGAGCGCCTGGACGGACGCCCTGTTCATGTAGGGGGACTTGAGGTGGAGGTACCCCAGGGAGCCCGACCCGGGCTCGTTCTTCCTCGCGGACTGCACCACCTCCCTCCAGAAGGAACGGGGATGGCTGATCTTCCGGCCGTTCTGGTCCTGGACCTGGCCGGGGAACTTCATCCGGAGGGGTTCGACCGACATCCCGCGGAGGTCCAGCTCCTCGCGGTCGCAGACCATCCTCACCGAAGGGAGGGTGAGGATACCCTCCCAGAGGGGGAGGGTCTCCCGGTCGTGCAGGCTGTAGAGGGCGTCCCCGGTGATGAAGAAGGAGACGGCGGGCTCCCCGCGCCCGGGGGAATGGAGGAACGCCTCGGGCATCCGGTCCACGAAGAAGAGTTTGAGCCCGTCCGCGATCCAGGAAAGGCGTTCCCGGGTGACGGGACTACCGAGCAGGAAAAAATGGGATGGCATGGTAAGGGGCTCGCAGTTACACCTATCGTATCAGTTTTTCACAGTCGAACTCCCGGTACAATCTTCGACGAAGATGACCCACGGGAACACTCGCGGCATCTTTCATCCTCCGGCCAGCTGCTCCCTGACCTCTTCGGCGTGCATGACCTGGTCGTACTGCTTCCCCATCAGGACATAGCCCCGCCTGTCCATGGCATAAACCGGGACCTTCGCGAGATCCCCGGGGACCGGCTGCGCCGTGAGCTTTGAAAAGTTGATCAGGTCCTCCATCCTGAGACCGACCTTGTCGCAGATCTCCTTGAGCTCCTTCACCCAGCGCTTGAGGTCCCGTACATCATTCCCGTCCCATTTGAAGATCTGGTAGATTTTCATGTACGCGTCCCGCTCGAGGACGATGTGCGCCGAAGCCTTGTCCGACTTCAGGTAGAACTCAAGGAACTGGCGGGCGTCCTTCACCTGCTGGGCGTGCTCGAAGGCCTGGGCCCTGCACTCCTTCAGGATCCCCTTGAACTCCTCGGGAGGGAGTGTCCCGCCCAGTTTCCCCATCTCCTGGGAGAGTTCCTTCAGGTTCTCCTCGACCTCCTTCAGGTCGTTCACCATGTCGGAGAACTTCGTGCTGAGTTCTACGCCGAAGAAGGCCTCCATGTACTCTGATTGCCGGGTCATAGGTACAACCTTGTGAACCGTTTCTATATTATTTTTGTTAAGTGACAACATCTATACCTTAACACGGCCCACCGGTACTGATATGTCCCGACGCCTGCCCATCAACCAGGGACTGTATACCCGTGGAGGGGTCATCACCGAGATAGATCCCGATTTCTGCATCGTCCGGCTGCGGATGCCCGCCGGCATGCTCACCCCCGCACAGGTGAAGGAGATCGGGGCCATCGCGGAACGCCACGGGATCGAGTCCGTCCACCTGACCACCCGCCAGACCATGGAGTTCCCGCACGTCGACCCCTCGCGGCTCGAGGGGCTCCTCGCCGATCTCGAGGCGAACGGCACGCCTCTCGGGGCCGAGCGGGAGGAGGTGGTGAACGTGACCGCCTGCCTGGGCACCCGTCACTGCAAGTTCGCGAACATCGACAGTGTCGGCCTCGCAAAGGAGATCGACCGTCGGTTCTTCGGGAGAGATATGCCGGTGAAAGTGAGGATCGCCATCTCGGCATGCCCGAACGGCTGCGAGAGCGAGCGGCTCAACGAGATCGGCATCACCGGCATCCGGAAGCCCGTTCGCGACCCCGGCCTCTGCACCGGCTGCGGGACATGCGCCAACTACTGCAGGGAGAAGGCCATCGCGATGGAGGACGGCGTTATCGTGATGGACATGGGGAAGTGCATGGAGTGCGGGTTCTGCATCATGCCCTGCCCCTTCCAGATCCTGAGGGGAGAGGATCCGGCTTACCGGATCACCGTCGGAGGCCACCGCGGCAGGCACCCGAAGCTCGGCCGCCCCCTCGTCACCGTGAAGACCCCCGGGGACGTCATCAGGGTCGTGGACAAGATCATCTACTGGATCTACCGTCAGGCCTCGGCCGGGAGCCTCCTCCCCGAACAACTCGATGATCTGGAGTACGATAAGTTCAGGAAGGAGATCCAGTCGCTTGTCTCGGAGTAGACCGGTGACTGTGAACCAGATCGAGAAATAGAGAACTGAGGGTCCTTCCGGGACCCTCTATACTTTCATATAGAATTTCCCGTAGACCGTCTCGCCCTTCCGCTTGGTGTGGCGCTCCCCGAGGTCCCCGATGAACTCGGCGAACTTTGCCTTCGTTCCATCGACCTCGAGCTCGGTGTCCTTCACGTACCTGAACCCGGGCATCATGACGTCGACGGTGCCGAAGAGGATCACCTCGCCCTTCACCATCTGCCCGCCGATCCGCCGCTTCACGTTCCCCTTGATGATGATCTTCCCGCCCTCGGCATGGGTGGCGATGTGGACGTCGGCGTTCCCCTCGATGATCATGGTGCCGCCGTTCATGAAGGAGCCGATGTCGCTCCCGACATTGCCCTTCACCCGGACGAGGCCCCCCTGCATCCCGCGCCAGTCGCCCCTGTACGAGGCTCCCAGGTAGTTGCCGGCATTGCCGTCGATGATGAACTCCCCGCCCTCCATCCCGAGAGCGCAGAAGGAGTGCACATTCCCCTTCACGTGGAGCTTCCCGCCCTTCATCCAGGCGCCGGCATACATGTCGGTGCTGCCGTTCACGATCACCTCGCCGGCGGTCATCTTGCTCCCGATGTACTTCACCTTGGAGCAGTCGCCGTTCACGATGATCTGGGTCTCGGCGGCGGTTGCTGCCGGGTTGCCGGCGACGTCGAAGTACTCGCCGAGGGTCGTGTCCTGCTTCCCCTGGTACACGGGGAGCTGTGCGATCTGGTCCACGGTCTTCCCGCACAGGGTATCGGGGATGATGCAATCCGCCTCAAGGTAGAGTTCAGGCTGCTTCTTGAGTGTCAGGGTTACTGTCTTCATGGTCTTCTCACCTCAGGTGGTTGCGTCGAGCGCGATCACATACGGGTGGGGCGCATAGTCTGTCAGGCACCGGGTAGTTCCCCTCGTTCACGGAGTAGTACTTCAGGAACTTCTCCCGCACGTCGTGCATGACCTGCTTGTTCTCGTTCACCTTCACGTCCACCCAGAAGGTCCGCTTCTTCCCGTGGTCGATGACCTGGCCGTCCTTCACGACCATCGTCCCGTCCTTGAAGAGGTAGGCGACGGCCGAGAAGGCCTTCTCTATCTCCTCGGGATCCGAGGGCATTTTCGCAGGGTTGAGGTTGTAGATGGCAATGTCGGCGTTCATGCCGGCCGCGAGGCCGCCATAGTTCGCCGAGAGGCCGAGGGCCTGCGCCGGGCCTGCCCGGGTCATCTGGGCGAGCTCGTAGAGGCTGATCTCCCGGTCGAGGTTTGCGAGCTCGGTGGCGGCGATCACCTTGTCGGGGTTCTTGAAGGCCTTGATCTGGGCATCCCGGGCCTTCTGGCTCATGAGCCACTTGATCACCCGCGGGTAGCGGGTGAAGGGCCCGGCGTTCGGGTGGTCAGTCGTGATGAAGCACCGCATCGGGTCCTTGCAGTAGAGGGCCAGCTCGAGGCCGATGGCCCACTGGATGGCATTGACCACGATCTTCGGGCTGTAGATATACGGGACGACCCCCGCGGCGGTCTCGAGCTCCACGTCGACGTTCGCCCACTTGAGGTGGTTCAGCTCGGTCAGGTGGTGCTCGAAAGGCCCGTCCGCGGTCATCGTCGTGGTCTCGTCCAGGGTGACGTTTCCCGTGTCGATGGTGATGTTCTTCTGCTTGTTCACGTAGTCCATGACCTCTTTTGCCTTGGACTCGAAGTTGCCCCAGCTGTCCCCGCCGTAGGAGTGGAACTGGACGTGGGTGGCATGCATCACCTGTTTCCGGCCGAAGTTGTTCTTCGGCTTGTAGCTCCTGGCGAGCTTCAGGGTGTCGAGGGTGACGTTATAGTTGCCAGGGTTCCCCAGGTTGTTCCCGTGGATGTGGATCGAATGGGGGAGCCCCAGGTACTCGTTCGTCTCGATCAGGCCCTTGACGATCTCGGCAGGGGTGATATCGAAGTAGGGCACCGGGTCGTGGATGGTGAGGCAGTTCAGGCCCCAGGCCCATGCCTCCGTTCCCCCCGGGTTCACGATCTTGATCCCGTACCCCTTCGTCTGCCTGAGGAGCCATGCAAAATATGCGGCCGAGTTCTCGATCTCCTTGTTCTTCAGGTATTCCATGATGAACCAGTTGTTCCCGACGACGGGGAGGGCTGCCTCGTCGATAATGGGCGTGTCATGGATCTCCTCGTGCACATGCCGTGCATAGAGGGGCGGCATCGCGGCCTCCATGGCAAAGGTGTAGCCCATCCGTGCGTAGTCGTAGCCGGTCTTGAAGACCGTGGGAATGGAGAACCCGCCCTCGATACGGGTGGTTCCCGACACCTTGTGGGAATTGAAGAGCTTGTCCTCGGGCCGGAACCAGCGCCCGACGTTCACCTTCGGACCCGCGACATGGGCGTGCACCTCCATGGCGCCCGCCATCACGGTCATGCCCTTCGCATCGATGGCCTTGGCCCCGGGCGAGAGCTCCGATGCCCCGACGATCTTCCCGTCCTTGATCCCGATGTCCTTTTTGTCGCCTTTGATACCCTGGACGGGATCAAAGACGTGACCGTTCTTCAGCAGGTATTCCGTCATTTCGCTACCCCCGTGACCTCGCCGGCCTTTTGAGGAGCCTTTGCCGTCGGCCACTGGGCACGGGTTTCTCCCAGGAGCTCGTCGACCCGGTGCAGGATCCTGGTAAGGAGCTCCTCGTCCGTGAGCATCCCGTCGGGCGCGTCCACGACCTTCCTCGTCTCGATGGGGACATTGTCCATCCGATAGGCGCACCCGCCGACCTCGACCCCGACCATGGCCACCGGGATGTGGACATCGGCGAGCTCGGTCGTCGGGGAGATGTGGGGATCGACCGCTACCGAAGGCTTCTTCGAGCTCCGAGATCATCGCGTCGATGGGGAAGTGTGCCCCGGGGTCGGTCGCGATGTAGAAGGTGGCCTCCACCTCGTTCCTCATGAGCAGGTCCACCGAAGTCGTTTCGCCGGTCTGGTACCGGGCCTTGTTCCTGCGGGAGAGGTCCACCGCGTAGGGGAACCCGTACTGCCAGGAGAGGACCTGGCCGGATCCCGTGACGTTCCAGTGCCCCCGCATGGCAATAATGTTGAATTTCGTGAACTCGTTCATGTCACGGGTGAAGCTGATGGCGATGTCGATGTTGTGGTTCCGGCCGAGGGTGTGGGTGAGGCCCATACCGAAGAAGATGACCCCGAACCTCCCGCTCTTCAGCTCCTCGACTGTCTCGTAGACCTTCTCCTTCGGCACTCCCCCGATAAAGTCAGGGAGCGGTTCGCCGCGGGCCGCGGTCCGGAAGGCGTTCAGGAGCTCGTAGTCATGGCCCTGCTCCACCTGGATGAACTCGTCGGCCATGTTCGAGGTGTCGGTCTTCCGGCAGTCGACGCAGTAGATCTTCCGGCCCTTGTGCCCCTTCACCGTGAAAAAGCCTCTCGGGAAGATGGAGTAGCGGCTCATGTGACGCGGGTGGGCGTGGGCCGGGTTGCAGCCCCAGAAGACCACGCGGTCGGCCCGGTTCTTCACCTCACCCAGGGTGCAGCTCGGGATGCCCACGTCCTGGATGGCGATCAGGGACGAGCCGTGGCAGACGGTCGCGCAGTTGTCGACGATCGCCCCGACCTTCTCGGCGATCTCGTGCCCGATGCTCATCGCCTGGCAGCTCGTGTTCGCCCACCCGTACATGAGGGACTTCCGGGACTTGACGAGCATGTTCGCGGCAAACTCGATGGCCTCGTCGTAGGTGCCCTCCCGGTACGTCCCGTCAGCCTCGCGGATCCTTGGGCGGGTCACCCGCCCGGGCTCCTTCGTGTGGTTGAACTTCTCGGCCCCGATGGCGCAGGCGTTCCTCACCTGGAGGATCTTCTTGTTGTCATCCGAGACCGTGATCGAGATATCATCGCAGAGGGTCCCGCAGAACGGGCAGGTTACGTCTTCAATAATCTTCGGCATCGCTCATCCCTTCCTGAGACCACAGGCGGTCTGCACGAGCCTCGACGGCCCCCATGATCCGCTCGTCCGGCGCCGCCTCCACGTCGGCGGGAAAGCCCTTGAAGCAGGGCTCGCCCGTCGAGTAGGTGTAGGCGGAGACGATCCGGTTCGCCCACGGGCCCATGGGAATATGGCCGAGCCCCGGGTAGTGGGCCTGCCTGGGCACGACGGCCTTCACGATGACGCTCCCCACCGGCGTCGTCACCTTCACGTTCGTGTTCGGGAGGATCCCGAGCTCCTTGAAGTCATCGGGATGCATCTCGATGATCGAGCAGGCATCGAAGTACTTCTGGGAGGTCTTCCCGGCCTCGATACCGACCCCCTGCTTGATGGACCTGCAGGTGATCATGTTCAGGGTAATCTTCTTTGTCATAATCCGCTCACTTGTCCTTCCTGTTCTTACCGCCGTGTCAGGTGGCCCGTGCCGGTATCTCTTCCTGGACCCGGATCGTGATCACGTCCATGGGGCAGGCCTCGACGCAGACCCCGCATCCGGCGCAGAGCTCGTCCTTTATATCGATACTCACGGCCATGCCGTCCTGTACCTGGTAGATCTTCTCCCTGGTGATCGGGTCGATGGTGAAGAGCTCGATCGCATCGACCGGGCAGGCTTCGACACAATTGCCGCAGCCGGAGCACCGGTCCGTGTTCACATGTACGGAAAACGCCATACTCTCTCCTGATTCTGGTAGAATTTGATAAATTACATAGCGTATCTGGAGAGGTTAATTTAAAGTTTGTCAAAACAGCGAAGAATTCATTACAATTAGTTAACACGCTTTTTTTTATTTTACGTCATATTAACCCGGCCGAAGTTGCCGGTTTACGGGGATTCCTTCTCTTCATTGAGCTCCGGGTGTTTTTAATTTTTCTCATGGTCTCCCGGACTTCATCCTGGAAGGGTTCATCTCATTGCAGCAGGTACTGTCCTGAGAGGTCCATCCGTGAAAGTCATCCCTGTCACCGGTCTATCCGGATCTGGAAAGACAACCTTTATCCGGTCCCTCATTCCCGTCCTTGCCCGCTTCGGTCCGGTCGGCACGGTGAAACATTCCGGGCATCATTCCATGTTGCTCCCGAAAGGGAAGGATACGACGGTCATGTTCGAGGCGGGGGCACGTGTAGTGGCGGGTATTGACCAGGGGAAGACCCTCGTCACCCTGAAGGGTACCGTCCTCACGGATGCCCTCGATATCCTCGCCGGGCAGGGGATCGCTATCGCTATCATGGAGGGATACAAGGGGAGCTCCCTGCCCAAGATCGTCATTGGGGATATTGATCTGGAAGGGTGCATCCTCCGGAACCCGGACCCAGAGGATGTTATCGGGTCCCTCGACCTGTTCCCCGTGTATATCACTCTCCGCCAGCTCCTGCGGGAACTCGAGCTGCAGTGCATGAGAAGTGAAACGGGGTGTACGACAATCTCTTCCTCCCTGCCCCTGCCCGCGGATAACCGGAAAGGTGCATCCGTCGATATCGATACAGTGCTCAGCGAGGTCACCGGGACGATGCTGGAGCTCCCCGGTGTGATCGGTGCGAAGGCCGCGATCCAGAGGGGGGCCCTCTTCGGTGGAAGCGACAGGGTTCTCATGGTGGTTGCGGGCGATAGCGGGGAGGCGGCGGCTGCCCTGGGGGCCGCCCTGTCCCGGTTCCGGGAGATCCTGGGTGCAGAAGGGGGCGAAGATGGGACCCGTGGAAATTGACCAGGGCATATCCTATTCCGGTACAAGGAAGCTTTGGAACGGGTATATGCTCATGTCCACACGGTCGGCATCGAGGAGATTTCCATCACCGAAGGTGCTGGTCGCGTATCGGCAGAGAACATCACTGCCCGAATCAGCCATCCCTCGGGCGATGTGTCGTTAAAAGATGGCTTTGCTGTTCAGTCTTCAGACATCGCGGAAGCTTCGCCTGAAAGACCCGTCCGGTTGCGCATCATCGGGAATAGCTTTGCCGGGTCGAGATTTGAGGGGAAAGTCCGGCACGGTACCACCGTCGGCACCTGTTCCGGTTCACCGATACCGGATGGGGCGGATGCCGTGGTCTCCAGCGAATTCTGCGAGGAGGGAGCCTCGGATGTCCTGGTCAGGGCCGATGCAGGGCCGGGGAGAAATATCCTGCGCGCAGGAGAGGACATAGAGGCAGGCTCAATCATCGCGGGCAGGGACAGTATCCTCCTCCCGGGCCTGTTAGGGTTAGCAGCCGCTGGCGGAGGAGAAAAAATAAAGGTGTACCGCCGACCCAGAGTGGCGTTGATAGCCATAGGCGATGAAGTGGTGGCGCCCGGACGGCAGCTGCGTCCCGGGCAGCTGTATGCCAGCAACATGGTAACCACCGGGGCCTGGCTGGACGTTTTCGGTATCCCCTTCACGACAGACATCGTGGGAGACAGCAAAGATGCCATCAGCGCCGGGTTGATGAGATGCCTGCAGGAGGTGGATGTCGTTATTACGAGCGGTGGCGCATGGATGAGTGAACGGGACCTGGTGGCCGGCGTGCTGGATGAACTGGGTTGGGATAAGGTATTCCACCACGTCCGTATGGGCCCTGGTAAAGGAATTGTTTTCGGTATTCTGGAAGGCAAACCGGTATTCTGCCTGCCGGGCGGGCCTGCCAGCAATGAGATGGCCTTCCTGCAGTTTGCTCTTCCAGGTATCCTGCGAATGGCAGGGCAGACCGGACCTCCTCTCCCTACCGTTTCAGCAACGCTTACGAACGACGTGAACAGCCGCCAACGGAACTGGACCGAATTCAGGGATGCAATTCTCAACAGGGATACAGATGGCAGCCATACCGTAACCCCATACCTTGAGAGAAGCCGTCTGCAGGCGATTGCGAGGGCAGATTGCCTTATCTGCATACCCGAAGGAGTGGATTCCCTGCACAAAGGAGACATTATTCCTGTCCAGGTCCTCATGCCGACCTTCGGGGGCTTTTTACCCACCCGGGAGAGACAGAGACCGATCTGAAATGTATTCCGGGACCTCCGGACGGCCCTCTCCGTTCGCCGGGCGCGTGGTGCTTTCCGCCTCGCGGGTCGCCCGGGAAGCCCAGGAACCTCCCATCCGATCTCGCGGAGATGACCCTTTCGTCGCAGCCCTCGAGCCAGCCGGATCGCTCATCGGGGTATGCGTCAAAGGCCGCGACGTAGGGCTTGATATCGAGAAGCGGCGTCCCGTCCAGGATGTCGACATCCCCGATGACGAGCTCCCCGTCCTTGACCTCCTCCAGCCTTACGATGGAGATGCCGATGGCGTTCGGCCGCCTGGGGGCACGGGTTGAGAAGACGCCCCGGGGGCTGGTATCGAGAAAGGGGGTGACCACGAGGTTGTAACCGGCAGAGCGGTGGAAGGGGTAGATGAGGATGATCCGGGAGAACCCCTCGAGATCGGCGAGACCTGCCCTGAACTCGGCGAAGACCTCCACGCTCCCCCTCACACCACGGGCACCCTGAGGCTGGATGGGCATGCCGGCAGGGTCCTGGAACGGAGACCGGATAATACCAATGGGCCGGGACGAGAAGACCGGCTCCCTTCGTTCCTCCATGGCTCTCAACCCCTCATCCCGTATCAGCTCTCACCCGTCATCAGGGTGATGGATCCCTTTACCCTGGCAAATGGCACGATAGCCCTTCAAGAATTTACGGCGGAGTGACCGGGGTCACGTGCACTGCCGATGCCTTGAATGTTGCATAGACCCTCTTTCCCTTTTCAAGATGCAGATCATGGCAGCTCTCGGGGGTAAGAAGTGCGGTGAGCGGGAACCCCACGTCAAGAATAACCCGGGCCGTGGTCCCGGAGGGCTTAACCTCGGAAACCGTTCCGGGAAGACAGTTACGGGCGCTGGAGGCGAATGGTTCCTCTGAGACGATCACATCTTCGGCAGGGACGGTGGCGACCACTTCTCCGGAGATGTTCGAAGCGGCAAAGAATACCTGGCCGGTGCCGGTCGTGATCCGGGAGATATCGCCGACTCTTGATGAAGTCCCCCGGATAATGGTGCTGATACCAAGGGATCTCCAGCTCCCCTCCGGGATATCTTCCGGCCCCCCTTCCCATACCTTGGCCCCGCGGTCGAGGATGCAGACCCGATCCGCAACGTCCTTCACGTCCCTGACCTGGTGCATGACGAGGATGCAGGGTATCCGGTTATCGACGACATATGGCCTGAGGAAGGTCTTCAGCTCGTGGATGCTCCAGGTATCCAGGGCAGAGAAGGGTTCATCGAGCATGAGGAGGACGGGAGCGGGGGCAAGGGCCCGTGCAAGGGCAACCCGCTGCCGCTGCCCGCCCGAGAGCATCCCGGCCTTCACACCGGCAAGGTCCGAGATGTTCATCGTGCCGAGCCAGCGGTTCACCTGGCCTGGAAGGTCTGACTTCGGCACATGCCGCGCGCGAAGGCCGAAGGCGACGTTCTCCCAGACCGTCATGTGGGGGAAGACCGCCGGGTTCTGGAAGACGTACCCGATCCTGCGGTCCTCGATCGGTACCTGAATCCCGCCCTCTGGATCATAGAAGACCGTGCCGTTGAGGCGGATAAACCCGGAGTCAGGGGGGATGACTCCGGAGACCATGTTGAGGGTCATGGACTTCCCTGCCCCGTTCTCCCCCATGAGCACCAGGATCTCCCCCGGGTTCACCGTGATCGAGAGGTCGAGCGAAAAGTCCCGGAGTTTTTTCTTCACCCTCGCTTCAAGCATGGGGGACCTCCCTCCCCGTGAAGAACCGGATGGCCATCATGATGGCAAAGGAGATGATCACGAGGAGGATGGCGATGGTGATCCCGATGTCGAAGTTCCCCTCAAGGCCGGCGTACACGGCGAGGGGCATGGTCTGGGTAACCCCCGGGAGGTTGCCCGCGAACATGATGGTCGCCCCGAACTCCCCCAGCGCCCGGGCAAAGGTCATGATCGCGCCGGAGAGGAGACCTTTTGCCGTGAGCGGGATGGTGATACCGAGGAAGATCCGCAGGGGCGTTGCCCCAAGGGTCCGTGCCGTCTGCTCGTACGCCGGGTCCATCTGTTCGAAGAGGGCCTTCGCCTGCCGGATGTAGAAGGGGGAGGCGACGAAGATCTGGGCCATGATCACCGCGAGGGTCGTGAAAGCGATGGTGATCCCGAAGAGGTTCAGGTACCCGCCGATGAGCCCGGTCCTGCCGTACAGGAGGAGGAGCCCGAGGCCCGCGACAGCCGGCGGGAGGACGAGAGGAAGATCGATGAGGGTGTCCACCAGCGTCTTCCCCCGGTACCTGCTCCTCGAGTGAAAGAAGGCGAACGGGGTGCCAAGCAGGATCACCAGGGTGAGGGTCACGAGGGAGGTGAAGAGGGAGAGCCAGAGCGCGGACTGAACCAGGGGATCCCCCAGGGATGAGAAGAAGAGCTCGGGGGTCGTCCGTAGGAAGAGGGCCGCAACCGGGAGCGCGAGATAAAGGGTGACAGAGAGGATGAGGATCGCGACCCCGACCCATGCGAAGGTGCGCCGTGCAAAGACCCGCTTCATATCCTGGACACCCATGAATTCCGCGATCATTTGTATGTAGTCACCATCTGAAAAAATGGATTCCTGTCCCTGAAAATTCAGGAGACTGGCCTGAACCCGAAGTCGGTCAGGATCTGCTGGCCGTCTGCAGAGAGGAGGAAGTCCTCGAAAGCCCGGGCCGTATCTTTGTTCGTGCTGATCCTCATCTCCGCGATGGAGTAGGTCTGGAGGGCGTTGTTCTCCTTCGGGATATTGATGGCGGAGAGGGTCCCCTTGGGTGCCGCCTTATAAGAGGATTCGTACACGATACCGGCATCCACTGCCCCGAGGGAGACCTTGGTGACGATGCCCGGTTCGGTGGTCTCGTAGGTTTTGACATTCTTATAGAGCTGATCTCTCCAACTTGTATTGAATGGACTGTTTGCGAGGTTATTGATGATGATCCGGGTGTTGATGCCCACCGGCACATCCGCTGTCCCTATGGCAAGGAATTTCCCGGGTGCCCCGAGATCGGCGAGGGAGGAAATATGGCCGGGATTTGCCGCAGGCGTGATAACGATGAGGTAGTTCGACGTGAGGGGTTTCACGGTATCGTTCAGGAAATACCCTTCGTTCTTCAGCCCGGTGGTGTACGTGTTGCTCGCGGAGATGAAGATGTCCGCATAGGCCCCCGATTCCACCTGGTGCTTGAGGATCTGGGTCCCGTCCAGGTCGAAGATGACATGG
Organism: uncultured Methanomicrobiales archaeon; assembly: GCA_963712215.1. GTDB lineage: Archaea > Halobacteriota > Methanomicrobia > Methanomicrobiales > JACTUA01 > JACTUA01. The sequence continues at coordinate 38,008 of CAVQHA010000005.1, read as the reverse complement.
GTGCCGGGATATGCCTTCTCGAACGCGGGGCCGAGCTTTGCCGATGCACCCTTGAGGGATGCAGCGGTGTAGGCCACGACCAGCCCCGACGCCGTTTCTGTGGCCGGCGCGGGAGCGGGGGTGGTTGCCACTGCAACCGGTGCGGGTACTGCGATGGTCAGAACGGGAGGAGATGTTACCGCGGGGACCGCCGGTGTCATTGCAGCAACCGTCGGAGGTGACGTTGCCCGGGGAGTGCCCTGCGTGCAACCGACGGAGAATGCGGTAGCGAGGAGGAGCATACATGCGATTCCTGCGATGAGAGTAAGGGTGATGCGTGTCGTCATGGTCTCGTTTTCCTTCTGTCCCTAGATGGGTCTCACTGATTATGTATAAGTCTTTTCATTTCTTTTTACGGTTTGTTAATGTATAAAAACAGATGTATAATAAACTAATCTGAATACCGTGAACAGGGGGACTGGAATAGTTATCCTGATGCCCGGGGGGAGAACGGATGCGGGGCATGAGAGGGATGCAGGGGAAGTTTCCCGGGAGGAGGCGGGGAGATCAGGGTTACATCAGAGAGATACACCATCGATCCAAGGATCCCGCACAGCACAAACAGGCCAAGCCCCTCAGAGAGGGAGGCCGGGAAGAGCCCTGTCATCCGGAACGCGAGAAATGCGATGAGGGCCGAGCAGTGCTGGGCATGGAACCGGCCAATCCTCGGGTCCGTTGCGTCGCAAGGACGAATGGATCCCGATATGGAGGCAGAACAGAATGGAAAGAGGGGAGAGATCCCCTTTCGCGTGCAGAGATCTTCCATAAGGTGGAGGACCAGCCCGAGGACTACCCCAAAGAGAAACATCCTCGCGAGAGAGAGACCCGCCCCGCTCCTCAGGAAGAGGAGCGGGACATACACGACGCCGGCAACCGCGGCAAAGACGAAGAGGATCCCGGGAAGGGAATGAGTCAGGCGTTTATCAGGCGCATCCGGGGGAGCGGGCAGGATAACCGAATAGAGCGGGCACATGATGTGAATGCAGACTATTCTGCTGAACCGGGACACGAGCCAGGGGAGAGTGAGCAGGCCAGGGCTCTTCGGCTTCTTCATCTGGAAATCGGGAAGAACTGCGCCGGTACAGGAACCAGCGATGACCACAACCAGGAGAGCCGGATCAGAGGGCAGGAGCATGCTCGAGATGAGGGGTGTGCATAACAGGGCCAGCGCGAGGTGATGCCGTGTGATCATTGCCGGGATCCATCCCTTGTAAAAGTGAACTGGAATCGCGGAGGATATATATGTTGTGGTCATTCAATTACCTTTCTGGGTTTGTTAATTGTATTATATTAATGTAGAGAAAACCTGCGCCCCAAGTACAGGCGCCAGTGAAGATACAGAGCGTGGGGTCAGGGTCGCGGGAACGAAGATCCAAAAGAAGGGAGAATCGGATCAGTCTACAGCGATCATTACTTCCGAGGACTTGATCACCGCGTAGGCCGGTTTCCCGACCGTAAGCCCGAGGGACTCGACGGACTTCTTCGTGATGATAGAAGTGACCTCCTGTCCTCCCGGAAGTTCAATGATAACTTCTGAGTTGATGGCTCCCGGCGTGATCTTCTTCACCTTTCCCTTCAGGATGTTCCGTGCGCTGATCTTCATGGTCTCACCGGTGGGGGGTATATTCTCCCATAGAATATGAACTTATGCTCAAAAGATACTCTTTCTCTTAAACTGATGGTCCGGGAAACAATCTGTCGGGGTAAAAAAGTTCATGGAGATGCCTGGGCAGGGCGAATGTCCCAGCCTCAGGCGCCCCAGGGGAGGTTGAAAGGTTCAGGGGTCCCGGGTTCACGCCTTCGGGCGGAAGGTGCGGGAGGGGCACCGCTCCGATTCGCGGTCTGCGGTAACGATCCCGTTCACCTGGCACTCGCCCTCTTCCGCGGTGAGGGGCCGGAAGAAGGAACAATCCCGGCAGGTGGCCATCGTCATGCACCTTATGCGCCGGTGTTCCCTTGCGGGACGGTGAACCTCACGTGGGCGGTGACCTTGTTCCCTGACATCTGGATATGGTAATTGCCTGGATAGAGGATCCTGAACTCCTTGCTGAACGCGATATCATACTGCCCGCCATAACCGTCCTGTGCGAAGATCCTCTTCGTTACCGGGTCCCGCACGATTATCTCGAACCGCGCCTGGGGATCCGGGTAGCTGCTCGTAACAGTGATGTCGTCCCCCGAGATCGGGTCGGTGGCCTGCCTTAGCCGGGTGATGTTCGGGACGGTCAGGGTATAATCGATGAGGAGGGGCGGGTTGGTGAGCTCGTAAGTCACGGCGGTCGCGTTATAGCTGAAGATCAGGGACTGGTCGAAGATGACGGTGTAGTTCGCGGTAATGTTGATGGGTGCCGGAGGATTCCGGTAGGTACCAACGGGTGTCACCGTTGCGGTCGTCACCGGGATAATGGTAGCCGATTCCACCGGTCCCGAGGGTGTGGTGACTGCCGGTCCAACCGGCGTAACCGTGGCAGTTGAACCCGGAGAGGCAGATGAATTACCCTCCACCACCCTCCGTCCACTACCCCAGCTCGGTGTAGTGGTGGAATTCCCCCCTGGCACAGGCCTCGTCCCGCACCCCGCGAGGACTACCATGAGAATGAGGAGGAGGACGGTGATCCCCCGGCCAAGCGTATGAAACTCATTAATGAATATTTGATGAATCGTATATTTATTCCTTTATACCGGTGAACTCCTTCTTGGATTGAAACGGTGGAATTTTACAACAGAATAACTAATATGATACAGAATCCCACACATTCTCGGATGAACCCGATCCGTTCCATCATCCTCGCCGGGGGCATCGGGACCCGCCTCTGGCCGCTCTCGCGCCGGTGTTACCCGAAGCAGTTCCTGAAACTCGGCACCCGCTCGCTCTTCCAGACTGACCTACGAACGTGCAAAGCGGCTCTCGGGGGATGACGGGATCACCGTGGTGACGAACCGAATCCACCGGTACCTGGTGGTAAACCAGCTCGAGGAGATCGGGTGCGCCCTGCCCCGGGAACGCCTCCTCCTCGAGCCGGAGGGGAAGAACACGCTCCCGGCCATCACCTGGGCGATGGAGAGGTACCGGCGGGAGGACGGGGACACCCCCGCGGCGGTCTTCCCGAGCGATCACCTCCTGGAAGACGGGGTCGTGGAAGAGATCGTGGCCGCCGCAGGGCTGGCACGGGACCAGCTGGTCACCTTCGGGGTGCGCCCGACGAGGCCCCACACCGGGTATGGCTACATCCGGCCCGGGAAACCCCTGAAAGGGGGGTACCGGGTATCGGAGTTCAGGGAGAAGCCGGACGAGGAGACCGCCACCCGGCTTATCGGGGAGGGCTGCCTCTGGAACAGCGGGATCTTCCTCCTCTCCCCACGCTTGTTCTTCTCCGAGCTCGGGAAGTACCAGCCGGGGATGATGCAGGCCTTTACCGGGGGAGATCCTGAATACGGGAATCTCCCCTCCCTCTCCATCGACTACGGGCTCCTGGAGAAGTCGGACCGCGTGGCCGTGGTCCCCCTGCAGGCGGCATGGGACGACCTCGGGGACTTCGGTGCCCTGTACCGAGCACGAGACCCACGATGCGGCGGGGAACGCGGGCGCCGCCGAGTTCATAGACGCGCGGGGGAATTACGTGCATGCCGGCGGGAAGCATGTCGGGGTCATCGGGGCCCGCGACCTCGTCATCGTGGACACGCCGGATGCGCTCCTTGTCTGCAGGAGGGGTGAGAGCGGCAGGGTGCGGGAGTCTCGTGGAACGCTACGAGGCACGGCACGACCCTATCACCCGGTTTCACCTCCAGGTCCACCGGCCCTGGGGCTCCTACACCATCCTCGAGGAGTCGGGATTGTACAAGATCAAGCGGGTCAGCGTGAGCCCCGGGAAACGCCTCTCCCTCCAGCTCCACAACCACCGGAGCGAGCACTGGATCGTGGTCGCCGGGCAGGGCCGAGATCCAGCTCGGCGGGGAGAGGTTCATCCTCAACCCCAACGAGAGCACCTTCGTCCGGGCGGGAGTGAAGCACCGTCTGGGGAACCCCGGGAAATCGCCCCTCGAGGTTATAGAGGTCCAGAGCGGGGACTACCTCGGGGAGGATGACATCGTCAGGTTCGAGGACGAGTTCGGGAGGGAGTGACCCCTCCCCTCACGCGGGCGACGGCTTCGGGGTGGCAGGGTCGGCGGGGAGCTTCCGCAGCACCACCCAGAAGATGAGGAAGAGGAGGGCGTTCTTCGCCGTGAAGAAGAGGAAGGTGACCGTCGGGAATCCCGTCCCCGCCGGCGAGAGGTACCCTGTGACATTGTGGTAGATCACGTTGTAGAGGACGGGGAACTCGAGGAAGAACCAGAGCTGGGCAATATAGAAGAGGGAGACCTCCCATACCGATCCTGCCAGGAAGAGCGCGACGAAGGGGGTGATCCACAGGAGGTACTGGGGGCTCGAGATCTTGTTCAGCATGATGAAGAAGAAGACCGCGAAGAAGATGAACGCGCAGAGGGTGAGGTGGTCGGTGGCAGGCTTCCGGTAATACCAGGTACAGGAGTCCCAGTTCCGCGACGATGGCGAGGTAGATCGAGATCGCCGAGAAGATGGTGGCGCCCGTCAGGGTCTTGAGAATGAAGTCGAGGTAGTAGATGAAGCCATGGGCAAGGGTGTTGAACTGCGCATTGATCTGGTAGGTCTGGATGAAACCACCCGGGTTCAGGATGATGAACGGCAGCATGACGATGATCACGAGGAGGACCGAGTACCCCAGGTTCTTCAGGACCGTCTCCCTCTCGACCCCCTTCTTCAGGTCGAGGATGAGGAAGTAGGGCATGGCGAGCACCGGGAACCACTTGGCGAGGAAACCCCATGCCCCCGCCAGGTACGCACCCGTCGCGCGCCCGTAGACGAAGAGGGCGACCGAGAGGAGCAGGAAGAACGTCGGGTAGGAGTCATACTTGGTGAGCACGAAGTACGCAGCCGAGAAGGCCGTCGCGTAGAGGATACCCGCCAGGAAAGCCTTCTTCTCGTTATAGAGGCGGAGACCGATCAGGTACACGAGGACGACGGTCCCGACGTCGAAGAGGCACATGAGTGCCTGGTGGAAGAAGACATAGCCCATGGGATTGCCGCTGGCAAGAGCGGGAAGGCCGCCGGTGAGGATGACGAGGAGGAGGGGGAGGAGGATGGAGAGGAGGGCCCCCTGCGGATAGTCGATGGAGAACTGGACGTACGGGATCTGCCCGCCATAGATCTTCGCAGCGAAGTTCAGGTAATACGTGATATCGAAGAGATCGATGAAGGAGGAGAAGACATTCGTGGTGAGGAGGATGGTGAACAGCTTCATCACGAGGGAGAGGGCCGCAAGGACCAGGACATGCCGCCGGAAGGTGATCCGTTCCGCGCCTTTGATCGAAAAACCAAGGAACCGGGTCTCGGGTTCTCCCTTTCCGACAGGTGATGATCGCCCCTTTTTCGCCATTACAGGAAAACTTTAGCCCTACGGGTTATATGTCTGTCGGATACCCTGCAGGGCAGGGATTCAGACCGCCCGGGCGACCAGCATGGCGTTCCAGGTGGACTCGTCCGGATCCTTCGCGAGATCGGGGAAGGCCCCGAGCCTGACGAGGGTGAACCCCGCTGCCTCGAGCTGGAGGGGGATCTCCCGGGGGAAGAAGAAGCGCATGGCATGGTCTTCTTCTGTCTCGGCGACCAGGCAGTCCCCCTCAAGGGTCCAGAGGTGGAAGTGGACGTGGCAGAGGTGGCGCGAGGTCTCGAGCTCCCCGGAGGAGGACCGGATCACCCTCCCCCCGGGCGATGGGATGACCCGGATACGCTCGGAGGGCCTCTGGGCGAGGACCGCGGGGCCGTACCAGATGTCAGCAAGGAGGAGGCCCCCGGGCCGGAGGTGCCTCCTCGCCGAAGAGAGGGCCCGGAACACGTCCTGGTTCTCGCGCTGGTACCCGAGGACGGCGAACATCATGATCGCCGCGTCGAAAGCGCGGTCGAGGTGGACGTCCCGGATATCGGCGAGGTAGTAGGAGAGCTGCCCCTTTCCCCCGACCGCCTTCTCCCTCGCCCCCTCGAGCATGTGGGGGGAGACATCGACCCCCACCACATCGAAGCCGCGGGACGCGAGCCTCGTGCTGTGCCCCCCCGTCCCGCACCCCAGGTCGAGGACCGAGCGGACCGGCTTCTGGCTGTACTCGAGGAACGTCTTCTCGATGAGGGCGACCTCTGCGTCGTAATCCTTCTCCTGGTAGATGGTATCGTACGCCGCCGCGTAGGTCCTGTCAAAAACTCCGGGTTTCATGCCTTCACTTCTCCAGTCGTCCGGGATCGCCCGGCGATCATCTTCATCCGCCCGCCCGGAACCGGGCAACGAAGATCCGGATCCCGTAGCGCATACCCGTCGCAAGGAACCCGGGAAGGTCCGGCGAGCCTTTCGAAGTCCCCTGGGACCTGTCGGTGAGGACGTAGGGATATTCGCGGATCCGGAGCCCCCTCTCTGCCGCGGTGTACATGAACTCCATGAAGTACTCCCCGAATCCGGTGGGTACCGGGAGGACCCGGTCGAGGACACTCCGGCGCAGCACGACGAAACCGCTGTCATAGTCCAGGATCCCGTGGCCGAGGACGACCTGCGCGAGGCCGTTTAGAGCCCTGCTCGTCCAGACCCGTGCAGGTTCCCGCTGGTCCCCGCCACCCGGGACATATCGCGACCCGATGACGATATCGCATTCCCCGAGAAGCCGGATCATCCCTGGGGCGATCTCAGGGCACATGGGCATGTCCGCATCCCACCAGCAGATGGTCCCGCCCCTCGACTCGAGGATCCCCCTGAGGAGGGCGGATGCAAGTCCTTTCACCCCCATCCTCCTCACCACCTTCACCGAGGGGTCACCGAGGGCCTGGGCGACCTCCCAGGTCCTGTCCGGGGAATCATCATCGACTATCACAATCTCGACAGGACTGATATGGGCATGGATCCGTTGGATCATCCCGGGAACGGTGTCCTTCTCGTTGTAGGTCGCAAGGATGACGGATACAAGGCCACCCTCCCCGGATCCATCCCCAGGCATCGCTTATGCACCGTTCCCGACCCGGAAGACAACGACCACGCCGGTGACGATGAGGAGGATCCCGATCCATCTCCCCGTGGGGATCTGCTCTTTCAGGAAGAAGTGGGCGGCGATGGGGATGAAGGCGTACATGAGGGCGTACATCGGGTATGCATAGCTCAGGTCGAGCCTCGAGAGAACGAAGATCCAGCAGACGGCCCCTATCCCGTAGCAGATGAACCCGCCGAGGATCACGGGGTTCGAGAGGATCGCGAAGATCGAGGTGATGATCCCCTGGATACTGGTGAGATCGAGGTTCGGCACCTGCCCTACCCCGGTCTTGAAGAGGAGCTCGCCCGAGACCCCGAGGGCCACGGCGACGAGGATGAGCCCGATTGGCCAGCTCAGATTCATGGTTCCCTCTTATGCATCATCCGCCCACCTTGAATCCCTTTCGCCACGGCCGCAGCCGGTTTCTTCACCCGCACCCCGCCTGGATCTCCCGGATGGCCGTGCAGACGTGTCCGATCTCCTCGTTCGTAAGGCCCGATCCCGACGGGAGATAGAGCCCGCGGCGCGCGATATCCTCGGCAACGGGATACCGCTCGCCCGTGAAAAGCCCCCTGTCCGTGCAGACCGGCTGCTCGTGGACCGGCATGAAGAACGTCCTCGTCTCGATCCCCCGCTTCCCGAGCTCGCCCATGAGTGCCTCGCGGCCCATGCCGAAGTCGTCGGTAAGGAGGATCGAGTACATCCAGTGGACGTTCTTCGCCCAGGGCCGCTCGATGGGGAACCGGATGCCCCTGACCCCCCTGAGGAGCCGGTTGTAGAGGGCGGCGTGGGCCCTCCTCATCTCCACGAACTCCTCGATTCTCTCGAGCTGCGCGAGGCCGATCGCTGCCTGGATGTTGGTCATGCGGTAGTTGAAGCCGATGTCTGTGTGGAGGAAACGCCGGTCCTTCTGGAACGCGAGATCTTTCAGCGACCGCGCCCGTTCTGCGATAGTGGGGTCGTTCGTGACCACCATCCCCCCCTCGCCTGTCGTGATGATCTTGTTCGCATAGAAGGAGAAGCACCCGCAATCCCCGATCCCGCCGGCCTTCCTTCCCTTGTACAGGGCGCCGTGGGCCTCGGCTGCGTCCTCCACCACCCGGATGTCATGCGCATCCGCGATTTCGAGGATCGGGTCCATGTCGCAGGGGTGCCCGTAGATATGGACGGGCAGGATCACCTTCGTCCTGTCCGTGACCCTCGATTCAAGCGCGTTCACGTCCATGTTCCAGGTGTCCGGTTCGGCATCCACGAGGACGGGCGTCGCGCCGCAGTAGAGGACCGCAAAGGCGGTGGACATCATGGTGAACGCGGGGATGATCACCTCGTCCCCTTTCCCCAGGCCAAGTGATGCGAGGGCGAGGTGGAGCGCCGCGGTCCCGTTCGTGGTGGCGATCCCTTCCTTTGCCCCGCAGTACCGGGCGAACCCCTCCTCGAACTCGTTCACGTACCTTCCCTTCGAGGAGATCCAGTTGGTCCTCACGCAGTCTGCGACGTATTCGAGTTCCTTATCCCCGAGGAGGGGTACGCAGACCGGTATCATCTCCCGCCCTCCCGGACCTTTCGCCGGCGGAGACCCTTCAGATGAACTTCTTGTCATTGACCTTTCCTGAATACGGGCCCTGCTTGACCTCGATGATCCTCGTATCCTCGAGCATCCTGATCCCATGTCCGCCGGTGACGAAGAGGATGGTATCTCCCGACGAGAGCTCGAGCGTCTTTTCTTTCCTTCCGAACGGGTCGAAGAGGTCTACCGAGACCCGGCCATGGTCCACGTGGACAACCTCCTCCACCTCGCGGACGACCGTCTCCCGCGGGAGATGGATGTGGGCCCGCACGGCCTCGCCGGCCCGGTACGTGTTCACCCCGAGCTGGAGCGGGTGTTCTTCACCCCCGGTGAAATGGACGCCCGGGGGGAGAAGCCGGACCGCACCACCCAGGCGAGGGTCTTCCCGTCACCGGGAACAGATCTCCTCCATGCCTTCACCGGTCGATCCGCTGGTACCGCGAGATGATCTTGTCCTCGCTCGGGTAGTTCACGGCATCCCAGGGGAAACGCTCACCGTTCTGCCACCGCTTCCAGCGGTCCATGTCCTCTTTCACCATCATCGTGACCAGGTCTTCGAAGGTGACCTTCGGCCTCCAGCCGAGCCGCTCCTCTGCCCTCGAGTAGTCGCCCTGGAGGAACCTGACATCGAGGGGGCGCAGGAACCGCTTGTCCACTTTCACATAGTCCTCCCAGTCGAGGCCGGCGACAGCGAATGCCATCTTTGCGAACTCCTTCACCGAATGGGACTCGTTCGTCGCGACCACGTAGTCGCCGGGTTCGTCCTGCTGGAGCATGAGCCACATCGACTCCACGTAATCGGGGGCATACCCCCAGTCCCGTTTTGCGTCCAGGTTGCCGATCAGGATCTCCTCCTGGAGGCCGAGCCCGATCTTGGCGACCGCGTTGGAGATCTTCCGGGTCACGAACTCAAGCCCGCGGAGGGGGCTCTCGTGATTGAAGAGGATCCCGTTGCAGGCGAAGATCTTATACCCCTCGCGGTAGATGCGGGTGATCCAGTACCCGTAGAGTTTCGCGGCCGCATAGGGGCTCGAGGGGGAGAAGGGGCTCTCCTCGGTGAGGGGAGCCGTCTTCCCGCTGTCCCCGTAGAGCTCCGAGGTCGAGGCCTGGTAAAACCGGATCTCCGGGTCGATCTGCCGGATCGCCTCCAGAATTCTCGTCACCCCGAGACCGGTCATCTCCCCCGTCCCGAGAGGCTCTTCGAAAGAAGCCCCGACAAAGGACTGGGCCGCGAGATGATACACCTCGTCGGGCTGCGAGGTTCTCAGTGCCTCGATAATCGAACCGGGCATCGACGAGATCGCCCGGGACAAGGTGGACCCGGTCGAAGACATCCAGGTACTGGAGCCGCCAGAAGTTGGGGGTTGAGAGCCTGCGGTAGATCCCATAGACCTCGTACCCTTTCCCGAGGAGGAACCTTGCGAGGTACGCCCCGTCCTGCCCCGTGATACCCGTTATGAGGGCCTTTTTCACGGGAAGTACCTCCCGCAGAGAACGTGTATGCGGTATCCGGTCGTCTCCCTTTCCTGAATATCCCCCGGCGTCAAACCAACCCCCGATTCCCTAGTTATTCTCTCCATTTTTCCCCATTTATGCATTCCGCTCCCGGAACCCGGCCTGCCCCGCGACCGGCCCCTCATCGCCTGCCCCAGGTGACATTCCGGTTCACCACGTAGTTCCAGACGAAGGCGACCAGGATCCCGGCCAGGTTTGACAGCATGAAGAAGACGCCCCCGAACTGGGTGAGGACAAAGAGGATCACCCAGTTGATGGCCGCGCCCCCTGCCGATACCAGGTGGAAGAGGCCGAGGCGATGGGCGGGCGATCGATTCCTGTGCGCCCCGTCGCCTCTGAAAGTCCAGAGGTCATTCCAGAGGAAGTTGTTTAGGATAGAGACCTCGATCGCGATGACGGCGGATACGAGGTAGTAGATGCCTGCGTACCTGGTGAGGAGCCAGAGGACCCCCATGTTCACAATTATCCCGGAGATGCCGACAACCCCGAACGAGAGTATCTTCCTGCACTCCTCCCACACGGGTCCCTGGCGGCAGGAGAGGGCATGGCGGGAGATATCGAGAACCTGCCGTACATAATCGAGGATCGTGCCGGGACGGAGCTTGCTTGTGCCCTGCCTTCCGGTCCCTGAAGAGGAAGGGGATCTCACGCGACCGTCTTCCATGACCCCTTCCCGAGGACCTCCATCAGGATCTTGTAGCCCCTCGGGCGGAGTGGCGCACCAGCGACCACCTCCTTCTTTACCGCGAAGAACCCGCTTACCGGGTCGGTGATCTCGGGGAAGAGGACCCTGCCGAGGAGGGTCGCTCCCGATGAGATGACCCGTCGTTTCAGCGGCCAGTCTTCGATCCCGCCGTCCTTCATGTATCGGGAACCGATGACCACGTCGGCCCCCCCGCGGATCTCCCCGAGGAAGAGGGGGATGAGATCAGGGGGATGCGAGAAGTCAGCGTCCATGACGAGGATGACGGGTGCACGGGCGAGGGAAAAGCCCTCTACCACCGACTGGGAGAGGCCGGGGTCCGAGGATCTGACAGCAAGGCGGACGTTCGGGAAGACGGCCTCCAGCGTCCGCACCGCAGGGATGGTGCCATCCCGCGAGGAGTCGTCAACCACGAGGATCTCGCCGCGGATCCCGTTGCCCGAGAGGACTACCTCCACGGCCCTGATGATCGGTCCGATATTCTCCCCCTCGTTGAACGTGGGGATGATCACCGTGAGATCGTATGCCGGATCCATCGCTCGACTCCTCCCGTCAGCCCGAGTATTTCAGGATGAAGATCCCGCGGTTCTTGTCCGTCCATACTCCCTGGGAGTGCTGGTTCAGCCACGTGAGGACCAGCCCCTGCGGATCCGCCGACTGGATGTCACCGGTCACCACGAACCAGACGGCATGCCCCGGGTTTGCGGCAATGACCCCCTGGATATCCTCGACCCGGGAGAACCCGAACTCGAGGGTCCCCACGCTTGCGTTGTTGTAGTAGTAGTTCAACGGCTGGTGCACGTAGCCCGGGAGAACGACCACGAGATCCCCGGGTGCGGCGAGGCCCGTGAGTTCCTGGGAGGCCCCCCTCCAGTCGTCCTTCTGCTGGGTCGTGTAGTAGGGGTAGAGGCCCGGGAGGTTGATCACGAGGGCGAGGATGAGGACGCCGTACACGAGCTTCGGGCTCCTGACAATGGAGCAGATGGGTTTGAGGGGGAGGGCGACCGCCGGGAGGAAGGCCGCGAGGAGGTAGATGAGATACCGGGGTACCATGGGCATGCGGTACGAGAGGAATACGCTCAGCAGGAGAGGAAAAATAAAAACGAAGGCCAGGAGGAGGGCCCTCGTGCGGTCCCGGAAGAAAAGTGAGACAACACCGATGATGAAGAACAGGGTGAGGACGATCGCGAGGATATCGGAGAAACCCGAGATCTGGGTGATCGTCTGGGTGATGGTCAATTCGCCCTGAACACCGAAGGTGGGTGCCCCGCCGGTCCGTGCGAGAAAGAGCTGGATCGCGAAGTAGATGAGCGGAAGGGAGAGTATCGCGAAAACAAGGACCGAGAGAGCGAAGGGGATCGCCGAATGGAGATCCTTCACGATATCCTTCGCCTTCACCGCGAGGGCGAAGATGAAGAGAGCGAGGATCGGCACGAAGGCGTAGAAGTGGGTCCAGAAGGCAATCGCCGAGAAGATACCGAAGAGGAGCGCATCCCTCCTCCCCCAGGACCGGAGCAGGCGGAGGAAGAAGTAGAAGGCGATCGAGAAGAAGAAGAGCATCGGGGCATAAGCACGCGCCTCCTGGGAGTAGAAGATCTGGAAGGGGGAGAAGGCGAGGAGGGCGGCACCGACGATCCCGGTGTTCCTGTCGAGGATCTCGACCCCGAGGAAGTAAAAGACCGGGATCGTGAGGATACCGAGGATCGCCGGGATCAGGCGGAGGACCACCTCGCTCTCCCCGAACGTGAGCATGGCGTGTTCCAGCCAGTAGAAGAGGGGCGGGTTGAACTCGCCTGCCGAGAGCGAGCCCCAGATCTGGGTGAATGACTGGCGGGCGAAGGTGAGGGTCGATGCCTCGTCCAGCCAGAGGGAGGCGGTCCCGAGCTGGAAGAGCCGGAGGAATGCGCCGATAACCGTAAGGACGATGAGCGCCTGGAGATAACGGCTCCGGCGGATGGTATCGGCAAGAGCGGCCAGGCCTCTTCCTTCCGGGGGTGCAGCAGGGGGGCCTTCCAGGTCACAGGAATGGCCGGTTGGCTCTGCCGCCTTCTCCTTCGGGAGCTTCGTCCCTTTTACCTTCTTCGCCATTGGATCACTACGTATATCGGGGACAGGGGGTTAAAAGAGGATCGGTTCCTGAGGCGGAGGATTCGCCCCGTCTTTTATCACGAAGCCTTCGGGCCCGTTCACGCAGGAGGAGGGCTCTCCGCCGGCGTAGACCTGGCGAACTCCTCGAAGAGTTTCGCGAGGCCGGATTCGCTGTACAGGCTCATCAGGAACGGCCGGGCGAAGAACTCCTGGATCGCGTCGTAGAAGAAGCCTGCCGGCACCGGCGTCCTGGTGTCCGGGTCGAGGACGATCCGGAAGCTCATGTACCGGGCGACGTTGTCGTCGTCGTAAATGATCCGCCAGAGCGTCGGGAGGGCCGCGAAGGACTCCGGGTGGTTCGCCTTCAGCCAGGTGACAAAGGCCGGGAACCGCTTCCGGTCGCCCTTCTCCTCCTCGTCGATCCGCCACCTCAGGTATTCACGGGACATCTCGTTCCTGATCGACATGATGTTGAAGGCGAGTGTCCCGAGGGTATAGTCGATATGGGCGAGGGAATCCATGAAGAAGAACCGGAGCACGGGATGGAAGTCGCCCGGGTTGTGCATCATGAGGGACTTCCGGTTGAGGTTCCGGATGACCTGCTCGTATTCATTCGTTTCCAGCATACAGACTGGAAAGGAGGGGGGCAGGTAAAAATCTTTTCACCCCGCTCTCCCCCGACGGCGGGCCTGGCCGGGGATCAGCGGAAGCGTGTTCCTGAAGGGATCAGCGGAAGTAGGGCTCCCGTATCCGCACCGCTTCACGAAAGAGGGCCTCGAGCTCGGCACCCCTCTTCCCCCGGATATCGATGAGGTTATCGGACCTGAGGAGGCAGGGCTTGAGTCTCCCGTCAGAGGTGACCCGCGAGCCGGTTGCAGAAGGCGCAGAACTCGGTGTTGTGCCGGGGGCGGACCACCTCGACCTCGGCACCGTCGACGCAGGTACTTCTTCCGGTGGTGCATCCTCCGCGTGAGGATTATCTTTGACCTGGACGCGAGGTCCTCCTCCAGCCGGTTGATCTCGGCGTGGGAGGTGCAGGCGTTCCACTCCATGAGTTCGATGAGCTGGAGGATCAGGTCACGGTTCCCCCGCACATAGGTAAGGAAGGCGTCCACCTCATCGTCGTTGATCCCCTTCAGGACGACCATGTTGAGCTTGATCGGGGTGAGGCCAGCTTCGAGAGCCGCCTCGATACCCGGCGAGGACCTCCGGGAGCCGGTCATGGCCGGTGATCTCGCGGTAGCAGGCCGGGTCCAGGCTGTCCAGGGAGACGTTGATCCTCGAGAGGCCTGCCTCCTTGAGGTCCCGGGCATATCTCCCGAGGAGGATACCGTTCGTGGTCATGGAGGACTCGAGCCCTTCGGGGACCGCCCTCACGATCTCGAGAATATCCTCGCGGACGAGGGGCTCGCCGCCGGTGAACTTCACCGACCGGATACCGAGGGAGGCGGCGACCCGGAGGATCTCCCTGATATCCGGGAGTGAGATCTCTGCCTCCGGGGATCTCTCACCTTCGGCGTGACAGTAGACGCACCTGAGGTTGCACCGCTGGGTGACGCTCACCCTCAGGTTCGTGACCTTGCGGCCGAAGGTATCGGTCAGCACGTCTCCCGTCCCGCGAAGTTCCTGCCGATGATGTAGGCCTCCCTCGATCCCTTCCTCGTCACCTTCGGGCGGTAGACATGGACCGCCCTGAATTTCCCACGGACATCGGCGAGGAGCTCGTTGAAGTCCTCGCCCTGGAAGGACTTGATGACGATGTTTCCGCCAGGTTTCAGGACGAGGCATGCGAACGCGAGGGCATCCTGGCCGACCCCTACCGCACGCGCCTGGTCCACGCTCCGGGTGCCGGTGAGATGGGGTGCCGCGTCGGAGAGGAGCACCGAAGCCTCGGGCACGACCGCCCGGATCCGCTCCTGCACGGCGGGGTCGGTGAAATCCCCCGCAATGGTGGCGGCCCCGGGGACGGGCGGGATGGGCTGGAGGTCGACCCCGAGGATCGCCCCGCTGGTGAGCGTCGCGAGGACCTGGAGCCAGCTCCCCGGAGCTGCCCCGAGGTCGATGACCGTGTCCCCGCGCCGGACCACCCGGTACCTGTCCTCGATCTCCAGGAGCTTGTAGGCCGCTCTCGACCGGTAACCCTCCCTCGCTGCCCGCCGGTGAACATTGTCGTTCGCCCATCCCGAGTTCATGGAAGTCGCACCTGGGCCGCCCGGCCCCCGTCGGGGAGGCGGGCGGCGTGTTCGCTTAAAATATGCTTATATAGTTATTAATAGAGTTTGTTAAGGGGTGAGGAATGCTCAAAGCAAGTATCGATGCAGATATCTTCAGGGAGGCCATCGAGGTCGTCTCGGCCCTCGTCACGGAGTGCCGGCTCCACGCGGACGCAAACGGTATCAGGACGCGGGCCGTCGATACGGCGAACGTCGCCATGGTCTCCCTCGACCTCGGGAAGGACGGCTTCTCGGCCTTCTCCGCGACAACGGAGGAAGTCGGGCTCGACATCACGAAGATGAAGAACATCCTCGGGATGATGAACAAGGGGGACACCCTCTCCCTCCAGCTCGCCGACAGCGCCCGGAAGCTCGAGCTCTCCTTCGGGAGCTACCGGGTACTCCGTCACCCTCCTCGACGTGAACACGGTAAGGAAGGACCCGAACCCGCCAACCATCGAGCTCCCGGGGAAGGTCGTCATCTCCGGCGAGGCCCTCGCCTCGGCGATCAAGGCCGCGAGCGTGGTATCCGATAAGATCGCCCTCGGCATCGATCCCAAGGGACAGAACTTCTACATGGTGGCAGAGGGGGATACCGACCATATCCGCCTCGAGCTCGGGAAGGACCAGCTCATCTCCCTGAACCCCGTGGAGGCCCGCTCGCTCTTCTCCCTCGATTACCTGAAGGACCTGGGGAAGGTCATGGGGAGGGCGAAGGAGGTGCAGGTCTCCCTCGGGATCGACCACCCCGTGAAGTTCTCGTTCACGTTTGCCGACGGGAAGGGGTCGGTGGACTACCTCCTCGCCCCCAGGATCGAGGCTGATTGATGCGTGTCCAGCTGGACCGACGAGACCTCGCAAAATATCCATTTTTAAAGGAAGCCCAGGACTGGGTCGCGGGCCGGACCGGGACCCTCGAGCAGTTCCTCTCGACCACCTACGGGAAGATAGCGGCCCGCAACGGCGCCCGCAGGGTGATCGGGGCTATCACCGGGGAGAACCCAGCCGAGACCACCGGGCAGACCGAACCAGAACGGGAGGTCTTCTCCTATGCCCTCGCCCGGATCCTCGTCTCGTGCACGAAGGACCGTGCCCTGATCGACCGGCTCACCCGGTTCGAGGCAGCGAGGGCCTGGGGCTTCCTCCAGGAGGAGGATGCCGGAAAGCGGGCCTACGTGGCATCAAGCATCGGGATCGACCCGGAGGCCCGGGAACTCCCGGTGATCGAGTACGTCGAGCTCGTGCCGCAGCTCCGCGAGGACCGGTGGCGGCTCGTGAACCGCAGCATCTCGAAGGGCAGGGTGAAGCTCGGCGAGGACGACCTGGAGGAACTTATCAGGGAACGGATCCGGCACCTCCTCCAGCGGCAGCTCCCGCTCCCGGTCCCCGGGCAGGTCTGCGAGACCCTCGCACCCCTCGTTACCGATATCACGGCATCCTACCAGGCGACCATCCTGCGGGACTTCGGGGAGGTGGAGGAGGGGGCATTCCCCCCGTGCCTCCAGGCCCTCGTCAACGCCATCACCGCCGGCACGAACCTCCCCCATGCGGGGAGGTTTGCCATCACCGCGTTCCTCCACAACATAGGCATGAACCCGGTCCAGATTGTGGAGATCTTCGCCCGGGCACCTGACTTTGATGTGGAGAAGACCCGTTATCAGGTAGAGCATATCTCCGGTCGCGGGGGAACGGAGTACACCGCCCCCTCCTGCGCGACCCTGCGGACCACGGGGTTCTGCGTGAACAGGGACAGCACCTGCGAGCGGGTGAACCATCCCCTCTCGTATTACCGGATCAAGAAGAGGAGAGAGAAGGGGAAACAGAGGGAAAAGGAAGGGGAAAAGGAGGCAGAGAAGGAGAAGGAACCGGTTACGCGATCTTCTCCCTGATCAGGAACCCCGCGCCGCTCATGAGCGCGATGTAGACCGCGATGGCAAGGACGTACGCGATCCCTTTTCCCCCGGGGATGGGGAGGGCAGGGAGGGCGACGAGTACGATGATAAAGATCACGAGGCTCGTTATTCCGGTCGCCACATCCAGCATCCGGGCATTCATGAAGATCCAGTCCGTTCTCCTCACCAATATGTCTGCCCATTCAGATCATGATCGGTCCTTTTTTCCCCTTCATGCCCCATGATCGGATACGGTCATTCTACAGGAGACTGGTATGGGAAGGAGGGAGGAGGAAGAAGAGGTCCGGGGGAAACTCGGGCTGGCCGTGAAGATACTTTCAGAAGAGATGTCACCTTCCCTTTTACCTGAAGCCGGCTCGAACATCTGCTACGCCTTCCGCGGGGCACGGACACCGGATAACGTCGCAGGGGTTCAGGGGGGGCTCGTGAAGGCGGGCAGCAGGGTTCGGCCTGCGGGAGACCTGGCATTCGGGGCAGCCGGGGAAGTTGCACGGGTTGTGCTCACGGCCATGCGGACCGATCCGGAGATTCGGAGCGCAGCGGTGATCGCGTACTCCCCGGCAACGCACGCCGTCCTCGAAGACCTTCTCCTCGAGATCTGCGAGTTCGACCGCTCCCGGGAGCCGCCCGGGGTCTCCACCATGGACTGGGGGGTCGCCTCCTGCTGCCGCGACGGGGTTCCCGATATCATCTTTGACCGAGGGGCAGCGGGAAGGGAACCCCTGATCAGGATCCTCGGTGAAGAGCCGGTAGTTGTCGCCCAGACCATCGTTGCGCTGAGCCACCGGATCCTGTAAGATCGGGTTCCGGATACGGAACCCCATACATCTTTAACCCCGTAATGGCCAAGATGACCCCATGGATATCGAGCTCCGCGATAAGTTCACCCGACTCTGGGACACGTATTTCCCGGGGGCGGACCTCCCCGTTACCTTCGGGATCGGCAGCGATCCCGGGGAGGTCGCGAAGGCAGCCGTGCCGAAGGGCTGGCGGTGCATCGTCTGCGACCTGACAAAGGTGCGAAAGGGGACCTCTCTCGCATTAGGCGGGGAGTCTGTCTCCTGCGCCGGCGGGAAGTATTACCTCGGCTTCTCGCCCGAGCGGGCACCGGAGTTCCGCTACTTCCTCTCGTACGGGAAGCCGGGCGTGGTGGAGGGCGAGCGGTACAAGCAGTCGCCCGAGGTCGTGGAGGCGATGACCGGTCACACGATGGACATTCCCGCGGGGGGCCGGTGCTACGTCTTCAAGCGGTGGGACCAGCTGGAACCCGCCGATACCCCCGAGGTCGCCATCTTCTTCGCGAGGCCGGAGGTCCTCTCGGGCCTCTTCACGCTCGCAAACTTCGACCAGACGGATCCGAACGGGGGGGTGATCTGCCCCTTCGGCGCCGGGTGCGGCTCGATCGTCTACTACCCCTGGGTCGAGCAGCAGAAGGAGAACCCGAGGGCGGTGCTCGGGATGTTCGATCCCTCGTCACGGCCCTGCGTGCCCCTGGATATCCTGACCATGGCCGTCCCGATGAAGAAGTTCGTGAAGATGATCGGGTACATGGAGGAGAGTTTCCTCATCACACCCTCGTGGGAGAAGGTGAAAAGAAAGATCGAGCGGAGCAGGGAGATCTATTCGGCGTGAGAAAACAAGGGGAGAAGATCCTCCCCTGGACTGGAGGGTAACCCGGTCCCGATGTTCAGCGGACCGGATGGGGGTATGACGATCGGGAGAACGAGCCTGCCCGGGTGGGCCCCCATGAAGTGCCCATCCTGTGGGCCCTCACCATCCCTGGCATAGCTGCTGGTCCCCATCCCGTGCGGATTCCCCGGTTTCCTGCCGGCATCGTCTTCGTGAAATCCTGGATGACGGTACCTGTTTATCGTTCCTGCCGTAACCTTCGCATTGAGCTCACTCCGGAAGGTCATCATGGCGCTTCCCGAGGGCCGTCAGGTTCGAGCCTGCAAGGGCCGCCCGGGCGTCGGTGAGGGCTGCTGAGAGGTCAGAGACATCATACCCCTTACCCGCGAGATATGCGGTAAGGTTCTCCTCATAGCCGACCGCCGCGGTGCCTTGTGCGCCCCCCATGGCAGGATACAGGGGAAAAGCTGTCCTGTTGATGACCGCCGGATTCAACCCGGGGCGAAGGTTCCCGGGAAATGATCCCATGATACTCCCTGACGACGGGTGGATGAACCTCTGGATGACGTTCTTCGCTTCCAGGACGGCGGCGAGTGGTCCCACAACGGGGAACGCCATCAGCTGGAGGGATGAAAGGATATGCATCCCACGGCCCGACATTCCCGCCGTCCCGATCCTCCCTGCAACAGGAGACATCATGCCGCCGTGAGAGGGGCCGGCAGCCATCGCGGGCGCTGCCAGGATGGCGACGAGGCAGACGATCATTGAGAGCCCGAAGACTCTCGTCATTGAACTGAACATGTATACACCAGCTTCGACGAGCGTACACGGGTACGCTCTTGATGTAACATATATTGTACATTATGTTATATATAAACTACTATCGCCGTCGTCGTACCATCCCGCAGGGTGAACCCCTGGCGGCACCGTGGCATCATCCCGGCGCGGGAAAATTACAGCTTCTCGTATATCTTCTTCAGGTACGAGACCTGCTCCTCGCCCCTCTCGGCGGGGCGCGAGATCAGCTGTTCGAGGAGAGCCATGACCTCCTCGGGTTCCCGCACCCCGTAGAGGCAGTCGAGCGGGTACCGGGAGACCTCCTGCCGGGTCTTCGCGTAGCCCAGGCCCACGTTGACGTTGTCCTTCTGGCCCCCGACGCCCATCCCCCGTATCGACATCTCCGACCCCCATTGGGCCGTTCCTATCGGGATGATGGTGCCCGTATGGAAGAATCTCGCGACCAGGTCCTGCTCCATCACGAGTCGCCCGATCTGGTGGTGCGGGAGCATGTGCTCCTGCCGTCTCCAGATCCCCCCGCTCGTCGTCACCCCCTCGCTCGTGATAGCGTAGCGTATCGAGCGCCTGAACTTATCGGTCCACGTGAGGACGACAGCTGCCGCAACGAGGCTCGAGGGCAGGATCAGGTAGGATATCCACGAAAGAAGGTCGGTTATGCGGTTCATCGCAGTATCAGGGAAGAAGACGACGAGCAGTGCCCCGGCCAGGCTGCTCAGGCCCAGCGCGAGGGCCGTACTGGTCCACATCTCCGTGAACCTCATCATCCACCCGATCATCACGAACAGGGCAAAGATACCGATCGGGGCGGTGAAGAGTACCGTAATATCGATCATATCCCCCATGCCCGGGATGGAGTTCCCCACCGGACCGCCGAGGCCGGAGGTGAACCCCCCTATGAACCCGTAGATAACAGCCGTCGCGATGACCGAAGCAATCGCGAGCGGCAGGGGCGTCACTGCCATGAGGTACCTGAAGAAAAAACCCCGGGGATCGGGGTTCGTTGCAAGGATGACCGGTCTTTGTGCCGGGCCCGGAGCCCTGTTCGGCCCTTCCATAGGAAAAAATCGGCTCCTGCGCATAAATAGTTTCGATTCCCTGGAGAAGTTCCGGGCAGGGCAACGGGGAACCCATGCCTGAGGTGCCGTTCCCGAGCCGGGGTGGCACCGGATTCAGGTGACCGTTCAGGCATCGCATCCCGGGAACACGAAAGAGCGGCCCGGGAAAGGCGATTCCCCCCGGGTTCGCAAATATTCTTAAGGTCTCACGGTTCATCTGTAATGCTGGAAGGACAAGGAATGGGAATCAAACCATCGTATATCAAGAGGCTCGGCGAGGAGCTCATCGTGGAACGGCCCGAGCGGTTCGGTCGCGACTTCAAGGAGAACAAGCTGGGCGTCAGCGAGAACTCGATCATCGGGAGCAAGAAGGTCAGGAACCGGGTGGCCGGCTATATCACCCGGAAGCACAACACCGGCAAAAAGGCCTGATGGCCTTTTCTTGGGACGCTTATCCCGGCAAAAAGGCCTGATGGCCTTTTTTTGGGACGCTTATCCCGGCAAAAAGGCCTGATGGCCTTTTCTTGGGACGCTTATCCCGGCAAAAAGGCCTGATGGCCTTTTTTTGGAATGTAAAAGGCCTAAACCTTTTCCATCCCGGAAAAAGGCCTGATGGCCTTTTCCTGGGATGGGAAAATCCCTGAATCGGTTTCCCATCACGGCAGGAAAGCCCGGAGAGACGCCCGTCTCATCCTGCTTCTTCTCATCGATTTTGAGGGCTTACCTTCGGCCCGTGATACCTGACGAACGTGCCGTCACGGTACTCCTGGAACGCGACCTTCAGCTCCTGCTGCGTGTTCATGACGATCGGGCCGTACCAGGCAACGGGCTCCCTGATGGGCTTTCCTGAGACGAGGAGGAACCTCAACCTCTCGGGTCCCGCCGTGATCACGACTCCTCCACCGTCGCCATAGAGGACGACATTTCCGGGCCCTACCGCCGCTTCTCCACCGATGTCGAAGTACCGCGCACCCTCGACCCCGTAGGAGGACGGCTCCCGCCGGTCGTCAAAGAACGCCTTCCCTTCGATGATGTATGCGAATACGGTCCGGCCGGCATCTTCGGGGTGTGAAAACGTCTCTCCTGCCGGGACCGTTACATCCAGGTACACAGGATCGGTGACGATCTCCCGGACCGGGCCCCCGACCCCGTCAACTTCACCTGCGATGATCCGGATCTTCGAACCGCCAGGTCCGTCCACCACGGGGATCTCGTCAGACTGGAGTCCCCGGTAGCGGGGGTCCATCATCTTGTGGGAGGCGGGGAGGTTCGCCCAGAGCTGGAAGCCCTGGAGGAGACCCTTCCGATCACCCCCGGGCATCTCCTGGTGGATGATCCCGCTCCCGGCGGTCATCCACTGGACATCCCCCTGCCCGATCACCCCCTCGTTCCCCATGCTGTCCCCATGGGCGACCTTCCCGTGGAGCACGTAGGTGATGGTCTCGATCCCCCGGTGAGGGTGCCAGGGGAACCCCTTCAGGTAGTCTTCCGGGTTCCCTGAGATGAAGTCATCCAGGAGAAGGAACGGGTCGAGGGCCGGTACGTGGCGGTAACCGAACGCACGGTGGAGACGAACCCCGGCCCCTTCAAGGGTGGGTATGCCCGAAAATACTTTCTCTATCCTTCTTGGGTTCTCCATGCTTGCGTTCCTCGCCCCTGATTACACCCTGCCCGGCTCTTGAAGTTCACCCATGGGTGAAGGCACTGCCGGGTCAGGAAATACATTTCCTTCTCCCTCGGGGATTCGATAATCCCCTTCGGGGGGCGAATCCGGGCTTCCTGATGATGTCGAAAGCGATAAGAATGAGATGCACGTTGGTAAAAGATACAGGTAGGTGAGCAGAGCGTATGTTCGAGGGTATTTTCCCGGCCATCATCACACCCTTTACCCGGGGTGATCGCCCGGATCTCGATCTCGAAGGGTTGCGCGAGAACGTGAAATGGCTCGTTGAACAGGGCGTCCACGGGATCGTCCCCTGCGGTTCGACGGGTGAGTCGGCGACCATGAGCCACAAGGAGCACGAGAAGGTGATCGAGGAGACCGTCGACGTGGTGAACGGCAGGATCCCGATCCTCGCAGGGACCGGCTCCAACAATACCGAAGAGGCAGTCCTCCTCACGAAGGCGGCAAAGAACCTCGGCGTCGACGGGGTCCTCGTCATCTCCCCGTACTACAACAAGCCGAACAGGTCGGGCCTCATAAAACACTATACCAAGATCGCAAACCTCGATATCCCGGTCGTCATGTACAATGTACCCGGGCAGGACCGGCCAGAACCTGAACGACCTCAAACCTTCTCTCGTCGCGGAGCTCGCGAAGCACCCGAATATCGTCGGGATCAAGGAGGCGAGCGGGAACCTGGGCCAGATGTGGCAGATCATCGAAGATACGAGGGACGATTCCTTCAACCTCATCTCCGGGGACGACAACCTTACCCTCCCCATCCTCCAGCTCGGGGGAGCCGGGGTCATCTCGGTCGCGGCCAACGTGGAGCCCGCCCGCATGGTCGGGATGTACGAGGCCTTCAGGAAAGGAGACTTCAACAAGGCACGGGAACTCCACTTCAGGCTCGAGCCGCTCTTTAAAGACCTCTTCATCGATACAAACCCGATCCCGGTGAAGAAGGCGGTCGAGCTCCAGGGGCATGGCCGGCGGGCCGGTCCGGCTCCCCCTCGACGAACTCGACCAGGAGAAGACGGCGAAACTCGCGAAGACCCTCGCGCTCTACAAGGCCTGAACAGGAGGACCGGGATGATCAGGGTGGTGGTCTGCGGGGCCCTGGGCCGCATGGGCGGGACCGTGGCGAAGCTCGTCAGCGACGCATCCGACCTCGAGCTCGTCGGGGGGGTGGACATGCGGGCGGGAACGGCCTGCGGGGCCGAGGTCGTGACATCTGACCAGATAGACCGTCTGCTCACGGAGAAGAAGCCCGACGTGCTGGTGGACTTCACCACGCCCTCCGCGGCGGTCGAGAACGCGAAGGCCGCGGCAAAGCACCACGTCGCCTTCGTCGTCGGGACCACCGGCTTTACGCCCAAACAGAGGGAGGAGATGAAGAGGGCCGCGGAGGCCTCGGTCCCTGCCGTCATCTCGAGCAACTTCTCGGTCGGGGTGAACATCTTCTGGTTCCTGGTCCGGGAGGCGGCGAAGAAGCTCGGGGACTATGACATCGAGGTGATCGAGGCCCACCACCGGAACAAGAAGGACGCCCCGAGCGGGACGGCAAAGACCATCCTCGAGATCCTGGACTCCGAGGTCGGTGCCCGGCCGAAACTCTACGGGAGAGAGGGGATGACGGAGCGGGGGAAGGAGATAGGCGTCCATGTCATACGTGGCGGGGATATCGTCGGAGAGCACACGGTGATCTTTGCAGGGAACTACGAGGCCATCGAACTCACCCACCGGGCCCAGGACCGGTCGGTCTTTGCCATGGGGGCCCTCCGGGCAATCCGCTGGGTCGGCGGGAAGAAGCCCGGCGTCTACTCGATGGCCGACGTCCTGAACCTTCACCCGAAGTAAGGCCCCGCGGGCCTATCGAAAGGCTGATGCCTTTCTCAATTCGCCCCCCTCCCGGGGGCGGGCTGAATATCGAAACCTATTAAACCTTTTTTCCCGAACAGGTGTACCCGGAGGAACACGAATGCCAGCAGTGGTAAACCCCGATCTCTGCGTCGGATGCGAGACCTGCGTCGACGAGTGCCCTGCCGAAGCGATCACCATGGACGACGGCATCGCGAAAGTGGACAAGAAGAAGTGCACCGAGTGCAAGACCTGCATCGACGTCTGCCCCTCCGCTGCCATCCAGATGGAATAAACCCCGGGAGACCTCCAGGCTCTCCCCGGGAATACCATACGCTGTTTTCGGGGTATTGGCGAGGAGAACGGAAGGCAGGGAATGCAGTATTTTTCACGGGAGTAAAAAGCAAGTTATTTATTGAGGCGTAATCTCTTATTGAATCAGCCATGATCAAGGTCGGAGTGCTCGGAGCGACCGGTGCCGTCGGGCAGCGGTTCGTGCAGTTGCTTAGCGAATCATCCCTGGTTCGATCTCGTCACCCTCACCGCTTCGGAGAGGAGTGCGGGGAAGAAGTATGGGGACGTGGTGAACTGGAAGCTCGACGCACCCTTCCCTGAGAAGGTGAGGAACCTTGCCGTCTCCCCGACGACGGTCGCGGGGGCGAAAGGGGTCGAACTGGTCTTCTCGGCACTCCCGGCCGAGATCGCCGGACAGGTCGAGGACGACTTCTCCCGGGCCGGGGTCGCGGTCTGCAGCAATGCACGGTCCCACCGGATGGAGCCGGATATCCCCCTGGTCATCCCCGAGGTGAACGGAGATCACCTTGCGCTCATCGATACTCCAGAGGGACAGGGGCCGTGACGGGTTCATCGTTACGAACCCGAACTGCTCCACGATCATGCTCTGCGTAGCACTCGAACCGCTCAGGTCCACCGGCTTCACGGATGTCCGGGTCGCCACCATGCAGGCCATCTCGGGGGCCGGTTCTCCGGCGTGGCTGCCATGGACATCTACGACAACGTCGTCCCCTACATCGGGGACGAGGAGGAGAAGATGGAGAGCGAGACCCTCAAGATCATGGGAACCCTCGAGGGGGGCGAGGTCAAGGACGCCCCCTTCCAGGTGAGTGCCGAGCTGCCACCGGGTGCCGGTCATCGACGGGCACACCCTCGCGGTCTGGGCTGACGTGAAGGACGGGATCCCGGAGGTGAAGCAGGCGTTCCGGAGCTACAAGGCCCCCTTCTCGGGGCTGCCCACCCAGCCGGAGCGTTCCATCGAGCTCTTCGAGCAGCCCAACCGCCCGCAGCCGAGGCTCGACCG
This sequence comes from uncultured Methanomicrobiales archaeon, assembly GCA_963712215.1. Classification (GTDB taxonomy): domain Archaea; phylum Halobacteriota; class Methanomicrobia; order Methanomicrobiales; family JACTUA01; genus JACTUA01. The sequence goes on along the minus strand of CAVQHA010000005.1, from coordinate 12,567 downwards.
GATGCGTGGCGGGGGGATGACCGTCTCGGTCGGGAGGGTGAGGCCGGGCCTGCGCTTCATCGCCCTCGGCCATAACACCATCAGGGGGGCGGCGGGGGCCTCCGTGATGAATGCAGAACTTATCCGCACCAGAAAGTACCTCTGAAAGGGGGGAGATACATGCTGAAGGACAACACAGTATTCGTCGGAAACAAGCCAGTGATGAACTACGTACTTGCAGTGGTGACCCAGTTCAATAACGGTGCAGATGAAGTGGCGATCAAGGCGCGGGGAAAGGCCATCTCCCGGGCGGTGGATACCTCCGAGATCGCGCTCAACCGGTTCCTCGATAACGTCGCCAAGAAGGAGATCCTCACCTCGACAGAGGTGATCGATACCGACAGCGGGAAGACGAACGTATCCTCGATCGAGATCGTCCTCACCCTGAAGAAGTAGCCGGTGACCCGGCTTCCCGTTCATTGCCCCGGCAGGGCTGGAGAGATCCGGATATGATCCCAGACCCTCTCCGGGTCCCGGGCCAGAAAAGTCTGGAGCAGGAAGAGAAATGACGAAATCACCGGATGCCTTCAGGACCAGGATCGATGCCCTCGCCCGGACAGAGTACCCGTCCCTCGAATCCCTCTACCGCGAGCTCCATGCCCATCCTGAGCTCTCCGGGCAGGAGACGGCGACCTCTGCGAGGATCGCAGAAGAGCTCGGGCGATCCGGCCTCACCGTCCATACGGGGATCGGGGGCCACGGGGTGGTCGGGGTGCTCGCGAACGGCCCGGGCCGGACCGTGATGATCCGGGCCGACATGGACGCCCTCCCTGTCGCCGAAAAGACGGGCCTCCCCTACGCGAGCACCGTCTCGGTGGCCGTGGAGACCCGGGCGGTGAAGGTCGGGGTGATGCATGCCTGCGGCCATGACCTGCACATGGCCATCATGGTCGGCGCGGTCCGCCTCCTCTCTGCCCTCAGGGAGGACTGGTCAGGCACCCTGCTCGCCGTGGGGCAGCCTTCCGAGGAGACGGGGTCCGGGGCACGGGCGATGGTCGCCGACGGCATCTTCAGCCGGTTCCCGAGGCCCGATTATGCCCTCGCGCTCCACGTCGACCCGAATATCCCCGCCGGGAAGGTCGGCTACCGGCCGGGCATCATCTCCGCGGGGAGCACCTCCCTCGACGTCACCGTGCGGGGAATAGGGGGGCATGCCGCCCACCCGCACCAGTCGATAGACCCGGTGGTCACCACTGCCCGGATGATCCTCGGGCTCCAGACCATCGTCTCCCGGGAGATTGACCCGCGGGAGATGGCGGTCCTCACCGTGGGGGCGGTTCACGGCGGCACCAAGCACAACGCGATCCCCGATGAGGTGCTCTTCAGGGTGAACATCAGGTACAACAGCGATGCCGTCAGGGACCGGATGCTCGCTTCCATCGAGAGGATGGTGAGGGGGATAGCCCTCTCTGCAGGTGTGCCCGACGACCTGATGCCCGTCATCCGGAGGCCCGGGGATGCGACGCCCCCGATGGAGAACGATCCCGTTCTCACTGAACGGGTCCGATCGATCCTCACCTCCGTTCTCGGGGAGGAGAACGTCATCCTCATCCCCCAGCTCACCGGGAGCGAGGACTTCAGCGTCTTCGGGAACGGGACCCCCCGCATCCCCATCTGCTACATGCGCCTTGGGGCAGCCAACCCCGGCGAGCCCGGAGGGTTCCGCGAAGGAGGGGAGGGACGTCCCCTACCTCCACAGCAGCCGGTTCGCCCCGCCGCCGGATCCCACGATCCGGTACAGGCGCCATGGCAATAGCGGCCGCAGTTGCCGGGCTCCTCAGCCGCTGATCGGAGAGAAAGTTATGTCATATCCCGGATCTGATCCGGCGTGAGGAGCCATTCCAGCACGCCGGGCGAGCCGGATTCCTGCGAAAAGTCCCCGATCCTGGCTATCCCCCCCTTCCCGAGCTCTATTCTGGCACCCTCCCCTGCCCCTATGAGCCGGGCGATGAGTGCGAGAGGTGAGGTTCGTGGCCGACGAGGAGAACCATGTTCGCGTCCGGGAGCCCCGCAAGCCGTTTCCTGAGAGTCTCGGGGTCCGATCCCGGCTCGAGTTCATTCCAGAGGGCGATCTCCTGCCCGTAGGAGAACTCGTCAGCCACGATCTCCGCGGTCTCCCGTGCCCTCTTCAGGGGGCTCGAGGCGATGATATCCGGGGCGATCCCCAATCCCGCAATCCACTTCGAGACCGCCCTGATCTCCCGGGCTCCCCTGGGGGTGAGGAGGCGGGCGGAATCATCCCTTCCCGCCTCCCTCTTCTCGGCCTTCCCGTGCCTCAGGATGAGGATGTCCATGGGGGAGAGGAGGATCGATCGCCCAATAATACTATCCACCCGGGGAGTCTTCCCTGCCACGGAACCGGTAAATTGAACCTCCCCTTTATATTCTCCCGGATTCAGGGCTAGCTGGCAGACGTACCCGGGCGGAAAAAACGGGGGCCCCGGCCGCGGAATTCCTGGAGAATGAGCGTGGTGGACGGAACAGTTTCCCTGGATGACCCGGGCCTCTTCTTTAACCGCGAGCTCGGCTGGCTCCAGTTCAATGAACGGGTCCTCGAAGAGGCAGAGGACCCGTCCCACCCCATCCTCGAACGGCTGAAGTTCTTCTCGATCTGCGGGTCCAACCTCGACGAGTTCTTCATGGTCCGGGTCTCGGGCCTCCGCCGCCAGCTCGGCCGGCCGGTCACGAAGACGCCCCCTGACGGGATGACGCCGGCCGAGCAGCTCCAGGCCATCACCCGGCAGATGAAGCCCCTCCTCGGGCGGTACGGGCGATGCTGGGAGGGGCTCCTGCTCCCCGGGCTCAACGGGGCCGGCGTCCGGATCCTGCGCTTCTCCAGACCTCTCGCCTGAGCAACAGGCGTCCATGCGGTCGGGCTTCGAACGGGAGATCTTTCCCGTGCTCACCCCGCTCGCCTTCGATATCACCCACCCCTTCCCCTTCATCTCGAACCTCTCGGTGAACCTCGTTGTCCAGATCCGGCACGGGGAGAAGGAGGAGACCTTTGCCCGGATCAAGATCCCGAAGGGGCTGTTCAGGAGGCTCCTCCCCGTCCCCGAACCGTCCCCGGCTGAACCGGCAGGGGTAACCGACCGGCTCACGTATGACTTCATCCTCCTCGAGGACCTGGTGGCGGCGAACCTCGACCTCCTCTTCCCCGGGATGGAGATTGGGGAGATCCACCCGTTCCGGATCACCCGGGACGCGGACATCGAGATCAGGGAGGACGAGGCCCATGATCTCCTCTCGGCCATCGAGGAGTCCATGGAGATGCGCAGGACCGGGATCCCGGTACGCCTCGAGGTTGACAGGACCATGCCCGAGAGGATCTGCCATATCCTCGCGTCCAAGCTGAACCTCCCGCGGGAGTTCGTCCACCATTCACCCTGCCCCATCGGCATGGCCGATCTCTCGGAGCTCATGGCCATCCCGCGCACGGACCTGAAGGACCGGCCCTTCCTCCCCGCCATCCCTCCGGTTATCGAGGCCGAAGCAGATATCTTCGCTGCCATCCGGAAGCAGGACATCCTCTTTTACCACCCGTATGACAGCTTCGTCCCCTTCATCGATCTCCTCAATTCTGCCGCCCATGATCCCCAGGTCCTCGGGATCAAGATCACCCTCTACCGGATCGATGCCGACTCACCCATCGTGAAGGCCCTGATGGAGGCCCGGGAGCAGGGCAAGCAGGTGACCGCCGTGGTGGAGCTGAAGGCCCGGTTTGACGAGCAGCGGAATATCACCTGGGCCCGCGCCCTCGAACGGGCGGGCGTCCACGTCGTCTACGGGGTGCGGGGGCTGAAGGTCCATGCCAAGGCCTGCCTCGTGGTCCGGAAGGAGGAGGAGGGGATCGTGCGGTATGTCCATCTCTCCACTGGCAATTACAATGCCGTGACTACGAGGATCTACGCCGATATCGGCCTCCTCACCGCCGATCCCGAGATCGGCGCCGATATCACCGATCTCTTCAATGCCCTCACCGGTTACTCGGGGAAGGAGAAGTACCGGTCCCTTCTCGTTGCCCCCCGCACCCTCAGGGGAGAGATCATCTACCGGGTCGACCGCGAGATTGAGAGGCACAGGACCCATGGGGACGGCTACCTGGCCTTCAAACTGAATGCCCTCGAAGACAGGGAATGTATCGAGGCCCTGTACCGGGCTTCCATGGCGGGCGTCACCGTCGACCTGAACGTGAGAGGGTTCTCGTGCCTCCGGCCCGGGTCCCGGGGGTGAGTGACCGGATCCGGGTCACCTCCATCGTCGACAGGTTCCTGGAGCATGCCCGCATCTATTTCTTCAGGAACGGGGGTGATCCGGAGGTGCTCCTCGGATCGGCGGATCTCCGGCCCAGGAACCTTGACCGGCGGGTCGAGATCCTCTTTCCCGTGAAGGATCCCGGGATCCGCGATGCCATCGTGTCCACTATCCTTCGCGTTCATCTCGCCGATACTGTGAAAGCGCGGGAGCTCCACAGCGACGGTACCTATACCAGGGTGGAACCATCCAGGGGGACCAGGCCCCTGAGGTCACAGGAATGGCTCATCGAGAACCGGGGTATCTGGCACAGGAGGCAGGATGAGAAGTCCTCCCGCGACTCCTGAGGAAGGTTCACTCTGCAGCTACGGGGCAGCATACCTCCTCCACCAGCTCGCCGCGATGAGAGATGAGATGCCCGGCATAGCGAGCCGCGGGGATATCGAGCACATCCACCGGATGCGCGTCGCGACAAGGAGGTTCCGGAGCGCTCTCCCCTTCTTTGCCCTCTGCCTTCCCGAGAAGAAGATGTTGCGATGGCGGAGGCGGCTGCGCGGGGTCGCACGGGCCCTCGGGGAGGCGCGGGATGCAGATGTCCAGATCGCGTACCTCACAGAGTACCTCGACCGGGCGAGAGGGGGAGGACCCGGGAAATTCCGGGAGACCCTCCCTGCCGTGATCGCTCAGACCGCGTATCCCGTGCCGGTCCGGCCGGGACTGGATCGGTTCCTGGCCCTCCTCCGGCGGGCACGATATTCCTTCCAGGGCATCCGTGACCGTGTCGGGAGTTACTTCCTGAACAAGCGCCGCATGTCAACAGCCTGTCCCGTCTGCACCGGGGACTGACCCTTTCCGGCACGGGGAAGACCAGGATCCGGTTCCGGGGATCGAGTCCCTCCTCCTTCGCCGGCGACAGCGAAGGGATCTCCTGCAGGAAGGGATCGAGAGCGCCATTGCGGACCTGGAGAAGGAGGAGATCCTTGAGAGGATAGAGGAGCACCTGAAGAAGGTTGCGGGGAGGGAGACCGGCTTTTCATCCACCCCCGAAGAGACGTATGCCACCGCCTTTACGGCCATCACGATCCGGATCGACACCCTCCTCTCCTACGGGGATGCCCTCGCCGACCCCACACGGATCCGGGACCACCATGCCATGCGGATCGCAGGGAAGAGGCTGCGCTATGCACTCGAAGCATGGAATGACCACTACAGCGGGGCATTCGCGGACGAGGTGGGTACCCTGAAGAAGCTCCAGGACCTCCTCGGCGACCTCCATGACTGCGACGTATGGATCGGTTCCATCCCGGGGTTCATCAGGGAGGAGGAGGAACGGAGCCATGCATTCTTCGGGGACGACCGGTATTTCAGGAACCTGATCCCGGGCATCCGGGCAGTCCTCGAGGACCGGAGGCTGGAGAGGGTGCACCTCTACGAGACCTGCCTCACCCTGTGGAGAGATCTCCTGTTCAGGGGATACTGGGAGGGGTTGCGGGAGAAGGCGCTCCGGCCCCTCATCCCCGTTCGACCTGACGGGGCTTACCGGATCGGCCTCGTCAGCGGCATCCACGGAGACGCGGAAGCCCTTGCCCTGGTCATCGCCGACGGAAGGGCGCAGGGGGCTGACCTCTTCCTGAATGCCGGTGGTACCCTGGGTGAGGGTCCTGATCAGCGGCGGGTCGTGGAGATGATCCGGCGGAAGGGTATGGTGAGTGTCATCGGGAACTCCGACCTGGAGATCCTGGGAGAGAAGGGTTCCGCCGGGAAGAAACGGTACAGGGAACCGTCTTTGACGCCTGGAGGGATGAATAAGGATTCCCGCAGGTATATGGAGTCGCTTCCGGCCTCGATACGGCTCTCGGTTGCCGGAAAGGGGATCCTCCTCACTCATGGATCGCCTCTGTCAGGAACAGAGTACCTGGATGAGCGGACCTCCCGTGAGCGCCTCATCGGGATAGCGCGGGAATCATCCACCAGTGCCGTCGTGAGCGGCCATGGTCATCCTTCCATCCGCTCTGCCGGGGATACGCTTTTCGTGAACCCGGGCCCGGCGGGAAGGCCCGGGGACGGAAACCCCCACCCGGGCTATGCGATCCTCGAGATAGCCCCGGATGGGACGATGAAGGCGTCTCACCACCATATCGGGGATCGGGCTCAGAACCGCGTAATCCCGGAATTGCCCTTGGCGCAGGTTCCTGACCTCCCGGGAGCAGAAGAGAACACCCGTGAGATCCCTCTTCCCCGGCCTCATCGTGAACAGAGGCTATTTCCGAAACGCCGGCGAGATCAATGCATGGAACGGGGCCGGCTGCCATGGAGGATGGGGAAAGATCCGGGCCGAGGACCGTGGCATTCGTCGATATCGGAACGAACTCCATCCGGCTCCTCGTGGTCCGTATCAACCCGAATGGCACCATTGCGATCCAGTCCCGACAGAAGGAGACCGTCCGGCTCGGTGAGGGGGAGTTCGGGGACCAGAGCGTCATCCAGCCTGAACCCATGGAAAGGGCAGTCCTGATCGCACGCCGGTTCCGGGATATGGCCGCCGCGTTCGGGGCGTCGGAGTTCGTCGCGGTCGCGACCTCCGCCACCCGCGAGGCAAAGAACAGGGCCGTGTTCCTGGAGAGGCTCCGCACGGAGGCCCTCCTCGATGTTCACCCCGTCTCAGGAAGGGAGGAGGCCCGGCTCACCTATCTCGGGGTCGCGCCCTCCCTCCAGCTCGCGGGGAAGAAGGGGCTCTTCATCGATATCGGCGGGGGGAGCACCGAGATCGCGGTCGGTGACGGCGAAGACCCCGTGTTCATCGACAGCCTGAAGCTCGGGGGGATCCGGCTCGCGAACCACTTCCCGGGGGACGGGCACGGCGGGCCCGTGGGGAAAAAGACGCTCCGCGAGATGAAAGGCTTCATCGGGGACGTCATCGTCCGCACCGTCCAGTCGGTGAAGCGGCAGAAGATCGACCTGGCAGCGGGATCCTCGGGGACCATCCAGAACCTGGGCGAGATCGGCGTCAGGAATTTCCCGGAGCCGGGGCAGGTGGCAGGGTCCACCCTGAGCCTCGGCCAGCTCAGGTCCATCATCACCCTCCTCTCGGGGATGACCCTCGGGGACCGGAGGGGTGTCGCCGGCATAAACCCCGAGCGTGCCGACATCATCATCCCCGGGGCGGTCATCCTGGAGAGCCTCATGGAGAGCCTGGATATCGGGAGTATCCGGATCTCGGAGAGGGGGCTCCAGGACGGCCTCCTCGAGGACTACCTCTCCCGGCTCACCCACCCCCATGACATCCACCGGATGGACTCCCGCGAACGCTCCGTCCTCCGCCTCGCACGGTCCTGCGGCGTCGACGAGGGGCATGCACGGTCCACCCGGGGGCTCTCCCTCCAGCTCTTCGACTCTGCCCGGGGGATCGGCCTCCACGACCTCGGGGAGAAAGCACGGGAACTCCTCGGCTTTGCGGCCCTCCTCCATGATACCGGGAAGTTCATCTCGTTCGCGAACCACCATGACCACTCCTACTATGTCGTTCAGGAACGCGGATCTCCTGGGCTTCGATGACACCGAGCTCGCCATCATGGCGAACGTGGTGCGGGTCCACAGGAAGAAGTTCCCGGCCAGGAAGCTCGCCGATTGCGACGAACTGGACGGGAGATCCCGGAAGCTGGTCCGGATCCTGGGGATGTTCCTGCGCCTTGCCGAGAGCCTCGACCGGAGCCATGCCGGCCTCGTGAAGAAGGCATGGCTTGCCGCCGGGGAGAACGGTCTCCTCAGCCTCGGGTTCGAGGCGGCGGACAGGTGCGACCTCGAGATCTGGGCCGTAGAGAAGCACAGGAAGGCGTTTGCATCGATCTTCAAGCGAGACCTGGTCATCAGCCCCCGGTGCGGGCCGGCCACCGGGGCGGCGACACGGGACTGAAAAGGACCCGTTTTACTGTGGCCGGAAGAACAGGTTGCAGTGGCAGTGCCCTTCGCTCTCTATCTCCTTCCCGTGATGGACGCAGGGGCAGATGATGAGCCGGTCCTTCTCGGGGTCCCCCGTTCGGATCCGGCAGGGGCAGTAGCGTTCGCCGTGCTTGAGACGGTTGCGGACCAGGCCCCGGATCACGGCGGTGAACTGGCGGTCATCCGTGTTCAGGGCAAGTCCCTTCTCCTTCGCGTACTCCCGGGCCCATGAGAGGATCTCCTTGTAGAGTTTTTCTTCCTCTTCTGTCATCCCCGTCCCCTGTTTCCCGGCCATACGGTCCTTCACCCGTTTGCCTCGATATGCTGGATCATGGACATGAAGACCTTCTTCCCGTCCTCTGACCCCAGGATCTCCTCGGACGCCCGCTCGGGATGCGGCATCATGGCGAGGAAGTTCCGCCCTTCCCCGAGGACCCCGGTGATGTTCCCGGTCGACCCGTTGTGGTTCACCTCTTCCGTAACCCGGCCCTCCGGATCCGAGAACCTGAATATCACCCTCTTCTCCCGGTTCAGGGCCGCAAGAACCGCGTCATCTGCCATGTAGCGGCCTTCCTTGTGGGCGATGGGGAGCCGGATCACCTCTCCCTTTCGGTACAGGGAGGTGAAGGGGGTCTCGTTGTTCTCTACCCGGAGGTGGGTCGGCCGGCAGAGGAACTTCGGGTAGGCGTTGATGGTGAAGGTCCCCGGGACGAGCCCGCTCTCCGCGGCGATCTGGGCCCCGTTGCATATCCCGAGGACGAGGCCGCCCTTCTTCGCGTGCCGGATGATCTCCTCCATGACGGGTGTCCGGGCCGCGATGGCGCCCGCGCGGAGGTAGTCCCCGTAGGAGAACCCGCCGGGGATGACCACGGCATCGTAGCCCCTGCCGAGCCCTTCCTTGTACCAGCGGAGATCGGTATCCACCCCGCAGACATGGGAGAGAGTATAGGCAGCGTCCAGGTCGCAGTTGGAGCCCCCGAACTGGACGACCGCGAACCTCATTCCCTGACCTCCACCTCGTAGCGGTGGATGACCGGGTTCGCGAGGAGCCGCTCGCACATCTGCCGGGCCTTCTCCTCTGCCTCGGCCCGGTCCCCGGCCTCCATCGAGAGGGAGTAGACCCGGGCCGTGGAGAGCTTCCCCGTGGGGAACCCGAGGTCCGCGAGGGCGTGCTGGATGGCCCGCGCCTCGGGGTCGAGTATCCCCTGCTTCAAGCTGATCTTCACCTCGACATCGAAGTTCATCCTCATCACTCGCCTGAAAACACCGTCTTCTCTGCCGCGAACCGCTGGAGGGCCCCCGGCGCGATCCGCTCGACGACCGCCGCGTAGGTGGACATCACGTCCCCTTTCTCGAACCGGTAGACATCCTTGTCCAGGGACTCCTTCGTCTTTCCGTCCCAGAGCCGCATGGAGTCCATCGAGATCTCGTCCCCGACGAGGATTTTGTCCTGGAACCTCCCGAACTCGAGCTTGAAGTCCACGAGCATGATGGAGAGCCCCGCGAGGTAGGTCCGCAGGAGGTCGTTCACCTTGAGGGCCGTCTTCCGGATCGTGAGGAGCTCCTCCCGGGTGACGAGCCCGAGGGCGAAGATGATGTCATCGTTCACCATGGGGTCGTGCCGGGCATCGTCCTTGTAGTCGAGGATGATCACCGTGGGATTCAGCACGTCCCCCTCCTTGAAGGGGAACCGTTTCACGATGGACCCGGCAGCGATGTTCCGGACGATGACCTCGAGGGGTATCATCTGGAGCCGGCGGACGAGCATCGTCCGGTCGTCGAGCATGTGGATGAACTGGGTCTTCACCCCGTGGATCTCCAGGTACTCGAAGAGGGAGGCCGAGACCGCGGCATTGTATACCCCCTTCCCCTCGAGCACGGCCTTCTTCTCGCCGTCAAAGGCCGTGATATCGTCGCGGAACTCCACCGACACCTCGTTCGGGTCATCGGTGAGGTACACCGACTTCGCCTTCCCCCTGTAGAGCAGCGGCCCCTTCTTCACCTTCTCCCCTCACTGATCTGTTGCTCAAGCCGTTTGATAAGCCCTTCGATAGAGGGGTGGTACCACCCAAGCCCGATGAACCTCGGGTAGATGCAGAGCCTCTCCGAGAGGATGGCATCCCCCGCGACCTTCCGCAGCTCCTCGATCCCGGGCCAGGGGTGCTCGGGGTTGATATAATCGGGGGTGACCGGCGAGACCCCTCCCAGGTCGTCCACGCCGCACGGGATGAGGGCGGATGCATCGACCAGGTTCGGCGGGATCTGGATGGCGATCTCGGGGGGGAGGATGTCCCGGGCGAACTCTATCGTGACGCACATCTCATCCGTTGACGGGACGGGGGAACGGGCCATGGGGGTGCCCTCCTTCGGGCAGAAGTTCTGGATGATCACCTCCTGGATGTGGCCGTACCTCCGGTGGAGGTCCCTGATGAGCATGAAGGACTCCTCGCGGTCCCCCATGGTTTCTCCGATCCCCACCAGGATGCCCGTCGTAAAGGGGATGTGGAGTTTCCCCGCGTCCTCCATCATACGGATCCGTTCTTCGGGCTTCTTCCCCGGGGAGTTCCGGTGCGCGGGGACCTCTGCTGTTGTCTCGAGCATGAGACCCAGGGATGCATTCACCTCGCGGAGCCTGTCCATCTCCTGGTAGGTCAGGACCCCCGCATTCGTATGGGGCAGGAGTCCCAGCTCGAGAGCCATCCTGCACATCCCGTAACAGTAATCGAGAATGCCTGCATGACCGAGGAGCGAGAGCATTGCAGAGAACCCGGGCTCCGATTCAGGCCGCTCGCCAAAGGTGAAGAGCGCCTCGGTACATCCCAGAGCGGCCCCGTGGCCGAGGATCTTCCTCACCTCCCCGGGGGGAGGATGCAGCCTCCCTGCACCGGGGTCCGGAAGCCGCAGTAATCGCACCGGTTGCGGCAGACCGTGGTGAGGGGGATGAAGACGTTCCGCGAGAAGGTGATGACCCGGCCCATAGTGTAGTAATTCCTGTCCATCCACATGAAGCTGGCAGGAATGGGCAGTGAAGACCTGGTGAACGACCGGGTTATCCCGTTCTGCCGCGTTTTCTGTTCCTCCCCCTCTCCATACGGCAAGGGCTATAAATACTCCAGCATCCGAGAACCTGTATAGACCAATTTCGGGGGGGAATCGTCTGTCCATTCTGAATTCAACCATCCTTGCAGGAGTAATCCTTATCGGGGCGATGATAATCGCGGGCTGCATCGTACCCCTTCCTGTGCCGGTGCCTGTGCAGGGAGGGCCTGGTGTTATCCAGCCGGAGATCACCATTGAAGAGAATTCCCCGACCGGGCTTATGGCATCCGCACCGACCGGGACGACGATCGGGGAGACGGCCGTTCCCATTGTAACTGAAACCTCAGCCGAGACCCCCGTTGAGACCGCCGCTCCTGTCCTTTCCCCTGTATTCACGAACCCGCTCGCCATGAGGATGCCGGTACTCCTATGCCGATAACGTGGATTTCCATTCCCTGTCGGTCTCCGTTGTCAGTACCCAGATGAGGACCACCTTCTACTACACCCCCGGGGGGAACGGGAACCCGATGACCGAGGTGGAGGCGATACCAGACCACAAATTCCTCATGGTCGGCGTGAACTTCTACATGACCGGTATCCTGAAGGAAGGGAAGTCCTCTATCTTCATGACCCCCCTCGCGAACTCGTTCTCGCTTCTGAAGGACGGGGCCGCCTACAGCGTGCTGAACGCTTCCGATATCCCCGATATGACCGACTATTACATCCATGATGTCGGGAGTATGTACAGGGACCGGTTCATCGACAAGGATGATGCCGGGTCAGGGGTCCTCATCTACGTCGTGCCCCTGTCCTTCAGCCCGTCCGGCGCCTACGTCACCTTCTGCCCGAAGAACCTCGAATCCTGGGAATGGTCGGGCTACTACCGTTCCCCCGATGACTGGGACTGCGGGAAGAACCCGGTCGGCCCGGCGGGCGGGGGCGGATGCCGCTCCGATAAAGACCCCGAACGCCGTGAGTATCCCCGGAGAAGTACCTACATTGCAGGAGGTACTAGACTCCTTCGCTATCTATCGCTCGCTCTCCTAGTGACCGGAATTACTTGGGGCTTTCATCATCAAGACCAGATCGCGGCAACCGTGAAGCCCATCGCAAACGCTTGGCAGCTCTGTGCCGTACGGCAGTCGTCGAAGCAGGATCGTGCTCCGCCACGCCCACCCTGTCCGCAGGTCGCCACGCGTTTTACTACACGCCTGAGATAAATCCCGAGCGGGTGGATGTGCCTCTTCTCACCAAAGCACGGGGACACGTGGACGCGGCATTTTACAGTTTCACCGA
>CAVQHA010000004.1:0-285613 GCA_963712215.1 uncultured Methanomicrobiales archaeon | reverse complement strand
TCCTGAAAGGAAATTCACCTGCAGGGCCATGAAGAACAGCGCAGGCATCGATCTTCCGGCCATCGCGTGGCATGCCATGGAGAAGTACGGGTTCGAGCCCGGGTTCCCGGCGCCCGTGACGAGGGAGATCAACGCCATTTCCGAGACGAAGTTTCCCGAAGGCCAGGATATACGCGACCTGCGAAGCCTCCTGTGGTCATCCATCGACAACGAGGACTCGATGGATCTCGACCAGCTGGAATACTGCGAACGCGGGGAGGACGGGGAGATCCATGTCAGGGTTGCCATCGCCGATGTCGATCTCTACGTGAAGAGGCAGTCGCCTGCAGACCTGCATGCGGCCCATAACGGGACATCGGTATATACGGGCATCGTGACGTTCCCTCTCTTTCCTGACCGCCTCTCCAAGGGGATGACCTCCCTCCTCCCCGGCCAGGACCGGGCAGCGGTGATCGTCGAGTACGCCGTGCTCCCTGACGGGGATTTCCGCCCGGGCGAGGCGTACCGCGCCCTCGTGAACAACAAGGCGAAACTCGTGTACGAGGAGATCGGCGACTGGTTCGAGGGAGCGACGCCAGTCCCGCAGGTCGTCCGGGACGTCCCGGGCCTTGAGGCGCAGCTCCGCCTGCAGCTCGAGGCGTCGATGCGGCTGAAGAGGTACCGGATGGAGCAGGGGGCACTGGAACTGGACACCCTTGAGCCCAAAGTTGTTGTCGAGGAGGGCAAAATCTGCCGGCTGGTCGCCCCGAAGAAGAACCCTGCCGGCCACCTGATCGAAGACTTCATGATCGCGGCGAACGGGACCATGGTCGCCCGGCTGGAGAAGGCCGGTATCCCCATGGTCCAGAGGGTCGTCCGCGTCCCGAAGCACTGGGACGGGATCGTCGAGACTGCCGCGAAGTACCACGAGACCCTGCCCGCCGATCCGGACGCAAAGGCCCTCTCGGAGTTCCTCATCCGGCGGAAGAAGGCCGATCCCGAGCGGTTCCCCGACCTCTCCCTGACCATCGTGAAACTCCTGGGCCGGGGCGAGTACCTGACCCTCGAGCCCGGGCAGGCCCCCTACGGCCACTTCGGCCTCGCGGTCACCCACTACACCCATTCCACCGCCCCGAACCGGAGGTTTGTCGACCTGATCATCCAGCGGCTGGTGAAGGCGGTGCTCCACGGCGACCCGAGTCCCTACGAGGCAGCGGAGCTGGACGAGCTCTGCACCTGGCTCACCGAAAGGGAGCACGAGGCCAACAAGGTCGAGCGGTTCATGCGCAAGGCCGGTGCCGCCATGCTCCTCCTGGACCGCATCGGGGAATCCTTCGATGCCATCGTGACCGGTGCGACGGAGCACGGGGTCTATGTCCGCCTGCTCGCCCCCCCTGCCGAGGGGAAGGTCGTCCGCGGGGAACGCGGCCTCCGCGTCGGCCAGGAGATCCGCGTCCGGCTGCTCAGGACCGACCCGTACAGGGCGTTCATCGATTTTGAGCGGGTCGGGTGAGGCGGGGTTCCCGGTTCAGCCGGTGATCTCACCGGTATCCGGCGATATTACAGGATCTGTTCGCCGTAGGAGATGACTGTCTGCAGGGTTTTCAGCCGTGCAAATAATTTATCATTGGATTCAACGACGGTCCAGGGTGCGGCAGTGGTGTTCGTGCGGGCGAGCATCTCGTTCACCGCCTTGTCATAGAGATCCCATTTCTCGCGGTTCCTCCAGTCCTCGTCGGTGATCTTCCATTGCTTGAGCGGGTCCTTCTCCCGCTGCCTGAACCGCCCGAGCTGCTCGTCCTTATCGATCTCGAGCCAGAATTTGATCAACCCGCCGCCGTTCTCCACATAGGTCTCCTCCATCTCGTTGATCTCGGTGTAGGCCCGTTTCCACTCGGTCTCGGAACAGAACCCTTCTACCCGTTCGACAAGGACGCGGCCGTACCAGCTCCCGGTCGAAGATGGTCAGGTGGCCCGCTCTCGGGAAGTGCCGGATGAATCGCCGGAGATAGTGGTAACTGTCTTCCGGTTCGCTTGGCCGGAAGATGGGAATGACATCATAGCCCCGCGGGTTCATCAGCCGCACGAGGCGCATGATGTTGCCCCCTTTTCCTGCTGCATCCCATCCTTCATAGACGATAATGAGCGGGATCTTCCTTTTGTACAGGTGGTACTGGATATCCCGGACCTGCTCCTGGAAGGTGGGCAGATCTTGTTCATACTCAGGTCTGGTTACGGTGACCGCGGGGGAGGATCTCCGTTTCACCTCGACCTTCTTCGGTTTGCTTATCTCAGAATTTCCGTTCTTTTCCCTGGATTTCTCACCTGACGCGGCCAGGTTTTTTCCGATTGCCTTGATCACCGCTGAAAAAACCTTCAGGATCATGTAATTCCTGTCCGTGGCCTCGACAACCATCCACGGTGCGTACGGGCGGTCGGTCCCTTCGATAAATTCCTCGATGACGGGAAGATAGGTATCGTACTGGTTATGGAAATCCCATTCCCCTTTTGTTATCATCCATGAAGTCAGGGCATTGTGTTCGCGTTCGTCCAGGCGCTTCTTCTGCTCCTCCTTGCTGATATGGAGGAAGAATTTCAGGATGATTGTCCCGTCGTCGGCAAGCTGGCGTTCGAACTGGTTGATCTGGACGATAGACTGCTTGACTCCCTGTTTCCACTCGATCCCCGAGATCACTTCGGCGAGTGACCTGCTGTACCAGCTCCGGGCAAAGATGGCCGTCCGTCCTTTTGCGGGGATCTTCTCCCAGAACCGCCAGAGCAGGTGCCTCGCCCTCTCTTCATCGGTGGGTGAACCGATCGAGTGCAGGGAGAAGCCCCGGGGATCGAGGAACTGGATGAGTTCGCTGATCACCGTCGTGATGCCGGACGCGTTCCAGCCTTCGACAACGATGATCACCGGGATCTTCTTGTCGTGGAGATCTCTCTGGAGGGTTCCCAGCTGTTTCTGCAGGGGTTCGATCTCCTTCTGGAATGTTTTATCGTCGGTTTTTCCGTTCAGGTCGAACCGTTCGAACATTCACGGCCCCCGTCCTCATCATCTGCTCAGTTATCTGGTGAAGGAGGATTAGGGGGTGAGATTTTAAATAAACGCGCCTGGGTTGTGCAGGGCATGGCCTTTCCGCCGCCTGCCGAGGGTATGGTTGTCCGCGGGAAATAATGCATCCGTCGTCGGCCCCGGGGTCCCCGGCCCGGCTGCTCAGGAGACCCGTACAGGGCATTCATCGATTTTGAGAGGGTTGGGTAAGGGTGGAGGCATTATTCGGGTATTTCAAAAAGGGAATTGAAATAATGTGATTATTCAAATTATTCCCTCGTGATAGGGTATGATAGAAATTCCTACAGGGAGATATTGGAGATGGAATAATAAATTATAGAAATTATTTTCCCTTCTGCCAAATTATTATATAGTTCAATAAAGATTTAATTATGTTACGAAAAAAGCTTATAAAATTAATTTTCATTTTTCTCGTATGTGGAGCATTCATCGCTGGCTGTTCTCAACCGCAGCAAAACAATAATGTGGTTATGTCATCTCCCACGCCTATTGAAACGACGGGTAGCGCCAATCAAATGGCAGTAATAACTCTCGCTTCAACCACATCGATCATCGAGAATCCAACTGAAACCCCCTCGCTTCCAACTACTGCAATATCAACGATGGCAATCCCATCCAATCGAGGAGTTCCGTTATCTTATCAGGCCGTGCCACTGATCTTTGTTCCTTCAGCTCAATTGTCTACCTGCAGCCAATACGAATCGGTAAGGAACGCTCCCTGTAACTCTTATTTTACGTGGCCGAATCTTTTATTTACCTACAGGGGTGCCAGCACTACCGTTTCAGTGCCAATCAACACCGGAGCCTTTCAAGCCATCAAATACAATCTATCAAAAATGACCATACAACGGCAAAAAGATATAGATGAGAATAAACTCGGGAATTATACATACGGCGGCATCGGGATTACGGTTTCATTGGAAGACCAATCCATGTATTATAAAGCCCTAATTAACGATCCGACTCAGGAAGCAAGTTATACTTCCATTCTCACCCCTCTCCGAAAGATACGTGATCAAAATCATCTTGATGACAATGAATATGCGGAATTGATATCTCGTTTTGTTCAAGGAGCGGTTCCAGATAGCTACGACCCTAGCAGGTTGATCGTAAAATATCCTCTTGAGACAATCGGCGATAAAGGTGGAGATTGCGATGACAAGAGCTTACTCTTGGCGGGACTACTCACTCGTGAGGGTTATGGAACTTCCCTCATCTGGTTCCCAAGTGCTATCCCGCAACATATGATTGTGGGGATACTTGGCGACCATCAAGCCTTGGAATATGATGGCTATCTTGGTATCGAAACAACAGTTGATTCCTATCTGGGGTTCTACCACACGAAAGACTCGTTTATCTTCATGACCGGTAATTACCCCGAATACATGGCAGATTTCAAGACTATTAAGATCAGCGACGGAAAATCTTTTACAGCGGGGAAGGAGCTTGGTTACATCTGGGACCAATGGGCACTTGGAAAAAGCTTTGAATCACAGAGTGAGAAGTACTCAGAAGCGCAATACGGTAATGATTGGTTGTTCATCACAACCCACTTCGATGACCGCCATATGGTTTATCAATATTTAACAAAAACAGGGAATTTTGGGTAAACTTAATTGAATAATCGAATCCTTTAAAAATTATATTGTTACAAAATAACGGATTATAATCCCTAACCGAAAATTATATCCAAAGAAAGAATCAGTTGAGAATGTAATGCCGAGATTTTGTCCTAATTGTGGGGAGGAAATCTCTGAAAAGACAAAATTTTGTTCTTCATGTGGAGCAAATATAGGTTCTTTCAGTCTGAAACCAAATCATATTCCTCAAGAAATTAAACCCACAAATGAAAAGAAAATAGAGGAGGAGAAGAAGGAACAAGGCAAAAAAACAGATTTCGGGAAAATTCTTGTATTAATCATTGGTTGCATTTTGCTTTTTTCAGTTATTTTTTCAAATATGCCTGCGATTCTCTCTGCGATTCGTACAAGCCAGACGCAATACACAACCCAACCGCAAATACCTTCAGTGGTAAATTATATCGTTCCAACACCCACAGAAAGCCAAACCGATCGAAATATCCGAATTGCTAATGAAATCGTTGCGACCTATCATCAATCTCACGTCTATTCATTGACCGATTTGTATGTTTGTGCGGACATGGCCAGCGATGTCTGGGATATGCTAAAAGCTCAAGGAATTAATGCGAAAATTAACGTCGGAAATGTTGACAAGGATATCTCCTCTATTCAGGATGCAAATCATGCTTGGGTTATGGCCGAAGTCTCACCCAATGGATATTTAGCTTTAGAAACAACTGGGGGCTATTCCGTTCAACAAGCGGATAATCCGAGATATTATTTTGGATGGAGTTTCTACAACCCCAAACAATTAAAACAATTTACACAATTAATGCAAGAACAAAATGACGCCATAACCAAGTATAATACTGCCTTAAACGATTACAATAATTTCGTCCAACAATACAATAATGCCAATGTTTTTACAAAAATTGCTTGGAAAAGCCAATTGGATGATAAACAATTGATATTAAGTCAACGCACTCAGGATTTAAATCAAATCACTCAACAAATTAATTCATTATTATCAAGTCTATAGATATTTTTCCGTAAAGTAATATTATAAATGATGGAGTATATTTGACGGGTGCGCCAATGACCTTCAACAACTACGTCTCAAAGGCTGCATTTTACTAGATACCTATAACCCATTACGATAGTGCGAGGGGAGGGATTCGAACCCACGAACTCCTGCGAGAATGGATCTTAAGTCCATCACCGTTGGCCTGGCTTGGTTACCCTCGCACGGGAGCGTTTGTCTTCCAGCCGAAAAAGGGTTGCGCCCCCTGAGAGCCGGGCCCTGCCCCGCTTTGAACCGGGCCCCTAGGCTCTCCCTAATACGGCCCCTCCCATCAAGGCGAAAACCCTCTACACCAGCGCCATATACGTAACGAGGGTGAGGAGGTAGGCGCTGAGAAGGAGGGAGACCCCGAGGGGGCCGATGAAATTGACGGTGGTGGTGGCGATGGACGAGATCTGGGAGATCCGCTGGGGGCCGAAGATCTGGACATCCCTGCACCACGCCGTCGTTGCACCGACTTCAGCTGGAGCCATGTCTGCGATGGCAACTTCCACGGCCCGCCTGACATAAGGCACGATATCGGCTGGCGGGACCTTCATGCCGATGGGATTCTTTCCCGTGATGGTGTTCACGAGGTGGGTGTCGGTGGTCATGACCTCGCATTCATCCACGAGATCCCGGATCCCCCCGAGCAGCACCTCCCGGCCGCCCTTCACGATGTTGTTCCCGTCAAGGAGGACATAGGCCGTCTTCTGCCCCCCTGCCTCGATGACGAGGGCCTGCATCCCCAGGTCACCGAACCCCTGCTCCCTCGTAAAGGGGAGGGGAATGTGGGATACCCCGGCCCGGAACGGGAACCGTTCCCAGGCCTTACCGGTTTCAATGGCCCGGAGGCCACCGGTGATGTACTCGGTGGCGACAGGGCTGCCGAGGTAGGTCGCCCCGCTCACCTCGGTCATACTGTTGTGGGCGTCCACGAGCGCCACGTGCCCGTAGAGCCGGTGCCCCTCGGCGAGGAGGATCCACCCGATGGCAGGATTGAGGTCCTCGGTCCGTTCTGGTGCACGGGTCCCGACGAGGAGGAGGGAGTCCGCGAACCGCTGGCAGAGGAGGTCCACGCTCCCCTCCCGGATCCTGGTGGACCGGCTTGCATCGGGGGCGGGGGTGAGGCGCCCGAGGGATTCCCGGACCGCATCCACGATCTTCCCCGTCTCCTCCTCCCTCGTCAGGTTGTAGTCATGGGTGGCGCACCCGTGCGCCGTCAGGACCTCCCCGTCCAGGGAGCCGTGGAGGATATGCGGGAGTCTCCCGCCTCCGATGTCCCCGAGGGGGCCGGGATGGACATTCGGGACCGTGAGGAGGATGTCCTTCTTCCCCGCTCTCCTGAAGAGGAAGGATACCTGGGGGAGGGAGATCCCCTCTCCCATGGCCGAGAAGAAATCCTCCATGCCTCGGGAGCCGTCGGTGAGATGGGCGAGGAAGGTGTTCAGGAAGTGGAAGATATGGATCCGGAAGGTCCGGTAGAGCGGGCGCTCGATGAGGTAGATGAGGAGGAGGGCGGCTGCCCCGACCGCGATATGCGCCACAAGGGCAGCTGCGAGGAACGGGCCGGGGAGAAGGAGCCATCCGGCGAGCAATCCCCAGATACTCTGGGAGAGCGCCGCGGGGAGCATCCTCGCGGGCCGGTAATCGGCAGTAGCGACAAGGACGAGGAGGCGGATCCCGAAGACGAGGCCGAGGGAGAAGGCGAAGAGGAAGGCGAAGAGGTTCTGCACGGGGAGAAGGATGCCGGGCAGGATTGTGCAGAGAGAGAAGACGAGGGAGGCGAGGGCGAGGGAGGCGGAGCGGTTCCACGTAGTGAAGGAACCGGCGAGGGTGACGAGGGGTTTCGTGAGGAGGAGGGCGAGGATCGCGGGGAGGGCGAATGCCAGGATCCCGACGGAGAGAGGACCCGGGACCGTGCCCCTGGCGACGTCAAGGGCGAGGCCGGCAAGCACCGCGAGCCCCCCCGAGATGTACCAGGGGGGTGCGGTGAAGAGGAACCTGGTGAGGTGCTCCATCCTGGCATCAGGGCTGGCAGGCACGGCTACGTCTCCTTTATCGGACCGCAGGTGGCCATGGCATTGAGCCGGGAAGGCGGGTTCATTCCGCTCTCCTCTCAGGCTGCGGGAGGTCGCCGAAATGGGTCCAGTACCGGGCCACCATCTGGTTCCAGTCGGGGAGGTTCGTCTGGCAGCCGGCTTTTTCGACGGTGAAGGAGGCGGTGGTGGCCCCCACCCTGCAGGCGGTCAGGGGCGAGTGCCCCCGCTGGTAGGCTGCGAGAAACCCGGCCCGGTACGCGTCGCCAGCCCCCGTCGGGTCCACCGCTTCCACGGGGACGATCGGGATTCGGTGTTCCCGCCCTTCGATGTGGAGGACGCTCCCATCGGCATCCATGGTCACTACCACAATGGGGACCTGTTCAAGGATCGCCTCCTTTGTCTGGGAGAGGATCCGCGAGAGGTGTTCCATCTCGTGCCGGTTTGCAAAGAGGATCCGTATCCGGGCGAGGATGCGCCGGAGCTGGTCTTCGTTATACCAGATGATATCCTGGCCCGGGTCGAAGGATACGAACCGGCTCTTCTCGGCCACCCGCGCGTTGAAGTCGGGATCGGCGGTCGCCAGGTGGACGAAGTCGAGGGCGGGGGCTTCCCTCGAGGCAAAGGTCCCGGAGGCGCCCCACTCGAAGTAGGTGATCTGGTCGCCGGGATCATCGGTGAAGACGAAGGCGGTCGGGGTCCGTTTCTGGGGCTCCACAAAGAACTGTGTCGCGACGCCGAGCCCCTTCAGCCACTTCTCGTAGTCGCTTCCGGCGAATTCGCCACCTACGGCGGAGACGAGGGTGACCGGGGCGCCCAGCCGGGCGATTCCTGCGGCGATGTTGGCAGCCCCGCCTCCGAAGAACACCTGGTGGCCGCTCACGTACGTCGAGCCGTTCCTCTCCGGGAAACGGGGGACCCGGAGGATATGATCGATCGCCGTGTGGCCTACGATGTGGATCACAGCGGCGTCACCTTCGGTGCCTCTCCGTGATTCCTCCCTTCGGTCGGAATCACAGGGGCCTCACCTCGAGGACCGAGAGGGGGATGTCCCGGAGCGCCTTCCCGATGACCGACCGTGCGATCCGGATCGCATGCTCCTCCGACTCGGCCCGGAAGACCTTCATCTGGAGGAGGAGCCCGACGAGGGCGGTCCCCGCGATGACGAGGGTGGAGGAGAGGTCCTTCCTGCAGAAGGGGCAGGGGAGGATGCCCGCCTCGATCTCGACGAACTTCGCCGTCGGGTTCAGGCGTTTCCCTGCCTCGGCGATCGCGATCCCGAGCGCATCGTCGAGGGACTTCGCGTCCTTTATGATCCAGGCCGATTCCAGGGTCACCACAAAGTCGGGCACGTTTATCAGCCTCCATCTCACCAGCCGTCATGATGGACGTGTTCAGATAGGTCAATACGCCCCGGACGTTCCACGGGGATCTTCCCCCTCCCGATGGCGAGCATGACAACGGGGCGAAGATGCCCGGGGAGATCCAGGGTCTCCTTCACCTCATCTTCGTCGAACGCCCCTGTCCAGCAGCTCTGGAGACCCGCGGCATGGGCGGCGAGCATCATGTAGGTGCAGGCGATGGTCGCATCCTGGATCGCGTAGAGGATACCCCGCTCTCCATAGCGCGACATCGACCGGATGTAGTTTGCGCAGACGACGAGGATGCAGGGGGCGTCCCTGATATGGGGCTGGGAGAGGGCCGCCTCCGAGAGGGCCTCCCTGAGCTCGCCATCGGCCACCACGACCACGTCCCAGGCCTCGCGGTTCCCTGCAGAGGGCGCGGTCTGTGCCGACCTGAGGATGGCGTCGATCACGGGCTCCCCGGGGGGTGAGGGGCTGAAGTCCCGCACCGAGGCTCTCGATGTGAGGAAGGCGAGGAATTCAGAGGAGTCCATGGGCGGAGAGGTACCTGCCAGGCCTGCTGGGCCGCGGTGGTTGCATCGGAGATGGCATCGGCGACCTTCAGGGTAGCGGGGCCGGGCTGCCCGCTCTCCACGAGGCCGATCGCCTCGTTCAGGTGGTTGATGGCCTTCTGGAACTCCCCGGAACCTGTCCCCCGGTACGCGAACTCGAGTTCGCTCCTGATCCCGTCCATGAAGGCGAGGAGGATCCGCTTCCCCCCGGCGAGCTCCTTCTCCTTCATCTCGGCAAGGATCATGAGAACCTGGGAGACGAGGATCAGCTCCGACTTGGCCCGCTCACCGAACTGGTACTCCTTCACCGCCGTCTTGTCGTCCATACGTACCTAGAGAGGGAACGGCACTTAAAAAAGGGTTTGGTCTTGATGCAGGTGCCGGGGGATTACTTCTTTGCCTTGGCCTTGGCGCCCATGACCGACGACTTGTTGCGCCGGATATGCCTGCGGAGCCTCGGGTCCTTCTCCCGTCCACCCCGACCCCGTCCGCCCCTCCGGTTCCCCTGCCGGCTCCGGGCCTCTTCCTCGGCCGATTCTCGCAAACCGGGTCCCCGCGTTCGGCTTGAACCGCTGGTTCGGGCCGGGCTTCTTGACCTCGGCGTCCTTCTGGGGGACGAGCCGGATCTGCCCCTTCACTCCCTTCACCTGCATCCAGTTGACGCTGCCTGTCTTTCCCATGGATAAGGCTCCCTTTTAATGTGAACGATGAGACTGATAAAGATATTCCCTTGAGGGTTCTGTTGCTCAAATGAACCCGGATTCCGAGATCCAACGCCCATCTCTTATTGCGACTGTGCCCCCGGACGCAACAGGACCCTCAGGCGAACCGCTCCAGTTCCCGCCTGAGAGCCTCGCTCACGAGCTCTCCCGTCCACCTTCCCCCTGACCTCCTGCATCACGAGGCCCATGAGGGGACCGAGGGCCCCCATCTTCTTCTGGGCGACGAACTCCTTCCGCTCCCCGATGATCCTCCTGACAATCCGGGTGAGGTCTTCCTGGCTCACCGATGTGCCCAGCGAGGCGATGGCCTGGTCGGGGGTCATCCCCGAAGCGGTTGCACCGATGATATCGGGAATGGCTTCTTTCGCGGCCCTGCCGTTCTCGATCGCCGAGAGAATAGCGAGGTAATCTGCCCCCCGGACCTTCCCGACATCCACCCCCTTCCTGGCGAGTTCCACGGGTGCGGTGATGATCACCCGGAACGCGAGGGTCGGTTTCACCCCCTCGCGGATCGCTGCCTCGAAGACAGGGAGGTTCTCGGAGGTCGCCGCCTGGTATGCCGCGGGGGGATCGAGGCCGAGCTCCTGCTCGAAGCGTTTCGCTTTCCCGATCAGGAGCTCCGGGATCGAGATGCCGTCCCAGACGTCCTTCTCAACAGTGACGGGGAAGATGTCGGTCTCCGGGTACATCCTGGCTGCCCCCGGGAGGGGCCTCATGTATGCCGTGGAACCCTCTTCGAGCATCCTTCGTGTCTCCTCGGGGATCCCCGTGAGCGCCAAACCCGCCCTGCGGATGACCTGCCGTGCGGCGCATCTCACCTCATCGCCGGTCCCGGCTACGAGGACAACAGCATCTTCATCGCAGGCCGTCACCTTCGCCCGTACGGCCTGCACCTCCTCCGCGGTGATCCCGTATGCCGGGAGCTCGTCGGTGTGGAAGATCCCTCCCACCCCGCACCGCTTCGCATAATCCGAGAGCTCGCTCCCGAGCCTCCTTCCCGGCTGGATCTCCTTCCCCACGGAGCCCGCGAAGCCTTCCAGGCGGATGGCAAGGACGAGCTTCGCCTTCTTCAGGATGGCTGACTTCGTACCCTTGAAGAGGGAGGTGACATCGACCTGATCCTCATCCACGCAGGCCCCGCGGGACCGTCAGGGCATCGCGTATGTCGATGAGGTTCTGCTGCCTCTGCATCTCGCGGCGGACAACCTCGGCGATGAGCTCGAGCTCCTGCACCCCTTTGATCTCGACCCGGGCTCCCCCGGGATGGAGATGTTGATGTCCTGCCTGATGGTCCCCTTGCCCCTTTTCACCTTCCCCGTTGAACGGAGCACCATCCCGATATACTGGGCGACCTCCTGGACCTCTTCGGGCGTCCGGAGATCAGGGCCCGTGGTAATCTCGACGAGGGGAATGCCGAGCCGGTCAAGGGAGAAGACCTGGTCGGTCACCCGCTGTGCCGCATCCTCCTCGAGGCAGATGGTCTCGACCCGGGCCCCGCCCGGCAGGGATCCCCCCATCGCTACGAGGGCGGTCCGCTGGAACCCGCAGGTGTTGGAACCGTCGATGACGATCTTCCGCATCGTATGGACCTGCCCGACGGGATGCATGCCAAAGCACCTCGCGATGGTGAGGCAGATATCGACCGCCTCCTGGTTCAGGGGCGCGGGGGGCTCCTCGTCGTCCTCGACGAGGCAGGTGGTGTCATAGGTGTAGTAGGTGAACCTGCGGATCGTCCGCATCTCCTCGAGGGCGGCACGGTCGATCTCACCCATCTCGCTCTCGGCAGCCCTGAGAAATCGGGTGAACTCGCCGTTCCGCTCCCCCGTGTCCCTGAGGCGGGTGGGACAGTGGCAGAAGAGCTTCTCGCGGGTATCGAGCTGCTGGTGAATCTCGAGCCCTGCCTTGAGCTCGCGGCGGTTCATGCACCATGGACCGATCGCCTCCGGATCTCGCCCCTCAGGTTTTCACCCATGAGGGACCTGACCTCGCCATCGTCGTCAGACTGCCCGAGGACCCACATCAGCTTCACGAGCGCAACCTCGGGGAGCATGTCCTCACCTTCCACAACGCCGGCTGCAAGGAGGTCGCGGCCGGTGTCATAGACACGGTCGCAGACCCTCCCGTGGAGGCACTGGGAGGTCATGACCACGCTCGTTCCGTCGCGGGCGAGGTCTGCGACGCCCTCCACCCAGGGGGTGGAGACATGGCCGAGGCCGGTACCGGCGAGGACCAGCCCGCGGTAGCCGCGGTAAGCCTCGAGGATGGAGGGGTCCATCCCCGGGTAGAAGGAGACGAGGCCGCACCGTTCCTCCATCTTCTCCCTGAGGACCGGCTCCCGCCCGCCCCTTGCCGTGGCTTCGGAGGACAGGGCAACAGAGAGGGCGGGATATTCCACGTACCCGAGGGGTGGCATACCCATCGACTGGAAGGCATCCCGCCGGGAGGTGTGCATCTTCCGGACCCGCGTCCCCCGGTGGATGGCGCACCGGTCGTCGCTCGTGGTCGCGTGCATCACCACCGCCACCTCCCCGAGAGGGGAGACGGCCGCAGAAGCGGCGCAGAGGGCGTTCATCGCATTGTCGCTGCTCGGGCGATCCGCGGATCTCTGCGAACCGACAAAGATGATCGGTACCGGTGTCTCGACCATGAACGAGATGGCGGCCGCGCTGTAGGCCATGGTGTCGGTCCCGTGGGTGACGATCACCCCCATTACGCCCGATTGAATCTCATGGAAGACCGCCCGGGCGAGGTCCTGCCAGATCTGCCTGGTCATGTTCTCGGAGAGGATGGAGGAGATCTGCTCCGTCCTGAACCGACCGATGGCTGCGAGATCGGGAATCGCCCTGAGAATATCCTCGGCCGAGAACTGGCTCGTCACCGCGCCGGTCCGGTAGTCCACCCGGCTCGCGATTGTGCCTCCCGTCGATATGATGGCAAGCTCAGGAAGATCCTCCCGCTGGCGTGGTTTTACGAGGGCAGGGGTCTCGACCTTCGGCCTTTCTTTCCATGAGAGGGCCCCGAAAGGGACACCGATGTTGTAGCCGCTGTCGAGCTTCACCACCGCCTTCCCGTCACGCTCCGTGATGTAGGTGGCATCGTACTCCTGGTTTCCGCCAGTGCACCGGACCAGATCGCCGGGTCGGTACTCGGTCACGCAAGAAGCCCCCGTGCCTCTGTGAGGAGCTGCTCCCGGGCCTCCCTGATCTTCCTGTCGAGGGAGGCGGCTGCCGCCATGTCCTTCCCCAGCTGTTTCTTTCGCTCTTTGAGCGCCTTTTTCACGGCCGAGGGCGCAGGTCCTCCCGTCACCATCCGGGCACCGACCATGGAACGCACGTCGAGGGCATCTTCGACCATCTGCCTGGTCAATCCCAGTTTTTTGAGGGAGATACCGAAGGCATCCTTCCCCGCCTTCTCGAGGGTCTTCTGGTCGAGAGCTCCCCGCCCGCACCGCCTTCCCCACGATGGTATGGGCGGTGCGGAAAGGTAACCCGAGGTCCCTGACGAGCCGGTCGGCAAGTTCAGTCGCGGTGGAGAAACCCTTCCCGGCCTCCTCCTCCATCCGGGCGGGGTGGAAGGTCGCGGTCGCGAGGACCTCGGCGAGGAGGGGGATGCCTTCCGTGACCGCCGAGATCCCCTGCCAGAGGTGGGGGGTGACCTCCTGGAGGTCGCGGTTGTAGCTCATGGGGAGTCCCCTCACGATGACGAGGGCCGCGGTGAGGGAACCGAGTACCGTCCCCGATTTCGCCCGGAGAATCTCGAGGGTATCGGGGTTCTTCTTCTGGGGCATGATGGAGGAGGACGAGCAGTAGGCATCGGCGAGGGTGACGAAGCCTGCCAGCGGGCTCGACCAGAGGATCAGGTCGGCCGAGAGCCGGCTCGCCGTAGTGGAGAGGATGGCGCAGGCCGAGAGTACCTCGAGGACGAAGTCCCGGGACGCGACCGCGTCCATGGAGTTCTCCACGAGCCCGTCGAACCCGAGGAGGTCTGCCGTCAGGTTGCGGTCGATGGGGAACCCCGTGGAAGCGAATGCCGCGGCACCGAGGGGGGATTCGTTCACCCGTGTGAAAGCCGAGGAGAGCCTGGCATAGTCCCTCGAGAGGGCCTCCTCGTAGGCAAGGAGATGGTGGGCGAGGGTTGTGGGCTGGGCGTGCTGGAGGTGGGTAAACCCCGGCATCACCGTTCCCGTGTGTTCTCCTGCGAGGGTGATGAGCACCTCGCGGAGCCGGTTCGTGGCCTCCATGATCCTGACGAGGTCTTCGCGGGCACGGATCCGGATACAGGTCGCTACTTCGTCGTTCCTTGAGCGGCCCAGGTGGACCCTCCCTCCCGTCTCTTCCCCCAGCCGATCGATCAGGTATGCTTCTATCCCTGCGTGGATGTCCTCGAACCGGTCGTCGAAGACCTCTTCGGGTAGTCCCTTCTCGGAGAACCTGACAAGGAGCGCCATGATGGCCCGGGCATGCTCCTCCCCGATGAGGTCCTTTCGCCTGAGCATGAGGAGGTGGGCCATGTCCACCTGTACGTCTGCCTCTGCGATCTTCCGGTCAGCCTCCATGGAGGAGAGGAAGCGGGAGACCTCGCATCCCCTCTCCCCTCCGAGCCGCCCCCTCCGTATCTGGTCCTCGTGCATCCTCTCACCTATCAATGTTCCGCAACGCGCCCCTTAATGCCATGCCTTCCGGGCCGCGAGCTCGATGGCCTGCTGGACGCTCTCACGCGGGACGATGGTCGCGACTGGGATGGAGACGAGCTCCTCGATGGTCGAGGAGACGATGGGGGCACAGACGATCCCCCTCGCCCCTTCCCGCTCCGCCCTGACCGCGGCGACGATCGCGTCCTCGATGGTATGGACTGCGTACTCCCGCACCCTGACCCTCTTCCCGTCGACCTCGGCCACCCGTTCCTCGATCCCGTCCAGCGTCTGGCGGGCCGCGATGACCCCGATGAACTCCTCCTCCCCCCCGGGGTTCGAGGCGTTCCTCAGGGCGCCCACGATGGCGCGGAGGGTGGAGAGGTTGGGCGACCGCTCCCCGCGGAGGATCTTGTAGAGGGAGGAGGCCGTGATGCCGCTCCTCTCCGAGAGCTCCCGCCCGGTCATCCGCAGGTCGTTCTTCAGGATCCCGTTCAGGGTGGCCACGAAGTCCTCGTCCGAGCGCATGGATGCCCGGAGGAGGCGGTCGATGGGGTCAAGGTGGACCATTGACTGACACAGAAAGGATGTTTTTTTGAAAATAAAAATCTTCTTGTCCCCATAATTCTGCCCTTTTTGCCATCGACTGGACATAAAAGATGAAAGAAGATGCGTTTTGTGTCAGTTATAGAGTTAAAACGTCCTTTTTGTGAATATTTATCATGTAAAATGGAACATTTTATGACCTGACCGGGTTCAGGTACCCTCTATGAAAGGGATGCAACTTCTCCTCATCGGGTGCCTGGCGTTTCTCCTCATTGTCGCCGGATGCACCACGACCCAACAGGCGACCTACGATGTCGGAATCCTCTATACCAAGGGGACCGGCCCGATGCCCACCCTCCTTGCCACGAATCAGATCGACGGGTACATCGCGTGGCAGCCGTTCGTGGAGGTGGCACCGGTAGCCGGCATCGGGAAGGTCATCACCTACTCCGGCAACCTCCCGCCCGACGACCGGTGGAAAGACCACCCGTGCTGCGTGCTCACGAGCCGGACCGACTTCATGAACAGCAACCCGGCCTTCGTGGACGCCATGGGCGCAGCGACGATCCTCGGCACTCAGTACCTGAACGCACACGAATCAGAGGCGGCGGATATCACCGCTGACTGGCTCGCCGGGAAAGGAAACTTCACATACGGGAATATCACCGTCTCCTCGGTCGATATCCTGGAGCGGTCGTTCCCCACGGTCAAGTTCACGAACACGCCCTCCGAGCAGTGGATGGCCGGCCAGCTGGAGTTCGTCTATGCGCTCCGTGAGCTGGGAACGATCACCAAGAATCTGAAGAACACCACCGACGACCAGACCCGGGCTCTCCTCTTCGACACCGGCCCCTATGACCGGGCCATGTCCATGATCAATGCATCGAGTATCACGGTCCCGCCGGCGCAGGCGAACCCCATCGGGGTCGGGTACCTCCTCTCGGACCACCACGCATCTCTCTTCGTGGCAGTGAAGAAATGGCAGTACTTCAATGATACCTACGGGATCGCGCTGAAACCCGAGGACCCGACGGCAACCCGGCCGGATCTCGTGGATCTCCTGGTGAAAGGCCAGAAGGTAGCCACCCTGAAGCTCATCCCGGCCGATGCCGGGCCACAGCTGATGCAGCTCGCGGCAACGAATGCCATCCAGATGGCCTACGTCGGGAACCCGCCCGCCATATCGGCCATTGACCAGGGAACCCCGCTCAAGATCCTCATGGCCCTCAACAACGAGGGCTCCGGGGTCGTCGTGGTCACGTCCTCACCTGCAACGGACTGGCCCTCCTTCGTCCGGTGGGCGAAGGAGCGGTCGGCGGCTGGGAAACCCATCGTGATGGCGGCGCCCGGCAAGGGATCCATCCAGGACGTCATGCTCCGGTACGCCATTGAAGAGAGCGGTTTATCCGTAAAGGAGGTACAGGCTTAGAGGCATGAGAAGGCCTCTCGGCATCATCCTCCCCGTCCTCCTCCTTATTGTCTGGGAGATCGCGGCACAGGCCATCAACAACCAGTTCATCCTCCCGAGGCTGGAGACCGTGATCCCGGTCCTCCTCTCTCCCACCACCGATATCCTCGGGACCGGGAGCCTGGTGCACAACGCGATGGTGTCCCTCGAACGGGTTGGGGCCGGCTTCCTCGTAGCCCTCGCGATAGCGATCCCCCTCGGGGTCGGGATGGGGTGGTCCCGGCGGCTCGATGCCTTCGTGGACTCAACCATCCAGCTCCTCCGGCCAATCCCCCCCCTCGCCTGGGGCCCCCTCGCCATTGCATGGTTCTCGGTGGGGATCAACTCGATGGTCTTCATCATCTTCCTCGGGGCGTTCTTCCCCATCCTCCTCAATACCATCGACGGGGTGAGGGCGGTCAAGAAGACCTGGGTCGAGGTGGCCCAGACCCTCGGGGCGTCCGAGCGGCAGGTCCTCGCCCGGGTCGTCCTGCCCGGGGCGGCCCCCACCATCTGGACCGGCCTCCGCGTCGGGTTCGGGATTGCATGGATGTGCGTCATCGCGGCGGAGTGGCTCCCCGGGACAACCTCGGGCCTCGGCTACCTGACCCTCTATGCCTACAACTTCGGGCAGATGCACTACATCATCGCAGGGATGATCACCATCGGGATCATCGGGATCGCGTTCGACCTCCTCTTCCGGTCGGTCGAGGACCGCTGGTTCTGCTGGAGGGGGCTCGAGCGATGAAGCTCGCGATCCGCGACCTCTCCAAGGTCTTTGTTACCGGGTCCGGAGAAAGGGTCCCGGCCCTCGACGGGATCAACCTGACGGTCGAGGACGAGGAGTTCCTCTGCATCCTCGGGCCGTCGGGATGCGGGAAGACGACGCTCCTCCGGATCATCGCCGGCCTCGACACCCCGACCACGGGATCGATCCTGGTGGACGGGGAGGCCCTCTCCGGCCCCTCGCGCCGGATCGCCATGATCTTCCAGGAGTACTCCCTCTTCCCCTGGCGGACGGTCCTCGACAACGTCTCCTTCGGGCTGGAGGTGCAGGGGATGGGCAGGGAGGAGCGGGTTGCCGTCGCGAGGAAGTACCTGGACCTTGTCGGCCTCGCCTCGTTCGAGAAGAACCTCCCGTACCGAGCTCTCGGGCGGGATGCGGCAGCGGGTCGCGGTCGCCCGGGCCCTCGCGACCGAGCCTGCGGCCCTCCTCATGGACGAGCCCTTCGGAGCGCTCGACGCCCAGACGAGGAACCTGATGCAGATCGAGATCCAGGAGATCCGGAAGAAGACCCGGAAGACCATCCTCTTTGTCACCCACAGCGTCGACGAGGCGGTCTTCCTCGCCGACCGGATCGTGGTCCTCACCCAGAGGCCAGGGAAGGTCCGCGAGATCGTGCCCGTGACGAAATGCCCGCACCCGAGGGACCGTACCTGCAGGGACTTCATCGAGATCCGGCGCCATGTCCTCGACCTGATCTCCGGGGGATCCGCGGACTAGCAAGGTTTATGAAACAAGACCTCCTTTTTATAAAGCACGAAGTTTCGTGAGGGTGTTCTCCAATGGTCAGGAAACCGGGCAGGATGTACAGGAACCTCGCCAAGAAGGCGTACACGCGGCGTGAATACATGGGCGGTGTCCCGGGGTCAAGGCTCGTCCAGTTCGACATGGGGAACCTCACCGAGGACTTCCCCCTGGAAGTGAGCCTCATCGTCAAGGAGGCATGCCAGATCCGGCACACGGCGCTCGAGGCGGCCCGCATCGTCATCAACCGCCGGCTCCAGGAGCTGGGCCGGGCGAACTTCCGGCTGAAGATCCGGGTCTATCCCCACCACATCCTCCGGGAGAACAAACAGGCGACCGGTGCCGGGGCGGACCGTGTCTCGGAAGGGATGCGCCTCTCCTTCGGGAAGGCCGTCGGTTCTGCGGCACGGGTCTACCCGGGCCAGAAGGTCATCTCGGTCTACACCCTCCTCCCGAACCTGGAGAAGGTCAAGGACGCACTCCGCCATGGGGCCTACAAGCTCCCCACCCCTGCCCACCTTGAGATGGCCACGCACGCGGTCTCCGGGGTCCGGGCGGCCCACGTGAAGATCGCCGAGGAGAAGGTCGTCGCGGCGCCGGTTGCACCGGCAGCCGAGGCCGAGGGGGCCCCGGGGGCAGAGAAGGAGGGCGAGAAGGGAACAGAGAAGGGCGCCGAGAAGGGCGCCGGAAAACCGGGCGAAAAGGGAGCGGAGAAGGCACCCGAGAAGGGTGCGGGAAAGCCCGGGGAGAAGGCCGCCGAGAAGGGCGCCGAGAAGGGCGGCAAGGGCGAAAAGCACGGCGAGAAGCATGGCGAAAAGCACGGCGAGAAGTCCCGGTAATCCCCCCTCCTCTCCCCTCCCCACTACAGTT
The DNA here is from genome assembly GCA_963712215.1 of uncultured Methanomicrobiales archaeon. Classification (GTDB taxonomy): domain Archaea; phylum Halobacteriota; class Methanomicrobia; order Methanomicrobiales; family JACTUA01; genus JACTUA01. The sequence goes on along the minus strand of CAVQHA010000004.1, from coordinate 266,221 downwards.
CTTTTTCCCGGCCGTCATCCCAAGCCGTTTCCATCCACCTTTATATCGCGCGGTTCCCTATTCCTGTTAGAATGCATCGGCCCGACGACCCTGCTCTCCTCTCGGCCATAGCGGATGCCACGGCGGATGCCCTTGCAGAGGCCGAGGTCCGGCTTCCTGACGACGTGGAACGGGCGATACGGCTGGCATTCCAGCGGGAGAAGAACCCTGTGGCCCGAGGGGAGTTCGGGAACATCCTCGCGAACATTGAGCTGGCAGGGAAGGGCAGGTCCCTGATCTGCCAGGATACCGGTATTCCGGTCATCTACCTCACCCTGCCCCCCGATGTTCCCTATACAAGAGCCCTCGGGGAAGCGGTTGCCAGCGGAGTGCGGATTGCCACGGAGAAGATCCCCCTCCGGCCGAATGTCGTAGACCCCTGCACCAGGAAGAATACCGGTGATAATACCGGCCCGGGAATTCCGGCCGTCCATGTCAGCCCCGGGGATGAACTCAGCGTAACGGTCCTCCCCAAGGGGGCAGGGTCCGAGAACGTCTCCCGGATCGGGATGCTCCTCCCGAGCCGGACGAAAGACGTGATACAGTTCATCGTCGAGACGGTCGTCCTTGCGGGGGGAAAGCCCTGCCCGCCGGTGATCCTCGGGGTCGGGGTCGGGTCCACCTTCGACGGAGTTGCGGCGCTCTCGAAAGAGGCACTCCTCCTCCCTGTCGATACCATGGACCCCTTCGAACAGGAGATCTGCGACGTGGTGAACGCACTCGGGATTGGCCCGATGGGCCTCGGCGGGGACACCACCGCCCTTGCCGTGAAGGTGAAGAAAGGCGCCTGCCATACCGCATCCCTCCCCGTCGCGGTGAACGTCCAGTGCTGGGCATGCAGGCGGGCAACACGGGTCGTGGAGGGGTGGAGGTGATCGACCTCACTACCCCGCTGGGTGACGAGGTCCTCTCCCTCCGGGCCGGTGACAGGGTGACCCTGTCGGGGATAATCTACACGGCAAGGGACGAGGCCCACCTCCGGATGCAGAAGGTTGGGCATCCCCTTCAATCCCCGGGGTGCGGTCGTCTACCATTGCGGGCCCGTGGTTGCAGGAGAGAAGATCATCGCTGCGGGCCCCACGACATCGGCGAGGATGGATTCCCTGACCGGTTTCCTCGTCGATGCAGGTGTCCGGGGGATCATCGGCAAGGGGGGAATGGGGAGGGAGGTCGTCGATCTCCTTCGGGGAAGGGCGGTCTACCTCGCCTTCACCGGCGGGTGTGCAGCCCTTGCGGCCTCGCGGATGTGCCTCAAGGGTGTCCACTTCCCCGACCTGGGCATGGCCGAGGCGGTCTGGGTGATCGGGGTGGATCACCTGCCTCTTGTGGTCGGGATCGATGCCCACGGGAACGACCTCTTCGGCAGGGTCCATGAGCAAGCGAAAGCACAATGTCAGGCGCGGTTCCATACTGGGTAGGAGCCATACCATGAAGCTCGTTATCGACAGCGACCGGTGCAAGGGATGCAACCTCTGCATGCTCGTCTGCCCTTACAGGATCTTCAAAGAGGGGAAGGCCCAGAACGAGCGGGGGATCATCCTCCCCGAGCTCGACCGGCCAGAGCGCTGCCCCAACTGCCGGCTCCAGCAGCTCTACGGCCGGACCGTCTGCGGCCTCTGCCAGATGATCTGCCCCGACCAGGCCATACGCTGGGATGACGAGAAGGAGAACGAGCCCCAGAAGGTGGTGATCGAGTTTTGAGCCGGCCCGAGTTCATGCAGGGGAACACGGCCTGCGCCGAGGGGGCGCTCGCCGCCGGGTGCCGGTTCTTTGCCGGCTACCCCATCACCCCCTCCACCGAGGTTGCGGAGCACATGGCGTTGAAGCTCCCGAAGGCGAAGGGGGTCTTCATCCAGATGGAGGACGAGATCGCCTCCATCGCGGCGGTTATCGGGGCCTCCTGGACGGGCGCCCGCGCCATGACGGCCACGAGCGGGCCCGGCTTCTCCCTGATGATGGAGAACATCGGCTACGCGGCGATGACCGAGACCCCCTGCGTCATCGTGAACATCCAGCGGGGCGGCCCCTCGACCGGCCAGCCAACCCTCGGGGCGCAGGGCGACATGCTCCAGTGCCGGTTCGGCTCCCACGGGGACTACAGCATCATCGCGCTCTCCCCTGCATCGGTCCAGGAGATGTTCGAGCTCACGGTGAAGGCATTCAACCTCTCCGAGCGCTACCGGGTCCCCGTCTTCCTCATGGGCGACGAGATCATCGGGCACATGCGGGAGAGGCTGACCATCCCCGACTCGGTGGAGGTCATCCCTCGGAAGAAGCTCGATCCCGGCACCCAGCCCTACAGTGCGGGAGAGGACGACATCCCGGGTTTTCCCACCTTTGGTGAAGGCTACGGGGTCCACGTGACAGGCCTCACCCATGACGAGCGGGGCTACCCTGCGGCCACGAACCCGAAGGCCCATGAGAAGCTCGTGATGCGCCTCGTCAGGAAGGTGGAATCCTCAAGGAAGGAGATGGCGGATTACAGGGTCACGAACCCCGACGCGGAGCAGGTCTTTGTCTCCTACGGGGCGCCGACCCGCACGGTGCACCAGGTGCTCCACGACCGGCCGAAGGAGAAGATAGGCCATCTCCAGCTCCGCGTCGTCTGGCCCTTTCCCGAGTTCGCCCTCTCGGAGTTTCCCGACGCGAAGACATTCCTCTTCCCCGAGATGAACCTCGGGCAGATGGCCCGGGAGATGGAACGGCACACCGATGTGCCGGTCGTCCCCGTCCCCAAGCTCGGCGGGGAGCTCCACACCCCCGATGAACTGGGGAGGGCCCTGGAGGGCTCCCGATGAGCTTCAGGGACTGGTACAGGTTCGACCGGCTCCCGACCATCTACTGCGTCGGGTGCGGCAACGGGACGGTCATCAACTGCACGCTCCACGCCGTGGATACCCTGGGCTGGAAGTGGGAGGAGACGGTCTTTGTCTCGGGGATCGGGTGCTCCTCGCGGGCCCCCGGGTACATCAGGACGGACTCCCTCCACACAACCCACGGGAGGGCGCTTGCATTTGCCACGGGGATCAAGCTCGCGACGCCCCGATCTCCACGTCGTGGTCTTCACCGGCGACGGCGATCTCGCGGCCATCGGGGGGAACCACTTCATCCACGCATGCCGGAGGAACGTGGACATCACCGTCATCTGCATGAACAACTGGATCTACGGGATGACCGGCGGGCAGGGGTCCCCCACCACCCCCCGGGGGGCCATCACCACCACCACGCCCTACGGCTCGGGGGAGGGGGTGTTCGACCTCTCTGCCCTCGCCGTGGTGGCAGGAGCGAACCACGTGGCCCGCTGGACCTCCTACCATGTGAAGGAGCTGACAAGGGCCATCCAGACCGGCCTTGAGACCCCGGGCTTCTCCCTCATCGAGGTCCTCACCCAGTGCCCCACCGCATACGGGAGGAGGAACAAGCTCAAGGATGTCTCGGCGACGGTCGAGTACCTGAAGGACCATGCCATCCTCCTCCAGAAGTACAACCGGCTCGTCCAGGAGGGGAAACCCGTCCCCGAGGATATGTTCACCGTCGGGGAGTTCATCCGGAGGAACCGGCCGGCCATGGGGGTGCCGAAATGAGGCACGAATCCGGTTCTCGGGCTTCGGCGGCCAGGGGATCATCCTCGCCGCGGTCATCCTCGGGCGGGCCGCCGCGCTCTACGACGGGAAGCACGCGGTCCAGACCCAGGTCTACGGGCCGGAGGCGCGGGGCGGCGCCTCCATGTCCGCGGTGGTCATCGACGACGAGCCCATCCTCTATCCCGAGGTGAGTGTCCCGGATATCTACGTGATCATGTCCAGGAGGGGTTCGAGCGCTACGGCGCAGATGCCCCGAAGGATGCGGTGATGCTCATCGATCCGGACATGGTCGAGGGCCGGCCGGAGTGCACCTTCCACGAGATCCCGGCGACAACCGAGGCGAGGAATACCCTCGGGAAGGTCATCGTGGCGAACATCGTCATGCTCGGGGCCCTGATCGCGGCGACGGGCATCGTCTCCGAGGCCGCCATCGAGAAGGCGGTCCTCGACAGCGTCCCGAAGGGCACCGAGAAGCTGAACATGAGTGCGCTGAAGCGGGGAATGGAACTCGTGAAGGGGAAGAAACCATGAGGCTCTCGGAGCACGAGGCAAAGGAGATCTTCAGGGCCTACGGGATACCCGTTCCCGCCGGTATCGCGATCAGGAGCCCTGGAGAGCTCGAGTCTCATCTCGGGACCTTCGGCGATCAGATCGTCCTGAAGGCGCAGGTGGCTGTGGGGGGGAGAGGCAAGGCGGGCGGCATCGTTGTCACCGATACGGCCCAGGCCGTTTCACAGGCCCAGGCCCTTTTTGCAAAGGAGATCCGGGGCGAACCCGTCAGGGAGATCCTCGCCGAGGAGCGCCTGGAAATCGGGAAGGAGTATTTCCTCTCCATCGCGGTTGACCGTTCATCCCGGATGCCACTCCTCCTGTTCGCAGAATCAGGAGGGGTCGAGATCGAGACGGTCGCAAGAGAGCATCCTGAAGCGGTCCGGAGAATGACGGTCTCTCCGCTCCTCACCGATATCCCGCCATTCGCACTCCGCGACCTCCTCGGCGGGATGGCGAAGGACTTTGCACCCATCGTGAACAAATTGTACCGCATCTTCAGGGAGAAGGACGCGGTCCTCGCCGAGATCAACCCTCTCGTTACGACGCCGAAGGGGATCTTTGCAGCCGACGCGAAGATCATCATCGACGACAGCGCCCTCGCCCGCCAGAAACTCCAGAGAGGCCGTGCCCAGACAGAGAGGGAGCGGGAGGCCGAGGCCCACGGGTTCTCCTACGTCGACCTGGGCGGGGATATCGGGGTCATCGGGAACGGCGCGGGCCTCACGATGGCGACCATCGACCTCATCGCGCTCTACGGCGGCAGGGCGGCGAACTTCCTCGACGTAGGAGGCGGTGCCGACCGCGAACGGGTGAAACATGCCGTGCAGCTCGGTGGCATCCGTGCCTTCCGTGCAGGTGATCCTGGTCAACCTCCTCGGGGGAATCACGCGATGCGACGAGGTGGCGAAGGGGATCCTTGAGGCCGACGTCACCCAGAAGGTGATGGTCCGTCTCGCGGGGACGAACGAGGAGGAAGGGAGGAGACTTCTTGCGAGCCGGAGCTACACGATGTTCGAGACGATGGACGAGGCAGTGAAGGCATCGGTGGAGGCGATCCGGTGATCTTCGCCGACCGTGCCACAGGGGTCATTGTTTCAGGTGCGACAGGCAACCAGGGAGCCTTCCACATCCCCCTCATGAATACCTATGCAAGGGAGGTCGGTGGGAAGGGAGTCGTGGCCGGCGTCACGCCCGGGAAAGGCGGGCAGTCGATTCACGGTATACCGGTATACAACAGTATCCGGGAAGCCCTTCGGGAGCACGATGCAACGGCGAGCGTCGTCTTCGTGCCTGCCGGTGCGGCCATGGACTCGGTCATGGAAGCCGCATATGCAGGCCTCGAGCTCGATCGTGGCCATCACCGAGCAGATCCCCGTCCATGACACCATGAAGGCCATCGAGTATGCCCGGCTCCAGGGAGCAGCCGTCATCGGGCCCAACTGCCCGGGGCTCATCTCGCCCGGCGAATGCAAGCTCGGGATCATCCCCTCCCATCTCGCGACCCGGGGGAACGTCGGGGTGGTATCCCGGAGCGGTACCCTCACCTACGAGGTCATTCACGAGCTCACGAGGGCAGGCATCGGCCAGTCCACCGTCATAGGGATCGGCGGGGACCCGGTCATCGGGCAGACTTTCTCCGATGTCCTCGAGCGGTTCGAGGGCGACCCGGAGACAAAGGCCGTTGTCCTCATCGGGGAGGTCGGCGGGAGCCTCGAAGAGGAGGGTGCAGGGTCAACCAATCTCCCCCTCGTCGCGTACATCGCAGGGGTGACCGCACCCCCCGAGAAGCGGATGGGCCATGCGGGGGCCATCATCGAAGGGGGGGAGGGCGATGCCAGGTCGAAGATCCGGAGGCTCGAGGGGATGGGCGTCACGGTCGCAGACAGGCCCGGGGAGATCCCGGACCTCATCAGGGGGTTCCTCTAGTGGCGAACGAGGATCTCATGATGAGTGCTGCTGCGGATATCGCGGCGGCCATCGGCGCAAAGGCGATCGTCTCCTATACCAAGCGCTGCGAATGCGAGAGCGAGATCCCGGTCATCTGGGTGCGGGAGTCTCCAGATGGACGTCGTCCAGGACCTCACCATGCCCGATATCCTCGAGATCAGCGAGCGGCACATGCTCGATACCGCCATCCAGCTCTACCTGGAGCGGAGGCTCGAGAAGGGGATGGTCGTCGGGGTCTTCCCGTACGCCATCCTCCTCTACGACATCGAGGAGGGGAAGAACTTCGTCCGGGTCCAGGAGTTCGAGGATATCGTCCCCAGGGAGGTGATGTTCTCCGTCCTCTCCCTCGCGATGCAGATCGCAGTCGAGGGCCGCGAGGGGAGGGCCATTGGCACGGCGTTCATCATCGGCGACGGGGAGACCATCATCCGGCACTCCCACCAGGCCATCCTCAACCCCTACGAGGGGCAGCACCGGGCGATCTGCGACGTGAAGAACCGGGAGAACTGGGAGTCGATCAAGGAGCTCGCCCAGCTCGACGGGGTCTTCATGGTGAACACCGAGGGCTTCATCCTCGCCTCGGGGCGGTACCTGGACGCCTCGGCGCGGGACGTGGTCCTCCCCGGCGGGCTCGGCGGCAGGCACCGGGCGACCGCCGCCATCACCCGCGAGCACCCGGTGGTGGGGGTGACGATCTCCGAGAGCGGCGGCACCATCCGGGTCTTCCGCGAGGGGCAGATCCGCATCTCCCTCCGTCCCTACGAGCGGAGATACCCGGTTGGAAACGGTTAAATGATGACCTGACCCTTTCCTATTATCGCGCTAGAAGAGAGCGAGGCGAGCGATGAGCAGGAACATTCGCGTGGAAGCCCTCGATCAGACGCCCATCGAACAGCAGCGGATCGAGCTCGTGGAACGGAAGGGGATAGGCCACCCCGACAGCCTCATGGACGGGATAGCCGAGTCGGTGAGCCGTGCCCTCAGCAGGGCGTACATGGAGGAGTGCGGGGCGGTCCTCCACCACAACACCGACCAGGGCGAGGTGGTCGGGGGGGAGACCATCCCCGCCTTCGGCGGGGGCAGGGTCATCAAGCCGATCTACGTCCTCCTCGTCGGCCGGGCCACGAAGCAGTTCGACGGGATCCACTTCCCCACCGATTCCATCGCCGTCAAGGCCGCCCGGGACTACATCCGTTCCACCATCACGAACGCGGACCTCGAACGGGACGTCATCGTCGACTGCAAGCTCGGGGTGGGATCCACCGACCTCCGCGATGTCTTCCGGCCCTGCCAGGAGACGAAGCCCCGGGCGAACGACACCTCGTTCGGCGTGGGCCATGCCCCCTTCTCCGAGGCCGAGACCATCGTCCGGGCCATCTCGGACCATATCGACGGTCCCCTCAGGAAGAAGTACCCTGTCCTCGGCCAGGACGTGAAGATCATGGCCCTCCGGGACGGGGATTCCATCACGCTCACCGTGGCCTGCGCCATGGTGGGGCGCTACTGCTCCGGCATCCACGAGTACCCTGGAGATCAAGGAGATGATGCAGGGGGAGCTCGAGCGGGTGGCCCGCCGGTACACGAGCCGCCAGGTGAAAGTCGACGTGAATACCGCCGACAACCCGGACAACGGCTCCGTCTTTTTAACGGTCATCGGGACCTCTGCGGAGATGGGGGACGACGGGTCCGTCGGCCGGGGGAACCGGTGCAACGGCCTCATCACCCCCAACAGGCCGATGTCGATGGAGGCGACGAGCGGGAAGAACCCCATCAACCATATCGGCAAGATCTACAACCTCCTCTCCACGCAGGTGGCCCGGGAGTGCGTGGAGAAGGTGGAGGGGATCGAGGAGATCTACATCCGGATCCTCTCCCAGATCGGGAACCCCATCGACCAGCCCCTCGTCGCGAGCGCCCAGATCATCGCGAAGCCCGGGGCGAGCTTCAAGACCAGTCTCCCGCGAGGTCGAGTCCTGCGTCGATGCCGCGCTCGAGAATGTCACCTGCGTCACCGAGAAGGTAATCAGCGGTGAGCTCAAGACCTTCTGACCGCGTCCGCCTCGCCGTCCCGAACAAGGGGAGGATCGCGGGGCCCGTCGGTGAGATCCTCGGGAAGAGCGGCCTCCATGTCTCGGAGGGGAACGAGCGGAGGCTCATCGCCCAGACCCGGGACCCGCAGGTCGAGATCCTGTACGCGAGGCCGGCCGACATCCCCGAATACGTGGCAACAGGTGTCGCGGATCTTGGTATCACCGGCCATGACATGGTGGAGGAACGGGGTGTAAGGGTTGCGGACCTCCTTGACCTCCAGGTCGGGAAGGCCCGCCTGGTGGTAGCGGTCCCCGAGGAGTCGGGGGTGAAAAAGGTCTCTGACCTCAAAGGCGCACGGATCGCGACCGAGTTCCCGAGGCTCACCCGGGCATTCTTCGCCGAACGGGATATACCAATCACGGTCGTGCAGGTCGGTGGCGCCTGCGAGGCGACCCCGCACCTCGGCATCGCGGACGCCATCGTGGACCTCACCGCGTCCGGGGACACCCTCCGGACCCACCACCTGAGAGAGGTCGGAGAGGTGCTCACCACCTCCACGAGGCTCATCGGGAACGAGGTATCGATCGGGGAGAAAGGGGAGAAGGTGGAGGAGATCCGGGTGGCCCTCGAGAGCGTCGTCCGCGCCCGGGGGCAGTGCTACCTGATGATGAACGTCAGGAGGCCTGCGCTCGAAGATGTGAAGAGGGTGCTTCCGGGGCTCTCCGGCCCCACGGTCATGGAGGTGGCTTCATCCGAGGACCTCGTGGCCGTCCACGCGGTCGTGGAGGAGGAGCGGATTTACCGGCTCATCCCCCTCCTGAAGAAGGCCGGGGCGAGGGACATCCTCGTGGTCCCCATCGACCGGATGGTGCGGTAGGACATGGCGATGACCGTCTTCCCCGCGGTCGACATCCTGGGTGGCAGGTGCGTCCAGCTCGTCCAGGGCAAGAGGGAGACCGCCACCGTCTTCGGGGACCCGGTGGATTGCGCGAAAAGGTGGGTGGAGGCCGGGGCAGAGGCCCTCCACGTCATCAACCTCGACGGGGCCTTCGGGGATACCGGCTCGAACGCCGATATCATCAGGGGGATCCTCAGGGAGACCGGCGTCTTCATGCAGCTCGGCGGAGGGATCCGGTCGGTCAGAGATGCCCGGAGGCTGGCTGGAGACCGGCGTGGACAGGGTGATCCTCGGGACCCTCGCGGTGCGGGAACCCGAATCGGTCGGTACCCTCTCCGGCGAGGTCGGAGCCTCCCGGATCATGGCGTCCGTGGACGCGAGGGCAGGCCAGGTTGTTGTGGAGGGCTGGAATGCTCCCGGCGGTGATTACCTGGGCTGGGCGAGGCGCTTTGAGGACCTCGGTGCAGGGGCGCTCCTCTTCACGAACGTGGATGTGGAGGGGCTCCAGCAGGGCATCAGAAGCGAACCCGTGGAGAAGCTTCTTGCCGCCACCGGCCTACCGGTCGTTGTTGCGGGGGGATCACGAGCCTCGGGGATGTCGCGGCCCTGAGGGCCCTGGGAGCAGCCGGGGTCGTCCTCGGGTCCGCCCTCTACAGCGGGAAGATCGATCTCGGGAAGGCGATGGAGATATGCCGATGAGGAAGGGGAAGGTTGAGAGGAAGACGGGTGAGACGAAGATAACCATCAGCATCGGGCTCGACGGGAAGGGGGAGGCGACGGTTGTGACCGGGATCCCCTTCCTCGATCACATGCTCGGGGCGTTCGCACGGCACGGGAGGTTCGACCTCGCATGCAGCGCCTCGGGGGATCTCGATGTAGACCCCCACCACCTCGTCGAGGATACGGGGATCGTCCTCGGGCAGGCCGTCAGGAAGGCGCTCGGCGGGGGGGAGGGGATCAACCGGTTCGGCTTTGCCTCGGTCCCCATGGACGAGTCCCTCGCCCAGGTATCCATCGACTGCGGGGGGAGGAGTTACCTCGTCTTCACGGGCTCCTTCGGGTCGCCGGTCCTCGGGACCATCCCCACCGAGCTCTTCGAGCACTTCTTCGCGAGCCTCTGCACGCATGCGGGCATCACCGCCCATATCACCTTCTCAGGGAGGTCTGACCACCACCGGTGCGAGGCGGTGTTCAAGGCCTTCGGGAGAGCCCTCGGGGAGGCCGTGGCACTGGTCCCTGGCGAGAGCGGCGTCCCGAGTACGAAAGGGGTTTTCTAGGCCGAGATGCCTGAAGGGCATCGAGGGTGAGGAACGGAGTTCCGAACCGGGATTCCCGCAGGGAATCGAGGAGAAGGAAGCGAAGCTTCGAAGCCGAGATGCCTGAAGGGCATCGAGGGTGAGGAACGGAGTTCCGAACCGGGATTCCCGCAGGGAATCGAGGAGAAGGAAGCGAAGCTTCAGAACCGAGATGCCTGAAGGGCATCGAGGGTGAGGAACGGAGTTCCGAACCGGGATTCCTGAAAGGAAACGGTGGCACAGGGACGCACTCCCTGAAACCGAGATTCCGAAGGAATCGAGGAGAGGAGGCGGAGCCTCCGAGGGAATCATCTGATCGGAATCAAATGACAATCTGTTGGAGAGACAGGAAAGACGGGATTCAACAGGAAAAAGGGTTGATTCAGCCGGTCTTTGCCGCGAGATCAACATCCTCTTCCTTGATGGTCTTTCGTCCGGCGTGCTGGGCGAGGCGGTTCGCTTCCTTGGTCAGGTTCGCGATGTACGCCTCGGCCTTGCCGACGAGAGCTGCTGCTGCATCGCTCCCGACCCGCTCGGCCCCGTTCTTCTTTGCGATACGGACCACTGCTGCAATTGGTAAGTCAGCCATTCAATTTCACCCACAATCTACTATATCAGTCAATATTTAAACTTTTCTTTCCATTTGCTCAAAAAATCAGGATTTCTTACCTTGAAGGAGCCACCAAATCCCCTCTATCGACGGACGGAGACGAAATACGGGTTGGTTGAAAAACGGATATTTTCAGGTATTTTCCAGAATAACTCATTTTAAAGGATTCTCACCGTTTTACCAGCTTAGAAGCGGTAATAAGGGCATTGGAGTAATCCGGGGAAGCGCGCGAACTATCGACAAAGATTCTGTCGATATTTACCACCGGGGCCCCATGGGCCTCCCCTCCCCCGAGATGGACGAGGGTCCGGAAGACGAGGTTCCCCGAGATGCCGTCCGGGGCGAGGATCATCCCTGCCGTCCGGATTGCATCCTCGATGAGGATCTCGCGGTGGGTGGCACCCGAGAGCCGGGCGACGAGCTCGGCATCGGCGAGGCTGCGATCCACCGCGGGGTGCCTTCCCACGTCCCCGAGACGGCCGCCGGAGAGGACAGTCACCTCACCGGGAAGCCCGAAGCGGGCCGCGAGAGCCCTCCCCTTCTCCACAAGTTCCACCTTCTCGGCGACCGTCCACCCCTCGTCCACACCCACGGGCGCAAGGAGGAATTTCTTCCCTCCGGGGGTTGAAAGGACGGCTATGCGGAGGAGGTGGGGCACCCCCGTCGCTTCTTTCAGGGCCCTGAGCGTGGATGTTGAGGGGAGGGAACCCCGCACGGCGGCGTCGATCTCGCCGTCCATGAGGGCCCGGATCATCGATAATCCCGGCTCGTTACTCAGCCTGAGTATCGGATCCTGGATAGCGCCGGCATACTCACGGCTCGTGTAGCAGACTACCTGGATACCCGGCCCTGCCCCGGACAGCGGAAGAGAGAACCTTACGGATATCGGGGCCGGCACCTATCCCGATCCTCATAGATCGAGCCCGCAGGGGTTCGTTACGATCCCCATCACGCTCTCCTTCTTCAGGTCAAAGACGGAGGCCTGCTCCCCGTTGTACTCGATGCAGAGGTTCCTGTCCCCGTTCAGGTGCCCGATGGGGCTCGCGGCCATCCCGACCGATGCAAACCTCCGGCAGACCTCGTCCACGTGCCTCTTGTTCACGGTCAGGACGAACCCCATGCCCGGGTACATCCGGACCCATTGCTCGAAGCCGATGCCCAGGGCCGAAAGATCGGGCCTGGGGATGGCGTTCAGATCGACGACCGCCCCCTTCTCACTCATCTCGAGGAGCATGCCCAGGGTCCCGATGACACCGGGGTTGCTGATGTCCTTTCCCGCGGTGACGAGGTGCGCCTCACCGAGGGTCTGGAGCATCTGGATCTGGGCCCGGACCTGCGCGGGGGTCTTCATCGTCACCGAGTCCCAGTTGAGGGCGCACGACGGGTGAACACGGCCGGTGAGATCGATGGCCGCGACGACCGCATCCTCGCTCTGCGCCGTGTGTGAGTAAATGACCGAGTCGAGCTTCGCCGTCCCAAGAATTGCCACGTCGATGACGCTGTAAGGGGTATCAGGGTGGAGGTGGCCACCGACGATGGGGACATTGAACTGCGAGCATGCCGAGAGCATGCCTGCCGTCACATGGTCCCGGATATGGTCGTCCGAGAGGGAGAGGACGTCCACGAGGGCGATGGGCCGGCCCCCCATCGCGGCGATGTCATGGATGTTCACGAGGACCGAGCAGTACCCCGCCCACTCGGGATCCGCCTCCATGAGCCTGCTCCAGATGCCGTCTGCTGCGAGGAGGAGGGCATGGTCGTTGTGCCGGATGACGGCGGCATCTTCGCCGAAGGAGGCGACGACATCGGGGGAATCGATCCGGAGGGCCTTGATCATCTCCCCGATACCCTTCTTCCTCGTCACCCCCTCGGTACTCGCGCACCGCCTTTTTTACCGAGTCCAGGGTGAAGCTCGTATCTTTCATCGGCCCTTCCTGTCAAGGTATCTCGGTCTTCATAAGAGATAATTTATTTCATTTCTGACCGATGATCGGGTATGGACTGGGCAGAGAAGTACCGGCCACGGAAGCTCGCCGACCTCGTCGGGAACGGGCCCGCGGTCAGGGCCATGTACGACTGGGCCCGGTCCTGGAGCCCGGGAAAAAAGCCCCTCCTCCTCCACGGAAAACCCGGGACCGGGAAGACCTCGTCCGCCCATGCCCTCGCCTCCGACATGGGCTGGGAGATCATCGAGCTGAACGCGAGCGACCAGAGGACGAAGGATGTCATCGGGCGTATCGCGGGGTCCGCGAGCGTCACGGCAAGCCTCACGGGGGCAGGGAGGAAGCTCATCGTCTTCGACGAGGCCGACAACCTCCACGGGACCGCCGACCGGGGAGGGGCGAGGGAGATCCTCGAGGTGATCCGTGGCTCCAGGCAGCCGATCATCCTCATCGCGAACGACCTCTACGGTATCCCGGCCGAGATCCGGTCGAGATGCGACCCCGTCCTCTTCAGGGCGGTCCAGGCGAGGTCGGTCGTCCCCAGGCTGAAGTTCATCTGCGCGAACGAGTCCCTCGCCTGCTCTGACGCCTCTCTCACCCGCATCGCCGAACAGGGGGGGGGCGATCTCCGGGCTTCCATCAACATGCTCTACGGGGCATCCACCGGGAAGGACCGGGTGACCGACGGCGATGTCGTCTCCACGGGGAAGGATGACCGGGTCTCCATCTTCGACCTGATCCTCTCCATCTTTAAAGGAAGAGAGGATGCGGCACTCCTTGCCGGGGCGCAGGCGGCAGATGAAACTCCCGATACCGTGCTCCAGTGGATCGAGGCAAACCTTATCCATATCCCGGATCCCCGGGCCCTGGCGCTGGCGTACCGCTGGGTCTCGCGTGCAGACGAGTACCTTGGCCTCACCCTCAGGCGGCAGTACCTACTCGCTCTGGAGGTACGCGAACGGGGTCATGCTCCTCGGGGCATCGCTCGCGGCCGGCGGCCGGGGGATCAGGGCCCGGCTCATGCCGCCTGCGAGGTGGCGGAGGATCGCCGGCCACCGGCGGCAGAGGGCGGTCCGCGAGTCCCTCTTCCGGAAGATCGGGGAGCGGGCCCACATCCCCCAGGAGGTCCTCCGGGAGGACCATCTCACCCTCCTCTCCCTCCTCATCGAGGCGGATCCGGTCACCCATGCGAGGGATCTCGCCCTGAACGTGGAGGAGCTCACCATGCTCATCCATGACAAGGCGAAGGCCCAGGAGATCGTGGAAACCGTCGAACGGCTGGAGAAGACGGAGAGGGAGCAGAAGGCTGGAGAGGGAGAAGAAAGAGGAGAGCGGGAAGAAACAGGCCGGGGCGGAGAAGCCCCGGCCGAAGAGCCCCGGGGCAAAGGGGCCGGGCGGGCAGTCCACCCTCTTTCGGGGGCCCGTAGGGGAATTATCAAATCCCCCGAGGGAGAGAGAAAGGTCATTTCCTGACCCGTAGCGGATTCTCAAATCCGCGAGGGAGAGGGAAATCTCATTTCCTGACCCGTAGCGGATTCTCAAATCCGCGAGGGAGAGGGAAATTTATTTCCACGGGCCTTCTCCCCGGGAATGATACCTGTGGAGCATCACGCCGCAGTCGATGAGCTCCCCACCTGACCCGTAGATCTCGTTCCCGAGGTGATAGACGAGGAGATCCGCCCCCGTCCTCTCTGCGAGGGCGATCAGGGACGGCACCATCTCGACCCCCGGCCGGATGGCGTACAGGAGATCTGCCCCAGCGTAGAGGCACTCCGTCGGGGAGAAGATGTCGTCCTGTGCAACGGGTATCCCGGGTTCTGGCGGGAAGGGCCTGATATCGGTGCAGCGTATCGACAGGCCGGCGTCCCTGAGGACCCGTGCAGCCACCATGTTTCCCCCGACACCGATCTCCACGGCGCAGCGGTAATTTCGCGCGATATAATCGCCGATGAGGCGCTCAATACGTTTATACGGGCCCATCACCACAGCTATTGATAATGCGCATCAAAATCTTTTGGGATCAGGACGCGCCCAGGGGCCTCGAAACGGCCGTAGAGAAGAGGATCCGGTCGATTCTCGGGATCCCCCTGGAGATCGTGGAGAGCTGCATCCTCCTCTCGGGCTACAACCGGGAGCGGGACCAGCACGATGCCCAGAAGATCCTCTCGAAAATCCAGCTCTTCAAGAAGCAGCGTGGCTCGACGGAGCCGATCCTCCTCGTCGTCTCCCGCGACCTCTCCATCAAAGGACAGGACTTCGTCTTCGGCCTCGCTCGGGAGTCGGTGGGTGCGGCGGTCGTCTCGACCGCACGCCTCGACAACGGCTACTATGGCCGGGAACGGGAAGACTCCGACCTCGCCGGGCGCATCGCGAAGGAGGGGGCCCACGAGATCGGCCACCTCTTCGGCCTCGAGCACTGCCCTGACGTGGAGTGCGTCATGTTCCCTCCAAGGACGCTGGGGGAGCTCGACAGGAAGAAGCTCTCCCTCTGCCCGGCGTGCGGGAAGAAGTTCCGGCTCAGGGAAGGGGTGGACTCCCTCTGACCCCGGTCCCCGGATCCCTGAGGACCACTTTGTCCCGGATTCCCTTAGGACCCAGGTCCCCGAATTCCCCGAGGACCCCTCGGCACCTCCCGACTCTCACTTCTTCTTTGAAAAGAACCGCCCGGGGTCGAGGTAACTCCTGAGGACGCCGCCCTCCCTGGCGGGAAAGACTCCTTCGCTCGCGTGCCGGACATCCTCAACCGAGTAGAAGGCATGGGGGTTGAACTCCCTGATGATCCCTACCACCTTCGGGAGGTCCTTCCTATTCACGACGGTGAAGACGATGGTCACCGGTCCCTGCGCCCCGTCGGCTGAATGGGTCGTGAGCCCGTACCCCGACCCCTTCAGGGCCTCGACGAGACCGGTACAGTCGGGCTTCGTGATCACCCTGACAAGGACCGTTCCCAGGGAG
The DNA here is from genome assembly GCA_963712215.1 of uncultured Methanomicrobiales archaeon. Lineage (GTDB taxonomy): Archaea > Halobacteriota > Methanomicrobia > Methanomicrobiales > JACTUA01 > JACTUA01. Next base: position 250,367 of record CAVQHA010000004.1, on the reverse strand, counting down.
ATCTTCTCCTCGAGGGTGATCCCCACGAAGGTACCTGTCGCGAAACCGGCGGCATAGGCGAGGTAGATGGAGATGTCGTTGATGTCCCGCATGATCTGGCCGATGGCAAAGAGCCAGATCGAGATCTCGAAGAACCCGAGGATGGGGGCGAGGTGCCGGTAGCCCCGGGAGACAAAGATCACGCGGATGGTCCCGAGGGAGACGTCGCAGATCCGGGCGAGGAAGATGAGGACGGGGAGGACGATCCAGGTGAAAAGACCAGAATCGAGGAAGGCGACCACGAAGGAATCCCCTGCTGCCTTAAAAATTACCTGTTATTCCGATATAAGATGATGGGAACACGTGTTTTGTAAGCGGGGCCAGGGTGTTCAGGTCTTATCGGGGGGCTTTTCAGGAGATTTTTCCGGGGGTTTTGGGCCCCCCTTTCCCTTCACGGCTTCCAGGGCCTGCTGGGCTGCCCTTTGCACATTCGGGTTCGGGTCACCCACGGCCCCGGAGAGGGCGGCAACGACCTGATCGCCCGAGAACTGGCCGAGGGCCCAGGCCGCGTTCTTCCGAACGTCGGGCTTCGGGTCCTTCAGGGCTGCGATGAGCGGCCCGATGGCCCTCGGGTCGCCGATCTTCCCGAGCGCCCATGCAGACCCCTGGCGCAGCCACTTCTCCCCGTCCCTGAGGGCCGCGATGAGGGGCTCGACCGCCCTCGGGTCGCGGATCTTCCCCAGCGCCTCTGCCGCTATCCAGGCCGACATCCTGGAAGGGGTCCTTGAGGGCCGCGATGAGGGCTTCGACCGCCCGTGCGTCCCGGGCCTCCCCGAGTGCCTCGGCAGCCCTCCACCTGACGTTCAGTTCCGGGTGCGTGAGGAGATCGATAAGGAAGGGGATCTCATCGGGTTTCGCCTCGTCCGGCTCCATCGGTTTCGCCGTTTCTGGTTGCCCTCCGGGCGGTTCAGGGTCGGCCATATCAACACATCCAGATACTCGGACGTTGGGCCTCATCCCTCTAATGGTTTGTGGTTTTCCCTTCTGGCTGCGGGTTCCCGGTCGTGCCCCCCGGGAGCGAAAGGCTTTATGAACAGGGCTCCGAGCTGTTTACAGGAGGGTTGGCAAAGGACGCTTTCATGAAACGGAGAGTTGCACGGTTCCTTGAGGAGTTCGTTGTCATCTACGGGTATGGAACGGGCCTTTTCATAGCCGTGGGGTTCAACCCCCAGGAGGATGTCTTCAAGGGAGCCGGGGTCTTCATCGAGACGCTCCTCCCCGATCCCCTCGTCCGGTTCGGCTTTGCCCTTTTCCTCCTCCTCCTGCTCATGCTCTCGATCAGGAAGGCCTTTGTGACAGGGGGTCCCGCGGGTATCTTCGCCATCTCGATGGGCCTTCTTGCCGGGGTCTCGACCCCGCTCACCCCGCTTGCCGGCCTCGGGATGCTCGCCCTCGCCCTCATCACCGGGTATATCGCGGTCTGGGGATGGAGGATCCGGTAAGCCCGGATTCATCGATCCCCGAGGTGACTTCCAGGCTCAGGTCGAGTCCCTGGACGGAATGGGTGAGGGCCCCCACGGAGATCCGGTCGAGGTCGAGGGCCGCATACTCTTTCAGGTTCCCTGATTTTATCCCACCCGAAGCCTCGAGAAGGACCCGTCTTCTCAGGTCCGCGGGCCTCGAGGTCCCTGATGGCCTCGCCGATGGAGGCGGGATCCATGTTGTCGAACATGATCACCCCTGCGCCCGCCTCGGCGGCCAGGACCGCCTCTTCCCCGCTCGTGACCTCGACCTCGATCTGCACCGACGGCACACTCCGCCTCGCCCTCTTCACCGCCTCCAGGAGCGGAACGAGTTTCAGGTGGTTGTCCTTGATAAGGATCATGTCCGAGAGCGTTGCCCGGTGAGCCTCGCCTCCGCCAAGAACGACAGCCTTCTTATCGAGCACCCGCATCCCAGGGCATGTCTTCCGGGTCGCCGCGACCCGGAGGGACGGCCTCACCTTTCGCGCTTCTTCTGCCATGGAACGGGTAGCCGTTGCGATCCCGCTCATCCGCGAGAGGATGTTCAGGGCGGTCCGTTCAACGAGGAGGATCGGCTCGGCGTCTCCTTCGAGGAGAGGACGAGTGACCCCGCGGCACAGGCATCTCCGTCCGAGAGAGCCGGGTGAACGGAGATGCCGAAGTGGGTGAAGAGGAGGGAGGCCTCTGCGATCCCGGCCAGGACCCCGGCGAGCCTTTGCCCGGATCTCCGCCCGGCACCGGCCGAGGGGGGCGAGGGCAGAGGAGGTGAGATCGCCGGAACGGGGCATCCTCATCGAGGAACCGGAGGAGTTCCATGGGATGGGGGAACCGCGGGGTCCATGTCAGGTGCCCACCACGAGGGGTTCGTCGAGGTTCTTGAGGAGGGTGAGGATCGAGAGGGCGGCGAGGTAGCTCGTGGACGGGTTATCCGTGCTCGGGACATTGGAGACCCGGATGAAGATCTCGCCGAAGGCCCCCTCCGCTATGATCTCGTGGATATTCCGGTCCACCCCGGGGTCGATCCGAATCTCCACGTCTGCCTCCCGCCCGGCAGCGAGCCCGAGGGCGACCGCGACGTTGATGTTCTTCGGGAACTCGCGGATGCAGTCGTTCGCCTTCCCCGAGAAGATCATCATCCGCTTTCCGGCGCGGATATTCAGGGATTCCGGGGTCTTCGTCGTCCGGAGGAGGAGCTTCCCGAACGGTGCGATCTGGCCGACCTTGAGGTTATCGAGGCCGAGGATGGCCCCGCTCGGGATATGCGTATCTTCCGCCCGTTCGCCCTCGCAAGGGCGATGATCCGATCCCTGAACTCCCCGTCTGCGAGAGCCCCCACCGAGAGGATGATCAGGTCCTTCCCTGAAAGGAGGATCTCCTCGGCATGGTCCCTCACCGCGGCGACGGAGGCTGCCTCTACCACGATATCGATATCTGCCTTCACAAAGGAGGAGAAGTCCCTGTATACCGTCGCGGTGCAGAGTCTCGCGGTCTCCTCGGCCCTCTCGGGGATCCTGTCATGGAGGGCGGTGATCTCCACCCCGACATGCTCCTTTGCGATGATGCGCCCGACATTCCCGCACCCCAGGAGGCCGACCCTGATCATTACTAACAGGATGGCACTTGTGGCGGTTAAGCGTTATGCTCTCCCCTTGATCCGACGGGGGATACAGACCGGGAAGATGATGATGGATCAAGAAGGTGGGGAACCTCCGACCGATCCCGTTAAGCAATGTACCGCGTATATGACCTGCATATATCACCTGCGTGTATCACCTGGGCGACCTCTTCCACGGGGTCGTGCAGCGGGAGGAGTCCATGGACGAGATCGAGAAGGGTTTTGACCTGATCTTCGAACAGATCGAGGAACTGGAGAAGGGGAAGGACGAGAAGGCCGGGCAGATCCTGGAGGGGAAGGCGAAGCTCCTTGAGAAGATGGCCGGGATGTCGGTGCCCATCATCGCCAAAATCGGCCTGAACATGGTGAACCGGGCGAAGATCGACAGCAAGGGGGAGCCCTACAACCCGGAATATTACCAGAAGAAGATGCTCGTCCTCGGGAAGACCGAGCCCTCGAAGTTCAGGCCCGACGACCCGAACAAGGCCGTGGCCGACCAGTTCTGCATCATCTCCGAGGACGGGAAGTTTTATGAACTCATGTACAGTTCCAGCCCGATCTTCATGGACTCGTACCTGAACCCCCTGACCCCCGACCAGGTCCTCGATATCTACGGCCTCGAGATCATGTTCATGCTCTACCGTGCGATGAGGGACTACATGGAGGCGAACAAGGATCTCGTCGATGCTCTGGGAAAGGTTCTCGTCTTCGTCTTCGGTGAACCCGCGGGTGTGGAGGCCGCGGGACCGTCACTTCCCACCGACGGTGGGAAAGAGGGGCCTGGGCAGGAGCCGCGGGACTGTCACTTCCCACCTACGGTGAGAATAACGGGTTCCTCAGCAGCCTGCGCCCGTTACTTCCACCCGAAGGTGGGAAAGAGGGGTTTGAGGGGATCCTCGTCCTGGTGGGTTGCCGAGAGGTTACAGGTGCGGGAGAACTTCCGCCCGTCCCGGTTCTCGTCAGCTGACGAGTGCTTTCGCCTCGGCTACCATGGCCGTGAGGGCGATGGTGTGCGTGCCGTCGGCAGGAAGTTCGGCGAGATCGAACTCCCTGTCGAGCGGGACGAGGGTGACGTGGATCCGGAATGCCAGGTCATTCCCCCGGTTCACGAGCCGGATCCCTTTCGCATCCTCGGAGAGGACGCAGGTCAGGTCAGGGAGGTTATGTGTCTCCCCCATGATGAAGAAGACAACCGCGAGGCTGATCACGATGATAACCGCAATCCCCGCGAGGTAGGGATCCACGAAGAAGAGGGCAGCGGCGATGATCAGGCCGGCCAGAAGAATCCCGATCTCTCTTCCTTCCATGGATATCCCCTTCCGTGAGATGGTATGGGCCCGATGCGAGTCGAACGCATGACCTCCCGGTTATCAGCCGGGCGCACCACCTGGCTATGCTACGGGCCCGAAGAAGTTGATACCCTGTACTCTAAAGCACCCGGGTTTTTATAGGTTATGAATGAAGAATCAGATGGAGAGAGCCTCCCTCGGGCGAGGCGACCGGTGAACTCTTTCATGACAAAGCGGTATCTCCTGGGCAACGAGGCCATCGCCCATGCGGCCATTGAGGCGTCGGCCGATTTCGTGAGCGGCTACCCCGGTACCCCGTCCTCCGAGGTGATCGATATCCTCCGGGTCCAGGAGGAGCGGCCCCTCTATGTCGAATGGTCCGTGAACGAGAAGGTCGCCTTCGAGAACGCCCTCGCAGCGGCCTGGTGCGGACTCCGGGCCCTCGTGACCATGAAGCACGTCGGCATGAACGTCGCCGCCGATCCCCTGATGACGAGCGGCTACACGGGGGTGACCGGCGGGTTCGTCATCATGTGCGCCGACGATCCCTTCGCCCACAGCTCCCAGAACGAGCAGGACACCCGGTTCTATGCCAGGTTCGCGCACCTCCCCTGCCTGGACCCGGCAACCGTCCAGGAGGCCCATGACATGGTGATCGACGCCTTCGCCCTCTCGGAGGAGCTCGGCCTCCCGGTCATCTTCCGGCCCACAACAAGGATCTGCCACTCACGGAGCGATGTCACCCTCGGGGAGGCCGGGACCGGAACCCGGAAAGGAGAGTTCCCCAGGGACCCGAAGAGGTTCGTCCTCATCCCCGGCCATGCCCGCCCCCTCCACAAGGCCCTGAACGAGAAGCAGCCCCGGGTCGTCAAGGTCCTTGCAGATCGGGGCTATAACCGGTTCGCCAGGAAGGGAAAAAAAGCAGTCATTGCAGGAGGGATCGGGACGACCTACGTGGAGGAGCTCCTCCCCGAAGGCGTCTCGCTCGGGAAGATCGGTGCGTACCCGGTTGACTGGGAGGCGCTCCGGACTTTCGTCTCCGGCCACAAACAGATCCTTGTTGTAGAGGAGGGTGAGCCGATCATCGAGGAGCTCGTCCGACAGGTATCGGGAGATATACCGGTCTCTGGTAAGATCGACGGGACGGTCCCTTCAGAGGGGGAGCTCTCCCTCGGTGTCGTCTCCGCGATCCTCGCGGCAAAAGGCTACATCCCGAAGCCCACCGCCAGCCCGCCCGTTCCGGCCCAGAATGTGCCGATGCGCCCGCCGATCATGTGCGCCGGGTGCATGCACCGGCCCACCTTCTTTGCCATGAAGAAGGTCTGGAGAGACGCTGTCTACCCGAGCGACATCGGGTGCTACACCCTCGGTCTCCAGCTCGGGGTCGTCGACACCACCATCTGCATGGGATCGGCCCCGTCGCTGGGCAGCGGGATCTTCCACGCAGGCGACCCGAGGGATGTCGTCTGTACCATTGGTGATTCCACCTTCCTCCACTCCGGTATCCCGGGGCTCCTGAACGCCGTGTACAATGGTGCGGAGATGACCCTCGTGATCCTGGACAACCGTACCACTGCGATGACCGGCCACCAGCCGAACCCGGTCTCGGGTACGACCGCCAGAGGGGAGGTGAAGGCGCCTGTCTCGCTGGAGGCGATCTGCCGGGCCTGCGGCGTCTCCTTCGTGGAGACGGTCTCGCCCTACGACCTGCCCTCCACCATCGAGGTGATGAAGGCGGCGAAGGCGCAGAAAGGCGTGAAGGTGGTCATCGCGAAGCAGCCCTGCGTCATCACCGCCCGAAGGGCAGGAGTGAAGCGGGGGTCCTATGCCGTGGACCGTGATGCCTGCACCGTCTGCGGGACCTGCGTCCGGTTCGGTTGCCCGGCGATCGAGATGGTCGAGGACAGGGCCGCCATCAACGAGCTCTGCAGCGGCTGCGGCGTCTGTGCCCAGATCTGCCCGTCGGGGGCCATCGGCCCGGAGGGGAAACCATGACAGGGTCCTTCGACCTCCTCATCGTCGGCGTGGGGGGCCAGGGGGTGATCCTCGCCTCCAATGTCATCGGCGAGGCGTGCATTATAGAGGGGAGGGAGGTCAAGGCCGCCGAGACCCACGGGATGGCCCAGCGCGGCGGTTCGGTAGAGTGCCATGTTCGGATCGACGGGCGACACGGCCCCCTCATCCCGCCCGGAGGAGGCAGATCTCCTCATGGCCTTCGAGCTCCTGGAGGCTCTGCGGGTACCGCCACTACCTGAAACCCGGCGGGGTCCTCGTCGCGAACCGGCTCATCCAGGTCCCCACATCGGTGTACATGCAGAAGCTTGAGGTGCCGACTGAAGGGAACGATTACCGCCCAGCTCGCCGACCTCAACCCCTGTATCCTCGATGCAGATGAGAAGGCGGCCGGAGCGGGGAGCCCCCTCACCCAGAACATGGTGATGGTGGGGGCCGGGTCCCCGCATATCCCCCTCAAGGTCGAGTCCCTCGAGGAGGCCATCCGCCGATCGGTACCTAAGAAGACCATCGAGATGAACCTGCGTGCCTTCCGGCTGGGGAGGGAGGCCGCAGGGGGATGCAGGTGAAGATTCCCCCACATTCACCTGGCGGGAGAACGGGCCGGTTCCCGATTGACCAGCTCTACCTGGGGGACTCCCTCTCCCTGATGGCGGACCTCCCCGACGGGGCGATCGACCTCATCATCACCGATCCCCCCTTTGCCATCGATTTCCGGGCTACGAGGAATAACTACAACCGGACCGGATCACGGGTGATGCAGGGCTACCGGGAGATCGCCCCCGAAGACTACCTGGCGTTCACAACGGACTGGATGGGGCAGGCCTTCAGGGTGCTGCGCCCCACCGGCTCCCTCTATGTCTTCTCCGGCTGGAACCGTCTCCGCGACGTGCTCCAGGCGCTGGACGAGACCGGCTTCACGACAATCAACCACCTGATCTGGAAGTACCAGTTCGGGGTCTTCACGAAAAAGCGATACGTGACAAGCCACTACCATATCCTCTTCGCGGCAAAGGACCCGAAGAAGCTATACCTTCAACAAGGTGGAGCACTACCCCGAGGACGTCTGGGTCGTGAACCGGGAGTACTGGACAGGGAAGCCGAAGACCCCCACCAAGCTCCCCCGGGAGCTCGTGAAGAAGATCCTCAGGTTCTCGTCCAACCCGGGTGACCTGGTCCTCGATCCCTTCATCGGTTCAGGAACGGTTGCCGTGGCTGCGAAGGAGATGGGAAGGCACTACCTTGGCTTCGAGATCGTGGAGGAGTACTTCGGGTTCGCCAGGGATCGTCTTGAAAAGACAGAATGGGGGAGCGCTGAGGAGGGGAATTGAACCCCCGAGGGGCGAGATGCCCCACAAGCTCTCCAGGCTTGCGCCTTACCGCTAGACTACCTCAGCATAAATATGAGAGATTGCGCGAGAGCATTGGACGGGGATCATTTTAAACCATCCTCTCCGGCTGGAGCTGATGCACCCAGAAGTCAGGAGAGGTTCAGCCTTTCGTCTGACGATCCCGTTTCTTCTTCCATCCCCGCGGGTACGTAGCCGGGTCCATGAATACCACCCGGGGCGAGGCAACGAGGCCGGTTGCACCAGGGCGGATGGCGTCGCTGCCCACCCGGGCTTCGGCGATGGCGACCAGCTCGCATTTCTGCGTGAAGAGGCCCACCGGATCTCCTGTCAGGAAGGTACCTTCTGCATTCACCACCCCGACGCCGGCGAGGGATGCCCCGTGGCAAAGGGCATCCACCGCAGTATCCCGGATGCTTACGCGGGGCAGGTCTGCGACCCCTCTCGCAACCGGGAGGATCATTCCCTGGAGAGGGGCAGGATTCCCCTCCCGTGCCACGTATGCGGCATCCTCCAGCTCCTGGAGGGTGTGGGCATCTGCCTCCCCGAAGGAACCCGACCCCGTCCTCCGGAGTTCACGCATCGACCCGCCTGGCCCCGCGGCGAGGCCCATGTGGTGGCAGAGGGAGCGGATGTACGTCCCCGCATCGCATGCGACACGGATGAGCACCGATCTCCCTTCCATCTCCAGGATCTCGAGCTTATGTATGGTGCGGATCCTGAGCGCTCTCTTCACCGCAGACTTCCTGGGTGGCCGCTGGTAGATGCGCCCCTCGAACTCCTTCACCACCCCCGTTATCCGCACCGGCGGAACATCGCCATGGAGTCTCCAGAGGCAGACATACTCCTTCTCACCCCTCTGGAGGTACGGTGCCAGCCTCACCGCAGAACCCAGCATAACGACGAGAACTCCCGAGACCGCCGGGTCCAGGGTTCCCGCGTGCCCGACCGGGACGTCGAGGATATCCCCGACCCATGCCGTCACCTGGTGGCTTGACGGTCCACGGGGCTTGTCGATCACCACGATGCCGGATCCCGGCACACCCGCGATCGTCATTCGCCCCCCCTGCCTCCTTTTCCGAGGTAAAGATTGAGCGCTTTCAGTGTCCCCTCCAGGGATCCGTCTCCCACGATTTCCGGGGTCGCGCCTCCTTCCTTCATGACACCTGCCGTGATCTCGCCGATAGCGACGAGAAGGAGGCCGGGCCGGGGCTGCCACACCGCCCGGGAGAAGGACGATCCGCTCGTGAAGAGAAGGGCATCAGCGCCGTCGGTGGCAAGGGGGGTGCCGGTCGGGACGAGCCCGTAGCAGCGCACCTCGACAGGGATACCTCCCGCCGCCTCGATCGCAGAGAGGAGCGCGGGGTTCGGGACATCGGCCCTTGGTATCCCTATCCTCTTCCCCTTGATCCATTCCCCGAGGTACGGGACGAGGGCCCGCGAGTAGAATGTGGGAAGGGTCTCGCTCCCGATCCCGAATTTCCCGAGGGTGCGGGCGGTCTGGGGACCTATGGCGATGACCCGTGGCGGCGCCTTGAGGAGCGGCCCCATCACCTCGGCAGGGACGGCACTCGCAAAGAAGATACAGTCGAGCTCCCCGCGGTTCGCCACATCAACGAAGGAACGGACGCGGTCCTGGTAGATCTCGATCCTGAGCGGGGAGACGGTGTAGCACTCGTGCCCGTACCGCCGGCAGGTGAGGAGCGTCCCGCACCCCCTTCTCCGCAATCCTCGTGACCGCGATCCGCATCGTGAATCCTTCGACCTCTCCTGATATCACCGTATCCATCCAACGGGTTTTATACCCTTTTGCCTGCACTCTGTGTACGTGGTCGTCGCAATCCTCATCGGGTGTGTCATCGGGTTCTCCATGGGCACCGTGAGCGGCCTCGTCCCGGGTGTCCACTCCAACACCATGGCATCCATCCTCCTCTCCATCCAGGCGCTTCTCGTCTCGGCCGTCGGCCCCGAGGGGCTCGCGTCCGCCCTCTTCGCGGCCCTCATCACCCATACGTTCCTCGACAGCATCCCGAGCACCTACCTGGGCATCCCCGATCCCGACACCGCGCTCTCGGTCCTGCCCGCCCACACCCTCTGCCTCGAAGGCCTCGGCGAGGAGGCGGTGCGGATCGCCGCTCTCGGGAGTGCCCTCGCCGTGGTCGTCGGGATCCCCCTCTCCATCCTCTGCTTCCTCCTCCTCCCTCCCCTCCAGCCCTACCTGGACTGGGGGATGGGGATCATCCTCATCGGTATCGCGGGTCTCCTCGTCGTGACAGCCGAGGCGCCCTCCTGGGCCCTCTCGATCTTCCTCGTGTCGGGCATCCTCGGCCTCTTCTCGTTCCGTTACTCGTTCCTCGCCTGGCACCCCTTCGGCGGCACCGCGGTCCTCCTCCCCCTCCTCGCCGGGCTCTTCGGCTTCTCGACCCTCCTCCTCGCTTCAAGCGCGCCCTTCCCTGCCCAGCGGTTCGAGGGGATCCGGATCCCCGGAAGAGGCATCGCATCCCGGGTCCTTCTCGGGGCGCTCGCCGGGTCTATCGTCGGCTGGCTCCCGGGCCTCTCCAATGCGTCTGCGAATGCACTGGTCGCCTCGGCAGGCGGGTACGACCGTGAACCCCGCCAGTACATTCTCAGTGCCAGTGCCGCGAACACCGTGAACGCCTTTGTCGGCCTCGCCGCCCTGTACGCCCTCGCCCGGACCCGGAACGGGGTGATGGTCGCCCTTGCCACCCAGGAACTCCCTCCCATGTCCTCCCTCCTCCTTGCCGGGGCCATCGCCGGATGTGCCGCATATCTCCTCACCATCAGGCTCTCACGATCGGCCGGTATCCTCCGTGGGCTCGGGATCCGGTCCCTGAATATGGTCGTGATGGCCCTCGTCACCATCCTCACCTTCATCTTCTCCGGTCCCTTCGGGCTCGTCATCCTCTGCCTGGCAACGGCGGTCGGGGTCGTGCCCCCGCTTGTCAACGTCCCCCGCCTCTTCGCGATGGGCGCCGTGATGCTGCCCGTTATCTGCTTCTCGCTCGGGATCCTCGCGGTGTAGCGAGAGCCAGGCCGCGCCGGATGCTATAGGTATAAGAGCAGATCCTCTCCATCTCCGGGTAGATGCGCTCCTACTGGTTCGGTGATGTGGAGGCGGGAGTCTGCACGAGGGCCAGCGGGGAAACGGAGACCCTCGTCGAGCGGCTGAACTCCATCAGCACAAACCCCGGGGACTTCATCCCCCTGGACTGGACGCAGGCCCGTGAGTGCGGCGCGGTGAAAGACAGGGCCGATTACCTGGCGAGGCTCCGTGAAATCTGCATCTGCATGGCGAGGAGCGGGGTCATCGAATCCTTCCGGGAGAAAGACACGGAGCTCATCCAGATGGTCATGACCCTCGATGGTATAGACCAGGCGGTGAACCATCTGGGAGAACGCCTCGCGGACTGGTACCGGGTCCTGCACCCGGAGAAAGGATGGAAGTACCGGCCAAGGGATTCGCGGAAGGTCCTCGCGAGGATAGAAGAGGATGCCATGGGATCGATGAAGGAGATCCTCGAAGGGATCCTGGGGCTCCGCGATACCCGGGCACACCTGGCGAAGGAGATCAGCGAACGGGCGGCGGTGATCCTCCCGAACAGCAGCAGGATCGTCGGCGGACTCGTCGCTGCCCGTATCATGACGCAGGCCGGGGGCCTCTCCCGCCTCGCGCAACTCCCCGCATCCTCGGTCCAGGTCCTGGGTGCCCGGGGGGCCCTCTTCTCCCACCTCACCCGGGGGACTCCTCCGCCGAAACACGGGATCATCTTCCAGCACATGAGGGTGCACAACGCCCCGAGGGATACCCGGGGGAAGGTGGCACGGGTCCTTGCGGGCCGGCTCGCGATCGCTGCACGGATAGACTATCACCGGGGAGTCCTCGATCCGGCATTCATCGAAGAAGCAGACAGGATGATCGGATCGGCTGGAGGCCGGCGGTGATCTGGATCGGGGAAACCCTCGTCTCGGCCGGTGAAGCCGGGGTGTACGGTGAGAGGGTTATCTCGGGCAGGCGGGTCTGGGATCCCTACCGGAGCAAGCTCTCGGCCCTCTACCATCTCGGGAAAGGGGTCGAGCTCTCCGGCTCCATGCGCGTCCTGTACCTCGGGGCGGCCCACGGGACCACGGTCTCCCATGTCTCCGATTACGTCGACGTGGTCTACGCAGTCGAGATAGCGGCCCGCCCGATGCAGGACCTCCTGGAGGTCGCGGGCAGGAGGAAGAACATCATCCCCGTCATGGCCGATGCCGCGCACCCGGAGAGGTATGCCCCGCTCGTCGAGGAGGTGGACCTCATCTTCCAGGACGTCGCGTCCCCCGTCCAGGCCGAGATCGCGATCAGGAACCGGCAATTCCTCGCACCCGGGGGGCATCTCATCCTCGTTGTCAAGACGCGGTCCATAGACTCGGCGGCGGGGCCGGAGGATGTGGAGAGCAGGGTCGCCGAAGCGATACGCCCATATTACACCATCCTTGATTCCACATGGCTCCTCCCCTACCAACGCGACCATGTCGCCTTCATCTGCAGGAAATAAGAAGGTGAACGGTGCCGATCTCAGGATCCGGGACCTGGGAGCCCCATGGTCTCTATCGGGGACGCAGGGACTTTTGACGGGATCTTCGTTGCCGGGGTGATCGCGGTATTCCCCGCGTGAAAAGTGATCGGGAAGGATAGCCCGGAGCAGATTCGAACTGCTGTCGCGGGATCCAGAGTCCCGCATGATTGACCGCTACACTACCGGGCTGCTCCCTCAGGTTAAATCCTCTCAATTCATTAAGGTGACGGAACCGGCGGGGGCCGGTGGGGGTATCAGCGGTTCCCCCGCTCTTTGCACCTGCCGCAGGCATCGCAGACGGCATCGACGGGCTGGATATCGGCCCCGTCCCCGCAGAAGGCCTGGAGGTCGTTCGCATCCCGCTTATAGTAAATGTGTGGCACCAGGGAGATGTGGGTATAAGGGCCGCAGGGGAGGCCGAGCGCATCTGCGATATGGCGCTGGAGATGGACGAGGGCGAACATGTTCGGTCCGGCCGCAGAGAGCATGTCGTTCGACCTGAAGACCACCTTCATCTGCAGGGACCCGCCCCTCGCGAGGCACTGGACGAGCTGGAGGCAGGGGCAGTCATCGAGGCTCTCGTCGATAGGTGGGATCCAGGTGATGGCGATCGCCCTCCGGGATGCCTGCTGGGCCGACAGCTTCCTGATGATATAGTCCACCTGGTCGATATGGACCTCCCTGCCGTCCCGGGCCAGCCCTTCACCCCAGTCGAAGAGCCTCCCATGGTAGTCGTACTCGAACTCTGCATGGGTCCCGTTGACCAGGTCATGGGCATACTTCTCGAGAAACCTCTGCTGGAACCGGGAACGGGGCGAGGCCATCGGCTGGGCGAGGGGCTCCTCCACCCGGATCCCGATCTCGTCGCACTCGACCGTTCCCTCCCCGTCCTCGGTCTCGAGCACCCACCCCTTCTCGAGCACCGTCTTCACCGCGAGCTCGTGGGCCCTCGCAAGGTTCGGTGCACGGATGATACGCATGAGGAGGTGTTGATCCCGAAAGCCATTAAAGTATGAGAGTTGACCCTCATGGGCCCATGGCAGGATGCACCCTCAACCCGGGCATCCCTGCTTACTCAGCTCCGGAAAGGTCGGGGTATCCACCCGGGGGTTCAGGTATTTTCGGACCCCGCACGGCCCGCGGGCTGCAGGGGGTGGGATCTCCAGTCGCCTGTATCTCGCCAATGCTTGGGAATTATGGCGTCTGGCCCAATATAATGGGAGGATACGCTGATCGGAGTCTGTATAGCCGATTTTCCCGCCGACACCAACCACAAAAGATATATTAAGTGATTCACAAACATTACCTCATATTCCGTCCAATCGGAGTATCGGGCATTGTGAACACGATTTCGGCAATTGCCGAAACTTTGACAGCATGCCTGTGAATGTAAGGAGGTATAGAATGAAGAGTGACGATGAAGCTGATGATCGTCGCCCTCGTTGCGGTAGCCCTGCTGGCATTGCCGGTTGCTGCACGGGGCCCGACGGTCAATGACATTAAGGCCGGCGACGTTGTGTTCGTCTACGAAGCGAACCTCAACGTCTCCATACTAGATGCCGACGGCGTCCATGCGTTCCACGCCATTACCGGGGTCGCATGGGCTCCCCCGACTTCCTTCAGGAAGTATTCGAACGACCAGCCTGACCCCACGGTAGCTGGTGGCGGAGCCATGCTCGCAGAGGTTCCATGCAACCCTGACGGCACGCTCTCGCTGAACACGGCACCCCCGTACACCGGGATCTGGTTCCCGTACAACGCCAGCGCACCTGGCTTCCACGTGAACGCGAACAACTCAATCCAGTTCCAGCACGCGGACGTCACGCTTGACGCGGTCCTGAACAACTCGCACACCGACTCCATCGCGACGAAGAGTGTGACCCGGGACAACCTGGTTTCGTTCAAGCTGATCTCCACCTACGCGGGTAACTATTACAAGCACGCGAGCACCGCAGCGAGCGGATCCTACTACGATGCGCTCGTCAACATCGAGCTCACCACGCCCGGCGGAGGTAAGATCCAGGTATTCGGCAACAACGCCGTCGACCTGCGGGCAGTTACCCTGAACGGCAGTGTAGAATACACTGACAGCCTCTCGACAGGTGCCCAGACCATCGGCGGTGTCGGGTCAGCCATTGACCTCACTGGCGTCGAAGCCGGTACCTACTCCGCGACCGCGAAGTGGACCACCACCATGCCGTGGTACAACCTGGAGAGCAACTCCAACGCGGTTACCTTCACAGTGCTGTCCAAGCCCATCACCATCACGACCAACAAGGAATCTGTCGTCCGCGGCAACTCCTTCGTCGTGACCATCACCGGTGAGAGCAAGACGCCCTACTACGTGTACATCAAGAACACGAGCGTCTCCTCAGGGAAGACCATCCCGATCATGGCCGTAGGCCAGTCCAACGTCAACCAGACCAGGGAAACCCAGAGCAGGGATGCCGCTCTGACACCCGCCTCAAGGTTGATCATCCTTGACCAGTCGATGACCGACTCGCCCGCTGCTGACGGCGCAGAAGCGAACGTCACAACTGCAGCCGACGGGACCCGTGCGGTCCAGTTCGACACGAGCACTGCAACTGACGACCGGAAGTACACCATCAAGGTGCTCAACCCGGCCGACACGAGCAAGTACGACCAGGTCGACGTAACCGTCGAGAAGGGTCAGATCACGATCACCTACGAAGGCGCGGGTACCTACTACCTCGGTGAGACCATCAAGGTCACCGGTACCAACACCGACAACACGACCGTGTATCTCGCCCTCAAGGGCCCGAACCTCAACGATGGCGGGGTCTCTCTTGCGGATATCTACTTCCGCACTGACGGCCAGACCAAGGCAGGAGCAGGGGACAATGTCCGGTTCAAGATGGTGGATGTCAACACTGACAACACCTGGTCCTTCAAGTGGGACACCTCAAAGCTGAACCAGAGTGGCGCAGTCTCGCTCGATGCGGGAACGTACACCCTGTATGCAGTGAGTGACCCGGTCCTTTCGCTCTCAGGCACCGACCTTGCAAACCACATCTACCAGACCGCGTCCGTCGTCCTGAAGAAGCCCTTCGTGACCGCGTCCGCGAGCTCGAACACCCTTGCAAAGGGTGACATCCTCTATGTCACTGGCACGGCAGAGGGCAAGCCGAACAACGTCTTCATCTGGATCTTCGGCAAGAACTACCGGAGCCTCTCCAACTCGGCAAGTGTCCAGTCTGATGCCAGCTTCTCGTACAAGCTCGACCGCGGCGACACCTCTGACCTCTATGCAGGCCAGTACTTCGCTGTTGTCCAGCACCCGATGATGAACGGTATCCAGGATATCGTCGCTAACGCAGTCGGGACAGCAGGGACGCAGGCAGCAGTAAGCACATCCGGTACCTGGACTGCAGGGGTTGGCGTGACGGCAACGACCGTGACCCTCTCCGGCCTGCAGGCATCCGATGCAGCAACTGCGCTCGTTGACCTGCTCAATTCACCGAATGTTGACGATACCTACACCAAGCTCTCCTTCATGATCGAGGAGCCCTGGATCCGGATCGACACCATCGGTGACAAGTACGTCGGCGACACCTTCAAGATCACCGGCACCACCAACCTCGCTGAGGGCGACACGATCCTCATGACCGTGACCTCCTCGTCTTTCCAGCCAACTGAGAAGACCCAGACCGGCGAGTTCAGCGGTGCATCGGGATCCGTGACCGTGCAGAAGGGCGACACCTACAACACGTTCTCGTTCGATGTCGACGCCTCCACCTTCAAGCCAGACGAGTACCCTCGTCAAGGCGGAGTCGGTCGAGCCGAGCCAGAGCACCACCACGACCTTCAATGTCCTTGAAGGCCAGCCCACCACGGTTGCGACCACAGCAGCCGCAACACCTGTCGTTACGACCGCAGCGCAGACCCCCGTCGTCACTGAGACAGCCACCGCTGTACCCGTTACAACTGCGAAGCCGCAGCCCGGGTTCGGCGCACTGGTTGCCCTCGTTGGCCTCGGTGCGGTTGCACTGCTCGTCCTGCGCAGGCGCTAATTTAATCCCAAACTTTTTTCTGAACGTTCTTTCGTTCTCCCTTTCCTGCGGCTTTTCCATCCTGTCCCCGCCCCTGATCTGCGGTACCCTGACCGATCGATCCGGAGATGTGGATGCAGTCCAGGTGTGTACGGGCACGTGCCTTTGTCCCGCGGTGAGACAGCACCGGCCGCCAAGTTTCTATGAGAGGAGGATCAAAGGTTAGCTGGAAACGGAAGGGATCTGTCACCGATGAAGCTCATGGTCAGAGTCATGGATATCGGGGCCCAGGGGGTCCTCCTCCACCACGCCGATGCCTGGACGATCGGCGTCCTCGAGGGTGACCGGGTCAGGGTCCTCAATGCGGCGAACAGCGAAACGGTCTCTGCCATCGTGAATATCACCTCCACCGTCCTCCCGCAGGGGACCGTCGGGGTGTTCCAGAAGACGAATGCCCGGCTGGGCTTCACCGACGGGGCAACCGCCGATGTCCGGGAGACCGAGCGGCTCGCGTCCATCGACTACATCAAGAAGAAGATGGACGGCGAGCACCTCTCCAAGGAGGAGATGCTCGCGATAGTGAAGGACACCGTGGGCGAGAACCTCTCACCCGTCGAGATGACCGCCTTTGTCACGGCCTCCTACATCCACGGCCTCGACATGGACGAGGTGGAGCACCTCACCCGTTCCATGGTGGAGACGGGTGACCGCATCCAGTTCGCGACCCACCCCATCGTCGACAAGCACTCGGTCGGGGGGGTCCCGGGGAACAAGATCACGCTCCTCGTGGTCCCTATCATCGCCGCGAGCGGGCTCCGGATCCCGAAGACCAGCTCGCGGGCCATCACTGGTGCCGGTGGGACCGCGGACCTCATGGAGGTCCTGGCCCCCGTCGAGTTCAGCTCGGGCGAGGTGAAGAGGATGACCGAGAAGGTGGGGGGGGCCATCGTCTGGGGGGGCGCGACGAACATCGCCCCGGCCGACGACCGGTTCATCATGGTGGAGTACCCCTTCCGGATCGATGCCACCGGCCAGATGCTCGCCTCGGTGATGGCAAAGAAGTCCGCGGTGGGGGCCGACCTCGCGGTCATCGACATCCCGGTGGGGAACGGGACAAAGGTCCCCACGGTCCAGGACGGGAGACGGCTCGCGAGCCAGTTCATGGAACTCGGGGAGAGGATGAACATCCATGTCGAGTGCGCCCTCACCTACGGCGAGTCCCTCGTCGGCCACTCCATCGGCCCGAACCTCGAGGTGAACGAGGCCCTCGCGGTGCTCGAGGGGTCGAAGGTCCCCGGGTCCCTCATCCAGAAGAGCCTCGCCCTCTCCGGGATCGCCCTCGAGATGGCAGGGAAGGCCGCCCGGGGCCAGGGGTATGCCATGGCCGAGGGCATCCTCACGAGCGGGAAGGCGCTCGAGAAGCTCCGCCAGATCATCGAGATCCAGGGCGGGAGGAAGGACGTGCATTCCGGGGACATCCTCCCCGGTGAGCACCACTTCGTGGTGAACGCACCCCTGGACGGCTATGTCGTGGGGCTGAACAACCGTTCCCTCATCACCATAGCGAGGGCTGCGGGGTCCCCCCACGACCGCGGGGCCGGCCTCATCATCCACCAGAAGAAAGGGACCAAGGTGAAGCAGGGTGAGCCCATCATGACCATCTATGCGGAACGGAGCTGGCGCCTGCAGAAGGCCATCGAGCTCGGCAGGCAGCTCATGCCGGTCCTCGTAGAGGGGATGCTCCTCGGGCACATCTCGCCTGTTCACTGGGTCTGATCCCGGACCCGCTGACTCCCGTACGGGGGGAGTGGCACCTCCTCCGAGCTCGCGTCGGGTCGTCCTGCCGCTCTTCCGACCTGACCGGCCGGTACCCGGTTCATGGTTCCGGCGAGTCTCTTTTGTGATAATTCATAATATTTAAATATATAATATGTATAGAAGTCCAGATCGGGAACATAAACACCACAATAAATAGAAAATACAGTTTATTTTAATAAAACAACCGCTTTAAATTGTTATTTAATATTACAAATATTTAAATAATATGATGCATAATACTATGCACCTGATGAGGTGGGTGAGATGAGGTTATTCGTTACAACACTCCTGATTATCCTCATATGCACGATCTCAGCGGTGGCAGAGGCTCAGGCTGCCCCGGATCATATGACCATCACGGGCAAGAACTGGATGGTCGCGAACGGGGCGGATACTTCGGCCATCACGGTGACCGTCTATGATGCAAGCGGAAATCCCGTCCCGGTCGCAACGGTGACCTTCCGGGTGAACGCTCCCTGGGCGCTCTCGGCGGCAGGCGGGGTGACGGACAGCTTCGGCAAGGTGACGACCACCCTCCTCCAGACGACGAAGAGCGGGGCCGCGAACATCGTCGTGAATGCATCGGTCATCGAGGCCGGGGTGCCCGTGTCCGTGGAGCAGGTCTATACCCAGAATATCGACCATGGCACTCCTGCGTCGGCCGCCCCTGCCTATGACCTGAACGTGTCTGTCGGGAGTACCACGACCATCGACGTGAAGGTGACGGATGCCGCCGGAAACTCCGTGGACAACCGGAACGTCGTCGAGACAGTCCAGTTCACGGCATCAGGGACCGGCGACTCCGGTTTCTGGGACGGGTCCTCTTTTGTGAAGATACTGACCGTCCCGGTGAACTCGGACGGGATCGCCGAGGCGACCTATTTCGTCACCAAGTCGGGTTCGAACTTCGTCGATATCCAGCCGCCCTCACCCATCATCCACCGGCTGATCACCATCACGGGCGTCAACGACGGATCCCCGTACGCCATCGCACAGGCCATCTCCCCGGGCGGATACCCCTATCCCTATACCAAGACGGACGGGAGCAAGTTCAGGGTCGTCTACACCCTCGTTGACCAGTACGGCAACCCTGCCGGGGGCCGGGGGGTCCATATCTCCACGAGCATATTGGGCGAGGATATCAACCTCATGACGAACAGCAACGGGGTGGTCGCGTTCTACTACCAGAAGGACTCCGCCGGGCTCTACACGCTCACCGCAACGGCGGTGGATAATGCCAGCGTCACGGCCTCGCAGACGGTGGAGTTCATCGCCGCCGACCCGACCACCATGCTCCTCACCGCAAGCCCCCAGACGATGCCCTCCCGTGACGTAAAGCCCGCCATCACCTCGACCCTCTTTGCAAAGGTCATCGACGCCAAGGGGAACCCGGTTGACGGCGAGACGGTCACCTTCACCCTCTGGTCCTATAATTATGGTGCATACAACCAGACCGAAGGCCCCTCGATCGAGAACGACAGCTATGCAACCGGGATCCCCCGTGAGGTCATCACCGCTTCCACGAACCCGGACGGGTACGCCGACGTCACCTTCAGGCCGGGGGCGTTCACCAAGGACCGGAACGACCCGAAGTACAGCTACACCGCGGAAGGGAGCGCCATCGTCCAGGCGACCTGGAGGGATATCACCCACACCATCGATCTCGAGTACAAGAACTACCCCTTCCTCTCAGTGGACGCTTTCGCCGAGCCGAAGACCCTCGAGGTGAACGATACCGTGAACATCACCATCCGGCTCAAGGGGGACGGGTGGGCCCTCCAGCAGGCCCCCATCGACGTTGTCCTGCTCACGGACAGGTCGGGGTCCATGCTCTATAACGAGACGCTCAATACCGCGACGACCCCGGACACGATCACGTCGGAGTCACCCGATGACCGGATGGTCCATGCCATGGATGCAGGGAAGACCTTCGTGGACCAGATGAACAACACGGACCGGATCGGGCTCGTCTCCTTCGGTGACCTGAGCGGAACCAATGGATGGGCGATCCTCTATGATACCGGAAATCCGGCGACGGCCCCCTACATCTACGGGTACCGGTGGCGCGCCGGCCGGGATTACTCCCTCAGCCACGGAACCGGGGTCTCCTACTACACCGATGATATCAACTATGTCACGACGCATTACCCGGGCCACGGCACAACCGGTAAGTTCTATGGATCGGCTATGGCGACGGTGGACCTGGGCCTCGCCTACGACAAGTCCACGGTGAAGAACATCATCTCACAGATGGTCCCGAACGGGGGCACGCCGATGCGCCGCGGCCTCTACGAATCGGTGAAGCAGATCATCAACGACCCCGAGATCGTCGCCCACAAGCGCGACGACTCGGTGAAGGCCATCGTCCTCCTCACCGACGGCGCATGGAACACCGGCGGCGACCCCCAGGGGGGATCCGGAGCCGAGTATTACCCGGAGATCGGTACCGGCAGCGTCATCACCTGGGCAAAGAACAACAAGATCAAGATCTTCACGATCGCCCTCGGCTCTGAGCCCTACAAGGACCAGCTGCAGGCATACGCCGACCAGACGGGAGGAAAGGCATATGTGGCGAGCTCGGGCCTGGATCTCAATTCCATCTACACCTCCATCGCGGGGGAGCTCCATACCGAGGCCGGGGTCGGCACGACCATGGACCTCTCCTTCCGTAATATCGAGGTGAACGGGGCGATGATCCCCGGCATCGATGCACTCAAGTATGTCTGCATCGTGCCGATCTCGACCCACGAGTTCGCGTACAACCAGACGATGCCGGTCATCCTCAACCGGTTCTACGACCAGACGGCGGACTGGACCGCCGACCAGAGCCTCCACTTCAACGTGGGGACCATCTTCATCGGGGGTGTCTGGGAGGCCAACTTCTCCATGAAGATCCTCCGGGACGGGAACATCAAGATCCTCGACTCGAACTCCACCATCAAGTTCAACGACGGTTCGGAGCTCCCCCTCCCGGACACCTACATCACGGCCCGCCCGGACAACTCGTCGAACGGCCCCGAGGGTATCGGGATCTGGGTCAAGGACCTCGTGAGGACGGATACCGGGGACTCCCCGGAGTCCGTTGACCTTGCATGGAACCTTACCTACACCGGTGAAGAACCCGCCATCCGTGAGGACGTGGAGATCCTGCTGGAAGGCACGAGCGACTGGAGCCACCGGCTCACCAAGTACGTCGACAGGAGCACGACAAAGGATGCGATGACCATGGATGTCTCGTCCCTCCCGTCAGGGACCTGGCTCGTCCGGGTCACGGCCTCGGCTCCCGATGCCGGATCCGACACGGCGATCACCCAGTTCCTGGTCCAGAGGGCAGAGGGGACCCCCAAGATCAGGATCAGCTGACCTTTTTCCCCCGTGAAACCTCTTTTTTACCCGTTTTTCAGCCTGAAGAAAGACCGACCGGGTCCGGCCCCGGCAACGATAATAAAAGTCGCATTCCGAAAAGGATCGTCGGGTCTTGGGTAAGCCGTCGAACCGTGTACGGACCCAGCGGGGATCGAACCCGCGTCCTTGGGTCTCTTCTTCCCGGAATCGGAATCCGAAGCCCAAGAGGATATCCGCTACCCCATGGGTCCAGTTCCCTTGTTTCGTTTTTCGCGTATTAACCGTTCCCTTCACCCCGCTCCCCCGTGACCTGCAGGGAGGGGGATCATCCAAACGTTGAAATCGACCACCCCCCAAGTACGAGACAGGATGATCCTCTCAGCAGCCGAGATACGGCGAAGGCTTGACGCGGGAACCGGCCTTGTGATACGGCCCTACAACGAGGCTTCCCAGCAGCCGGCCTCCTACGATCTCCGGGTGACCGGCCACCAGATCCTGGCGCGGGGGGCATGTACCCTCGTCCCCAGCCTCGAATGGGTCGAGCTCCCCTGCAGATCTTGCCGCGACCCTCAGGTGCCGGTCCTCGTACGCCCGGAGGGGCCTCATCATCGGGGGCGGCTTCGTGGACCCCGGGTTCCGCGGCCAGCTCACCCTCTGCCTCGCGAACCTTGGCGGAGAGGATATCGTGCTCTCCCCGTCCGACCGGGTCGTCCAGATGATCATCCACGAGGTCGCGGGCGGGACCGAGCTCTACGACGGGCGGTACCAGGACAGCAACGGCGTGGTGAGGGCGCGATGAGGCTCGTCCCGAGCGAGCGCAAGTACCTGGAGATCCTCAGGATCCTGAAGGAGCACCAGGAGCCGATGGGGGCGAAGAGGCTCTCGGAGATCCTCGCCAAGCGCGGCTTCGTCCTCACCGACCGGGCGGTCCAGGTCCTACCTGCGCTATCTCGACGAGATGGGGTTCACCCGGAAGGTGGGGAATACCGGGAGGATCCTGACGGGGGAGGGAATCGCCGAGACGGAGAGCGCTCTCGTCGGAGACCGGATCGGGTTCATCATCTCGAAGCTCGAGCGGCTCGCCTTCAGGAGCACCTTCGATCCGGTGACCGGAACCGGGGATGTCGCGTATAACCTCTCATATGTCCCCGAGGATGAGGCTCCGGGTGTGGTCCGGTCCTTCGAGAAGGTCTCCCGTGCGGGGTACGCGTTCTCCTCGTTCTGCAAGGTCCTGGACAGGGACCCCCGGGTCCCCGAGGGGCAGGTCGGGATCCTCTCCCTCTGCAGCATCACCATCGACGGTGTCTTCCAGAGGTCGGGTATCCCCGTCCTCATGGCATACGGCGGCAGGGTCCAGTTCGAGAAGGGGGAGGTGAAGGGGTTCCTCGACCTCATCGGCTACCGCGGGACGACCATCGACCCCCTCCAGCTCTTCATCTCCGCCGGCCTCACCTCCATCAAGGGGGTGGTCGCGACGGGGAACGGTGTCGCCGTGGCGAACGTCCGCGAGGTCCCGGTCCCGGCCACGGATCGCGTCAGGGAGCTCCTCGCGCAGATGGGCCAGTGGGGGTTCACCCCCCCGGTCGGCATGGGGAACCGGGTCTTCAACCTCGTCCAGTCCCCCCACCACATCTCCATCGTCTCCTTCAGCGGGATGAACATGGTGGGGTACGGGGTCGAGGAAGGGTACCAAATCAGGACCGAGATAGGCGCAGGCAACATCCCGTTCTCAAAGATGCAGGATGCAGGCTGATTCCTGTGCGACAACCCCCGTTCTGCCCCGGAAGAACCCGCGGGCCTGTGAAAACCCCTTCTTATGAACAGAGCCGGTATGGAAAGCGATCCTCATTACCAATGAAAGTGGGGGGTTCCCCCCATTCACCGACGGGACGGGTGCTTTTCCTGGCCGGAGGCGGTATGGGGGGTCTTCTTCAAAAATCGCTGGCTGGACCCAGGATCCATGAATGCTTATAAATCTTTATGCTTTTTGAGATTAACCACAATTGCTTATCAATTCGCATTTAGACCTCTACAACACCCATTATTATTTTTTTAGTGTTATTTTATGTTAGCGATGTATCGATATATTTATATACTAATACATAAACATATTCCCACTGTGTGGTGTGGCGATGCAATGAAGTGGCATTGCTTATTACTCTTCCTGTTCCTGTGCGCGGCAGCGGTACCAGCGGCGGCCCTGAACCCGGTGAACGTGGGCGTGTCGACGAGCAAGGACTGGATCATCGCTGACGGCACCGACACTTCTGTCATCACCATCACCCTGACCGACGGGACGAACAAGCCCATCGCCGGGGCGGACCTCGTGCTCGCCCTGGACAAGAACACCTGGAGCCTGAAGGACACCGTCCTCAAGACCGATGGCACCGGGACCGCCCAGACCCTCTTTCTCTCCACCACAAAGAGCGGAACCGCTACCATCTCCGTGAGCGCCACCGTCCCGGGGGTAACCCCGGTACCGGTGACCGCCATCCCCCTGGTCCAGAAGATCGATGCGGGCACACCGTACACCTTCGGGAGCTCGTACCCGAGCGTCGCGACCGTCGGTTCTGTCCAGAATATCACGGTCGGCGTCACGGACAGGTACGGGAACCCGGTCACCAGCAGGCGCCTCGCGAATGCCGTGGGTTTCGTCACCTCGAGCAGCGGTTCCGCCGGCTTTTCTGACGGGATGGGAAACCTGGTGAAGACCGCCTCGGTCCTCCTGAACGATACGGGGTATGCGAAGGTCCCGTTCACCCTGAATACCAGGTCCGGGGATAACTTCGTGATGATCACCCCGCCCGCCCCACTCAGCCAATCCCTCATTGCGATCACCGGGGTCGGCGACAGCATCCCGTACTCCATCATCCAGTCGGTCAGCCCTCCCGGGAACCCCCCGTATATCATGACAGGCAAGGATGCACAGGCAGTCATAGCCTACTTCCTCTATGACGAGTGGGGGAACCCGTCGACCGACCAGGATATCCTCGTCACCACGAGCGCGGGGGAGAGCAAGACCTTCACCACCAACCAGGACGGCCAGGCGACCATCTTCTATGGGCCCAAGCAGAGTGCAGGGCTCTATTATATCACCGCAACCTCGGTCACGAACACAAGTGTCAAGGCCAGCCAGGCCCTGCAGTTCGTGAGCGGGAGCCCGAAGGATATGATCCTCACGGCGAGCCCCCAGACCATGGCGAGTCTCGACATAAACGCGGCCATGGTCGGGAACGTCATCGCGAAGGTCATCGACGAGAAAGGGAACCCGGTGAAAGGGGAGACCGTCACCTTCAAGATCGAGTCGGCCGGGAGCGACCCCTTCCCGAGGATCCCGGGCGGGGATCCGAAGATAGGGTACGGCTCCGTCCAGACAAGCGCCATCGGGGCCCCTATCCCCATCGTCACCGATACGAACGGCCAGGCCGTCCTCGACTTCTACCCGGGGGCCTTCCCCGGTTATAAAACGGACGGCTGGAACGAGAACGCCCAGGGAACCGCAACCGTCAATGCGAGCTGGGAGGGGAAAGACGCGACAGTCATCCGGTCCATCGAGTCAGCTACAAGAACTATCCCTTCCTCTCCGTGTACACGGATGTCATCCCGAAGACCGTCCAGGTCGGCGGCGCTGTGGATGTATCCGTCCGGCTGAAGGGTGACGGCTTCGCGCTGCAGCCGAAACCCATCGACGTCGTCCTCTGTACCGACCGCTCTGCCACCATGCTCTACAACGAGAGTATCAGCAAGAACAACAAACTCATCGTGGAATCCCCGAACGACCGGATGGTGGACGCAATGAATGCGGCGCTCGAGCTTCGTGGGCAAGACATCGGGGCAGGACAGGGTCGGGCTCGTCACCTTTGGTACTCCCACGAGCGGCATCGCCCTCCTCTATAATACCGGGAATGCGATCTATGACGCGACGTACAAGGAGAAGGACTCGTGGCGCGCCGGCAGGGACTACAAGTGCGATGCAGGAGGGGCCTGCAAGACAGGGAACCCGCTTCTCCAGGACAATACAGACGACGTGATCTACGTGAACGCCCATTACCCGGGGCACGGGGCCATGGGCAAGGACTACCGCGTGAACGGGGTGATGACCGAGGCCACCGTGGATGCCCCTCTCAACGTCTACGACAAGACCCAGGTCATCAATGCCATCAAGTCGATTGTGCCGAGCGGGGGGACGCCCATGCGCCCTGCCATCTACCAGTCGGCGAGGCAGATCGTCAATAATCCCCGGGATGGGGCCGTGCAGGCGATCATCCTCCTTACCGACGGGAGCTGGAACATCGGCGGCGACCCGATGAGCATTAACACGCACAGCATCTTCGGCCAGGAGTCCTACGATGACGCCGGAGGCCCGGGGACAGGGAGCGTCATCACCTGGGCGGCGAACCATAACATCAAGATATTCACGATCGCCCTCGTGAACGGGACAGATGTCGCAGACGCACCCAACCTCGCCGACCTCCAGGCCTATGCAGACCAGACCGGGGGCAAGGCGTACGTGGCAACCTCGGGGCTGGACCTCCAGGATATCTACCTGGATATCGCAGGCGCCCTCAGGGAGGAGGCATCCATCGATACCCACGTGGAGCTTGACTTCAAGAACGTGGAAGTGAACGCGCCCACAAACCTCCCGGGGAACCAGGTATTCGATTATATGTCCACGGAAACGTCGACCCTCATCGTGTCGCAGACCGGGGAGAAAGAACTCCGGAATGACAAGGATTCCTGGGATAAGTACCAGAATTTCTCCTTCGATCCGGGCACCATCAAGGTGAACCAGGAGTGGAAGGTGAACTTCACGCTGCGCACCAAGGTCGAAGGGAACATCAAGGTGCTCAGCTCCAAGACCTCGAAGGTGACCTTCAAGGGGACTGTGGGATCGGTCGATATCCCGGACACCTTCATAACCGCTATCCCGGCAGGACTTGAGAAGGGGCCTGAGGCCATCGACTTCCGGATCAAGTTTGCGGATCCACCCAGGACGAACCCTGAATCCGATAAGAAGATCGCCGCAATGAAGTGGAACGTCATCTTAAACGATCCCACAGGGACGGATCAGTGGATATCACAGCAGGTGTGGATCGCTCCGGCCTACTCTGAGGCATACCAGTACAAAGACACCCTCGAACCGCTGTCCAAGGCCGCGGCCGCGGACCCGGTCACCTACAACCTGGACATCTCGGATCTCAAGCCCGGGCTATACAAAGTAAAGGTCATCGGCCATGTATCTGATGCGAATGATGCATTTGATGTCGCCACGATAAACATACCCGCGGATGTCCCCAACGCGCAGATCAGGATCCAGTAACCTCTTTTTTTCCCGTGCGGACCTGGGCCAGGGGAGTCCTTCATTCAGGTCAATGGTAAGTCCCTGTCCCCGATGGTCTCATCGCTGACCAGTCCCCCGATATCGCATGAGCTCTCCTCAGGAACCCGGGAGAGGATTTTCTTGTCTCTGGAGGGGTTCTCAGATATTCTGCGCAATATGTCCACCGGGGGAGAGTCAGACACGTCCCGGGCACGTTTCCAGGGATTATCGCACGGTGCGTGTTCCATCTCCTGTTCAGGGTCACTGGTGCCGGTATGCCACCTCCCGGGCAGTAAACCAGGCCGATAACCCTGCGCCCCCAACCCGCACTATATGGAAAGCTCAAATAGGGGAAGAAAAATTTCTCATGGCAAGGCCTGAACCGGCCATAAGGGTCAGAAGGCGGGTGGGAACGGGGTCCCGGGATGAATGCGAGGCAGGGAAGGCCGTTCCGGAATGACATCCGAACAGGCACACATACACGATTCCCTATTTAAACCTTAATATTGCTGTACTGGGGGTAGTATCATACCAGAAAGCATATACAAAACATTTAAATCGATATTTAACTGTTCTGTGCCGATATTATAATATTTAGGGTTAAGATATATTTATATACTATAAGTATAAAATATACAGATTGAAATGGGGGGAACGAGATGATGAGACGCCTCTGTATTCTCATAGCAATTCTCCTCCTCGGAGTTGGCACTGCCGCCGCCCTCAACCCGGTGAACGTGGCCGTGACGAGCTCCAACCCCTACATGGTCGCAGACAATAACGACACCGCGGTTATCACCGTCACGGTGACCGATGGGACCAGCAAGGCAATCGGGGGTGCCGATATACAGCTGAGCGTCCCCCAGCCATGGGGCCTCGCGGATATCACGGGTACGACCGAGCCGGGTGGCCAGTTCGTGACGGGTTTCCTCCCCACAACCGTGAGCGGGACCGCGGTCATCAACGTGACCGCGATCATCCCTGCGACCGACACGGTCCCTGCGTCGGAACCCGTTGTTGGGTCCTATGCCCAGAACGTCCTCGCCGACAGCCCCTCCAGGGAGATAAATTCCTACCCCGGCACGGCATCGGTGGGGGCGGTCACCGACATCACGGTCCGGATAGTCGACAAGAACGGGAACCCTGTCACGAGTAAGAAGACCAAGACGATGGTCACCTTCACGACCACGGCGAGTGGTACGTGCGCGTTCGTGGTCCCTGTCACGGCCTCGACCTCGGCCAAGGTGAAGGGGGTCTCGATCGCGCTCAATGACTCCGGTTATGCCAACATCGATTTCGCCCTGAACACGCAACCGGGTGACAACTTCGTGCTCATCAACGCACCCTTCCCGATCCCCGCAACCCTCATCAGCATCCAGGGGATCGCCAACCTGAAGCCAGCCTCCATCACCCAGAAGGTCACCCCGAAGGGCAACCCGCCGACCGTTGCAACCGACGGCAGGTCGATGTTCACCATCGATTACGAGCTCAGTGACAAGTACGGGAACCCCTCGACCAACAGCAACCTCTCCATCTACTCGAGCGGCGGGGAGGCCAAGGTGATCACCTCGAACAGCGACGGGGATGTCTCCATCTCGTACGGCCCGAAGACGGGCGCCGGGAGGTACATCATCACCGCGATCGCGCTCGATAACCCCTCGGTGACCGCGGTCCAGACCCTCCAGTTCGTGAGCGGCAAACCCACGAACATGCTCCTCACGGCGAACCCGCAGACGATGGCGAGCCTGGACGTGAAGAGCGACATGGTCGCGTGGCTCACCGCGAAGGTCATCGATGCCAACGGGAACCCGGTCTCGGGCCAGACCGTCTCCTTCAGCATCCAGTCCGTGGATAACAAGTCCTATATCCAGGTCAAGGGGCCGTCCATCCAGGGCGACAAGAAGGCGACGAACGTGATAGGGACCGCGGTCACGGCAGTTACCGACGAAGACGGACTCGCGACCGCGGACTTCTACCCCGGCAGCTTCATCAGCAACCAGGCGAGCCCGTGGTTCAGCCCCCTCTCCCAGGGGACCGCCCTCGTCCGGGCCCAGTGGTCGGGCGTCACCCACGACATGTCCCTGACCTACATGGACTACCCCTACCTGAGTGTCTATACCTCTGTGGAGCCCAGCACGATCGAGACACGCCAGGACGTGGACGTCACGATCCGGGTGAGGGGTGATGGCTACGCCCTCCTGCCGAAACCGGTCGACGTGTTCATGATCAACGACCGGTCCGGCTCGATGACGAGTGACTACCCCGACCGCGAGGTCTCGGTGATGTCCGCCGCGAGGACCTTTGCCACCAAGTTCGACTACAAGTCGGACCGGCTGGGCCAGTTCTCCTTTGGGGGAACGGACCAGACCAATATAAAGGGCGACAACAACTGCGGGAAGGACGGGGATTCGAGCGATGATACATCCTACGCAAAGGCGAACTATGTCGAGGACGGCAAGACCTACAGCGATTACGCGACCCGTGACCTGGGGCTGAGCTCGACCGTCACCGACATCAACAAGGCGATCAATGGGCTCGTCCCGTCCGGCTACACCTCCATGCGCTACGCCCTCTACCAGGGGATCAACGAGCTAAAGAAGAACGGGCGGCCTGGCTCGACAAAGGCGATCGTCATCCTCTCCGATGGCGACTACAACTATTACGGCGATCCCCTCGCCCGCGGGAAGGCCGGGTCGAGCGATCCTTCGTCCTACGGTGACCTGTCCAAGAACTACGTGTCCTTCTCGGGCCTCGCATCACAGAGCATGGCCGATTACGCGAAGGCGAACAATGTCCGCATCTACACCATCGGGTACGCAGGGACCATCTCCGCCGGTGGACGTGACACCCTCCAGCAGCTCGCAACGCTGACGGGCGGCAAGTACTACTATGGGCTCACCGGAAGCGATCTCACCGCCTTCTACACGGATATCGCCGGTGCCCTCAAGGACACCGCAGGGGTGAACACCAACCTCGCCCTCGACTTCACGAGCGTGGACGTAAACGGCATCCCGGTGAAACCGGGCACAAGCGTCCTCCAGTATAAGCTGATCCAGGGCAGGTCGACCTGGATCACGGCCCCGACCGGCATCGGGTACCAGCTGGACAACTCGAACGACTGGAAGACGGGGAAGCTCACGATCCCGCTCGGGACCATCAAGGTGAACCAGGAATATATCGTGAACTTCACCGTGACCGCCCTCAAGGACGGGAACGTCAAGGTCCTCAACTCGACCAACTCCCGGGTCAACTTTAACGACAACCAGGGGTATGTCCCCGTGCCGGACACGTATATCACCGCCCTCCCGACCGGCTCCGATGTGGGGATGGCGACCCCGAAGCTCGAGATCAGGAACCTCATGAGGACGAACCCGGACAGCAACAGGGACGATGCGATCCTCGCCTGGCAGATCAACTATGACGGCAAAGATCCCGAGATCCGGGAGGAGCTCGAGGTCGCGCCCGTGAACTCCGAGGCATACGCCTACAAGGGGACGACCTATGCCGCGAACAGCGAGACCTCGGACACCTACTCGATAAGCATCGCGGATCTCACGCCGGGGACGTACAAGGCCCGGGTCACCGGTTATGTCGACGATGCATCGAGCTCGTTCAACATTACCCAGTTCAGTATCCCGATGAAGGTCCCGAAGGCGGAGATCGTCATCCGCTGATCCCCTCTCTTTTGGTTCCCTCTTTCCTCTCCTTGTTTGGGCGGTGCGATCGCGATGCCCTGACCGGATCGACCGGAGGAGGGGTTCCCGGAGGGAAAATCCCTCGCTATTTAACGGATGACGGGTACCCGGCTTCAGGAGATAGAGAAGAGACGTTCCGGTGCAGGTGCTTCTGTCGCAAAAATTCAGTGGATCCAGCCGATCCCTTCGTCGTCTTTCCTGCCCCGTCCCCTGGGTTTCTTCTCGGGCTTCTCCGCCTGCCTGTCGGAGGCGGAGGGATCGATCATCTCGATCCTCCGCCTCCCCGGGTCGAGCTCCTTCGGCTGCCCGGCCGCCGCGACCCGTCCCTTTCCCGGGGAGAGGAGGGAGGTATCGGTCGCCCGGATCCCCTTCCCCTTCACCTGGAGATCCCTTGAGGTGAACTGGGCATCCTTTGCCCTCTCAGCTGGGCCGGACCGGATGGCGCCGGCGCCGAGCGACCCGTCCTTCGGCCTCGTTCCACGAGGGACTCCCGCTCCCGGGGCACCCTCCGAGGCCTTCCCGTGACCCCGGTCCATCCTGATGTCCTTCAGGCCGAAGACGGTGTCTTTCGGGGCCTGGACCCCCTTCACGACGGTCTTCCTGTGATCTCGGTGGGCACCCCCCCTCCCGGCCCTGGGTCTCTCCCGTCCCCCTGACCTTCCCCATGGACATGTTGAGCCCCTCGAAGAGAGGGGCGGATCTCCCCGCCTTCCCTGTCTTTCTCGAACCTGGCACGGTGATCATCCTGTCTTTTACTTCCTTCGCCGCGAGGGCCGGGGCGGGAACCTCCCTCCCCCGACCTCGTCCAGCGACCGGAGATCGGCCTTCCCGGCGGATCCTGGAAGTTCCTGCTCGGACCGCTGCCCGTCCTGCGCAAGCTCGACCCGGTACTCCTCACGGAGCTGGGCCAGTTCGTCGAGCCGCGGGATATTCTTCATCCCCGAGAGCATGATGATGATCCCGACATACCGCGTGTTCTGTATCGGGTAATCGCCGGACCGCATCTCGAGGCCGGAGATGGAGCGGTCGATCCACTTCCTCACGGTCTGGAACCCCCGCATGGAGAGCTCCTGGGAGGGCCCGGCGATGAGCACGAGGGCCTTATCGGCGCTCGTGAGGTCGCAGGGGACGGAGACCTCCTCGTAGATCGCCTTTTTTGCGAGGGAGACGATCCGGGAGGCCTTGTTCTGGGAGTTCTGGATGAAGTAGCTCGCCGGCCTCCAGCGATCCAGGATTTTCAGGTACCCGCTCGGGAGGTTCTCTGCGGCGTACCCGATTGCGACGAACCCCATACCGACGAGAGTGTTGAGCACCTCCCCTGCATCGAGGACCACCTCCCCTACCTCGACCCCTTCCTCGGAGAACTCCCCGGCATGGAGGATGAGCCCCAGCTGCCGGGAGATGTGGGTGTTCAGGAGGTGGTAGATGTATTCCTTCCGGTTCAGGGGCTGCTGGAGGATCTTCTTTGCGAGCCTCTTCGGGATCTCCCTCTTCGCGACCTTGTCCACGGAAAACGCGAGTTCGTCCTTGATCTTCCGGTACCAGGTGTCGTTGTCAAAGAGGACCACGGCATCGACGAGAGGCTTGAGCTTCTCGATGTCGTCCGCGGCCTTCGCCGAGCGCTTCTTCCCCTCTCCCCCGCAGGGGAGGGTGACCACGGCGAAGATGGGCTCGATGAACGACTTGCGGAGCTCGGGGATGATGAGGGGCACGGCGTCCACCATGCTCCCGCCGAGCCCTGCAAAGATGAGGATGGAGTCGATCTCGATGGTGTCGACCTGCTGGATCTGGGTCATCACCTGCTCGATATCGATGGTGGTCTGGACATCGTAGGGGGCGGTCGGGTCGATGGGCGGGAAGTGGATCCTCCCGTTCGAGGGGAGGTGCTTCAGGCGCATGAGGGTCTCGAGATCGAAGTCCACGGCGAGGGCTGCCATGCAGTGGATAGCCCCCGCAAGGTCCTGCCCGTAGAGGACGTCGACGATCCTCGACCCTGCACCGCCCAGCCCGATGGCAAGTACCCGCATAACGATGTAGCCCTAAAGGAGGAATCGATCCCGCACGCTCCTATTTAGGAGATAACGGGCTAAATAGTTCCTCTTCCATAGATCTGACTTCCCGGAGTATTAGGTTTGTGGAGGGCCGGGGGGCTCATTTTCAGGCGGCAGGTCCCGGGGAAGGCTCCTCACGTCCCCCGAAAACACCGGTTGGCAATCCCCCGGAGTCCGGTCCTGTCGTGAGCCTCTGGAAGGCGTCCAGCTGGACCTGCGATCCTGAGGGGAATCCCCCGGATTCACCATCCTGTCGGCGGTTCCCTCCGGAACCCAACACAAAATGATAATATATATCTGCTCTGGTAGCGGTATTATGTGCTGAGGTGTAAACCTTGTCTTACGGAATAGAATTCGTCCCCGGAAACGTCAATGTCAGGAATGTCGTCAAGTTCTGCAAGCTTGCCGAGAACAAGGACATTGATTTTGCATGGATCACTAACCACTACAACAACCGCCACTGCTACCCTACCCTCGCGGCTATTGCCCAGTCGACCACGACCCTCCAGATGGGTCCAGGCATCATGAACTCCTTCACCGACACCCCGGCGGCAATGGCGTCCTTCATCTGCACCCTCGACGAGATGTCCGACGGGCGTGCAGTCCTCGGTATCGGCCCCGGCGACCTCTCGACCCTCCCGAAGATCGGGATCCAGGGAGAGAAGCCGGTCGCCCGCCTCGAGGAGGCCATCAAGATCATCCGGAAGCTCTGCGCAGGCGAGGAGGTCAAGACCCCCGAGCTGCAGTTCTTCAAGTACGCGGGCGCCAAGCTCACCGGCGTCAACCTCCCGGACAAGAAGAAGGGA
Source organism: uncultured Methanomicrobiales archaeon (assembly GCA_963712215.1). GTDB lineage: Archaea > Halobacteriota > Methanomicrobia > Methanomicrobiales > JACTUA01 > JACTUA01. The sequence goes on along the minus strand of CAVQHA010000004.1, from coordinate 216,977 downwards.
GTGAAGATCTACGTCGGCGCCCAGGGCCCGAAGGTCCTCGAGCCTCGCCGGCAAGGTCGGTGACGGTGCCCTCATCAACGCATCCAACCCGAAGGACTTCCAGATCGCCATCCCGATCATCAAGAAGGCCTCGGATGCAGTAGGCAAGAAGGGCTTTGATGTCGGTGCGTACACCGCCATGTCCATCGATGCTGATGTGAAGAAGGCACGCAACGCGGCAAAGATTGTCGCGGCATTCATCGCCGCCGGCTCGCCGCCCGACCTGCTCACCCGCCATGGACTCGACCTCGCAAAGGTCGCGAAGATCAAGGAAGCCCTCGGCAAGTTCGACTTCAAGACCGTCGGGGAACTCGTCAGCGACAAGGAGATCGACGCCTTCACCATCGCCGGGACCCCCGAGATGGTCAAGGCGAAGTGCGAGGACCTCAAGAAGGCCGGCGTCACCCAGATCATCTTCGGCTCCCCGCTCGGGCCCGACATGACGAACTCCATCCGGCTCCTCGGCAAGTACGTCGTCTGAGCTCCTGGAGAAGTATCACCCCCTTTTTTTCAGGCAGTCCAGCTGGTTTCTTATAAGCACCCGACGATCTTCTCGAGCTATGTTCACCGAGCGGGTCGTCGAGACGGGGAGGGGCAGGCTCCACTTCCGGCGGGAGACGCTCACCGGCCTCAGCTGCAGGATCAGCTCGGAACGGAGCAAGAGGGCCATCGACCGATCTCCCTCTCCCGAATTCTCACCCGACGGATGCCCGTTCTGCGGCGGGTGCCTCACCTCGGCCACGCCATGTTTCGCAGACGGGAAGAGGATCCTCGTCGGGGAGAGCGTCACGTTCCCGAACCTCTACCCCTTTGGCGAATGGCACACGGTGACCGTGATCTCCCGCGAGCACATGGTTTCCGCCTTCAGCGCCGGGCAGCTCGCCGATGCCTTCACCGGTGCTGTGGAGTCCCTGTCGGGCCACGACGGCTATGCCTCGATCAACTGGAACTTCCTCCCCTCGGCCGGGGCGAGCCTCGCCCATCCCCACCTCCAGGGCCTCGTGGATTCCCTCCCGTCTCCCCTTGCAGCACGGTATATCGCAGGGAGCGAGGGGTACCCTGAGAGAACATGGCTGCCGGTACGGGGATGATCTCAGGAAGGCTGAACGCAGGGCCGCGAGGATCCTCATAGATGGCGGGATCCTCTGGCATGCGAGCCCGGTCCCCCTCGGGGAGAAGGAGATCCGGGGGATGCTCCCCGTCTCCCATCTTTCAGGGTTCGGTCCTCTGATCGATGATTTCGTTCGTGATCTCCTGAGGATCATCGCATTTTACAGGGAGCTCGGCACTCATGCCTTCAACCTCTCGCTCTTCTTCGACCGTGAGGGATGCGACAATGGCTTTTCGGCGTTCTGCTCCATCATCGCGAGGATCAACCCCAACCAGCTCTCGATGAGCGACTCGTCCTTCATGGAAAGGATACACCTCGAACCGGTGATTCTCACGATGCCCGAGGACTTAGCGAGGATCTACCGGGAGAAGATGGGGTAAGGATTTTACCTGGAATGGTTTCCGGGGGCATCCCACGAATCCGGACTGCCTTTCTTAGATTCGTCACGACCGTCCATCGATCATATTTTATTGTTGGGCTCTCGGGGGAGGGAGGTTTCGTAAGAAACCGACCTCGAGCGACGCAGTCGCGAAGGGACTTCCGCCCCCGCCGCGGGCACCCCCCGTTGTGTACGGGATCTTGTGAGGAGGTTTCCGGAATCCGAAAGGATCCTGACGCTCCGGGACGGGCCTATCCCCCGGGAGACGTCCGTGAAGGACTGTAAAGTCAGAGAATGAATTGCTGAAATGCAATGCTACTCGTGAAGGGCCGATAAAAATAGAAGAAAAATTAGGGATTTACTCGGGCTTGCTGATGAGCTTCGTCTTGGAGACGATCGTCCCGTCCTTCTTGTGGGGCTTCCGGATGACCGAGTCCATTCCTTTCTCGAGCTCGCGTGCCTGGTCGCAGAGGTTCGCCGCCATGCGCATCATCTCGTGGGCCGAGGTGACGATGGGGACGTAGTCCACGTACTCCTTCGTCATGAAACAGCCCTTGACGTTCACGCCGGCGACGGCCTGGGCAATCTCGTAGGCCGCACGGGCCTTCGCGAGAGCGTATGGGTTCGTGAACTCGCCCTTCACGGCCGAGTCCGAGGAGATGGCGACCTTGGGGAGGACGAGGGCATCGCCCTTCTTGCCGGCCTTCACCTGGTCGATGACCTTGTCGAGCTCCATCTGGAGCTTCCGGAAGGCACCGGTGCCTGCGAGGACCTTGACCAGGTTCCCGTTATAGTCGGCCATCTCGATGGGGTCGAGGAACTCGCGCCGGGCCCCGATCATGGCGTCGGCCTTCACGATGATGTAGCCGAACTTGGAGGCCTTGATCTTCTCGAACTCCTCCTTCTTTGTCGTGATATCATCGGTGATGATGATGCACGGGATGCCTGCCGCGAGGAGCGACTCACGGGCGCCCGTCGGGCCGGGGAGTACCCCGTTCGGGGACACGACGATGCAGAAGTCCGGCTTCCAGGCCTTCATGTTGGAGACGACCCGCTCGATATCCTCGGGCTGGAGCTGGTCCCGCTCGTGGCCATGAAGGTCTGCATGTCCTCGCGATCAGCGCGCTCATCAAGGAGCAGTTCTGCCATGACACCGCTCGCAATGTTGCCGAGTTTGGCAACTCCGACTTTTACAACCATTTTTTCCACCTCTGACGTTGGATAACATCGTAGTATCGGTCAAATTCAATATAAAGATTGTGAAACCTCTGCTGGGCCCCGGATCCGGTCGGGAGGCCCGGATCAGGTGCCACGGGGAGGCGTCCGCCCGGGCCCCCGGGGGAGATGTTGGGATCCGGCTCCGGGGGGAGATGTTGGGATCCGGCTCCGGCATGTTAAGCAAAAGTGTTAAATTCAGAAGGTAGAATTATTTAATAATGAAAGACAGTCTCCTCACCGATCGGCAGAAAGAGGTCCTCCGGTACCGGAAGAAGGGGCTGACCCAGCAGCAGATAGCCGATATCATCGGGACATCGAAGGCGAACGTCTGCACCATCGAGAAGGCCGCCCTCGAGAATATCCGGCGGTCGAAGGAGACCCTGGAGTTCCTCTACACTCTGGATGCCACCCACCTGACGACGGTAAAGTCCGGGACCGACGTACTCGACGCGGCGAAGGCCATCTACACCGAGGCCGAGAACCTTGGGATCAAGGTGAAGTTCGATACGATCTCCCTCATCAACCAGATGAGGGACTCGAACCCGGAGCGGTTCAAGGCGAGGTACATCCGGGAGGACGTCGAGGTCTATATCAACGACGACGGGGACCTCTACTTCGGGTGAGGGAGGGTTCATCAGAACCCGACCTGGAGCAACGGGGTCGCGAATGGAGGGAGGGTTCATCGGAACCCGACCTGGAGCAACCCGCGGTCAGGCGGGGTGCGACCAGGGAGGTTTCGTAAGAGGGAGGTTTCGTCAGAAACCGACCTCGAGCGACGCAGTCGCGAGAAATCAACCTTGAGCGATGAAGTCGCGAGTCCACCCCGTCTTCCTGCCGGGGACGGTCCGTCAATAGGTTTATCTCCATATCCAGTCAATTTTATAGGAAGCCGCCTGACAGACGGAGCCTGCACGTTGCATCGGGAGGATGGGACGATCTGTTCGTCCATCCATCCGGCATGCAGTCCCCGCCTGTTGGTGCAGGAAAGCCTGCCCGCGCGGGCGGTTCAAGAAGCAGGGTCCCTTCGCAGGGACAGGAACAGAGTTGTGCCCGGGGGGCACAACGGGCTGACAGAAGTTGGATCTGATGTCGCCGCACGGGCCAACGTCGTATGCACGCGCCCGGTACCCGGCCGGGATCGGCCGTAAGGGTACGCGGTGAACAGTCAGGCGCTCTTCGCGAGTAACCTCGCGAAAGGCTCTCACGAGCCTCTTCGCGAGAAACGGGCATCTGCCCGGGCGAACCGCCCCATACCAGACCACTTCTCGTGCCGGACCAGGCTCGACGGCCGGCACCATCCCGCCACTGGAAACGTGGCGGGGTTCTCAAAAGCCGATGGAAGTGAAGACAGCGAGGTGTGGCGTTCGCGCCACACCTCGCGTTCGTAAACAGGACGGATCGAAGTATGGGAAAAACAAGGAATCCGAGGAAAGGCTCTCTCGCGTACAGTCCCAGGAAACGTGCCAAGAGCCAGGTTCCGCGCTACAAGTCATGGCAGGACTTCGAGGGGGCGCCCTTCCTCCAGGCATTCGCGGGCTACAAGGTGGGGATGACCCACGTGGTCATGGTCGACGACCACAAGACCAGCCCCACCGAGGGGAAGGACATCGTGATCCCGGTGACCGTCGTGGAGGTCCCGGCGCTCCGGGTTGCGGCCATCCGCGCGTACACCGGGGACACCTTCGGGCCGAGGCCCCTGACCGAGGTGTGGTCAGAGGCCCTCGACCCGTCGCTCTCGCGCCGGATGACCATCCCGAAGGAGCATGACCGGACCGCCATCCTCGCGGAGATCGAGAAGGGGATCGCGTCCGGGGATGTCATCGACCTCCGGGCCGTGATGCAGACCCAGCCGGGTATGGTCACGGGGATCCCCAAGAAGACCCCCGAGCTTCTTGAGATCAGGATCGGCGGGGACAACCTTGCGAAGCGTTTCGAGTTCGCGAAGTCGGTGCTCGGGAAAGAGGTGAAGGCGATCGACGTGGTGAAGCCCGGCCAGTACGTGGACGTGACGGCCGTCACCAAGGGGAAGGGGACCCAGGGGCCGGTGAAGCGCTGGGGCGTCAAGCTCCGGAAGCGGAAGCACCGCGTCGGCAGGGCCCGGATCGTCGGGACCCTCGGCCCGTGGCACCCCCACCATGTCAGGTGGCAGGTCCCGATGCTCGGGCAGATGGGCTACCAGCAGAGGACGGAGCCGAACAAGCGCGTGCTCAGGATCGGGGAGGACGGCGGGGAGGTCACCCCGAAGGGCGGCTTCCTCCACTACGGCGAGGTCAGGAACCCGTACATCCTCGTGAAGGGTTCCATCCCCGGGCCGGCAAAAAGGCTGGTCCGGATCCGGCCGGCGGTCCGCCAGGGTGTACACAAGTTCAGGGTGCCCGAGATCTCGCACGTGAGCACCCAGAGCAAGCAGGGGTGAGGGAACCGTGTTAGCAGAACTGAAAGATCTCAAGGGCGAGGTGAAGAAGAAGGTCCGGTTGCCGGCGGCTTTTGACGAGGATTTCCGGCCCGATCTCATCAAGAAGGCGGTCCTCGCCATCCAGAGCACCCGGTACCAGCCCCACGGGGCCCACCCCTATGCGGGCATCCGCACCTCCGCCCATTCGTGGGGGAGCGGCCGCGGGGTCTCGCATGTCCCGAGGATCAAGAACGGCTCCCGGGCGGCACGGGTCCCCCAGGCGCGGGGAGGGCGCGAGGCCCACCCGCCGAAGGTCGAGAAGGTCCTCATCGAGAAGGTGAACAAGAAGGAGAAGAGAAAGGCACTCCTCTCGGCGATCGCGGCGACCACGAACGAGGAACTCGTGAGGGCGCGGGGCCACAGGTTCGAGGGGAAGCTCCCGATCGTGATTGAGGAGGCCTTCGAGAAGCTCGAGCGGACGAGCGATGTCATCGCCGCGCTCCAGGCGACGGGTGTCTACCCCGATGTCGAGCGTTCACGGGCGAGCCGGAAGGTCCAGCCCGGCCGGGGCAAGATACGGGGCCGGGTGTACAAGCAGCGGAAGAGCGTCCTCATCGTCACGAAGGGTGAGCCCCTCCGGGCGGCGAGGAACCTCGCCGGCGTCGATGCCGTGAGTGTCTCCGAGCTGAATGCCGAGCACCTCGCACCCGGGACCCATGCGGGAAGGCTCACCGTCTGGACCGCGGGTGCGGTCAAGAAACTGGGGGATCTCTCATGATCCTGAAGTACCCCTTCGTGACAGAGAAGGCGATGATGACCATGGAGCGGGACAGCACGCTCCAGTTCCTTGTCGAGAGGGAGGCCACGAAGCCCCAGATCAGGCGGGAGATTGAGAAGACCTTCGAGAAGGAGGTCGCCTCGGTCCGGACCCTGATGACCCCCAAGGGCGAGAAGAAGGCCATCGTCACGTTTGTCGACGAGAAGGCGGCCGAGGAGATCCTCTCCCGGCTCGGTATCATGTAGGTGGGAAGATGGGACACAGAATCCAGACACAGAACAGGGGCCGGGGCGGGCCGACCTATCGCGCCCCCTCCCACCTCTACCGCGCCGCGGTGCACCATGCGGGGAGGAACGACAGCATCACCCGGGGGAAGGTCGTCGATATCGAGCATGACCCGGCGAGGCACGGCCCCGTCGCGCTCGTCGCCCTCGAGGGTGGGAGGAAGACCTACGTCCTCGCCACAGAGGGCACGGGCGTCGGGGACAGCATCGCCTGGGGGAAGGGCGCCGAGGTGAAGAGCGGGAACACCCTCCCCCTCTCGGAGATCCCCGTCGGGGCGATGATCAGCAACATCGAGGCCAAGCCCAACGATGGCGGGAAGTTCGTCCGCTCGGGCGGCACCCAGGCCCTCGTGATGGGCAGGTCCGATGACAACAAGGTGGGGGTACGGATGCCCTCCGGGAAGCTCAAGTGGTTCAACCCCGGCTGCATGGCCACGGTCGGGATCGTCTCCGGCGGCGGGAGGGGCGAGAAGCCCTTCGTGAAGGCCGGGAAGAAGTTCCACAAGATGCAGACCGGCGCCACCAAGTGGCCCATCGTCCGGGGGGTCGCGATGAACGTCATCGACCACCCGTTCGGCGGGGGCTCGCACCAGCACGCGGGACGCCCGAAGACGATCGCGAGGGGAACATCGCCGGGAAGGACGGTTGGTTCCGTGGCCGCACGGCGGACCGGGATCAAGAAGAAGTGAGGTGAGCTGACATGGTGAAGAGGACTCAGAAACGGTTACCACGGCGGCGCGAGGAGTACACGTACCGCGGGTTCACCATCGGCGAGCTCGTCCAGATGGCGCCCTCGGACCAGGTCAAGATCATGCCCGCACGGGTCAGGAGGAAGTTCATCCGGGGCCTCACCCGGGACGAGGAGGATCTCCTCTCACGGGTCCGCAGCGGCGACCCGAAGATCCGCACCCATCTCAGGGCCATGATCGTGATGCCCGAGATGATCGGGAAGACGATCGAGATCCACAACGGGAGAGAGTTCATGAGGGTGGATATCCAGCCCGAGGCGGTCTATCACTACCTGGGGGAGTTTGCCCTGACGAGACACAAGGTCGCCCACGGCGCCGCGGGTATCGGTGCCACGAGATCGAGCAAGTATGTACCCCTGAAGTGATGGCAATGGCACGGACAGCATATTGTATGGAGATCGAGGGCGAGGATATCGCCCGGGCGAAGGCGACCGAGGTGGATATCTCCCCGAAGCATGCCATCGAGATCGCGAAGTTCATACGAAGGATGCGCACGGACGATGCGATCGAGTACCTCAACAAGGTCGTGGCGCTCGAGAAGGCCATCCCCATGCGGAGCTTCCACAAGAAGGTCGCCCACCGGCATGGCCTCACCGGGTGGGCCTCGGGGAGGTACCCCCAGAAGGCGGCGAAGGTGTACATCCGGCTCCTCAACGCGGCGCAGAAGAACGCGGAGTACATCGGCCTCGACGCGGGGAACCTGAAGATCATCCACGTGGTGGCCAACCGGGGGAGACACCACGAGGCGTTCTTCCCGAGGGCCATGGGAAGGGCGACCCCGAAGAACAGGGAGACCGTGAACATCGAGGTCATCGTGAAGGAGGTCGCGTAACTATGGCAGTAGAGAGGAAGTTCATCTCCGAGGGGGTCCGCAGGGTCCGGGTCGAGAAGTACCTGACCAAGGAACTCAAACGGGCCGGCTTCGGCGGGATGGACATCGCACGGACCCCGCTCGGGACCCAGGTGACGGTCTTTGCCGAGAAGCCGGGGATCGTCATCGGGAAGGGCGGCAAGGTCATCCGGCAGCTCACCCAGGACCTTGCCACCCACTACGGGGTCGATACCCCGCAGGTGGACGTCCAGCAGGTCCCGAACCCCAACTTCAACGCCCAGATCATGGCAGAGAGACTGGCATCCGCTATCGAGCGGGGCTGGTACTTCAGGAAGGCCGGTTCGAGCATCCTCAGGCGGGTGATGGACTCGGGAGCCCTGGGCTGCGAGGTCATCATCGCCGGGAAGCTGACCGGCCCGAGGGCGAGGGTCCAGAAGTTCATGGAAGGGTACATCAAGCATGCCGGTGAACCGAGCAAGACCGTGGTCGAGCGTGGCTACGCCATCGCCGTGAAGAAGCTCGGGGTCATCGGGGTGCAGGTGAAGATCGTACCCCCCGACGCGAAGCTTCCCGACACCTTCACGGTCATACGGAGGAAGGTGGAGCCCGCAGCCCCGAAGGTCACGGTGACCGAGATCGGCGAAGAGCTGGAGGCAGACCTCGTTGAGGTCCCCGACGTCCCGGACGTTCCAGGAGTGGATTCCTGATGGCGATTTCCGGGCCAAGGAGGTCCACCAGCTCTCCGATGTCGAGCTGGAGGAGAACATGGGGAAGCTCAGGATGGAGCTCCTCCAGAAGTACGGCAAGGTAAGCGCGGGCGGGGCATCCGAGAATCCCGGGCGGATCCGGGAGATACGGCGGACCGTCGCGCGGATACTCACCGAGCAGGGGATGAGGAAGAAGGCATGATCACGCCGGGAAATATCCTCCGCCACGAGCTCGATCGGCCTCCCCGTTGAGGTGGTCCAGGCGAGCAACCCCGCACAGCAGGGGATCGCAGGGCTTCTTGTCGACGAGACCAGGAACATGCTCGTCATCGAGACCACCCGGGGGACGAAGAAGGTCCAGAAGGCCCTCGCGACCTTCCGGCTCACGGTCCCCGATGGGACGGTGGTGGATGTCTCCGGTTCAGCCCTTGTCTCGCAACCAGAGAAGAGAATTTCGACGAAAGAGAAGAGGTTTTAGAGGAATACCATGGCAAAGAGTGTAGGACTGGATGTCCCGGCCCCGAAAACGGAGTGCGAGGACGTCAACTGCCCGTTTCACGGCAGCTTGTCGGTGCGCGGCCAGGTGATCACCGGCAAGGTCGTGAGCGACCGGATGAAGGGAACAGTGGTTGTGGAGAAACAGTACCTCCACTACATCCGGAAATACAACCGATACGAGAAACGCAGCTCGAGGATCCATGCCCATAACCCGCCCTGCATCCAGGCAAAGGCGGGGGATCTCGTGACGATCGCCGAGTGCAGGCCCCTCTCGAAGACCAAGTCGTTCGTGGTCGTGGAGGTGGAGAAGCCATGAAAGCGAAGCAGTCGTATATCCCGCGTGCACTGAACACGGGGACGAGGCTCGCCTGCGCCGACAACACCGGCGCCCGGATGGTCCAGGTCATCTCGGTCGACGGCTACCACGGCGTGCGGAGGAGGCAGCCGAAGCTCGGCCTCGGGGACATCGCGACCATCTCCGTGAAGAAGGGGACGCCGGACATGCGGAAGAAGATGGAGAAGGCGGTCGTGATCCGCCAGAAGAAGGAGTTCCGGCGGCCGGACGGCCTCAGGGTCTCCTTCGAGGACAACGCGATGGTCATCGTGAACGAGAACAACGAGCCGAAAGGGACCGAGATCAAGGGGCCGGTCGCCCGCGAGGTGGCCGAGCGGTTCCCGAAGATCGGGTCCATGGCCACCATCATCGTCTGAGGTGCGGATAATGGCAACGACAAGTTCTCAACCGAGAAAGCAGAGGAAGTCCCAGGCGAACGCCCCCCTCCACGAGAAGGGACGGACCCTCGGGGCGCCCCTCGCACCCGCACTCAGGGAGCAGTACAAGCGGAGGCACGTCCGGGTCGTGAAGGGCGACACGGTAAAGGTCCTCAGGGGCGATCACAGGGGCGAGGAGGGCCTGGTGGACGCGGTCGACGTGAAGCGCTGCGCGCTCCTCATTCACGGCGTCTCGAGCACCAAGGCGGACAACACCGAGGTCCCGAGGCCCGTGCACCCCTCCAATGTCCAGATCACGAAGCTCAACCTGAAGGACAAGCTGAGGGCAGAGAAGATTGGGGAGGCGGAGTAATGGCACACCTGAAGCGCTATGCGGCCCCCGACTCCTGGCATATCAGCAAGAAGACGACCACCTACGTGGTGAAGACGGCCCCCGGGCCGCACGACGACACCGCGATGCCGGTCGCAGTCTGGCTGCAGGGACCACATGTCCCTTGCCATGACCATGCGGGAGGCCAGGCAGATCCTGAACACGGGATCGATCATCATCAACGGGAAGGCATGCAAGGACCCGAAGAGGGGCATCGGGGTCTTTGACATCATCAGCGTCCCGACCATCGGGAAGCACTACCGTATCCTCATGGACAAGCGGGGCCGGTTCAGGTCCATCGAGATCTCCCCCGAGGATTCCAAGACCCGGCTCGCCAAGATCAAGGACAAGACCGTGATCTCCGGCGGCAGGGTCCAGCTCAACCTCCTCTTCGGCGCGAATATCATCGGGGACAACGACTACAAGCCCAAGGACTCCGTGGTGATCAACCTCGCCGAGGGTGACGGGAAGAAGCGCTTCCAGATCGTGGACCACTTCCCGTTCGCCGTCGGGAACATGGCCATGGTCATCGGCGGGCGGCACTCGGGGAGTGTCGGCCGGATCCTCGAGATTAAAAAGGAGGTCGGGGCGGTCCCGAACCGGGTCATCCTCGAGGATCCCGCGACGAAGATGAAATTCGACACCATCGAGGAGTACGTCTTCGTGGTCGGGAAGGCCGAGTCGGCCGTGAAGTCCTGGGGGATTGAGGAATGAACCCGATGCAGGGCCTCCGTATCCAGAAGATCGTCGTCCACATGGGGGTCGGGGAGAGCGGCGAGAAGCTCTCCAAGGCCGAGGAGATGCTCACGAAGATCACCGACCAGAAGACGGTGAAGGCGATCGCAAGGAAGACCCAGCCGGCCTTCGGGACCCGGAAGGGCTCCCCCATCGGCTGCAAGGTGACCCTCAGGAGCACCGCCGCGGAGACGTTCTTCGAGACCTCGATCAACATCATCGAGCGACAGCTCTTCGCCACCCAGTTCGACAACCAGGGCAACTTCTCCTTCGGCATCGAGGAGCACACCGACTTCCCGGGGATGGCATATGATCCCGCCATCGGGATCTTCGGGATGGACGTGAACGTGGTCCTCGAGAAGAGGGGCGCCCGGATCGCGCGGCGGAAGATCGACATGCGGAAGCTCCCGCAGAAGCAGCGGGTGAAGCGCGAGGAGGCCATCAGGTTCCTCCAGGAACGCTACAAGGTGGAGGTGCGCTGATATGGCCGGTGAACAGAAACAGCAGAAACCGATGAAGAAGTTCGGGAGGGGGGCGTACCAGTGCCTCCTCTGCGGGCGTATGCAGGGACTGGTGCGCAGGTACCATATCATGTTCTGCCGCCAGTGCTTCCGGGAATGGGCCCAGAAGATGGGTTTCAAGAAGATGAACTAGGGGTGAAGAAACCATGGTCCGATCGAATCCCATCGCAGATGCAATGACCACGATAAAGAACGCCTCCGATACCGGGAAGGCCGACTGCATCGTGGAGCCCGCGGGAAAGCTCCTCGGCTCGATGCTCCGCATCATGCAGGAGACCGGCTATATCGCCGGGTTCGAGTTCGTCGATGACAACCGGGGCGGCCAGTTCAGGGTCCAGCTCAACGGGAGGATCAACCGCTGCGGCGCCATCAACCCGCGGTTCAACCTCAAGGCCGACGAGATGGAGCGCTGGGAGAGCCAGTTCCTCCCGGGAAAGAACTTCGGGATGCTCATCATCTCCACCCCGAAGGGCGTGATGGCCCACGAGAGCGCCCGCAAGCTCGGGATCGGCGGGGAGCTGCCTGGGGTACGTCTACTAGGTGACGACAAATGGCAACAACAACACGAAAGGTGAAGATCCCCGAGGGCGTGACCGTGCGGATCGAGGGGAACCTCGTCAAGGTCCAGGGCCCGAAGGGGTTGCTCATACGGGACATGTACTACCCGAAAGTCTCCCTTGCCGTCGCCGATAAGGAGATGACCATCGCCACAGACTCGGGGAGGAAGAAGATCCTCTCGGTCGTCGGCACCTTCGCGGCCCACCTGCAGAACATGTGCACGGGGGTCACAAAGGGGTACCGGTACCGGATGCGGGTGGTGTCCAGCCACTTCCCGATCCAGCTGAAGCTCGCCGGGGACCGGATCGAGGTCGGCAACTTCCTCGGTGAGAAGCGGTCCCGCTTCGCCCGGATCGAGAAGGACGTGAAGGTCGCCCTCGGGGCGGACGAGGTCACGGTCACCGGCATCGACAAGGAGTCGGTGGGAAAGACCGCCGCGAACATCGAGCATGCGACCCGGATCCGGGAGCGCGACCCCCGCGTCTTCCAGGACGGGGTCTATATCGTCGAGAGGGCGTGAATATGGCAGACGAGAAGATGAGACTCATCCGGATACGGGCCGGGAACCGGGCGAGGTTCCAGAGGAGGGGTGTCCACGAGAAGCAGCGCCTTGCCGACGTGTGGCGCAGGCCGACGGGGCAGCACAACAAGCTCCGGAGGCAGATCAGGGCCAAGGGCCCCCTCCCCCGGCCGGGCTACGGGAGCCCGGTAGCGGTCAGGGGCCTGCACCCGTGCGGGCTCTCGGATATCCTCGTGCACAACGAGGGGATGCTTGCAGCACTCGATCCCAAGGTTGACGCGGTCCGGATAGCAGCGGGCGTCGGGAAGAAGAAGAAGACCGTGATCCAGAAGAAGGCCATGGATGCCGGCTTCCGGGTCCTGAACCCGATGCGGGCCCCTGCGGTCGAAGAGGGGCCTGCCGAAGAGGTCGAGGAGGCGGATGGCGATGAGTAACCTCGTCAACCAGAAGAGGCTCGCGGCGAGCGTGCTCGGGTGCGGGGTGAACCGGGTCTGGTTCGATCCCGACCGGGCCACGGACGTCGAGGGAGCCATCTCCCGGGACGACCTCCGCACCCTCATCAAGGAGGGCGTGATCCGCGCCCACCAGAAGAAGGGTGTATCGAGGGGCAGGGCACGGGAGCGGGACGCAAAGCGCTCCTACGGGCACCGCAAGGGCCCGGGGAGGAGAAGGGGGGCAAAGGGCGCCCGCAGGCCCAGCAAGACCCAGTGGATCCAGCGGATCCGTGCCATCAGGAAGGTGATGCGCGCCCTCAGGGACGAGGGGAAGATCGACGCGCACCTCTACCGGATCCTCTACCGGAAGTCCTCCGGCGGGCAGTCCCGGAGCGTGGCCCACATGAAGTCCCAGGTGGAGCTCCTCCAGGGGAAGGGGAAGTGACATGAGCACCGGACCACGCTATTTCATTCCCTTCCGGCGGCGCCGGGAGGGGCGGACCGACTACTATGCCCGGGGGAAGCTCCTCCTCTCTGAGCACCCGAGGATGGTCGTCCGGAAGACCAACCGGGAGATCATCATCCAGCTCTCGGTCCCTGAGCCCGAGGGGGACAGGACCCTCGTCGCGGCGTACTCGCGGGACCTCGTCGGCTACGGGTACACGGGCTCGCGATCGAACACCCCGGCGGCCTACCTGACGGGCATCCTCTTTGCCGCACGGTGTAAAAAGGCGGGGTACATGCATGCGGTCCTCGACATTGGCCTCGCCCGGGCCTCGCCGGGGGCGAGGGTCTTCGCCGCCCTCAAGGGGGCGGTGAAGGGGGGCCTCGACGTCCCGCACGGGACCGAGGTGCTCCCCGACGACAGCCGGACCAGGGGCGAGCATATCGCGGCCTTCGCCCCCCAGCGGGTCGGGGACCTCGCAAAGAACGTAGACCAGGTGGCAGAGGCCATCATGAAGGAGGTGAGCTGACATGGCAGAGATCGAGGGGTGGATCCCTCTCACCGGCCTCGGGAAGATGGTGGCGAGCGGCGAGATCACCTCCATCGACCAGGTACTTGAGAGCGGGAAGCCCATCAAGGAGATCCAGATCGTGGAAGCCTTCCTCCCGGACCTCGCGGACGAGGTGCTGGACATCACGATGGTCCAGCGGATGACCGACTCCGGCCGGCGGGTGAAGTTCCGCACGGTCGTCGTCGTCGGGAACAGGAACGGCTACATCGGCTTCGGCCAGGGCAAGGACGCCCAGGTGGGGAACGCCATCACGAAGGCGATCAAGGACGCGAAGCTGAACATCATCAAGGTGAACCGGGGCTGCGGGTCCTGGGAGTGCGGGTGCAACCTCGACCACTCCATCCCCGTCCAGGTGACGGGGAAGGCAGGGTCCGTCCGGGTGACGCTGAAGCCGGCCCCCCAGGGGATCGGCCTCGTCACGGGCGACATCGCGAAGAAGGTCCTCGGCCTCGCCGGGATCAAGGATGTCTGGGCCTTCTCCTCGGGTGAGACCCGGACGACCATCAACTTCGCGAAGGCGACGTTCAATGCGCTCATGAAGACGAACATGGTCCGCAAGGCCCCGGGGGTGCGCTAGATGTACGCCATCGTCCAGGTGCGGGGGGTCGTGAAGACCCGGCAGGAGATCAAGGACACCCTGTCTATGCTCCGCCTCCACCACATCAACCACTGCGTCGTCGTGCCTGACACCCCTGAGTACCTCGGCATGATCCGGAAGGTGAAGGACTTCGTCGCGTACGGCGAAGTGGACGCCGAGAGCCTCTCGACCATCCTCGCAACAAGGGGACGGCTCGTCGGGAACCGGGCCCTCACCGATGAATACGTGAAGGCCAACTCGCCGTTTGCGACCATCACCGAGTTCGCGAACGCGGTGGCGGCCGGGAAGGCGGCCCTCAGGGACCTCCCCGGCCTCAAGCCCGTGATGCGGCTCCACCCGCCCCGGAAGGGGCACCGCACCCTCAAGCGGACATTCCAGCAGGGCGGAGCACTCGGGTATTATGGCAAGGAGATCAATACTCTCCTGTACAAGATGAGGTGACCACGGTGCCGGTGAACAAACGATCCAAATATCGCGGGTCCCGCACATGCGGCGGGGGCACGCACAAGAACCGCCGTGGCGGCGGTTCCCGCGGCGGGCGGGGCTTTGCGGGCGGGTGCAAGCACCACTTCGTCCGCTACTACCTGATTGGAAGGACCTTCGGGAAGGACGGGTTCTCCCACGACCAGAAGCTCGACCCCGAGACCATCGATGTCGGGACCCTCGAGATCATGGCCGAGGGACTCCTTGCGAAGGGCCTCGCAAAGCTCGAAGGGGATACCCTCACGGTCGACGCGGCCGCCATCGGGATCGGGAAGATCCTCGGGAGCGGCAGGGTCACCCGCAAGATGAAGGTCTCCGCCGAGGCCTTCTCGGAAGCGGCAAAGAAGAAACTCGAGGCATTGGGCGGTCAGGCGCTCGTCGTCTGACCATCCCGGAGCGTGCATGGGAGCCATCCTGGACCGCATGGAGCCGCTTCTTGCGGCCATGCCCTCGGTGAAGAGCCCCGAGGGGCATGTCCATTTCAAGACGAAGCTCTTCTGGACCCTCGGGGTCCTCATCCTCTACTTCATCCTCTCGAACATCCTGATCTTCGGTCTCGATACCTCGTCCCAGGATATCTTCCTCTACTGGCGGGCGCTCCTCGCAGGGCAGAGCGGGACCATCATCCACCTCGGGATCGGGCCCATCGTCACTGCCTCCATCGTCCTCCAGCTCCTGAAGGGCGCCGACCTCCTCGATATCGATACCTCGGAAGCCCGGGGGCAGGTCATCTACATGGGGCTCCAGAAGCTCCTCATCTTCGTCATGATCGTGGTCGAGGCGGTCCCGAACCTGATCGGCGGGTTCATGCGGCCGGACGCGACCATCGCTGCGAACCTCCTCGGCGGGAATACCGGCCTCCTTGCCTTCCTCATCTTCCTCCAGCTCTGCGTCGGGGGGGTCCTCATCTTCCTCCTCGACGAGGTAGTGACCAAGTACGGGATCGGCTCGGGCGTGGGGCTCTTCATCGTGGCAGGCATCTCCCAGTCGATCGTGAATGGGTTCCTCGCCTGGCAGGCGATCCAGGATCCCTATCCCGTCGGGTTCTTCCCCAGGCTCTTTGCCATCGGCATGTCGGGCGGGAGTTACCTCCAGTACTTCACGCCCAACATCGTCGCGTTCATCACGACGATCGCCATCTTCCTGATCATCGTGTACGTCGAGTCGACGCGGGTCGAGATCCCCCTTGCCCACACGAACGTGCGGGGGATCCGGGCGCGGTTCCCCGTGAAGCTCATCTACGCGAGCGTGCTCCCCATGATCCTCGTCCGGGTACTCCAGGCGAACATCCAGATGATCGGCCTCTTCCTCTCGAACGTGGGGATCGAGATCCTGGGGACCTTCTCGGGGCAGACCGCCCAGAGCGGTCTCATGTACTTCCTCGCGCCCATCTCGGGCCCGTCCGACTGGATGTGGTGGACGACCGACCTCGGCCACCCCGTCTGGCAGGTCCTCCTCCGCCTCTCCATCGATACGACGGTGATGGTGGTCGGCGGCGCCATCTTCGCCCTCTTCTGGATCAAGACCTCGGGCCTCGACTCGAAGGACGTGGCGAGGCAGATCCGAGCTCTCGGGGATGCATATCCCCGGGTACCGGAAGAACCCGCAGGTCCTCGAGCGCTACCTCGACCGGTACATCCCCCGCATCACCATCATCGGCGGGGTCTTCATCGGGGTCATTTCGATCGTCGCGAACCTCTTCGGGGTCATCGGCCGCGAGACGGGACCGGGCTCCTCCTCACGGTCTCCATCACCTACCGGCTCTACGAGGAGATAGCATCCGGGCAGCTCATGGAGATGTACCCGATGATGCGGCAGTTCTTCGGGAAAGAATAATTTTTTATCTCATTTTCATTTTTCCTGTCTTCACCGGGGCAGCCCCGCCGGCGTCGTCGAATCGGCGAGGAGATGGAGGGCGTACCCGAGGAAGAAGCCCGAAACAATGTAAGATAGGAAAAGACAGGGTTCTGGATCGACAACCTGGAACAACCGAGCACCGCCGTAAAAGCAAAACCTACGCGGTAATCCGCATCGCCCGCCGGCTGTGGCAGAAGCCCCGGTGGGTCCAGTCCCTCGCCGGCTCAAGTACATCTGGCATGACTGACCCGAAAAGGGCTGCAAAGAAGCCCATGAACATGGTACCCGACGGGAGGATAAGGAGGAGGTAGAGCGGGTAGGTATAGGCGAGAAACGCAATTGCCCCGATGACGAGATGCGTCTGCCTCCGCATGGATGTTCGTTTCTCTCGTGCCATCGGTATATGGATATGGGGTGCAGGTCGAAACTGTTTTTTTGGGATTCGGTCACAGAGATAATTAGGGAATCCTCTTTTAGTGGGGCTCTTGGGGGAGGGAGGTTTCTTAAGAAACCGACCTCGAGCGACGAAGTTGCGAGGGCCTACCGCCACCCCCGGCGCGGCCATCCCCCCGGAGTGTCCCGACACAAGGTGAGACAATTTTCGGGCAGTAGTATTGATGGACCTATCCTCACGCGGGGGACGCCGCAGCGGCGGGGGTGAGCGGAGCGAATCCCCCAGGAGCGTTGTGATTTCAAAATTTCCTTATCTCCCCGGATTCAAATGAGGGATATTAAATCAGGAGTGCGTATACTATAGCGAGGTGTGATGCGGGATGGGAAAACGGATCGTCATCACCGGCGTCCCCGGCGTCGGGAAGACCACGGTCGTGAACGGGGCCCTTGAGATGCTCGGGAAGGAGGGGATCACCTACCAGCCGATCAACTTCGGGACCTTCATGTTCGAGGTCGCCTCGAACCAGAAGATCGTTGCAGACAGGGACGGGATGAGGAAGCTCCCGGAGCATGTCCAGAAGGATATCCAGAGGAAGGCGGCCCAGGCCATCGCGAAGATCGAGGGAAATGTCATCATCGATACCCACTGCACGGTAAAGACCCCGAAGGGGTTCCTCGCGGGTCTCCCGGAATGGGTCCTCCGGGAGCTGATGCCCGACATGGTGATCCTCGTCGAGACGGACGAGGACCAGATCCTCTCGCGCAGGCTCACGGACACGACGAGGACGAGGGACATGGATTCATCAAAGGAGATAGCACTTCACCAGGAGTACAACCGGGCCATGGCCGCGGCCTACGGGATGGTGACGGGCTGCACGGTGAAGATCGTGAGGAACCAGGACTTCCTTCTCGACAGGGCAGTCGGGGACATGGCCGAAGCGCTCAGGTGATACCAGAATGGAAACGAAGAAGCCCGGCGGGAGCATGCTCTCCCTCGCCCTCGCGATGGGGATCATCCTCCTCTCGACCATCCCCCAGGTACGCCACGCGGTGGGGTCTGCCATGGACGTCGTCCTCGGCCCCCTCCTCGCTCCCCCGTTCGATCTCCCCTTCTATGCGATCATCCTCATCCTCTCGGCGCTCACGGGCCTCTATTCCTCGCTCCTCCAGAAGTACACGATCGACTATGAGCGGGTCCAGGCTGTCCAGGAAGGGATGAAGGAGTTCCAGAAAGAGTTCAGGGACGCCCAGCTCTCCAAGGACGAGAAAAGGGTTAAAAAGCTCGAGGCAAAGAGGGATAAGATGATGAAAGAGCAGCTGGAGGTCTCGCAGGAGCAGTTCAAGCCGATGGCATACATCCTGTTCGTCTCCATCCCCATCTTCCTCTGGCTGATCTACAAGCTCCCCTCGTCTCCGAACAGCTTCCCAATATGGCGAACATCGTCTTTCCCTACTTCGGTCCCAAGGCAATATCGACAGGATTGATCTGGATCGCGCCTGCCTGGATCCTGTGGTACATGATCTGCTCCATCTCGATCAGCCAGGTGATCCGGAAATCCATGAATATCGGGGGTATCTGATGAAGATCACGGTGAGCGGCCCGCCCGGGAGCGGCACCACCACCCTTGCCCGCTCGATCGCGGAGAAGCACCGGTTCGAGCTCGATCTCGGCCGGGGAGATGTTCCGGGCCCTTGCCGAGGAGAAGGGCCTCTCGGTCGCCGAGTTCGGGGAGATCGCCGAGAAGGATATCACCATCGATGCACTCATCGATGTCAGGCAGAAGGAGACCGCGAAGGAGAGGGACAACATCGTGGTGGAGGGAAGGCTCTCGGGCTGGATGGTCGAGGACGCGGACCTCCGGATCTGGCTCAATGCGCCCTTGTCCTGCAGGGCAAAGAGGATCGCGACACGGGACGGGATGGACGAGTATACGGCCCGGGAGCTGACCCTCGAGAGGGAGGAGAGCGAGCGGATACGGTACAGGAATTACTACCGGATCGAGATCGACGACCTCACGCCCTACCACCTGGCCATGAACTCCGAGGTCTGGTCGAGCGAGGCCCTGGTCGCCATCGTGGACCTCGCGATGGGGTACCTGAAGAAATAAATCCTTCAGCAAAATATCCAATTCCTGTACGGGTGGACTCCCGTCGACTTTTTTCGGAGAATGCGTTATGCCGGTTTCTTCAACCGGAACCGTATTACTGCACCCTGCTCGGGGTGACCTGGTACCTTGTCCTCGGCCCAGATACGGCCACCGTAGCGTTCCACGATGATACGGGTGATGTAGAGCCCGAGCCCCTTCCCGCTCTTCTTTCCCTTGCCCCGCTGGAACCGGGCGAAGATAACACTCTTGAGCTCATCGGAGATGCCGGGGCCTGTATCGGCGACGGCGACCTCCACCTCGTCCCTCCCGATCGCGGTTGCGCTTATCTCCACCCGTGACCGCTGGTCGCCGAACTTGAGGGCGTTGCTGATGAGGTTCCTGAAGATGACCGGGATGAGATCGTCCGCGAGGATCGAGAACCCCGTCGGCTGGTAGGCGATCTCGGCGCCCGGGTAGTGAAGGATCTCCTCCCTGATGATCTCGTCCAGGTTCTTGATCCTGAGCACCGGGCGCTCGGCATGGATCCTGCGGATCGTCGCGACATTGTCGATGATGGAGGAGCTCTGCAGGACGCTCGAGAGGAGCTTGTTCGCGAAGGTCCGTGGCTCGTCCTTGAGGATCTCGGTGAGGATCTCGGCATAGCCCATGGAGATGGTGTTCGCGTTGTGGATATCATGGGTCATGATGTCGATGTACAGGTTCGCCTCGTCGATCTTCTCCTGGAGCTGCCGCTGGAGGCGGGCCTTTGCAAACGCGTTCCCCACCTCCTTGCCGATATGCTCGAGGATCGCCGCGTCCCCCTCGTGGAAGGAGTAGGGCTCGGTGTTCCCGAGGAACATGGCCCCGACGACGCCCGCGTTGGTCACGAGGGGGATGATCGCGAGGGAGACGACCGGCGGGCGCGCCCAGTCGATCCCGCCCGCGACCACGTCACGGTAGAACAGGGGGACCCCGTCGGTAAGCGTGCGGCCGTAGGGGGAGGATTCGGCCGGTAACTCCCTGATCCCCGGAAGGGTCGCCTCCGGTATGCCCTGCTGGTGGACGAGCTCGGCCGCCTTCACGCCGTTCTGGACGAGGTAGATCGCACCCACATCAAAGTCCATGAACCCGAGGGTCTTCTCGAGGGCGACCTTCTGGAGGTCCTCGAGGGTCGCTGCCGTGGAGATGGCGGTCCCTATCTGGTTGATGATGGCGAGTTCCTTGTTCCGCCGGATGATCTCCCGCTCGGTCTGCTTCCTCTCCGAGATATCGACGACGGTAGTGACGATCTCCCAGTCCTCGAGGACCGCCGCGGAGATAAGGACCCACCTGACCGAGCCGTCCTTTGTATGGAAACGGGTCTCGTACCCCGAGATGGCGTACTCCTTCTTCAGTCGCTCGAAGAAGTTCTCCATGTCCGAGGCCTCGTGCCAGACCGCCGAGATGTCCCGGCCCGCGAGCTCGCTCCTCGGGTACCCGACGAGGGCGGCGGACTGCTCGTTCGCCTCGACGATGTGATGGTCCTTGCGGTCGATGAGAAAGACCCCCGCCTCGGAGTGGTCGAAGATGCCCCGGTACCTCAGCTCCTGCTCGCGGAGCTCGTTCGAGAGGTGGGAGACCATGGTACCGACGGCAACGAAGACGTAGAACTGCATCGTCCCCGAGGTGATCGCGGTGGGGTCCTGGGCGAGGAAGGTATAGATCACGCCGAAGTAGAGGAGAGCAAGCGACGACGAGACGAAGATCCCCCGTTTCGGGTACTGGAACGCGGCGAAGATCACGGGGATGTAGAAGAAGTTGGTGAGGACGAAGACGGTCCCCTGGTACAGGTAATAGATGAAGATATTCGCGATAAAGACCGAGAGGAGTACGAGACCGATGAGGACGAAGTCCCAGAAAGTCCACAGGTGTCGGTCCTGTTTCAAGCTCATGAAGGATATCGTCCCCTGCTCCCCCGGGGCGCGCACCTCAATTAAATAATTTATCTAAATTATATATAACCTTTCTCATTCGAAAATATGAAAATAACCATACCTAAAAATTAAATGAGCATTATTTCATGGCATAACCCCCGCGTCCCCGGGTAGTCGGCTCTGGTCGGATCCCGACCTTGAAAACCCGATCCCCTCCGCACGGTCCCCGCTTCTCTCTCCGGAATCTCCCCGACCCACTGGAATCCGGGAAATGTCCGTGCACCCTGCCAGGGACAATGTATGCGGACAACCGGCAATGAGGAGTGCGGCAGAGAGGTGGTTATAATGGAGTGAACGCCCAATCCCGGGTATTCCACATCCCGCCATCCCCGAATGAGATCCGGAACCCTCGCCCTTCAGAGACTGATCAAAAGCCGGTTAGGGTAAAGACCACCGGAAGGGCGGTGAATGGAATGGAAGGATTCTTACCATGAAGGTCGTCGCAATCAACGGGAGCGCCCGGAAGGACGGGAATACGGCCATCCTCGTGCGCCAGGTCTTCTCGGTACTCGAGGAGGAGGGGATAGAGACCGAGCTCGTCCAGCTCGCAGGAAATCCTGTGCACGGGTGTACTGCATGCTTCGGGTGCTTCAAAGAACTGAACAGGCGGTGCACCCTTGACGACGATATCGTGAACGAGTGCATCGGGAAGATGGACGAAGCGGACGGTATCATCCTTGCGTCCCCGACCTATTTTGCCGACGTCTCGCCGGAGATCAAAGCCCTCATGGACAGGGCCGGTTTCGTGGCCATGGCGAATGGCGGCATGTTCAGGAGAAAGGTCGGGGCGGCGGTGGTTGCCGTCCGAAGGGGAGGGGCTATCCACGCGTTCGATACCCTGAACCACTTCTTCTTCATCAGCCAGATGGTCGTCCCCGGCTCGAGCTACTGGAACGTCGGTATCGGGCTCGACAAAGGGGACGTCGAAAAGGACGAGGAGGGGATCCGCACGATGCGGGTCCTCGGGGAGAACATGGCGTGGGTGATGAAGCGGCTCTACGGATAGATATCCTGAGTAGAGCACGAAATCGTGCAGGGGAGGTTCAGAGAAGGACGAAAGAGTAAAACAAATTGTTCCCCGGGAAAAACCGCGGCCGGCAGATCATGATCTCTAATCTACCTGGAGTACCCTCTCCCGATATCGGTGATCGAATAAATGATCCAGTTCCCCTGCTGGCTCCCTTCGATGAGCCCCGCTTTTTTCAGGATAGTCAGGTGATAGGAGAGTTTTGAATCGGCAATCCCGATGCATGCCTTGATGACGCAGACGCAGAACGGCTGGATGGCTACGAGGTGGAGGATACGTAAGCGCACAGGATCAGAAAGAGCGTGGTGAATCCCGGTGACCTGTCGGATCACCGCATCATCAGGCATACATGAGCACAATCCCGGGATACCTCCGATGGTATCGAGATTGGACTGGATCGCCACGGGGATCTCAGCCCGGGATAAAAGGTTTTTATTTTGTTTCCGGGATTTTGTCACCATTGGAGCCCATCAGAACTATTTCAAACAAATATGAAATGGTTAGTATTAATACCTTGCCAAGATAAAAGTGGTTCAATAAAAATTGAAATCACCTAGAAGAATAGTCCGGTTGTTCTTTGAAGAATACCGGAGATCATCCGTACAAGAGGAGAGCAAGAGAGGTGCATGACAGATGGTCCTCATTGAGATTCTTGGATCGGGCTGTGCCACGTGCAAGCGGCTCTATGCAAATGCCGAACAGGCAGTAAAAGACCTGAAGATCACGGCCGAGATAGTCAAGGTAGAGGATATCAGCGAAATCATCAGCCGTGGCGTCATGCTCCCCCCGGCGCTCTTCATCAACGGTGAAGTGCGGGCAGAGGGCAGGGTCCCCGACGTGAAAGAGATCAAAGCAATGCTTACGGAGTGAAGAAAATGGCAGAAATACCTACATGTTCATGCGGATCAAACGAGCCGAAACGGATCATTTTCCCCTGCGCCGGGCAGGCAAACACCGGGCAGATTTCCAATCTTGCTGCGATCCAGCTGACAGAGGAGGGTTATGGGCGCATCGCCTGCGTCGCGCTGCTCGCCACCGGTGCTGAGACCCTGATCGTGAATGCAAAGAACGCAGTCGAGGTTGTCATCCTTGACGGCTGCCCGATGGCCTGCGCGAAAAAGATTGCAGATGCACGGGGGGTCATGTCCGGACAACACCTCATCGTGACCGAACTCGGCATCACCAAGGGCCCTTCAAAATCGTATTCGGAGGGTGACATCGAGACGATCGTCTCCGCGTGCTGGCGGGGTGAAGGCAGGAAGAAGGATTCTCCAGGCCCTTCAAAGAAAAAAAGGGAATCTCCAGGCGGGTGCGACTGTGGCTGCGGGGGTCCGTGTTAGGATATGGCGACAGGCATCGAGATCCCGCCGGATACAAGGGAAAGAGAGCGGGAGATCCGTGCATGGGCCGAGGAGTATGCGCGGAAGAACGGCTGGATCCTGAATCCCGATGAGAAGGTGCTCGCCACGGTGATAGGGGGCCTCGCCCGGAATGAGATGAAGCTCGGGACGCGGTACTGCCCCTGCAGGATCCGTTCGGGGGACCCTGAGAAGGACAAGGCACTGGTCTGCCCATGTGTCTATCACCAGGGCGAGGTCAATAAGGAAGGGCACTGCCACTGCAACCTCTTTTTCCGGAAGGATACCGGAAAACCGGTGACGGAGAGACCGGATTGACCGTCGCACTCATCACCTGCTCCGGCATCTCGAACACCGGGAGGCTCACCACGGAGGCGGTCCTCACCCTGATGCACCGGAAACCGGGAAAATTTGTCTGGATACCGGCCAGGGATCCGCCAGAATCCTTCGACGATAAAATCGGGGAAGCGGAGCAGGTTATCGTCATCGACGGGTGCACGGACTGCTGTGCGATGAAGAAAATCTTCCCATGCATAGAGCCGCACCGCCATATCATCGCGACGGAGATCGGGATTGTGAAGAACGGGATGGCTGACGTGCAGTTTCACGAGATCGAGAAGATGATCGATGCAATCATGAACGATGGGGGAACCCCATGAAGGTCGGCATCGTGACCGACGGGAAGTTCGGGGACCGCGCGTTTGAGGTCATCCGTGAGCGGTTCCCGACGGAATGGATTCTGGTTCCCTTCCCTTCAAGCCCGGTCGCGGATGATATCGAGCTGGACATTCCTGATTGCGACCTCTATATCTCCTACGTGCGACACCCGGACGTCGCCCTCGCGTTGATGGAGAAGCAGAAACCCGTGATCCTCGGCATCAGCTTCGGACCCGGGTTTCCTCCGGCAGGCAAAATCCATCAACGAGAATATTGTTGCACCCGTGACCATGTGTTCTCTTGAGGATAACACCTGGGTACCAGAGATCAACGAATTTGCCCGGGTGTTTGGCAGGCCATCCTTCGATGTAACGGTTCGGGATGACGGTACCATTGAAAACATTCGCGTGACCCGGGGTTCGCCCTGTGGCTCGACGGTTGCGGCAAGTTCCGAACTCCCTGGCACGAAGATCAGTCCGGGGCAGCTCCAGCACTACGGTTTGCGGATTTGCCACTTCTGCCGTGCCCCCCGGTTCGGGAAGACCTGCGACAAGGAATTATCCGGGCTTCTCCATGTCCTGGAGCTGGTCCGTGCCGTCAGCAAGGTATCACCTGCCACTGGCGAAAAGGTTCGCCCGTTTATCAAGGAGATGGAAAAAACGATCCAGAAAATAACCGGAGTCTGGTAGCATGCCGGACCCTCTGCAATTATTCGCCGACTGGGTGGTCTACCCGGTGATGGGGCTTGTCCAGGGCAGCCCCCTCGCCTCGGCAGTGAATTTCTTCATCTACGACTCCATCAAGGTCACGCTCATGCTCGCCGTGATCGTGTTCCTGGTTGCCATCGTACGCAGTTTCGTCACGCCGCAGAAGGTAAAGAAATGGGTCGGCGGCAAGAAGGAGGGGGCAGGGAACGTGATCGCCGCAGTCCTCGGCATCCCGACACCGTTCTGCTCCTGCTCGGCGGTGCCGCTTTTCATCGGCTTCGTCGAGTCCGGCGTGCCGCTGGGCATCACCTTCTCATTCCTCATCGCCTCACCCCTGATCAACGAGGTGGCGGCCGCCATGCTCCTCGCGATGTTCGGGTGGCAGATCGCCGCAATTTACATCATTTCCGGGCTTGTCATCGCGATCATCGCCGGAATAATCATCGGGCGGCTCTCCCTCGAGGGAGAAGTCGAGGATTTCGTTTATAAAATCAAGTCCAGGGAGCTCGCCGAGGGAACGATGACCTGGCGGCAGCGGATCGACTTCGGCATCTCTGAATCGAGGTGCATCACCCTGAAGGTGCTGCCCTACATCCTCATCGGGATTGGCATCGGCGCCGTCATCCACGGGTACGCTCCTGCCGATTTTCTCGTAAACATAGCAGGGCCGGGTAACCCGCTTGCCGTCCCCCTCGCGGTGCTCATCGGCATCCCCCTCTACTCGAACGCGGCGGGTATGATCCCGATCATGGAGGTTCTCACGTCGAAGGGAATGGCGATTGGCACGGCCCTTGCGTTCATGATGGCGGTCATTGGGCTCTCGCTCCCCGAGATGATCATCCTGCGCAAGGTGATAAAGATCAAACTGCTCTTGATCTTTGCCGCGATCCTGTTCGTCTCGTTCGTGATGACGGGATATCTGTTCAATGCAATCATCGGGTGACGAAAACATGGCAGGAAAGGGATTGGAGATGATGACAGGAAGGATGTGTGACGGAGGATACGAAATGCGGGGATACGAACAATTTGGAAAGAAGAATCTGGTTGGACGGATGGCGAAACGAATCTGCAGCACCTTTATCATCCCTCTCTTCGATAGAGCGGGTATCTGGAGGATTCTATGAAGGAAAAAGCAATGGAAAAAATCCCGGACTGGGTGTGGGAATTCCACGGGCATGTCTGCCCGTTCATGCCCATCGGGTACCGCATGGGGGCGATCGCGATGCGCGAACTGCAGGTGGAGCATATCGGGGACCACGGGGCATTCGGGTTCTCTGAAATGGGGGTTGGTCATCCCCAGACCTGCATGATGGACGGGTTCATGGCCGTTACCGGCTGCACGTACGGGAAGCTCATGATGGAGCGGCTCAATTACGGCAAAGTCGCCTGTACCCTGTTTGTTCCCGGAAAAGGAGCCATCCGGGTATACCTGAAATCGGAGTTCCAGGACGAACTCGGGAAGCAGGAGTTCTTCGTGTACCGGAAGAAGGGGATCGAGCCGTCACAGGTCCCTGCCGACGTGGTAAAGAAGGTCGTCGATATGGTCATGGACGCAACCGAGGAGGATTTGTTCACCATCACAAAACTTCCAGACTTTACCTTCAGCCGCCCGAAAGGTTCCTTCGCGAAGATGAAGTGCAGCAAATGCGGCGAATACGTCTTCGAGAGATACGTGCGGATGGTGGATGGAAAACCAGAGTGCATCCCCTGCTCGGAGTATAACCAGACCTGGGTGAACGTCCTCAAAGGAATGCAGTAATCGGGTGAGTGCGATGATGGACACCACCTTCCTGGTTGCAGTCTTCGCGGTCTTCCTGGTATCCATTATCTTCTCGATGTTCGGGCAGGGTGGCGGGTCGCTCTATACCCCGATCCTCGTCCTCCTCGGCTATGCCACGGTCGTTTCGATTTCCACCTCCCTCGTGCTGAACCTGATCACCGCGCTCTCTGCGGCGATCATCTACTACCGGGCGAATCTTATCGATCTCCGCCTTGCGGTAGCATTCATCCCCGGCATCTGCATTGGCGCATTTCTCGGCGGGGTGATGACCAACTTCGTGAACCCCGCGATCCTGTTATGGCTCTTTGTCCTCTTCCTTGCCGGTGCAGGGAGCCGGATGCTCTACACGTACTGGGAGAAGGCTCCGGCCGAGGAAGCCTGCCCATTCCATTTTTCCCGGATCATGTACGCGGTTATCGTCGTGTTCAGCTTCGCGGTGGGGATCATCTCCGGCCTGCTCGGTGTCGGCGGGGGGACCATCATTATCCCCTTCCTGATCTTTCTCTGCCGGTATCCAACGAAAAACTCTGCCGGGACCGTCAGCTTCATCGTGATCTTCTCATCGCTGTTCGGTGTTATCGGGCATTCGGCGTTCGGCACACTGGACCTCGGTCTCATCGCGGTGACGGCGGTCGCCGTGTTTATCGGCGCCGGCATCGGCGCGAGATACATGGTGCGGATCCAGCCAAAGTACATCAAGGCCGGATTCGGGATCGTTCTCTGGGCGTTCGCGGTTCAACTCATCATCAAGCCTGATTGGCTGAAAGGAAAGAGCCGGGGAAAGGGGTTCTCACAACCCCTTCATCATATTTCGTTTCTGGATAACCCGTGCGGCGAGGATAAAACCGGCAGTAACACCGATGAGCACACCGATATCAGCAAGCGGGGAGAAAACCGATGAACCGGACATGGCACTGTTGAACAGGTCGACGAGATAGGTAAGAGGTGAATAGTACGCGAGGGCGAGGCCCCAGCCCTGCATCTGTTGAAGCGGGACAAAAATTCCGGAGATGAAGATGAGCGGGAACCGTATCAGGTTGGAAAAAATCATGACATTGGGCGGGCTGTTGGATGCGGGGGCCGCAAGCAGGACACCCATCGCGGCACAGGACAGTGTGCCGAGGATGAACCCGAGGATGAACAATCCGGGGTTCAGGACCTCTACCGGGATGAAAAGTGTACTCGACAGCCACACGAGCAGGGAGATACCTATCCCGAAGACAGCGCCCGCAGCAACGTCGCCCAGGATGATGGTATCCTGTGTCACTGGATACGAGAGGAGCCGTTCATAGGTCTTTTCCCGTTTTTCCCAGGGCGTGATGAGCGGACCCACCGACGATGCAGTGAAAAACAACATCATCGCGAGAAATGCGGGGAAGAACGTAGCCAGGTCGAGGTGACGGCCGACAAAAAACGCGAAGAACATGAAGAGGGGGAATAACAGCCCGAACATCAGGACAGGCGGTTTGGTATAATACAGCCTCACGTTTTTCCCGGTAATGACGAGGATCCCGCGAAGAAACAGGGGGACCTCCATCATGCACACCCCGTCAGCTGCACAAACGCTTCTTCAAGGCTCGGACCGGATGTCGTGAGGGAGGTAATGCCGAGAGATTCGCGCTCGGCGCGCCCGACAATGTATTTCAATATCCGGTCCGGGTTATCCGTATACAGCCGCCACTTGTCGCCGCAGGGTTCTGCGCGTAAAATGCCCTCCGCCGCGAACAGATCCCGCGTTACGGTCCGGTCGAAGGAAACTTCGACAGATTGCGTGGTTTCAAACATTTTTTTAAGCCGTTCGGGGCTGTCCTGCGCAACGATCTTCCCTTTATTGATTATGCAGACCGTCTGGCAGAGCGTGTTTGCCTCTTCGATGTTGTGCGTGGTAAGAAAGATCGTACTGCCCTGTTCGTTCATGTGATGGATTATCTCGATCACGAGCCTGCGGCTCTGCACATCGAGTCCGCTGGTGGGTTCGTCGAGAAACAACACGCGGGGGCGGTGAATGATGGCACATGCGATACTCACCCGCTGTTTCATCCCTTTCGAAAGTGTCTGGACAGGGGTACGTCTTCGCTCGGAGAGCCCTAATCGCGACAGGATTTCATCAATCCTCTCGTCCCGGAGTGCCCTGGACATCCCATATAATTTCCCGCTCAGGTGCAGGTTCTGCTCTGTGGAGAGGTCGCCATAAACCGTGCTGCTCTCCGGAATAACCCCCATCTGCATCTTGGCATCGAGCGGGTGGCGGTGAATATCAATACCATTGATATGGACAGTTCCCGCGTCCGGAGTGAGAACGCCGGTAAGAAGCCGGATCGTCGTTGTCTTTCCGGCCCCGTTAGGACCGAGAAAACCGAAGATCTGCCCTTCGTTGACCGTGAGGCTGACATCGTTTACCGCGGTTACTGCACCAAATCTTTTGACCAGGTGCCCGGCCTCGATGGCATTCATGGTTCGCTGACGGTCTTCAGACCGGCGATCTTTTTATCGATTGTCTCGATCCGGTCCCGCAGGATTTTTTTATGGTCCTCGAGCATCTGTATCTCGTCCTCAATCGGAAGGATGACCGGGCAGGCGCAATCGCAATCGCACGGGGTATCCGTTACCGAAACTCCTCCTGGAATGGGATGGCACATCTTCTCTTCCTCCTGGACGTGATACTATATTTTAGATAGTATTAATAATATAGAGTTTATAGCAGGTAAGTCACTATGGCCGATGAAAGGACACGGGTCTGCCTCTGTCCCCTGGAAGGCATCATCAACACCATCGCGAAGAAATGGGCCATCCTCATCATCACAATCATCGGTAACAATGAGGCGATACGGTTCAGGGACATCATGGAGGGTCTCGATGGAATCAGTCCCAAGACCCTCACCGATGTCCTGAAGGATCTCCGTCGGGAGCGGCTGATCCACCGGACCTCGTTCCCGGAGATCCCTCCACGGGTTGAATATTCCCTGACCGAGGATGGAAAACAACTCCGCAAGGCCATGGTGCCCCTGATCCGGTGGGCAGAGATGCGGGATAACCTCCACCAGAAGAGATGCGATTCGACCTCGTGCCAGAGCACGAGCTGCCCTTCGAAGAGGCCGGGTAACCGGTTGAAACGTCGATCCTGAGGAGAAGATTCCGGTCTCAGTTTTTTACGGGATCTTCGAAAAAAAGGTTAGATGAGTTTCTGGATGGGGTGCTTCACACCCTCCTTCACGTCGATGCCCAGGGAACGGACCGCCTCAAGGGTCACGATATCCATGTACGCCTGGGCGGTGATCATGGGTTCCACGTTCTCGATGGGCCCGTACATGATCAGGTTCGCACCGAGCGTGCTCGCGACGAGGTTGCACCCGATATCGGGCGCCGACCATGCCGCCTGCTTGATGCCTTCCATGCCACCGAGGTAGTGGTGGGCCATCTGCTCGAGGAGGGCCGGCTTGCCCTCGTATCCCTTGGCGAGCAGCGAGGGGGTCTTCGAGGTCCCCTTCCAGCGGCGGAGCCATGTCCAGGCGACGGTCATGTTGTGGTACGCACCGCCCGTCGGGTATCCGAAGATGGCCTTGCACGCGAGGATCTCACGGTATGCGCTCCCTGACCCGAGACCGAGCGGGGTTGCCGCCGTGTCAAGGATGGGGCGCTTGATACCGCATTCCTCGGCGATCTGGAGCATGCCCTTGGTCTGGCCTGCGACACCACCCTCGGCGAGGACCTTCTGCCTGCCGAAGACCGATGGATCGGCCGGGTTGAAAGCGAGCACGATCGCCGAGTCGACGTCGCTGTTCTTCAGCGCCTCGATGTTCTCGGCCGCGATCGACCCGTTGATGGAGTTGTAGATCGCCCGGTGGGCGAGCCCGACGTCAGTGACATACTTGCATGCCCCTGCGAGGACCGACGGCACCGAGGAGTCCATCAGGAACGCCGTCTTGTGGTCGATGCTGTCGAACCAGGAGATGTACTTCTCCATGGCCTTCGGGGACTCGGCAAGGATCTGGATGAAGTGCGGGATGTTCACGGTGTCGGAGAGCTCCTGGCACCGGGCCCAGAGGGCCTCCGCCTTCGGCTTGTCGATCTTCCCTGTCTTGTCATCGAGCACGATCTCATGCTTGTTGTAGAAAATGGAGGCCGCGAGCACCGTAGGATACTCGCCTGGCTGGCCTCCGAGCTTGGTTCCGTTGAAGTCCCAGACCTGCTGTTCTTTCTCAAACTTGAACATTTTTCTTTCACCTCCGTACGCTCAGATGAACCGCAGGATGTTCAGTAGGTAGAATATTACCAATCCTGCCACAAGTCCATAGAGTATCCCAATGTCCCGACCGATCTTCCTGCCGACGCGCTGTGCGACCTCTGCGTCGGTGAACTCGATCTTCTTCTCGATTGCGTCGAGCCTCTTCTCGATCTCGAGGAACTGCGGGTTTACCCCTGCAGCCGCGACCTCAGGGGCTCCACCGGCCTCCTTGACCTGGATGACCATGGGGTCAGCCGGGAAGGCACCGGGGTCCTGGGCCTTGAGTTCGGCGATCTTGGCCTTGATGGCGCCGTTGTCCTCGGTCTCCATGATGTCGACGATCTTGACCTGCTCCTGGAAGCGCTTGATGGCGTCATCCTTGAGGTTCTCGATGAAGGGGATGGCACCCTCGGCCTTGACGACCCTGCCTTCCTTGACGCCGTTTGCGTGGAGGGCCTTGAAGGTCTGGCCGGCGAGGTGACCCTTGACCTCGGTTCCGCAGGTGATGATGAAGCGGATATTGGGGTCGGAGATGACGTTCGCGATGACCTTCTCAAGGCCGAGGTTCTCGGTCTTGCAGGACCCGCAGATTGCGGCGCCGGCGTCACAGATCCCCTTCTCATCGAGGTGGGAGCCCATGGTGACGACCGCGACGCAGCTGCTGGCATCGCCGCTGATGAAGTCCCCCTTGGATATGGGCCATCCGCTGGCTGCTGATTTCTTTTCTGCCATCGCGTCTCACCTCACCATCTTTGTCAGGGCAGCCGGGATCACGACAAGGACGAGGGCGATCGCGAACCCGATGAGGAATCCCATGAGGCCGGAGGTCATCATCGCGGACTCGGTCTTATTGGACCTCGCGATGAGCTGGGCCTTGTACCGGATGCTCTCAACCATGGTGTCGATCGCAACCATCCTGATTGCGCCGCCCGCTGCTGGTTTTGCTTCTTCTGCCATCTAGATCACCCCATTCCGAGCTGGAGGACGAAGCCCAGCAGGATGAAGATCACGATGAGCCCGATCATGAGCCCCTCGATCTTCCCCGAGTAGACGCCGGCCGCGAACTTGTCGCGGTACCCGATGTCCACCACCATCTTCTCGATGGTCTTCATCCGTGCATGGATGAGGGCGAGTTCCCCGGACAGGGGCTTGACCTCGCCGGTCGCCTCTTCAGGGGCTCCACCGGCCTCCTTGACCTGGATGACCATGGGGTCAGCCGGGAAGGCACCGGGGTCCTGGGCCTTGAGTTCGGCGATCTTGGCCTTGATGGCGCCGTTGTCCTCGGTCTCCATGATGTCGACGATCTTGACCTGCTCCTGGAAGCGCTTGATGGCGTCATCCTTGAGGTTCTCGATGAAGGGGATGGCACCCTCGGCCTTGACGACCCTGCCTTCCTTGACGCCGTTTGCGTGGAGGGCCTTGAAGGTCTGGCCGGCGAGGTGACCCTTGACCTCGGTTCCGCAGGTGATGATGAAGCGGATATTGGGGTCGGAGATGACGTTCGCGATGACCTTCTCAAGGCCGAGGTTCTCGGTCTTGCAGGACCCGCAGATTGCGGCGCCGGCGTCACAGAATCCCCTTCTCATCGAGGTGGGAGCCCATGGTGACGACCGCGACGCAGCTGCTGGCATCGCCGCTGATGAAGTCCCCCTTGGATATGGGCCATCCGCTGGCTGCTGATTTCTTTTCTGCCATAGTCTCCTCACCTCACGAACTGCAGGGCAACTACCCCTGCGATGAAGAGTCCGACAGCGAGTCCGTACCAGAAGGCGCTGATGCCACCGGCAACCGGCAGTACCTTCTCTCTCCCGGGGAACGACGAGAGGAAGTTCCCTTCTCCTGAGAGCATGTTCACCAGGTCGTCGGCGACGGTCTCGAGCACAGCCACCTTATCGATGATTGGCTGGAGCGACTCGCCGGCCGAGGAGAGGACCCCGATGAGGGGATCGACCACAAGCCCGAACTCGGGCAATGCGAGAATGAGTCCCATGTCAGTGTCCCTCCGGCTCCCTGATGGGTTTTGCATCGAGCCATGCGGCCGCGTCCCGCTTCGAGAGGCACACGTACTGGTTGAACGTGTAGAACCAGCCCGCGACCGAGACGACGATCGAGACGATGACGGCAGGCAGGCTGAGGTACGCGATCGACATGAACGCGACCGGGATCATGGAGAGGAACCCGCACTCGAGCGCGAGCATGAGCATACGGTCCTGCTGCCAGCTCGGTCCCAGGGTCGCATTGAACGGGTGCTGGACCGCGATCGCGCCCAGGATGAATGCCACGGCGATGATGGATGCACCGATGAACGAGCCGGCATAGCCGGCCACGGGGAGCCCGAGCAGGCTCGTCTGGGTCGATACGAGAGCGACGAGCGAGTAACCCGAGGTCGCCATCTGGGCGAATCCCATGAGCATCAGGCCGCCGATGACGGCGACCTCGGTCATGGACCTCCTCATCACCGGGATCTTCATCATGATGACATCGTTCGCGATGTACCCGATGATCGCTCCGATGATGACGGCGACGATCACGAGGACGATGGGTGCGAGGTACCAGGAGAACCTGGTCGCGATGAGCATGGCGATGACCCCGGACCCGAGGGAGATCATCCCTACCGAGGGAACCCCCGTCCCGATACCATAGGAACAGAGGGTCTTGATGGAGTTACTCCCCCACCAGATGGCAGCGACCGCCGCGAGGCCCCCGAAGAACGAGAAGGTGTAGGCATTGAACGCGAGGTTCAGGCCCGCCCCCAGGTAGATACAGACGAGGGTCGCGATAAGGCCGGTCCACATGATGGTATTGTGGGGAGTCGCGCCTTCCTTAACTTCAACTTTGACTGTCATGTCTCCACCTTCTAGAGTGCGGCGACCAGGATCGCCACGATACCGCAGACGGCGGAAGCAGCCAGGCTCGCGAAGATCGCCCGGGGGAACCTTGCGAACTTGGGGTCATGGAACCCCTCGGTCGTGCCCGTGATGTTGTACGCGGCAAGCACCGCGTTCACGAGGAACATCGCGACCGCGAAGATCCCTGCGAGGGAGACCGCGACCGGGACGATGGCCGTTGCAGACGAGGCCGACAGGAGCGCCGGGAGCTTGTCCTCGTACACCTTGAGGAGCGCGTAGTAGATCAGCGTCCCTCCGAAGCCGCCCAGGAACCCGCCGATGACTCCCCCGACGAAGGAGGAGAACGGGAGCCCGTGCCCTTCTGTCCCCTGGGATTTGTACTCGGCCTGGGTGTCGCCCGTGATCGGGTCGACCTTGACCTTTCCCGAGGCAGAGGGGATCCCCATCCCGTACGTGTAGATGAGGGTGACGAAGAGGCAGGTGATGGCCATCAGGAGTGCCCCGCCGATGCCGCCGGCGACGATCGACGTGACGAGTCCGAGGGGAACCGCGAAGGCTCCGCCGAAGAGTCCGGCGAGACCTGCACCGGCAGCGAGCATCGCGACACCGGTCGCGATCCCGGGAGCCTGTCCCATGGCAGCGGGTGCTCCGCCGACAGGAACGAAGTGCACGCCGAATCCGATGAGCACGCCGCCGAGAATAACGGCGATGAGTGCCTTGAAGACCAGGGTGTAGCCGCCGAAGAGTATCCAGACGGCACCGATGATCGCGATGAGGAGAATGATCGAGAGGGCGTTTGCGACCGGGTTCATCCCGACGCCACCGGTTGGTTTGGGTGTGACGGTCATTTCGCCGCCCCCTCAGGCTTTGCATACGGTCCGAAGGTCTCCCGCGCCCAGACCTCAGCATACCGGTCGATGAACGTGAAGATGAGGATCAGGATGAGACCGACGAAGATTGCTCCCCAGCCTGCCCAGAAGGGCTCGAAGAGCACCGTCCTCCAGAGTTCGAGGAAGACGATGAGGCCGAAGCAGATCCCCGACCACGGGCCGCCGAGCTTCGCCGTGAACCAGCCGTTGTCGAGGGAGTTCCTCTCGCCGGCTTCGGCGAACCGGATGATGTTCCCCGAAGCGGCCACCGGCACGCCGGCGCCGAACTTCTGGTTCTGGTCACTGCCGTTCCTTCCCATAGTACGGGTTGCCTGTCGCAGACCCGGCGGCTCCGAGGGCGATCCCCCAGACGAGGCCGAGGAGGGCGAGCGGGAACGGGTGGCCGAGTGCCGCGTTCATCAGGTAGCACATCGTCACCGAGGCGAAGATGGCTATGAAGGCATGGGCCATGGTCACGGTGGTCATCGACTTCAATATGTCGACGTACACCGGCTGTCCGAACTTGGCGAGGCTTGCAATCCTCCCCAGGTACACCGTGGTCGCGTAGATGCCCTGAACCAGGGTGGCAATGGCGCAACCAAGCGCAAGTGCAAGTATCGGATTCACGTTTACCTGCAGGAATGCCGCGGCAAGCCCTGCACCGAGGGCAACCCACAGGCCATAGGCAGGGGGCTCACCGGATACAGCCTTATTGAAGATACGGTGGATATACCCCATCTGTGGTGCGAGCTGGACCTGCGAGTTCGGGTCCCCCTGGGACCCGATATCGGACTCAACGTCCTCAGCAGCTCCGGCAACGCTTGCCAGGGCACCGGCAAATGCAGTAATTCCGATGCCAATGACAATGTTTTCAACCATTCAGCATCCTCCCTGCGTGCAACTGCACGAGAGCAATTTAAACCGTTTGCGGTTCATCCTAGGATTGGTCGGGGTTTAGTTAAAGGTTTCGAAAAAGTTCCGTCTGGCGCGTTTTTTCGGAAAATCTCGCGAATTCGTGGGTTTTTACCCATCCCTACTTTCGTTAACGAAAGCTAGGTTGAGTTGGATCCAACCACCCTTGCTTCGGGGTTATCCCGGGTGGAGAACCCTTCGCAGCAGGTCCCGGGTGTATCATCGGGAGCAGGAAACAGGGATGTTACTGTGCCACGGGCCTGAAGGGAAGAATCCGGAATGTCGTCGGTTGAGAATGGAGAAGGAACAATCCTTTTATCTTTCTGCGCATATGAGTAATTAACAACCCTGTCACGGAGGACGGGGGGCGGTCATGATGAAGAGTCCCTTCCTATCGGTGGAGGATATCTCGCTCGATCTCGACGGGAAACGTGTCCTCGATCATGTCTCCTTCCGGATGGATGAGGGAGATGTCCTGGGGATCATCGGGCGGAGCGGTGCGGGAAAGACGGTGCTCATGCACCTCATCCGGGGGATCGATCCCCCTCCGAGCGGCGGGAGGATACTCTTCCATGTGTCCTCGTGTGACCGGTGCGGGTGGGTGGATCTCCGCTCCTCTGCCGGGAGTGCCTGTTCTTCCTGCCCCGGGACCCTGGTCCCCGCAGATATCAATCTCTGGGGTGACGGCAGCAACGGGGGGAGCGAAAAGCTCAGGGAACGGACCGCCATCATGTTCCAGCGGACCTTCGGCCTCTATGGCAATGACCGGGTCATCGAGAACGTGATGCGGGCCCTGGACGATATCGGGTACTCCGCCGATGCCGTGGTCAGCAGGGCCGCGGATCTCGTTGACCAGGTCCGCCTTTCCCACCGGATAATGCACATCGCGAGGGATCTCTCGGGCGGGGAGAAGCAGCGGGTGGTTCTCGCCCGCCAGCTGGCCAGGGATCCCCTCCTCCTCCTTGCGGATGAGCCGACGGGGACCCTCGATCCGGAGACCGCCGGGCTCGTCCACGACCTCCTCCGCTCGGCTGCAAGGACGGGAGGGATGGGGATGATCGTCACCTCCCACTTCACGAACGTTATCGAATCGCTTGCGGACCGTACAATCCTCCTCTCGGAGGGCCGGGTGATGGAGGAAGGAAAGCCCCGGGAGATTATCTCCCGGTTCATGGTCCAGCCCGGGGAGGTGGAGATCCGCGGGCAGGAGCCGGGCGGGAAGACCATCCTCACGGCCCGGGATGTCTTCAAGAAGTACCTCTCTGTGGATCGCGGGGTCGTCCGGGCTGTCCAGGAGGCGACCTTCGATGTCGGCGAGGGGGAGATCTTCGGCCTCGTGGGGCAAAGCGGGGCCGGGAAGACCACCCTCTCCCGCATCGCCGGCGGGATCATCGAACCAACCTCGGGCGAGCTCCTGATCCGGATCGGGGATGACTGGGTGGACATGACGAAACCCGGCATCGAGAACCGGGGCAGGGCGAAGCCGTATATCGGTTTCCTCCACCAGGAGTACGACCTCTACCCCAACCAGACCGTCCTCGACAACCTCACCGATGCGATAGGGCTCCAGTATCCCCGGGAACTCGGGACCCGGATGGCCTCCCTCTGCCTCCGCATGGCCGGGTTCGGGGACACCGTGATACCTGATATCCTCCGGAAGATGCCTGGCCAGCTCTCGGAAGGGGAGCGTCACCGGGTTGCCCTCGCGCAGGTCCTCATCCGTGAGCCCCGGATCGTCATCCTGGACGAGCCGACCGGGACCATG
Organism: uncultured Methanomicrobiales archaeon; assembly: GCA_963712215.1. Classification (GTDB taxonomy): domain Archaea; phylum Halobacteriota; class Methanomicrobia; order Methanomicrobiales; family JACTUA01; genus JACTUA01. The sequence goes on along the minus strand of CAVQHA010000004.1, from coordinate 179,561 downwards.
GATCCCCTGACCAAGCTCGAGGTCCGGGACTCGATCCTCCAGGCCCGGAGGGATATGGGCGAGACGTTTGTCATCGTCTCCCATGACATCGCTTTCGTGAGGGAGATCTGCGACCGGGTGGCCCTCATGAAGGGCGGGAAGATCGTGAAGGTGGGCACGCCCGGGGAGGTCCTCGGGAAGGACCTTCATCCGGGCCCGGCCAGAGGACACGAGGCAGTCGCCCCCGGGAATTGAACTTGTGTCTGCAAACGGGTGAAGGAGCCGGCCGGCGGGAGGGAGTGTTCATCCCCCCGGCCGCCTCGCTGTCACCACGTGGAACCCCTTCACCGCGGCATTTCCATGGTTTTGCTCTTCGATAGCGGTGAATCCTGTTCCTTCAAGCATCAGGACGACCTCGCCCGGGGTGAAGAAGGCTGCATGGGCGAGGAACGTTCCCTTGTCTCCAGTCTGCCTGTACCCTTCAGCGATCACCCCGCCCCTGCCGAGAAACCCGATGATGACTCTCCCCCCGGGCCTGAGAACCCGTGAGATCTCCCGGAAGGCCTGCCAGGGATCGTCAAGATAGCAGAGGGAGGTCATGACGAGGACCGATCCGAGGGCCGCATCCCTGAAGGGAAGGGCCTCGGCCACCCCCTGGATCGCCTGGATCCCCCGTGACCGTGCGAGCCGGAGCATGGGCCGCGAGGGGTCGAGGCCGAGCCGGATCCCGAGGGGCCCGGCGAACCTGCCTGTTCCCACGCCTATCTCCAGGTCAGCCCGCCGTGCTCCCGGCACGTTCCCGATGATCTTCATCTCTTCCAGGTAAGCGCCCCGGTGCTCCTCGAACCACCGGTCGTACCTCTCTGCGTGGGCATCGAAGACCTCGTGCGGCATGGATCGGCATGATGAGGTGGCCGCCGGGGAGAAAACCATGCCTGTCCCGTGAAGATGGCTTACCCCCTTTTTCAGTATTCCAGCCTGAGCCCGACCCCCGTCTCCTTCACGGGGCAGGATCCGGCAAGGGCGATCTTTGCTTCAAGCGACGTGCAGTGGCAGGCGTGCAGGGCACGGGGGGCGGCGTCCTCGAGATACCTGCATGTCCCTTCCATCTGTTCGGGTGAAGGACTGAGAAGGTGGAACCCTCCGATGATGTCCACGATGCGCCTCTCGTTGCAGATCTCCCGGGCATACTCCGTGATATTGCATATCCCTGAATGCGAGCAGACCGGTGATGATGACGAGCCCGTCCGGGCACCGGCAGGCAAGGGCAGAATCATCGATGATCTGATCGGGTTCCACCCGGCCGTCGGGCATCACGATCCTGCGCTGCCCCGGTCTGGTCCGCTCGAAGGGGAACCTACGGGGGATCTCCCCGAGGAAGACGAGGTTGTCGGTAAGCCAGACTGCCTCCCGGGATGTGTCGGACCCGGAGATGGCGCCCGGCGCGGTCCTCGGAGAGAAGGGACCCGATATCGGGGAGCGTGGTCTTCGGCCGGGGATAGAAACAATGGGGGTGGGCGAGGAGTTCCGGCACCCGGTACGGGACCTTGTTGATGGCGGCCTCGGTGAGGCGCCGCACAAGGTGGACGAGCCCCCAGGTGTGGTCCAGGTGACCGTGGGAGAGGACGATGTAGTCGAGGTCGAGGAGGCTCTCGCCCATGCCATCCGCGTTCCGGATGAGGACATCGGAGTAACCCGTGTCGAAGAGTACCCGTTTTCCGTCGGCGCCCAGGAGGATGGAGAGCCCCGGCTCACCGGTGAAATACCGGTCCGTCAGGGTGTTGTTGTCGACAAGGACGGTGAGTGAGAGGGCGGCGGGCGGGCATCCTGTCGATAACCTGATGCCTCTCTTCACATCCGACCGGTTCTGGTCCCCCGATGGCATCCTTCATCTCCGGATAGAGTGACCATGACTGCCTTCACCCTTCATTTCGTAGACTCCTTCGGTGCGAATGTTTAAATGACTTATGCGCATAAGGGGAAAAACACGGGGATGGGTCCGGGCAACCGGCGAATGAATCAGTCAGATCAGCGGTTCCCCGCAGGTCTGGGTGACCGGCATGGAAAACCAGGAACCGAAGGATACCGGGATCATTTTGAGGGTCGCACTCTTCTCCCTCCTCGTGAATGCCGGCCTCGTTTCCATCAAACTGGCCGTTTCGTTCTTAACCGGGAGCCTGTCCATCCGGGCGGATGCGGTTCACTCGTTCATTGACATCATCGGGTCCGCAGCGGTTATTCTTGGCCTCGTCATCTCCGGAAGGAAGAGCAGGGGCTTTCCCTATGGATTGTACAAGGTGGAAAACCTTGTTGCCATTCTCATCGCTTTCCTCCTTTTTGGCACGGCCTACGAGGTCATGCACCAGGCCATCTTCTCCCCTTCGGAGATACATGAATTCGGCGTGTGGGTCCTGGCCGTCGCCGCGACACTGGTCCTCATCCCCTTCCTGTTCGGGCGGTACGAGGTCAGCGTGGGGAAAGAGTTCAACTCCCCCAGCCTCGTCGCCGACGGGAAAAACTTCAGGGCCGATGTGCTCTCATCGGCCATCGTCTTCCTCGGGCTCCTCGGGCAGTTCCTGCGGTTCCCCCTCGACCGGATCGCCGCGGTTCTTGTGGCATTTTTCATCATCCGGGCCGGTTGGGGTATCCTCGTTGATGGTATGAGGGTCCTCCTCGATGCCTCCATCGATCGGGAGAGCCTGGACCTGATACGGGCGACCATCGAGGACGATCCCGCGGTCGTTGATGTGAAGAAGGTCATGGGGCGGAATTCGGGGAGGTTCGTCTTCGTGGAGGCGGAGATCACCCTTCGGACCGCGAGCCTGGAACGGGCACACCAGATCAGCGAACGGATCGAACAGGAGATTGCGAGAAAGGTCCCGAACGTGGATCATACCGTGCTCCACTACGAACCCAGGCATGCAGCAAGGTTACGGTATGGAATTCCTCTCGCCGATGCCACGGGACCCATCAGTACCCATTTTGGGGAGGCTCCCTATTTTGCCATCGTGGATATCGATATCGTGGATGGGAAGGTGGAACGGTCCGAGGTCGTCGCCAACCCTCACCGGCAGGTTGCGAAGGGAAAAGGTATCGCCGTGGCGAAGTACCTCGTCACCTTCAAACCCGATGTCATCGCTACCCGGGAAGATCTCGCGGGCAAGGGACCGGGTACGTCTTTGCAGATGCAGGGGTCGTAACAGTCCGGACCGATGCTGAGGACCTGGATACCTTCCTTCGCAGCCTGATAAAGGATCTGCCGGAGCCCCCAGGGTCGCAGGGCGGCAAGCATGAGGCAGGCGATTCCTGAACATTCACTTTTGGTATCCCTCTGGATGGCAGGTTCCCTGGAATGAGGCCGGTACATCAGGTTCGAGAGGGCACATTAGGCGCATATGAGTAATAATTAATATCTCACGGGGCAATATCACTTGATGACAGGAAGACCAGCATGACAGAGAAAGCCAGCGAAGGAAGCAAGGGGGCTTCCCATGAGAGTTCCCACGGCAAGCTGCCCTCGAAATCAAAGATCGATGTGAAACACGTCATCCTCGTTCTTTCGGGGAAAGGGGGCGTTGGCAAATCGACCGTGGCCGTAAACCTTGCCTCCTCCCTTGCAAGCCATGGCAGGAAGGTGGGGCTCCTCGACCTCGATATCCATGGCCCGAGCATCCCCAAGATGCTGGGCATCGAAGAGGCGAAGCCCGCGGTGATCGGGAACAGGATGGAGCCGATCCCTGTTTCAGGTAACCTCTCGGTCATGTCCATGGCCTTCTTCCTCCAGGACAAGAGCTCGCCCGTCATCTGGCGCGGGCCGATGAAGATGACCGCCATCCGGCAGTTCCTCGACGAGGTAAACTGGGGGACCCTCGACGACCTCGTGGTCGACCTCCCCCCGGTACCGGTGACGAGGCGCTCACCATCGCCCAGATCGCCCCGAACGTGCGGGGTGCGGTGATCGTGACAACACCCCAGGATGTCGCCGTCCTCGACGCGGTAAAGGCGGTGAAGTTCATCGAGGCACTGGAACTGCCCGTCCTCGGCATCATCGAGAACATGAGCGGCATGGTCTGCCCTCACTGCGGGGAACAGATCAACCTGTTTGGAACCGGGGGGGCCTGAAGGCTGCAAAGGATCTTGGCGTCCCGTTCCTTGGTGCGATACCCATCGATCCCGCCATGGTGCAGGCCGGTGACGAGGGGCGTCCCTTTGTTCTTCGCGCCGCCGATTCACCGACCTGGAAGGCGGTGGAGGCGGTGATGGAGAACCTGGTAAAGATCCTCGAGTCCTGACAGGGGAGGTAATAATACAACGGACTCCCGCCGGATCCCCTCTCCCCCTGTCCCTTTCTGGAATCACGGGAAGCCTCCGGAATATTTATCCTATTCCGCGCATATGAGTAATAATGGTGTGAGAGAGATGAAGATCTGCATTACGGCACAGGGTCCGACCCCAGCATCCCGGACGGAAGAGCGGTTCGGGCGGGCGCCCTATTTCATCATCATGGATACCGAAACGCGAGCCTTTGAGGCGCTGGAGAACCGGTTCGCCGGAGCATCCGGCGGGGTGGGCCCGAAGGCCGCCCAGCTGCTCATCGCCCACGGGGTGGGGGCGCTCGTCAGCGGCCAGGTCGGGGGAAACGCCCGCGAGGTTCTCGTGGCCGCCGGGATTGCGATGTACGTGTATCGTACCGGCGGCACCGTGATGGAGGCATTCGAAGAATTCATCGGGAACCGGCTCGAACGAGCCGGTTGACGGAAGAGAGACGGTTGAAGATCCGGGTGCCGGAATGAGGATCGCGGTCGCAAGCGGGAAAGGGGGCACGGGGAAGACCATGGTTGCGGCGAACCTGGGCTTCACCCTCTCGCTGACCCGCGAGACAACTCTCGTGGACTGCGATGTGGAGGAGCCCGATCTTCACCTTTTTTTCAGGGCGCCGGAGACTACGACGGAGGTGAGGGTGCCGGTGCCCGTCTTCGATGAGCAGGCCTGCGACCGCTGCGGGAGGTGCGGCGAGTCCTGCCAGTACGGCGCCATCACCGTGCTCAAGGACCGGGTTCTCTTCTTTCCCGAACTCTGCCACTCCTGCGGAGGGTGCACCCTCTCGTGCCCGCACGGGGCCATCCATGAGGAACCGGGACGGATCGGTCAGGTTACAACCTCCCATCCCTCCTCCCGGCTGACTCTCATAACGGGCATCCTCGACGAGGGGAAACCCCTTGCAACGCCCGTCATCAGGGCGGCAAAAGAAATGGCTGCGGGTGCCGATCTCGCCGTCTATGATTCAGCGCCCGGTACCGCCTGCCCGGTGATAGAGACCCTTGATGGCAGCGATATCGCCATCCTCGTTACGGAGTCCACGCCCTTCGGACTCCATGATCTGGAGCTTGCTTTTGACGTGGTAAAGGTGCTTGATATACCGGCCGGGGTGGTTATCAACCGCAGTGACGGGAATGACGGGAAGACACGGGAGTTCTGCGAGAACCGGGGACTCCCTGTGCTGATGACCATCCCGTTCGATCGCAAGATTGCCGCCATCCAGAACAGGGGGAACTCCTCTGTGAGGAGATACCCGTGTGGCAGAGAGCCTTTGCCGATCTTTTTCGCCAGTGTGAAGAACTCGCGGGGGGCACCCGATGATCCGGCTCGCTGTTATCAGCGGAAAGGGGGGAACAGGGAAAACGGTGATCACCGCAGCGCTCGCTCACCTGCTCACCGGAAAACTCGTCCTCGCGGACTGCGATGTGGACGCAGCAAACCTTCCCATCCTCCTTTCGCCGAAACTGATCCGCCGGGAACCATTCTTCGGGATACAGGTCGCGGTCATCGATCCTTCCCTCTGTACCCAATGCGGGCAGTGCCTTGAGCACTGCCGCTTCCATGCAGTTGCCTCTCATGGGAGCGACTTCACCATCAATCCCCTCCGTTGTGAAGGGTGTGCGGTCTGCATGCAGGCCTGCCCCGCGGGTGCGATCCGGATGGAGTCCCGCATCTGCGGGGAGATCTGCCTTTCAGGGACGCCGGTCGGGAACCTCGCCCACGGGAGGCTCCGGCCCGGGGCGGGAAACTCCGGCCTGCTCGTCCATGCAGTGAAGAAGACCGCCCTTGAGGGGGACCGGGGAAGCGATCTCTTCCTCGCCGACGGGCCGCCCGGCACGGGCTGCCCCCTCATGTCCACGGTCACCGGCATGGACATGGTTCTCGTCGTAACCGAGCCGAGTGTCTCGGGGCTCCATGACCTGAAAAGGGTCGTGAAGGTCGCCAGGCAGTTCACAGGACGGATCCTCGTTGCCGTCAACCGGTACGATCTGGACGAGTCCCTCACGGGCATGATTGAACAGTGGTGCAACGGGGAGAGGATCAGGATGATCGGGAAGATCCCCTTCGACCCCGCCGTAATCGAGGCAGTCAGGAATTGCATGCCCGTCACCAGGCTTTCATCTTCCCCGGCAGCGCAAGAGATACAAAGACTGGCAGCAAAGATGGATCAGGAGTTGGCGATCCGATGAGCGGGGTGGGAGGGGGAAAGGAGTGCTGCCATCGCAGGGGAAGGCCACGTTCGAACCGGTCCCTCGAGGGCGGGCCGTCCCCGAGGTGCTACGCGCCGCAGTGCAGCCCTGACGAAGAGACGGCGATGGTCTCGGTCCTGCCCGAGGAGATGGCGGTGCTCGCCCTGATCGACCTCCAGGGGCTCGAGCAGGAGCAGGCGGCGGCGGTGCTCGGGGTCTCGAGAAAGACGGTCTGGCGCGACCTGCACGAGGCGCGGCGCAAGATCGCGGACGCGCTGGTGAACGGCAAGACCATCGAGGTGGCGGGGTGCCAGCAGCGGTTAAACGGCCTCTGTCCCCGGAGGAACCAGGGGGTCTGCCCGAAGAAGGACGGGGGCCTGTGTCCCAGGGCCGGGCGGTCCCCCGGGAGCGTATGAAGATATCCTGGGATCCCCCCGGGATGAATGAGATTCTTTTAAGTATTTACGCGCCTATGAGTAAATATGGTACCTGAGGAAGGACCAGGAGAGATCATGCCAGGATTCGATGGAACCGGGCCCGCCGGAACGGGTCAAGGGATGGGGAGGGGGTTCGGCCGGTGCCGGTGCGGCCAGGCCCGCGGGGATATCATCATCCCTCCTGAAAAAACGAACGAGAATGCAGTACCGCAGGAAGGACAGCAGGTCAGCACGCAGGCCCTTGAGACCGTATCACAGCCGGCGTTCTCTGGTGTCGGACGCGGCAGGATAGCGAGGGGATGCGGGCGGGGGTTCTGCGGAGGACGCCGCTCCCCTTCCCGTGAATAGAGTTTTCGAGGACACACCATGAAAGTCGCGATTGCAAAGGAAGGGGACGAGGTCTCCGGGCATTTCGGGCACTGCACCGAATATGCCCTTTTTACGATAGAGGATTCAAAGGTCATCCAGAAGGAGATCCTGAAGAACCCCGGCCATGAGCCGGGCGTACTGCCAGCCCTTCTGGCCCGTCATCAGGTGACGCACGTTATTGCCGGTGGAATGGGACCAAGGGCGGTTGACCTCTTCTGTGCGAGCAATATCGAGGTCTTCCTTGGCATCGCCGGATCCATCGATGCGGTGATCAAGGACTTTATCGCTGGAAAGGTCACGCCCGGCCAGAGCAGCTGTCACCACTCCTCGGAGTGCGGGCACTGATCCCTCTTTTCGCCCGAAGGGTCCGTTCAGGTACATGAACGGCCAGCCCGGACCTGTCAGCCGATCTGCCCCTGCAGGAAATCGCTTTTTTCTTTAAAAAAAAGTTGGGTTGGGTTTACTTCCGGGCCGGGATGATGAGCGAGCGCTCGCCTGCGGGCATGAACTCCCGGATGGCGCCCTTTGCGAACATCCGGCGGGGCTCGGTGAAGTCGAACGGGAGGGACGCGTCCGCGAAGCAGACCTTGACCCTCGGGTCGAACGACCAGCCGTCGCCACGGGCGAAGTGGGCCGCGCCTGCGATGGCGGCGTACTCGCCCTGGTGGCCGACGTTCATGGCGTAGTTCGGGTAGTTCGCGCCACGGAGCTCCGTGATCAGGCCCTCGTCCGACCGGATGGCCATGCAGTTCGCGGAACCGCACTGGTCCTGCAGGTCGTATCCGTAGAACCCGAGCCGGCTCCAGCCTTCCTTGTGGAGGAGCATGGAGAGGTACCAGCCGTTCAGGCCGGCGTTCGAGTTCGCGGTGGCGAGCGAGCAGGTCAGGCCTGACGCTGCCGCAAGGACGGATGCACGCTGGGAACCGCCGAAGTGGTCCTCGAGGAGGGACGGGAACTGCTCGTACTGCTCCATACCGTAGAGCGTGACCTCGGTTGCAAGGTCGTTGACGGCTGCCTGCGTCTGGGGTGCCTTCGCGAATGCCTTGTACTTGTCCTTCGCGTAGTCTGCACCATAGTAGGTGAAGTCGTCGAGCACGTTGTCCGTGTATGCCGCGGTTGCGTACTGGGTGAACCCGACGCCACCGGACATGTAGGAACCGAGCCAGATCTGGTCAAAGAGCATGGTGCCTGCTGCGACAACCTCGAGCGAGGACTTGACGGGGTCGTTCGGGTACTTCCGGTCCGTCTGGATGATATCAGAGAACAGGCCGAACTTCAGTCCGCCAGGCTCGTTCGGGCCGCGGGCGCGGCGTGCGGGAAGCAGGTTTGCCATCTCGATGAGGCCGGCGTGCTTTGCGGCGAACGCAAGGTCTGCGGTCGCGGCTTCGCCTGCGCACATGCGGTATGCCCCGATGTAGGACATGCCGAGCTGCATGGCCGACCAGCGGCTCGCGGTACCGCCATCACAGGTTCTCGACACGATGGTCGGGATGTGGACGGCCTGGTACATGGACTTGCCGATGGCTCCCTTGATCGACTCGGCCTGCTTGGCCGGGAACGCCTTGTTGATGTCGATGAGGAACTGGGGCTCGATGGAGTCCGCCATCTCATCGTCGCCGGTGTACACCTTGACATAGCAGTCATCGGTGAGTGCCGGCGAGGTCTCGACCATGTGCTCCTGGACCACGGCTGCGCCGGGCATGGCGTGGTTGAGCACGTGGAGGAACTCGTTGATGGTCTCGGGGGTGACCTCCTTGCCCAGACGCTTCTGGAGGGTCTGGTGGGCGAGGTCCATGCCGACGATAACGGTCCGCCGGATGTCGTCCCACATCTGCTGCATCGCGGCGTTGTTCACGAAGTGCAGGTCATCGCCCTCTACAAAGACTCCGGTCCCGGAGACCTCGTAGGTCATGAGCTGCCTCTGGCCGAGCGGGATACCACCGCAGTGGCACCGGATGGGGTCATACCCCGAGATGCCGCGTGCCAGCGCGACGGCCTGGCCCTGCTTGACCCAATCCATCTTCCTCGGGGACTGTGCAAGGCCGAGGCGCTTGTACACCGTCTTTCCGCTCTGGACATCCTCGCCCCAGGCTGCGAACCTGGTCTTGAGGCTCTTCAGGAAGAGTTTCTGGGCTCTCTCGATCTTTGCCATGTTTGTGTCACCTCACTCCTTCGGCATGAAGCCGTACTTAACCCGGAGGGAGTGGATTGTCTGGATGTACTCGATCGCTTCCTTGTCCTCCCGGAATCCTGTTCCGCCGTTGGAGTTGTAGATGGTGGTGTGTGCCTTGAGCCACTTCTCGTCCATCGGCTTCCCGACGTTCACGGGCTTGTCGAGGGGTACCCCGACCTGGTCCTTGACGTACTTGATCATCTTGTCCTTGTCAAGGATGCTCCTCGCGAGCATGTCGAACATCCTGCCATCCTCGTCGAGACGCAGCGAGTGGCCGTGCACCGTGCAGCCCCTGATGCCCGACCGGGCCGGGTCGAAGCACTCGGTTGCAACGAGCTCCTTCGCGATCTTCTCGAGGTCCCGCTCACGGCACTCCACGATCTGACGTCCCGAGAGGGTACCCGGGTCGACACCGCGGTAGCGGATGGATGCCATGTAGGAGCGGAGGTAGGGCTGCAGGGGTGCGAACCAGTACGAGTCTGCGAACTGGATGTACCGGACCCTGTCCCCGGTCTTGGCCCCGTCGAGGGGAGTTACCATCTTCCGGATGGGGCACTTCGGCTCACCGGCCTCGGAGAGGGGCGGGTGGGTCGTCGGGTACGCGGCACCGGGGGCGCGGTGTCCCATGATCAGGACAACGTCCTCATCGGTGACGTCCCGAATCTTCTGGAGCTTATACGCCGGGTTCATGAAGTTTCGCCGGTTCTCGGCGACCTTCGTGGTTCCCGCGCAGAATTGGGGTTTGTATGCCATTTTCTTTCACCTTACCGTTTATGTGGTTTTATGACCTTCATGACCGCTTGAATGACTTCAGCGATATTGGTCCTCGTGGGCGTCTGGCCCCGCGTCACACCGGTGACGATGGCCATGACCGTTCCCTTTGTCCGGATCTGATCGGCCGGTGGCATCACGTACGCCGTCTTCACTCCTGCTTTTGCAAAGTCCTCGTAATCGATGGGGACCTGGGAGACGACTACCGCAGCGATATCGCACTGTTCGAGGATCTTCCTCACCTTGTGGACGACGTGCGATCGCACGTTCCCGTGGTGGAGGATAGCTACCTTGTGCTGTTCTATCTGGCGGATCTCCTTCTCGTTCAGGGTGAAGAAAGCGCCGAGGACGGCGCCTCCTACCGAGGGGGCGTCATCGGGGACGCCGCTCCCGGAGTTGAGGACGAGGGTGGTGACAGAGAACTCCGCCCCCTCCCTTCGGAGGGCGGAGGTGATGTCGCAGACCGGTTTTGTCACGTGCCGGTGGCCGGGGGACATGGCTACCACGATGACATCGGGGTAGCGGCACTCGGAGATGGTTCCACGCTGGGCGATTCCTCCGCCCTTGCCCATCCCGACGCTCTCCCTGCAGTCGACCACCTGCGTGATCCGGCCTATCGACATATCACTTGTTCCCCTGGAGGATGATCGGGCACCGCTTCCCCTTGGGGTCGGCCATCCCGAGCATCATCTTGTCTTCCATCTCGCCGTACTTCGCATAATCCGAGGTCGTCATCTGGGACTTCATGAACTTGCCCTCCTGCAGGGTGTACGAGAAATTGACGAATACCTCGTCGCACACCTGCCGGATGACCGGGATGGCGTCCGGGTTCTCGAGTTCCAGGATGATGGTTCCTACCTGGACCTGGAGTTCGAACTCTTCGCCACCGACATGGATGATCTTCCGGCCCGGGTGGGGGTTTGCGAGCCCTCTCCCCGGCCCTTCGGTGACGGTAGGGGGGAGGCGGGGCCCGTTCAGGGTCATCCGCCGCACCACGCCCACCTTGCAGATCCCGTTCAGGAGTCTCTCCGCCGTCTCGGGGAAGAGGAAACGCGCCGGCATTATCCGGATCTGAGGAAATATGGCTTCGGTCATCAGGGTATCACGAACGCCTTTAAGCTCCCTTTGCGATGGCCTGGAGGGGTCTCGCGAACTCGTCGATAGCGCCGAAGGTGTCCTGGTAGACCTTGGAGGTCTGCTCGGGCCCGAACATCTGGGTGCCTGCATCGAGGGCGCATGCAACACAGACGCAGGGCACGGCGACGCCTGCAGCGTGCCTGGTCACGACGTGGTTCCCGTTGAAGACACCGGGGCCGCCGCCACCGTAGATCGAGTGGCTGAAGAACGAGAACCCGACCGCGGTACCCATGACGCGACCGAAGTCGCAGCTCGGGAGGCCGGTCTCGTGCTCGAGGAGGTCGTTGAAGTACAGGAGTGTCGACGAGACTGCCTGGGCGAACCGCCCGGCACCGCAGTTCACCATGGTCGCTGCCATGGTCCCGGCGGCTGCATAGGCGTTCCACATCATGGGGTCCTTGGTCTCGTAGAACTGGAAGTACTTGCCCTTCTTGCCTGCCTTGATGACCTTGTCCTCAAGGGCACGCTCGACGACGGACTGGACAACGGTTCCCATGGTTCCGGTCTTGCCGTTGGCCTTCACGATGTCGTAGAGCATGTTGTTCGCGTTCAGGCCCTGGAAGGCGTAGAGGAGCAGCTGGGCCCGCTCGAAGGCGATCCGATGGCCATTCCCATCTCGAACTCGCCTGCCTGCTCGAAGGTGCAGGAGAGGGCGCAGGTCTGCATGGCGTTGCGGTGCGTCATCATCGCAACGTGGTTCGCGTTGATGTTTCTCAGCGCGTAGCCGAGGCCTTCGTTGTTCTGCGGGATGGAGAGCACCGTGACGATGTTGCCGCCAGCCATATCCATGGTCTGGGGGTAGGTGCCCCAAATGGCAGACTTCACGACCGACCCGTTGAACATGTCGACCTTGTACTGCTCGAGGATGGCCTGCGTTGCGGCTGCCGCCACAGCGGTGGAGGCTGCATCGTAGGTGGCAGCAGAGTCGAGGCGTGCCGATGGGACCTCAACGAGGAGCATCTTCCCGCCGCCGACCTTGGTGACCTTGGTGTCATCGCCGTCGGCTACCTGGACGAGCTCCTTGATCTTCGCTGCGAGTGCATCGACATCCTTGGTGATGGAGAGGTTGAGGCCGCGGCCCTGGATCATCCCCTTGCCGAAGGCTCCGGTCTTCACCCCGTTCTCGATGCCCGCCATGTTGACGGCAACGGTCCTCTTGCGTGAGGCTGATGAGCTTCTTGATGCCCGGGTTGACGAGCGGGCTGACCTTGTCGAGAGTGACATTGCTCTTCAGGAGCTTGCCCTCGTCGTCATAGAGGTCACAGGTTTCCTTGTATTTTGCCATATTTTTCCTCCGTTTGATACCTTTCGGTAGATACCTTTCAGTAGGCTATACATTACGAGAACTGAAGTGTGCGCGAATTGCGCGATCACTGTCGGTGAGTGACGGTCACTAACTGCACGTCCCTCTTGGGACATACGATACTAACATATTCCTCCATATAAGGATTGCTATTTTATCCTAAATCTTTTATATAAAAGGATTAAAATAATAAGGATTGAAAGAATAAGGCTTAAATACCAAGTATATATACCCCGTTTCAAAATATTGCAATATGAAGAATTATTAAAATCGTAACAAAGATTGTGACATTCCTGGAAAGAGTACCGAAAAATCCTTTATAACCTGCTGCGCGTTCACCACCAGGCTTCCAGCCTGGCGGTTCACCACCTCGCTTTGCTCGGTGGTTCTCGCTCGCGCCGGTGCGCTTCGCGTCTCGCTCGGACTATCGTCCATCGCGTTCACCACCTCGCTTTGCTTGGTGGTTCTCGCTCGTGGCTCTGCCACTCGCGTTGGGAAAAAGGGAGGGATCAATATTTCATGTAGATCTTGCCGTAGATCATCTCGCCCTTCCGCTTCGGGTGGCGCTCGGCCGTGTCTCCCTCGAAGAGGGCGAACTTCCCCTTGGTACCGTCGACCTCGAGCTCGACGTCCTTCCGGTACTCGAAGGTGGGCATCGGGACCTCGATGTCGCCGAAGATGTAGATCTCCCCGCCGACCATCTGGCCGCCCACCTTGCTCTTCGCATTGCCCTTGATGATGATCTTCCCGTTCCCTTCCGCATGGGTCGCCACGTGGACATCGGCGTCCCCGCCAACGATGATGGTGCCGCCGTTCATGAAGTAGCCCATGTCGCTCCCCGCGTTCCCCTTCACCCGGATGGTGCCGCCCGCCATGCCCCGCCAGTCACCGCGGTAGGCAGCCCCCAGGTAATTCCCGGCATTCCCGTCGATCTGGATCTCCCCGCCCTTCATACCGGTGCCGCAGAATGCCTCGACATTCCCTTTGGCCTGGATCTTCCCGCCTCTCATCCAGGCACCGACGTACATGTCGGTGTTTCCCTCGATGACGATCTCGCCGGCGGTCATCTTCATCCCGATGTACTTGAGCCGGGAGGCGTCACCCTTGATCACGATCTTCGTCTCGGCTGCGGTCGGGCCTGTCGATCCGGCGATGTCGAAGAACTTCCCGAGGGCATGCTGGGTGCTCCCCTCGTAGAGGTGGAGCGCCGCGATCTCCTCGTTCGTCTTCCCCGCGAACCTGTCGGGGTTGATGTTGTCAACCTCGAGGTAGAGGTCGGGTTTCGCCTTTATGGTGAGTGTTATGGTGTTCATCGTCCCGGCCTCCTAATGGGTTGCGTCCACCTCGATGGCGAACGGGTTCGGGATGAAGTGCTTCCCTGCCACCTCGTAGTTGTTCTGGGTGACGGTGTAGTACTTCAGGAACTTCTCCTTCACGTCCCTTACCACCTGCGGGTTCTCGTTCACCTTGGCATCGACCCAGAGCGTCCGCTTCTTCCCCTCGGAGACGAACTTGCGGTCCATGATGATCGGGACGCCGGTCTTGAAGAGGTACCTGACCTCTGAGAAGGCATCCTCGATCTCCATGGGCTTGTGCTCCTTCTCGGGGTTGAAGTCATAGACAGCGACATCCGCATCCTGGTCGGGTTTCAGCCCCCCGTACATGCCTGCGAGCCCGAGGCATTTGGCCGGCCCCGCACGGGTCATCTGTGCGATCTCGTAGAGGGTGAGCTCGCGGTCGATGTTCGCGATCTCTGTAGCGTTCACGACCTTGTCGCTCTGCTTGAAGGCCTTGATCTGCTCGTCGCGGGCCTTCTGGGACATGAGCCACTTGAAGATCCGCGGGTAGCGGGTGAAAGGTCCTGCATTCGGGTGATCGGTCGTGATGTAGCACCGCATCGGGTCCTTGGAGAGGAGGGCGATCTCGAGCCCCACGGCCCACTGGATCCCGCTGACGAAGATGTCAGGGCTGTAGATGTACGGCACGACCCCGGCCGCGGTCTCGAGCTCTACGTCGGCGTTGGCCCACTTCAGGTGGTTCAGCTCCGTGAGGTGGTGCTCGAAGGGCCCGTCGGCGGTCATGGTGGTGGTCTCGTCCAGGGTGACGAAGCCGACATCGATCGTGATGTTCTTGTGCTTATTCACATAGTCGGCGATTGGTCTGGCCTTGGACTCGAAGTCCGCCCACTTGGTGCCACCATAGGAGTGGAACTGGATGTGGGTGTGGTGCAACACCGTCTCGCGCCCGAACTTGTTCTTCGCCTTGTGGCCGGCCGCGAGCTTGAGGGTATCGAGAGTCGTCGTGTAATTCCCCGGGTTCCCGAGGTTGTTCCCGTGGACATGGATCGAATGCGGGAGTCCCAGGTGCTCGTTCGCATCCATGAGCCCCGTCACGATCTCCTCGGGGGTGACATCGAAGTACGGGACAGGGTCCTTCACCTGGAGGCAGTTCAGTCCCCAGCCCCATGCCTCGGTCCCGCCCGGGTTCACGATCTTCACTGCAAAACCCTTGGTGACCCTGAGGAGCCAGGAGATGTATGCCGCGGTGTTCTCGAGTTCCTTGTTCTTGATGTACTCGAGGACGAACCAGTTGTTCCCGAAGACAGGGTACGCCCCTTCATCGATGATGGGGGTGTCCCGCATCTCCTCGTGGACATGCCGGGCAAAGAGGGGCGGCATCGCCGCTTCCATGACCGTGGTGTACCCGAGACGGGCATAGGTGTACCCGGTCTTGTACGTGGTCGGGATGGAGAACCCGCCCTCCATGTGGTGGCTCCCTTCGGTCGGCCGGAAGGTGAAGAGCTTGTCCTCGGGCCGGTAGATCCGGCCGATGTTCACCTTGGGGCCGGCGACGTGGGCGTGGATTTCGAGGGCCCCTGCCATGACTGTCATCCCCTTCGCGTCTATGACCTTGGGCTTCTCCACGGACTTGACGATCTTACCGTCCCTGATGGCGACGTCCGCCACATCCCCCTTGATCTTCTGGGTCGGGTCAAAGACGAAGCCGTTCTTGATGAGGTACTCGGCCATTTACGCGGCCCCCTTGAGCTCCCTGACCCGGTGGAGGACCTTCTCCAGGAACTCCTCGTCGGTGAGCATCCCCTCGGGCGGGTCGACGACCTTCCTCGTGTCGATGGGGACATTGTCCATGCGATAGGCGTTCCCGCCGACCTCGATCCCCACGAAGGCCACCGGTACATGCAGCTTGCAGATCTCGGTTGTGGGGGTGAAGTGCGGGTCAACGGCAACAGAGGGGAGCTTCGAGATCTTCTTCACCGAGCTGATCGGGAAATGTGCCCCGGGGTCGCTCGCGATGACGAAGATGGCATCCACCTCTCCCCGTATGAGGAGGTCGTTCGAGGTGGTTTCGCCGGGGTTGTACCTTGCGATACCTCTCGAGAGGTCGACCGCGTACGGGAAACCGAACTGCCATCCCAGCACCTCGCCCGAGCCGGTCACGTTGTAGTGGCCCCGCATCGGCATGATGCTGTACTTCGAGAATTCGTTCAGGTCCTTCGTGAGCATGATGGCGGCGTCGATGTTGTGGTTCTTCGAGAGCGTCTGGGTCACGCCCATACCGAAGAAGATGATCCCGAACCGTCCGCTCTTCAGGACCTCGGCACCCTCGTAGATCTTCTCCTTGGGGATGCCGGCCACCATGTCCGGGAGCGCATGCCCGTGGAGTGCTGTCCTGAAGGCCTGGAGGAGCTCGTAGTCCCTCCCCTGCTCCACCTGGAAGTAGTAGTCCGCCATGTTGGAGGTATCGGTCGGCCGCGGGTCGACGACGATGACCTTCCGGCTCGCCTGCCCCTTCCCCGTGAAGAAACCACGGGGGAAGATGGAGTAGCGGCTCATGTGCCGCGGGTGGGCATGGGCCGGGTTGCAGCCCCAGTAGATGACCCGGTCCGCACGGTTCTTGATCTCGCCGAGCGTGCAGCTCGGGATCCCCACGTCCTGGACCGCGATCAGGGTCGTGCCATGGCAGACCGTGGCGGTATTGTCCACGACCGCCCCGCAGAGCTCCGCGATCTCGTGGCCCTTGGACTGGGCCTCGCAGTTCGTGGAGGACCAGCCGTACATGAGGGGCTTCTTGGCCTTCGCAAACATCTGCGCCGTGTACTCGACCGCCTCGTCGTAGGTGACCTCCTTGTAACTCCCGTCCGGCTGCTGCATCCGGGGCCTCTTCGGCCGGTCGGCCGCCTGTGCGTGGTGGAACTTCTCGTTCCCGATGGCGCAGGCGTTCACGACCTCCAGGATCTTCTTGCCGTCATCTGAGAGGACGACCTCGATATCGTCGCAGAGGGTCCCGCAGAAGGGGCATATAACGTCTGTCATTGTCTTAGTCAACTAGATCACCCCATAAACTTCTGCCCGGTAAGCTTTTTCTTGAACTCGGGAAGGTGCAGGCAACCTCACATTCTGATATTGTCAACGAAAACACCTCTCAGGTCTCAGCCCGGCAAGCTTTCTGCACTAACTCTATCCCGAGGAGGACCGGCTCGGTAGGGTGCCGGTTCGACCTCGACAGGCACGCCCTTGAAGGTCGGCATACCCGTGGAGTAGGTGTTCGGGTTCGTTACGGAATTTGCCCATGGGCCCATGGGGATCCACCCGAGGCCCGGGTGGGGCCCCTGGCTTGCGTCGATCGCTTTCACGACGACGGTCCCCCAGGCGCTCGTGACCCGGACGTTCGTGTTCCTCCAGGCCCCGAGCTTCTTGAAGTCCTCGGCATCGAGCTCGATGATCCCGCAGGCCTCGCGGTAGGCGGGCTTCTCCTTGCCCCCTTCGATCGCGACGCCCTGCTGGATGCTCCGCCCGCTGATGAGGTTCAGCTGGATCTTTGCCACCCTGACACCTCCGTTACTTCGAGAGAGCCTTGATGGGGCTCGGGCCGAGGGTATTGATGGTCTTCACGACGTCCTCGACCACTTTGCCCCACTTCGCACCCTCGGATGCCGAGACAAAGGTCATCCTGAGGCGCTTGTCCTCGATGCCGAGATCCTTCAGCACGCTCTTTAAGAGGAACATCCTTTTTGCGGCCTTGTAGTTCCCCTCGAGGTAGTGGCAGTCGCCGAAGTGGCATCCCGAGACGAGCACGCCGTCGGCCCCGTCCATGAAGGCCTTCATGATGAAGAGGGGGTCGACCCGGCCCGTGCACATCAGCCGGACGATCCGGATGTCGGGCGGGTACTGGGTGCGGGCGCTCCCCGCAAGGTCGGCCCCTGCGTAGGAACACCAGTTGCAGACGATCCCGAGGATCTTGGGCTTCCAGCCGTCAGGTCCTGCCATTATTTCGCACCCCCCGTGAGGAAGGCATCAATTTGCGCAACGACCTGCGGGGTTGCAAAGTGCTGCATCCAGATGGCACCGCCCGGGCAGAAGCCTCCGCAGGTACCGCAGCCCTTGCACTTGGCCTCGGTCACCTGCATGACCTTCCCGCCGCCCTCCTTGTCGATGAGCGAGAGGGCCGAGTACGGGCAGAGGTTCACGCACATGCCGCATCCCGCGCACTTCTCCTCGATGCACTGGGCGAAGTATGGCTCGAGCTCCACCTTTCCGATGTGGATGGGGATGGATGCCGCAGAGGCAGCCCCTTCGGCCTGCGCCACGGTGTCGGGGATATCCTTCGGTCCCTGGCAGACCCCTGCCACGAAGACGCCTGCCGTCGTGGTACCGCAGGGGTTCAGCTTCGGGTGTGCCTCGAGGAGCCACCCGTCCTGGGAGCAGGAGACCCCGAAGAGCTTCCTGGTCCGGTCGGTGTCTGCCCCTGGCTGGACGGCGGCCGCGAGGACCACCATGTCCACCTCGAGAATCGATGGGTCTCCCGAGCATGGTATCCTCTGCATAGACATGGAGGCCCTTCGTCTCCTTGTCCTCGAGGATGTTTGCGACCCGGCCGCGGATGAACTTGGCTCCTTCGTCCTGGATCCGGTAGTAGAACTCCTCGTACATCTTCCCGAAGGACCGGATGTCCATGTAGAGGATGTACGGGATGACCCCCGGAATCTTCTCGATGATCTGGTGGGCGTGCTTCAGGGAGTACATGCAGCAGAACCGGGAACAATACGGCTTCCCGATACCGGTGTTATCCCGCGAGCCTGCACAGAGGACGAAGGCGACCCTTTTTGGGGTCTTCCCGTCGGACGGGCGGATGAGGTGCCCGCCGGTCGGGCCCGAGGCGCAGATGAGCCGCTCGAACTCGAGGCTCGTAACCACGTTCTCGAACTGCTGGTAACCCCATTCCCGCTTCTTCTCGACCGGGAAGATGTCGTACCCGAGGGCAAGGACGGCGGTCCCGACCTTGAGTTTCACGAGTTCGTCCTTCATCTCCAGGTCGATGGCCTTCTTCTCGCCGCACGCGGTGACACAGAGCCCGCACTTGATGCAGGTGTCGAAGTCGACCGTGTAGAGGAGAGGGACAACCTGCGGGTGGTAGATATAGATGGCCTTCCTGGGCTTCATCCCCATCTCGAACGGGTTCGGCTTGATGACCGGGCAGACCGGTTCGCAGTCGCCGCAGCCGTTGCAGCCGCCGCCGACGATCCCCTTCGCCTCGGCCTCGTCCGTCGAGAGGACGCCGCGGGCCTTCTTCCTGAGGGTCACGTCGAAGTTGCCGATGAACCCCTCGACTGCTTCGACCTCGGTGTAAGTCATGAGATTGATGTTCGGGGCCCGGCCGACATCCACCATCTTCGGGGTGAGGATGCACTGGGAGCAGTCCAGGGTCGGGAAGGTCTTGTCGAGCTGGGACATCCGTCCGCCGATGCTCGGGAGCTTCTCGACGAGGTAGGTCTTGATGCCCGCGTTCGCGAGGTCAAGGGCCGCCTGCATGCCGGCGATCCCGGCTCCCACGACGAGGGCCGTCTTCTCCACGGTCACGCTCTTCGGCGTGAGGTCCTCGAGGAGTGCCGCCTTTGCCACGGCGATCCTGACCGCGTCCTTCGCCTTCTCCGTCGCAGCATCCCGGTCGTGCATGTGCACCCAGGCGTTCTGCTCGCGGATATTGGCCATCTCGAACCGGAAGGGGTTCAGGCCGCCTTCCTGGGTCGCGCGACGGAACGTCGGCTCGTGAAGCCGGGGTGAGCAGGCCGCGACGACGGTCCCTGTCAGGTTCTTCTCCTTGATCGCCTTCTCGATGAGCTTCTGGCCGGGGGTGGAACAGACATACTGGTAGTCCTCGGCATGGGCGACCTCGGGGAGGGTCTTTGCGTACTCCACAACCTGCTTCACGTCTATCGAACCCGCGATATTCGTACCGCAGTGGCAGACAAAGACGCCGATTCTGGGTTTCTTGGAGGTTTCTTTCACTTCTGTTGCCTTTGCTTTTGCTTTTGTCTCAGCCATCTTTGCACCTCACAGGATCTTCTTGAGGAAGGGGTCGACAGGGATGGCGTGCATGTCGAGGGCAAGGTCGGTGGGGCTCATCCCCTGGGCCAGGCCGAGGAGTTCGTTGTAGTGGAGCACCGGGAGCCCCCACATCTTCCCGAACTTCTCCTTGATCTCGATCTGGCCGCGGTCGAACTGGAGCTGGCAGAACGGGCAGACCTCGGTCACCGCATCGGCCTTCGCGTCATGCAGGTACCCGAGTTTCTCGTTCGTGATGTCGATGGCATGGACGAGGTCGTAGCCCCGCACGCCACCTCCTGCACCGCAGCACTGCATCTTCTTCCGGGTACCTGGACCGGCTCTGCCCCGAGGGCCGCCACGAGCTCCTCGATCCACATGGGGTTCTCGGTATCGCCGAGGTGCCGTTCCTTCTTGGGCTTGATGAGGTGGCACCCGTAGTGGACGCCGATCCGGGTCCCGGTCAGGGGCCGGGTAACACTCTCGCGGATCCGATCCGGGCCGCAGACCTTCGGGTCCGAGTAGAGCTCGATGAGGTGGAAGACATCGATGGTCCCCTTGAACTCCATGGTCCCCTTCTTCGTGGGGTCCATGGGGTCGGGAACGGTCTTTAACACCTCGTTCACCATGTCCCTGAGCTCGTCGTTGTGCTTGAGGACATGGTTTACTTCGTAAATGGATTTGTAGCAGCCGTTGCATTCAAGGGCGATGTCCATCCCCATCTTCTCGGCTATGACGACGTTACGGGCTGCCATGGCCATCCAGACATTGAGATCGATAGAGCCGAATGCGCCTGGTGCCGGGCAGCAGCTCGCGCCCTTCATGGGGTGGAGGTTGATGCCAAGTTTCTTGCTGCACGCGATCCCCGCGGACTCGCACCCCGGGTACCGGTTCGGGGCGATGCACCCGAGGAAGAGGGCGTAATCGTGTCCCTTGGCCTCAGCCATGCTTCTCACTCTCCGCGACGATCTTGTCAGCTATCTCTTTCACATGCCAGTGATCGATGATCTGGCGGATCCCGGGAAGGAACTCGGGGTATGTCAGGGTCGTTGGCGGGTCCTTCGCGAGCCCGAGGCGTACCCGTATCGCACGGTTCACATCATTGTTCGGGACACCGTGGCCGGACTGGTAGATGAGCTGCACGGTCTTCAGGAAGTTGACCGGGACAATGCCTCTCTGGTACGCGAAGTTCCGCATCGCCATGATGGTATCGGTGGGGGCGATATCCCGGGGGCAGCGGTCAGTGCAGCTGTAGCACGTCGTGCAGAGCCAGAGGTCCGGGTCCGTGAGCGCCTCGTCCTCGAGGCCCATCACGTTCCTTCTCATGAAGAGCCGGATACGGTAGGATGACCGTGGTGCTGACGGGCATGAACCGGTGCAGGTTCCGCACTGGTAGCACATGTGGTTGACCGTGCGGGCGAGGTCATGCACCTTCTTCGTGAAATCGGGGTGGCTTTCATCGGTGTGGTAATATCTGTCCCGGAGCTTGTCCTCCAGTTTCGGGTCTGAGTAGCCTTTTGATTTTGCCATGGTGATCACGCCTTCCCGAGCATCTTTTCCTGGACCTCGCCGGGCTGGACGTCCTCTTTCACCCGGGAGGTGCGCTTCGTGAAGAGCTTCTCCTCGATCTTCTTGAACAGGTCAGTCTCCGTGCCCTTGAACCGGATGCTCTTTCTCTGGAGCACGATGATATCCTCGCCCGGGCACGCGGCGACGCAGGCCCCGCAGAACATGCAGAGGTCCTTGTTCACCGCGATCTTGGCCTCCTGCTGCCCGTGGAGCTGGGCCGCGGGAGGCGGGGTCGGGAGGTAGATCGCATTGCACGGGCAGATCTCCACGCACGTGGAGCATCCCGACGGGCATTTCTCGGGGAAGAACTCGATATCGCCGTCGAAGAGCTTCTCGACGGTGATCGCCTCGGTCGGGCAGTTCCGGCTGCACCAGGTGCAGGTGCAGCAGAGGTCCTTATCGATCTCCACCTTGCCCTGGATCTTGTCGCTCTCGACGGTCCGCTCGACCGTGATGCACTCCTCGGGGCAGGCCTCGACGCAGACCTTGCAGGCGTCGCACTTGGTCTCGTCCCAGGGCAGGCCGGTCTTTGCATCGGCAACGGCCTCGACCTTCCCGGTCTCGCCCGTGAAGTCCTTGCGCTTCACGGTGATGGCGGGGCAGAGGTAGCCGCAGATGCCGCAGACGGTGCACTTCTCCATGTCGACCTTGAAGTCGATCTTGGACTTGATGGCCGTCTGCCGTTCCTTTCCTTCCTTGCTCGCTCCCTCAAAGAGGGGGACATCCCTCTTGATGGCGTCCCGGGGGCAGACGTCCTCGCAGACCGTGCACTTCACGCACTTCTCGTCGTCGATAACCGAGACCTGGTCGTACTGGGGGAAGCCCTCCTTCTCGATGATGGGGTAGCGCTCGACCCCATCGATGGTGAGGGAGAGGGCCGAGAACGGGCACATGGTGGGGCAGACGCCGCAGTACCGAGCATTTGACCTCGTCTATCTCGACGGGGGCTGCGTAGTCCACGGCACCCCTGCGCACGGCGCCGACCGGACCCCACGTGATCGCTTCCTCAGGGCAGGCCTCGATGCAGATGCCACAACCGGTACACCTGTCCACGTTCAGGGACAGGTTGTTTGTGGTCTGGAGGAGCTTCTGTTCCTGGATGACCTTCTTGCCATCCTTCTGGAACTCGATCCTCTTGGAAAACTTTGGGTACAGGGTCATTTCTCACTTCACTCCGTCACATACACGACAGTGGGCTTGGTTCCTTCCTCCCAGTGTCCTTTCAACCGGATAACATCGTACGGGCATGCTTCCACGCAAACGCCGCATCCAGCGCAGAGCTCGGACTTGAAGTCCAGGGTGATGGCCTTGCCATCTTTCACCCGGTAGATCTTCTCCTTGGTGACAGGATCCACCGTATGAAGCTCCAATGCGTTCACGGGGCATGCAACCACACAGTTGTTACACCCGGTACAACGGTCCAGATTCACGTGTACTGCGAATGCCATGTTTGCACGCACCAGCTCTATCGATTTGAAAATCGATCACGATCAGGTGGTCGAAGGCGGTTATTAAATCTTCTGAAAACTCGCCGGCACCCGTTCCGCTGAGGGGGTCCCTGCACAGACTCCCAGAAGACTATAAGGAATCTCTGATTTTCCGGCTTATTAAGTATATGTAATGGTGGTTTTTCCACTCGAATATTTTCCTTGAAAAAGAGATCAAATGGCAACCTTCTTTAATGGAACCGGTGAATCTGGTGTAAACAGGGGTGAAAGATTTTGGAGATACATGGCGTCAAGATTGATGATACCTACGCGGAGGCGTTCCCGATCTTCGTTTCCCGCGTTATCGTGACCGCAGCAACCAGGAACTGGGCTTTAAAGGCTGCGACCGAAGCAACGGGTTTTGCGACCTCCTGCATCGGTTGCGCGGCAGAAGCGGGCATCGATCACTATATGAGCCCCGCCGAAACGCCCGATGGGAGACCGGGCTACGCGATCCTCATCTGCAACCCGAAGAAGGACAAACTGAAGGAGCAGCTCATAGAAAGGATCGGGGAGTGCATCCTCACGGCCCCGACGACGGCTACCTTCAACGGG
The DNA here is from genome assembly GCA_963712215.1 of uncultured Methanomicrobiales archaeon. Lineage (GTDB taxonomy): Archaea > Halobacteriota > Methanomicrobia > Methanomicrobiales > JACTUA01 > JACTUA01. The sequence continues at coordinate 155,929 of CAVQHA010000004.1, read as the reverse complement.
ATCACCGACGCCCCCGAGAAGCTGCCCGTGAAGCTCCACTTCTTCGGGGACGGGTACGAGCACCAGGTGAAGGTCGGTGACCGGTCCTGCTGGGCGATCCCCATCATGGAAGGGGAGTTCATCACCGAGGAGGAGTTCGGGGTGGTGAAAGGAATCGCCGGAGGAAACTTCTTTATCATGGGCGAGAACCAGATGGCGGCCCTTGCCGGGGCAGAGGTGGCCGCAGAGGCGATCGAATCGGTAAAAGGGACAATCCTCTCCTTCCCGGGCGGGATCGTGGCGAGCGGCTCCAAGGTAGGCTCCAAAAAGTACGCCAAGTTCATGAAGGCATCCACGAACGAGGCCTACTGCCCAACCCTCAGGGACAAGATCCCTGACAGCAAGGTACCGCTGGCGTGAACGCCCTCTACGAGATCGTCATCGACGGCGTGGACGCGAAGGCGATCGAGGCAGCGATGCGGGCCGGCATCAGGGCGGCCTGCATGGTCCCCGGTGTGAAGGTGATCAGCGCAGGCAACTATGGCGGGAAACTCGGCCCACACCAGTTCAATCTCCATTCCCTCTTCTGAACCCATCCCATCTTTTCTCCGGTAAAAATCGAAGATCATATATATCGTTATGAACGATTATTTTGTTAACGATAATTCCGTTAACAAATTATCGAATAATAATTTCGTTTCCAAATATCCCGGGCATCAGGGATCTTCCCGGGGTATGAGCGAGGAGAACCTGGAATGGATCGGATTTCCGAACCGTACATCATCCACTACCCCCAGATCGTCGGGGTTGCAGATCCGTCGGGTACAAAGGTGGAGGTCGTGGAGTTCTTCGACTGTGTCGGCGGGGCCATGTGGGCGAGGCACCACTACCAGAAGAGCCCGCTCGTCCAGTCGGCCCGGACCGTGGGGGCCACCACCCGCTACCTCCTGAAGACCGGTTCGGCACCCCTCGAGCTCGCGGGTTCGACCTTTGCCGCCGGCATCTCTGAGGTGAAGGTCGAGGGGAAGGAGATCGCGGTCACGTACATCGGTCTCGGGGGCGGCGGGGTCGGCGCATCCATCTGCCGGTCCACGGCGAAAGGGGTGAACCGCTGCACCTGCGACCCTTCCGGCGGAGGCAGGGTCGCGGGCTCGACGGTCTGGCTCCCCCGCCGGGAGAGGGTCCTCATCGGGGTCGATGACACGGATACCCCTGACGAGGGGGCAACGTGGACCCTCGCCCACAACATCGCGAAGGCCGTCGAGGACAACAATTCGCGGTACCTCTCCCATACTCTCGTGCAGCTCTTTCCGGTTCCCTACCGGACCAAGAACTGTGTAGCCACGGTCTGCGAGTTCGCCACCTCCGATGCAAAGTCCCTTGTCGAAAATTACCACGGTCTCCTCAGGAAATACACCCTCTCGAAGAAGACCGGCATGGCGGTTTACCGGGGATTCGACCCCTCATCTCTCCTTGACTTCGGCCGGAGGGTAAAGCGGGGCGAGGTGACCGATGCGGAACTCGATGAGGCCGTCCAGGGTTCGGTGGAGATCGTGATGGACGGGAGGGGGAAGATCGGCGCCGTGGCCGCGATCCCCTTCTATACGAATTATGAAGAGGCGCTTCTCGCATGGAATGGAAACGGCTGAAGGCTGAGCTCCTCGCGGCGAACACGGTGCGGCTGGAAGGTGAGCCATGCGCGGAATTCATCTCCCGATCCACGGCCGGCCCCACCGCCGGAGGAGAAGGATCGGTCTTCTTCTCGAAGGACGGCAGGAGGGTCCGGCTCTCGATCGCCCGTGAAGGCCACGTCCGGCTCCACCACCACGGGGGAGGCCGGGTGACCCTCCGTCTCGGCGATCGTGAGACCGAAGGGCGGCTCGAACCTGCAGGGCTCCATTGCCCGAGGCAGGCATATGTGAACGTGAGCGAGAGGTGTATCTTCCACTGCCGTTACTGCACTGTTCCTCTCCTCGCCGGAGGAACCAAGGATCCGGCGGTGATCGAGGCCCGGGTGCGGGAAGTCCTCGGCAGGGTCGATGCCATCGCTATTACCTCCGGGGTCTCGGATTCGCTGGAGGCCGAGGAGGCCCGCGTGATCGAGCTGGTGAAACGCCTCGCACCCCTCGGGAAACCGATCGGGGTCTCGATCTACCCGACTCCCGATACCCCGAAACGCCTCCGTGAGCTCGGCGTCGCCGAGGTGAAATGGAACCTGGAGGCCGCGACGCCGGAGATCTTTGCCCGCATGTGCCCGGGTCTTGACTATAATGCCATCTGGAAGGCCCTCAGGGATTCCGTGAAGCTCTTCGGGAAGGGGGCGGTGTACTCCAACATCATCTTCGGCCTCGGGGAGACCGACGAGGAGCTGGAGAGGTGCATCGAGGATCTCGCTTCGTCGGGGGTCATCCCGGTCCTCAGGCCCCTGAACCCCTCTGCTGAGCTCGCGAACGCCCCCAGGCCGTCAGCAGAACGGATCCTCAGGGCCTGCGGGATCCTTGACGGGGCGCTTCGCCGCCACGGGCTCGATACGAGAAAGGCACGGACGATGTGCACGGCATGCACGGGATGCGACCTGGTCCCGGGGAGGGATACATGAAAGGTGAGGAGGTCCTTGCCTGGGCGATCCACACCTCGGCGGACCGTTCCTATACCGTGCCAGGCTACCCGATCACCGGGCTCGCGAACCTCCTCTCCGCGGAGCTCGTCGTGAACGAGAAGGTGGCGCTCGAGTATGCCCTCGGAGAATCCCTGGAAGGACGGAGGTGCGCTGTCGTACTGAAGAACGTCGGCCTGAACGCCTGTGCCGATCCCCTGGTGAACGCCACCACCCAGGGGCTCCGGGCGAGGAGTGGTGGTTGTGGCCGGGGACGACCTCGAGGCGCAGGGCTCGCAGAATGTCCAGGACTCGCGGTACTACGGGGAGCTCGCCCAGGTACCTGTCCTCGAGCCGGACCGGACGACGTGCGCTGCGGCGGCAGAGGAGGCATTCCGGGCATCGGAGCAGTTTTCGAGGGTCGCCATCCTCCGGGTCACCCCGCCGGTCCTCGAAGGTGAATGCGAACCCGGGAAGATTGAACGCAGGAATCTTACGGGTTCGCTCGCTGATCCGGACCTGACCATGCGGGGCCGGGCGATGGCAGCAGATTCGAGGACCCGGGAGCTCTTCCGCTGGTCGAGGGAGAACCGGCTGAACCGCTTTGGCAAGGGAAAAGGAGTATCTGTCGGGGGCGCCGCCGGCCAGGATGAAAGCAGGGTGGTAACCGTTTACCCGCCTCCTGTCCATCCGGCTCTGCTCTCGGGCATAACGGAGCTTGGCCGCCCCTTCCTCAGGGAGCACCATTCCCTCGAGTCCCCCCCTGATCCCGGAGAGCCTGAGCGGTTCTCCGGGCGCGGTCATTACCGTACCTTCTGCCCGGGCTGCCCGTTCAGGGAGGTTCTCGCTCTCCTCAAGGAGCGGAGACTTCGGGCAGTATGCGACATGGGCTGCTCGGTCCTCGCCATGAACCCGCCTTTTGAAGTGGGGGTTGCAGCGTACGGTCTCGGCTCATCCGTTGCCGTGGCCGCAAGGTCGACGGGGATAGCCCTCTGCGGGGATTATGCCCTGCTCCATTCGGGCCTGAACGCTCTCGTCGATGTCTACGAGAAGCGTCTCCCGCTCCTCTGTATCGTACTTAAGAACAGCCGGCTCGGGATGACAGGAGGCCAGCCCGGGTATGATCCCGTCCGCTATCTCTCGTGGGCAGACCCGTCCATCATCGCTGCCGATGATCCGGATATCTCCCGGATCCTTGAACCGAGAGAGGGACCAAAGACGGTCATCGTCGAAGTAATCTGCCCTGAGGGGAATCGTATGAACGCGTGGCATGTTGAGATCTGTGACGTAACGCTCCGGGACGGCGAGCAGACCCCGGGTGTCTCCTTCACCCGCGAAGAGAAGATGAACATCGCCCAGGTCCTCGACGAGGTCGGTGTCGAGGTCATCGAGGCGGGCTTTCCCATCACCTCGCCCTACGAGAAGGAGTGCGTGACCGCCATCTCGAAGATGGGCCTCTCCGCCCGGATCTGCTGCCTCGCCCGGGCGAGGAAGGAGGACGTCGAGGCGGCCATCGACTGCGGGGTGGACATGGTCTCCATCTTTATCGCGACCTCTGACCTGCATATCCGCACCAAGTACAGGAAACCCCGGGACCAGGTCCTCGCGGGGGCCCTCTCCATGGTCGAGTTCGCCCATGACCACGGCCTCCAGGTGAGGTTCGCCGCCGAAGATGCATCCCGGACCGATCCCGCCTTCCTGAAGGAGGTCTTTACAAAGGGGGCCGATTGCGGTGCAGACCTCCTTTCCTTTGCCGATACCGTCGGCTTCCTGACCCCGCTCCAGGTGCATGCCATCGTATCCGAGATGGTCACCTGGACGGAGAAGCCCCTCTGTATCCACTGCCACGACGACCTCGGGTGCGCCTCGGCAAACACCATCACGGCCGCGGAGGCAGGGGCCTTCCAGCTCCATACCACGGTGAACGGTATCGGGGAGCGGGCAGGGAACGCCGCCCTCGAGGAGGTCCTCGTCGCCTGCCGGCTGAAGGGCGGGGTCGGGCGGTACGACCTCACCCCCATCAAGCGCCTGTCCCAGCTCGTGGAAGCCTACTCCCGGATCCCCGTCTCGAAGACCAAGGCGATTGTCGGCGATAATGCCTTTGCCCATGAGAGCGGCATCCACATCGCAGCGATCCTCGAGGACCCCCTCACCTACGAGTTCGTCCCCCCCGAGCTCGTCGGGAGGGAGCGGAGGTTCATCCTGGGGAAGCACTCCGGCCGCCACGCCCTCGAGCACGAGGTCGCGAGGCTCGGCTACAGCCTCTCCGACGCCCAGATCTGCCACGTGCTGGACCGGGTGAAGGTCTACAGCGAGCACAAATGCACCATCACCGACGAGATACTCCTCGAGCTCGTCAAGAACGAACAGAAGGAGTCGTCCTGATGGCCACCCTCTCGGAGCGCATCCTGGGAGGCCCCGCGGGGACTTACGTCGACGTCCGCGTGGACCGTGCCTTTGCCCATGACGGGACCGGAGTCCTCGCCCGGGAGGCCTGGTGCGAGATGGGGTGCCAGGATGTCAGGAACCCCGAGGGGACGTACATCTTCTTCGACCATATCGCGCCTGCGAACACGGGGACGACCGCCACCCTCCAGGGAGAGCTCCGTTCCTTTGCGAAGGCGAGGGGGCTCCATTTCTCGGATGTCGGGGGGGGTATCTGCCACCAGCTCATGGCCGAGGGGATAGTCCTCCCCGGGGAAGTGGTAGTGGGGGCCGACTCCCATACCTGCACCCTCGGGGCCTTCGGCGCCTTCGCCACGGGTGTCGGTGCAACGGACATGGCCGCCATCTGGGCCTCGGGAGGGACCTGGTTCCGGGTGCCGGAGACCATCGCGATCCGGCTCACGGGAGACCTCAGGGGTGCCACGGAGGCGAAGGACATAGCCCTCGCCTATGTCAGGGACCTCGGGATGGATGGGGCCAACTACCGTGCCCTCGAGTTCATAGGCGACGGCGTCGAAGGGATCCCCATGTCGGGGAGGCTCACCTGCTCCAACATGGCCGTCGAGGCAGGTGCAAAGGCCGGTCTCTTCTATGCCGACGATGAAACCGTCAGGTACCTCGCCGGGTACGGCCTCACGGCCGCCCCCCAGGTGAGGGAGGACTGCACCTACGTCAGGGAACTGGATATCCGCATGCCTGACCTCACCCCCCTCATCGCCACCCATCACCGGGTGGACAAGGTCCAGGAGGTCGCGGATCTCGCCGGGACCCCCATCGACCAGGTCTTTGTGGGAACCTGCACGAACGGGAGGATCGACGACCTCGAGCGCCTGGCCCGGATCCTGCGGGGGAAGAAGGTTCGGGTGCGGACCATTGTCGTCCCGGCGTCCCGGTGGACCCTCCAGGAGGCCACCCGGAAGGGGTTGGTAGATATCCTGATCTCGGCCGGGTGCATCGTCGGAGTACCCGGGCTGCGGGCCGTGCCTGGGAGCCCACATGGGCGTCCTCGGGGAGGGGGAGGTCTGCCTCTCGACAGCAAACCGCAATTTCACGAACCGGATGGGCGTGGGGGGCGAGATCCTTCTCTCATCGGTCGCAACCGCCGGGGTCTCAGCAGTTCGCGGGGAGGTCACGGTGCCGGAGGCTTCCGATGTACGGTGAGGGGAGGGCAATCTGCGTTGGACGGGACATGGATACCGACCGGATCATCGCCGGCCGGTACCTCCGCACGAAGGACAGGAACCTCTGGGCTGCCCACGTCTTCGAGGACCTCGACCCCTCGCTCGCCGGGCGCCTGAGGGGGACGGTGGTCATCGCGGGGGCGAACATGGGCTGCGGGTCCTCGAGGGAACAGGCTGCCATCGCCCTGAAGACCGCCGGGGTGGCGGGGGTCATCGCACCGAGTTTTGCGAGGATCTTCTTCAGGAACGCGATCAACATCGGGCTGCCCCTCGTTGAATGCCAGGTATCCTGCAGCGAGGGGGCAAAGGTCCGGTTCAACCTCGAGGAAGGGTGGGCCGAGGTGGACGGGCAGCGGTGTAAGGCACGCCCCCTCTCGCCGAGGATGCTCGAGATACTCAAGGCAGGAGGGCTCGTCCCCTACTGGAGGAATCGCCGATGATCTTTCCGGGTCACTGCAAGGAGGTGGGCGCCGTAACCGGGAAACCCTGTGGAGACAGGGTGTATTTTCTTACCCGGTACCTGATACGCGAGAGCCCGGAAGAGATCGAGGTACTCGAAGTGGAGCAGGACCCTGGCGAGAGGGGGATGATGCGGGGGATTGCTTCGCTTCGGACCCTCGCCGAAGGGGATGAGGTGGTGAGGCATCCGGATCCGGTGAACCTCCATGACAGGACCGCCCTCATACACCTCGCCCTCGCCTCTGGACATCGCTGCACCATCTTCCGCGGGCTCGACGAGCACACCACCTTCATCTGCGATCCCGATCTTTCCGGACTCCTTACCCTTCACGTCTATGATATCCTTCCCCCCCGGCCTCATCTCTCGGCCACCATCCAGGATTTGGAGAAGGACGGTCTCTTCGGGGAATTATCGGTGACTTTCGTCCATCACGTACGGGATATCCGTGAGATGGGGGCCGACGTCTACCCGTGCAGGGCAGCAGGTTTCCCACGGACCCTGGATTCGGATCCCGTCGCCGTGGGGGACAGGGTGGCCGGCTGCATGACAGGCTCCCAGATCCTCAGGGAGTGCGGGAAGAAGGGCATCCTTGTAGAGGAGATATGCCCCCTCGAATCCGTGCTGGAGGAGCCGTTCATCGCCCGGTGCTGTCGGAGCGAGAGGGAAGGCGTCAGGGAGTTCCGGGGAAGATTTGGGGGCGTTGTTCACTGGGGTGCGACTCCCTGGACCATCGCAGAAACGGTGAAGAACGTGGCTGAAGGGTGGAGAAGCCGTGCCAAGAATCGCGGTTGTTGAAGGGGACGGTATCGGCAGGGAGGTGATCCCGGTGGCCCGGGAGATCCTCGCGGCGGTCCGCCCCGATCTCGGGTTTTTCCCTGTCGAAGTCGGCTATGGTCGCTGGGAGAGGACCGGCGAGGCCATCACCTCGGCCGATATCAGGGCGATGAAAGAGGCCGACGCCGTCCTCTTCGGGGCGGTCACCACCCCGCCTGACCCGGACTACCGGAGCGTCGTAGTCAGGATGAGGAAGGACCTTGATCTCTACGCGAACGTGAGACCGGTGAAGGGTGCGAATGCCGATATCGTGATTGTCCGCGAGAACACTGAGGGGCTTTACTCGGGGGTCGAGGAGGTCGGGCCTGAACGTGCCACGACCCTCCGGGTAATCACCCGGAAGGGAAGCGAACGGATTGCCCGGTTCGCCTGCAGCCTCGCGAAAGGACGGAGGCACCTGACCATCGGTCACAAGGCGAACGTTCTCAAGGCTGACACCCTCTTCCGGGATACCTGTATCGGCGTTGCGAAGGAGGCCGGCGTTTCATTCGGAGAGAAGTTCATCGACGCGCTTTGCCTCGACGTTCTCCTCCACCCCGCCGATTACGACGTTATCGTGACCGAGAACATGTTCGGTGATATCCTCTCAGATGTAGCGGCCTACCTCGTCGGGGGGCTGGGCATGCTCCCTTCAGCGAACATCGGTGACCGGTACTCCCTCTTCGAGCCGGTTCACGGGAGCGCCCCGAAGCATGCGGGGAAGGATACCGCAAACCCGGTCGCAGCCATCCGGAGTGCTGCCATGCTCCTCGAGCACCTCGGTGACAGGGAGAACGCGGTACAGATAGAGAAGGTTGTCCAGCAGGTGCTGGCATCAGGTGTGAAGACCCGGGACCTGGGGGGCAAGGCGGGGACGAGAGAGATGGGGAAGGCTATTCTGTCCGCACTCGAAAAATAGTCACCGGAAAGATTCGAAGAGGTGGGAGATTGAGCCAGAGACTGCAGATCGCCATAATCCCGGTTGGCGACGTGAATAAGACTCTCTTGTCCGACCTCGAGGAGGATCTCCCCGGGATCTTCGCAGCAGACATCGAGACGTACCCTGCCGGTTCCGATATCCCAGGAAGATTTTGCGAAGGAACGTGGCCAGTACCTTGCCGATGGCATCCTCGGTAAATTTTCCCGGATAGTTCCCATGAAGGAGACACTGATTCTCGGCGTGACGGAGGTGGACCTCTTCTCGCCGGGAATGAACTTCATCTTCGGGATCGCAAACAGGGGGAAGGCCCTGATCTCGACATTCCGGCTTCACGAGGAATTCTACGGACCTGCTCGAAAACCTGATGGTTTTCTCGTCCGCCACCGGCCCTCCGGGCCAGGCGGCAGGGAACCGAATCCCGGGGTCCTCCGGAGGCGGGTGCTCACCGAAGCGGCTCACGAGCTGGGGCATGCCCTTGGTCTCCAGCACTGCGAGTATCCGGGCTGCGTGATGTACTTCTCCAACTGGATCGGGGATACCGATCGGAAAGGGCCTGGGTTCTGCTTCAGGTGCGCAAGGACGCTGGAGCGGATGGTGGTGACAGGGAAGGGCCAGGCAGAATACTAGGGTGAAGCCATCGGGTCACCCGTCGCGACGGGTTGCATGCAGAATCCCCATGACCCCCATGACCTCGTGAACCGGGATGCGTTCGATCTCGAAATCATAGTGCCGGCCGATGTAATCGAGGAGTGACGGGTTTGGCGGGCCGCCGATAGGAGGAAGGTGGAGTTCCATCTCGATCCTCCTGACACCAGCCAGATCCCCCGGTTTTATCAGCCATTCGCCTCCTTCGCAGTCGCATTTCAGGAAATCACAGCCGCCCGCCATCCCGATGATCTGGCGCAGGGTATAGGTGGGAACGGTCACCCTGCACCCATCCCAGGAGATCTCCGCGGGGCTTCCATTCCCCAGGGCTCCCCCGATAACCCTCACCGGTGCATCGTTCAATCGGATATTCTCCTGTAAAATATCCGTTGTGACGGGTTCGACAGCAGTGACATGGTCCGAATACCGGGCAGCCCGGATGCAGAATGCCCCCACGTTTGCCCCGATATCTATGACAGAATCCCCGGCCGGATATCATCGAACCGGTACTCCCCGATGTCCGTGATCTGGCGATAGGGGAGATCCCGCCTCGAAAACCTGATGGTTTTCTCATCCGCCACCTTCGCTATCCCGGGCACGGTGGCAGGGTTCACGAACCGGATGGTTTGCTCTCCGCCACCGTATCCCGGCACGGTGGCAGGGCTCGAAAACCGGATGGTTTTGTGATCCGCCACCTTCGCCGAAGGCTCGGTGACAGGATTCGAACCTGATGTTTACCTGTCCATCAGGGTTCACGAACCGATGGGAGGGGCATCTGGTCCCCGGGAACCATGGCGGGGAGCATCCCCCGAAAGCTTCCGGCCCATCAGCCCTGTGAGTTCCTTCCACATCGCCTTCGCTCCAGCCTGCCTTTGACCAGTTCCTGAAGAAAGAGAACTCTGTGAGAAAATAAAGGGTATTCTTTATTGGACCGCGGGTACGGGCATCGGGGCCTCGCCGATCTCATAGACGAGGGCGAAGTATCTGGCTGAAAATACCGTAAGGAAGGGGGAGAGCAGGACGGGCACTACCCACCCGATATACGGGATGACGGCCGGAATTGAGACGACAAGGCTGAAGAAGAACGATGCGAAGAAGAAGAGGAGCAGCGCGATGAAGTAATTCCCCCACCCGATCCCCCGGATAATCTCCCTGATGGCGGAATACCTCAAGCCTTCGACCATGCTCCCCGTGCGTGCGAACCTGACGGCAGCCATACTCACATAGAGAGCAGCGATGATGAGGAGGACCAGTGCGATGACAAGGAGAATGATACCGGCGAGAATTATAACGACAGAACTCCCGAGGCCGGTAAAGAGTCCGGGCCGGATCAATCCCCCGAAGATAGCGAGGGCGCCCAGGAGCGACAGGACGATCGCCGGCAGGAACCAGACAAGCATCACGATATCCAGTTTGATCCCGTCTGAAAAGAGTGATGCCCATCCCGTGAAGTCAGGAGCAGGTCTCGTCCCGCGGTAAATCCTGACGATATATCCCGATAGGAAGAACGATGTCAGGACCCCCGCGATCCCGAGAATCGCGATAGAGCCCCATGGGATCAATTCCCAGTGGATCATTTTATCGGCGAATATCTTCTGCGGGTCGACAACAAACCGTATAAGTGAAAAAGGCAGGGACAGGAGGACGAAGATCAGCCACCGGCCCCAGCGTCCTGTGAAGGTTTCCCGTGTGTACTCGATCGAGTCATTGAAGAGCTTCTCAAATTCCATGGAGACACCTTATGAAAAGAAGAGGCTGGCACTTTATTAAGGATACAGGGTAGACGTGGTGGTTCCCCTGCTTCCAGACTCACCGAATGTACCAGCGAACCCGCGGGAGATACTATAATACTCGAAAAAGGGTTACAGAGGTGTGCAATGAAGAACGCCTTCCATGTGATGATCATCCCCACGCTGGGCTGCCCGTCCCGCTGCAGCTACTGCTGGAGCTCGGAGGAGGGTTCCCCCGTCATGACCCTCGATACCGTGAGGGAGATCGTCGCGTGGCTGAAGGATTTCAGGACGGATCGGGTAACCTTCACCTTCCACGGCGGGGAACCGCTCCTCGCGGGGGCAGATTTTTACCGCGAGGCCCTCCCCCTCCTCTCAAAGGGGTTGAGCCACCTGGAGCCGGAGTTCGCCCTCCAGACCAACCTCTGGAGGCTGACACCCGAACTGGCAGAAATCCTTGCAGCATACCATGTCCCGATCGGTTCCAGTATCGACGGGCCGCAGGAACTGAACGACCTGCAGAGATCGGAAGGCTACTTCGAGAAGACCATGAAGGGCTACAAGATCGCCAGGGAGCATGGCCTCTCGGTACGGTTCATCTGCACCTTCACCTCCTACTCGGTGAAATTCAGGGAGGAGATCTTCAGGTTCTTCCTGGAGAACGGCCTCACGCTCAAGCTGCACCCTGCCCTGCCCTCGCTCCGTTCAGAGGATCCGAAAAAATGGGCCCTGGACCCCGAAGAATACGGGGAACTGCTCGTCTATCTCCTGGATAAGTATCTCGAACACCTGGACGCGATCGAGGTCATGAACATCAACGACCTGGTGAGGTGCGTCTTCACCCGGCGTGGGAGCGTCTGCACGTTCGTGGACTGCATGGGGAACACCTTTGCAGTCGGGCCGGACGGGAGCATCTATCCCTGCTACCGCTTCGTCGGGATGCCGGAGTTCGTCATGGGAAGCGTGTACGATCATCCCAGCATGGAGGATCTCATGGGTTCTCCCGCCGGAAAACTTATGCAGGAGTTCAGGGAATTCGTCGATAAGGCGTGCGGTGCGTGTGCCCATATCAGGTACTGTCGGGGTGGCTGTCCGTATAATGCGATCGCCCCGACGGGCGGGAAGATAGAGGGGGTCGATCCGCATTGCAAGGCCTACAAGAGGATCTTTGACGAGATCACGGATAGGCTCAACAAGGAGATGTTCGATTCCCCGATGATGGAGATGGACCCGTTCTCACCGAGGCTCGAGGAAGGGTCGAAAGCCGGGGATCATGGCGATTATACAGAGAGGGGTCACGGAGCGGATCGGGGGTCCGTGATCCAGACACGAATATAATTATTTATATTAAAAGATCCCAATACTATATCAGGAAAGAATGGATCAGGAAAAGACTGACAGGTTCATTTCCCTCGCCTTTACAATAGGCCAGTATGGCGGGGTCCTCCTTCTCGGGCTCTATATCCTAGAGCAGATATATTCCTATGGCTGGATCCCGTTTCTCACTTCAACTGCAGCATGGCTGGTACTGGCCCTTATTCTCCTCCTGGTATGGGTCGGTGCATCGGCGATGTACCATGCTTATCTGAAATCTTCCGGTCACGCGAATATTTTCCCAGACGAGGAGCGGATGAAAGATCCAGTAGAAGATACCCTCGATCTCAGCCTCCCGTATGAGCAGGCATTCGACATCTGCATGGATGCAGTCTCATCCCTGACAGTAGGTAAGATCCTCTCGGCCGATAGAGAGAAGGGTGTCATCAAAGGCTGGGTATCTAGGCTGGTTTTATGAGACGGAAGCTTGGGACCCGCAGACCTCGAACTTCGCAATCCTGCTCAGCACTGATGGACCGGGAAAAACGCATGTTGCCATCCGGTTTATCACCCCGAACCCCTTTGTTCCCGGTGAAAAGGGGCACTCTTACATCTATGATCTTCTTGTTCTTCATCTCCATGTTCTCTCGAGCGACGACGAGGCGAACTTGAAGAGGCTAAATGAAGTTATCCTCGAAGAGGCGAGGCGGGCGGATGGATCTTCCCGAAGAGATCGGGAAAAACTTCCGGATATTTACTTCGGTGATGACAGCACCGGGTAGAATAACCGATCCCCGGTTTGGCAATCCACCGTATCCCTTATCTCTCCCCTCCGCCATTCACGATAGGGAGGAATAACGGTCCATGGTCACCGTCGGCGTGCATGTCTCCATCGCGGGTTCGATCGACCTCGCGGTGGACCGGGCGAGAGAGATCGGGTGCGACACCTTCCAGATCTTTTCACGGAATCCAAGGGGATGGAAGTTCAAGGACCTGGCCGACGAGCAGGTGAAGGCGTTCAGGGAAAAGATGAAGAAGGCAGGCACCGTTATCCCCGTCGACCACATGCCGTACCTCCCGAACCTTGCGTCGCCGAAGGGGGACAACTACGTCCAGTCGGTTGACACGCTGAAGGCCGAGCTCTGCCCGTTCAGGCCAGCTCGGTATCCCGTACCTGGTTACCCACCTCGGTCACTACAAAGAGGAGGGGAAGGACGCCGGTCTGGAGAGCGTGGTAGGAGCGATCGCCGAAGCGTTCTCCACGGTGAAGAACGATGTCATGCTCCTCCTCGAGACCACCGCGGGTGACACGAACAGCGTCGGTGGGACATTCGAGGATATCCAGCACATCCTTGACGGGGTCGGCCAGCCGAAGCGGGTGGGGGTCTGCTTCGATACGTGCCATACCTTTGTTGCGGGTTATGATCTGCGGACTCCCGAGAGGATCGGGGCGACCCTGGATCACTTCGACGAGCTGATCGGCCTCTCCCGATTGAAGGTGGTTCACCTGAACGATGCGAAGGGTGAGTTCGGGAGCCACTGGGACAGGCACGAGCACATCGGGCTGGGCTCCATCGGCGAGGAAGGGTTCAGGCATCTCCTCCACAACCCCGTCTTCTCCCGTCTCCCCCTCATCTGCGAGACTCCCGAGGATGAGCGGAGGGATGACGCGGGGAACATCAGGATCGTCAGGGAACTGGCGGCGTGAACCGGGCCCCACCTGGCAACGACGAAAAACAGGCGGCCCTCCATCGGTCGAATGACTGGGGGAAGATTCCCCGTCCTGGTAAACCGGATCCCTCAATCCGGATCGCATACTATATACCCGATTCATGCCATTCACGTGGTATGGACCTGGTCTGGTTCTCGTGGAGCCTCCTCCTCTTCTGTATCTGGGGCCTCGTCTATGCCGCCCTGAAGAGCCCCGAGAGCAGGCACGAGATGCTCGTGGTCAGCGCCTGGACCTCGCTCCTCGCCGTCACCGAGCCGCTCTTCGTCCCGAGGTACTGGAACCCTCCGTCGCTCTTCGGCCTCGCCCAGTCCACGGGATTCGACATCGAGAGCTTCATCTTCTCCTTCGCCATCGGGGGTCTTGCCGTCGTCCTCTACGAACTCGTCATCCCCGTCAGGCATGTGCCGCTGCGGGGGAGGCGCACCCACCTCTACCATCCCCTGGCCCTCGTATTCACCCCCCTCTTCTTCGCTGCTATAACCCTTCTCACGGGAACGAACCCGATCTATGCAGCCATCATCGCCCTCATCGCGGGCGGCTGCCTCGTTCTCGTCGTCAGGCCCGACCTCACGAGGAAGATGGTCTCGAGCGCTGTCATCTTCCTGGGCCTGTACTCCGCCTATTTCCTCACCCTCGTCATCTTCGCCCCCGGGTACGTCGGGCGGGTGTGGGACCTGAAGGCACTCTCGGGCCTCGAGATCCTGGGTATCCCCCTGGAAGAGCTCGCGTTTGCATTCAGTTTCGGCTTCTTCTGGTCGGGCGTGTATGAATATGCCTTGTTCAAGCGCCTGAAGGAGAAGGTGAGGGACCCGCAGAAGCCGCAGCCGGACCCAGATCCGGGAGAGGATCGATCAGATCCACTGGTATAAAGAGAGCCGGCCCCCCATTATCTCCCGTGAAGGGGAGGCTTGAAGGATCATCGGTCGTTCTGGGGCCCGATGGGGTCGCGCTCCATGAACAGGGCGGTTTCGGCAGGGTGGAGCGGGGGGGGCTCCGGCTATCGGCCGAGGAGGCTCTCTACCTCGTCCACAGGCAGAAGCTGGAGGTCGAGGGTCATCCCTTCGACAGCCTCCTTTCGGCATTTGCGGATCGGCCCGGCCTCTTCAGGAGCTACCTCGTGTACCGGGACATCCGGGAGCGGGGGTACGCGGTGCAGCCGGGCCTCGGTCACTACCGGCTCTTCAGGAGAGGTGAAAAGCCGGGCACCGGCCGCTCAAGGCTCCTCGTGAGGGTCCTCTCAGAGCGGGATCCCGTGGACTTCGAGGTGATCCGGACCGAGGTGGAGACCTCGGACCATATGCGCAAGGACCACGTGCTCGCGGTGGTGGATGACGAGGGGGAGCTCACCTACTATGGGGTAAAGATGACCGATTCTGGCGATCATCTCAACCCCACCGGCATATCCACCCCTCGGGGGAACCCTCTTCGGGAACACGGTCATCCTCAAGGGCGCAATCCCAGGTGAGGTCCGCGAATCATGGTTCGGGACCCCCCTCGACGAGGAGAGGATCATCCTCTCGCCCGTCGAGACCCTCTACCTGATGCACAGGGGATGCCTCTCCCTCTCTGGAGCGGCCGCTGTCCTGTCCCCGGAGGAGTATCTTGAGAGCGCCCTCCCGTCGGACCCCGAGCTCGCCGAGAAGGCCTCCGTGTATGCGGACATGAGGGATCATGGCTACCTCCCCCGGACAGGATACAAGTTCGGCCATCACTTCAGGGTCTATGCGAAGGACAGGAGTCACTCCGACCTCCTCGTCCATGCGGTCCCGCCGGGCCAGACCCTCTCGGTCTCGGTCATCTCCCGTTCCGTCCGCCTCGCCCATTCCGTGAAAAAGAAGATGTTATTTGCCTGCGTACATCCCACAGGTATCCGTTACATCGAGTTCGGGAGAATGAAACTGTGAGAGGCGAAGAGGCCAGGGGGACCGTCAACCCCTGGGGAAATAACCAGTCCCAGGATTACGAGGCTGTCTTCTCCGAGTTCGGCATCGATCCCATCTCGACGGTGCTTCCGGACCTTCCCGAGATCCCGCCGTTCATCAGGCGCGGGATCGTCGTCGGGCACCGCGATTACCAGGTCATTGCACAGGCGATCCGCGACCGCACCCCTTACTACGTGATGACCGGTTTCATGCCGTCCGGCCACCCCCACCTCGGGCACCTCATGGTCATGAAGGAGGTCGTCTGGCACGTCCGCCACGGGGGAACCGGCTACATCGCCATCGCGGACCGCGAGGCCCATGCCGTCAGGGGCATCTCCTGGGAGCAGTGCAGGGTGTTCGGCGAAGAGTACCTCAGGTGCCTGTACGCCCTCGGTTACAAGGGGACCACCTATTATCAGAGTGAGAACCACGCCCTCCACGGGCTCGCCTTCGAGGCCTCCACAAAGGTGAACTTCTCGGAGCTCTCGGCGATCTACGGGTTCGGCCCCGACACCTCCCTCTCCCATGCCGAGAGCGTCATCACCCAGGTCGCGGACATCCTCTACCCGCAGGTTGACAAGGGCCCCGCACCTACCGTGGTCCCCGTGGGCGTCGACCAGGACCCCCATCTCCGCCTGACGAGAGGGATCGCCCACAAGCTCAGGATGTTCACCGTTGAGGAACGGGACGACTATGTCTCTGTCAGGTCCAAGAACGCGCCTCAGGATGCGGTTTCAGCCGTCCATGCGGCCTTCCCCGGGTCAAAGAAGTTCGAGGGGCACGTGGATATCCGCGGCCGGCTCCCCGGAGAGGTGAGGGAACGGGTGAGGGAGATCGAGCGCGGGCACGGCGGGTACGGGTTCTTTACCCCCTCCTCGACCTACCATATCTTCATGCCCGGGCTCCAGGGCGGGAAGATGTCCTCATCGGTCCCCGAGAGCCTCTTCTCCTTCGGTGAGCCGGACGAGAGCATCGCGAAGAAGGTGAGGAACGCCCTCACCGGCGGCAGGATGACCGTCGAGGAGCAGAAGCGTCTCGGGGGGAGCCCGACAAATGCTCGGTCTTCCTCCTCAACCTCTTCCATCTCGTGGAGGACGACCAGGAGCTCGAGGAGATCAGGAAGGCCTGCAAGCAGGGCTGCCTCCTCTGCGGGCCGTGCAAGAAGGCGACGCTCGACCGGGTGTGGTCTTTCCTCTCGGATTTCAGGGAGAAGATGGACGCAGCCCCGACCGGAGGAGGATGAAGGATGGACCTGACGGCGAATGAGAAGAGGCTTCTCTCCTCTCTCGGAAAGAAAAGGCGATCCGGCCTTCACCGGCCTTGCAAAGGCCCTCGGAACATCGGAAGAGGCGGTGCTCCAGTATGCCCGGCTCCTGGGCGAGCGCGGACTCGCTGAGATCCGGAAGGAGGTAAAGAAGAGCTACACCCTCACGGAAGAGGGGAAAGGGTACCAGGAGAAGGGACTTCCCGAACGTCAGCTTCTCGAGAGTTTCACGGGGAACATCCCGATCAAGGACCTGCAGAAACATCCCCACGCGAAGCTCGGGATCGGGTGGATGAGGAAGAAGGGCTGGGTCGCCATACGCGACGGCATCGTTACCAGGGTGGGTGAACCATCCCCTGGCCCGGATGAGATCGCCCTCCGCTCTCCCTCTTCAGGAGGCGAAGGGGTACGGACCCTGATCGATCGGGGGCTCCTCACCGAGCACGAAGAGGTGACCTTCGAGGTCTCCATCACCCTGGCCGGGGAAGAAGCCCTTGCTGCCGGTCTCGAATCCGTCGAAGAAGTGGGCACCCTCACCAGGGAGCAGATCACGTCAGGGAGCTGGAAGAACCTCAAACTCAGGAGGTACAGCCTGGAGACCCACCCGAAACCGGTGATCCCGGGAAGCTCCACCCGTACCAGCGTCTCATGGGCGAGATGCGGGAGATCCTTCTCGACATGGGGTTCACCGAGCTCTACGGGGGCGTCGTCCAGTCGGCATTCTGGAACTTCGACGCCCTCTTCCAGCCCCAGGACCACCCTGCCCGGGAGATGCAGGACACCTTCTACCTGGACGAAACGGAGGCCCTCCCCCCCTATTATGAGCGGGTGAAGGCAGTCCACGAGAACGGGGGCGGGACGGGCTCGACAGGCTGGGGTGGTTCGTGGTCCGAGGCAAAAGCGAAGCAGTGCGTCCTCAGGACCCATACCACCCTCCTCTCCATCCAGCACCTCGCCGCCCACCGCGATCCGCCGGTGAAGGCCTTCTGCATCGGGAGGGTGTACCGGCGCGAGGCCATCGACCCCACCCACCTTCCCGAGTTCGAGCAGCTCGAGGGCATTGTCATGGACGAGGGGGTCAACTTCACCCACCTCCTCGGGTACCTGACCGAGTTCTACCACCGGATGGGCTTCTCCGGCGTCCGGTTCCGGCCCGGGTACTTCCCGTACACCGAGCCCTCCGTCGAGCCCGAGGTCTGGGTCGAGGGGCTCGGGTGGGTCGAGCTCGGTGGGGCAGGGATCTTCCGCGAGGAGGTCACCCGGCCCTTCGGGATAGAGCATCCCGTGCTCGCCTGGGGCCTCGGCGTCTCGAGGGTCGCCATGCTCACTCTCGGCCTGAAAGACCTGAGGCAGCTCTACCGGAGCGATCTCGGGTGGATCCGGGAGAGCCCGGTGAGAGGGGCCTGAGATTTTATAGGGGGCCCGGGAGAGTATTCTTCTATGGTTCACGGCGAACAGAATCCGAAGGTCAGGGTGCCCCACCGGGTCTACGAACTCCTCGGCGATGCCCGGCTCACCGAGTTCATGGAGATGACGCGGGAGAACCATGAGCGGGGCTTCGTGATGCTCCAGAGCCACCTCCTCCATGAGGCTGACCGGACGGGAGACCGGAGGTACCACGACCTCCTGGAATGGCTGAAGAAGCACAAGCAGGAGTTCTTCTTCGGCGTGTCCTACGGGTTCGAAGACGGCCGGTGATCCCCCTGCCCGTGAGGAAGAAACAATTCTAATATATACCCGTCCCGAATGTACTGCTAGCTCAGGACGGAAACGACCCCCCATGAATGCAAAGATCAAGGTTCCCAGGGATGTCTTTGATGTGCTCGAGACCCTGCGAACCGGGGGATTCCTCGATATCGCGAAGAAGGAGAAGGAGAAGGGGTTCCTGATCGCCCTCACCCACTGCAAGTTCGAGTTCGAGAAGAAGAAGGAAGTGAAGTTCATGAACACCTATGAATGGCTGAAGCGGCACAAGCACGAGTTCTTCTGGGGTGTTCTCGACGGGTTCGAGATCGGCGGGTAACGGGGGCGAGCCTCCCCGCAAAGGGGTAAACCCTGTTGTAAAGACCCTGCTCACCCATCCGGATCCCTCCCGCAGAAAGGATGCAGCCATCGCCCTCGGCAGGATCGATGACGATTCGGTCATCCCAGCCCTCGCCCAGGCTCTCAGGGATCCTGTAAAGGAAGTACGGGCCGCGGCTGCAGGGGCCCTCGCCTCCCGCGGGCCACCGGCCATCGATGCCCTCATCGGATCACTCACCGACGGGAACTGGGTTGTCCGCTACCGGGCAGCAGAGGCCCTTGGATTCATCAGGGACGAGCGATCGGTCTCGGCCCTCATCCAGGTGCTCGGCGACAGTCGCGACCATGTCAGGTACATGGCGGCGAAGGGCCTCGGGAGGCTGGGAGACAGGCGTGCCGTCGGGCCCCTCACCGCCTCACTCAACGATGAGAACGAATTCGTGCGCCGTGCAGCAAATGAGGCTCTCGCATCCCTCGGGTCAGCTTCAGATCCGGCAGACGATCGCAGACAGGTTATCGGTGCTCCCCCCGAATACGGCTGCGTCGATGAGTGCAAGGGCGGCTTCCCGATCCCCCGGGATCAATGCCAGCTGCCTGAACCGGTCCGGCTCGATGAAGTCATGCACCCCATCTGAGGTGAGGACGAGCACCTTCCCCGTCGCGTCCTTTTCGCAGATATCCGGTACGCCTCCCCTCTCCAGGCCAAGTGCCCGGGTGATGATATTCGATTGTGGGTGGCGGATCGCCCCGCGTTCCGTGAGATCCCCCGAATCGATGAGCTGCTGGAGGTAGCTGTGGTCCTTCGTATGCCAGCAGTTCTCCTGATCGATCAGGGAAGCCCTGCTGTCCCCGATGTTCCCTATCGTGCATCTTCCGTCGCTCGAGACGATGCAGGCGATGAGCGTTGTCCCCGAGTTGACACCCTGCTCGCGGTCATATCTGATGATCTCGGCATTGGCCGCTGCAAAGACCTGCAGGAGAAGTGTCGGGGGATCGCAGGACGAGAGCGCATCGGTATCGATCCGGTCGAGTTCCCCGATGGCGATGCGGCTCGCCACCTCCCCCCGGGCATGCCCGCCGAGGCCGTCCGCGACGCCCAGGACGAGGAAATCCCCGATGGGACGGGCAAGGATCGAGTCCTCGTTCACCTCCCGCCCCCCCTTCTCGGAGATCGCAAAGTAGCTGGAAGCCGGCAAGAATGAACCACCCGGAGGAGTCCTGTCCTCACTCCGGATGGTTGCCTACCAACGATTAAAAAGCTTGTCTGGATCGAGGGAGACGGGGGCCCCCGACGAGCCTCCCTGCCCCATATCAAACCATAAATACCCTCATGATCCAACCTTTGCCAATGAGGGATCAGAAGAACAGGGTCCGCCAGGTCATGCGGGAGAGGCGGGAGGCGATGACCCCGGGCGAGAGGCTCGGGAAGAGCCGGACGATATGCGGGCTCGTCCGCGACCTGATACGGGAAGGCGAGGCCGTGATGGTCTACTCGTCAAAGGATCTCGAGGTGAACACACGGCCCCTCATCGGCGATCTCCTCGACTCCGGAAACCCGGTCATCGTCCCGATCATCGTCAAAGAGGACGTGAGCCTCAGGCTCTCCTACCTGGAAGACCCGTCCGTCCTCGTGCTCTCCACCTTCGGGGTCCCTGAACCGATAGGGAGCGAGATCCCGGCGAGCTGCCGGCGATGTCGATACCATCATCCTCCCGATGCTCGGCTATGACAGGAAGGGGGGCAGGCTCGGGTACGGGGCCGGCTACTATGACCGGTTCCTCGCCCGGAACCCGCGGATACGGAGGATAGGGATCGCGTTCTCCTGCCAGGAGGCGGAGGAGATCCCGTGCGACGAGAACGACATCCACATGAACCTGATCATCACCGAGGAAGGGGTAGTCTTCTCCGACGGGAAGTGCTGACCATGAAGCTCAACGGGGCGGTGATCCTGGATACCTATGCCGAGGCCTTCCCCGTATGGATATCGAGGGTGATCATCACCGCGGAGAACAGGGAATGGGCGCACAGGGCGGCCACCGAGGCGACAGGGTTTGCGACATCCCGGATCGGGTGCCCGTGCGAAGCGGGGATAGAGGGGTATCTCAAGCCGTCCGAGACGCCTGACGGGCGGGAAGGGTTCTCCATCCTCATCTGCTCGGAGAAGAAGAACCTGAAGGCGAATGTCGCTGCACGGGTCGGCCAGTGCGTCCTTCCCTCGCCAACCGCATCGGCGTTCGACGGGTTCCCGGAAGCCGGGTCCAGGTTCCATATCAGGATGCACTACTTCGGCGACTCGTACGAGGAGCGATGTATCGTCGGGGGCAGGAGCTGCTGGAAGATCCCGACGATGGAGGGCGACTATGTGGGGGAGGAGCGGTTCGGTGCCGTTGCAGGGATCGCGGGGGGGAACTTCCTCGTCATGGGGAAGGACCGGCCATCTGCCCTCTCCGGCTGCCGAGGCGGCAGCGGATGCCATCGGAGGAATGAGCGGTGTCATCACCAGCTTCCCCGGGGGGATCGTCGCGAGCGGCTCCAAGGTGGGGTGCAGGAACTACCGCTTCCCGATGCCTGCCAGTACCAATCACCCCCTCTGCCCGTCCCTCAAGGGGAGGATCAAGGATTCCCTTGTGCCTGACGGGGTCGGGTCCATCTACGAGATCGTCATCAACGGCGTGGATGAAGAGGCCGTGAAGGGCGCGATGAAGAAGGGGATCGAGGCGGCGACCGCGACAGGGAAGGTCCTCTTCATCGGGGCATCCAATTTCGAGGGTAAGCTCGGGCCGTACAGGTTTCACCTGAGGGAACTCTTCAGGTAGAGCCTGGGATGACCTGCCCGAAACAGAGAGTCCGGAGCCGAGGAGAATAACAGATAGGCCCAGGGTCGTTTCAGCAGGTCATCCCGGGGTCGAACTTGAAGGCCGGGCCCAGTTTCGTGTACTTCCCGGGGTTCTCCTCGAACTTCTTCCTGCAGCTCGCGGTGCAGAAGTAGTAGGTCTGCCCCTTGTACAATGTCGTGTGTTTTGCCTGCTCCTCGTCCACCTCTGCGTAACAGACAGGATCGGTTGCCATGCCGGATTCCTCCATTCCAGCCTTTCGGAGCCCGGGGTATATGAACATGGCGGCCTGCCCCGCGGGGGAGAACCCTTATATCTGCCCGGGGTGTATCCTCCCGCATGTCCGGGAGGTTCTTGCCAGAGAGGGAGGCTGCAGCGAGGCTCGGGGTTCCCCCGTCCATGCTGAAGGCCATGATAAAGAACGGGGAAATCGGGGCAGTGAAGAAGGGCCCCCTTATGATGGTCTCGGTGTCGGACATCGATGACCTCCTCGACCAGAAACAGGGGAGGATGGCCGGAGACATGACCATGCCGGAGGTCCGGTCACTCGACGAATTCAAACAGAACCTGGTCCGGGCCCTGGACGATACAGTGGTGAAACAGGCCCTCCAGCGGTGTATCGGGGGACCCGGTTTCAGGGAACAGTTCCTCCAGGCCCTCGATCTCCCCGAGGTAAAGGAGAAACTTTCGAAGATCCGGAAGAAATGAGACCCTGAGCCGGGGAGACGATATTCTCCACCCTATCCCCCTCCGGCTCCACGGGGAACATGCAGAAGCAGTAATGGCATTCCCAGAGACGGGGATAAGCCGTCCCCGCGGTCAGGAGCGACCCGCACCCCGGGCACCGGAAGACGGGGTCCTCTGCCATGATGAGAATGACAGGGGAATGGATATCAACGCGGGCCCGGGATGGGGTGAAAGTGACCGTCCGCCCGAAAAGGGATCCGACGACCCATCAACCGGCCCTTTTACACCTTTAATTTCGGGGTTGCCAGGATCTCCTGGAGATGGAACCACTGGTACGCCCCGTACAGGCCGATACCCTCCCATAGGAAGATCCCGATGACGAAGATTACGAACGAGTCCATGGCCGAAGAGAGACCGACGAGGATCAAAAACCACCCGAGCCAGAGGATGCCGGCGAACAGCTTTGCCGTCGTCCCGCCCCGGACCGACTGCCCGAAGTCTGTCCTCTGGCGGATGGCAGATTCGATGAGCCAGACGCCGCCGCCGAAGGCCGGGAAGAGGAGCACGGCACTGATAAGATAGACAATGGTCTCAAGGAGGGCCACGGCGGATCACCTCCCCAGGCAGGCGGTGGAAGACATGGGTTCAGCCTCTTTCTCGCGGGATAGTTTCACGCACCTTGGCGCGAGCGCATTTTAACCCTTTTCATTTTGAACAGGACGAAGGTTCTGCGACGGAAAAAGGGGAATAATTATCGGGACTGCCTGGATATTCCTGTGAAGAGGCCACCATACCGCGATCGCATCGTTCCAAGGGGGCTAAAGATACCAATAAGAGGGAATGCCCCCAACCTTCTGTGTCTATGTTCGAACGGCCCCGTATATCCTATATCGTCATGGTTCCTCCTGCTCATCCTTCCCCAGAGCCTGTATGTCATCGGTGATTACCTGGCGGTGGGGATCCGGTTCCCGTTCTTCCGGATCCAGGACTCGAGCCTATGGATCGAGCACCATCTCCGTGCGTCCAGGACGTCCAGTACGTCATCAGGGGAACCGTGGGCGGATTCACGAGCAGGACCGCCCTTGCCACCTACTCCTGGGTGGCCGGCATCGTGGTTCTCGTTGCGGCGGCGGTCCTGGTCCTCTCCTGGCATCTCCTCGAGAACCCCGATCATGCACGGTACCCGGGCCCCCTCATCATCGTTTCGGGGGTACTCTTCCTCGCATGGGGCATGCTCCAGTACGGGCCCCTCTTCTCGGGAGCCTCGGGCTACTCGGTACCCGTGGGGGTGCCCATCCTGTGGTACTGCGGGTACCAGTTCATCCTCGCGGCGAAGAGGGTGGAGGAGCACCCCGCTCCTGCGGATAGTTGATACAGGACTCCTTCTTCACCTGAAAAAGCAGCCAGGAGCCCGATCTGGAGGTCGGCTGCATACCGGTTGTTTTACCGTCGGGCGTGACCCCGGAGAAGAAATGAAAGCGGCTATTCGGGTCCGTCGATGCCCCGGAGCATGTACTGGGGCCCCTTCTTCTCGACCATCCCTTTCTCCACGAGGCCTTCCAGGAGGACCTCCACGATCCCGCTCCCCGTATCCATGAACTCGTGGAGTTCATCGAGGGTGAGATCATAGTGGGCGAGGGCGAGGATGATATCCATCTCCTCGTCATTCGAGATGAGGTCACCCCCCTGCCGGGCAAGGTCGCCGACCTTCTGCTGGATGTCCTGGTCCAGTTGCTCGAGGTTGGTGATCAGCTCCTCCCTTGCCCTGATCATCCGCCTGAGCATGGAGAGAGTGCTCTGCCATGCAGGGCTCTCCCGCTCCGCGTGCCTACCCCCCGTCTCCTGCCGTTCGAAGGAGACCCTGACGGAGATGTCCCGGGTCAGGTAGTAGTACCTTCCGGCGCCTGTCGTCCAGGTAGCTCCCCAGGATCTCCATCCGCTCCATGAGGGCGAGATGCTCGATGAGGGCCTTCGGGGAGAGGGTGAGCCGTTCCGAGAGCTCGGTGACGAAGCAGGGCTTCTGCTGGAGGAGGCTGATGATGCGTCTCCTGTTCCGGTTCCCCAGGATATCCAGGATCCGGGAGTACTCGTCGCTGTCGAGCATCCTAACTAAATGTTAGTGCGTTTCAGGCAAAAAAGGGTGATCCCTTCCCCTCACTCGAAGATCCGGTAGTTGGGTGCCTCGTCGGTGATGAGGATGTTATGGGGGTGGCTCTCGGTGTACCCTGCCGTGGTGATGCGCCGGAACCGGGCCTTCTCGTGGATCTCGGCGACGGTCGCGGCGCCGACGTACCCCATGGCCGCCTTCAGGCCGCCGATGAGGAGGTAGACCACCTCGGCGATGGGCCCGGCATAGGGGGTGACGCCCTCCACCCCTTCGGGGACGAACTTCGTCTTGCCGAACTCCCTCGCCCGCTTCTGGAAGTAGCGGTCGCTCGATATCCCGCTGCTCATGACGCCGAGGGACCCCATGCCCCGGTACTGCTTGTACCGGCGGCCCTTCATCACGATGATCCGGCCCGGGGATTCGTCGGTCCCGGCGAAGAGCGAGCCGATCATGACGCTGTCCGCCCCGGCGGCGATCGCCTTCGCGATATCGCCCGAGTACCGGATGCCACCGTCGGCGATCACGGGGACCCCGTGATCCCGCGCCACCTCGGCGACCTCGGCCACGGCGGTGATCTGGGGCACCCCGACGCCAGCCACGATCCGGGTCGTGCAGATGGAACCCGGGCCGATCCCCACCTTCAGGCCGTCCACGTGCTCGGCGAGTTCCCGGGCCGCCTGCTCTGTCGCGATGTTCCCTGCCACGACGTCCAGCCTGAGGCTCCCCTTGATATCCTTCACCGCCTGGACCACCTTCAGGTTGTGGCCGTGGGCGCAGTCCACGACGAGGGCATCGGCCCCTGCATCGGCGAGCATCTCCGCCCGATTGAAGTCAAAGGGCCCCACCGCCGCTGCGACCCTCAGGTTCCCCTGCCGGTCGCGGTTCGCCTGGGGGTACTGGTGCTTGTGGAGGATGTCCTGCATCGTGATGATCCCGAAGAGGGTGCCGTTCTTCCCGACGACGGGGAGCCTCTCCACCTTCCGTTCGTACATGGTGGCAAGCGCCTCCTCCATCGTGATGCTCTCCTTTGCGGTGATGGGCTTCCTCGTCATGAACTGCTGGATGTTCTCCCCGCCCCGCTTCTTCGCGATCCCGCGGATGTCCCGGCGGCTGACGATCCCGCAGATCCGCTTCCCCTTCATCACGGGGATCCCGCTGATCTGGTGCTCGTTCATGAGGCGCTCGACATCGGAGACCGTCGCGTCGGTCCCGACCGTGATGACCTCCCTCTGGATGAGGTCCTCGGCATGCTTGACCGTCCGGACCTCCTCGACCTCGTGCTCGGCGGTCATGTTCCGGTGGAGGACCCCAATCCCGCCCTCCCGTGCGAGCGCGACCGCGACCGAGGCCTCGGTCACGGTGTCCATCGCCGCAGAGACGAGGGGGATGTTCAGGGGGATCGACCGCGAGAACCGCGACCTGACGTCCGCCTGGTCGGGCTCGGTCGAGGATGCGGCGGGCTCGAGGAGCACGTCGTCGAAGGTTATGGCAAGGGGCATGGTGAGTTTCTCGAGGAACATTGCATATCACCCGATCATCTTGAGCGCCTTCTCCACGAGGGCAGGCTCGATGGTGGCCGACCGGTCTCCGCCGCAGACCATCCCCCGCACGCCGATGATATCGGGGTTGATCCGTTTCAGGGTCGCGATATCCTCGAACCTGAGGGAGCCGGCGAGAGCTGTCTGGAGGCCTGAGTCCCTGTTCGACTCGGTGAAGTCGGTGAGGGTCCCCTCGTCCATGAACTCGAAGGTGCTCCTCCCGTCTTTGAGGCCGGTATCGATCATGGCTACGTCTGCCCCGCACTCGGCCGCAAGGAGCGCAGCCTCGAAGGGGGGGATGGTCCCGAGCCGGGCAGAGTCGGCATAGGCGGCGATGACCACGGACTTCTCGGGGAACTCCTCCTTCACCGCCCGTACCACCGCCCCGATGACCTCCCGGGCGTGATCCCTCCCATCGAACATGAGGCCGATCTTCACGTAATCGGCCCCCGCACAGGCGGCCCCGTAGGCAGAGAGGGAGGCGCTCCCGGGCTTGTAACCGAAGTCACCGATGGCGGCACTGACCGGCTTCTCGGTCATGGTCTTCACGGCACGGATCACCCAGGGGAAGTTCGCGCCGAGGGACCCCTCTTTCGGCCGCTTCACATCGATGATGTCAGCGGCGAGCGATCGGGATGCCTCCTCGATACTGCACGGGCTGACAAGCAAGAACATGGAAGATGGTGGTACGTCGTTGTTAATAGCAATTGCTGTTGGGAAATCCGGGTTCTCCCTTCGGATCCAGGCTTATCTGCAGGGACGGGTTTATGGCGAGGTGGCGGGGGTCCTGAAGGGAAAAAAGATCTCTAGAGAGATGGACTTTCCTTCTTCCGCTTTGCCTTCAATGCCACTACTATCCCGATCCCGATAAGGGCGAGGATAAGGGCAGGGATCTTGAAGTCCCCGAAGACCCTTGCGAGGGGGTAGAGAAATTCCCCGATATACCCCGCGAAGTAGCCGAGCGAGAACGCAGGCATGAAATCGGCGAAGTCGAGGATCGCGACAATCGTCGCAAGGATGATGACGAAGATGATGAGGGGGTCGAACACGGTGATGAGGGTCGACGCGAGTATCGCGCCAATGGCCAGACCGCACAGGAGTTCGATAACGATGAAGAGGGCACGGGTCAGGGCAGGCATGGTCTAACCTCCGGGTTTCAACCTCCCCGAATATATGGTTTCCTTCTGGCCTTCGCCCTGGCAGTACCGGATGGCCTTTATCGTCGGATTGAGCGATTGACATACCTGCGCTGGATCCTTGCCGGAAACCCATCGCTTCATATGCTTTCAGGATTCACCCCTTCGCATGGACATCATCCTCGCCCTCGATCTCATGAAAGGGCGGGTCGTCCATGGCGCCAGGGGAGAAAGGGAGACCTACCGCCCCCTTCTCCTCCCGGGGGTCCCATCTTCGGACCCCGTGGAGCTCGTCTCGGCCCTTTCCCCGAGATATATCTATATTGCAGACCTTGACCGGATCATGGGCTCCGGCGAACACGATGCAGCAATCCGGGCATGCTCCCGCATTGTGAGGAGATCCTACGTCGACCGCGGCATCAGGTCCCCTGCCGATTATCTCGGGGGAGGCGAGAACCTGGTCAACATCGTGGGGACCGAGACGGGAGGCGCGGATCTCGGATCCTACCCCGGGGGTTTCCTCTCGGTGGATGTCCGGGACGGGAGGGTCATTCCCCGTGGCGAAGACCCTGTGGAGATCCTCTCCCGGGCAGGAGAATGGGCCTTCGAAGGCTGCATCTTCCTCAACCTCGGGATGGTGGGAACCGGCACAGGCCTCCCGCCAGGACTCGAGGATCTCCGTTCCGCCTGCGGAAAGAGGCTCTTTTACGGAGGGGGGGTGGGGTCGGTGGAGGACCTGGACCGGCTCCGGGACGCCGGCTTTGACGGCGCCATCGTAGCGACCGGTGTGCACCGCGGGCTCATCCCGCTGGAGTGGGTGAGGAGGGGATCCCTATGCTGATCACGATAGAAGGGATCGACGGGAGCGGGAAGAGCACGCTTGTCTCGGCGCTCCGCGAGTCCCTGAAGGACCTCGATCCGGTTTTCACGAGGGAGCCGGGCTCGACCTGGGTGGGCGATGCGGTGAGGAGGGCCATCGCCGAGCGGGTGGATCCCGTGACCGAGGCCCTCCTCTTCGTCGCCGACCATGCGGCGCACCTCGAGGCCGTCATCCGCCCCGCCCTCGATGCCGGGAAGACGGTCATCTCCGACAGGTATACCGACAGCCGGTACGCCTACCAGGGGGTGATGCTCGAGGGAAAGATACCCGAACCCCTGGCCTGGCTCCGCGCCCTCCACAACGGCTGGACCGTGATCCCAGACAGGACCTTCCTCCTCGTCATCCCCGTCGAGAAGGCCATAAAACGCCTGCCCGGGGATAAACGGCGGGAGCACTTCGAGGACGGCCCCTTCCTTGAGAAGGTCCAGGGGAACTACCTCGCCCTTGCCGAGGCCGAGCCCGCCCGGTTCATTCTCGTCGATGCGCTCCTCCCCGCCGATGAGATCCACCGGTTCGTGGAGAAGGAGATCAGGGAGCTCGCCCGATCGCAACGATCACGTCGCCGAACGTGACGACATCCACGGCCTGTCCCCCGATGGCATAGGAGAAGTCCGGGGTGAATGCGCCGGCCGGGACCGGGACCTCATCACCACCGAGAGTGATGGTGGCCGGCGGGTTCTCGAGCAGTCCTGGCGGAAGGTTCCTGACGGTGTCCATGAACTCCCGGGCCCTGCCCTTGAACGCGGGACCGACGATACTCTTGTTGAATTTCACGTCCTTCACCCGCCTCTCGAGCACGGGTTCTTCGGTCCTCCAGACCACCTCGGCGTTGAGCGCCCGGGCGGCATCGCCCGAATCCTCGACAGGGCTCTTCGTGTAGATGGTGAGCCGCCCGAAGGGGGCGTTCAGGGCCAGCCCCCGGTCGTGCTTGTAGGTCCGGAGCTCGGAGACGATCCGTGCGAGGAGGTCCCCCGCCTCCCGCGCGGGAGCGTCGCGGAACTCGAACGCCACCCACGGCTCCCGGTGGACGGACCTCCCCTTCAGGTGGTGGTAACACTCCTCGGCGAAGTGCGGGACGAAGGGGGCGAGCATCCTCACGAGGGCGTCGAGGGTGACGGCCAGTGCCGCGACGGCGCTCTTCCTCTCCGGCCCGTCCGAGTAGAGCCTCCCCTTCACGAGTCTCGATGTACCCGTCGGCGAGGATGTTCCAGGCGAACTCCCGGATCGCCTTCAGCGCCTGGTCGAAGGCATAGGCCTCCATGGCGGCGGTGACCTCTGCCACGGTCCCCGAGAGGTGGTCGAGGAGCCAGCGGTCGGCAAGGGCAGTGACCTCCCCTGCGGTGTGGGGGTGATCGCCGATCTTGGGGAGGACGAAGCGGACGATGTTCCAGAGCTTGGTCTGGAGCCGGGAGGCAGCGACGACATCGTTCCAGTTGAACATGATGTCCGAGCCCGTTGCGGCACCAGAGGCGGACCACTGCCTGAAGGAGTCGGCCCCGTACTTTCCGACAATCGCCTCGGGCTGGATGATGTTCCCCCGGCTCTTGGACATCTTGAAACCGTCCTCGCCGAGGACCATGCCGTTTACGAGGATCCCGTCCCAGGGTTTCTGACCCGTGAGGGCAACAGACCGGAGGATGGTGTAGCAGGCCCAGGTGCGGATGATATCATGCCCCTGTGGCCTGAGCTGGGCGGGGAAGAGGGGTGGTGTCCTGCTCCCGTCCCAGCCGGTGACATTGAGGACCGAGATGGAGGAGTCCATCCAGGTATCGAGGACGTCCACCTCGGGGGTGAACTTCGTCCCGCCACACTTCGGGCAGGGGACCTTCGGCTGGACGGTGGTGGGGTCGACGGGCAGGTCGTCCTCGGACGGGAGGATCATCTCGCCGCATGCGTCGCAGAACCAGACCGGGATGGGGGTTGCGAAGATCCGCTGCCGGGAGATGCACCAGTCCCACTCCATCTGGGCGACCCAGTTCTCGAGCCGGGTGCGCATGTGCTCCGGGATCCAGATCACCTCGCGGGCCGCCCTCGAGGATCTCCTCGTGCTTCACCCTGATGAACCACTGCCGCTCGGAGAGGATCTCGATGGGGGTCTTGCACCGCCAGCAGGTCCCCACCCTCTGGGTGATCCTTTTCTCGCCCCTGAGGAGGTTCGCCCCCTTCATATCTGCGACGATGGCCGACCTCGCATCCCCGACCCGCATCCCCGCGTACTTCCCCGCGATACCGGTCATCGTCCCCTTGCGGTCGATGGCCTTCCTCAGGGGGAGGCCGTACTCCTTCCACCAGTGGACATCCTGCTTGTCGCCGAAGGTGCAGATCATGACCACGCCGGTCCCGAAGGTGGGGTCGACGGCGGGGTCCCTGAGGACCGGCACCCGCTGGCCGAAGAAGGGGACGGTGAGCTCCTGCCCCTGGAGCCGGGTGAACCTCTCGTCGTCGGGGTGGACCGCGACCGCGACGCAGGCGGCGAGGAGCTCGGGCCTCGTGGTGGCGATCTCGACGCCATCGAAGTCGAAGGTCGTGAGGGTCGTCTCCCGCTCCTGGTAGGTCACCTCGGCAAAGGCGATGGCCGTCTCGCAACGGATGCAGAAGTTCACGGGGTGCTCGGCCTGGTAGATATACCCCGCGTGGAACATCTTCAGGAAGGACTTCTGGGTCTTGCCGATAGTACTCCGGGCGCATCGTGATGTACTCGTTCGACCAGTCGACGGAGAAGCCCAGCCGGCGCAGGGTGGTACGCATGAGCCCGATGTTCTTCTCTGTCAGCTCCCGGCACATCCGCCGGAACTCCTCCCGGGAGACATCGTTCTTCGTGATCCCGTTGATCTCCTCGACCTTCACCTCGGTAGGGAGCCCGTGGCAGTCCCAGCCCTGGGGGAACATGACGTTATATCCCTGCATCCGCCGGTAGCGGGCGATGAAGTCGATGTAGCACCAGTTGAGGGCGTTCCCGATATGGAAGTTCCCCGTCGGGTACGGCGGCGGGGTATCTATGATGTACCGGGGGCGGGAGGAGGTGCGGTCGAAGAAGTTGTCCTCGTCCCGCCAGGTCCGCTGCCACCGCTCTTCGACCTCGGTGAAGTCATAGTGCTTGGGGATCTCTCTCTCTGGGGCCAAATCCTGCCGTCCGTTCCCTTGTATCTTCTCATTTTTGTTCTCCGGGAAAAAATACCTTTCATTCCTGAACGGCACAGCGGAGCCCGTGACCCGTCACAGCATGATCCGGCCCGGCTGAAGGAAAGGGCCCGGCTTACCCTGACGAAGGATGCCGGGCGGAGAGCCGGATTCAGGAACAGGATCTGGCCGGAAGTCGCGGTCCGGACCGTTTCGCCATATTTTTATACGATCGTTGTTGTCTCTCTGTGATAGCCTATGGTGGATATTGCAGCGTTTGTTACGGGACAGGCCCAGTCAACCTTCCCCATCCTTCTTGCCCTCATCGGGGCCATCATCGTTCTCTTCATCGGATGGATCATCGGCCGGGTCCTCGGAAAAGTCGTTCGCGTCATCTTTGACAAGAGCGGGATCGATGCCTATGTCCTCAAGTCCCCGGCAGGCGGCAGCTTCAAGAAAGCAGGGATAACGCTCGGCTACCTCGGGGATATCATCGTCAGGATCTTCGTGTACCTCATCACGATCATGGTCGCGGCGGATATCCTCGGGATCGATGCCCTCACCACGTTCATGGGGAAGGTGGTCGACTATATCCCGAACATCGTGCTCTTCGGCATCATCCTCCTCGTAGGATTCATCCTCATCGATTACTTCTCCACGATGCTTGCGAAGCTCTACGGCGGGTTGTCCTTCTTCGGGGTGGTGAACCTCGGGCTGCGGCTCTTCCTCTATCTCGTCGTCGTCATCCTCGCCCTCGCCCAGCTCCAGATAGATCTCACCATCGTGTACATCTTCGTCACCCCCATCGCATGGGGTATCGGGATCGGCGTCGGTGCCGCCATCGCCATCTTCCTGGGATTCGGCCTGAAGGACAGGGCCCCCCAGATGGTGGACCAGTGCCTGAAGGAAATTTTTAAGTAACACCCTCTCTTTTTTCAACGTCCCTTGCGGGAAAGTGAAGCAGGCGGAGCAACAACAGGCTTGCCCTTCTGCAAACGGTTCTTCCAGCCCTGTTCGGCCGGGTTCCAGGCAGGGATCGATACCAAAAAGGATTATTCTCATGCGGTCAGATGTGAGAGATTGATGAAGCCCGCGGAGGAGCCGGACCCGGGGCAGGGCGATGGACCCGGGAGGGCCGGGTTCCGCGAGTGGATCGGGAAGTACGCCGCGATCCTGGTCGCCCTCATCCTTACGGGAGGCGTTATCCTCGCCTCCCCCTTCCTCCAGCCCCCTTTCCTCCTCTCGATCCTCGTCATCCTCTGCTCGGGGATCCTCTACCTCATCCGGGGGACCCGCGCCATCTCCCTCTCCATCATCGTCCTCGCCATACTCTACGGCCTCACCTGGCTCCCCCTCCTGATCTTCATCATCACGTTAGGTATCGTCGTGGGAGGAGAGCTCGCATACCGGGCAAGCCGTGGCGGGGACCACCGGTATCTCACCTACCTCGCGGCATCTTCCGCGGGCGGGTGCCTCGTGGTCCTGTACCTGGCGGCGATAAGGTACCTGGATCAGATCAGGCCCCTCCTCCTCCTCCTGATACTTCTCGGCGTCCTGGTTGCGGTCCTCCTCAAGGCAGCCCTCCAGGAACGAAACGATATCCTCATGGTCGAGGGGCTCGGCGTGGCGATGACCATGTACCTCTTTGCAGACCTCAATATCCCGGTCGAGAACATGGGCCTCCTGACCGCGGGCGCCATCATCGCCCTCTCGTTCGGGTACGTTGCATTCCGGTTCCGGGTGGCTGACGTGAGCGGCCTCTTCTCGGGATCCCTCGTCGGGATCATCCTCATCGTCTTTGCCGACGTGCGCTGGTTCCTGGTCATGCTCGTCTTCCTGGTCATCGGATCGGCCTCCACCCGGTACCGGTACGAGGTGAAGGTTGCGGCGGGCATCGCAGAGTCCCATGGGGGTGTGCGTGGGTACGTGAACGTCTTCGCGAACTGCCTTGTCGGGGTGGCGGCCGCTGTCCTCTACGCACTCTCAGGCGGGAACCCGCTCACCCTCGCCCTCTTCCTCGGGAGCGTCGCCACCGCTGCCGCCGATACCATGGGGGGGAGATTGGGATGACCTCCCATGAACCCGTGCTCATCACGACCCTCGAGCCCGTCCCGAAGGGGACGAACGGCGGGATCACCCTCCTCGGCGAAGGCGCCTCCGTCGCCGCATCTCTCGCTGTCGCGGTCTCGGCGTACCTCCTCGGCCTCGGCACTCCAGGGATGCTCCTCTTTGTGGCCCTGGCCGGTTTCGCCGGTTCCAACGTGGACAGCCTGGTGGGGGCGCTCTTCGAGAACAAGGGGTTCATCGGGAACGCGGGGACGAACCTCATCGCGACCCTCGGGGGAGGGCTCATCGCGCTCGCCCTCACCCTGTTCTTCCTCTGAAGGGGGATGGATCAGGCCTGGTGCCCATGCGGGAGGTGTTCTAGTACCGGTACCACCGCCCCTTCTCGTCGAACTCGCCCTGCTCGGGAGCGGCGTCCGACGACGATAATGCCCGCCTGAAGAAGCAGGCCTTGAAAGTGAGGAGGAGGGTACCTCCGATCCATACCGCGAAGAAACCGATGACCGCCCCCGCCCAGAGCCCCGGAACGCCGATGAGGTTCATCACCTGTTCGGCGGTCATGTTCATATTCGCGATAAGGGTCTGGTTCATGTCTGCCAGGGGCTGCAGCCGGTCGGCGATGGTGAAGGACCAGATAACGACCGAGACGAAGAGGATGGCGAAGCCGATGGCCAGGTTTACCAGGTAGAAGGTCACCGCTTTTCCCGGGTTCCTGATCACGAACTCAACCGACCTCCGGATGGAATCGAGGACCTTCCGGTTCTCGAAGACCACTGCGGTGTCATAGAAGTAGGCGAAGAAGGTGAAGGGGATGCTCACCCCGATGAACGAGAAGGTCATCGCCTCAGGGAGGGGCCCGCCGAGGAGTGTTGCGGGGATCATGGCAAGGAAGACCGTGAGGAAGGCCGCGCTGACGATAACGGCCCCGGCAACGAGGATCCGGAAGTAGTGCCGCGCGCCGGCCGCGATATAGGTGCGGATACCCCGCTCCTCTTCCCGGATCGTCCCATAGGACCCACCGAGGAAGAAGGGGAGGGCGCAGAGCCCGAGGAAGCCCACCCGGGCGCCAAGCACCGTGTTCCCGCCCGCCTGGATGAGGATATCGATGGCGAAGAGGCCCCCCAGGTAGAGGCCGGTGAGCCAGAGCACCGGTGTGTCCGCCATGCGGGCCAGGGCCTCTTTCAGGGAATCGAGAAGCATAGTCTCCCTGTTCCTACCTGTTCCTGGGCATTGCCACGATCTCGCGGACCTGGAGGTCGAAGTAGGATGAGGTATGGGCCGGCCGGATGACGCAGACGGTATCGGCCCCGCTCGCGGTCCCACCCACTGCCACGATCTCCTCGTCAACGGGGATGGCCCCCTGGTCCGCGGCGATGAGGGTGCACTCCACGGCCACCTTCAGGCCGACGGCGACGGTGCGCCGGAGCGCCTCGGCGATCGCCTCGGTCCGCGACCCCCCGCCCACCCGCTGGGAGCGCGAGAGGGCGCGCTCGAGACCGGAGAGGGCATGGGTGCCGGTCACGATCTTCACCCCTGCGGCCCGGAGCTTCGCGGCCGCTTTCTCGTCGAACTCCCAGGCCCCGGGCTTCACGAACCCCACCACATGGGTCACCACGAGGAGCTCGATACCGGTCCCCTTCGCCGCCTCCAGGAAGGCGAGGGCCGTGGACCCGCCCGTGCTCGCGACGACGATCCTCCGGATCCCCAGGGACTTCGCCCTCTCCACCGCCATCCGGGCCGCGTCCCGGGTGTTCTCCTCGCCGGGCCGATCAAAATAATAAATATCCTTACTCGTGTAACTCATGGTATCTAGGTACGCTCCTTTGCACCATTAAAAGGGATAGCGATGATCACGCTTGCACTCGAAAAATACCGGAATGCGGCAGGTCCGCTTTCTTCAATCCCGCCGTTGAATGGAGGGAACGGGATATGATCACACTGGCACTGGCAGGGAAACCGAACTGTGGGAAATCACTTTTTCAAGGCCGCCACCCTCGCGAACGTGGAGATCGCCAATTACCCGTTCACCACCATCGACGCCAACCACGGGGTCGCCTATGTCCGTTCCCCCTGCGTCTGCAAAGAGCTCGGGACGACCTGCGGCATCTGCAAAGACGGGGTCAGGTTCATCCCCATCGGCCTCATCGATGTGGCGGGGCTCGTGCCCGAGGCCCACAAGGGGCGCGGCCTGGGGAACCAGTTCCTGGACCACCTCAGGCAGGCAGACGCGATCCTCCACATCCTGGACGCGAGCGGATCCACGGATGCCGAGGGGGTCCCTGTCGGGGTGGGCACCCATAACCCCTTGGAGGACATTGAGTTCCTGGAGTACGAGATGTCGATGTGGCTCTACGGGATCCTGGAGAAGCACTGGTCGAAGATCCAGCGGTCGTCCCAAGGGAAGAGTTCGGCCATGGCGACCTCCATCGCAGAGCTCGTCGCGGGCCTCGGGATCACCTTCGAGCAGGTCAAGGCCGTCGACCTGGAGGCCGGCCTCGATCTCACGAGGGCCCAGGAACCGGAACTCGTCCGGTTCTGCAGGCGGCTTCTTTCCATGGCAAAACCCATGATGCTCGTCGGGAACCGGGTGGACGAGGCGCCGGAACCCCTGATCGAGGGGCTGCGGAAGGAGGAGATCCACTTTGCCACGAGCGCCGGGGAGCTCGCCCTCAGGAACGCGGTCACGGCAGGCGTCATCAGGTACCTCCCCGGCGACCCGTCCTTCACCGTCGTGAAGCCAGAGAGCCTCAACCCCGCCCAGAAGGCGGGCCTCGGGAAGATTGCCGCGGTGATGGGAAAGTTCCACGGGACGGGGGTCCAGGAGGCCCTGAACCATGCGGTATTCTCCCTGCTCGGCCTCATGGTAGTTTACCCCGTCGAGGACGAGCACAAGTATTCCGACAGCCAGGGCCGGGTACTTCCGGATGCCTTCCTCATGAAGAAGGGATCGACCCCTCGCGACCTCGCCTTCCGTGTCCATACCGATATCGGGGAAGGATTCCTGTACGCGGTTGACGCCCGGACGAAGATGAGGGTGAAGGACACCCACCAGATGAAGGACCGGGACATCATCAAGATAGTCTCTGTCCGAAGATGAGGCGGAAGAGACCCCGATCTTCCCCGTCACCAGCAACTATTTAAAGCGGACTCTCGAACCTCCCGGTTACGTATGGCAGCGGAGATCTACCAGGCCCAGGTCATCAGGAACTTCTTTGACACGATCACGGGGCCCGATCGCAACCTGACGCGGATCTACATGTGCGTGATCAGCCTTGCGAAACTCCGCCTGGAGCCACCCGAGAAGCTGAAGGACCTCATGGACCAGGTCAGGAAGTCCCGCGAGAAGAAGGAACTCTCGGTGGACATCCTCGACTATGTCTGCAATGTCGCGATCGAGCTCGAGATCACCTCGGTCCAGACCGCATTCGGGGTCACCGATATCGCCCGGGCAGCCCAGGACTTCGAGAAGATAAGCCTCGATTCTCTCTGATCCCCGCCTGTTTTCACAATAAGGAGATCCCTGACCGGTGATCCGGCGAAGGGGCACTCATTTCGTCAGGGTTCTCCGGTACGTGGCGAGGAGCTGGAGGATGAACTTCTCCTGCTCCTCCAGGGCCTGCTCGTCGTCGGGGGAACTGGCGAGGGCCGCTGCATAGAGGAGGACGAGGGCATCGGTCAGCTGGAAGAGATCGGCATCCGCGACCGGCTCCTTCGGGTCGATGATCCCGAAGGGGAGATCCTCCTTTGTGAAGAGGAAGGGGAGCCTCGCGTCATACTTGGACTCGGCGAGGGCTGCCGCCCGTTCGCGGACGACCGAAAGGGCCCTCGCGAGGACCCCGGGCACCTGCCGGCCCTCGATGAGTTTCAGGGCATGGTCGCACCGGGTCACCGCATCGGGGTAGATCCCGAGCTTGTAGGAGAGGAATGCGAATGCGACCTGGTGGGCCGCCGCCCCCGGGATCCCCGAGAAGGCCGGGCTGACCCTTTCGATGTACTTGGTGAGGAAACTGTCCATCAGGATACCCCGCGGCTCATATCGATCATCTCAGGCGAACCTCTTTTCGAGCCGGACCAGGAGGGCGGTGAGGGTCGCTGCATAGAGCACCTCCATCAGGAGCCCCGGGCGGGTCTCCAGGGTGACCATGGGCGTGATGAAGATGATCACGGCAAAGATCGGTACACAGAGGGAGACGATATCCCTCCTCTTCTTCAGGAAGGCGAGCACCGCTATCGCGAAGGAGCCGAGGATGCACCCATAAGCCCCGAAGGAGAGGAGGGGCGGCGCGAAGGGGAGGACGACTTCCGCGAGGATCCCTCCCCAGGCGAGGAGCAGGGACGAGGACCCAGAGGTGCCGCCGGTTCCTGAAAGGAGACCCTTCCGCCATCACCTATCGTTCGAATGCCCTGATGAAAAAGCGTTATGGTTCAGGGTGGCGGATAAGCCCGCCCGGGAGATGAATTCACCTCCCACGAAGGAGTCGCTTTCATCGACGGCGGGACCCCGGCCCCTGTCTTTTTCGGCGTGCGGCAACCTGATATGCCGAGAGATTGAAAATCCTTTCATGAGCAGCGGGAGGATTCCCGATACCGTGACCAGTGCCGGGGACGGGGACATCATCGATGAGCTCCTCGGCCTATCTCGACATCCTCTCGAGCGGCACCCAGGCTCAGGATCCTCAAGCTCCTGGAGAAGAAGCCGATGGATGTCACCTCGATCTCCCGGGAGACGGAGACGAGCGACGAGAATACCAAGAAGCACCTCGACAGGCTCCTCTCCATCGGGGTCATCCGGAAGGAGGCGGGGATCGGCAGGGAGACCTCGAAAGGGGTGCACCCGGTCTGGGAGATACTCGGTTGTCCCCGGGAGCCTGGAGCGGATTGTCCGGACCCTCGGGATCTTCTCCAACCTCCGGATCACGGGAGTGGACCGGACCCTGGACGAGCGCCTCAGCAGGGTGAAGGGAGGAGTGAGCGGGGCCCTCCTGGGCAGCTCGCCGATGGTCGTGGTTATGGGGGGAAGGAGGATGGCAGGGCCTTCACCCTGAAGGCAGGAGAGACGAGGGTGGGGCGGCGGGACGCCGGCCAATCTGGAGAGACCGAATCCGGAGCGGAATCTCATCCTCGACGAATCCTACCAGGCGGTGACCCGCATCACCCGCCCCCATGGGAAGATCAGGGTGGAGAAAGGGGTCACCTTCGAGGACAGCGGGAGCACCGGCGGTTCCTTCGTCAACGGGAAGAAGGTTCCGAGGGACGAACCGGTAATCTTGAAGAACGGGGATATCCTCGAGCTCGGCCAGGGGATGACAGGAGCAAGGCTTGTATTCGCCATACCACCGGCCCTGGACCCACCCGGGACGGCGGAGACCCCGAACAAAGAAGGGACAGGAAATGCCCGCAGGACCTGATGCAGCCCCTGCTGCGTCCTTCCATCGGCCACGGACACCCGCACGAGGGATCGATATGACTGGGGGAACCTCCTGATGGCGGTGAGTATCACGACCCATCCCGTCATCGCTGCGATCATGAAGCTCCTCCCCCTCCTCGACCTCGCCATCCTCGGGCTCGGGGCCCTGGCCTTCGTCACCCTCTACTGGCCGGATCGCAGGCACTCGCCGGAGTACGCCTCGAGCCTCTCCCGGAGGGGTGATCTCTTCCTGACCGCGGGGCACGGGATCCTCGGCATCGTCGCCCTCGCGTCATCGCTCCTCCTCGAGAATGCCCTCGCCATCCGGCTCGCGCCGAGGGGCGAGGGCGTGGCCCCCGTCTCAATCTGCATCCTCCTCGCGTTCCTGGGCTTCTCGTCCTTCGGCCTCGCCCTCGCGGCATACCGTTCCCGGCCGGCGCCAGTTCTCTCCTTCTACCACCCGCTCCTCTCGGCGGTCGCGACCGCCGCCCTCCTCCTTCTTATCCCCTTAACCCCCGTCGCGATGAGGAGGAGCATGCTCCTCCTTGCCCTGGGGGCCGTGACCTTCGCCTCGACCGTCCTCGCCTTCTGGCAGCACCGCACCATCAGGCCCCTCGGGGGTGACAGACCGAAGGAAGGGGCTGAGGGAGGTGATCGCACCCGGCTCACGATCGGGGAACCCACCTCCGGCCCGGTCCCTCATCTCCCGTCTTCGTTCCCCCCTGACCTCCTGAACCGGTTCTCGGACCCGGAGGTGGTGGCGAGCGGAGGAGTCTCGCGGGTCTTCCGCGCGAGGAGGAAGGACAGCGGGAAGGTCGTCGCCGTGAAGGTCCCCCTCTCCCTGGACGAGGTGACGGGGATGGCATTCCTCAAGGAGATGCGCACCTGGGAGGGACTCAGGCACGAGAATGTCGTCCAGATCCTCGGCGCGAACATCCTCCCCGTCCCGTACGTGGAGATGGAGTTCTTCCCCCGCTCCCTCGATGAGCTCGGGAAACCCCTCGATGTCAGGACGGCGGCCCGTATCGTCGCAGGCATCGCCCGGGGTCTCGCCTTTGCCCATGCCCGGGGCATCATCCACCGTGACCTGAAGCCGGGGAACGTCCTCGTCACCGAGGCCCTTGAGCCGAAGATCGGGGACTGGGGGCTGTCGAGGTTCCTCGGGGGGGCGACGGCGACCGACCTCCAGGGGTATTCGCCCAGCTATGCGGCCCCGGAGCAGGTCGACCCGGGACGGTACGGCAGGCCGGACGAGCGGACGGATATCTACGGTGCCGGGGGCATCTTCTACGAGCTTGTCACCGGCCAGCCCCC
Organism: uncultured Methanomicrobiales archaeon; assembly: GCA_963712215.1. Taxonomy (GTDB): domain Archaea; phylum Halobacteriota; class Methanomicrobia; order Methanomicrobiales; family JACTUA01; genus JACTUA01. Next base: position 115,799 of record CAVQHA010000004.1, on the reverse strand, counting down.
GTTCACCGGCGAGGGCCTCGCCGAGATCACGGGAAGATCCTGAACTCGGTCCCTCTCCCCCCGTCCACCCTGAACCCGGCCGCCCTGCCCGTGGACGGGATTATCATGCGGTGCCTTGAGAAGGAACCCGAAAAACGGTACCAGCGGGCAGGGGACCTTGAGGAGGATCTCCTCAGGTTCCTCGGCGATGGGTTCCCGGGATAGAGGTAACACCTCCGGACCCGCGCATTGCAGGTGCTCTCCCGTCCCATCAAGGTCAGGTAATACCAGGGTCCCTGACCTGAACGGATCTCCCGGAAAGGGCCCCGACCCCGGCCTTTATCTCTTCGAGGGAAGCCTTCATGCCCGCCCCGAGATCCAGGAGCTCCCTCCGCACGATCTCGAGACGGTTCGCTGCCTGGGAGATCTTTTTTTCGAGCTCCTCTCTCTGCACGGCCAGATCCCTGCTTTTCAAGAAGGCCGGCCGCGAGAGGAGGGCACCCTGCCTGGACGTGATCTCTGATGAGATCGTCGTGTATCTCCCTGAGATCTCTTCGATCTCCGATACGAGGCGCTCCGGTACCTGGAGAAGGTCGATCTCATCCCGGTTCTTCAGGGGGAGATCTCCCGACGCAACCAGGGCGTTGATCACCTTCTGTGCAGCGGGGATGATACGGGATGCCGAATCCTCAGGTAAGGGGAGATCCTGGGCCAGGAGACCGATCCCCTCTTGGAGGAGCCGCACGGCGTCCCGGTCCTTCTTCCTTGACGCGACCTTCTCCGCCTTCCTGAAGAGGTGGTCGGGAGTGGCAGTGGCGGCCTTGTAGTGGCGTGCCACCTCGATGCGCTGCTCCCCGAGGATCCTGATCCGGGAGAGTTCCGCCTGGTCACTCGAGGGTACTCCTCTCCTTTCTCGAGGTCCGCGAGGGCACGTTTCACCTCTTCGAGCGTATCCCCGGATGCGCGTGCCTCATCCCCGAGGGCTACGATCTCCTTCTGCCCGAGACCGGCCCGCCTCTTTGCATCCCGGTACTGCGCCAGGGACCCCGTGAGCCCTGCAAGCCTCGCTGAGCCGGTCGCGGGCCCCGGTGATCCCCGGGGTCAGGGCGTTCACCGCCCTCCCCATGGTATCCAGCTCCCCCTGAGCACCTTCATTTCCTCGGGAAACGCGGCGACCAGGTACCGCCCCTGTCCCCGGAAGGCCGAGAGGCATCCCTTCAGGATTTCCCCTGCCGCGGTATAGAACTTCTCGGGGTCGTCGGGCAGGTCACGGGAGAGGCTCATCCCCATGGCCTTCAGGAAGAGCGGCAGGGACCGCTCGGTCACCCCCGCGAGTTTCGGGTGGGGTGCCTCTTTCGTGGATCCGGTATCGAAATCGGAGAGCACCTCCTCCATCTGCCGCCGGGCATCCAGCAGTTCCGCCCGGGCGGCCCTCACCCGTGCGGCAAGGTCCTGCCTCACCACCCTCTCCTCACCCTCGATCCAGGCAGGGAGGTCCTCTATCCCGATATCCGCAGGGAGGTCCGCACTTTTCATGAAGCCTTTCAGGAATTTGAACATGGCCGGCCTTTCAAGAAAAAAGTGATCAGTCGCTCCGGGAGATCTGCCGGAGACGTTCGACGCCATCGATCTCGCGGATGACCCGCACAACGGCCGGGGGAACCAGGTGCTCCCAGGGCTCGTCCGAGAGCATCCGCCGTCGGATGGCCGTACCCGAGTGGGTCTGCCGTTCATACATCTCGGGGCAGTGGACCTTGTGGCCGGACTCGGCGAAGAGGCGCATGACGAGGGGGTTACTCGAGAAGACGCAGTCGAAGGGCGGGGTCATCGACTTCACATGGGAGACCCAGAGGGCGTTCCTCTGGATGTCCTCGATGGGGATGACGTAGATGGGCCGTTCGAGCGACGCGAGGGAGCGCGTGATCATGAGCACCCGTTCACCCGCGGTGAAGGGGTTCTCGAGCTCGTGGGAGAGCTGCGCACTCCCCACGCCGATCACGATCTCGTCCACCGATGAGGCCATCCGCTCCAGTACCGCCTGGTGCCCGTTGTGATAGGGCTGGAACCGGCCGATGTAGAACCCGCGGGTCATGGGCAGGCCGCCATGGTCGCGATCCGGGCCGCGAAGGCCCCTGCGGTGAAACCCGCGTCGATATTTACAACCGCGAGGACCGAGCAGGACTGGAGCATGGAGGCGAGAGCCGCCCTCCCCTCACCCATGTAGCCATACCCCGATGATACGGGAAGCCCGATGACCGGCCGGTCGACGAGCCCGGCGACGATGGCCGGAAGCGTGCCCTCCCTCCCTGCCGCGACGATAAAGACATGGGCATCGAGCACCGATTTCAGCGCCGGAAAGAGCCGGTGGATCCCCGCGGCCCCTACGTCGTAGGCCGTACGGACGGTGCATCCCATCTCCTCCGCGATGAGGCGCGCCTCCTCGGCGGCCGGGAGATTGGCGGTCCCTGCCGTGAGGATGGCCACGATCCCCTCCGGTTCTTCTCGGCGGGCGGGATCCGGAATGCGACGAGGGCCCGGGGAAGCTCGAGATACTCCGCCTGGGTACCTTCCTCAACGCACCGCCTCTGTATCTCCTCTGCCTGTTCAGGGCTCACCCGGGTCACGATGCACCTGCCCTGGGCCGCGACGGTCCGGATCACGATCCCGGCAAGGTGATCGGCGGTCTTCCCCTCTGCGAGGATAACCTCGGGGACCCCGCACCGGGCCGCCCTCCCCAGGTCCAGGCGGGCGAACTCTTCCAGTCTGCTCGATCCTGAGCCCTTCGATCCGGGTGGCTGCCTCATCCCGGGAGATCTCCCCCGGCGGAAAGCCTCCAGGAGGTCGTGGAGCGTTGCATGGGGCTGCATGGCCGACTGAATAGAGATATGGGTGCCCGTATCCTAATTACTCTTGCCATGAGTTACCTCCTGTTTGTCGTCGGATTCGGGGTTGCCGTCACCTACCTCCTCTGGGCGAGGGATGTGCGGATCTTCTTCAGGACCGCCCTTCCCGGCTACCGCGCCGCGGCCTACCATGATGTCGCCTATGCGACGCTCGCCCTGGTGGCAATCGATGTTGCCGTCCTCTGGGACGAGGTCGTGGGGCTCGGACTCATCCTCCTCGCCCTCTACCTCCAGGGACGGGAGAAACGCGAGAAGGTCTTCTCCAGGGGGGACCCCACCCTCGCCCGGCTCCTCGGGAAGACATCCCCAAAGGAAAGATAAGGAGAGAGGATAGAATTACCGGGTGAAGTGGCATTTCGTGGGAAATGGCACTGAGTCGCCGAAGGTGACGGTGAAGGATGCTCCAGAGACCACGGGGAACGAGGGATTTCCTGCCAGACGAGATGGAGAGGCGCAGGGCGGTGGAGGGCACCCTCCGCGAGAGGGCTGCACGATGGGGGTACCGCGAGGTCTGCACCCCGGAGTTCGAGGAGCTCGAGCTCTTCACCGTCCGGTCGGGGGCAGGGATCATCGGTGAGATGTACGTCTTCGAGGACAAGGGCGGCCGGAAGATGGCGCTCCGGCCCGAGATCACGGCATCGGTGCTCAGGATGTTCGTGAACGAGGCGAAGGTCCTCCCGAAGCCGCTCAGGTGGTTCTACTTCGCAGACTGTTTCCGGTACGAGCGGCCCCAGAAGGGCCGGTACCGGCAGTTCTGGCAGTTCGGGGTCGAGCTCATCGGGGCAGACACCGCGAGGTCCGATGCAGAGGCGATCCTCCTCGCCGACGACCTCCTCCGCGCCGCTGGCATCCCCTGCGATCTTCACGTCGGCCACCTGGCGCCGATGAAGCACCTTCTTTCGGATCTCGAACCCGCCGATCAGGCGAGATCCATGGCCTTCCTCGACAAGCGGGACTTCGACGGCCTTACCCTGTTCCTCGCGAATATCGGGCGGGAACCCCTGGAAAGCCGCCTCAGGGACCTTGTCCATGCCCGGACACTTGACGAGCTCTTTGCCGTCACCGGCGATATCCCCGAGAAGAAGCGGATCGAGGAGATCGTGGAGATCCTCGAGAAGAATGGCCTTGTCTATACCCTCGACTTCGGCATCGCCCGGGGGTTGGACTATTACACGGGCATGGTCTTCGAGGGGTTCGCGCCCAACCTCGGTGCCGAGAACCAGGTCCTCGGCGGCGGGACGTACCGGCTCGCCCACCTCTTCGGCGGGGACGACGTCCCCTCGTGCGGTTTTGCCATCGGCTTCGACCGGCTCATGGTCTCCCTCGGCGAGGTGAATGCACCCCGGCAGGTCCGGGTCGCGGTCTGCACCACCGACGAGGGCCGGATCCGCGGCTTCGAGGTGGCGAAGGCGTTCAGGGACAGGGGGATCTGCGCGGAGCTGGACCTGCTGGACCGGAACCTCGGGGCCCAGATGGCCCACGCGGCGAAGGCCGCGGACTTCGCGGTGATCCTGGGCCAGCGTGAGGTCGCGACGGGGACGGTGACCCTGAAGGACCTCCACTCCGGCGAGCAGAAGGTCACCCCGCTCGAGAGCGCCGTGGCCGAGGTGGCCGCCCGTGTCCCTCGCTGACGAGCTCGCCCGGAAGCAGCGGGCCATCAGCATCGCCGAGTTCTTCGAGAAGAACAAGCACCTGCTCGGCTTCGACTCCCCGACGAGGGGGATCATCACCACCGTGAAGGAGGCGGTGGACAACGCGCTCGACGCCTGCGAGGAGGCCGAGGTCCTCCCCGATATCCTCGTCCAGGTGAAGAAGATCTCGGACGAGGTCTTCCGGGTCACGGTCGAGGACAACGGCCCCGGGATCGTCCCCGCCCAGGTCCCCTTCGTCTTCGGGAAGCTCCTCTACGGGTCACGGTTCCACCAGATCAAGCAGAGCCGGGGGCAGCAGGGGATCGGGATCTCCGCCGCGGTTCTCTACGCCCAGCTCACCACGGGTGTTCCTGCCCTTGTTATTTCCAGGACTGATGCAAAGGGGCCAGCGACCAGGTTCGAACTTGCTATCAGGATCGAGTCCAACGAGCCCGAGATAGTGTCCCAGAAGGAGGTGGAGTGGGACAGGACACATGGCACGCGGGTGGAGATCGAGCTCCGCGCGACTCTCGCCGCAAAGAAGCGCCTCGTCGACTACCTGAAGTACACCTCGGTCGTGAACCCCCACGCGCGTATCCGCGCGGAGATCGACGGGGAGGTCTCCACCTTCGACCGGGTGAGCCATGAAGCCATCCCTCTACCGTGCCCCATCCAGCCCCACCCGCACGGGATCGAGATCGGGCTCCTGAAGCGGATGGTTGCCGAGAGCCCCCTCACCCTTGAGGGGTTCCTCGTCGAGTCCTTCAGCAGGGTCGGGAAGAAGGCGGCCGACGAGATCGCGAAGAAGGCCGGCCTCGCGGCCTCGAAGAAGGTGAAGTCCCTCTCGGCCGAGGAGCAGAAAACCCTCCTCGCCGCGATGCAGTCGGTCAACATCCCCGCGCCACCGACGACCCAGTGCCTCTCGCCCATCGGCGAGGAAGCTCATCAGGAAGAGCCTTGACAAGGAGTTCCAGCTGGACTTCGTCAAGGCCAGGACCCGTCCGCCGTCCGTATACAGCGGCAATCCCTTTGTCGTCGAGACGGCCATCGGCTATGGCGGGAGGCTCCCTTCCGATGAGAAGGCTATCATCCTCAGGTTCGCGAACCGCGTCCCTCTCATGTACCAGCAGGGGGCGTGCGCCATCACCCAGGCCATCTCCGCCGTGAACTGGAGGAACTACGGCCTCTCGCAGGACGGCCTCCCCGTCGGGCCAGCGCTTATCCTTGTCCATGTCGCCTCGACGAACGTGCCGTTCACGAGCGAGTCCAAGGACGCGATCGCCGCCATCCCCGAGATCGAGAAGGAGATCGATCTCGCCCTGAAGGATCTCGGGCGGGAGCTGAAGACCTTCCTCTCGCGGAGGGACAGGCAAAGGGTCACGGAGGACCGCGCGAGGGCGCTCTGCGCGATCATCCCCGAGATCGCGGCGAAGGTCGCCGAGGTAACGGAGAAGCCGGTCCCCGATACCACGCCAATCGAGGGGAGGATCATGCACCGGCTGGTGGCCAAGAAATGGACCTCGGACGGGAGCGTCAGGATCGTCGTGCGCAATTATACCGACAAGGAGGTCTCGCCGACCATCTACGACACCTCCCGGGACCCTGCGCCCGACGCTTCGCCGAAACCCGAGTATACCCACGTCGTCGAGGGGGACTACACCCGGGTCTGGAAGACCACCCTCGCGCCCGGCGAGGGGTGGGAGGCCAGGTACGCGGGGGCCGGCGGGGGGACCCTCGATCTCCAGGGGGTTGACGAGAAGATGAAGCTGGTGGTGGATTTGGATGTCTAAGGAGGAGTTCGACACGCTCGCGAGGACGCGCCTCCTCGCCATAGCGCTCGAATGGTACAACGAGATGCAGGGCGGGGAGATCCCGTTCATCAGGCTCCCCACGAGGACGAAGGCGAACATCGCGTACGATATCGAGAGCGAGGTCTGGAAGTACGGCGACCGCGAGAGCCTCCGCGCCGCGACCTCGGAGAAGGGGGCGCTCCACCTCCTGAAGATGGCGTACGTCATCGGCTTTATCAAGAAGCAGCTCGCCGAGAACCGGTCCTCGACCCTGAGGGAGCTCTACTACATCTCCGAGGGGTGGAAGCGGGCCAAGTTCGGTGCCCAGGACGAGTCCAACCTCCTCATCGAGGACCTGGAGATCATCACCGACCTCCAGCGCGAGGCCTTCCACCTCAGGCCCGAGGAGGACGGTGCGACGGTCTTCGGCCCCCTCCGGATCCGGGAGAAGACCCGGCGCGGCGTGCAGGGAGATCCACTGCCGCGACGATGTCGGCGAAGCAGGCTACCAGATCCCGAACGATGTCGAGACCGTGGAGTTCCTGGAGCATGACGCGAAGTTCATCATCGCCCTCGAGACCGGCGGCATGTACGCGCGGCTCATCGAGAACGGTTTCGACGAGGAGCACCAGGCCATCGTCGTCCACCTGAAGGGGCAGCCCGCCCGCTCGACCCGCCGGGTCCTCCACCGGCTGAACGAGCAGTTCGGCATCCCGGTCACCGTCTTCACCGATGGGGACCCCTGGTCCTACCGGATCTTCGCGTCGGTCGCGTACGGGGCGATCAAGAGCGCCCACATGTCCGAGCTCCTCGCCACCCCGAAGGCCCAGTTCATCGGTGTTCAGCCCTCGGATATCAGGGACTACAACCTCCCGGCCGACGATCTCAGCGACAAGGACGTGGATGCATTGAAGGCCGAACTCTCGGACCCGCGGTTCGACAGCCCGTACTGGAAGGGGCAGATCAACCTCCAGCTCGAGATGAAGCTCAAGTCTGAACAGCAGGCCTTCGCGGCGAGGGGCCTCGACTTCGTGACAAAGGACTACCTCCCGTCCCGGCTCTCGGAGATGGGGGTTATTTAACCCGCCCGGCCTCCTTTCCGGACCCCCGGCCTCCCTACCGGCCCCCCTCGCCTCCCTACCGGACCCCCGCCGGCTACCCGGCCCGGCGCCGCTCGTATGCGAGCATGTCCCTGAGGGACTGGGCGAGAGAGATGGAGGGCTTCCAGCCGCAGGTCGCGGTGATGAGGGAGTTGTCGCTCCTCTGGGTCGGGACCGGGATGGGCCGTTCCCGCCCGGGAAGCAGCACGGGATAACGCTTCCCCGTATTCTTCCGGATGATCTCGATGATATCGGCGACCGAGCGGTCCTTCCCACTCCCGATGTTGAAAGCCTTCCCCGCGCAACGGTCCGAAAATTCGGGGAGGCCCGCGAGTGCCCAGCAGGCGACGGCCATGTCCCGGACGTCGATAAAGTCCCTTCTCGAGGAGAGTTCGGCGAGAGAGATCTCCTCCCTTTTCCCCTCTTCGATCTCCACGACCTGTTGTACGATCTTCCCGCAGACATAGGCGTCCGACTGACCAGGCCCGACGAGGTTGAAGGGGCGGATGACGGCAACGGGCAGATGGTGGACGGCATGGTAGGAGTGCGCCAGGAGCTCCGCCGCTACCTTTGAGATTCCATACGGCCCAACGGGGCGCAGGGGGGCTGACTCGGGGATCGGTCCATCACCGGCATATCCGTACTCTGCCGACGAGCCGGTGACGAGTACCCGTGGCGGATTCCGCAGGGCACGGGCGGCATCGAGGAGGTTCTGGGTGGCCACGACGTTCGATTCCAGGAGGCCGGCAAGGCTGCCGTGGTTCTGCCCGGCCAGGTGGATGATCACCCCTGGCTCGGCCTCCCTCACCCGGACGAGGGTCTTCTCATGGTCCGTGAGATCGGCCTTCAACGGGGTGAACCGGTCGGCCGGCTCGGGGAGATTCTTCCGGTAGATCCCAAAGACCTCCCTCTCGCCTTCAAGGCTCAGGATCCGGCGGACAAGGGCGCGGCCGGCGAGACCGCCCGCACCGGTAACGAGGACTCTCATCCCATGAAGAGATCGCGGTAGCGCTCGAATTCGGCGATGGAGCGCTCGTAGTCATCGGGCCGTCCGATGTCAAGCCAGTAACCGTCGTGCGGGTAAGAGTAGACCGGGGCATTCCCCGCGATCATGGCGAGCATGAGCTCGTCGAAGCCGAATGCCCGCCCTTCGGGGACAAACCTGAGGATCTCCTTCTGGAAGCCGTAGATCCCCATGGAGACATCGAAGGAGTAGGTCGGCTTCTCGCGGAACTCGCGGATCCTGTCTTTGTCGTCGTGCTCGAGCACCCCGAAATCTATGTTCACCTCGCGGTGGTACGTCGCGATGGTGGCAATACCCTTCTTCTTCCTGTGAGCCTCCAGGAGCTTCCGGTAATTGAGGTCTGTGAGGATATCCCCGTTCATGACGAGGAAAGTATCCTCGAGATGATCGACGAGCCTGAGGGGCCCGATGGTCCCGAGGGGCTCATCTTCGTGGGTGTACCGGATTGAGAGGCCGGGGTGGCTGCTCTGGGCGAGGTAGGCGCGGATGATTCTCATGGAGGTGGCCGGTGCAGATTACGACGTCGGAGAAACCGGCCCGCTCGAGCTGACGGAGGATGACCTCGAGGATAGGGTACTCCCCGATGGGCATGAGGGGCTTGGGGAGAACGGCGGTGTAGGGGAGGAGCCTTCTGCCCCGCCCTCCCGCGAGGATCACGGCCTGCATCCCGCCGGCCTTCTTCATATCGCGTACCTCCCTGCCTTGTAGCTGTCCAGGTGCTCCCTGATCCATGCGATGGTCCTCGCGAGGCCCTCGTCAAGGGAGACCTCGGGCCGCCACCCGAGCTCCTCCCAGGCACGGCGGCTGTCGCAGACGAGGCGCATCACCTCGCTCTTCTCCGGCCGCACCCGTTCTCCGCCCGTGATGATACTCGCGCCCGGGTTCACCAGTGCGAGGATCCTCTGCGCGAGCTCGCCGACGGAGATGCCGATACCGGACCCGGTATGGATGGTCTTTCCTATGGCCCCGTCCCGTTCGGCGGCGAGGATGAAGGCCCTCGCGGTATCCGTGACAAAGGTGAAATCCCGTACGGGTTCCAGGCTCCCCAGCTGGATGGTATTCGAGGTGAGGGCCTGGGTGATGATGGTCGGGATGACCGCCCGGGCGGACTGGCGGGGCCCGTAGGTGTTGAAGGGCCGCAGGGTGACGACCGGCAGGTCGAAGGAGCAGAAGTAGGCCTCGGCCATCTTGTCTGCCGCGATCTTGGAAGCCGAGTAGGGTGACTGGCCCTGGAGAGGGTGGGCCTCGTCGATAGGCGTGTAGAGGGCGGTGCCGTAGACCTCCGAGGTCGAGGTGTGCACCACCCGCTCGACACCCGCCGAGAGCGAGGCGGAGAGCACGTTCAGCGTGCCGAGCATGTTCGTCCTGACGTACGATTCGGGAGCCTCGTAGGAGTAGGGGATCCCGATGAGGGCGGCGAGGTGGAAGACCACCTCGTTCCCCTCCACGGCCTTTCTCACGCACCCGGCGTCCGTCACGTCCCCGAGGATCACCCGTATCCCGCCTCCGCCGTCGCGGTACCTCTCCTCGAGCATCCCCCAGTCGTTCCTCGAGTTGTACCTGACGAGCGCGGTGACCTGCGCCCCCCTCTCCACGAGAGCGTCGACGAGGTGGGTGCCGATGAACCCCCCTGCACCCGTCACGAGCACGCGCCTCTCCTGCCAGTTCATAGTCGTCCCCCCGTTCTCCGTGGTGAATATAATCTCCGGCCCGGCTGTCAATAAAGTCTGCGAACCGGGAGCTCAAATAGTTCTTTCATGGAAGGAAGCGGGACCGTTTCTGTCCCCGGGCAAAGCGGGATTCAATCGAAAGCGGCTCTGGAATTCTATCCGGCTGCTCAGCGGAACAGGAGCTTCCTTGAGACGAAGCCTTCCGCACGCCCGACGCCGATCATCTTTCCATAGGACCGTGAAGTATGGTCCAGGTACTCATACCAGTCGGTCCCTGCCCGTTCCCACTGGCCGTCATAGATCTTCAGAGCCTCTATCTTCTCCTCCCAGGTATCGCTGATATCCACGAAGATGTTGGGGGTGAAGAAGTCCCTGAGATAGTAGTTGATCTGCCCCGAGAGCAGGGTCGGCACCCTGCGGCTCGCCGAGAGCGCGATCCGCGAGACGATCTCATGGTCATGGTGGATGTCGCGTTCCCAGGGAAAGAGGAGGACATCGGGCCGGAGATCCCCGATCCTCTTCAGGACGGCGAGGACATGGGCGTCTTCAAAGGCGAGGTCCATCGCCGGGTACCCGAGGTTCTCGACCGTATAGCCGAGACAGGCCGCGGCCTTCGCCTCCTCTGCGAGGGCATCCCCGGGCCTCCGCATCACGCTGCCATCGGGGGCGGTCCAGGCCCCGCTCGTGAAGGTCAGGGCATGCACCGTGTGCCCTTCTTTCACCCACCGTGCGACGGATCCCCCCGCCATCAGCTCGAGATCATCGGGATGGGCGAGGACGCACAGGACGCTCAGTTTTTTTGTCATGGATACCGGCCTTTCGGGACGCTTTCATCAGTATACATCAGAGTCTCCCATCGAGAGATAAAAGGATGCGGTGTCAGGGGATCTCCCCGCGGTCTTCGGCGAGAAGCTCCGGGTAACGATGTGGGTGACCGAGGGCGATCTCCCGAAGCCCGCCTCCCTCAACAGGGGATACGGGGTATAGTGAGGCAGCTGCCAGGTGTTGAAGGATCCGATCCCGATCCCCCTCACCTGGAAATGGCCGGCTGATCGCGCTCAGCCACGGGTCGACGGAGTCGATCCCTTCACCGATGAAGAATTCCACGAGATCTACCGATTGGGTCTCACCGTACAATTTGAACACGATCAGGCCGGCCAGGCGGGAACCATGGTACGCCCGCAGTACGTGGTACGTCTTCCCCGAGCCCCTGCTGTACCTCCACGCGAGATACCCGGGGTCACGGGAATTGTAGATCCCGTAAGGGGCGAGGCAGGACAGGATGAACTCCCTGTCTGCGGGAGTAAAATCCGGGATCTCCTCGATCCGGCACGAGGTTCCCGATCCTCCGGCGCTTTCTTTCATATCCTCTGACGGGAGTACATACGTCGGGATATCCGCGACATGGGTGTAATCGAGCTTGCGTATGAATGTGGGCAACGAGTTGTTGTTCGGGAAGGTGACCACCAGGTCGAGGTGCAGGTCCCTGACAGAGCCGGTCAGCCTCCTCAGGAGCTCGGTGAAGATGCCCCGGTTCCGGAAATCGGGGTGGACCATCACGTTCTGGGGGCGTGTCACCCGGATGGGTTCTCCCCTGAAGATGAAACCGAGGGGGACGCTCGCCGCCTGCCCGACGAGCCTCGGGCTGCAGAACGCGAGGACGATGCTCTTCTCCTGCCTGGGGTTCTCCCTGAACGCCCAGTTCCAGTCCCTGATGGTGATGTTGCGGGAGAATACCTGGTTGAAGAGGCCGATGATCTCCTGTTCATCGCCTTCCCGGTATTCGCGGTACGTGATTTCCCCGCATTCGCCCGCCTCCATGAAAACAGGTCACCTCAACGGGATATAGATGTATTCAACGGGCATCATCGCCGGGGGTGGGAACGGATGACCGCACGGTAATCCTCCTCGACCCCGTGCATGATCTTCGACCAGTCACCCCGCTCGCGGATGGTGTCGAGGGCATTCCTTCCCAGGCGTGACCGCTCCCCGCCGTCCTGCGAGAGGGCAAGGATGCTGTCGGCGATGGCCTGCGGGTTATAGGGAGGAACCAGCAGGCCGTTTTTCCCGTGGACTATCCATTCGGGGATACCGCCGACCGCCGTTGCGATGCAGGGGAGGCCGGTGGACATGGCCTCGAGGAGGGAGACGGGTGTGCCGTCCCTCCCCGCGGGGGTCACATAGATATCCGATCTTCTCAGGTCTTCGGGGATCTCATCATGGGTCGACCGCGGGAGGAAGGTGATCGCATCCCCCAGGCCGAGATCCCGTGCCAGCTCCATCATCTTCTCTTTCTCATCCCCTTCGCCCCTCAGGGTGAGATGGATCCGACGGGACACCCTATAAGCAAGGGCGAACCCGCGGATGAGGGTCTCCATGCCATATATCGGGAGGAAACCCCGGTTCGAGAAGATCTCGATGGTACCATCGGGCCTGGCAGGTCTCGTTGGGGCAGGAGAGAAGAAGGCTGTATCCACCCCTATCGGGCAGTACTTTACCTTCCCGGGTGCGATGCCGAGATCCGAGATGATATGGGAACGGATGTCCTCCGAGATCGCGTAGACGAGGGCCGCCTCCGAGAGGGCGAGGCGGGTATACCACCGAAGGAGCGGGTTCATCGCCGGTATGACAAGGACATCATCGCCCCACGCAGAGACGATCTTCGGGTACGAACCAAGGAAGGGGAGGTGGAACCCGTACTTGGAGATGAAATGGGCGTGTACCAGGTCGGGATTGATCCTCCTGACCAGAGTCAGTATCCGGAAGTGGCGGGGCCAGAAGGAGAGGTAGAGATTGCGGAGTCCCGATCCCACGACATGCTCGGTGACGCCGGCAAGGGGCAGTCCCGAGGGATCGTAGGTGATGAGATGGACCTCGTGGTCCTTCCCGAAGTACCCGGCCCATCTCTGGGTATGGATGGAACGCCCGTCCGCGATAAAACAAAGTTTCACTGGGTATACCCCGGTATCCCTAGAGATCTTCTCGCTCCGTGGTTAACACCCTTTTCACTGGGAACCGGTCAATGTGCCTTCTCCGGCTGCTCCAGGACCGCGACCACGGGGATCCCATCCACCGCTTCCCTGAACCAGGGATAGACATGGAGCAGGCCGCCTCTGGTGAGCCGGGGATCCGAGAGATCGAGATCTTCGAGAATAAGAATCGGGGGCGACCTGCAGAGGAAGGAACGATGGCATGCCCTCCCCTCATCACGATGGAGGGGGGATGAGATCGAGATGGCATCTGTCCCGAAGAGCCGGAGCGATGGGAGATGTTTCCTGAGAAGGGTTGGGATTTCGGGGTGGATCCATGCATGCGCTCCGGTATAACCCGCTGGATCCCGCACCCTTCTCTCCCACTCGCCTGTCTTCACGAGAAGAGCCCCGGCCCCCGGAGCCCGGGGACGAATGGCTCGATATCCCCGGGCGTGATACAGGTATCCCCGGTCTTCGGGATATCGACTATCCCTGCGGGAGAGAAGACCGTCCCTGCCCCGAGGATATCCGCAACGGAGTCCCCTCCGGGGCAGAAATGCCGAGGGGCATCGATGTGGGTCCCGGAATGGGTGTTGAAGGTGATGGTGCTCGACGAAGAAGCATGGACCTCGCCGATGGTGTGAAACGGCGCCACCGAGGGGGGTGGTGTTCCGGGGTAGAGGGGTGATCCTGTTTCGAGCGGGTAGGACACCTGGATCAGCATGGCTGCCTCTCCAGAAACCTTTCCAGGTCCGAGAGGTCCCGGATCACCAGCCTCCACGCCCGGCTCGCCGATAAAACGATCCGGGTCCTCGGGAGGCTGCCTCCCGGCGAACCTTACGCCTGAGTCACGGGCCGCCTTCAGGTCGTTCAGGGCATCTCCCACAAAGAGGGTTTGTTCAGGGTCGGAGCCCGTGGCGGCCATGATCTCCCTGATAGCCTGCTCCTTCCGCGTCGGGGCGCCGTAAACCTTCCTGAAATACGGGGAAAGGCCCCGCCGCCCGATGATGGACACAAGTTCCTCCCGGGGGGATGCCGAGACGACGAAGAGGGGGATCTTCTCCGAGCATTTCTCGAGGAACTCTCTCGCACCGTGGACAAAGGGGGAGGCTACCACCCCTTCCACCACCAGGCCTGCATACTGTTCCGAGAGCCAGGTGAACTGATCCTCGGAGAGGGGCTCCTTCAGGATCTCCCGGTAGATGTACCGGAACTTGTCGAACCGGGACACGCCCGTATTCCTGCTGTGGTACTCCACGATCTCATCGACATGATCGGGCCGGAACGAGAAGAGCTCCCTGAAAGCCTGGGTCTTGATGCCAACCGATTCCAGGATGACGCCGTCGAAGTCGAGGATCAGGGCGCAGACCGGGCGGGACGGTTCCTGAAATCCCCCCTTCCTGATCATGGTGACTTCCGCGCCCCCTCTCTCGGGGCAAGGTGGCAGAGGTAGAACCTCCGGAAGCATCCGCAGAACATATCTCTTTCCCGGAGGACAGACCAGAGAGCGATGGCGATACGGTCGGTGACACTCCCGGCCCCGCCGAGCACCGTGGAGTTACGGTCCTCCCGGGTCTCGAACGGGGTATGGGTCAGTATCTGCCTGAAGTCCGGTACAGAGAACTCAAAGATATGGTGCTGGGCGACGGGTCGCCGAGGGTCATATCCTGCCCCGTGAATGGTCGTCCTGGTGACGAAAGGGATCGAGAGGATCAGGGAACCGGAACAGACCCTGCCGATCTCCTGGAGCGCCCGGATGGGGTTCGGGAGATGTTCAAGGGTCTCGAAGAGGAGGACGACCTCGATCGACCCGTCCCTGAAGGGGAGTGATTCAATATCCGCCTTCACCGACTCCATCCCGCGTCCCCTGAGGGATCTCGCCGCCTGATCGCTGATGTTCACACCGATACCCCTCTGGCCCAGGGAACGGAGGAAGATCCCGTTGGTATCCCCGAGGTCTACAACAGGGCCATGGATCCCATCGGGGAGGACCTCCCGGATGAACCGGATCCTGTCGATGGTGAAGCTCCGGGTCACCAGCTGCAACCCCACCTGCCCGAGATCGACGTCCCCGTAATGATATCGCTCATCCTCACCCGAGACGAGCGCCCGGGTCCCGGGGTCGAGGCCTTCCAGCTTGGCCTCCATGACCTCGCGGGCATTCCTCTCGAGGATCCCGTCAAGGAATCGCCTGGCAAGGCGGAGAAGGGTTTCCGGGTGAGCAGGAAGCGCCGGGGGACGGTTCCCCTCGCGCGGAGGCAGCCACCGGTCCCGTCCCTGAAGCGGCTATCTCAATCTCCTCCCGTCACGCCGTACACCTGGCCCGTGATATAGTCCCCGCCTTCTGATGCGAGGAAGAGGCAGAGGCGCGCGACATCCAGGGGTGTCCCGGCCCTCCCGAGGGGGATCTGCTTCACCCGTTCCGCAAGGCTCGTCCTCCCGATCTTCTGGTGGAAGCCGGTGTCGATGACCCCCGGCTGGATGGCGTTCACGAGGATCCCGTGCCGCGCCCCCGCCCGGGCGAGGGTCTTTGTCACCGCCTCGAGGCCGGCCTTCGCTGCGCCGTAATGGATGGTCTCGACAGAACCCCCGTATTTCGCGGCGATGGAGCTGATGCTGATGATCCTGCCACCGCCGTGGTCCATCATATGCTGAAAGGCAGACCGGGCCAGGAAGAAGGGGGCCGCGAGATCCAGGCTGAGGGTCCTGTCCCAGGACTCCCGGTCCATCTCGAGGAAGTGCGGGTGGCCCTGGACCGCTCCCGCATTATTCACGAGGACCTCGATCCCGCCCGCCAGCTGGATGAAGCGGGGCACGACCCCGGAGCATGCCACGGGATCGAGGAGGTCGGCCTGGACGAGGATGGATTCCCCGCCCGACTCCCGTATCTTCGCCTGCACCATCCTCGCACCATCCTCGCTCCTGTTGTAGTGGATCCCGACAACCGCCCCATGGCTCGCGAAGAGTTCTGCCATACAGGCCCCCATACCGGATCCCGACCCGGTGATCAGGACCCGTTTCCCGCGGACAGCTTCGAACATGCCTACCGTGCCTCCCTGTAGCCGTTGCTCTTCAGCCAGAACTCGGCCTGGGGGATCTGCCACTCGTAGTCGATGTCGAGACCGCCCCACTGTTTCAGCGGATGGATCTTCCGCCCCATCCACTTCTGGGGGAGGAGCCCCTTCCCGATATCCTCGAGGTTCCGGGGGCGGATGATCGAGACCCCCATATCGGCGAACCAGACATCCCCCTGCGAGTCCCGGTCGCAGTTCAGGTTCTCCGGGTCCCCGATGGCCTCGAAGGGGATGAAGGGGTGGAGCAACCCGTCGTCCCCGATCCTCCGCGCGCGGAGGGGGCTCCACATGTTGTACCGGGAGACGCTCACCGCCGAGTCGTACCCAGGGTTCTTCCTGAGCACCTCTATGCCCTCGTCGATAAGCCGGGAGGTGATGGTGGGCGCGTTGCACATGAGAAGGACAAGCAGCTCCACCTGTTCCCCGAGCGGAAGGCCCTCTTTGATGGCATGGTGGCCATGGATGAAGACATCCTCCCCGAGTGCCCCGGGGGTGCAGAGCTCGGGCGGCCTGTCGATGATCCTCGCCCCGTGGGAGAGGCTGATCTCCCTGATCCGCGGCGAATCAGTCGATACATAGATGGCATCGACATCCCGGGAGCCCTTCGCCGCGAGGAGGGGGTACTCCATCAGGGGCCGGCCCAGGACGGGATACACGTTCTTCCCCGGGAAACCGACGCTCCCTTCCCTCCCGATGAGAAGTGCGGCGATCATGGGCTGCCCCTCCCCCGCAGCTTCCGGATCTCGTTCTCCCTGAGCGGGCACCGGTCGCAGGATCGGATGAGGTGGGCGTTCCCGGTCCTGTGAAGCTCGCGGTATTCCTTCTCGTTCGCGCTCTGCCAGGCCTCCCGGATGCTCACGTCCCTGATATTCCCGAAGGACATCCACTCGTAGATGTCATGGACGCACGGGAGGATGGTCCCTTCCCAGGTGATCGTCATCCGCTGGAAGAGCTGCGGGCAGGCCCACGGGTCGACGATCCCGCAGTGGTCGGGGTTCCCCTCCTCGTCCTTCATGTCCAGGTACGCGACTTCGTCGACGCGGGGGGACCAGAAGGCGGCGTACTCCTTCTCCCTCCCCGCGAGCTCGGGCACGAGCACGGTCTGCAACCGGACGAGGGGTTTCTCCACCCCGAGTTCCGCTTTTATCTCCCTGAGGCGGGCGATGTTCCCGACGACCCTCCCGAACTCCGAGCCGACGCGGTACCGCTCGTACACCTCCTTATCATAACCCTCGAAGGAGACCGAGATCCGGTCCAGGCCGGAGTCGATCAGGTCACGGATGACCGGGTCCGTGAGGAGCACCCCGTTCGTGTTGAAGTACACGTCGAGGACCCCGGCATCCTTCGCGTACCTGACCATGCGGGGGAGGTCCCGGTGGAGGAGGGGCTCCCCGCGGTAGGTGAACTTCAGGGAAGAGAGCCCGTTCCTGCCTCCCTCATCGAGGATCTTCCTCCAGGTCTCCTCGCGCATGAAGCCCTTGTGGTATTTGTTGTGGGTGGTCGCGCAGAACGGGCACCTGAGGTTGCAGGCATTGGTCGGCTCGATATCGAGGTGGAGGGGGAAGTCCCCCACCGTGAAGGTCTCGGGCCACTCCTTCCACTTCTTCCGGGTACTCGCGGTACCGGAGGTCGTCCCGCTCGACGACACTCCGCCCGGCTATCGTGTGGAAGTTGGCGTCCACCTCCATGATGTCAGTACTCCCGGTCCTTCACGCCTTTCTCCCGGTCGAGCTCCTTCTGCACCTCGCGGAGGCAGTCGAGGATGCCCTCGCTGATATCGACGTAACTGGAGAGGTTCACCCGGATCGGGACCTCGCTCTCGAATGCATAGGGGGTGATGACATAGTGCTGCTGGTTCTCGGGCTTTGAATAGGTGATCTCGACCGGCCGCCCGAGGATCTCCCCGACCATCTCAAAGAACTCGTTCATGGTCATCCGCTGGTGTCCCGTGATCAGGACCGAGCGGTTGGCAAAGGAGAGGTCGAGGGCGATCCTCACCGTCTCCCGTGCGGCATCGCTGATATGGATGTACTCGCGGACGGCCTCGGGGGAGCTCGTGTACGCGAACCTCCCCTCCTCGAGGAGTGCCCTGCAGACCCGGTAGATGAAATTCCAGTGGTTCGGCTCGCGGCCGTAGAGGCTCCCGTACTTGAGGATCGTGTACGGGAGTCCCGACTCCCCGGCATAGACCCGGCAGAGGGACTCGCCCGCCTGCTTGGAGACCCGGTAGAAGGAACCACGGGTCCCCGAGGTGTACACGGAGCTCGCGAGGAGGAACCGGGAGACTCCCGCCCGCCGTGCCGCCTCGAGGCAGGTGCACGTCCCCACGACGTTCACCTCCATGGTCTGGACGGGGTCCCTTGCGGCCTCCTCGATATCTGCAACGGCTGCCGTATGGAAGACGAGGTCGCACCCTTCCATGGCTCCGCCGAGGAGTTCGAGGTCCCGGATATCCCCCGTTACCCTCCTGAACGATACCCCGTCGGGGACCTCCGCGTCCATGGCGGGCGCCGCACGGTCGAATGCCACGGTGTCTATCCCCTGTCTCAGGGAGCTCGCGGGTGATGTGATGCCCGAGGAACCCCGATCCCCCCGTAACGAGTGCCTTCATCTTCATCCCCTCTCAAGGGTTTTGAATCAGCTGATCCACGGCCTCCATCTCCATCTGGCGCCGGGTCTCGACCGTATTGGAAGCGACGTGGGGGGTAGCAACCACCTGGGGGAACTGCAGCAGGGGCCCGCGGTACGGCTCATGGGGAAAGACGTCCAGGCCTGCTCCGGCGACCGTCCCATCCTCCAGTGCATCTGCCAGGGCCTCCTCGTCTATGAGGGACCCCCTCGCCGTATTCACCATTATTACTCCTTTCCTGCAGAGAGAGATAAGTTCTCTCCCGATGAGGGGACGGTTGCCCGGCTGGGCCGGCACGTGGAGGGTCAGGATATCCGAGGCCTTTACGAGCGCCTGCAGGTTCTCCTCCCGTGACCACGAGGGAATGCCTGCATCCACGTTCGGGTCATAATAGCAGATACGGCACCCGAGGGCCTCCAGGATCCCGGCGACCCGCCTCCCGATCCTGCCCATCCCTATGATCCCTGCAGTCCTGCCTGCAAGAAGCACGGCCGGGAGAGGGGTATCGTCCCCCTTCCGCAGGCGTTCCTGGTATACGGGGATCTGCTTTGCAACTGCAAGGAGCAGCGCAAGCGTATGCTCTGCAACCGCCTGGACAGGGGCCGCGGGGGTGATGGTGACCATGATCCGTTGGCGGGTCTGCAGCCTCCATGTCAACGGAATCCAGCCCGACACCGACACGGGAGATCGCCCTCAGGCCCTTCGCCGCGTCAAGCACACGACGGGTGAGAGGTTCGGTACCGGCGATGACCCCGTCCGTACCTGGAAGCACCCGGCAGAGTTCGTCTTCTGTGAGACGGTGTCCGGTTTCATTCACGTATGCGATCGAGAAGTGTTCCCGGAGCTTCTCCATCGCGGGACCTTCCCGCTCAAAGGAACGGATGGTGATGGCGATCTTCGGGTGCCTCATAAAATCTCCGGTATAATTCAGATTGGATTTTAATCGTAATAAATTTGTAGAGAGAAGGACAATCCGGAGTAGCGGATTCTCTCCACTCCGGGACGCTTCCATGGATTCTCAGAAAGATCGGTCACTGGTGCTCGCCATCGCGGACCCCGCGCTGGTGGAGAGGCTCGCCCGCACCATGGGGTCCGGTGCCTCATGGCTCTACCTCGGCCGTGACCTCCGCATGAGCATCCGCTTCGACAGTATTCTCGGCGGATCTCTGAAACGCCACCGGTTCGGGGACCGGCTCCAGGAGATAGCCCGGAGGGACCGGGCAGGAGTACATCGATCTCATCGGCAGCCTCTCCTCCCCGGAGCGCGGCCTCGCCTGGTGGCTCACCTCCGTATCAGAGAAGAATCCCTTCATCACGACCGTCTTCCTCCATGCATGTTATGTCCATCTCTGCCGCGAGCATGCCGACCAATGTTCGGGGGAGATCCTGGTCATCTGCGAGTCACGGTCCCTGATGGAGGCCATCGCGCTCAACCTCAAGGATCTCCCCCGTACCTGCATCCGGATCTGCGATCCATGGAGTTCCCGGCTCAGGGATGACGCGGCGGGCGCCCTCACCGGGATATCGGCCCGGGCATGGTTTCTCATGCGGTTTACGGGACGGATCCTCCTCTCGCGGGTTTATGCGATCGCGAGACATGCCGGGAAGGAACGGGGAGCCAGCCCGGAACGTGTATTCATCCATTCGTGGGCTGACGAGAGGGCATTCCAGGTTCCCGGGACCTACACGGACACGTACTTCGGGACCCTCGGGAAGGACCTGAAGGAGAAGGGGTACCGTTGTGCGTATGCCGTCTCGGTGCTCCCCACCATCTTCTATCCCAGGGCCGTCTCCCGCCTCATGGGATACGGGGAAGAGATATACCTCTTCGAGGAGTTCGTCGGGATCCGGGACCTCCTCGCTGCATTCACCGTTGCCAGGAGAGGCGGAGAAGGGTTGCCTGAACGGGCCTCCATGACGGGGATCGATATCTCTCCCGTGATCAGGGCCGAGATCCTGGCAGCCCGGCGGAACACGCGTGCTGAGCAGTCGTATCTTGCGTACCGGGCGGCCCGCGCGATCACGCGGGCATTCCCGGTTGGCTCGTTCATCTACACCTTCGAGAATCACATGTGGGAGAAGATGTTCTGCGCGGGTTTCCGGCTGGCTTCGCCCCGGACCCTTCTCGTCGGGTATGCCCATTCCATCGTGAACCCCATGTACCTGTCGTATTCCCTCTCCTCCCGCGAGCTGGCAACGGCACCCCTGCCGGACCGGATCGCGGTGAACGGGCCCCACGCAAGGGAGAACCTCGTAGCCTCGGGTTTCCCGCCCGACCGGGTGGTGGTGACAGGAGCCTTCAGGTACCCCTCCATCGGGAAGGAGAGTCCTCTCCGGGAGAAGAAGGCCGGCCGCACGGTCCTCGTCCCCCTGACCGCCGGCATCGATGAATCCCTCGAGCTCGCCCTGAAGTCGGTCCTTGCCCTCGGCGGGGTGCCCGGGATCCGGGTGATCCTGAAACCGCACCCGTCCATCTCCGTGGATGTCCTCCTCTCGAACCTGCCCGGGCTCCCGCCCTCGGTAGAGGTGAGCTCCGATCCGGTCGACCGGCTCCTCGACCGGGCGGACCTGGTCCTCTATACCTCGACAACCGTCGCGGTGGAGGCGCTCGGGCGGGGAATTCCCCTGGTCCACGTGAAATCGGATTCTCGCCATCGACCGGGACATCCTGGAAGGGTTCCC
The DNA here is from genome assembly GCA_963712215.1 of uncultured Methanomicrobiales archaeon. Lineage (GTDB taxonomy): Archaea > Halobacteriota > Methanomicrobia > Methanomicrobiales > JACTUA01 > JACTUA01. The sequence goes on along the minus strand of CAVQHA010000004.1, from coordinate 94,345 downwards.
GATGGTCCCGTCTGCGGCGGACCCGGAGGAGATCAGGGCCCTCGCCTCCTCGGCCCTCGGGAAGGGGGGCCTCCCCCCCGACGAGGCGGGAAGAGCAGTCCTCGCGATCTTCACCCCGTCGGGGGAAGGGTCGGTCGATCTCCTCCTCCGCAGGCCGGGGTGACCGGAGGGTTCACCCTTATTAATTACGGGAGCGATAAAATACCAAGCGATCATCCCTCTTCAGAGGCAGTTCGGTCGCATGGGGGTAGGCGTGGGTCTCCTGGATGAATCAGTTTCCATCGTGAAAAAGGAGGGATTCCTGTCACTCTTCTCCCGGATAGTCAGGAAGATCTGGTCCCGCCTCTCCCTTCTCGCGCGGTGGCTGGTCATGGAGCATGATCCCCGTACCAGGGTACAGGATGCGGGACCTCAAACGCGGGCTGGAGCCGGTTACCGACACCGGGGGACATATACCGGACGAAGGATTTCGCAGGATTATCGAGGCCTACCGGAAGGCAAAGGCAGAGCAGGCTCTCCAGCCGGAACCGTACCAGATCACCGGCGACTGGGCGGTCATTCTCAGGGAGGCGCATGCCGATCTCGTCAGGGAACTGGAAAGGGGGGATATCCCGGCACCGCGATCCCTCCTTGCAAGGTTCGCCCGCGACAGGATCAGCAGGGGCCTGAGCCTCTCCGGGGCGATCCCCGTCTCCTTCTGGGACAGGGTGACCCTGTTGCTCGCCATGAACCGGACCTACGATGTCTGGAAAAAGGTCACCCTGCTCCCCGACGAAGCTCTCGGGTACCCGAGGGGCGTCGGGGGGATGCACGGCGTCGTGGTGAACGGCGAATCCGTGATCCTGCCCTCCTTTCACCAGTCGTACTTCGCCCAGAAGATTGACGCCCTGCTCTCCGATATACCGGGGAAAAGGACCATCGTTGAGATCGGCGGCGGGTTCGGATCGCTCGCCTACCACCTCTTCAGGCAGGCGAGAGGGGACTATTCCTATATCAACCTCGATATCCCCGAAGTCGGCGTGATCGCGGCATATTTCCTCATGAGCGTCTTTCCCGGGAAGAAGATCCTCCTACACGGTGAGGCTGACCTGAATGCCCGGGTCATCCGCGAGTACCATATCATCGTCCTCCCCAATTTCTGTATCAGGAGCCTGCCGGACAGGTCCGCGGACCTCGTCTTCAACTCGAACGGGCTCACCCAGATGCATCCTGCCACCGTCAGGGAATACCTCGTCCAGATAGGGAGGATCTGCACCAGGTACTTCCTCCATGCGAACAACGAGGACGAACGACCCCCCCTGGCAGGAAAGGAACCGTACGTCAACCTGAATAACCCGGAATTTGAACTCCGGAGGGATGAATTCAAGAGGGTCTACCGGTATCCCGAGATCATCAGGAACGACGGGATCCTGATCCCCGAATACACAATATGGGAATACCTGTACGAGAGAATCGGGTGAAAGCCCGTGATATCCGGGGACCCGGCCCTATTTCCCGGGATCGACGAGGTCCCATGCGAGGGGTGTGCCGCGCCCTATATCGCGTGCAGCCCGCTTGCCGAGGACCCGGGCGAGGAATTTCGGTTTCAGGCCGTACCCCGGCCGGATTGACCGGACGTTCTCCCGTGAGAAGATCTCCCCCTTCTTCATCTTCCTGACCACGAAAAGGGATCGCCTGAACATGAGGCCGGACTTCTCATGTTCTGTTATGCCATACTGGACTTTCCCGAGCAGCTTCTCGGTGTCTCGGATGGCCGTTACCATGGCGCTGAGCTCTGGTGGTTCCAGCGAAAACGGCGCATCGGGGGTCTCGATAGATCGCGAAAGGGTGAAGTGTCTCTCCACTATCCTTGCACCGAGGGCCACCGATACGATCGAGGCGACATTCCCGAGGGTGTGGTCCGACAGGCCGACGGGTACATCGAACATCTCCGAGAGATGGGGGATGGTGAGAAGGTTCATTTCTTCGGGTGGTGCGGGGTAGGAGCTGGTACATTTCAGGAGTGCGATCTGGTCTGCACCCGCCCCCCGTGCGGCATTCACGGCGTCCTCTATCTCGCAGAGATTCGCCATGCCCGTCGAGATGATCACGGGTTTCCCGGTCCTTGCCATTGACTCGATGAGCTCGAGATCCACGATCTCGTAAGATGCCAGTTTATGGACAGGGACCCCCATCGACTCGAGAAAATCGACGCTGCTCTTGTCCACGGCCGCAGAAAAGAGGTCGATCCCGATGTCATCGGCGATCTCCTTTCAGCCGGGGCTGCCATTCCCATGGCATGGCGCATCTCTTGTAGAGGTGGAACAGGGTCTGATTGTCCCACAACGTACCTCCCTTCGCCCGGAAGATCTCCGAGTCATGGTCCAGGGTATGGATCTCCGGGGTAAAGGTCTGGAGTTTGACCGCATCTGCCCCGGCCTCTTTCGCGGCGTAGACGAGATCCCGGGCGGTATTATAGTCCTGGTTATGGTTCGACGAGATCTCGGCGATGATATAGGCCGGGTATCCCGCCCCGACACGCCTCTTCCCGATAGTGATACCCGGTGTCATGGCTGGCGTATCACCGGATGGACCTGACCAGCTCGAAGGCTTCGGCGGCCCTGCACCCGGCGGTTATTCCCCATCTCTGTGCGTTGATCCTCACCGCTTCCGGGGATCGGGGGTGGGGAAATTCCCTGACCTCCGACTCGTAGATCCCCAGTGCCCGGACCTTCTCCTCGAGGGTGTCCGCGATGTCGATGAATACGTTCGGCCTGAAAGACCGGCCGATATGCTGGAATGCCCATTCGGTGGACGAGGGGATCTCGCAGGAGTAGATGTCCCGGACCTTCGCGGGCCCGACCGGCCGCGTCGCGGTCATCACCGCCTGGAATACCCTCCTGTGATCGATGTTCAGGTCTCCCCCGTGATGGGTGATGATCATATCAGGAGCGAGCGTGGAGACGAGGCCCTCGGTGATCTTCGCGATCTTCAGGAGAGGGACCGTGTCGAACCGGTTATCAGGGAGATCAAAGGGGAAAAGCCGCCGGACACCCAGCTGCTGCGCAACGGTCGCGCTCTCGCGGGACAGTTTCTCGAGGAGTTCCTCCGGGACTGCCTGGTCCTCGCTGTACCTGGCCCCGATCCCCCTGCCTCAGGACCGCGACATACACATCCTGGCCCGCCCGGGCAAACTTGCAGATGCTGCCCCCGCATCCCAGCACCTCGTCATCGGGATGCGCTACAATGGCAAGAATCTTCAATCGCGGTGTTCCCCTGTTCTCATTTGGGTACGCCATGATATAAAACGTATAGACGATCGCCCCGAATTCGCTGCAACGATACCGTCATAGGTATCATCTCCCCGGTACCCGACCGGCCGGCCCCGGATGTCGGTGAGGACCCCCCCGACCTCCCCGAGGACGAGGTGTGGCGGAGCGATGTCCCAGCTCCTGACGGGCACATCCTTGAAGAAGAGGTCGGCCGTCCCGTCGGCGACCCTGCAGATCTTCAGCGAGATGCTCCCCGATTCCAGGTAGCGCCTGAATTCCAGGTCCTCGAAGGCCCTCTTCGTTATGCCCCGTGGTTCGGGGTAATTATCGATAAGGACCTCCTGCCGATCATCCTTCAGCCGGGCCAGCCTCTTCCCGTTCCTGCAGGCACCGTGGCCTCTCCGGGACGTATAGATCAGATCCAACGCAGGAGCACAGATGGCCGCGAGGGCAGGCTGGTGGTCGACCATCAGCGCGACCTGGGTCACGAAGCCCGGGTACCCGCCAACGAAACTCGCTGTGCCATCGATGGGATCGATCAGCCAGTACCGTTCCGGCCTCCCTTTCACCTGGGAATCCGGGACCTCCTCGCTTATGACCGGTATATGGGGATCGAGTGTCCGTAATCCTTCGGTGATGATATCGTTGGCCCTCTGGTCCACCTCAGCCTTGAACTGGGTCCCCTCCCATCTCCCGTCAAAGACACCCTCGGCCCGCCATTCCATGAGATGTGCGCCCGTTTCGCGGACCAGTTCAACGAGTTCCCTGAGCATGGTGGATGGACTCGATCATGGTCAGCAACCGTTCGCGCCGGGGAAGCGATCTCCAGCCCAGCACCTTCCCTGCCCGGCCGGGATCCAGCCTCACGACAGGCTGGGGGACCTTCGCATGAGAGACCGTGCCACCCGGGAACCAGGTCCGCGATCTCGTCAGCGAGGATATCAGCACTGCATGGCTCTCCCGTGGCAATATTGAGACAGGTATAACCCGAACCTCCGAAATCAACCGCCCGTTCGAATGCCTGGACGAGGTCGCTGATATGAAGGACATCGATCGGCAACGGGATTTTTACCTCGATCCCGATATGATGATCGGTGACGGCGCTCCGCGAGAACCGGTACACGATGCCGGATGTCCTGTCCTCGCTGTAGATGCCGGGGAAGCGGAGGACCGTCACCCGGAGCCCCTGGGATGAACCCACCTTCAGGATCTCCTCGCAACACCATTTGCTCGCTGCATAGTGTTCCAGGGGGGCCGGGGGAGCATCCTCATCGAGAGAATCCCCCGCCGGCATCCCGTACACGGCCTGGGACGAAGGAAAGATCAGGTGCTTCACACCGGCATCCAGGCAATACTCCAGCAGGTGGGCCGTGGACATCACGTTCCCCGAGTAGATCCCCGGGATATTCTCGGATCCGGGTACCGGCGGCGATCCGGGCCCTTCACCCGGTTGCAGGTCGATCTCCACATGGCCTGCAAGGTGAATGACCGTCGTTGGTGCCTCGGGAAGTTCCTCCAGCTTCTTCACCTGGTCCCATCGCGTGAGATCGGCGCTCAGGTGCGAACCCCCGGCACCAGCCTTCCCGGATCGCGACACGAGGACGACCGGTTCTCTCCTCGTGAGCAGTGCGGGAACCAGGTGCCTCCCGACGAACCCCGAAGCCCCGGTGACGAGGATCATCTCGGGGGTCCCTCGATATGCCTCGATCGGGCCTCCAGGGCCGGTTCGTCCCAGAACTCGTCGAGGTTCCTCCTGAATAAGACGATCCCTTCTTTCCATTCCCCAAAGCGATAGGACTGCCTTCCCCCCAGCGCCTGGGAGATCAACCCGTGGAGCTCGTCGATCCCTGCCGCCATGGTCAGCGAGATGGTGGTCGAGAACCGGGGGTTGATCTCAAAGATGACCGGTTCACCGGTACCCTTCTTGAGGATCAGCTGGACATTGAACGGACCGTCCGCTTTCATCGACTGCTGGACCCGGTGGCAGATCTCCTCTATCCTCGCATTGCGGCGGGTGACCGCCATCCGGGTCACTCCTTTCTTGGAGAGGATCTCCTTCGGGACGACCGCCTGGACATCCCCGTCCCTCCACACGACAACCGATACCGTGTATTCCTTACCGGCGATGTAGTCCTGGATGAGGAGCTGATCGGGAGAGGAGGCGGTATGTCTCAGGTGACTGACCAGTTCATCCCTGCTCCGGAGCAGGTAGACGTCCCGGCTTCCCCTGCCCGTCCGGGGCTTGATGATGACGGGATAAGAAGAGTGACCCTCATCCTCGCTGGCAAGGGTCGTGGCAGGGACCCGTATCCCATGACTGTCCAGGGATTCCATGAGCCGGAACTTGTCGAGGCAGGTCGAGACGAACTCTTTCCGGGGCAGGAGTACCGGTGACACCCGCTCCCTCGAGGCCGGAGACCTGGACCAGTTCCTCGTCCACGAGAGGGACGATGACGGCCACCTGCTCTTTCCTGCAGATGGCACGAATTGCAGGTAAAAACTCTGCGCTGTCGGCCTTTGGTATGACATAGCCTTTATCGGCGAGGAACAGGCCGGCCGCGTACGGGTCCATGTCCGCTGCGACGACGGAATACCCCCCGGCGTGCAGGTGCTCTATCAGGCCGGGGACCGCTGCGCCCCCGGCGCCCGTCAAAAGAACCGAGATCCGCTTCATTGAACCTTCTGCCCGATAAATCCGATAATCCTGTGAGTTATTTTTATGAACGCGGTTAAATAAAGGTTCCGGGAACGGAACTCCCCGAGATCACCGATTCCTGCGCCCGCTCCGATCGGATTCCCCTCCATCCGCCGATGAGTGGTTGCATACCCCGGCTGAAGTCCCTCATGGGGTTCACCGGAGGCCCTTCGCCCGGTTGCCTCACGTTCAGCCGATTTTTTATAGAAATATCATCGATTATGATGTGATATGAAAGTCCTCCTGGTCAATCCCTCCTCACCGAGAAAGGTACCCGCGGCGGTGAGGGCAGAGCTCCGTTACGATCCCCCCCTTGCCGCATTGTACCTCGGGTCGTTCCTCGCGGAGAGGGGGATCCCCTGCGATATCGTCGATACCGCCGTGGGGGAGATCGATATGGATGCGATCCAAAGAGGCGAGTACAGGCTGATCAGACTTCACTGTTTTCATCGGGGACTTTCTCAGGACGGCAAGGGAATACTCGGAGAAGATACAGGAGACATGTCCCGGGGTCCCCATCGTCTTCGGGGGGGTGATGGCATCCATCTCTCCTGACGAGATCCTGAATGAATATCCCGTTGATTTTGTCGTGAGATACGAGGGAGAGCATACCCTCTACGGAGCTCGTCCGGTACCTGGTCGGAGAGCAGGATCTTTCGGGTATCAAGGGCCTCTCCTACAGGTCAGGGGGATCGGTGGTACACAATCCACCGAGGCGCCTCGAGGCCGATCTCGACAGGTTCCCGGTGCCGAAATGGGATCTCTTCGGCTCAGACAGCAATTACCGGCAGGTCCCCTATTATTTTTCGATCATGACGAGTAAAGGGTGCCCCTTCCGGTGCAGTTTCTGCTATAACCGGCAGGTCGAGGAGAGTATCCTCGCCGATTCACCCGTCTGGCGTTTCAGGTCGGCAGCCCATGTCATCGCGGAGATCGAACACCTCCATTCCCTCACCGGAACCCGGGTATTCACCATCGGCGACGACAATTTCCTCGTGAACCGGGAGAGGGCGATGAAGATCCTCGAATCATCTCAGGGAGAGGAACTTCTATATCGAACAATGTCACCGGCCACCTGAACAATTTCAGGAGCAGTGAACTGATCCAGGCGATGGGAGGGGTGGTCCAGACGGCGATCTACTCCGTAGAGAGTGCTTCCCCGAGGCTCCTGCAACTCCTGCATAAAAGCCTGAATGTCGATCTCGTCCCGCAGATCAACGCAAAGCTGTTCCAGAAAGGGATCACGACGATCCATAATTTCATCATCGGCCTCCCGACCGAGACCGATGCAGACCTGCAGATGAACGTCGACCTCATGATACGGCTCAAAGCGATCAACCCGTACGTCCGCGGAAATCCCTATTTCTATCTCCCCCTGCCATGCACCCCCCTCGAGTCATATATCATCCATGAGATGGGGTATGACCTCCCGCATACCCTTGCTCACTTCGAGGGCGCCCGGTTTGATTTCGAGAAAGGTGAGAGGTTCAGGCCCTGGATCGACGAAGACCGGTACGCTCTTTTAAGGGATTATTCCGTCGTATTCAGGGACGCGTTCCAGATAAACAACCTGGGTCTCTCCGAGGAATCGGTGAAATTACTCGATGAACGTCCCGACCTGCGGCATATCTTCGCGGATGTGTCTGGTACGAGGAAGCCTCCAGTGCGGTATTTCCCCTATGTTCTCGACAGGCTGCTCCGTGGGGAACCTGTCCGGCTCGAACGCGACCTGATAGAGAAAGCAAACCAGCCTGCCTAGAAGTCTTCTCCTCCGGGGGAGGAGGATCAGACCCGGGAGAAAGGAAAGGCGATACCAGGAACCTGGAGGGGGCATGAGACTCCCTCTTGTCGGGTTGGCGGGAATGGGGAGACAATCCTTTTACTTCCATACATATCAGATATTATCACATGGAGACGGGGCTCACGGTTCTTATCACCGGAGGAACTGGATCATTTGGAAAGAAATTCACCGAGATCATGCTGAAGAACCATGATCCGAAGAAACTGATCGTCTTCAGCCGGGATGAACTGAAGCAGCACGAGATGCGACAGGCATTCCCCGATACGCCCGGATCTCCCATGCGATATTTTATCGGTGACGTCAGGGATAAGGAACGCCTGAACCGGGCTTTCAGGGGTGTCGACGTCGTGGTCCATGCAGCAGCCCTGAAGCAGGTCCCTGCATGCGAGTACAATCCTTTCGAAGCCATCCTCACGAATGTCATCGGGGCGAAGAATGTCATCGACTCGGCCATCGACCAGGGTGTCGGGAAGGTGATAGCCCTTTCCACCGATAAGGCGGTGAGCCCGATCAACCTCTACGGGGCGACGAAACTCTGTGCCGAGAAGCTCTTCACCCAGGGCAACTCCTACTCGACCGAGAAGGGGCCCCATTTCGCCTGCACGCGGTACGGGAATGTCGTGGGGAGCCGCGGGAGCGTCATCCCGCTCTTCCTGGAACAGCGCACGACGGGGAAGATTACCATCACCGATACCCGCATGACAAGGTTCTGGATAACCATCGAGCAGGGGGTGGACTTCGTCATCCGGTCCATCGGGAGGATGGAGGGCGGGGAGGTCTTTGTCCCCAAGATCCCCAGCATGCGCATCGCGGATCTCGCCGAGGCGGTCGCCCCGGACTGTGAAGTCGAGCTGATCGGGGTGCGCCCGGGAGAGAAGATCCACGAGACGCTCATATCCCGCGACGAGGCATCCCAGACCATCGAGGACCGCGACAGCTTCATCATCCTGCCCACTTTTATTCCCTGGAAACACCGCGACTGGAGTAAGGGAAAGAGAGTCCCCCCGGATTTCAGACTATACGAGCGATACCAATACCCGGTGGCTCTCGAAGGATGATCTCAGGTCCATCGTAGGGAACTGCTGATGGTTGCGAGAGGGACCCGGCTTGCAGTCGACGGCGGCACACCGGTCAGGGAGACCCTGCTGCCGTACAGCCGGCAGTGGATCGATGAGGAGGATATCGATGCGGTCGTCTCGGCGCTCCGCTCCGACTGGCTGACGACCGGGCCGGCGGTGCATGAATTTGAAACCGCCTTTGCCGGGGCAACGGGATCCCGGGAAGCGGTCGCGGTCAGCAGCGGGACAGCCGCCCTGCACGCGGCGGTCCAGGCCCTGGGCCTCAGGGAGGGAGACGAGGTCATCCTCCCGCCCATGACCTTCGCCGCTACGGCGAATGCCGTGGTCTACCAGGGCGCGACACCCGTTTTTACCGATATCGACAGCGATACCCTTCTCCTCGACCCTGAACGGGTTGCGGAGAAGATCAACCCGAGGACCCGCGCGATCATCGCCGTGGATTACGCGGGCCAGCCCTGCGACTACGACGCCCTCGCCGGGGTTGCCGAATCCAATCACCTGCCCGGTCATCGCAGACGCGTGCCACTCGCTGGGCGGGAGCTACAAGGGCAGGCCGGCAGGGTCCCTCGCGCTCCTCAATACCTTCAGCCTCCACGCGGTCAAGGCCATCACCACGGGCGAGGGCGGGGTCGTCACCACCGACGATCCCGTTCTCGCAGAGGCCATGAGGAGGTTCCGCAACCACGGCATCTCCACGGGTCCGGCGGAGAGGGAGCGGCAGCAGACCTGGTTTTACGAGATGTCGACGCTGGGCTATAATTATCGCATCACCGATTTCCAGTGCGCCCTGGGGAAGAGCCAGACTGAAGAAACTCGGGGGGTGGATCCGGAGGCGGCGGGAGATCGCGGGATCCTATGACGATGCCTTCGGAGAGATGCCCGGCATCTCCCCGCTCTCCGTGAGAGACGACAGGGCCCACGCGTACCACCTGTACGTCGTAAAACTCGACCTGGAGAGACTATCGGCCGATCGCGACCAGATCTTCCGGGCGCTGCGTGCCGAAGGCATCGGCGTGAACGTCCATTATATACCCGTCCATCTCCATCCCTTCTATCGGAGTTCCTATGGCACGGGGTATGGCATGTGTCCTGTTGCCGAACGCGTGTACCGGGAGATCATCTCCCTCCCCCTCCATCCACGCATGACCGAGGAGAATATCCAGGAAGTCGTCGAGGCCGTGTCGAGGGTAATCCGCCACTACCGGTGAGTCGCTCTATGAATCGCATCGTGGCCGTGATGAAGGCGGGGGTGGGCAGTAAGCGGCTGCCCCGGGAGCCGATGCCCTGTCCCGTGGGGGACCCCTGCTCATCCGTGTTGTCGACCGGTGGCCTGATGCACATCCCGAATTCACCAGGTTCCCTGGACACATTGAACAGGAGGTGGTCTTTATAAGAGAGAACGCAGACTGCCTCTGCATCCGTGCAGATGCCACGGCATCGATGGGGACCGGCCATGTGATGAGGTCCCTCGCCCTCGCACAGGCATGGCAGGAGACGGGTGGGAAAGTTATCTTCATGCTGGGAGCGGGCTCGCGGGCTGTGGAAGCCCGCCTCCTCCTCGAAGATATGAAAGTACAGGTACATCCATGCAGAGCCCGGGAGCATGGATGATGCCGCGGAAACACTTGCCCTTCTTGGGTCCGCCAGGCCCTCCTGGGTCGTCCTCGATGGGTATCACTTCCTGTCGGAGTACCAGCGCAGGATCAGGGACGCCGGGTTTCACCTCCTCTTCATCGACGATTACGGGCACGCGCCTCCCTATTCCGCTGATATCGTGCTCAACCAGAACATCTCCGCTGATCCGTCCCTGTACCGGGAGAGAGAGCCGTACACGAAGCTGCTCCTCGGGACCCGCTATGTCCTTCTCAGGCGGGAGTTCCGTGAATTTCCGACGAGCGGGCGTGGGATGCCGGATCCCGCGAGGAACGTGCTCGTGACCTTTGGAGGCGGCGACACGGAGAATATCACGGGGCGCGTCATCGGGGCGATTGAGAACAGTACCCTCCCGGATATCGATCTCACCGTTGTCGTCGGTTTCAGCAACCGGCATACGAAGGAGCTGGAATCGATGGCCGGAGGCCCGGGGAGACCCGTTACCATCGTCAGGGGGGCCACGAACATGGCAGGGCTGATGGCACGGGCCCATATCGCCATCACCGGCGGGGGGAGCACCTGCTGGGAGTTGATCTTCATGGGCATCCCCAGCATCGTCGTCCAGCTGGCCGCGAACCAGCGTCCTATTGCAGACGAGCTCGGCAGGATGGGGGCGGTTATGAACCTCGGGGATTCCAGGGATCTGGATCCGCTTACCCTATCAGGATCCCTGGAGCACATGGTACACGATTACCGGGCGTACTATGAGAGGTCACAGGGAATGCGATCGCTCGTCGATGGCAGGGGGGCGGTCCGGGTGACGACCGCCATACGCCACCTCCAGGGAGAGCCGGCATGAAGGTGACCCACTCTCTTCCAGGGAATCAGGATGCCTCATTGGCAGGGCCGCACATCCCGATCAAGAAGCAGAAGAACAGATCATGCAATGCAAAAACGGATCCGTTTCTTCTATGACACCTGATGAGGAGCAGATCATGATCCTCCGCCTGGTTCGATGGGCTGATTGTCACTTCCTGTGGGACCTGGCAAACGACCGGGATGTCCGTGACACGGCCTTCAATACGGGCTGTATCTCCTGGCAGGATCACGTAACATGGTTCGAAGAACGAATGGGTGACCAGAACACCCGGATGTTCATCGCAGAGAGCGGGAGAGTCCCCGTGGGATTGGTAAGATTTGAGATAGAGGGCAGTTTGGCAAAGGTCTCGCTCTACATAGTGAAGGAGTTCAGGAACAAAGGATATGGTTCCCGGGTGCTGACGATCGCAAGAGATCTGGTCCCGCAGAGAAAGGTAGCCTTCATCAAGGAATGGAATGCTCCCTCGATCCATGCATTTTCAAAAGCCGGATACAGGATCAAAAACCATTCCGTCATTCATGGGGAACCAGTTGTGGTTATGGAGTCTCCCTGAACCCTTCCTTTTTCGAAGAGATCGAATCTGATAAATTATATCCAGCAGGTAACCAAATACTCCCACCAGGGTATATCTCTCCCAAACGAAGGTTCGTGCTCTGTTTCCCAGGAAAACATGCCCGCCTCAAGCTGGAACTCACCTATGAATGATCCCCCCGCCGGACTTCACGGGGTCTCCTCCCACGGATCCCCGAAAGGAGAGCCTGGCCCGGGGAAAAACCCGTCCTCCGCAAGGGATGAACGGGTCGTTCTCTTGGATAAGCTGAGCCTGTTCTCCCTTGCCCTCGTCTCACTCTTTTTCAGGAATGCCAGGGTATTTTACGTTCACAGGAGTTCCCTTCTGGATAAGGTCGCAGATGCGGTGAATTCCTTCACCGGTTCCAGGAGGAAGCGATTCCAGAAGCTGGACTATGTCGATTTCCTGGGTTCCTTTTACGAGACCATGGAAGAGTCATGCCAGCGGGTCAATGACGATGTCTGGGACCGGTACAAGGGCAATCTCTACACGAGGATCGCATCGGCCTTCTGCCCCGATCCGGTCCTCCATGCTGCCATCCAGAAGGAGTTATTGAACAAATATGTCGTGGAACGGGTGAAGACTCGTATCCTGCTCTCGCACCTGGCCCGGACCCACCCGGGGATCACCTTCCTCCCGGTCGACAACGAACCCATAGCCGAAGCGATTTCCCCCGGCCTCCGCGTCCCGGGCGGGAGCATGGTTCCCGTCTGGTTCCGGAGGTGCAATGCATTCCTTGGAAGATCATTGGATGTTATCTACTTCCTCGGTTTCCCTTTCATCCTGTCGGGTGCTGCCTTGATCATACTCAGGAGGGGCATTACCCTCTCCCGCCCCGTGACCCGGCACTTCGACCTCGGGTATGATGTCCTGGGGTTCGGGCTCCGCGGGGACAGGGGGTACGATACCGGGACAGGGAACTATTTTCTCTATAACGACTCCGACTTTCATCCAACGAAGATACTCCACATGGTCAGGCCAGGCCAGAAGCTGGAACCCCAGGCAAGGGAGTTGTACAACCGCCTGGGCGCACCCTGCATCGAACTTGATACCCTGAAGATCCCCGCCCACTTTCTTGTGCAAAAGATCCTCCGGGAATTCCTCCTCGATACCCTCGCACACTTCCTCCGGTACGGGCGGTCGTCGAATATCAGGAGCATCTTTCTCATTCCCTCACTCGCCTCGATGAAGATGATCGTCGATGCCGGTATTCACTACGAGCACTATCGCCCAAGGGTGTTTATCTCGCGGGATGACTACAGCTCCTTCCATATCGCAAGAACCATCGTGGCCCACGAGCACGGCTGCCGTACCGTTGGGTTCCAGTGGGCCGACTACTCCAACATTAACTCCTCCTTCAGCCACTTTGTCTATGACGGGTACGGGCTGTGGGGGGATTTCTACCGCGATTTCCATGCGAAAGGACTGAAGTACAGCAATACCGGGATTACAGGAGCGAACATGTACTCGTCTGACGCGATGTACAATTTGTCCCAAAAACATTACCTGAATGAACCGTACGAGCAACTCAAAAAGCAGTACACGATCGTGGCTATCATGGGATCGGCCTTTGAACCCGAGAGACTCCATCACGAAAGAGCCTGCGATACGGTTCCACAGGGAGGTCCTCGATGCAACGGAGAAGTATAAGGGGGTCTTCCGGGTCCTCAAGCCAAAAGGAGACTATCTGGACACCGAGATCAGGGAGATGATGGAGGGACGGGAGCGTGTCATGCTCGAGAAGGAGATGCCGACCCCGCGTTTCCTCCTCACCCCGGACCTCATCATCATCCAGAGTGTCTCGTCGATCGGGCTTGAGGCGCTCATGGCCCGAAAGCAGGTCCTCTCCTACAGCTTCGCAACACCACCCGAGTATCAGATCTACTCGCGATATACACCTCACATGGTAGCATTCACCCGAGAAGAACTGGAGGAGCGCCTTGAGAGGATACTCCTCCGGAAACAGTATGTCGAGGAGGAGGTTCTCGAGGCCATCAGGACCCACCACGGTTTCCGGTTCGATGGGCAGGTCACCGAAAGGTTCAGGCAGATGTGCCGGGATCTCCTGAAGGGCGTATCATGATCCCTCAGCAGATTCATCCCTATTGTAATGCCCGGTGAGATTAACCGGTCTTTTCCGTCTTTTCATCATTATGCTGGATATGGTAGTACCTGGAGTAGACGCCCTTCCTGGCCAGGAGCTGCGTCATGCGTGCCGGTCTCAGCGATCCTCCCGTCTTCGATTGCGATGATACCATCGGCATTCTGGACGGTGGAGAGCCGGTGGGCGATGGCGATGATGGTATACTTCTTGTGGATCTCGCTGATCGAGTTCTGGATGATCTTCTCTGATTCGCTGTCCAGGGAAGAGGTGGCTTCGTCGAGGATGAGGATCTCGGGATTCTTGTACATGGCCCTCGCGAGGGCTATCCTCTGCTTCTCCCCTCCCGAGAGTTTCGTGCCCCGCTCGCCGAGGATCGTATTATAGCCATCAGGTAACTGGTCGATGAAATCGTAGGCATTGGCCAGTTTCGCCGCTTCCTTCGCCCTCGGGAGCGAGATCTCATCGGATCCATAGCAGATATTCGCAAGGACCGTGTCATTGAAGATGAAGATCTCCTGGCTCACCACGCCGAGCTTCTGCCGGTAGGAATGGAGTGTGTACTCCCTCACGTCGACCCCGTCGACAAGGATCGAACCCTGGTCCGGGTCGATGAGCCGGGTGATGAGATCGACGATGGTGGACTTCCCGCTTCCCGATGCCCCGACGAGGGCGATCATCCTGTTCTTCGGGATCACGAGGCTGATGTCCTTCAGCACCGGGGTCTTCCCGTCGTAGGAGAAGGAGACACCGGAGAAGGCGATCTCCGAGGCGAATCCCGTGAAGATCCGGCCACCCTCCTTCACCTTCTGGTGCGCAGTCACTTCCCCGAGGACCTGGTCGATCTTGAGAAAGCTCGGGATCTCCCTTGTCATCTCGTGCCGCCGGGTATTGACATCCCGGAGCGGGCCCGTAATACGGACGAGGACGAAGAGGAAGAGGAGAAGCAGGGCGAGCTGGACCTGGAAGATGTCTATGGAGGCGAAGAGGACGAAGACCGCGATGACAAAGATGACGGACTGGAAGACGACCTCGATGCTCGTCCCTGCGATCCCGTAATCCAGGTGATTGCCCTCGAATCTCCGGCTGATCTTGTCAAAGAGGTCGACCTCCGAGGGCTCGGTGGAGGAGGTCTTGATGAGCCGGAGGAGGCTGAACCTCTCGCTCAGGAACTCGTTCTGCTCGATATTCAGGTCCACGAGCCGCTTCCCGTAGATACCGGCCTTCCGGAGCCACCGGTTCATGAGATAGAATGCAAGGAAGGAGATAACAACGACGATCGCAGTTATCCCGATCGAGATGTAGAGGAGCATGGCGGCATACACGACGATGAAGAAGATATCGGTGATGAGCTCGGTTCCCGCAAAGAGCCCGTATCCCGCGTTCTCGATCTCGGTGACGAGGAGGTTCAGGAAGTTGCCGGCCTTCCGGGAGTTGTGGTACGAGATATCGGCCGAGAGGATCTCCCTGAAGGCGAGTACCTTCAGATTCCTGGTAAAGTTCACCCTGAGGTTCACCTGGATCCTTTTCTTGACGTAGAGGAGGCACTGCCCTCCAAGGAAGACGACGGTGAGGAGGACGAGGAGGGTGGTGAAGTTCAGGTCAAGTCCCACGACCGAGAAGATACTCTTCAGGATCCCCCACAGGGTCCCCCCCGGCTCCTCCTGGCTCTCCATGATCTGGACGAGGGGAACGAGCGCGCCCAGGCTCACCGCCTCGAAGAAGGCGGAGACGACCGCGAGAACGAAGAAGATGATCAGTTTCAGACGGTAAGGAGGGCGCCACAGGTACTTCCCCATCACCCGGTAATCCTTGAGAAAGGCGCTATCCCTGATATTCATACCTGAAGGCCTCCTGGAGAATCTGCCGGAAGTACCATGATCCTTCTCTCCTCATAAGGGGTTCGAAGAGCCGCCGGGACGGCGGCCCCCGCCCGCCTTTCACGCCCCTGCGGAGGATCCCCGGGCCAGGACCAGGGGAAGGAAGTCGATCCCCTCGATGGTCCCGTACCCTCCCCGGCCACCCTCACGTTCAGTAAGCCGGGCGGTCTCGTCCCTGATAAGTCCCCTGACTGCGAAGGGCACCGGATCAGGCGTATGGGTCTTCACCCGGATGGGGGTCGGGTGATCGGGGAGGACCGCGATGATCCCCCTGAAGGTCTCCATGATGGTCCCGACCATACCGTCGACCCGTTCGATCGCCTTCACCTTCTCCCCGACGGACCCCATGTGGCCGGCCTCGTCCGGGGCCTCGACGTGGAGGTACAGGAAGTCGAACCGCTCCAGCGCCTCGGTCGCGTATCGTGCCTTTGCATCGTAGTCGGTATCGAGGTATCCCGTTGCACCGGGCACCCGGATCACCTCCATCCCGGCCAGGCGGGCGATCCCGTTCAGGAGGTCCACGGCCGAGATCATCGCCCCCGGGATGCCGTGCGACTCCCTGAACGGGGGGAGGAACGGGCTTCCTGCCTCCGCTCCAGGGCCAGACCATGTTCGCGGGGCGCTGCCCGCGGGCGACGCGGTCACGGTTCACCGGCTGGTCCCGGAGGATCTCCCGGGATCTCTCCATCACCCTCCTCGAGGAGATCGGCGTCCCCTCCCCTGGGCAGGTGGGCCTCGATCCTCTCCCCGACGATGTCGTGCGGCGGGGCAGTCTCTGCGCCTTCCCCGTTCGGGACCACCAGGAGGTTGCGATAGGAGATACCCGCATGGAGGGTACACCCCTTCAACGCCGGCATCCACGGCGCGGATCAGCGGCCCCCCCTCGCTGCTCGGGATATGGCCGGCCGAGAAGTCCTCCATTACCCCGTCTGTCACGGTGACCAGGTTGCACCGGTAGGCGATATCCCGCTCTCCCAGGGGAACCCCCATGCTCGCGGCCTCGATGGGCCCGCGCCCGGTGTAATATACCCGGGGATCGTATCCCAGGATGAGAGAGGTTCGCGATGTCGCTCCCCGCCTCAAAGCCCGGGGGGATGGTCCTGACCATGCCGCACGCCCCCTCCCGGGCGATCCGGTCGAAGTTCGGGGTGCGGGCGTACTCGAGCGGGGTCTTCCCCCCGAGTTCGGCGATGGGCTCATCGGCCATCCCGTCGCCGAGCACGACGAGGACCTTCACCGCCGACCCCTCGCCATTGCCCCTGCGGCGGCTGTCGACGCTCTCCCGGGAGCCCATGACCGGCTTCCAGCCCAGCGCCCTGAGACGGTCGATGGAGAGGAGCATCCTCGGGACATCCCCCACCCAGCCCCGTTCCCCTCCGGTGAACCTGTAGTCCACCTTCGGAAGATCGAGAGCCGAGCAACAACGATATCGGCGATCCCTGTCACATCGATCCAGTCCTCGGACCCGATGTTCAGGACATTGTAGGTTCCCTTCGCCTGTCCGACGGTATAGAGCATGGCCCGTCACGCACTCGTGGACCTCGAGGTAGGACTTGGTCTGTTTCCCGTCCCCGAGGATCTCGAGAACCCGGGGGTTCTCCTTCAGCTTGTGGACGAAGTCCCAGATGACCCCGTGGTTCGAGCGCTCGCCGATGATATTCGCGAACCGGAAGACCCATCCCTTCATCCCGTAGGAGTGGCAGTATGCCGAGATGAGCGCCTCGCAGGCGAGCTTGCTCGCGGCATAGACCGATATGGGCTCGAGGGGGGCGTAATCCTCGGGAGTGGGGATGACCGATGCATCCCCGTAGACGGTCGAGGTGGAGGTGAAGACGATTCCCGGGACATCGTGGCGTCGCATCGCCTCAAGGACCCTTGCCGTGGCAAGGATGTTATTCCTGACCACGTTCTCCGGATGGATACCGCTCATCCTGACATCGGGATCGGCGGCGAGGTGGTAGACCCGGTCGGCCCCTGTAAAGAGGTCCTCCCATCCCTCCTGCAGGAGATCGGCTTTCCTGAAGATGGCACTCCCGTCCCTGAGCGGTCCGGCGATGTTCGCCTCGGAGCCGGTGCTCAGGTTATCGATGACGGCGACGCACTCCCCGCGCCCTGCAAGGGCATCGACGAGGTGGGACCCGATGAAGCCGCACCCGCCGGTCACCACTGCGCCCATGAGAGCTTATTTGCCCTCCCCATGTAAAATACCGGTGTTCGTATGATCTGCGGGCGGCGGTGTTCCTGACGGCAGATCCCCTGACGCGGGTGGAGTTCACGCACCTCTCGAAGGTCCTCTACCCCGGGGCCGGGATCACCAAGCTCGAGGTGATCAAGTACTTCATCAGGATCGCCCCGAAGATGCTGCCCCTCCTCGCAGGGAGGCCGATCGTCCTCACCCGGTATCCCGACGGGGCGGGGGCCCCGGGCTTCTATGAGAAGGACGCTCCCATGGGGACCCCCGACTGGGTGGAGACCTACCCGCACCACTCGGAGACCGCGGACAGGTTGATCCGGTACATCGTCTGCAACAACCTGGACACCCTCCTCTGGCTCGCGAACCTCGATACCCTCGAGATCCACGTGATGTTCTCCACGACCCGCTCCTATACCACGCCCGACCTCCTCTTCATAGACCTGGACCCGGAACCTCCCGCAACGACGGCCGATGCAGCAACCACGGCCCTGCTCGTGCGCGACCGGCTCGCCTCCCAGGGGATCCGCATCTCGGTGAAGACCTCGGGGAAGCGGGGATTCCACCTCGTCACTCCCCTTGTCCACGGCCTCACCTTCCAGGAGGTGCGGGGGTTCATCCATGATATGAGCCGCGAACTTGCCCGGGAGCATGCTTTCATCGCATCCGAGGCCCCGGGCCCCTAGAACCCCGGGAAGGTCTTCGTCGATTACGCGATGAACGGGGCGGGAAAGACCATGGTGGCCCCTTACAGCCCCAGGCCCACCCCGCGGGCCACGGTCTCCACCCCTCTCTCATGGGGGGAGGTGGGAAAAGGGATAAACCCCGGGGACTTCCATATCCAGAGTGTCCCCGAACGGGAGGAGGACCCCTGGAAGGACCTCTTCCTGCATCCCCAGAGACTTCCCGGAGGAGGGAGAGAAGGATGAGAAAGGAGAAGAAGGGCGAAGTGGCGACGGGCAAAGAGACGAAGGCCGAGGAGAAGCAGGTCGAGGAGAAGCTGACCGAGGAGAAGAGGCCGGACGAGAAGAAGGGCGCGGAGAAGAAGAGCCCTCACCGCCCCATCTGGAGCGGATCCGTCAGCATCGGGCTCGTGAACGTCCCCGTGAAGGTCTATCCCATGACCCGGGATCTCTCGGTCCACTTCCACCTCCTCCACCGGAAGGACGGGCAGCCCCTCCGCTACGAGCGGGTCTGCACGCGTGACGGGAAGGTGGTCCCCTGGGAGGAGACCGTGAAGGGTTTCGAGGTCAGGAGGAACGAGTTCATCACCTTCGAGAAGGAGGAGCTCCGCGCGGCCCTCCCCGAGTCGGATCGCAGGATCCTGATCGACAGGTTCGTCCACTACCTCTCGCTCGACCCCGTCTTCTTCGAGAACTCCTTCGCCCTCGTCCCCGACGGGACCCCCGATGCCTACAGCCTCCTCTACGCCGTGTGCGCGGAGAAGGGGATGGCGGGGGTCGGGCGCTTCACCATGAGGACCAAGGAGTACCCCGCGGTGGTCCACGCGTACCACGGGGCGCTCATCCTCACGACCCTCAGGTATGCGAACGAGGTTATGGACCCCTCTGCCTTCGAGGAACTGAAGGGACTGCCGACCCCCGTGGCAAAGCAGCTCGATCTCGCAAAAAGGATCATCGCCGAGCCTCTCGGGCGACCTGGATATCTCCGCATACGAGGACAGCTACCGCGAGCGGGTCCTCGCGCTCATCGAGAAGAAGCGGGCCGGCGAGACCATCCGGGTCGAGAAGCCCAAGGCGGCGGAGGTGAAGGAGCTGATGGTCGCTCTCGAGGAGACGGTGGCGAAGCTCGGGAAGCAATGACCATTCCCCGCTACACCCCGATGCTCGCCCGGACAGCGGATGCCCCGTTCTCCTCCCCGGACTGGATCTTCGAGGTGAAGTGGGACGGGATCCGGGCCATCGCCTATGTTGGCGAGACCCTCTCGATCCTTTCACGGAACGGGAAGGAGATGTCCGGCCAGTTCCCGGAACTCGGCGAGATGCGGGAGCTGGCGCCTGGGTGCGTGCTCGACGGGGAGATCGTCCTTCTTCGGGACGGGCGGAACGACATACAGGCCCTCATGGGCCGGTTCCAGGAGAGCAATCCCCGCCAGATCGAGGCAGACTCCCGGAGTCTCCCTGTGACGTTTGTCGCCTTCGATATCCTTGAGCGGGATGGGGTGTCCCTTATCGAGCTGCCCATCGAGGAACGGAGGAGGATCCTCGAAGACCATGTGAAGGAAGGGAAGTACCTGGTCCGCTCCCTTGCCGTGCAGGGAGAGGGAGAACGCTACTACGATGAGGCAGTGAAGCGGGGCCTTGAAGGGGTCGTTGCGAAACGGCTGGGGAGCCCGTACGAACCGGGGGCGAGGAGCGGGTACTGGCTGAAGGTGAAGGCGATCAGGACCTGCGACTGCGTGGTCTTCGGTTATACGAAAGGTGAGGGTGCGCGTGCGGGGACCTTCGGGGCCCTGGTCCTCGGGCTTTGCGACCAGGAGCAGGGGGTTTATATCGGCAGGGTGGGAACCGGGTTCGACCAGGCCGACCTCGAGGACATTCTATCGAAGTTGGAAGGGCTGAAGGCGGACGGACCGACCCTCACCGGTGCCGACAAGGGGGAGATTGTCTGGGTCCACCCCCGCATGGTGGTCGAAGTCGCTTACCATTCGGTAACAAAAGACGGCACGGCTCCGCATGCCCCGCCTCGCCCGGATCCGGACCGACAAGAAGCCGGAGGAGTGCACGCCGGATCAACTCGGTGAGGAGGAAAAGCTTCTTCAGTATAAGGCGAAGAGAGACTTCACCATGACTCCCGAACCGCGGGGGAAGAAGGCGGAAGCGCCTGCGGGGAACTCCTTCGTCGTCCACGAGCACCATGCGAGGCACCTCCACTACGACCTCCGGCTGGAGAGGGACGGGGTGCTCAAGTCCTGGGCGGTCCCGAAGGGGATCCCCGGGGCAACGGGAGAGAAGCACCTCGCCGTGCATGTCGAGGACCATCCCCTCGAGTACGGGACCTTCGAGGGGACCATTCCCGAGGGGGAGTACGGGGCGGGCACCGTGTCCATCTGGGACTCGGGGACGTATGATACCCTCGTCTGGAAGGAGGACAAGGTCGAGGTAATCTTCCACGGGAACCGGCTCCATGGCAGGTACGCCCTCGTGAAGTTCAGGAGGGCGGGGGATAAGGACTGGCTCCTCTTGAAGGCTGGCGACGACTGAGACGGCAGGCCGGCCGGAACGGAGGCTATAATTCTCGGGAAAGGGATACGATTCGGTAGAACAGGACGCACCCATGTTCATCGGCATCGACCACGGCACCACGGCCATCCGCTTCTCTTCGGGCGAAAAGGAGTTCAAGATCAGCCGGAAGGCCGCACGGGACTTCACCATCCGGGACCTGGAGGAGCTCGGGCCCGTCGGCGACATAGAAGGGATCGCCCTCTGCTATTCCATGGGGGACAACTTCTCCGAGATCACCCCGATCGGCAACCTCTCGAACCGCGGGGTGGTGAGCCGGGAGGGCGCGGGGGAGCATATCGGCGGGGGACGCGGATCTTCGATGCGGTCCTCGAGAGCGGCCTCCCGGCCGTCGCCATCCCGGGCCTCCACCGCGGCTCCCCGACGGACCCGCGGTTCAAGGCGTACTCCCACCAGGCGAGCCCGGAGAAGATCGGGATCGCGTACGAGGTCCACCAGTCCCTCGGTGATGACTTCGTGGTATCCGATGTCTCCTCGAATACGGTGAGCATCCTCGTGTCGGGAGGAAGGATCATGGGAGCCATCGATGCCTGCATCTTCGCGCCCGGGACCACCCACGGGGCAATCGATGTGGATGCCATCCGCAGGATCGACAGCGGGGAGATCACCGCGAATAAGGCCTTCATGCAGGCCGGTGTCGATTTCACCCTCCCCGAGAAGGAGCGGATGAGAGGCCCTCGCCCTCTTCTCGGCGATGGAGTGTGCGGCCCTCAGGGTCCTCTCGCCCGCGGGCGCGGATCGCCCTTGCGGGGACGTGTGCGCCGCTCATAGCCCCCGAGGTAGAGACCCTTCTCGGGGAGAAACCAGCGGTCTTTGACGAGTGGTGCGCCTCCCGGGGCCTGCACGGATGCGAGAGGATGTCTTCGCACGGGAAGAGGGAGATACTCGGGATCGGCGTGAGGATGTGATGGAACCTGGGATCCGAGACCCTCAACAGCCCAGGGGCACCCTGATCTTCCCCTCCATCGCCGTAAGAATCTCCCTCATCTTCTCTACCTCCCTGCCGTTGCTGTAGTGATAGAGAAACAGGTGGAACAGGTCGGGGGCGAGGTCATGGACCCCGGGTGAATACCGCACCTCTACGGTATCCTCCCCGATGACTCCCTTCACGGAGATGAAGCGTGTCTTTTCGAAGGAGAGGAACTGCTTTCCATTGAGCTGCCAGGATCTCCATATCGCCGAAGTTCCGGAGATAGTCGGAAAGGTCGGGGGTGACCGGTTCAGAGAGGACGAACTCCTTCATCAGGGTTCCGTCGACGCAGACCTTCCTCTGGAGGGACCGCTCAACCCGCACGCCGGGCCACCTCCGCGAGGGCATCGGCGACGATACAGCACTCATCAGGTGTATTCAGGCAGGAGAGGGAGAGCCGGACCGAACCCCTGCCCCCGTTGATCCTCTGGTGGACCAGGGGGGCACAGTGGAGGCCCGTCCTGGCAGATAATCCCATAGATCCTCGCAAGGATGAACCCAACCTGATCAGGCTCCATCCCTGCCACGTTGAAGGAGATGAGGGGAAGATCCGGATCCTCATTGTCGATGATGATGGAGCCTGCTGATTTCAGTCTTGATATGAGGAGCCGCGTCATCACCATGGTCTCGTGCTCCACGTTCCGGATGCCCCGTTCCTGCAGGAACCGTATCCCGGCGTGAAGGGAGGCGATACCCGGATAGTTGTGGGTGCCTGCCTCGAACCTGGAGGGCATCTCCTCCTCCTGGAATGGATACCCTGAATTTGCACCGGTACCTCCCTGCCGCACGGGATCCACCTGTGAGGAGTCGCGGATGAAGAATCCCCCGATGCCGGGAATGCCGAAGAGGGCCTTGTGGCCGGTGAAGGCAAAGACATCACAGGGCATAGAGCCGAGATCGACCGGTATCTGTCCAGCGGTCTGGGCCCCGTCCACGATGAAAAAGATGTCATTACCGAAGAGATATTCACCGATCTTCCCGATTGTCCTGGACCGTCCCGAGGACATTCGACCCGTGAGTCATTACCGCGAGACGGGTATCATCCCGGATTGCGCCCTTCACGGCCTCCCGGGTGATATACCCTGCCCCTTCGAAGGGGATGACGGTAAGGGCGATTTTCTCCTCACGTTCCAGGGTTCGCAGGGGCCGGAGCACCGAGTTGTGCTCGAGCTCCGTCGTGATGACATGGCAGGGTTCCCCCAGGTGGTGGAGGAACCCGTGGATGGCCATGTTCAGGGAGTCGGTGGCGTTCTGGGTGAAGACAAAGTGTTCCTGCGGGCCGGTTGAAGAATTTCTGCAGAGAAGCGCCCTCGTCTCGGCCGGGTAATCCCGCTGCCCTGCGAGGGTGCTCCTTCCCTCCTCGAAAAGGGCATCGAGAGGGAGCGGGCGACCTCCTCCATCACCTGCGGGGGCTTCGGCCAGCTCGTCGCCGCGTTGTTCAGGTAGATGATTCGCCGGTCCCCTTCCCCCATGCGCCCTTCCTTGTGATTGGTCTCGCGCGGGAGAAAAAGAGGGTTTCCTTTCAGCCGTGGCGGGCGCAAATCTGTAGATTTATTATGTTTAATCATGTAAAATAAATCCGGGATTCTGATGAAGGAGTT
This sequence comes from uncultured Methanomicrobiales archaeon, assembly GCA_963712215.1. GTDB lineage: Archaea > Halobacteriota > Methanomicrobia > Methanomicrobiales > JACTUA01 > JACTUA01. Next base: position 70,469 of record CAVQHA010000004.1, on the reverse strand, counting down.
ACGCATCCACGGAAGGGGGGGCCAGGGCTCGGTCACGGCGGCCGAGCTGATCGCCACGGCGGCGTTCGAGGGCGGGGTCTCTGCCCAGGCCTTCCCCATGTTCGGGGTCGAGCGGAGGGGGGCACCGGTCCAGGCCTTCGTCCGCTTCGCCGACAAAAAGATCCGGCTTCGGAGCCAGATCTACGAACCCGACTACATCATCGTCCAGGACAGCACCCTGATCGCGGATGTGAACGTCTTTGCAGGGATGAAGAAGGGCGGGATCGCCATCGTGAATACCGCGAAGGGAGGAGGCTGGGCCGTCCCCGAGGGTGTCCGGCTCATCACCGTCGACGCAACGGGGATCGCCCTCGAGACCCTCGGCATGCCCATCACGAACACGAGCCTCATGGGGGCGTTTGCCGCGGCGAGCGGGGAGATCACGCTGGAGGCCATCGAGAACGCCATCCGCCACCGGTTCAAGGAGGAGATTGCCGTAAAGAACATCGAGGCAGCACGGAAGGCCTACAACCTGGTGAAGGGGGCAGCCTGATGGCCCTCTCCGTCGGCTGCACGGCGAAGCCAGGGAAGGCCCGGGGGAACAAGACCGGTGCCTGGCGGGTCTTCAAGCCGGCCTTCAAGCACAACAAGTGCACGAAGTGCGGGATCTGCGCCATGGTCTGCCCCGAGGGGTGCATCGTCGAGCAGGAGGACGAGTTCATGATCCCCGACTATGACTACTGCAAGGGCTGCGGCCTCTGCGCCGAGGAGTGCCCTGCAGAGGACATCGAGATGGTGAAGGAGGAGAAGTGACATGATGCGTTTCATCGAGGGATCCCTCGCGGTCTCGGAAGCGGTCCGGATGTGCCGGCCCGACGTCATCTCCGCCTACCCCATCACCCCCCAGACCCATATCGTCGAGAGCCTCGCGGAGATGGTGGCGGACTGCAAGCTCGACGCCGAGTATATCACCGTCGAGTCCGAGTTCTCGGCCCTCTCGGCCTGCCTCGGCGCCGTCGCGGCGGGCTCCCGTGCCTACTCGGCCACCACCTCCCAGGGGCTCTTCCTCATGTTCGAGGTCTGCTTCAACCTCGCCGGGATGCGCCTCCCCATGGTGATGACCGTGGCGAACCGGGCCGTCTCTGCCCCTATCTCCATCTGGAACGACCAGCAGGACTCCATCTCCCTCCGTGACTCGGGATGGCTCCAGTTCTACGCAGAGGATAACCAGGAGGCCGCCGACCTCCACTACCTGGCTTACAAGGTGGCCGAGGACCACCAGGTCCTCCTCCCGGCCATGGTCTGCTTCGACGGGTTCATCCTCACCCATACCTACGAGCCCGTGGATATGCCCACTCAGGAGCAGGTGGACGCGTTCCTCCCGAAGTTCGCTCCCGTCCAGCGCCTGGATGCAAAGGATCCGATATCCTTCGGGATGCTCGCGACCCCCGACTATTACATGGAGTTCCGGTACGCGAACGACCAGGCCCTCCAGAAGTCGAAGGAGAAGATCCGGGAGACAGGAAAGGAGTTCCTGGCGATGTTCGGCAGGGACTACAGCGCATTCGTCGAGGGTTACGGCCTCGAGGACGCCGAAACGGTGCTCGTGGCGATGGGCTCCCTCTGCGGGACCGTGAAGGAAGCCATCGATGAGATGCGGGCGGCCGGAAAGAAGGTCGGGCTTTTGAAGATCCGGGTCTACCGGCCCTTCCCCGGCGAGGAGGTCGCCGCGGCACTCAAAGGGGCGAAGACGGTCGCGGTCCTTGACAAGAACATCTCCCTCGGGTCGAAGGGGGCGGTCGCCCTCGAGGTGAAGGACGCCCTCTACGGCTCGGGGATACCGGTCCTCGATTACATCGTCGGGCTCGGCGGGCGGGACATCCGGAAGCGGGACATCGCCCGGATCGTGGACCTCGCCGAGAAGGGCGAAGGGGACCTCTTCTACGGTCTCCGCGAGGGGGTGGCCTGAGATGGCGGTGGACAAGACCCTCGAGCTCTTCGACTGCGGGCACCGCGCCTGCGGCGGGTGCGGCCCGGCCCTCGCCACCCGGCTCATCCTGAAGGCCGCGGGGCCCGATACCATCGTCTCCTCAGCCACCGGCTGCCTGGAGGTCTTCTCGACCCCCTATCCCGAGACCTCCTGGAAGGTCCCCTGGGTCCACTCCCTCTTCGAGAACGCGGCCGCCGTGGGATCGGGTATCGAGGCCGCCCTCAGGAAGCAGGGCCGGAAGGAGAAGGTCGTGATCATAGGCGGCGACGGGGCGACCTTCGACATCGGTATCATGTGTATCAGCGGTGCCTTCGAGCGCGGGCATGACTTCACCTACATCTGCCTTGACAACGAGGCGTACATGAACACCGGCATCCAGCGCTCGGGTGCAACGCCCCTCGATGCCCATACGACAACGAGCCCGGCCGGGAAATGTTCGATGGGCAACCGCCGGCCCAAGAAGGACATGCCGGCGATCCTCGCGGCCCACGGGGCCCCGTACGTGGCGACCACCTCCATCGCGTACCCGAACGACCTCATGCAGAAGGTCGAGCGTGCCACAGAGGTGAAGGGCCCGAGCTATGTCCAGATCCATGCCCCGTGCGCAACCGGCTGGGGCTTCGAGGGGGACCGGACCATGGTCATCGGGAAGCTTGCGGTGGAGACCGGCCTCGTCGTCCTCTTCGAGCAGACCGACGGGGTAGTCACCCGGGTGAAGAAGGTGGTGAGGAAACCCGTCGAGGAGTACCTGAAGGTCCAGAAGCGGTTCGCCCACCTCTTCAAGCCTGCGCGGAACGAGGTCGAGATCGCGAAGATCCAGGCAATCGCGGACGCCAACGCCGCGAAGTACGGCATCGATATCAAGCTGAAGAAGCCGGCGGAACAGCCGGCCGAGAAGCCCCAGGGATAAGAGGAGGCAGGGAGACTGCCTGTCCTCCCCTTATTCATTCTTCAATCAACCCTTTTTCCCCGTCAATGATGCATGAATGCCTGAGCCCGGGATTATCTCAGGCTGCCAGGATAGAGTAAGCGAAGAGGACGCCGAAGGCTGCCATCGCGACCCCGCTCCCCTTCACCACCCACCGGTAGTTTTCTCCCGAGGATCTTTGCACCCCGGGACGCTGTGATGGCGAGGATCCCGAACCAGACGAGATCGGCGGAGATGTGCCCGACGTAGAAGGCTGCGTAGGCCGGCTGGAGGGCGAGGAACCCCGCCCCGAAGGTGAGCCACCAGATCCACCAGTACGGGTTCGAGAGGGTAAGGACGATCCCCGCGACAAAGGGAGCCCGGGCGCTCGCACCCCACCTGATGGCGGGTTGCTCAAGGTCGGGTTCTTCGCGACTTCGTCGCTCCAGGTCGGGTCCTCTGGACCCTCCCTCTGATGAACCCTCCCTATCCCCGGCCCGGGCCGCCTGCTCCTCCGGTTCGGCCATGAACTGCACGATCCCGAGAACGACGATGGTTGCGCTGCCGAGGAGGGCGATCCCGGCCTGGAAGGGGAGGGAGCGGAGGCCGAAGATGATCCCGACGATGATGAAGGCCTCGAGCATCCCGTGGCCGGCCACGAGCCCGAGCGTGGAGAGGAGGGGCTTCCTGTGGGACATGCCGAGGATGGAGGCGCTCATGGGGCCCGGCGAGACGGCACCCGTGAGGCCTACCGCGAAGGAGGCGAGGAGGACCTCGATCACGGCGGTCCTCTCCCCCCCTCCCTCTCCCTCGCGATCTCCCTCCGCGACAGGAGGTACGGGATGAGGACGAGGACGAGGCCGACTATCCAGAGGGCCCCGAAGATCAGGAGAAGCCTCTCCCGCTCTGGCGTATAGAACCGGAACTCGAAGGTCCGCGTATCGTTCCAGACGATGGTGAGCGAGGAAGGCCCCCCCACGATTCTCCGAACCCGGGCTCCTCATACCGAGGAAGGGGTCCCGCACATCGAGTCCCTGGGGGAGGAGCACCGAGACATTGTAGGGGCTGTCAAAGGTCCCCTGCAGGTGGTTCTCCATGATCTCCCCGCTGTAGAGGATGGTGTAGTTCCCCTCGGTGAAGTTCATGGTGAAGGGATCGACCCAGTCGAAGCTGCAGTTGCCGCAGGCCCCGCGGAGGCTCACGTTCGAGACAGGGCGGGGGATCCGCTCCCCGAGCGCCCCGTAGTCCCAGAACGAGTACCCGTCGGCGTTCTCGACCCCGACCGTCGCGTTGTAGGCTGCGCCGCCGGGTGCGACCTGGAAGCTCGCGGAAAGAGCCCCCGCCCCTGCGGTGCAGATTACAATCGCAGCGCAGAGAGCAGCGAGGGCAGGTCTGGCTCGATCTCCAGGGGAGGCTCGCACTGTCTCACCACCGTCTCGGGATCCTTGAGGAGGTGGCCGGTCACGACGCAGACCACCCGTTCGTCCCGGCCGATGACGCCGGCCGCGACGAGTTTCTTCACCCCGGCCACGGAAGCCGCCGAGGCCGGTTCGACCCCGACCCCTTCCCGGGATGCGAGGTCCCGCTGCATGGCGAGGATCTCGGCGTCGCTCACCGAGATGGCAGTCCCGCCGGTCTCCCGGATGGCCCGGAGCGCCTTCTCGGCGTTCACGGGTGCACCGATGCGGATCGCGGTCGCAACCGTCTCAGGGTGTGCCTCGGGGATCACCTCGGGGAGGTTCTCCTCGATCGCCCTCACCACCGGCGCAGATCCCTCGGCCTGGACCCCGGTCATCATGGGGAGCCGGTCGATGAAGCCCAGCTCCCGGAACTCCCGGAGCCCCTTGTGGATCGCCGAGATGTTCCCTGCGTTCCCGACCGGTAGCACTATCCGGTCGGGGACCTCGCCCAGCTGGTCGAGGACCTCGAAACCGATGGTCTTCTGCCCTTCCAGCCGGTACGGGTTCATCGAGTTGAGGAGGTAGAGCCCATACTTGTCGCAGAGCTCCTGGACAAGCTCCAGGGCACGGTCGAAGTTCCCCCTGATGGTGATGGCACGCGCACCGTGGATGAGGGCCTGGGCCACCTTCCCGAGGGCCACCTTCCCTGACGGGAGGAGTACCACCGCGGGCAGCCCTGCTTTTGCGGCATACATGGCGAGGCTCGCGGACGTGTTTCCTGTGCTCGCGCATGCCACCGACCGCTTCCCGAGCTGGAGCGCCATGGAGACCCCGACGGTCATCCCCCGGTCCTTGAAGGACCCCGACGGGTTCATCCCCTCGTGCTTGGCATAGAGCCGGGGAAGCCCGAGCTCCTTCCCGATGCTCTCGAGATGGTAGAGGGGGGTCCCCCCTTCGCTCAGGGTCACGGGCTTGATCTGCACCGGCAGGATCTCGCGGTAGCGCCAGACCGAGACGGGGCGTTTCGCCCACTCCCCTCTCTCGATACCGAGCTCGTCGAGGGGGTAGCGGACCTCCAGGGGGTGGCCGCACGCCCTGCAGGAGTAGATGACCTCGTCCGGGGGGTATTTGGCACCGCATCGGATGCAGGCCAGGTGGTGCATGGGTACTAGGTTGGGTGCGGGGGGACGTATAACGTTACGGCCGGTGCCCCCGGATTAGAATCGGAGAAGAATCGGATCGCTGGACAAGATCCCGTTATGGAGCTTTATCGGCGAACAGGTGGTGATAGAGGTCCGGCCGCCTGTCCCGTTCCACGGGCATCCTTGTACGGGTCTTCTCGACCCGGGCCGGATCGATATCTGTCATGACGAGCTCCTCCCCCTCCCCACCGCGGCTTATGACGACACCCACCGGATCTGCCGAGAGGGAGTGCCCGCAATACCGGTCGACCGGCGTTGTTCCCGTAGGGTTGCACCCTATCACGTAGAACTGGTTATCGAGGGCTCTTGCCGCGACGAGGATCTCCCATGACCGGGTCCTGCTGCATGGCCAGGCCGACGGCACGAGGACGCAGTGGACACCCTGCCGTTCATAGGCCCTGAAGAGGGGGGCGAAACGGAGGTCATAGCAGATGGCGATCCCGAACCGGACGCCTTCGACGGTGAAGACGGAGAGATGGTCGCCAGGGTCGTAGTGGAGATCCTCCCCCCCGGGCGAGAAGGGATGGATCTTGGAGAAGCTCGCCACCACCTCCCCATTGGGATCTATGGCGACACAGGTGTTCAGCGGCCTGGGATCATGCCTCTGGACATACGATCCTACGATCGAGATGGAATGATCCCTCGCGATGTCCCTGAGGGCGCTCACGGTGGAGCCGTCAGGGTCCTCGGCAAAGAGGCTGGAATGGGGGGACCAGCCGGTGACGAACTGTTCAGGAAAGCAGATCAGGCCTGCGCCGTTCGCTTTCGCGGACCCGGCGAGGAGGGCGGCCTTCGCGAGGTTGGCCCCGGGATCCTCCCATGTGCTTGCCATCTGGGCGGTGCAGACCTTCATCGGTGCAGAACAGGAGGGAGTCCCCGGACCACCAGAGGGACCTATTTTCTTTCTCTGTACCGGTGATGACGATGAGGCCGGCAAGTATCACTATCGCGACGGCGATGACAAGGAGGATATAGGGCCCGTACGGGATCTCCAGGACGCCGTATTCCTTTCCTACCACCATCGCGGCAAAGATGGATCCGCCGATGATGAAGCAGAGGCTGATGCTGATGAGAAGGGTGTCGCTGATGTCATGCTCCATGGTTCGTTCCTCCCGGGCATCGGGAGAGAGTTCTATTCCCCCGGTGAGATCCGGAGTAACCGGTCCAGCCTCATCCTGATCTGGGGCGTGGAAATTTAAAAAGCTGATGAAGGGGAGCACGGGGCTCCTCCTCAAAGAAGAGTTGGGATAATGGTATGCAGGGAAACAGTCTCCTGATGAGGTAGAAAATGGCTCGCCGTGCGGGGGGTGAAAGTGAAGGAGGGGAGGGACCGGCCGCTGTCCAGAGGGGCCCCTTCCCCCCTGGACGATCCCGGCTCCCTGCGGGACCCGGGATCTACCCGACCCACTCGTAGAGGACCGGTTCGTCGATCCTCGGGTAGTCCGACCAGGTCGGACTCTGAGAAATAGATGGCTGCCTCGCGGGCGGCACTCGCGGGAGAGTCCGAGGCATGGATGACGTTTCTCCCCGTGTCGAGGGCGAGGTCGCCGCGTATCGTCCCGGGTGCCGCCTCGGCGGGGTTCGTTGCCCCGACAAGCCTCCTCACCACGGGGACCGCTTCCTTCCCCTCCCAGACCATGGCGAGGACCGGCCCGCTCATGATGTAACGCTTGAGATGGGGGAAGAAGGGCTTCCCGGTATGCTCCCGGTACTGCTCCATCACCTGCGCCTCGGAGGCGAGGAAGAACCTCGCCCCCACGAGCTTGAGACCCTTCGCCTCGAGCCGGGAGATGACCTCGCCGGCGAGGCCCCGCTGGACCCCGTCGGGCTTGATCAGGACGAAGGTGCGATCCATCGGGATCACTTCTTCCCGAGCGCCTTCCTTCCCGCCTGCGTCCAGGGGACCCGCCGGGGAACCCTCCCGAGCTTCGCGTTGTTCTGGCACTTGGAGCTGCAGAAGTAGAGGACGGCCCCGTCCTTCCGGACGAACATCTTGCCGGTGCCGGGGTCGATAGCATCCCCGCAGAAGGTACATGTGCGTATGTCGACCACTGGATACTCACCTCTTCGAGAGCTTCTTTGCCTCGCGCTCGGTCTCGAGGAGCATGAGGATATCGCCCTCCCGGATGGGGCCCACGGTATTCCGGGTGATGATCCTTCCCTTGTTCGGGCCGTCGAGGACACGGCACTTCACCTGCATCGCCTCACCGTGCATACCGGTGCTCCCGATGACCTCGATAACCTCTGCCGGTGTTGCGTCGCCAGCCATAACGGCTCATCCCTTGAGCTCGGCCACCTTTTTGGCGATGTCGTCGATGATCTCCTTCGCCTTCCCGGGCTTCACGATGGCCGCCGCGGCCGACCCGACGGCGAGACCGCTCGCCGCGCCGATGTCGTTCTGCCGCTTTACGAAGAGGTAGGGGACCTTCTTCTCGTCGCAGAGGGCGGGGAGGTGCATCACGACCTCCTCGGGCTGCACATCGGCCCCGATGAGCACGAGGAGGGCGATGCCCCGCTCGATTGCCTTCGTCGCCTCGTTGGATCCCTTCTTGATCTTCCCTGTATCCCGGGCGATCTCCAGGGCCTCGAGGGCCTTGTTCTGGATCTCATCGGGAACCTCGAACTTCACAAATCCCGTTACCATAACACACCTCATTCAGGAGGGATATCTCCTTCATCACTCACAGGTAGTGACGCCGTGACCATATCATGTCATCAGGGCGGGAGATAAATGTTGTCGCCCCCAGCGCCCCCCCTTCCCCGGCATGCCTCTCTCCGACGGCGAGTCTATCCGGTGAACCGGTAGATGGTGACGCCCTGTGCATCGTAGACGGGGACAAGGTCCTCCGTCGGGAGCGAGAGGCTGCTGTAGAGGTCCCTCTCGGTATCGCCGACGTAGATATAGGTCACGTTGTACCGTCTCAGGATCCCGGGCGCCATCGCCGGGTCCTCGTAGACCTTCCGCACCTCCTCGATCCGGTCCGCGGTCCTCCCGCCCGGACCCCTCCACATGAACTCGTGGCCCGGCCACCCGATGATGGTCTGGACGCCGGTGAAGGAGGAGATCCGGGAGGGGTAGGAGTAGTCCCCCTTCGCCCCCTCGGCGATCACCGTGCCGGGCGGGAGCCCCCGGACGAAGGGGAGCGCGGCCGCGTCCCCGGGATGAGAGCTCTCGAGGTACTGGAGTCCATCGAGGGTCGGTGTCCCGCCACCGGTAATGGCGAGGACGGCAGGGGCCGCGACAATGAGGATAATAACAGCGACAGCGGTAGCGATGGCGGCGGCAACCTTTGCCTGCCCCCCGGGTATCCTCGGTATCCGCACCCTTCCGAGGACCACTGCCATGATGATGAGTGACGACACCCCCATCAGGATCCAGGCGATGTTGTAGAACTTGAAGACCGAGTTCATCCGGTAGTAGATGCCGCCGAGGTAATCCTTCATGTAGAAGACCTCGGTAAGGGAGACGATCGACAGGCCTGCGAGGGCCATCAGGATCTCCGGCTTCAGTCCAGAGGGGCCCCCTTCCCTGTCCAGAGGGGCCCCTTTCCCCCCTGGACAGGAGGAGCCTGCTTCGCATCCCCTCCTCCCTGGACAATCCCGGCTCAGTCCCGAGGGGCCCCTGCCCCCGGGAGAACCCCGGCTCCTCTGGACCCGGGGATTCCCTGCGGGACCCAGGATCCCTCTCCCATCGTGCGAGGAGTGCCGTACCCGCGAGGACCGCGATGGCCGCCGACCAGAACCCCGCGAGAGCGACGATCACGGCAGGGAGGAGGAGGTAAGGACGCCTGGCAAGGCTCCTCGCACCATAGGCGATGAAGATCGCGAGGAAGAACCCGTGCACGAGGAGGAACTCCCAGGGATCCGACGGCGCGGTCACGGGAAAGACCCCGAGGTAGCCGGTGGCCGCGAGCTGGAGGTAGTACGGGAGGTACAGGAGGACGGAGAAGAGAGGAACAGCGAGGAGGAACCAGAGTGCCGAGAGGTCCCGTTTCTCCAGGTGCAGCCCTTCCCAGAGGATGAGGGCCCCGAAGATGACGGTCAGGGGCGCGTAGACGAGGACGTCCCAGGTATTCACCACGGGCATCGAGCCCAGCGAGAGGGCGGTGAGGGCCACGAGGGCGATCTTCCCGGGCCGGCCCAGCCTGTACCAGCACGAGAGGGCGATGACGAGGAGGAGGAGGAGGAACACCTGGTTGAAGATATCGAGGACATGGGGATGGGCATCCCCCCACAGGAAGGAGAAGAGGGTATACTCGTTGATGGTGTTCGTGATAACCCGGGTGCTGTCCCAGAGGATTCCCGCGGTATCGCCCCCGAGGATGAGGTACCGGATGAAGGCGGGGTTGACGAGGACGAGGGTGAGGAGGGGGAACCATTTGAAACGGGGGAGGAGGAGGTCTCCGATGGCGTACAGGTTCACCGCGGCGAGGGCAAGGACGGTGGGGAGGGCCAGGTTGAAGACGACCGATGACGGGACGCCCGTGAGGGTGCCGAGGACCCCCATCAGCCAGTATCCGCCGTAGTAATAGATGTTCATGGCACCACCGGCGTACCAGGGATCGACAGGCGGGACGATGGGGCTCCGCATGATGGAGGCGATGAAGGCATGGTCCATGAACTTCTCGGCGCTGATGATGGACGGGTTCGCCGAGCCGGACCACGAGCATGGCGGCAAAGGCGATGAGGAAGACGAGGTCCCAGGTCAGGTGAGGCTTCAGGTCCTCCCAGCGGTACCTGTTCTTCACGACAGCCCACCCGAGGAGCCCGAGGAACGGGAGGGCTGCAAGGGAGACGGGCAGCCGGAGGAGGCCCAGGTACCAGGAGAGGGCCATGAATGCGAGGACCCCACCCGAGAAGGAGACGGGATAGGCGAGCTTTCCGAGTGAAGACCTGAGGGCCGGGTAGACCGATATCTGGAGGAACTTTAAGAGGATCAGCCAGGAGAGGACGTACAGGACCTGGACCCAGACCTCCATGTTACGCCCCGGTCTCCCCCTTCCCTCGGAAGGCGTCCCTGATGGCGTCCACGACCCAGGTACCCATGAGCCGGATGGAGAGGACCCCCCCTACGGCGGTGATGATGTTCTTGACCAGGTGGTCGGAGACGGCGATGAGGGTCGCCGTGGCCTGTCCTGTTCCCGAGAGGACGAGGATGACCGCCACGGCAGCCTCGTAGGTCCCGATACCGCCCGGGGTCAGGGGGACCGCCTTGAAGAGGTTGCCCACGACGACGGCGAGGAGGACGACGGCGAGGCTTATCTTAACCTGGAACATTGCTGCCACGGAGAGCGTGGTCAGCACGTCGGTGAGCCAGATGGCGAGCGAGAGGCCGGAGAGGCCCAGGATGGATTTGAGGGAGAGGGAGGCCCTCCTCATCTCGTGGAGCATCGAGAAGGCTATGGCGAGGATCCGGTTTTCGGACTGCACCTTCCCGAGGGCGAGGAGGACGATGACGAAGGCGCCGCAGATCGCGAGGGGGAGGACGATGACGGGGTACACCCAGGAGGGCACCCCGAGGACGAAGGGGAGGGCGAGGAGGCCCAGGATCGCCACCGTGAGGATGTCGAAGAACCGTTCGATGACGATGGAGGAGATGCCCGTGGAGTAGCCCGAGAGGTCCTCGTGCTTCAGGATGAAGATCCGGACAAGGTCGCCGAGCCTGGCAGGGATGATGAGGTTCGCCGTCTGGCTGATCAGGACGCAGGCGGTGGAGAACGCGAGTCCTGCCCTGATCTCGAGGCTCGCGAGGATGGACCGGTAGCGTGCCCCGCGCATCCACCAGCCGGCGGTTGCGAATGCGATAGCCGGGATCAGGAAGAGGGGGTTCCAGTGCTCGATAGCGGTGAGGAGATCTCCCCACACCCTGAGGAGCATGAAGAGGATGATCCCGGCTGCAAGTGCCGCCGAGACGACAATGACACTAACCTTTCGGTCCATGGAGCTGCCACCAGAGGGCGAGGATAGCCCCCCCCATCTCGAAGACATCCTTCATCCGCACCGTCGTTGTCCTGCCCGTCCTCCAGACCACGGGGAACTCCGTCACCCGGAAGCCGGCCCGCTGCCCTCTCACGAGGACCTCGGTGTCCCAGAACCAGTGAGTGGCCTTCACCGAGGGGAGGAGCGAGAGGATCCGCCCGCGGTTGAAGGACTTGAAGCCGCACTGGTGGTCGTGCACCCTGCTCCCGAGGATGACCCGGACGAGGGCATTGTACACCCGGCTTGCCAGCTCCCGTTCCCCGGTCCGGGTCACGGTACTTGACGGGAGGAGCCGGGACCCCGTCGCGATATCGGATCCTCCCGGATTGCCCCGATGAGTTCCGCGAGATACGCGAGGTCTGTGGCGAGATCCACGTCGTAGTAGCAGACGATCCCCCCTTCGCCTCCGAGAAAGCCCGGGTGAGGGCCCTCCCCCGGCCGAGGCGTTCGTCGGAGTGGAGGAGCCGGATCCTGGGGTCTGCCGCTGCCCGCTCCCGTACAGAATTCTGCGGTCCCATCGGTGGATCCGTCCTCGGCAATGATCAGCTCGAAGGCGGGGGTGATCTCTCCCAGGGCCGAAAGGGATCCCGGCAACGCCGTCTCGAGGGCAATGCGGTCGTTGAAGACCGGGATGACGGCGGAGACCTCGGTCTCACTCATGGGTGACGGCCTCCCCCATCTGCCGTGCTACCTCGGTTCCAGCGACGATCGACCCCTCCATGGAACGCTCGGGGTAGTTGGGGAGCGAGAACATGCCCGCGAGGAAGAGCCCCTTCTGCTCGTAGGGTGGAATATGGTTCCTGTAGCCGGTAATATAGACCGGTCCGGCGAACGGTTCCACCGCCATCTTCTTCCAGCCGATCGATTCCGGCACGACTCCGAAGCGTCTGCAGAAGTCGTCGACCATCTTTCCGGGAAGCCCGGGGTCCATCTTCCCCTGGAAGTAGGAGGCGAGGTACAGGATCCTCCCGCCGTAGACCTCCGGCGGGATAAAGTTCGTGTGGGATACTACCGCCCCATAGGGCGCGGGGTCCTTCATGTTGAGCCAGTAGACCCCTTCGGTCACATCCCGGTCGAGGCCGAGGGTCATGCAGGCCGCCCCCTGGTAGGGGATGGCGGGGAGATCCGGCCCGCCTATCCTCGTCACCTCCTGAGGGGGGATGGTGGAGAGGACCCGATCGTAGCGGGTGCCGTTCACGACCCAGCCACCGTCCTTCCGTTCCATGCGGGTCGCGGGGGTTCCGGCCTGGATCGTGCACCCCTGACGGGCGGCGATCTCAGCGAGGCGTTCGATGAGGAGGTGGAACCCGCCCCTGAGGTACCCGAGGCGTTCCCCCGAGAGCCCCCGGTTCGACCTGATGGCAACCCGGGAGACGAGCCAGCCCGCCGAGACCTCGTCCTCCCTGTCGCCGAACTTGCTCCTCATCAGGGGGCTGAAGAACTCCCGGTAAATCTTCTCCCCGAGCCGGTCGATGACGAAAGCCCTCGCGGTGACTCCGTCGAGGTCCTCGAGACTCTCCCTCCGGGCACTCCTCGTGAAGAGGGCGAGCCTCGCCTTGTCAATGGCACTCAGGTACGGGTAACGGAGGATCTCGAGGGGAGTATTGAGGGGGTAAATCTTCCCGTCGGCATAAGAGCCGGTCGTCCCTTTCAGCCACTCCAGCCGGTCGAGGAGACCGACCTCGCCAAGGAGGGAGAGGAGCCGGGAGTCACCGGCGAAGCAGTGGTGGTAGAACCGTTCCACCCAGGCACCTTCGGGACCCCCGAGCCGGTAGGAGGAGAGGCATCCCCCCGGTTCAAGGTCCCTCTCGAGGATGGTCACCTCGGAGGATTTCGAGAGGCTGCAGGGCTGCAACAAGGCCGCATAAACCACCGCCAAGGATACAAACCCTCATCGCTCGTCCCATAGTTTATCCCGGTAAGCGCATAAGAAAGTTTTTGAACTATCTGGATTAAAATGAGTTAAGGAAATTGAGCTCCCGGGGAGTGGGTTCCTGCTGGTTGGTGGCATTTAATGCGCGTATTTTTCATTGGTTTTGGCCAGGCGGGCGGCAAAATAGCTGATATGTTCATAGAACAGGACAAAAAGATGGCCGCCCAGAATTTCAGGGCCATTTCTGTCAATACCGCACGGACCGACCTGATGGGCCTCAAGAACATCGGCCTTCGGGACCGTATCCTCATCGGCCAGACGATGGTGAAGGGCCATGGCGTGGGGACCGACAATGTCACGGGCGCCAAGGTCACATCCGACGAGATCGACACCATCATCAATGCCATCGACTCCCGGGGGACCCATGATATCGACGCCTTTGTCATCATCGCCGGGCTCGGCGGCGGGACCGGTTCGGGCGGCTCGCCCGTCCTCGCACGGGCCCTGAAGAGGATCTACCGGGAACCCGTCTATGCCCTCGGGATCCTCCCGGCCCCCGAGGAGGGGCGCCTCTACTCCTACAACGCCGCCCGGAGCCTCTCCACCCTCGTGAACGAGGTTGACAGTACCTTCCTCTTTGACAATTCCGCCTGGAAGAACGAGGGCGAGAGTATCAAGTCTGCCTACGAGCGGCTGAACGACGAGATAGTGCGGAGGTTCGGGGTCCTCTTCCGGGCAGGCGAAGTGACAAAGATGGGGGTCGGCGAGATGGTCGTCGACTCGAGCGAGATCATCAACACGCTCCGGGGCGGGGGGATCACGAGCGTCGGGTACGCCATCACCGAGGTCGTGTCCAAGCGTACCAAGCAGAAGAAGGGGATCTTCGGCGGGCTCAAGGACTCCATCTCCCGGACTGCCTCGGGCAAGAAGGAGGGCTCAGAGGAGGTGCTCCTCGGGGAGGACAAGTCGGCGAAGATCATCGCTCTCGTCCGGAGGGCGATGCTCGGCCGGCTCACGCTCCCCTGCGACTACTCGTCCGCCGAGCGGGCACTCGTCCTCATCGCAGGCCCGCCCGAGGAGATGGACCGGAAGGGGGTCGAGAAGTCCAAGAGCTGGGTGGAGGAGAATATCGCAGGGATCGAGGTCCGCGGGGGGGATTACCCGGTGGACTCCAACTATATCGCGGCCGTCGTTGTCCTCGCGACGGTAGGAAATGCCCCGAGGATCCGGGAGCTCCTGGAGATCGCAAAAGAGACGAAGGAGGATGCGGCAAAGGCGAAGGAGAAGCGGGTCTCCCTCTTTGACGAGGACATTGAGCCGCTCTTCGAGTGAGGAGGAGTATGAAGCGTCTATCTGTAATTCTGCTGAGTTTCATGGTATTTCTCTGCCTGGTGCAGGCGTGCGCGGCCCTGACCACCATTGGTTCGATCACGACCACGCCCTCCCAGCTGAACGCCCTGAAGCCCGGGGATATCGTATCAGAGGTCAGCGGGGCTGTCAAGCTCCCCCCGAGCGGGGACCAGACGTTCTCCCTGGATGACACCCTTGATTTCTACACCCAGCTGGACAATGCGAAATGGTCTATCTCCGTCGTTATCAACGGGATCGACAACCCACCCCGGACGTTCGGCGGGAAGCATGCGACCATCCTGGGCATGGACCTCGCCTATGTCTCGACCAAGTACGAGGTCGAGGTCAAGTACACGCTTGAGAACGGGGCGGTGCCCGCGTCTTTCACGAGCGGCAATATCATCCTCGTCCGTGCCCTCGAGGTCGATCCCCAGTCCAATGATGTGGGTGCGGGAATCTATGTGAACGGGACGGTCCTCAATCCCGAGGCATTGCAGGCCCAGCTCGATATCGTGAAGGCGAAACTCGTTACGCGCTGAAGGCTGACATCACGCGAAGGAAGCGATGACCCCCGGAGTTGATACAACCGCTGGCCAGTGCCAAGTACTACGGCGGCGAGCTCGGCACTGGACTCGGCAGATGACCGACATCATCTCCTCCCCGTCCGAGGTCCAGTCCCTCCTCGACCACGGCCACAGAACAACATCAACGACGGCAGCACGGCCCTCGACCAGGCATGGGCCCAGCTCTCCCTCAATCAGGCGAAGACCCAGCTCTCGAGCGTGGACGGCCTCATCAACGAGTTCACGGTGAACGACAGCCTGAAGACCACCGATTCCCGGCTCGCCGTCATCATCAACAAGCATGATCTCGCCGCCCAGGCCATCTCGAACGCGAACGACCTCTTCACCAACGGTAATTATCCCTCGGCCCGGGGCAAGGCAAACGAGGGCCTCAACCTCGCGAACCAGGCCTGGAACCTCTCCCTCGATCTCAAGACCGAGCTCGGGAAGGGATTCTCCCTGCCCGGCCTCCCGAACCTGAGTGCCTTCCTCCCGGTCATCATCGTCGTCCTGATCGTGCGCATCGCCGGTCATCTGCCGAGCTGGTCACTCGGGTAGCACCCGCCTGACGGCGGGTTGCTCCTGGTCGGTTTCTTGCGACTTCGTCGCTCGAGGTCGGTTTCTTACGAAACCTCCCTCTTATGAAACCACTCTGGTGAAGACGTCCAGGTTCATACTCCCCACCTTCCCGTCTCTTTTAAAGTACCAGTCGAGGAGCCTGTCCTGGTTGTCATAGAGGGAGAACCAGTAATCGAGCCTGATGGTCCTCTTTGTGTACCCCTCCAGGGACGCATAGCTCGACTGGTCATAGGCGATGACCAGGTCAAAGTTGTTGCTGTAGATGGTTGCCTCGTCCACCTTTTTCCCGTAGTAGGCGAGTTTCTTTTCCAGGACACCACGGTAGTACCAGGGCAGGGGCCAGTAGTTCTCGGAAGCCACCGCAACGTGGCTCGAGTTGTCGATCTGCGCGAACAGCCCCCTGAGGTCCTCGGAGTTCTGGACCTGGACTATCGGCTCGTTCACATCGGCCTGGACGAACGAGGTATGCCACGTGCAGAGGACGAGGAAGACGACCGATGCCACGGCGATGATGGTCTTTGTGTTCGTCATCCGGTACGTGGCAACAAAGACCGCCGGCAGGAGCTGGGGGATGATGAGCCAGGGGACCTTCTCGTTCACCACCGCATAGAAGGCCATGGTGAGGACCATCCACCAGATGCAGAACCCGAAGAACTCCTCCCGTTTCGCTGTCCCCGGCACAGGGGTCGCCGAGCCTGCACTGATCCGCTCGAGAAGGCCACCCGTTGAGATCTCCGTGCGCCGGATCCTCCGGATGAGCCCGTCGATCCACCGGCGGAGATCCGAGTGGGCTGCCAGGAACTGGATGGTACCTGCGATGGCGAGGATGAGGATGGGGAGCTCGTAGAGGATGAAGAGGAGGATATAGAAGTACCACGGGCCGCAGAGCCGGCACTCCTCGTGCATCTGGGTCCAGTGCTGGATGGCGGCGAGCCCTCCGGAGATGAGGATCTCCGGATGCTGCCCGAGGGACGAGTAGAAGAGGGCGGTTATCCCGACGGCTACGGGGGTGAAGATCGCGAGATCCTTCTTCCACCGGGCGGGGAAACGGATCCTCCCCTTCCATGCGGCATAGATGAAGTAGATCGCGAAGATGAGGAGGATGACGGGGAACTCCTCCTTGGTCGTCATCCCGCCCGCGACGGCGATCGCCACCCCGAGGCCGTACCACCGGCTGCCCGTCTCGATGTAGGCGAGGAGTGTGACGAGGAGGAGCATGATAAAGAAGAGCATGAAGATGTCATGCCTGAGGAACCGGGAGAAGTACACGAGGTCCGGCGAGAGGGCGAGGAAGAGGGCCCCGACGAGGGTCTGCCGCCTGTCCAGGTACCCCATCCGGTAGAGGGGGTAGATGAGGGCGACGATGAGGGTGCCGAGGAGGGAAGGGACGATCCGCGCCACGAGGTCCCCGTCGCCGAAGATCCCGAACATGCCCGCGGTGACGTAATAGAGGAGGGGGCCGTGGTAGGAGGGGTCGTACGACCAGATCCCCGAGTGGAGGAGCCGGTAGGAGAACCAGGCTGTGGATCGCCTCGTCGTGGTGGAAGAGCTTGAGATCCAGCTGGTAGAAACGGAGGAAGACGGTGAGTGCGAGGAGGAGAATAAATATCCGGTCGAAGGTGAAGACGGAACGGAGGCGGTCGGAAAGACCGGCGGCTCTCCGCCCCATCCTCAACTCTCCAGGACGATCTCTATGCCGATATCCTTCGGCACCTGGATGCGCATGAGCTGCCTGAGCGCCCGCTCGTCCGCATCGATATCGATCAGACGCTTGTGGACCCGCATCTGCCACCGGTCCCAGGTCGCCGTCCCCTCGCCGTCAGGGCTCTTCCTGATGGGGACCACGAGGCGCCTCGTCGGGAGGGCGATCGGCCCTGCCAGATTTACGCCCGTCCGCTCTGCGATCTCCCTGATCCGCTCGCAGACCATCTCAACCTTCCTGCAATCCGTCCCTGTCAGGCGTATTCTGGCTTTCTGCATCGAGAACAACTCCAAAAAAAGTTATCTCATCTGCTTGGGCACGATGTCGATGCACATGCCCGCAGCGATGGTCGATCCCATGTCCCGGATGGCGAACCTCCCCATCGGGGGGATCTCCTTGATCTTCTCGATCACGAGCGGGCGGCTCGGCTTGATCTGGACGATGGCCGCGTCACCGGTCTTGAGGAAGGTGGGGTTCTCCTCCTTCACCTGGCCGGTCCTCGGGTCGAGCTTCTTCTTGAGCGCCGTGACCGTGCACGCCACCTGGGCGGTGTGGCAGTGGAAGACGGGCGTGTACCCGACCGTGATGGCGCTCGGGTGGAAGAGGATGACGATCTGGGCCGTGAACTCGTCGGCAACCGTCGGCGGGCTCTCGACCGGCCCTACGACGTCTCCCCGCCGGATCTCGTTCTTCGCGACCCCGCGGATGTTGAAGCCCACGTTGTCCCCGGGAACCGCCTGGGGGATCTCCTCGTGGTGCATCTCGACCGACTTCACTTCGCCGGTCTTGTTCGCGGGCATGAAGATGACGTTCATCCCCTTCTTGAGGATGCCGGTCTCGACCCGGCCCACGGGCACCGTGCCGATCCCGCTGATGCTGTACACGTCCTGGATGGGCAGGCGGAGCGGGAGGGTCGTCGGCTTCTCGGGCTCCTTGAGCGTGTCGAGGGCCTCGAGGATGGTCGGGCCCTTGTACCAGGGGGTCTTGTCGGACTTCTTCGCGATGTTCACGCCCTGGAACGCCGAGGCAGCGATGAAGAGCATGTCCTCGGGCTTGTAGGCGACCATCTTCATGAGCGCCGTCACGTCCGCCTTCACGGCATCGAAGCGCTTCTGGTCGTAGTTCACCGCGTCCATCTTGTTGATGACGATGATGAGCTGGTTGATCCCGAGTGTCCGTGCGAGGAAGACGTGCTCCTTGGTCTGCTCCTGGACGCCTTCGGAGGCCGCGACCACGAGGATCGCCGCATCCGCCTGGGATGCACCCGTGATCATGTTCTTCACGAAGTCGCGGTGGCCGGGGCAGTCCACGATGGTGAAGTAGTACTTGGCGGTGTCGAACCGCTTGTGGGCGATATCGATCGTGATCCCCCGTTCCCGCTCCTCCTTCAGGTTGTCCATGACCCAGGCGAACTCGAAGGTTCCCTTCCCCTTGCTCTCGGCCTCCTTCCGGTAGCCGTCGATTACATGCTGGGGTACCGCCCCGGTCTCGAAGAGGAGCCGGCCGACGAGGGTCGACTTCCCGTGATCGATGTGACCGATGACGGCAAGATTCAGATGGGGCTTTGCTGCTGCCATTTTCCTTTGTCCTCCATTTTACCGATGGTAATTTGTAAGCTCACAATCGTGCGATGCGAGTGTAAATTATTGGGGACAGGACTATATAAATTATAGTCACGGGCCCCGTCTTCCTGCCTGCCGGATCTTCGGACAGAGAGGGGATCCATCGCCTCGACCCTGCGGGAAATGCTGGCGTTCCATCCACTTCATGGGGGGGGATGGCCGGCAGCCGCGGGAAACCGGCCGGAATCGACATGCTCATATCTCATGGAACGTCCATGATCACAGTGCCATGAAACATCTGCCCCTTCTCCGGAACCCGCCGTCCGACAAGGTGACGGCCCAGTGTGCTGACGGCGAAGTATCGGTGCACAGCCACTGCGCCTACTGCACGCACTGCGCAGGTGTCCGGGTCGGGAAACGGGTCATCCCCTCCCCGATCCTCCAGTCCTACAAGGAGGTGCGGAGAGGGACGGGGCCCGATGAAGCCCTCATGAACGCGGCCATGATGTTCAACACCCTCATCCGCGACGGGGATGATATCGAGTGCGATGACGATGGGAACGAGGGGTTCTCGTCCCTGTACCATCACTGCTGAAGCTCGCCAACTATCTCGTTCCTGAAACCGTCGAAGTGCAGGTCGTCCAGCTGGTCGGAGAGGAGCCGCCCGCTCCAGGCGCGCCGGTAGACCCAGGCGATGATCCGGTCAACCGCGTCCACCACCTTCTCCTCCTCTTCGAGGGTGATGAGGGTCCGCCCCGTCCGGGGGTGTCTCCCCCGCCGGCCGCCCACCATCACGAGATAGTGGCTGTGCTCGGATTTCAGGAGATGGAACGGGCAGGACTGGATGCAGACCCCGCACTGCACGCACTTCTCCTCGTCGAGCACGGAGACCCCGTTCCGGATCGAAATGGCACCCTCTTTGCAGTATTCGGAACAGGTGCCGCAGCCGGTGCAGAGCCCGGGAATCCGCTTCGGCTTGACCCTGCCGATGATCCCGATCTCGTTCAGCATGGGGCTCGTACAGGCGTTCGGGCAGCCCGAGATGGAGATCCGCATCTTGACGGGCATATCCTTCCCGAAGAGGCGTTCGTCCAGCTTCTTTGCGAGCCCGATGGTATCGATCATCCCGAACTTGCACCGCTCCTTCCCAGGGCACGCGACGATGTTCACTACCTCGTCCCGCTCCGACCCGAGAGGGGTCCCGTTCTTCGCGAGCGCCCGGGTAATCCGGACCAGGTTCTTCGGGTTCACGTGGGGGATCTCGACCGCCTGCCGGCCGGTGAAATGGGCGAACCCGGTCCCGTACCTCTTCGCGATGGTGGCGAGGCCCCGCATCTGCTCGACCGTGAGGTTCCCTGCGGGCATACGTACCCGGACGGTGCAGAGATCGATGTCCCGCTCGGTGATCACTCCGCCCCGGAGATGGATGCCATAGTTGGGGCCCATGTAAAAGAGGTTGCGTCGCTATCGGATAAAAAGATTCATAGGACGATGGCGAGCGAGGCGATGACGAGGGCCCTGACTATCTCGTGGGTCGCTCCTGCGACGTCCCCGTTCACCCCCCCGAAGAGGCGTTCCGCGAGCCTGATCGATCATCGCAACGGAGAGGCCGGTCACGCCCCCCGCGAGGATGAGGGGGCCTGCCGGGAGTACCAGGAGGAGAGGCAGGACGAAGATGACCGCGAGAAATCCATGCTCCGGCCGTGCAGAGCGGTGGAGGGTACTGTGGATCCCTTCCCTGAAGGGGGGGCCCGCGACGGTGATCCAGGCTGTTCCCAGGCGGGCGAAGACCTCGCCCGCAAGGATGGCGACGGCGACCGAGGGGACGGAGGAGAGGGCCGCGAAGGCGACGAGGACAACCGTGACGCCGAGGCCCACGCCTCCGGCCCCGATGGACCGATCGGTGAGGGCGGCGACCCTCTTCTCCCTGCTCCCGTGGGCCATGAGGCCGTCGCCGAAGTCCAGCAGGCCGTCGAGGTGATGAAAACCGGTAACGAGGAGGACAACCGCAAGGGCGGCGGCAGCGGCGAGGGGCCGGGGAACGATGAAACAGGCGATAATGGCGGCGATCCCCCCGACCACGTAGCCGGCAAGGGGATAGAGCCAGGTGTGGCTCGCGAACCTGCCGAAGTCCACCGGCTTCCCGAGCGGGAGGCGGGTCTCGAACTGGAGGAGGGCTATCGCCGGATCCAGGATCATTCGACGCACTCTGTGTAGAGCCTCGAGGTACAACCGGCGATGAGGCCCGCCACGGCGTCGTCGAGGAAGGGACCCAGGGTGGAGAGGATCCCTGGCTTCTTCTGGTCGTACCGGGTGAACTCGAACCGGGCGCAGGTCCCCCCGATGTACTCGGCGATCGCCATGCCGATGATCTCGTCCGAGAGGAGGAAGACGGGATCACCCCCGACGGTCCCGGGTTTCCCCCGGCAGAGCTCCTCCTCGAGGAGGACGGCTCCAAGGAGGAGGGAGGAGACGTTCGGGTCCCGCATGGCCTTCGCGATCTTCCCTGCGATCACCCCGCGGGCCTCGTCGGGGGACATCCCGTGGGGGACGTAGAGGACCATGGCAGCGTCGACCATCGTGGGGATGCCGATCCCCATCCCCTCAAGGCGCTCAGCGATCCCGAACATGATCTGATCCATTTTTATCCGCGGCGTCTTATAGAGATCGGTATGCCATTCCTCTCCGGAACGCCGCCGTTCAAGCCGCTCCGTCCGGTCTTCGCCATCGTCCTCGGGAATACCCTCCTCTCCACGGTCCCCGGGGTCTCCGGTGCAGGGATGTCGCCCGAGAAGACCGTGCTCACCCCGATCCTCGACTCGGAGCTCATCACCTACGGGGCGATCCGGAGCAGGAAGTGGAAGCCGAACACCCCGACCGGCTGCCCGACGCCGGCGGTCATCACCCGGGCCATGATGGTCCTCCTGGGGATGCAACCGCTCTTCATCAACGCGGGGCTTACCACGCAGCCGGTCATCCCGTGCCTGGACGTCTACGGCGAGCCGGGAAAGGACCCGCGGGAGGGGGATGCCGTCCCCCGTTCCCGCGAGCTCTATACCAGGGGAGAGCAAATCGGGCGCTTCCTCTCGCAGTCGGCTGACTTCCTGCTTCTGGGGGAATGTGTTCCGGGTGGCACGACGACGGCGCTCTGTGTGCTCAGGGGCCTCGGGATACCGGCGAGCGTCTCCTCGTCCTTTGTCAACAACCCTGTCGGCGCTGAAGGAGGCGATCTGCGCCCGGGTACAGGAACGAATCCGGGCCGAGGTCGCGAAGGGGATCCTGAGGGCGAAGGGGATCCGGCGAGGCGAAGGACCCCCTCGACATCGTCCGTATCGGCGGCGACCCGATGCTCGCGGTGGCCGCGGGCATGGCATCCGGGTTCAAAGGGGATACCGTTCTCGCGGGCGGAACACAGATGCTTGCCGTAGCGGCGGTGCTCCGCGGGCTCGGGAAGAGGGTCCCTCCTGTCGTCACCACCGTCTTTGTCCGCGACGATCCCACGGCAGGGTTCGCCGCCACGGCAGCCATGATCGGAGCGCCGCGTTTATTACGTGGACCCGGACTTCGCAGACCATCGGGCATGCAGGCCTTGCCCGCTACTGCGTGGGCGAGGTGAAGGAGGGGATCGGGGCTGGCGGGGCGATGTTCCTCGCCCGGGTCATGGGGAAGAGCGAGGAGGAGATTCGGGACGCGCTCCTCGCCACCGTCTCGGGTTACTGAAAAACTTCTAGAGACTGGAGTGCCAATATACCTCCCATGCGCCCGCTCTACGTGGTGAACAACTTCGGGCAGTTCAACCACCTGATCCTCCGCAGCCTCCGCGACATGGGGATCCCGGCCGAGCTCGTGCCGAACACGACCCCGCCGGATGATGTAGCTGCCGGATGCCGGGGGGTTATCCTTGGGGGCGGGCCGACGATGGAAAGGGCCGGCAACTGCTTCCAGGTACCTGGACCTCGGCCTTCCCGGTTCTCGGGATCTGCCTCGGGATGCAGGCTATCGCCCTCGCACGGGGGGGATCGGTCTCCCCGGGGTCCATGGGGGGCTACGGCCTCGTCGAGGTGGAGATTGTCGAACCCGACGAGATCCTCAGGGGATACCCGGCCGTGACGAACGTGTGGGCATCCCACATGGACGAGGTGACCCGGCTGCCAGAAGGATTCACCCTCCTCGCCAGCTCGCGGATCTGCGCGATCGAGGCTCTGGCAGACCCGAAGGAACACCTGTACGGGGTCCAGTGGCACCCCGAGGTGAGCCACACGGTGAGTGGCCGGCTCACCTTCGAGAATTTCGATCGCCTTTGCCATGAGCCGTGAGGACGGGAATCCCATGGAACCCGCTCCGAAGATGCCGTCCATCGAGAGTCTCGCCGCCGATATCCGGCATATCGGCTTCTCCTGCCAGAGATGCGGGGCCTGCTGCCGCGAGGGCCCCGATGACTCGGGCCTGGTCTTCGTCTCCCGCGACGAGGTGGAGGCGCTTGTCGCTTCCGGTGCAGGGGCCTGGGACGAGGTCGCCGAGCCCTATCCTGATTTTACCCCTTGTGGGAACGGGGCGTCGGTCACCTTCGGCTGGTGCGTCCGGCACAGGGAAGGGCGGTGCAGGTTCCTCTCGGATGGCAGGTGCGACGCGTACGATGCCCGCCCCTGGATCTGCAGGACCTACCCGTTCGCCCTGGTGGACGGGGACCTCGTGGTCTCGGATTGCCCCGGTCTGGGGTCAGACATCTCCGAAGACGAGGCACGGGCCCGGGCAATGGATCTCCTGGAACGTGCACGGTTCGAGAGAGAGGAAGAGGAGCGGGTGAGAAGGATCTTCCCGGCGATCTGGTTCCCCGAAGGGAAGCGCTGCGTGCTGGATGGATCCGGTCTCCGGGTCTGCAAGGAGTGAGCTCCGGATCTAGGGTCTGGACACCGGGCTGTTTCGCACAAAGCTCAAGTAGCCCCTTGATCAAACCGTCGTGTATGAACCTGGGCACGACTATCATCAAGGGCCGGAGATCGGTGAGGAGCTTCCGGGATACCGAAATCCCCGAGGATGCAATCCGCGACGCTCTGGAATGTGCACGGCAGGCGCCGACCGCTGCGAACGGCCAACCCTGGATCATCGGCGTGGTGAAGGCGAGGGAGACCCTCGCAAAGATCGCGGGACTCACCGACCACGGGAAGTTCATCGCCGGGGCCCGGGCCTGCTTCGCGGTCTTCGGGGAGAAGAAGGCGAAATACTACCTGGAGGACTGCTCCTGCGCCACCATGAACCTGATGCTCGGGCTCTGGGCGTACGGGATCGGGACCTGCTGGGTCGCAGGCGACAAGAAGCCCTACGCGGGGGCCGTGCGGGACCTCCTCCAGGTACCCGATACCTACACCCTCGTCTCCCTTGTCCCTGCGGGGTATCCCGCGGACATCGCCATCGTGCCCAAGAAGGATCTTCTGGCCATCAGTTTCTCAGAGCGGTTCGTCCCCCGGTAGGGCGCTCTGCTCCGCCGGGCAGTAAGGGCAGATGGAGGTCTCGACATCGTCCTCCTTCTCCCTCACCGGGCAGTAGTAGGTCCCTTCCCGTTTCTCCACGAGAAATCCGCCCGGGAACGGGGTGCCGACGGGGTGGCCCGGAAGATCGCGGACAAATATGGTGAAGGCAGCGATCAGGTAGTAGAGGAGGACGAGCCGGGGGTCCCGGTCGTCCTCGTCCTCCCTGTCCGGGATTCCGAGGAGCATGTCGCAGAATTCCCCGAGTTTTCCTTCGACAGGGCCGCGGAGGTCATCAAACCCGCCTCTCCTGTGCCCGAGCATGACCTCGTGATGGGTCCCGAAGAGGTGCTCCATCATCCTCGGCTCGAGTTTCGCCCGGTAACTCCCGGGGACATGCCGGAGGTCCCGTTCCACGGACGCCCTCAAATCCTGGAGGTCGTGCAGGCTGTACGTCGCGACCTCTTCACCGATGACAACAGCCAGGGCTTTCTTCGAGGACGCACGCCGCATCCTCGCCGAGAGCACCTCGATCCGGACACGCACGGGATCAGCCATCATGGAACGGCTTCCTGCCTCCAGTCATCCCAAGAGTATTCCGCCCTTCCCGGAGTTGAACCTTCCGCGCCCACCGCCCGGATCCCCTGAGCGTCACTCGCCCGGATCCCTTACGCGCCCTCCCAATCCCATCCAGAAGGGCCCCTTCCCCCCTGGACAGCTCCGGCTCCTTCGGACCCGGCGCTCCTTCGGAGCCGGGTCTCCCCCGTGACCCGGGATCCCATCCAGAGGAGCCCCATCCCTTGTCCAGAAGGGCCCCTTCCCCCCTGGACAGGAGGAGCCGCTTCCCGTCCTCCTCCTCCCTGGACGATCCCGGCTCCCCCGTGACCCGGGATTTTGGTCCCGAGGGGCCCCAACCCCCCCGGGACAGCCCCGGCTCCTTCGGAGCCGGGTCTCCCAGCAACCCTTATCCCTTTTCTCCCCCCACCCCATGGTATGAGCCCGGGTGTGAAGCGGATCCGGCGAAAGCATCGCACGGAGAGGATCCGGGCGAAGGACCCGAAGGGGATCCGGGGGGAGGGCGCTCAGGGGATCCGGGCGCGCCCAATCCTCCAGGTCGCCCTCGATACCCTGGAGCTGGAACGGGCGGTCGCCATCGCCAGCGAGGCGGTCCTCGGAGGGGCAGACTGGGTGGAGGCCGGGACCCCCCTCATCAAGAGTGCCGGGATGGAGGCGGTCCGGAGGTTGCGGGCCGGGTTCCCTGGCAGGGAGATCGTCGCTGACATGAAGGTCGCCGATACGGGGACCCTCGAGGTTGAGATGGCGGCGAAGTCCGGGGCGAGCATCGTCTGCATCCTCGCGACCGCCGACGACGAGGTGGTACGGGAGGCGGTGCGGGCGAAGCACCTCTATGGGGTCCGGATCATGGCCGACCTGATCAACTCCCCCGATCCCGTCGGGAGGGCGATTGAGCTCGAGGGGCTGGGGGTGGACATCATCGCGGCCCATGCGGGGATCGACCAGCAGATGGTCGGGCTCACCTCAATCGAGCTGGTGAAGGAGCTCTCGGGGAAGGTCTCGGTACCCATCGCGGTCGCCGGAGGTCTCGACGCGGCGTCCGCGGCGGAGGCGGTGCGTTCGGGTGCCGGGATCGTGATCGTCGGGGGAAATATCGTCCGATCCGGTGACGTGACCGGATCCACGAAGAAGATCCGGAAGGCGATCGATCGCCCGGGAGCCCGGAGAGAGGCAACCCGCTCCCGGGACGAGGAGATCCGTGAACTCTTCGCCGGAGTCTCCACCCCGAACATCTCTGACGCCATGCACCGGAAGGGAGCGATGCAGGGGATCCTTTCCATCTGCGGCGACGTGAAGATGGCAGGGAAGGCGGTCACGGTCCAGACTTTTTCGGGGGACTGGGCGAAACCCGTCGAGGCTATCGACCTCGCGGGCCCTGGTGACGTCATCGTGATCAACAACGACGGCGGGGTCCATGTCGCGCCCTGGGGGGAGCTCGCCACCCGCTCCAGTATCGTCAAGGGGGTCGCCGGCGTTGTCATCGATGGGGCGGCGAGGGACGTCGATGATATCCGGAAGATCGGCTACCCGCTCTTCGCCCGGGCCATCGTCCCGAACGCCGGCGAGCCCAAGGGCTTCGGCGAGATCAACGCAGAGATCACCTGCTGCGGCCAGGTCGTCCGCCCGGGGGACTGGGTCGTCGGGGACATGAACGGCGTGGTCGTCATCCCGAAGGAGCGTGCCTACGAGGTGGCGAGGAGGGCCCGCGAGGTGCAGAAGAACGAGGAGAGGATCCGGGAGGAGATCGCCCGGGGCGGCACCCTCTCCGTGATCCAGGAGCTCGAGAAGTGGGAGAAGCGGAAAGGATCACCGGAAGGCAGCCGCCTCCATGAGTGACCCCCCGCTCGCGAGGATCTTCTCTATCGCGGACCTGATGTTATCGACCCTGAGGATGAGGACCGCGGCCTCCTTCCCCGAGTAGGCGTACCAGGTACTCGATGTTGATACCCGCGTCGCCGAGCAGCCTCGCGACCTCGTAGAGGCCGCCGGGCTCGTCCCGCATCTTCACCCCGATAACATCGGTGAACGAGACGACGAAGCCGAGGGAGGTGAGTTTCCGGTACGCCTTGTCCGGGTGGTTCACGAGCGCCCGCACCACGCCGAAGCCGTCGGCCTCGGCGATGGAGAAGGCGAAGATGTTCACCCCCTCATCTTCCATGGCCTTCGCGATGGCGGCGAGCCGCCCGGGCCGGTTCTCCGAGAAGACGGAGATCTGCTTGATGAAATACTGTTCAGGCTCCATTACATCTTCCTCCTGTCGATCACCCGTTTCGCTTTTCCCTCGAACCTCGGGAGGGAGCCGGGCTCGGCGAGCTCGACGTCGGCATGCACCGCGAGGGCCGACTCGAGCCGTTTCATCACCATCTCCTTGATCTTCATGAGATCGGTGATCTTGTCCGAGAACGCCTCGGGCTTCATCTCGACCCGCACGAGAAGGATGTCGAGCTCGTGCTGACGGTCGACGATGATCTGGAAGTGCTGCCCCACCTCAGGGACGCCCATGAGGGTGTGCTCGATCATGGACGGGAAGACGTTGATCCCCCTGATGATGAGCATGTCATCGACCCGGCCCGTGATGCGCATGATCCTCGGGTGGGTCCTTCCACAGGTGCAGACCTCCCTCGTCATCGAGGTGATGTCCCCGATCCGGTAGCGGATGATGGGGAGGGCCTCCTTCTTCAGGATGGTCATGGTGAGCTCGCCCTTCTCACCGTCCGCGACCTGCTCACCGGTCTTCGGATCGACGATCTCGGTGTACGCGAAGTCGCCCCAGATGTGGATACCGTTCTGCTCCGTGCACTCGGTGAAGAGGGGCCCCGAGAGCTCGCTCGTGCCGTAGATGTCGTAGGCCTTGATCCCGAGCCAGTCCTGAATCCGGTTCCGCATCTCGGAGGTCCAGGGCTCTGCCCCGAGGATCCCTACCCGCATCTTCGTGTCCTTCTTGATCGAGACGCCCATCTTCTCGGCCACCTCTCCCAGGTGGAGGAGGTACGAGGGGGTGCAGCAGATGGCGGTCGCCCCGAGATCCTGCATCAGCTCGATCTGCCGCTCGGTCCCGCCGACGGAGGTCGGAATGACCGTCGCGCCGATCCGCTCGGCGCCGTAATGGAGCCCGAGGCCGCCCGTGAAGAGCCCGTAGCCGTAGCTCACCTGGATGACGTCCTTACTCCCCAGGCCGCAGGACGTCAGGGCCCTTGCGAGGGAGACGGTCCATTCCTCCAGGTCATTCTTGGTGTAGCCGACGACGGTGGGCTTCCCCGTGGTTCCCGACGACACATGGTACCTGACGAGTTCCTCTTTCGTCGCGAGGAAGAGCTTGTCGGGATAGTTGTCCCTGAGGTCCCGCTTGAACATGAACGGGAGCTTTGTCACGTCGGTAAGCGTCTTCAGGTCGTCCGGGTGCACCTTCGCCTCTTCCATCCGCCGGTGGTAGAACGCCGAGAAACTGTAGAGCCGGTAGACAAGGGTCTTCAACAGCCGGGTACTGGAGGCGCTCGAGCTCCTCCCTCTCCATCGTCTCGATCTTGGAATCCCAGTACATCAGAACAACACCCCTCTCCTGTCCACCACCCGCTTCGCCTTCCCCTCGAACCTGGGAGCTTGCCCGGTTCCACGAGCTTCACGTCGGTCCGGATCCCCAGGTTCTCGCGGAGGGCAGAGGCGATCTTCTCCTGGACCCGGTGGAGGTCCCGGAGTTCCCCGGAGAACGTGTTCCGGTTCATCTCCACCTCGATGGTCATCTCGTCCAGCTGGTGGATCCGGTCGAGGTAGACCATGAACTGCTCGCCGACCTCGGGGAGGGAGAAGAGGACATGCTCGATCTGGGAGGGGAAGACGTTGATCCCCCTGACCACGAGCATATCGTCCGACCTCCCCAGGATCCGGCTGATCTTCTGGCCCCGCCCGCAGGAGCACGTCTCCTCGTCCATGAGCATGGCGACGTCGCCCGTCCGGTACCTGAGGAGGGGCATCGCCTCCTTCACGAGGGGCGTGATCACCATTTCGCCCTTCTCTCCGGGACCGAGCGTCTCGCCGGTCGCGGGGTCGATGATCTCGACGAGGTAGCTGTCATGCCAGATATGGAGCCCGTCCTTCTCGGCACATTCCATGGCGACCCCGGGGCCGTACATCTCGGAGATGCCGTAGGAGTCGAAGGCAGAGACCCCGAGGCGCCTCTCGAGTTCGCCCCGGGTCGCTTCGGACCAGGGTTCGGCCCCGAAACACCCGACCTTCAGGCTCTCGAGAGTCGCCCCCATCTCCCCCGCCACTTCCGCGAGGTGCATCGCATAGCTGGGGGTGCAATGTATCGCGGTGACCCCGAAGTCCTCTATCATCTCGATCTGCCGACGGGTGTTCCCCGTTGCCGAGGGGACGACAGTAAGGCCCATGAGCTCTGCCCCGTAGTGGAACCCGAGCCCTCCCGTAAAGAGACCGTAGTTCACCATGTTCTGGAAGACATCCCCTTCCCTGAGGCCGACCATGGTGAGGTTCCTGGCGATGAGCCCGGCCCAGTTCGAGAGGTCCTTTGCCGTGTAGCCGACTACGGTGGGCTTCCCCGTCGTCCCCGAGGTGGTGTGGATCCGCCGGACCTCGCGGATGGGCACGGCGAGGAACCCGAACGGGTAGCCCCCCTGAGGTCCTTCTTCGAGGTGAACGGGAGTTTCGATACATCCTGGAGGGTCCGGATGTCACCTGGCCCGACGGAGGCGTCCCCGAGCAGCCGGTGGTAGAACGGTACCTTCTCCGCCTGGGTCACCGTCCACCGAAGGCGCCTGAGCTGGAGATCCCCGAGTTCCTTCCCCTTCAGGGTCTCCATCCTCTCGTTCCAGAACATCCGGATTCCCGGATAAGCCGTTGCATGGCATGCTATTTATGGTGCGTGATCTGGCGCAGGGAGCCGCGAATTGTGCCGGCGGGGATGGAACAGGGGATATGCCGGTTCCGGTCACCGCCCCCCTTAAATCCCGGGGGAACCATCATCTCCCTATGCGGCTTGTCGTCGCCCTTGGCGGGAACGCCATCCTCCGGCGGGGGGAGAGAGGGACCGCGGGGGAGCAGTTCGGGCATGTCCACTACGCGGCTGCCAACCTCACAGCGATAGTGAAGGAGGGGCACCGCATCGCCATCACTCACGGGAACGGGCCCCAGGTGGGGGATATCCTCCTCAAAAATGAGTGTGCGAAGGATACCCTGCCCCGCATGCCCCTCGATGTCTGCGGGGCCGAGAGCCAGGGGATGCTCGGGTACATGATCCAGCAGAGCCTGGAGAACGCCCTCAGGACAGCGGGGATCGACCGGCGGGTCATCACCGTCGTGACCCAGACCATCGTCGACCGGGATGATCCTGCCTTCTCCCACTCCTCGAAAACGCTCAGCGGAGCGTTTTCTCAGACCCCCCGGGCCCCTAGCCCGGGCGGGCCCTCGAAACCTCAGAGCGAGGCGGCTTCTCAGACCCCCCGGGTCCCCAGCCCGGGAGGGCCGACGAAACCAATCGGCCCTTTCTACGGCGAGATCGAGGCCCGTCAGCTCAGGGAGAAGGAGGGATGGACGCTCCATCCCGTGGAAGGAGGCCTCTTCCGGCGGGTGGTACCGTCACCGGTGCCCCTGAAGGTCGTCGAGGAGTCCTCCATCCGCACCCTGGTAGATGAAGGCTTCATCGTTATCGCCGCCGGGGGAGGCGGGATCCCGGTTATCCAGGACAAATCCGGGAACCTCGAGGGGGTGGAGGCGGTCATCGACAAGGATCTCACCGCCGAGCGCCTCGCGATGGCGATCGGGGCCGAGATCCTCCTCATCCTCACCGATGTGGAGCAGGTGTCCCTCGGGTTCGGCACCCCCAGCGAGCGACCCATCCAGTCAGCCCATGCATCCGAGGTCCGGGCATGGCTCGGGGAGGGCCAGTTCCCGGAGGGTTCCATGGGACCCAAGATGGAGGCATGCGCAAAATTTGTGGAGGAAGGCGGGCGGTGCGCCATTGTCACCTCTCTTGAGAAAGCGGTGGACGGCCTCGAAGGAAGGGCAGGGACACGGGTTCTGCCCTGATTCTATCGGGAGATGACGCAGGTCATGCAATGGGCTCCGCCGTAGCCCCCCGTGGCGTTCGTGAGCTGCAGGGTGGTCATCTCCAGGCCGTGGGCATAGACCCCCTTCTTGTGGGGGAAGAACTCTGCTTCGGTGCGGAGGAGCTGGTAATCGTGCTCCGCCTGCGAGAGGAGCCTGCCGTACTTCTTCGGATCCGCCTGCGCCTTCTCTGTGAGCCGCCTCAGCATCACGGGGGCGAGGGCGCTCGCGTCTGGTGTGATGCAGGCACCGTTCCTGATGGTGAGGAAGTTCGTTGAGAAGCAGAGCTGTTCGAGGGTGGTAATCTCGATGAGATCAAACCCCTTTGCTTTGAGGTAATCGGGGACGGTACCCACATCCCCGGATTCTCTCGTAACCCTCCCCCGACCGGTTGAACACCGTCACCTTCGCCTCCTGGAGGAGGGCAGGGCTCCCGACCGCCACCCCCTCCTTCGGGAAGTTGAGGTACGTATCGAGGTGCATGTTCACCATGTGGTCCCGGCCGTTGATGAGGGGGTGCCTCGGCTCGCTGACTATCGCCACCTCGTCAAAACCCATCCCTCTGGCAAGAAGGTCGCGGACCCCCTCCGGGTTCGTCCGTGACCCGCAGCCGACCATGGCAAACTCACCCGCGGGAATGAAGTCCCCTCCCTCGAACCGCCCCCGGCTCACCCTGTGGACAGGCTCGACCCCGAGGGCCTGCAGCCCCAGGGCAGAGACCTCGACCTCTTCAGCCCGTTCATGGGTCGCCATCCGGCCCATGCAGACCCCCCTGTCGGTCGTGGCCTGCTGGTCCCGCATGAAGTAGAGGTTGTGGAGGGGATTGATCGAGCCGCACGTGTCCGCCATGGCCATGGCCGAGCCCGGGGTTGAGGACGATGATCCTGAAGAGGTGCTCGGGGTCGCGCTCTTCGAGCGGGGTTGCCAGGCCGGCTCTGCCCGTGCTTCCCGTTCCCGTCGGCGGCCGTCATCGATGTCCTGTCATCGGCGAGCCTCCTTCCTGCCATGGAAACGAGGAGATCCCTGATCGGGCCCGGTTCACCGGCCTCCTCCATGAGCGTGGTCTTCAGGTGATGGATCCTGACCCCGAAGCTGTTGTGGAGGAGGTCGCAGAGCTGGCGGTGCTCCCACCGTGCCTCGTGGTGGTTGAAGAACCGCTCGTACAGGTGTGCTTCGGGTGCGAGGAGGGCGAAGAAGACCTCGATCCCGGGTTCATGTACCAGGACATGCCTCAGGGTATCCCACTCGGCCTTTGCCCCTGGCTCCATGCACTGAGCTAGGAGCCTCTCGGGAGAAGATGATTTCCCCCACCACCGTGCAGTCATGAAACGATGAGTTAATGTAATGCCGAACCTGGTACCTTCTTTCGCCGATTCGAGGTGTTGCGGGTACAGGATGGTTTTACAGAAGGTCCCGTGGCTCACGGTGTCGGGGTATGGTGCGCACATCAAGTCCACACCCACCCAGTTGATCATCCAGAGAAAGGGCGAGGTACAGAATTACCCTCTCAGGGGCGTCCATCACCTGGTCATCGCCGGAGGCCACACCATCCATACCACGGCCATCATCAACCTCCTGAAGGCCGGCGGGGCCATCAGCATCCTCGACCAGGACAGCAATCCCGTCGCCTTCCTCAACCCCCCCATGAGGCACCCTGACGAGGAGATCAAGGCCATCCAGAAACTGGCCCCCGCCCACCGGTACGCCCTCGCGCTCGCCACCGGTGCCATCCGGGCCCGGATCCTCAGGCTCGAGGGGCTCGGGGACGCCTCCGGGAGGGAGATCCTCTACAAAGGCGAACTGGAGTTCCTCCATACCTCGTTCCAGGAGATGGAGTTCCTCGTGAAACTGGACGAGGTGCGCCGGCTCTTCACCCTCACGGGGGATATGTACTACGAGATCCTCTCCCGGACCCTCCCCCCGGAACTCGGCTTCCGGCGCCGGACGAGGCGGCCCCACCTGGACCCCGTGAATGCGATGCTCTCCTTCGGGTACGCCATGCTCTTTTCCCAGTGCATGCGGGCCGTGCAGGGTGCCAACCTCGACCCGGATCTCGGGGTGCTCCACGAGGGCACGGGGAGTTTCGTCTATGACCTCATCGAGCCCCTCAAGCCCGCGATGGTGGACGATGCCGTCTTCGAGATCGCCCGGAAAGGGCTCAGGGAAGGGGACTACGAGTACGGAGAACGCCGCTGCCTCCTCTCGGAGGGCCTCATCGAGAGGCTCCTTGCCCGGCTGTACGACTCGGTGAAGAACGAGGAGATCGACGATATGGTCTCAAGGTTCAGGGACTCCCTGCTCGGGGGCCGCCCCTTCTCTCTCGGTCCGCCCGGGGCGGGTTCCCCCTGAGGTCTCCCCCGATCAGAGGGATCTCCTGATAGAAAAGTCAGAGAAGGCGACCGTATCCCGCTCCCTGATCTCCAGGTTCCGGAGGACGACCCGGGGGCACCCGTAGAGCATGGAGACGAACTTCTCGAGGATGACCTCCTCGGCGGTGGCAGAGATCTTCACCCTGCCGTCGGGCAGGTTCATGACCTCACCGAGGATCCCGAGGTTCTGCGCCACCTTCTTCACGCAGGCCCGAAAGCCGACGCTCTGGACGCGGCCTGAGGCGTAGAGCTCGATCGTCTTCACGCAAGGCGCTCCTCGATGATCCGGAGGGCCACGTCGAGCTCGTAGAAGACCTCGTCCCTGAGTCCCTCGTCACGGATGTTCATGGCCGCATAGACCGCCATCCCCAGGATATCCTTGGACCGCTCCTCGAAACCGGCGTTATAGACGTTCAGGGCCAGGTCACCGAGGACGTACGCCCTGCGGGAGAGGGGACGGATGATCGCGGCCTCGTCTATTGCTGCCGAGAGCATCCTCTCTGCCATCTTCTCCTCCTTGCTCTCGGTGAAGATCCTGAAGAGGTCGGTGTAATAGACCGATCGCTTTGCCCTGTCCGGGAGGGTGTGTGATCTGGTGGGTGATGGCCGAGAGCTCGTTCAGGGGGTTCCGGCCCTCCTTGATCTTCTCCCTGAGGACATGGAGCGAGGAGAAGACCGGGCTTACCTCGGCGTCCGCCCGGTCGTATCCCGTCTGGGCCAGGAGCTGGGACCTCGCCTCCTCGTCCTCGATCCGCATGGTGACCTCCTTGGCCTTCGTCCGGATGGCCTCGTCGCCCCGCTTGTGGAAGACCATGAGCATCACCTGGACGAGCCCCTTCTTGATCATGGTGGCGATGTAGGGGATCGAGATGGACTCCACCTCTGCCCGGGCCTCGTCGAGGAGCCTGAGGGCGTCCGCGGGGTCCCCGTACTGCTCCGCGAGGGGGACCACGTCGAGGAGCATCGCGACCCGCTCGTACGTGGACGGGATGGCCGCGATCGCGTCGTAGATATTGGCGAGGATCTCCTTCGCCTTCTCGCCCGTGATCACCATGGAGAGGATGGCGATGAGGGCGTTCACGTACTCGGTGGGGTCCTCGATCTGCTTCACGAGGTCGAGGGCCGTCTCCAGGTTCTCCTCCTGGGTCCTCAGGGTGTGGAGGGAGAGGATGGCAAAGACGATGTGCTTCCTGAGGAGCGAGCCCTTCTCGTCCCTGACCTGGTTGAGGAGGGCGATGGCCGCCTCGAGGCAGTCGCGGGCGAGGGCCTCGTCCACCCGCGCGAGCATCCCCGCGAGATCTGCAAGGATCCTCGCCCTCTCGTAGGCATCGGTGAGGGAGGAGAGATTGCTGTACACCTTCTTCAGGATCTCGGTCCCCCGATCCCGCTCCTGGATGGAGTAATAGGAGTCCGCGAGGTTGCACAGGCCGGCGAACTTCTTGTAGGAGTCGGGCGTCTGTTCGAGGAGCCGGTGGATGAGGTCGAGGACGAGGGGCGAGATGTTCCCGCTCTGGAGCCGCTGGAGGACCGCGGCGACGATCTCGTACGGGTCGGTCGACTCCAGGTCCTCCATGACATCCCGGAAGTTCCCCGAGATCCGGTAGAACATCGCGTTCCTCTCCAGCCGGTCCTCGATCTTTAAGATGAACATCGTGAGCGGGATGAGGAACTCCTGCCGGTTCGCCGCCTGGGCGTACTCGAGGATGATATCGATGAACTTGGAGATCTTGAGAGAGAGTTGCGACTTGTTCACGCTCCCTTCGAGGAGGGTGAGCGCCCGGTCGAAGGGCTCGATCTCGAACTTGAGCGCCTCGGGGGTGATCGGGGTCACCGCCGTCGTGAGCCGGATGCACCCGACCCGGACGAGCCCCTCGATGATGCTCTCCCGCTGCTGCTGCTGGAGCGAGGGGTCGTCCACCGTGTGGGTGATCAGGTACGCCTCGTCGAGCGCCTTGGGGGACTGGTGGTGGATACCATAGGTGATCATCCCCTTGATGACGCTGTCGATGGCATAGAGCTTGAAGTCCCGCTCGAGGAAGCGACCCCGTCCACTTCATCATCCGGTGGAGGAGGTCCAGGTCCCCCTGCTCGACGGCGAGGAGGGTCGCCTGGTCGATGATGTGCCCGAGGGCCTCGGACCTGGGGCGCTGCTCCTTGATCTCGCACGAGAGCCCGACGGCCCGCTGGAGGAGGTCCCGGTTCTTGTGGGCGACCCCCACCCGGGCGATCCCGATGACGATCGCCGAGACGATCTGCTCCTTCTCGGCCCGGTTCGGGATCTGGTTTGCGAGGGAGAGGAGGGCCGAGGGGTCCTGGAACTCGATGAAGTTCCGCTCGATGAGGATCCGGATGCACTCGGGGATGATGACCCCGGGGGCATGGTGGGCGAGGGTGAGGGACTGGAGCGACGGGAGATGGGCGATGATGTCCACGAACTCCGAGTCGGTGCAGAACTCGGTCACCGCCCGGTTGATGACAAAGTCCCGGGTCCCGGCATCCATGGGCGAGAGGATCTTCTCCTTCAGGAGCTCGGTCTCGTCCCTGAAGATCCCCTCCCTGAGGATCCGGACACAGGTGTCCATGGCCACCTTGTTCGCGCTCTCGAGGGGGCCGCCGATGCGGGCGAAGATCTCGACCGCGTTCTGGAGGTTGCCCCTCTTGAGGAGGGTATCGGCGACCATGAGGTACTGGGGGAGGAACGACTCCTCGGAGGTCTTCGCGACCGCATCGAGGAGGGGCACGGTCTTCATGAGGAGGCCGATGTCACCGGTCTTCTCGACGACGGAGCTCGCCGAGGCGATGATCTCCTTGATGGGGGTCCGGGAGGGGTCGGTTATCTTCTCGTTGAACTCGAGGGCCCGCTCGAAGTACCACTTGTCGCCGGAGAGCTCGGCCTTCTTCACGAGCTTGAGCACGATGCACTCCCTCGATACGGGGATCTTGTCCACGAGGTTCTGGAGGGTATAGTTGATCTGCTTCTTGTCCTTCACCCGGTTCAGGAGGTGCTCGATGAGGACCGAGAGGATCTCGTACTTCCGGGGGGCCGCGAGCTCGCCGATGAGGCTCATGAAGCTGACCACGTCCTCGAGCTGCTTCCCGAGGGGGGAGGACCAGCCTCTCTCCAGTATGTGGGAGATGCAGGTGATCCGGCGCTGCTTCTGCTTGATGATGATGGCGATCTTGACCGCTTCACGGACACCCCGGATATCCCGCTGGAGGATACCGATCATCCCGATCGCCTTCGCTATCTCGGAGTGGAGGATGGACCTCTTCGAGACGTCACCGATGACATCGATGAGCTGGAGGGACGTGTAGAGGTGCCGGTCGTCCTCGGTCGAGACGCTCCAGACGATGATCATGGGGATGATGTCCATCATGATGCTCGACCGGTGCTTCCGGAAGCTGATCATGTGGATGGTGGACATCCCCCGTTCCATGAGCTGCCGGTCCTTCTGGGCCACCCCGGCCTCGATGAGCTCCTTGGAGACGACCGAGAAGATCTTGGACTGGTAGTTCTTCCGGTCGAGCCCGTGGCAGAGCTCGACGGTCTTCTGGAGCCACCGCTCGTTCCGGGAGGAGATATATGCCTTGATCGCCCGGTCGGCCACCTCCTGGATCTCGGGGAAGGGGAGATCACCTAAAAAGACGAGGAAGTCGGGGATGTTCTCCTTGAAGGTGCTCTCTTTTATCGCCTCGTGGATGACCGAGAGGATCGTCCGGCGTTCCTTCCTCTTCTGGATGGTCCTGACATCGTCAAGGATGGACTTGATCCCATCGAGATCTTTATGTAGGAGGGCCTGGTGGATCTTCTTCTTTATATGGGAGGTATTGGGGGTGGCTGGCAAGGAATCCCCTCAACACAAGATATGACCCCATTTTATTTATAAATATTGCGATTAAAATCCATTCGTTTAACTGAACAGAAACCGTATTTGACAAAAATTAAGAAAGAAAATGACTTCCCAGCGTTTTCAAAGGTATTACAGGCCAATACACTGGATTCTGACAATTATTTTGGGATGAAAACCACAGATTCGCTTTATTTATGCAAGCATGGTCGCGAAGGGGGCAGCGATCGGGGTGGTACCGGAAAAATAATTCAGGATATCGGCACGTTTCCGCTGGTTCGCGCAGAGTCCCGGAGGGCATCCCGGATTACGATCCGGGGTGTCGGAGGGGCTTCTCATCAGAGGAGGCCCGGAGGGCATCCCGGATTACGATCCGGGGTGTCGGAGGGGCTTCTCATCAGAGGAGGCCCGGAGGGCATCCCGGATTACGATCCGGGGTGTCGGAGGGGCTTCTCATCAGAGGAGGCCCGGAGGGCATCCCGGATCTCGCCGAGGAGATCCTCTGCCTCCTTCTCTCCTCCTGGACTCGACGGTGATCCGGACGAGTGGTTCGGTTCCCGATGGACGGACAAGGACCCAGGATTCGTCCCGGTTCAGCCTCATACCGTCGGTGAGGTCGGGTCTCTCTGCCGCGTACCGCCCGACCAGGCCTGCGACGAGGGCACGGGCATCCCCGACCCGGATCTTCTCCTTGATCATGTGGTAT
Organism: uncultured Methanomicrobiales archaeon; assembly: GCA_963712215.1. GTDB lineage: Archaea > Halobacteriota > Methanomicrobia > Methanomicrobiales > JACTUA01 > JACTUA01. The sequence goes on along the minus strand of CAVQHA010000004.1, from coordinate 32,356 downwards.
CGGGGGAGTGAACCGGCCATCCCGGAAAGAGAGTCCCCGGACTCCGCGACAAGGGATATCATCTTCGCCGCCGTCAGCGCTCCGTCCCGGCAGAACTGGTGCCCCGGGTAGATGAGTCCCCCGTTCCCCTCGCCCCCCATGACCACCGGGGTGCCTCCTGAGATGAGTTCCATCATCCTCCGGGCCACGTAGATAGATCCCACGGCCGTATAATCAACGGTACAGCCGGACTCGCCTGCAACTTCCTCGATGATCCGCGATGTGCTCACTGGCGTAACGACGACCCCTTTCTTCTCCCGGCACATGGATCGGGCGATGAGTGCGAACTCCCGGTTCTCCTCGATAAACCGGCCCTTCTCATCGACGAAGACGGTCCGGTCGGCATCCCCGTCATGGGCAAGGCCCATCGCGGCATGGGTCGCTTTCACCATCTGCGCAAGGGGTTCGAGGCCCTCCGCAGATGGCTCGGGGGCACGATTGGGGAAGGTGCCGTCGGGGACGGCATTCAGGGTATGGACCCGGCACCCCATCCTCGTGAGGATCTCGGGGGTGGTCCGTGAGCCCGCGCCGGATCCCGGGTCCACGACAACGGTCACCCCATCGCCGGTACCGTCCGGGAAATACCCTGCCACCGCACTCAGAGTACTCCTCGACCATCCCGGGGGCAGATGTCTGCCTGCCGACCCTGTCCCAGGGAGAGAGCTCGAACCGGCGGGAGAAGAGCCGTTCCTCGAGCTGGACGACCTCCCGGTCCCCCATCTCGGTCCCGTCGGTGTCGATGATCTTCACGCCGTTATACTCGGGTGGGTTGTGTGAGGCGGTCACCATGGCGCCCGCCGCGAACCTCCCCCGGTACGATGTACCTGGAGGGCCGGTGTCGGGAGGACGCCGAGGTCCACGACATCGGAGCCGGTCGCCAGGATCCCTGCCGCAAGTGCACTCGCGAGGGCCATCCCCGAGGTCCTCGTATCCCGGCCGATGGCGATACGCCCCTTCCGCATCGACCCGAGGGCGGCCCCGATCCTGAGGACCAGTTCGGGGTTCATATCCTGCCCGACGACGCCTCGCACCCCGTTGGTACCGAAGAGGCGTTTGTGGATCCCTCCCTCGCCCATACTTATACCCCCGGACCCTGATCCATTTCGTCCCCCGGACCCTGATCCATTTCGTCCCCCGGCTCCTGATCCGCTTCGATCCCCGGACTCTGATCCTGGCTCTCTTCGGGGTTCTTACCCTCACCCTCGCCCGGGTGCAGGTTATCGCCTGTATCCTGCTGCGGATCCCCTCCCGTTTCCCTCGCTTTCAGGACCTTTGCGGCAGATTCGGCGACATTCCGCATCACGTCGGTGATCCGGTCCTCGATGGAGATCTCCTCGTCGATGTCCAGCCGCGTCCCCTCGACCTCGAGAAGGAACTTCGCCACCTCGCTCGCCTCGAAGAGGATGTCGTCGAGCTCCTCGGCAGTGAAAAAGCCGCACATGGCCCCGTAGAAGAAGGTGGCCCCCGCCTTCTTCACCTTCCGCTTGAACGCGCTCCTCGCCTGGTTCACGGCCTGGGGCGTATACGTGTCGGTCATGAACGGCACGAGCTCGGGGAGGTGCTCCCCGATGAAGGTCATCTCCGAGCCGCTCGTTGTCTTGAAATCGGCGCAGAGCCGTGCGATGGCCCACTCCCGGGCGGTGACATAGGTCCTCTTCCTGAGGAAGGCGTTCACCTTCTCGTAGGTGGCACCGTCCACCTTCTTGAATTTCTGGTATTTCTGCGCGTCTGCGTCTCCCTCTCGCTCCGGCATCCAGCTGTACTTTTGAGAAGGTGCAGGTAATGAATCCCGCGGTCAGGGCTTCCATACAGCATCCTGCGGTTTATGACCCTCGGAAGCACCCTTGGCGATCACTCCCGGCCAAGTATATACATATAAGTAAGCGAGTACACCTGTACTAGATTCAGACAGGTCCCCTGAGAAAGACCGGGGGAGACCTGAGCGTGAAGGAGTCCCATCCATGATCCAGGGATTGCCGCGGCGGCACCTCCGCCCCATTGTTCTTGCCCTCCTGATCGTCGTATCCGCTGCCGGCATGGCCCGGGCCGGGGAGACGTCGATCACCATCTACTCCACCGACTTCTCCTCGAACCCGGACTGGGTGACAAACAACCCGTACACGAATCACTGGGACGAGAGCATGGGGATGTTCCACTATGCCCTCAGGGACTCGACGAATACGTTCGTGTACAAGGTGGTTCCCTATACGGGCGAATCCTTCACCCTCGAGTATGACCTTCTTCCCCTCAACACCGATTTCCAGGCCTCTTTCAGGCTGGGGCTCGGCAACAGGGACATGTACATCAACCAGGGGACGACCATCTTCTCGGAGTTCGAGAACGGGGTGTATGGGGATATCATGTGGCTCCGTGCCATCGACCAGCAGAACCAGAGGAGGGAAGTCTCCTCCTACAGCCAGTCTTATGGCGGGCCGTCCGTGCGCTTTGCAGATGGCATCCCCTACCATGTCTCCCTCGGGTACGACCGTGAGCAGAAGACCGCCGTGATAGCCGTACGGTTCCTCTCAAACGGGACGTCCCTCTGGGGAATTACCCTCTCGACCCTCTCGACCCAGGGAGGTATGGATCGCATCTACATGTCGACGATAGGCGACTTCGAGAACCCCAGTGCAGTAGCCGAAGGTTTTATCGATAATGTCACCCTGCGTATCAACCTCCCGTCCGCGGAGACCGAGTCACCTACCTCAACGTCGGCCCCAACCACGGCAGTGACGGGAGAAACCCCTGGCCTGTCTCCAACCCCGCCCATCACTACATCCACAACATCCCTGCCCACGGTAACCACCCGGAAGAGCACACCGGTACCGCTCTTTACTGCTCTTCTTGCCTTTATCGGTGCGGCATTTCTCATCGTCTCCAGGAAGAAGTAACCGGCCCTGCCCTGACTTCAGGTATCCTGGCTCCCTTCCCAGATAAACGGTCAACAGGGTCGCCGGGTATCCGGATTTCTCAGGTCATCCTTCGTACCATCGTACCTCTCCCGCGATCGCCACCGATATTGGGGATCACCTCTATCCGGACCCGGCCCCATTGTTCCTTTCGTACCCGGCAGAAGAGAGCGAGCCGAACCAAACGTCGGCTATGATACCGTTTACCTCGGGTTTCAATCGTTATTGAGGGGGGAAGAGGTGCCCCTGGTCGGGGGAATGTAAGGAATCCCCTCCCACCGGAGACCTGGCCCATCAAGGCCCGATTGGGTGTTTTGTTCTCTGAGAAGGAGGGGATGGAGAGTGGGCAGGAGCCCGGGTATCGCCATCCCCCCTCCATCTTGAGGATAATTCCCCGTAATTGGCCTGTTTTTCACCCGATCCCGAAGATCCAAGGCATTCCTGACGACTTCCATCCCCGCGTTCATCCCCCTCTTATGTATAGCATCATATGGTTTATGGCACCGTCCGTGAGGGCAGACGGTGGATCCCGAACCCACGAAGGGGAGGGGGATAATTCCAATTTGCAGCCGTTGGATTGGTTTTTCCCGCATCTGGCATAAGAGGAAAAGCAAGGTAAAGGTCCCTTAACTGCAAGGAACCTCCATGAGATGATGAGCGGAGTCAGCGACAGAATCCGGGTGAATCATAGAGAGGCATCCCCCAATTATCATCGGATGAAGGGATGGGGCAGGATCAACGGCCTTCATCCCGACCGTCGCGAGGGTTATCGAATCCTCTATCCCCGAAGAGATTTTCTCTTCTCCGATCCTTATGCACCTTTCCTGATCGGCCCCGTAGTTGGACTGCTGTTGAAATCCGGCACCATAAGGAAGGTATTTGTGAATCTGTTCGAGGGGGTGCCCCTGGCATCATCGGGGGATTCATCTGCCGACAAGGTACATCGATGACGTCCCGGCGCAAGCCGTCCATGACGGATCGGGAACACCATTATCCTGGGAGCATGGATGGACGCCAGAGCGTACAGGATACCCGGGGTAAGCGGGATGCATTTTTTCGAGGCTGCCTTCCAGGGGTTTTGGAGGTAAAAAAAAGACATAGAAAAGGATCCTCACCTCGGTTCCCAGCCAGGTGGTCTTTATTCCTCTTTATCTGAAGAGGAAGTCGATCGGGCAGGAGTTGGCGAACCACGGCCCTGACGCCGACAGGCCGACCCTTTTCATCCTGGAAGGCGTCACACAATACCTGTATCCGGAAGAGGTAGCGGGGATCGTGAAGTACATCGGTCAGACTGCCCAGGGCAACAGGCTCGTATTCACGTACCTTCCCGCGAGCGTGGCTGAAAGGCAGTTCCACCCTTCCCGGTGCCGGCAACCTGAAAAAGAGGCTGCCATTGCTCTTCGGAATCGACCCCGATTTGATAGACCTGTATTTCGGGCAGTACAATCTCACTCTCATCGAGGATGTCGGCACAGATGCATACGAGGAAAGGTACCTGAAACCTGTTGGAAGAAGACTCGTGGTTTCGCGGATGGAACGCCGTGTGCTTGCCCGGGTGAGCTGACCCTCTTAGAAGGACTTAGAGAGGGCTGCCAGGACGAAGGGAGCTCCCTGGACCGGACCACGTGACCATTCCTCGAGAACTTGCGCAGAATGGGCATTCTGCGCAAACCTTTATTAAACAGGCAAATCATAATTCAGAGCATGGAAAAGGGTCTTTTCTCGGAGTGGCTTCCGCGATACCGGTACTATCTCCGGATGCGGAATTATTCTGAGAGGACCCAGGACAGCTACGAGGAGATCCTCATCAGGTTTGCCCGGTATGTCTGGCTTCGGCGCAACCGCCCCGACAGGCTCACCTATCAGTGGAAGGACCTTGCTTCCGCCCGGATTGAAACAGGGGTCGTGGTGCCCGAGCCCTGGATCACCGACTTCCTCTCGTTCCTCTCCTCCCTCCGAAAGTCACCATCCCCGAACCCTCCACCGGATCATCTCGACGCTCTCCTCGTTTTACAAATTCCTTAAGCTCCAGAAGGTCGTGGAGGCGAACCCCGTCGCTGACACGGAGCGACCGAAGGTGAAGGGGCAGGAGCTTGTATATATGAAGCACAGCCAGGTCCTCGAGCTGCTCGACCTCCATAGCCGACACACGGGACCGGCTCGTCGTGAGGACCATCTATGCAACCGGAGTCAGGGTTTCTGAACTCTCGGGGATACGGGTGCAGGATATCAACTTCGAGGCCCAGACGATCAGGATCAAGGGGGGCAAGGGTGGCAAGATACGCACCGTCTTCATAGATGGGGACACCCTGGACGAAATCAGGGTCCTTCATCGGCGACCGGAAGGAGGGCCCCCTCTTCCCCGGCCAGATGGGGAAGCCCATCTCCCCGAGGACCATCCAGTTCATCTTCCGGCAGTACGCCCCCGAGGGGATCACGCCCCACAAGCTCCGGCACAGCTATGCGAGCGAACTCTACAGCCGTTCCCGGAACCTCAAGGTTGTCCAGGAGAACCTGGGCCATTCATCCATAAAGACCACGGAGATCTACCTCCACACCGACGTGGAGGAACGGAAGAAGGTCTACCGCGAGTTCTTTCCGCTCTCGAAGGAGGATGAGAAGAATCACGACGGAGAGGGGGGGTCATAAACCGCCGGCTGCGATATAGATGGGGGGTATTCCCGGGACTGAAAAAACCCCGCAGGAAGAGCCCTTTTCACGGTTTTGGGGCAAACCAGGGCTCGATAGGAACGATATCGCCGGGGGAGGGATTCTCTCCAAAATACCTGTCGATCCTGGTGGTCTTTCCCCGGGGAAAAGAAAAAAGTCGACGGGAGGATATGGAACCGTCCTACTCGACCATCGGAACGGGGTACGCATATCCCCCGCCATACGGGAGGGGGATCTCCCGGATGGGATTCATCGTGGTAAGGCTGGTTGCAATGATCTCGTCCGAGGACAGGGTATACAGGACGTCGCCGATGTAGAGCGACCGCTTTACCGCGTCCTGTGAGCCCCAGTAGTATCCCGAGCTGTCATCGTCGCTGTGGGTGACCTTGCCCCGGAGCGTGAACCCTTTCGACGGTGAAACGGAGAAGACGTACGCGCCCTGCCATATCTTCTGGGTGTAGGGCGCATAATCTCCCTTCAGGAGGACCTTCTGCACAGCCCGCACGGGAATGACGAGGAGATCCTTCTCCTTCGAGAAGAGGAAGGCCTTGTGGTCCCGGAGGGCCTCGGAGTCAGAGCCTGCGTCCCCGATCTCCACGTGGTCTACCTCGGTCGGGTGGTTGACATCGGAGACATCGAAGAGCGCGAGCTTCAGGCCCGAGGTTGAGACTCCGCCCCAGTCGTTGGTCCCGGTCTCTTTCCCGATACCGATGATGTGGGTCGCGTCATAGGGATGGAGGTAGTCGGAGTATCCGGGTATCTTCAGCTTCCCGAGGATGCCGGGGTTCGTCGGGTCGGAGAGATCGATCACGAACAGGGGATCGATCCGCTTGAAGGTGACCATGTAGAGCCGGTCGCCGAGGAAACGGGTGGAGTAGATCTTCTCGCCCGGAGCGATGTACTTCAGGCTCCCGACGGTTTTCATCCCCGGGTCCAGGACGAAGACATTGTTATATTCGTATGAACCGCTGCTCCCGTACTCCTGGACCGTTGTCGCAACCCGGAGGTTCCCTCCCGATTCGTCCATGGAGAACTGGTTCAGGAGGTGCCCGGGCACCTCTCCGCCGGCGCTGAACTGGATCTGGCCGTCGCGGATGGCGAACTTGTAGATCCCGGTCACCTCTTCGGAGGGCTGGCGGATCACGGAACTGGCGACGGTGTCTTTCCCGACCATGGGCACAGCCCGGGTCACCACCGGTTTCTGGAAGGCCATGTAGATATTGTCCTGCGAGACGTAGAGCGTGGACGTGTATCCGAGGAGATATGACCCTGCCGAGAGGGACCTGTCATTTGTCATAGAGAAGGACGAGATGGTGGAGAAGGTGTACGAGTCGAAGGGGACGTCGAAGTAGGACACCCGGGGATCGATGGTCATCCCCGCCCCGTCCTTCACCTCGGGCATCGGGATATCGCCCATGCCATAGTAGACGTTCTCGTTCGTGATGACATACACCTGGTCCGCGATCATGCGGGAGTCGTAATACGTGCCCGGGAACGTGATCTCCCGGACAAGTTCCGGGTCTGTCCGGTCGCCGAGTGAGTAGACGTACGCATGCGAGGAAGGCATGACATACCGGGGAGCCACCATGCCGGCCGTGTTGTACATGACCGGGTAGGAACTCTCTCCCGATGAGAAGACGACGAGCCGGTCGCCGGAGAGGAAGATCTCGACGGGGGTCCCGTTCACCGGCGTCTCCGAGAGGATCTTCGCCTTCTCCCCCGGGTAGGCATCGACTATGGCGAGCTTTCCGCCGGAGATGACATAGATGTACCTGCCGTCGTTCTTCACGATATCCGCCTCATCCACGCCCTGGACCTGGACGTTTGTGGTCGAGTGGTCGGTGGAGATATCCAGGGACGGAAGGGCCGCTCCCTTCTCAGCCGTCCCGGAGACAGCCTGCGGGGCGATGCCGTCCACCGCCCCGTTCCAGGTGTTCATCCCGGTCGCGGACGGGGCATGCGCCGCGAGATATGCCCTGACCTCGTCTGCCGTGGCGAACTGCTTCAGGCCGCCCTCTCCCGAAGAGACCTGCGGCTGTTCCCTGAAGATCCCATACCCGATGATGACCGCAATCAGAGCGATACCGGCCACCATCAGGACTATCTGCCAGCGTTGTTCCATACCTGATCACGTATCCTGCAAATCCTGCGTATATGGGTCTATTGTCCCAAAAGGATAAGAAAATTGCTTTAACTACGAAAATATTCGTAATAATGAGGAATTCGTGTGTCCCGGGAGGCACGGGGGATGAAAACCGGACCTTCTCATGCTCTGAGGGGGGAACCACGGCAGCCAGATGTGAAATACATGCACGGCGAATCCGTGTTGAATAATTCCCGGGAACGGTTCTGGTAACCCGGTGGGTCTTAAAATAATGTGTTCATTTTCGGGGCTTTTCAGCCGGGCAATTTACCTTATTTTTTCAGGTCTTTTGTGCCTTCTCTCTTCTGGTGTTTACGAGATAGGCTAAGCCTCCCGTAACCCAGGAGATGAGCAATCCAACCCCGACTCCCCTGAAGTATACGTTGCCCGTAAGATACCCAGCCAGGAGCACCAGTATGCTTACAACGAACTCCAGAAGAACCAGATAACAGAGCACCCTTTTCCATTCCATAGATTTCAACGTCTAAACACCCAATGTCAGAGGGGTGTTTGTGCTTTTATGCCTTCCTGTTGTGGCCGGGCCCCTTCAGGTTGGACACTTTGTTACCTGCACAAGGGATACCGTGCGAGCCGGGAAGCCCCGGAAGGTAACACCGCTTCCTGAGCCTCATCACCTTAACATAACCCCGGGAACAGAGAATTAATACAATTCACTCGTCAACCTATAGGATCGATGTCAACAGCTTTAACAGAAGATAAACGGGTTCTTCTGGGTCTTTCTCTTCTCGTCGCACTTCTCGCTGCATTCCTGTATCACGGGAACCGGGGCTTCGCGTTCACCGTCCTCGTCTTTGCAGCGGCTCTCGTTTTTTTCTTCGCCCTCTTCTGGCTCCTCCTGCACGGCATAAAAATAATCTATCCCGGGAGCAGGAAATGGGGAGTTCTCTCCTGGATCGTCGCTCTCGGAGCGGCGGGTGTCGTCATCACCCTCCTGTTTCCTTTCCTGGCCGGAATTTTCTGGGTGCAGGGACCCGCATCATCGCCCTCCTCCCCGGGCACTTTCTCGACCTACCAGGATCCCGCTCTCGGGTTTAGGATATCCTATCCCGGCACCTGGCATCATCTCTCACAAAAGGACCCGAACTCGGATTTCATTACCAATATTGCTTTTATAAGCAGCGATGGAAAGACTGCTGCAACTGTCCAGGTAACCGACCTTACCGGGCCCGGGTACCGTGGCGTTCCGCTCGACCTCTGGACGACCCATTCGATTGAGGTACTGCGTTCCAACACCATTTCATCGCAGTTCACCTTGCTGAGAAACGAAACAACGGTCTTTGCCGGATATCCAGCGGAGCACCTGGAGTATACTGTCGTCCTGAATTCGGGAGAGAAGATACGGACCGATGGGTATTTACTCGAAGCGGGATCGAAGGGCTACAATATCGGGTTTACCTCGGGGGCAGACACCTTCGGTGAATGGTCGGGGACCGAGCAGCAGATCTTCAGCTCGTTCCAGGTGACGGGGTGAAAAGGGGTCTCTCCCGGTTTTCCTACAAAACCGGACCAGTACATCTTTTATCCATTCCCGGATTGAATATAAACTATCATTTTCTCCGACCAGGAAGATGATAGGTCGAGAGACGGTCATCCGGCACCCCCGTGGTGTATTGCACCATTAGACCACATTCAAAAGAATCACGCTCTCGCTAACATATTTGTAGAGAGGTTAAGGTCTATCCTCGCTGTATTGCCATGCGAAGCATGGCATTAACTCAATTCGCGAATCGCTTGGTGAGCGATAAACTGGTAATTCATGATGAAAAAATGATTTAGAAGGTTTGTTTAAGATAATTTTATAATCAGAATTATCACACAATTCCATATATGAAAATATCAATCCAAAATTTAGGGGCTATTCAAAATGCTAATATCGAATTAAAACCATTGACCGTTTTCATTGGAGAAAATAATACAGGAAAAACCTGGACGGCTTATCTTATTTCTTATATTTTGTCTACTCACTCATATACTGATTATATTGATTTATTCAATACAGGAAAAACTAAGGATAAATACCCAGAAATTGAGACCATTATCAAAGAACTAAAGCGAGAAGGAAGTATAAAGGTTGATTCAATTGCCTTATTAGAGAAATATGGCGATCTGTATATTAACAATATAGCGAAGATCAGCAATATTGGTTTGAAAAAATATTTCCAGACTAATTATGCGTCCTTTGAAAAACTAATTGTGAGGGTAGATATTTCTAATGATTTGGATCTTCTTAAAAAGAATTTACTCAATTACACTTTTTTTCGAGAGATTTCGCCAAAGGAAAAAGAAAAGGCTGAAATTACGATGTATAAAGAATCTAGAAATCGATTTTTTTATATATACACAGAACGTGGCAAAAAACAAGAAAAATTACCTAAAAAAGTTATAGATAATTTCATTTATAATAGAATATTTTGGTTGATTCACCAATCGCTTATTCAGAAAACCTACATCTTCCCTTCCGATAGAACCGGATTTTCAACTCTGAAAAGCTGAATTAGTGGATAAAATGCAAAAACCTATCAAGGCTACTTATAGAAGTGGTGAGGATAAAAAACTCGTTCATACAATATCAATGCCTTTGGGAAATGTTTTTGACATTATTTATGACTATTTAACTTTAGAAAATGAGGCGGATCTTTTAAAAAATCGCTTACAAAATAATACCACAAAGGAATTTGTTCGACTAAGTGATTATTTCCAGGAAAAAATTCTAGAAGGCACTTTATCAAAAACAAAATCAACATCTAAAAAATCTGAAATATTATTCAATTACGGTGAGAGTGTTCAACTCGATATGCCAACGGTCTCATCAATGGTTAAGGCGTCTTCTCCTTTCGTAATTTATTTAAAGTATTTAGCAAATAAAGGCGACCTTATTGTTATCGATGAACCTGAGATGAATTTACATCCGAAGGCGCAGCCTCAATTCGCTGAATTCATGGGAATTTTGATTAGATACGGTGTAAAGATAATAATAACTACCCACAGTACTCTTCTTCGTCGATCATTTTGTTAATTTAATTAAAGCAGCAAAGAAAAAAGATAAATCTGCAGTTGCCGATTTATTCTTCTTACATAATCCCAGTGCCTTTATCCCTCAAAAAAAGATTGGGGCCTATTTATTTAAGGGACCAGAGATTGAAAATATTTTAGATAAAAAAGGGTTCATCAATTGGGACACTTTTAGTGTTATTTCAGAGAAATTAGAAAACATTTATTCTCAAATGGATGAGGTTTAATGCCTTTTAATACTCTTGTAACCACTTGTCTTCATCATCAACTAAGGTATCATGATCCCAGAGGACCCACTATCACGTTTATAAAGGAAGATGAGGAAAGAGTTCTTTTATTCATTATCGATGAAAATTCTTAATCCCCGATCAAAGATCAGACAATTTCTTTCCGTGAGAAAAGAAGAAAGATACCCTGGTAAGATCTGTGATTTATTAATTTATTATAGTCGCGATGGTTTGGGCCATGATATCCTTTGCCTGGTTGATTTGAAAAAAAACAAAGCTGATGAAAAAAAAGGTATAGAACAGATTATAGCAATAAAACAACAATTAAAAACAAAATTCTCTGGATTACCTTATAAAAAATTTCGCTGGTATGGCTTTGTTCTATATTCCAATAAAGGGTCAAGTCAATTGAATTCCAAAGTAAGGAAAGAACTTACCAAAGATTATTTTGATAAATACGACAGTGATAAAGAAAGTGATATAGGAAGATTTGTGAGAAGTTAAATTATATTCATTAGACTATTGATAAAGAGATCCAGAATGAAACAATCTTATCAAACATTTCAAATACAAGCGATTTTGATTTGAAAATGTACATCCCTGGCGGGCTCTGGCTCTATGAGCGTATACAGGGAATATCCCTTTTATGCATCCCTAAAATCGAATATAAAATATCATTTCTCCGAATAGGAAAATGATGAGAGTATGGCTAATCATCCGGCACCCCCGTGGTGTAGCGGTCAATCATACTGGCCTTTGGAGCCGGTGACGGCGGTTCGAATCCGCCCGGGGGTATTCTATCGAGACATCGGGTAAATTTGTCCACCTCATCTTCCCTGGATGACGGGAGGACCCGGAGGGGAGAAGGTTTGAAGAGCCCCTGCGTCCGAGTCATCTCCTGATACTCATGGAATCTACCGTCGATCCGTTCATCGGAAAGCCCGCTCCCGATTTCTGCCTGCCTGACGCCGACAGGAAGGAGATCTGCCTCAAGGACTTCCGGGGGAAGTGGGTGGTGCTCTACTCCTATCCCCGGGACAACACCCCCGGGTGCACTCTCGAGGCGATCCAGTTCTCTGCAGCACTCGAGAAGTTTGCCGAACTCGGCGCCCAGGTGATCGGGGTCTCCACCGACTCCCCCGAGAGCCACCAGGAGTTCGCCGACAGGCATAACCTGACCGTGATCCTCCTCTCTGACGCCGATCACCACGTCCTCGCGGCATATGGCGCGTGGAAGCCGAAGACCATCTTCGGCAAGGAGATCCTCGGGACCGAGCGCGACACCTTCCTCATCGATCCCGAGGGGAAGATCGTGGAGGTCTGGCGGAAGGTGAGCGTGAAGGGGCACGCCGAGGCGGTGAAGGAGGCTCTCCTCGCAAAGCAGGCCGGCAGGTGAGAGCAGGAGAGAAATCCTTCGGTCCGACCGAAGGGATAAATACCCGATAGCAGGATGAGTAAGTCTAGGTGAAACCCATGGACCAGCCGCGGATGATCCAGCCGAAGGATACGGCGAAGAACTTCTCTCTCAAGGACCAGAACGACAAGACCTTCGATCTCCTCGAACAGGCGGGGAAGCGGGTCCTCCTCTCCTTCCACCCCCTTGCCTGGACGGCCTTCTGCGCCGGCCAGATGAAGTCCCTCGAGGAGAACCGCGCGGCGCTCGGGGCCCTGAACACGGTCGCGGTCGGGATCAGCGTCGATTCCGTCCCCTGCAAGAAGGCCTGGGCCGAGAGCCTGAAGATCACGGACACCCGGCTCCTCAGCGACTTCTGGCCCCACGGGAAGGTCGCCCAGACTGTACGGCCTCTTCAGGGACGCGAACGGCTTTGCCGAGCGGGCCAACGTCATCGTCGACGAGAAGCAGACGGTCATCTTCGTGAAGGTCTATCCCATCCACAGCGTGCCGGATATCGGGGAAGTGATCGGGGTGCTGAAGGGGCTTGGAAAGAAGGAATAATTTCACGGGAAAGAGAACACGAAAGACAGGACTATGCTGAAATCATGTTCATTCGATATTTTCACGGAATGATCGTATCACCTTGTTCGACCGGGGGGTTCTGATGGCAGAGACGGGAGAATGGACGGCCGGATATCGAGGGCATGGTCAGGAGGGGCGATTTCAGCGGGCTCCTCGCAGCGGTGAGAGGGGAGCAACCCCGATACCATGAGCGATGTACTGGACGCCCTCATCGGGTCCGGCGAGGCGGCCGTCCCGGCCCTCCTCGCGGCTCTCAGGGAGGAGAATGAACAGGTCCATATCGTCGCCTCCATCGCCCTCGAGAAGATTGGGAAGATCGCCGTCATTCCCCTCATCAGGGCGTTTCACGAGAAGGACGGCCTCGTGAGGGTGAAGATCGCTGATATCCTCGCGAATATCGGGGATCCCGCGATGGACGGGATCATCGCCGCGCTCCGGGACCCGGACGAGGAGGTCCGCGTGCTCTCGGCGCTCGTCCTGGGCGAGATGCGGGCCCCCCGGGGAATAGACCCCCTTCTCTCGGCTCTCACGGACGGGAGCGAGAACGTTCGTGCCCAGGCCGCGATCTCCCTCGGCGAAATTGGGGATGCCCGGGCCAGGGACGCCGCTCGGGAAAGCTCGCGGAGTCCGACGACAGCCCGGCCGTGCGCCAGGTGGCGGTGAACGCCCTCCTCCGTATCATGGAGGTGATGGAGGGGGATACCCCCTCCTGAACCCCTCAGAGAACGCCACGGTAAAATGCAAGGTCCCGGGCATAGGGGGCGAACTTCTCCTCGAGCGCCCGCTGGTCGCCCCCGGGGAGCGGGGTGAAATCCCTCCCCAGGGATGCGAGGGTGAGGACCTCGAGAGGTTGTGAACACCCGACGATGATGAGGGTGACCGGCTGGGAGAGCGCATAGCGGATCAGCATCTCGGCGGAGACCCCGCCCGACGGGGCGAGGTAGTTCCCCGCGCCGAGGACCTTCATCCCGATGACGGCAAGCCCCTTCTTCACCGCCGCAGGGAGGGTCCGGTCCAGGAACCCCCCGAGGGCCGCCTCGACGGGGTTCACGGGGAGGAGCACGGAGTCCACCGGCCAGTTCTCGACGGCATGGGTGAGGATCGCGGGATCATGGTGCCCGGTGACCCCGATATGCCTCGCCTTGCCCTGCTTCCGCGCCTCCCGGAAGGCGTCGAGAGCCCCCGAGGAACCCTCGACGGCCTTTACATCCTCCCAGTCCCGCAGGTCATGGATCTGCCAGAGGTCCAGGTGGGTTGTGTGCAGGTTCGCGAGGGAGGTCTCGAGATCGTCCCATGCCCCCGCGTAGTCGCGGCGCGGGGATTTGGAGGTCTGGAAGATACGGGCCCGGATCCCGGGGTGCGCCTCCCAGAACCTGCCGAGGTACCGCTCGCTCTCGTCGTATGCCCTCGCCGAGTCGAAGTAGGTGATCCCCTGGGCCGCCGCCTCCTCGATGACCGGCTGGGCGAGGGCATTTCTCCCATGGGTGCGGAGGATCCCTTCGCCGCCGAGGCCGACGAGCGTAACCTCGGGGCCGTCCTTCCCGAAGATCCGGGTCTGGAGGGGGGACATGGACAGGCCTCACCGGCGTGTTCTCGCAGAGACTATGCGAACACCCGCCACAGCCGGAGGATTCCGGGAGGGTAAGAGGAAGAGGGGATATGGAGGGATATCCCGGTTCGCCGGGAGAGGGAACGGAGGGACGGTTCATTTCCCGTTATTCCCTGTACTTCCGGTACTTCGAGCTCTCGATCTCCTCGAGCGCGGCATTGATGGCGAACTGGCCCGAGAGATCCCCTTCCATGAGGGCGTGCTTGTACGCCTTCTGGAGGGCGGGGACCCCCCGCTCGTCGCCGATCTCGCCGAGGGCCCAGGCGATATAGTTCCTCACCATCCGGGTCCTGTCGCTGAGGGCATGGGCGAGGGGTTCCACCGCCCGCTCGTCCTTGATGAACCCGAGGGCCCGGGCGGCAGCGAGGCGGACGGTGCGGTTCTGGTCCCGGAGGAGGTCGAGGATGGACTCCACGGCCCGGGGATCCCGGATCTCGCCCAGGGCCCGGGCTGCATTGAACCGCACGTCCCGGTTCGGGTTGTGGAGGGCGACCGTGAGGGCCTCGACCGCCGGCGAACCTATCTTCACGAGGGTGTTTCCCGCGGCCACCCGGAGGTTCCGGGTACCCCGGGAGAGGATCTTCTTCGAGAAGGAGACGGAAGACCCGTCGAAGAGCTTCATGAGCAGGGGGACGGCGCCTGCCACACCGGTATTCTCGACACCGCAGGCCTCCGCAACGAAGCCGATGAGGAAGGCGGCGAGCCTCCTCATCTCCTCGTCCGGGTCCTCGAGGCAGGCGATGAGTGCTGCCGTTCCCCCGGAAGCGACGAAGGTCGTCGGGTCCCAGTCATACCAGGTCATCACGTTCAGGAGGTCCAGGGCATTCTGCCGGATCTTCCTGTCCTGCCCGGTGAGATCCTCGATGATCAGCTCCTCCGGTATGGAGAACTTCTCGTCCCTCACCGCCATTCCACATCCTCCGCTGACATAAAATTGAATGAGAGTATAAAGATTGGTGGATAAAAGGGTTCCGTAACTGCCGGGTGAAAACCAGGCCGGTCCATCTTCCCGACCTCCTGTCGTGATCACCCAAAGGCCCATCCTGCCGTCGGGTCCGATGGGGATCCTGCCCTGATCCGGCAGCTTCGCGGGAGATGGGCCGGTCCGGATATTTTATACCGATGAAAATTCATCTGATTTCTATATAAACATTTAACAGTGTCCTGATTCATGTTATGGTGAATTAATATCGTTTTTACCAGTTAATACCCTTTATAAAAGCATTTCAATGAACATTAATCGGATCAATACAAGAAATGTATATATACTATTACTTATAATTAACCTTTAGGGATTTCCTATGGCAGCAGATGCAGACATTCGGTATGCGCCGATGAGCGCCCCTGACAACGGGGGCATCCCGTCCCCCGGTTCCGGGCCGGAAGGCAGCATGTCCTGGAGACGGCCTTCGGGCTCCTCTCCTCAACTCCCTCGGTCCAGTACCTCATGTCCTTCATCGTCCGGATGAGGTACTGCCCTGATACGGATTCGTGCCAGGTGGTCATCCAGCCGCATTACACCCCCGCCGACGAGCACCATGATGAGGTCAGGACCGAGATCGTGACGCCGCTCTCGCACGAGATCAGGGCCACCCTCGGAGAGAAGATATCGAGGAAGACCTGCGGGTATATCAGTGCCTCCTCCTCGATGGACGAGGACAACCTTGCCGATCTCTTCATCCTCTACTTCTTCCTCTCGAACGAGGGAGGGGAAGGGGCCGCCATCTCGGGGGTCTACCAGATAAACCTGGCCCTCCGCACCTTCGCGCCGGAGATGGAGGATATCGCTGTCGAAGCACTGGAGCGCTGCCTCTCCGTCTTCAGGATGGGTGCAGGGTCAGCCTGACCATCCTTCGACAGGAACAAGCCGATCCCGGTCGCTGCCCCCGGGCCATCTCCTTTTATTCTGCGATCGACTCCCCGAAGATCCCCTTTTCAGCCTGCATTTTATAGGCATTGTGCCGCTCCAGTACCCTGGCGGAGGCGGAGTTGGCATAGCAATAGGCGCAGAGGTGCGGGCAGGTGGAATATTGGCCGATGTCCCTGGAGACGACGCATCCGCAGGAAGCCCGCTGGCCGGGGTCCTTCAGGTGCGAAGGAACCGCCTGGGCTGGATCTTCGACGAAAGGGCCCCGGGGGTCGGGTGCCTCCAGGAAATGCCGAAGGACGGGATCGTCCCCGAACTCCGCGAGCATCAGCTCTCTCGAGATACATTGACCTGCCTGGATCCCGTACCGGGTGAGGTCCCGCTCCTCCCCGCAGGCGGATATCCTGAGGCCCCAGGACCTGTTCAGCTCCTGAAGGCCGGCCGCGAGGTCCAGTTCCTCTTCGGCTGAGAACTCGCGGATATCCCCAAACCCAAGCTTCCGGAGGTTCCGTGCCACCCCCGGGTACCTTTTGATGTCGATGAACGAGAAGATCATGCGGTCCGTGAAAGGGGCGATGGCATCACCCAGCCTCCGGATCCGATCCAGGAGGCCGGGAACATCGAGAGATCCGGAGAGGAGGAGGGGATCCCACCTCCACACGATCCGCCCCTTTCCCACCATCCGGGAGAGCGAGATGAAGGTCTGTATCCGCTCTTCCAGGGATGGAAGCCGGGGCTCGACGCCTTCGGCCTCGTAATCGTTCAGGGTAAAGAGCAGGTAATACTGGTATCCGAGCCGCGTCATCTCTTCCAGGCCGGGCAGGAACGGCGCGGGGTTCTTGGACCAGAAGACGAAAACACGGGCGTCCTGGAAGGAGACGTACACGGGGGCACCGTTCCACGGGTTGACCCACCTTGCATATCCCGTCCGGAGCCGTTCCATGAACCAGTCCCCGTAGAAAGCGGGAATATCCGTCGACCGTGAGGCGGAGATGATCAATGGGGCGACGGCATCGACCTCGCGGCCCGGATGGATCTCGTGAGCGAGGGGACCCTGATCCTCGCCCGGCCTGCTGCATGGGTCCGGAATTCGCAGTTTCACCCGGGGCCAGCCGCTCCATCTCATGGAAACACTCTCTCCCGATCCTGGAACAGGGAATACTCATTCTTCAATTCCCGAGGATATCTTGCTGTGGGCGTAACCCGGCCTCATGGATGGTACCGCCTGGGCTGTTACGTGTTCACGGGATGAAAAGTACATAGACTCCTGCCGCAGAAGGATCGTTCCCTTCCAGATCTCCCTTCCGCCCTCGGGGCTTTGATCGGGCTCACAGGGAAAAGATGCGCAGGAGAGAAGGCGATCTTCCCGTGGGGACAACCTGCCTCGCCCTGCCCGAGTCCGCATTCACCATCAGGGAGGCCTCGTCCACGGCCTCGAGGTCAGACCCTTTGATCTTTTTGAGTTCTCCCACGAGGGCATCGTTCTTCCACCGGTCATCGGGGACCCCGGAGATATACCAGGCGGCACCGTTGTCTGCAAGGATCATCCCGTACTTCTTCAGGGCTTTCAGGATCACCTGGGTCTCCGGCGAGAATCCGGAGAGATTATAGGCTGCCTTCAACCGGAACCGCTGCCCCATGGGAGGGTACTGGAGCCCCGTCAGGGTCGAGGCATAGTGGCGGGCCGGCCAGATGTAGGCTTTCCTCGTCTTCGGGACCGTGAACCTGAGCGCATGCGTGATATTTCCCGATGCCACTTCATCGGTCCCGGACCAGGCCGGGAAAGATGGGGAGCCCGGCGGCATCGGCCGAGGTCCACCCGGCCGGCCTGAGCTGGTCGGACCTCAGGTTGAAGATGGCGCCCGAGCCTGCCTGCCATCCCGCGGGATCCTGGTAAGCCGAGTAGAGCTCATAGAGTGTGCACGTTGCGGGGTTCAGGATCAGGATATGCCGGTCTCCTGTTGAATCGGGCCCGCCCTCTATGAGGGGATCTGCGGGTATCGGGTACGGGCCCGGGTCGCTCTCGTCAGCATAGTCGAATGCAACGGGGACACCCGCCTGAGAGCCGTTGACGATATTGTAAGGGATACCGATGGGCCCGCCGTCCCAGAGGCCGGACCCGAAGTCCGGGTGGAGGCCGGTGGCCGCGCCGATGGATCCAATATAGGAGGATGAAAGGGGATCGAGAGGGAGGGAATCGACGGGTGTATTCCAGATGTTATCGGCAGGGAGGACGTTGCATCCCCCGATCGATTGGACCGCAAGCCCGTGGCAGGGGATGAAGACCAGCAGGAATGTGAAGACGAGCAGAATACCCCGGGTTTTCATGGAATTCCCTCACTTCGATGTTACGGTCGTTACGGGGCAGGGTCCATGCCCCCTTTCTTGAGAGGGGGGAGATGTCCTTCCCCTGGAACCCCGCGCCGGAATGAAAATAAGTAGTAAAGTAATATATAATGATTTCTTTTTTATTAATCCAGATAATATTTTCTTAAATAATAATTAAAGCGTTAATTATTGATATTGCAGGAAACCGCCCGGGAAATGTGGAGTTATCCGGGACCTTCATTTTTCTCCCGGAGGCGTCCCGGAGTATGTATTTATTTCCTGCCGGCAGGAGGACCCGCAAGTTTCAGGAGGGCGGCCGCGATGTCAAGGGAACTTCGCCCCTCCTCCATCCACTGCTCGATCCGCCTCCTGTACGGGTCGAGGTCCTCTCCGAAGAGGGGCTTCACCTGTAAAAGGAGCTGGTCCACTTCATCTTTCCGGGGTGCAGGCTTCCCACGGGTCTGCTCCGGTGAGATGGTGATCTTTGCATACCGCTGGATATCCCGGATCTTCCCGGAATCCATACCGGTTGCGAGGGTGAAGGCTTTACCGACCCTCCCTGCACGGGCGGTGCGCCCGATCCGGTGGACGTAGTACTCCGGGTCGTTGGGGACATCGTAATTGAAGACCGCATCGATCCCTTCCACGTCAATGCCCCGGGCCGCAACATCGGTAGCCACGAGCACCGCGATCTCCCCGCGCCGGAACCTTGCCATCACCCGTTCCCTCTGCCCCTGGGTCATGTCCCCGTTGAGCTTCTCTGCCGGGTAGCCACGGGCCCGGAGGCGCCGGGCGAGTGCGTCGGTCCTGCGTTTTGTGTTGCAGAAGATGAGGGAGAGCTTCGGGTCGAACTCCTCCAGGAGGTCTGCGAGGACATCGAGCTTCTCCTGCTCGTTCACCTTGTAGTAGTGCTGTTCGACCCCGGGGACCGTGAGCCGTTCGTGGACCACCCTGAGAATCTTCGGATCGCGCATGTACCGGCGCGAGAGGTCGTGGATCGCATCCGGGACCGTCGCCGAGAAGAGGACGGTCTGGCGCCCCTTCGGCGTCCGGGCGAGGATCGCCTCGATGTCCTCGATGAAGCCCATGTCGAGCATCACGTCCCCCTCGTCGAGCACCACGTACTTCACGCCGTCGAGCGAGATGGAACGGCGGCGGATATGGTCGAGGAGCCGGCCCGGGGTGGCTATCACCACCTGGACGCCCCGAGCTGAGGACCGAGAGCTCGCCGGTCCATGGACTGCCCGCCGTAGACCGGGAGGATGGTGATGCCCCTCTTGTACCTCGCGAGCTTTATCAGTTCCTCGGAGACCTGGATGGCAAGCTCCCGCGTCGGGCAGAGGACAAGCGCCTGGATCAGGCGGCTGTGGGGATCGATTCTCTCAAGGAGCGGGATGCCATAGGCCGCGGTCTTACCGGTACCGGTGTGGGCCTGGCCGATGACGTCTTTACCGGAGCGGATGACCGGGATGGCGAGGGACTGGATCGGGGTCGGCTCCTCGAACCCGAGGTCTGAGATGGCCCGCAGCACCTCGTGGGAGAGGGCCAGATCTGAGAAGGATGCTGTCTTCATGGATTCACTTCCAGGGAACCTGATTCATTCCCTGCCCTGATGATGAATCATCGAAAAGAGGATGACCGGTTCGCTGTATCGTGGAGAGATATGGTGCTTTATGTTATAAAGTGATTTGGGGAGATTGGATGGCATATCCGATGAGGGCGAACCAGTCACAATCCCAGGTCTGACAGCCCGGGATGATCGTCGGGGCGCCGGCCCAGCGGCCAGCGGTACTTCCGTTCCGACTCCCTGATCGGCAGGTCGTTGATGCTCGCGATCCGGCGCTTCATGAAGCCGTTCTGGTCAAACTCCCAGTTCTCGTTCCCATAGGAGCGGAACCAGTTGCCCGAGTCGTCGTGCCACTCGTACGCGAACCGCACGGCGATACGGTTCTCATGGCATGCCCAGACCTCCTTGATCAGCCGGTAGTCGAGCCTCCTTCGCCCATTTCCTCTTCAGGAACTCGATGATCTCCTTCCGGCCGTTGACGAACTCGGCCCTGTTCCGCCAGGTGCTGTCAACGGTATAGGCAAGGGCCACCTTCTCGGGATCCCGGGAGTTCCACCCGTCCTCGGCTCCACGGACCTTCTTCGCGGCCGTCTCCATGGTGAACGGCGGCAGCGGGGGTCTCTGGTTCTCGGTCATACGTCTTTCCCATCACGATTCATCAAAGATAAGGGTGACGGTTTGGGGGGGTTGGGAATGACGATCCGTACGGTTGAAGAACAGGAGATGATGGCTGGATTGGAACTATGTCGGGTGTCCTGCCCGAGGGGAATTCCATCAGTCCCGTATGTGCGGTCTATTTATAACCGGAGGATGTAAGGGGTGAACTTGGAGAAGATCTCCTATGGCAGAAACAGTAAGTGCTGATATTTCCTCTCACCAGATGAAATGGGGCTCCTTTATCCTTCGTGGAATTGTGGCCTTTATCATCGGACTCCTGATCATCTTCTGGTCCGGTCTTGCGGTTGAGGTCGTGACGATCCTGTTCGGGGTCCTCCTGATCTTTACCTCGGTCCAGGCGCTGTATTTCGCCCATAAAACTCCGAAAGCTATGGCGAAGCCGATGGGCCCCGTCGTATTGGGAGTTATTGGCCTTGTCGCCGGAATTATTGCCATCCTCTTCCCCTGGATCACGGCAGTGGCGCTGACGCTGTTCATCGCGGTCTTCATGGTCATCATCGGGTTCGTCGATATCGCGACAGCGGTACTCCACCCTGAATTCACCAGGCACCGGTTTGCCCTCGGCCTGACGGGGGCCGTGGCAGTTATCCTCGGTGGGATTTACTTCTTCTTCCCGGTCCTCGGTGCCATGGTCCTTGTCATCGTCTACTTCGGGTTCTTCGCCATCCTCTACGGCATCATGAGCATCGCCGTCGGGTTCATGGTGAAGAATGCGGCGAAGAAGATGGTGGCCTGAGGCGACGGAACCAGATTTCTTTTTTTTGAGGGTGGATTCTCAATATTTCCGATAAATGGTGCTTCGGTGCCCAACCTCGAGCACGAATACGATGAGCCGGTCATCCTCAATACTCATGATGGCCCGGTATTCACCGATCCTGAGAGAATAGAGGGGGGCCTTCTTCGAGCCCTGGAGTTTCTTCACGAAGGAGAAGGGGTCCTCCTTGATCTTCGAGATCGCCAGGATGCAGGTCCTGGCGACTTCGGGAGAGAGGCCCTTGAGATCCTTCCTGGCCCGGGTGGTGTAGATGACCGAGAAGGTCATTCAACACCGAATTCCTTCCTGATCTCCTCTTCGGTATGGAGTCGCCCTTTCCTGATGTCCTCGAGAGCCTGTTCTATCCCCTCCATGGCCTCTTCGCTTAGGGGCTCCTCATCGATTCGGGTGTCGACAAGGCGTTTGATGACATCGTTGTAGGACTCCCTCGGGGATGCTTCTTCAGAAGGTCCAGGCTGTTCCTTACCTCGGGCTGGAGCTGGATGGTGGTGGCGGGCATATAGATAGTTATAGGTTGCTATAGATAATTATAATTTCGGAACTACCCCATGAAGGAGGAATCTCAAAGTCCCTGAAAACACGGTAATAACGAAAGGAAGGTGAGAGCAGCGAGGTATGGTTCCCGGGGACTCGCCGGATATCAGGACCAGGACACCACGTGAGCTAAGCGATACGGGCGGGTTTGTGGATAGAGGATAAAAACTGACTCGTGGCCGGAGGAAGATGCAATTTAAAACCATGATAAGCGCTCTAGCGATGAAAAGAATTTTGGTATATCAATATAATTATTCGTTATATGGCGATTTCTGATTTCACTGCTTCTATAGCAACAAGGAGATGCGCCTTGTTCGCTGGTTCCGGTTTAACCTCGGATTCTGGAGGAGCCTCATGGGATACATTAATAGAATATCTCAAAACTGAATTTCATTATTCAAGTCCATTAGATGAAAATTTTGAAATTATGACAGATTTATTAAGAAAAAATGATCCCGAAGAAGTATACAATTCTATAAAGGAAAGACTGAAAAATGCTCAAATTACTGATTCAGTAATAGAATTAATGAGACTTCCATGGTTTGCTGTTTTCACAACAAACTATGATTTAGCCATTGAAAGAGCTTTGGTTGACAACCAAGGATTATCACTAAGAACAGTCGTTACTGGGACAGAATTTCAATTAGACGGCTTATTAACCGAATTGCTCTGTGTAAAATTAATGGGGTCGATTGACAAACCCTACGGTGAATTAGGTTCAATGGTTTTGGACTCCGGGGATTTATCTAAGGCGAGAGAAGAAAGAGGAAGAATATTTGATACCTTAGCGGTTCATGCAGCAAATCTCTCCTTTTTTTTCATTGGATATTCTTTTAAAGATAAGTTATTTTTAGAAATACTCAGTAAGTTAGAGAAAATTATTGGAAAACCTAAAAATACGTATTTCGCATTATTCAGAAACGAACCAGATCCAAAATATCGATATCGAGCTGGAAGGATATGGCATCGAAATAATTGTCGGCGATATACAAGAATTTTCGAGAAAAATTGCCTATGAAGTATCGTTACGAAATCCCGCAGATATTACAAAAAAGCGAATACTTATTGGTCAAGATATTTTACCGATAAACGTCGACAATATTGGACCGTTTCTCTTATCTTATAGTCCAATATTTTTTGAAGATATGGAAGAACAAATATCACCAAATTTATTCTTCAAGGGTTATTGTGAAAGCTTAAAGCCATTTAATTTAGATTGGCATTTTAGACGGAAAGAGATTGATGAAGTTGTTAAAATAGCAATCCAATCGAAAGATTCCGAGAGTAATTCATCAATTATATCAGTAATCGGAAATCCTGGGACAGGGCGGTCATTTACGATTTATGCAGCAGTAGATAAACTGATCCGCGAACATCACTCACTCGCGATCAGGATTCATGATTACTCTACAAATAAAATTCCAAATGAGAATGAAATGAATGAATTTTTAGAAGAAATTGAAAATGCTTTAGTTAAAGTGAAATTGAAAAAACCTGAATATATCATAATATTTTCTACAAAATCCGTCGAAATTCTTGATATTAACAAGTTCAGATCTATAGCCGCTAAAATCAAGTTTCCGATAAGTTTGATATTCGAGGAAACAAAGGCAAATAAAGAATATTATGAATTTTATTCTAATAACAAGATTTCATTCGTTGATACTAGCAACGAACTCTCGGCCGCCGACAAGGAATTATTCTCTAACTACTTAGTCGAAATTACCAAAAAACATAGAATAACAGAAATTCAGAAGGATGAAGCCGCAAAAATAATTGACCAGGAAAAGCTCTTTTTACCAATTTTGTATAGAACAATTGACCCTGCTAGAAGATCCATTGATAAAATTGTAACAGAAGAATTCAACAGTTTATTAAGGAAGGATTCAAAAATTTCGGATTGTATATCGTTTTGTGCCCTCTCGTCTTTTTATAATTTATCAATTCCAATTTCAGTATTAAAAAAAGGCCTAAGTATTATTCATAAAAGATTTTTTGATTACTCGAAAATTTACGAATTCGTAGACGAGGGTAACCAATTTATCATGGAAATAAAGGATCTCCATACTAATCCCTATTTCTCAATTTATCACCAGTTAATCGCTAAACGTATCTCTGAATTAGCAGGTAAAGCGAGAATGAATGAAATTTTGACTGCAATTTCTCAATCAATGAATTAAGGGTTAAAATTGAAGCTGATTATTTCGGGAGATTATTCATTTCTTATGGTGTAAATTTACCTTCAAGATATCCTAAACCATATTCAGAGGACAAATTACTAGATATATTTCGTGAAATAAAAAATCGTCAACCAGCAAGACCTATAATCCATCATCTAGCAAGACTGTATCAAGAGAAGAATATTTCAAATCCTAGGATTGTTCCCCTTTAGAAGAAGCCCTTGCAGAGCCAAAAGAAAAATATCAGTTGTATGAAAGAAAAGAACATGCTCTAAAGGAAGGTGATAGCAGCGAGGTATGGTTCCCGGGGACTCGTGTACCTCAGTACCGCATACCACGTGAGTCGGCTTAACTGCTGGGTTCGGAATGGGTCCAGGTGTTTCCCGACTGCTATGGCCGCTATCACCACTGAGATGATCTACTTCACGGTCGGCCACCCTGATGGGTGCCCGACCGAGTCGAAAATCGGCTTACGCCGATTTTCTCCACGACTGGCCACTCTTACGAGCGCCCAGTCGTAAGCCAAGGTCCGGATTTGAACCGGAGTGTAGCTGATCTGCAGTCAGCCGCGTGGCCGCTCCGCCACCTTGGCAACCGCCGTATACACGGGCACCCAACAGTATGGGTGCCAGACCTGATAAAGGATATCAGGTTGCAGTGTGCGATCCAGGATTACGTCTGGGTTCGGCATTATACTAGTGAATTTGGGCGTTAGTACCCGCGGACTGAACACGTCGTTGCCTTCGTGCGTACATCCCGGGCCTATCAAACTGATCTTTTATCAGTGCCCTATAACGGGGTCTCTTTTTAGGTCGGGTTTCAAGCTTAGATGCTTTCAGCTTTTATCCCTTATCGCGTGGCTGCTCGGCAATGCCCTGTCGGACAACCGATCGACCAGAGGCGACGAAGGAAAGTTCCTCTGGTACTATTTCCTTCTTACCTTCAGACCCCAAACACCCCTATTAGATAGTAACCGACCTGTCTCACGACGGTCTAAACCCAGCTCACGATCCCCTTTAATAGGCGAACAACCTCACCCTTGGCCGCTGCTGCACGGCCAGGATGGAAAGAACCGACATCGAGGTAGCAAGCCGCCGGGTCGATATGTGCTCTTGCCGGCGACGACTCTGTTATCCCCGGGGTAGCTTTTCTGTCGTCAATAGCCCACACCAACTGGGCATATTGGTTCGTTAAACCCGACTTTCGTCTCGCGATCGCTTGTTGTGCACGATCGCGTCAGGCCGACTTTTGCTTTTGACACTCCGCTGCGGGTTTCCGACCCGCATGAGTCGACCTTTGGGCACCCTTGATACCTTTTCGAGGGTGTGGCGCCCCACCCAAACTGCCTACCTACCGTTGTCCCTTAGAGGTTAGAGACTACAGCATAACAAGGATGGTGTCTCATCGTTGCCTCCCCGCCGCCCGAAAGCGACGGATATAACGGCTCCCATCTACCCTGCGCAAGAAACGCCGTAGCCCAGCGACAGGCTGCAGTAAAGCTCCACGGGGTCTTCACTTCCCAATAGGGGTCCCTAGTCTCTGCACTAGGACAAAAGGTTCAACGGACTCGTGTTTGGGACAGTAGAGCACTCATTATTCCATTCATGCAAGTCGCCAATTAAGCGACAAGGTACTACGCTACCTTAAGAGGGTCATAGTTACCCCCGCCGTTTACGGGTCCTTCTTCCCGTTGGACCAGGTTTTCAGATACCCGCACTGGGCAGGAATCAGTGACTATACAAGTCGTTTCCGAGTCGCAGTCACCTATGTTGTTATTAGACAGTTAGTGCTCCCTTGTCACTGCGACCTGCCTGATCTCCAGGCAGGCACCCCTTATCCCTAAGTTACGGGGCTAATTTGCCGAGTTCCCTAAACACGATTTCTCCGACACGCCTTCGCCTTTTCAGCGAGGGGCACCTGTGTCGGTTCTTGGTACGGACATCCAGCCCCCTTTTCACGGGCTCCCAGAATTTGCCGGGTTACCCCATCACAGGTTCGCCCGCTTCTCACCATTGCGGTACTCCACGGGCTTCGCTGCTTGGACGGGCAGACAAACCCGCCCGGCATATCTCGAAGCGTCAGGGCCTTTCGGCTACGGCCGGATGGTACAGGAATATTAACCTGTTTCCCTTTTGGCGTACTCGAGTTACGGTACGCCTTAGGACCGACTAACCCTTGGCTGACGAACATTGCCGAGGAAACCTAGCCCCTGCGGCGGATGGGAGTCTCACCCATCTTTGCTTCTACTACTGCCAGAATTTTCATTCCTGCACGGTCCACAGGACCTCACGGCCCTGCTTCTACCCATGCAGGACGCCTCCCTACGAGATCACCTTTCGGTGCTCCGTGGTCTCTGTAGTAGGCTTGAGCCCCGTCCATTTTCAGTGCCCTAAACCTCGACTGGTAAGCTGTTACGCACTTTTTAAAGGATAGCTGCTTCTGAGCTCACCTCCCAGTTGTTTTTGGCCTAGGACGCCTTTCAGTGTTGACACTGAGCCTACATTCCGGGACATTAACCACGGTCTGGGTTGTCTCCCTTACGCATTGCAAGCTTACCCCGCAATGCGGACTGCCGGCCTTCTACGATGACGGGGAATTCGGAGTTTGACAGGGGGGTGAGAAGTTTCCCTCCCAGCTCCCCCAATCAGTGCTCTACCTCACCGTCTATCTCCAGCCAGGTCATACTGCGATATGTTTCGGGAGGAACCAGCTGTTTCCCAGTTCGATGAATCTTTCACTCCTATACGCAGGTCACGCGAATGATTTGCATATCAATACCGTTTGCGGCCCTCCACGCCACTTTCGTGACGCTTCAGCCTGCCCACGCATAGATCACTAGGTTCCGGGTCTGGTCCTGCTGACTCCACGCACGTTTGATACGTCGTCCCACACCCCTTGCGGGGTTACGGACCTGTTGCTTTCGCTTCGGCTCCCCCTCATCGGGTTAACCTTGCCAGCAGAACAAACTCTCTGGCCCGTTCTTCAAAACGTATGTTACGACATCGGCACCTCTGCTCGTACACCCACCTCGCGATGGTTTCCTTCGCAGAGGAGATCCTTTCACGCCGTAACCCACCATCGCCTACCAGTTTCAGGCTCTTTTGACTTCCTTTTCAGGGATACTTTTCAGCTTTCGCTCACGCTACTATTGCGCTATCGGTTTCGAGTAGTATTTAGTTTTGGAGGTTAGTGACCCCCGGCTTCCCGCGAGAATTCCAACCCGCGGTACTCAAGACACCGCCCGGGCCGTCCGATCGTACGCGTACGGGACTATCACCCTCTCTGGTACAACGTTCCAGATGACTTCCGCTTAGAACAGACAGCCGTAACGGCGGGCTTACAACACCACATCTCCCTTGCGGGATTCGGTTTGAACTCTGTCGCTTTCGATCGCCTTTACTCACGACATCCCAATTGGTTTCTTCTCCAGCCCCTACTAAGATGTTTCAATTCGGGGCGTTCCCAATCCTTACGGATCGACACCGAAGTGTCAGGAGTCCCATTCGGGTATCTCCGGATCAAAGGCTCCATGCACCTCCCCGGAGCATATCGCTGCTTGGCACGCCCTTCATCGGCACTCGAACCGAACCATCCCCTGGCAGGCATAGCTCACCAGTAACCGCCGAACCCATTTAACGTCCTAGATCGCACACCTGTACACGGCGTTCATCTGGTACGTGACCATCTGCCCTTCCCTGAAGACTCGCATCTCCAGGTGCACTAAATGGACTCAGGGGGATTTGAACCCCCGGCCTCGGCCTCGCAAAGGCCGCGCTCTTCCAACTGAGCTATGAGCCCGTGTCGGCACCGGCAATTTTACGGTCCCTCTGACAACCGCTTTCTCGTTCGTTAGGAGGTGATCCAGCCGCAGATTCCCCTACGGCTACCTTGTTACGACTTAACCCCCCTTGCGAAACCTAGATTCGGATACGGCAAAGACCATAGCCTCATCAAGACCTCACTCGGGTGGTTTGACGGGCGGTGTGTGCAAGGAGCAGGGACATATTCACCGCGCCATTTTGAGACGCGATTACTACGGATTCCACCTTCATGTGGGCGAGTTGCAGCCCACAATCCGAACCAGGGACAGGTTTAGGGGATTGCCTTCACCTTTCGGTGTCGATACCCATTGTCCTGCCCATTGTAGCCCGCGTGTAGCCCGGGTAATTCGGGGCATGCTGACCTACCGTTGCCCATTCCTTCCTCCTCTTTAGCAGAGGCGGTCCCAACAGTGTCCCCATCATCCCGGAGGACATGCTGGCAACTGTTGGCGTGGGTCTCGCTCGTTGCCTGACTTAACAGGATGCTTCACAGTACGAACTGACGACGGCCATGCACCTCCTCTCAGCTGGTCAAGCAAAGTCTTCAGCCTGGCTATCACTCCGCTGTCTTACCCGGTGAGCTTCCCGGCGTTGAGTCCAATTAAACCGCAGGCTCCACCCGTTGTGGTGCTCCCCCGCCAATTCCTTTAAGTTTCAGCCTTGCGACCGTACTTCCCAGGCGGCACGTTTCACGGTTTCCCTTCGGCACCTCGGTAACTCGTAGTCACCGATACACCTAACGCGCATCGTTTACAGCTGGGACTACCCGGGTATCTAATCCGGTTTGCTCCCCCAGCTTTCGTCCCTCACCGTCGGAGCTGTTCTGGTGAGACGCCTTCGCCACAGGTGGTCCCCCAAGGATTACAGGATTTCACTCCTACCCCTAGAGTACCTCTCACCTCCCCCAGTCCCTAGATCGCCAGTATCCCTTGAACGCCCAACGGTTGAGCCGTTGGATTTCCCAAGAGACTTAACGACCCGGCTACGGACGCTTTAAGCCCAGTAATAGTGGCCACCACTCGAGCCGCCGGTATTACCGCGGCGGCTGGCACCGGTCTTGCCCGGCCCTTTCTCCAGATGCGTTTTAAACACCTGAACAGCCTGCGTGTACAGGCACTCGGGGTCCCCTTATCACGGTTTCCCGCATTGTAAAGTTTTCGCGCCTGCTGCGCCCCGTAGGGCCTGGATTCATGTCTCAGAATCCATCTCCGGGCTCTTGCTCCCACAACCCGTACCGATGATCGGCTTGTTGGGCCGTTACCCCAACAACAACCTAATCGGCCGCAGACCCATCCTAGGGCGCCGGAGCTTTTGGTTACAGAGCATTCCAGCTTCCGTAGCCTATGGAGTATTATCCCCAGTTTCCCGGGGTTATCCTCCACCCTAGGTCAGGTTATCCACGTGTTACTGAGCAGTTCGCCGAGGGCTTTACCCCTCTCGACTTGCATGGCTTAGTCGAACCCCGATAGCAGTGACCTCTGGCAGGATCAACCAGAATTGGTGAATGATCGCACACTATTTTTAATAATGGAGAATTGGCGGTTATCAGAGAGATTTCCGCATTGCCAATGCCAACGTCAGAACCAACTCCGGCGTCGCCGGGGTCATTGGCTCTCCATCGAAGATAAGGATACATTCATAGGTGGTGATGGTATTTAAGATTTCCGAGGTCTTGACAAGGGACCGGCGACGGAACTTTTCATGGTTAAAAAGCCCCGGGACACAGGCCCTTCGTCGGGCGCTGGTCCCCTGGTCCGTCCCCCATGACCTCAATAAGGTGGCTTTCTCGGGATATATACCTTGCGCCACCGGCGGGAGATTTGCAGGAAAATGGGGCAAAGCATTGGAGTCTGGATCGAGGGCAAGTGGATCGGGACTTGAGAATCATTTGATTTTTCGTCGGGCGCGCCCTCCCTGCAAACCCTTTTTAGTTTTGCGCTATAGTCTCATTAGTAGGGAGAATGTTTGTCATGCCCGAGGGGAGTGGATCTATGATCATTTTCGCTCCCCGCCCGCCGTAACCTTCTTAGACCTATATACCCTATATATCGTAGAAACATGCAAAAGAATCGGTTAAGCTGACCGATGATGAAGAGGCGTTCCGCAAGAAATTGATTGCCCTTCTCCTGAGCGGAGCGGATAAACCGATTACCTCAAAGGTAAATTTTCAGAAAGAACTCTTTTTGCTCATCAAGGCATTACCACAGTTCGAATCGCTTTTCGACTTCATACCTCATCGGCTTGGTCCTTTTTCCAACACCGCAGAACATGCCCTTGAAAATAACCCCGACCTTTTCGTCATGAATAAACATGGTATCTACCTCGGTGACGAAGGCAGGAAGTTCAGCGAATCAGTCATCAGGGAGATGAAACCCGCGAATAGCAAGCAGTTACTTGATGCAATCCATTTCATCCGGTCTGTTTACGACCATCTGACTGATGATGAGTTCATGTTCCTGGTTTACATGACCTATGGATATACGAGAAATCAGACCGGTTTGATGCATTGCTGAAACGCAGGAAACAATTGCCGAAAGTCTTCAGCGGAAGAAAATCATCACTCATCAGCGATACCTGGAACTTTTGAAGGGCCTGATGTGAAAGTCATTCCAGATTCAACCTTTTTTATTTGCTTTCTTGACGATCTCGAAGGACACCTCCGATCGTATGTATCGTATTCGAATCCTGACGGTGATCGCTTCAAACTTCACGCTCTTAGTCGTACCGGATGTGGAATCGAGAATCGCGTTTCCAGTCGATTTCCGCAACCTCTGAACAACGAGGTTGCCATCAGTTAAGATATCCCCGGACGATTCAATCCCTAGCAATCCCGAAATCGAACTGCTCAGACCATTATTGGAACAGGTGAACATGCGGTCATTATTTGTGCCTACCTGCATTCCTTGAGGGATAAAAGATTTCTCTTTATCCTTGATGATGGAATAGCTCGGGATTTGGTTAAACGAGTTTTCCCTACCCTCTTGTCAAATATGAAAGGGACGGCTGGGTTTATCGGATATTGCGCTATCCAGAAAGTACTTGAGAAGGACGAGGCAATAGATTTCTTGATGGCAATAGGTATGAGTAAATTCAGGATCTATCCATCCATAGTTACCGCCGTTATTGGCGAGGTCCGGAACCGGTGCCGATGAAATGACAAATTTCCGGGTTCGTATTACCGAGCAAGACGATGAAACCCTGTATATAAGCAAACAGTCTATCCTTGGGGCATCTATCTCTTTCTACACCTTGCAAGATGCTTGATCTTAACGATGTCACCTCGGCATTAACATTTCAAACACTTGACCGGACTCGTCTTGAAGCAGTGAAAATCGCTGAGCGGAGTAGACTGCTCCATCAAGAGACGATGATGAGGGAGGCCGATCACCCCGAGGCACGTTTTCTTTTTGACTCGTATGATACTTTGAAACGCCCCGAAATTCTTGGCGATAAATTGATAGTAAATTCGCTAACCTTCACTTTTAATCCTTTTCACGTTCCGACGCCCGAGGATTATTTGCGGAGCTTCCTTCACATTTATCACGGAAGAAGTGACCTACTCCTGATTCCCAATCTGAAGGTGATGGGATATGATGACCATGGGCGCCCAGAGGTACAAGTCCAGGAAGAAGAATTCAGGCGCTATGTCGATATGGCCCACGAGATTCTGAATTATCGGAACTCGAAACCCATTTTCATCCCGATTCCGTTCAAATACGGCGGGCGTCGATTCCAATCCATTTTAGATGAGTATCTGTCGAAGGGCTATCGGTATTTCTGGTTGGATTTCGGGGGTTCGAATACAACTTCGAAGGCCTCCTACATTCGGGCCTTCCATGATAAAGTAGACTCTGAAGGGCTTGGTGAGGAGGTAATTCTATATGGCTCCAACATCCGTGCGCGAAAACAATCCTCACCTTCCAGATCCAAGATGTCCTGCCACAGATTTCCTTACTGCGCCGCTGGGAGTCGATATTATTGGTGTGAACCGTGAGCCA
>CAVQHA010000003.1:0-203945 GCA_963712215.1 uncultured Methanomicrobiales archaeon | reverse complement strand
CGCAGAAACCCATCGTCTTCAACCAGACCGTGTACGAGAATATCGCGCTCGGCATGAAGTACCGCGGGGAGAGCGAGGCCACCATCGGGAGACGGGTGAAGGAGGCCCTCCGCGAGATCGATCTTCCGGAGTACTCCCGGCGGTCCGCACGGACGCTCTCCGGGGGAGAAGCCCAGCGGGTCGCGCTCGCCCGCGCCATCGTCACCGATCCCGAGGTCCTCTTCCTCGATGAGCCCACCGCAAACCTGGATCCCCCTTCGGCCGAGAAGATCGAGGAGATCATCACCCGCCTGAACCGTGAGACGGGGATGACCATCTTCGTCAGCACCCATGACATGCTCCAGGGGCAGCGCCTGGCGGGGAGGATAGGGGTCATGATGGAGGGAAGGCTCCCGCAGATCGGGACCACCGTGGAGATCTTCCACAGGCCGGCAACGAAGAACATCGCACGGTTCGTCCAGGTGGACAATATCTTCCCCGGCATGGTCACGGCGAGCCAGAGCGGGGAGGCATCCATCGAGGTCTCGGGAGTGACCTTCAGGGCGATCTCCCCCGTCCCGCCGGGAAAAGGCGCAAGCATCCTCTTCCGGGCCGAGGACGTAACCATCGGTATCGGCGAGAAGCCCGATGACCAGTGCCCGGAATGTCTATCCAGGCAGGATAAAGCGGCTGATACCCTCGGGGCCGTTCGTCCACGTGGTCATCGACTGCGGGATCGACATCACGGCCCTCGTTACCATCAGGTCTGCAGAGGATCTTGCCCTCGCTGTCGGGAAGGATGTCTGGGTATCGGTGAAGGCGACCGCGATCCACGTGCTTCCTGAAAGGTGAATGTGAGGGCGGAAGCATCCGGGGGAATACACGGATTTATCTTCACCGGTATCCAAGCTTTTCCATCGGACAGGCAACCGGTTTTTCGGGGATCAGGGACGTTACCGGAGTCTCCGGCATCCTGAGATCCTGATAACCCCTCCAGAGGGGGAGACTGCATGGAGATCACGGTTCTCGCAAGCGGGTCGAAAGGCAACTGCACCCTCGTCAGGGGAGAGGGGGGTGCCCTCCTCGTCGACTGCGGCCTCGCTGCGACGAGAGGTCCTCTCCCGGCTCTCGACCGCCGGGTGCGGTGATGCTGCCATCCAGGGGATCCTCGTCACCCACGAGCATGTGGACCATATCCGGGGGGTATGGGCTCTCGCACGCAGGCTGAAAGTCCCGGTCTACGGCACCGAAGGCACCCTCCAGGACCTCCCCCGCGATGCCTCCCGGGGACACCTGCCCGCCCTCCACCCCGTGGGCTTACCTCTCCCGGTTCGATCTCGGGGAGTTCCTCATCGAACCCTTCCCCACCTCCCACGATGCCCGGGAGCCCTGCGGGTACTTCATCGGGGACGGAGAGTTCCCGGTTCGCGTTCTGCACTGACACAGGGTTCCTCACGGCGCCCCTCGTCCGGGAGCTCTCGCGCTGCGATGGCATTCTCCTCGAGAGCAACCACTGCCCCGAGATGCTCGCCACGGGCCCCTACCCCGAGTCCCTGAAGCGGAGGATCCGGTCCCGCAGGGGTCACCTCTCCAACACGGCAGCGGCATCCTGCCTCAGGGAGATCGGGGGGCATATCGGCGGGGTGATCCTCGCCCACCTCTCGGAGGTGAACAACACCCCGGAGAAGGCGCTCGCCTCGGCGAGGGAGGGGCTCGGGTTCTATATCGGGGATGTTGAGGTCTCCGTGGCCCACCAGCACAAGGTCTCCGCTCCCCTCACGCTCTGATCTCATCCGACTCTCCTCATGCGTCCTGTCCTTCCAGGGGAGAAAAGGAGGGTCTTTTCATATGGGATGCCGATAAAGGGTTAGGCTATGCCCCGGCCATCTGGGACGGGGGAGAAAGGGAGTCCCATGCTCTTCCGCGAGTTCTCGGAGATCTGCGAACGGCTCGAGGCGATATCGGGGAGGCTCGAGATGATCGACCTCCTCGCAGACGAGCTGCCACGGCTCGACGACCGGGATCTCCCCGTCTTCGTACGGTTCATCATGGGAAGGATCTTCCCCGACTGGTCCCCCTTCAAGCTCGGGATCGGCCCCTCCCTCCTCTACGAGGCGGTCGCCTATGTCGCCGGGCAGGAAGAAGGAGGCCGTCGTTGCAGCCGTCTCGGCCGAGGGGGATGCGGGAACGGCGGTGGAGAAGCTCCTGCTCGGGAAGGAGCAGACCTCGTTCTTCGCCGAGGAGCTGGCCCTCGGCGACGTGTACCGGGAGTGCGAGGCCATCGCCACCTCCGGGGGGAAGAAGTCCCAGCGCGAGAAGCTCCTCGCCGTGAGGAAGCTCTTCGCGAACGCGGGGCCGATGGAGGGCAGGTACCTCGCCCGGCTCATCCTGGGGGAACTCAGGATAGGCATCGGCGAAGGGAATGTCACGGGACGCCATCGCAAAGGCCACCCGCCTGGATCCGGCCCTCGTCGACCACGCCTACCAGGCGATGAACGACCTCGGGGAGGTGGCGCGCCTCGCCCGGCAGGGGGAGGAGGCCCTCTCAGCCGTCCATATCGAGGTCTTCCGGCCGATCAAGATGATGCTCGCCCAGCAGGGGTCGATCGCCGATATGATCGAAGGGCACGGGAGGGTTGCCGCGGAGAACAAGTACGACGGGACCAGGATCCAGTTCCACAGGAAGGGGGGCGAGGTCCGTATCTACTCGCGGAAGCTGGAGGAGGTGACGAACGCCCTCCCTGATGTCATCACGAAGCTCCGGGCCGCCACATCCCGTGACGTGATCCTGGACGGAGAGGCCGTTGCAACGAAGGACGGGAGACCCATGCCCTTCCAGTTCGTGCTGAGGAGGTTCCGCCGGAAGTACGATATCGAAGCCCAGGCGGAGAAGATCGAGCTCGTCCCCTACATCTTCGACATCCTCTCGCTGGACGGGGAGACCCTCATCGACCTCCCCTTCCATGAACGGAGGAAGAGGCTCGAGGAGGCCCTCACGAGCCACGTCGCACCGCAGAAGGTGAGCGATGACCCCCTCGCCCTCGAGGAGTTCTACAACGCGGCCCTCGACGCGGGCCACGAGGGGATCATGGTGAAGGACCTCGACTCCCTCTACCAGCCCGGGGTCAGGGGGAAGCACTGGATCAAGGTGAAGCCCGAGGTGGATACCCTGGACCTCGCCGTTATCGGGGGCGAATGGGGCGAGGGGAGGCGGGCGCACTTCTTCGGCTCCTTCCTCCTCGCCTGCCAGGACCGCGGGAAGCTCCTCGCCGTCGGGAAGGTGGCGACAGGTATAAATGACGATATGCTCGCCGCGATCCACGAGACCCTGAAGGACCTGGTCGTCTCGGGGTCGGGGAAGGAGGTTGTCTTCGAGCCGCAGGTGGTCTTCGAGGTCGGCTACTCCGAGATCCAGACGAGCCCGAACTATGAGAGCGGCTTCGCCCTCCGGTTCCCCCGGTTCATCCGGATCCGTGACGATAAGGGCGTTGATGAGATCGAGACCCTTGAGTCCGTCAGGTCACGCTTTCAGCGCCAATCGCAGTCCTGATGACCCAGTACCTCTTCCTCTCCTCGTCCCCCTCGACATAGGCATAGTACCTGGGAGTAGAGGCCGTCTATCTTCTGGAAGACCACCTCTCCGTTGAAGTCGGTGTACCGGGTATACATCTTGGCCCCCTCCTTGTGCTTCAGGAGGACCTTGACATCGGCGGAGGGCTGGTTCGTGAGCCGGTCGATCACCTTGAAGGTGACGGTGGGCGCGAGGGGCTCCTGGCCCCTCTTCGTCACCTCCTTGAAGGTGGTGGTCCCGGGACCAGGCCTGACGATCTCGTAGAAGGAGCCCTTGGGGAGCTTCCTGAGGAGCACGATGCCGAAGACGATGAGGAGCCCTCCTGCCACGAGCAGGAGCCCGAGGAGGAAGTTCTCGAGGATGTCGGTGAAGGCCCCCGGGCCGAAGATCATGTCCAGGGAAGGATGGATGAGGCTGTAGACGCCGTCGGCGACGGGGATGGCCCAGCCATCGGCCCCCGCGAAACTCATATCATTGATGGCGGTTCCCCAGGCAAGGACGCTTGTCGCGGCAAGGAAGACGAATCCCGTCACGATGAGGACCAGGGAGAAGATGACCCCGAAGACCGTGGCCCAGAACTCGATGAACCCGAACCTCCTCCTGAGGATGCGGTGGAGGCCCGAGAGGACGAGGAAGAGGAGGAGGATGCCCCCCAGGACGGGGAGGTAATAGTCATAGATGTATCCCATGAGCTGGGCGCTTTCCGTCTGCATGGAGAAGGGGGTCTGTGCAGATGCAGCCGCCGCCATGATCGGCAGGAAGAGGGCCAGAAAGCGGTAACGCTCCATAATATGACATTCTTTGCCAAGGTAGATAAGGTTCATGTTCATCAGCCCGTGAACGGTCATCGGAGCCTGACGGGCGAATCTCCTGGAGAAGAGGGCCCGGGAAGGGGGCGGATGACCCTGCAACGGCCCTCCAGGAAGGCAAGGGCCCGGGCAACCCATTCGCTCCAGGCGACTGGTGCATCAGCGGCCGTCTCAGCCAGTTCCCGCCCGACCTCGTCATCCCTCCCTTCGAGGACCTCGACGACCACGGATCCCGCGGAGAAGCCGGCAGAGAGAAGCCCGTCTGCGTCCCCGTCTGTTACCCCGAAGACCGGGATGCCGAGATGGGCACAGATATGGCCGCACACAGCCGTGGTATCGTCCCCTATGGCGAGAATACCACAGGTGCCGGGATGTATCGACCGGTAGAGATCATGGGCGGAATGATCGATCACGAGTATCTCCCCGGTTGCGGGAGCCGGGCCGCCCCTCCGGGGGGATGCCCGCCGGACCATGCCACTCTTGCACCAGGCCCGGGAGAGGTCGATCCGACCCTGTCGCGAGAGCTTTTCGAGACCATGGTCTTTGGGCCGGAGGCCGGAGACCGCCTCGATCCCGTTCTCCCCGGACCTGATGATAACCGTCTCTGCGAGTGCGGTTCCGATGACAATCCCCTGGACGAGGACTGCTTCCCCGGGGAGACATCCCCGGATCTCACGGCATGCACCCGCCGCCACTGGTCCGGACTCCGCCTGTTCCATGGAGAACCCGGTTGCTTCGGCAAGGAGATTGCCGAACTCCGGATCCCCCCTGTTCCATACGTATACCGTTCTCGAGGAGCACTCCAGCTGGATAAGAGGGGTACCATGAGGAAGCCGTGAGGCAATAATCTCCCCGAATATCCTCCCCGACTCAGGGGTCTTCCCCCGGTTGGCCAGGAAGACCTTCCCCCCGTTCTGTCCAGAGGGGCCCCTTTCCCCCCTGGACGATCACGGCTCGGTCCCGAGGGGCCCCAGCCCCCAGGGACAGCCCCGGCTCCTTTGGAGCCGGGTCTCCCTTCGGGACCCAGGATCCTCGTGATGACCGCACTCGGCACGTCGCCATCGATGGTGACAGGTAGGCCCGATTCCTCGGCAGCCGTCCTTGCCATCACCCCGGCAACAATGGTTTTCCCGGGAGAGAGGAGGGCCTGGAGGGTGGCCACGTCCCCGCAGTCAAAGGCCTCCGGGCCGTGGACCACCATGACGACGTCGTCAAACAGACCGTGATGCCCGTCTTTTCGGTTCACGGCGGATCTCCGCCCCCGGGGCAATCTCTCACCTCTTTTATTTCTCCGTGCCCGGTCATCTCGAGCATCTCTGCAGCAACGGATACAAGCCGGAGCCACATGTTCAGGGCCGCCCTCAGAGCCGGTATGTCCTCGGCACCGACGGATATCACCAGGAGATCGTCCCCTTCGAGAGAGACCCCGACCTCGGTCCTCGGGTTGATCTCACCGATCTCGGGCGTGAGCGCACGGTAGATCTCCGGGGCCCGTTCGGACCTGCAGGAGAAGACCGCCGTATGCTTCACGATCCAGCCTCCAGGGAGACACGCCTCCCCTGGACCCCGTCAAAGACGAGGGTGTGCGGGAGGCCTTCCTCCCGGATAACGGGAAGATGAGGCGAGAGGCAGGCTGAAGAGGGCATCATCACCGGTGAAGAGGCCCCGCCTGCAGCGGGCCTGCCCGTGCCTCCTCTCTCACGGATGTAAAACGGAGGCAGGCCACTTCACTCATGCCATCGAGGAGCTGCATCTGCACCCCGTTCCGGTCCCTGCTGAGGACGAGCACTTTCCCGTCGGAGAACGGGGGTTTCGAGAGCCCGCCCTTCCCGCGGGTGAGGTAGCTCTCCGCCGCTCGCAAAAGCGATATCCCTCCCGATGCGGCGGACGAGGGGGTCGGCTCTCCTGGAGGTCGTGACCAGGATCATCGGGCCTTGAGATCCTTGATCCCGGCCCCGCGCTCTTTGAAGAGGATGCGGTGCCCGCAGTAGGGGCACCTGACGTTCACGTCAATCTCGACCTTGTGCTTGCACCTGGCGCACTTGTAGACTCCGGGCACAGGGCTTACTCCTTCGTGACCTGCGGGCGCTCGATCGAGCGCTGGGCGATCTTGAACGTCGGGGTCTGGGGGACATACGCCCCGCCGGCGAACTTGTACCCGCACTTCCGGCACTCCCAGATGCCCGTCCCCTTCCTCCTTACCGCGACCTGGTCGCAGCTCGGGCAGGTGTGGGTTGCCCGCGAGATGTCCTCGACCTCGACGACACGCTTCCTGATGAACCTGCCGTACCGGGGCCCGAACCTGCCGGCGCTCCTGGATATCCGCCCCTTCGATTTCTTCTGCCTGGTTGTGCTCATCTCATCCTCCCCGGATATGTCCTTTTTACTTCGACTTCTCCCTTCTTATACTTAATCGGGGGTCAGAGCACCTTGACCTGCCCGCTCCCCTTGGAGAGCTTCCTGACGAGGACCTCGAGCTCCCCCTGCATCCCGCCGGGTATCTTGACCACGCAGATCCAGGATCCGTCCTTCTGCCACTCCTCCTGCTCGATCCGGGCGAAGGCATCGATGTCCCCGTAGGCCTTCGCCGCGTACTCGGGCGGGATCCTCACCGCAACCCGGACCTCCTCGAACCTGATAGGAATGAGGGGGCGCAGCGCCTTCATGGTATCCGCGACGGAGTCCTCGAGAGACCTGAAGGGATCGATGGTGACCTTTGCTTCCTCCATCGCCATCTCGATCCGGGTCGGGGGATGGGGGAGCCCCGTCTGGGGGTTGATCGCATGTCGCGCGATGTAGGTGACGACCTGCCCCCTCTTCTCCTCGATCAGGTGCTTGCGCTGCTCGGAGGTGAGATGGATCTCCCCCTTCTCGATGATGCGCCGCGCGATGGTCGGAAAATCGGTGGTCTGGAAGACCTTCTGGAGGGACTCGTCCGAGGACTTCTCGGCCCGGGAGGCGTTCTCGAAGACGAAGATGGCGGCGACGGCGTCCTCGATGTCGACCGCCTCGCCGTGCCGTATCGCAACGGCGAGATCGGGGTCCACGAGGAGCTCGAACCGCTCCCCGTGGGTCTCCAGCCGGGCGACGACCGCCCGGTCCAGGGGGATCATGCTGCCGGGGTGTGCTCGAACTGCTCGACGAAGATCGCGACCTCTTCCTTGGTCATCTTCCGGAAGGCGCGGGCCTTCTGCTCCACGATGCCGATCTCCACCGTGTTCACATCGAACTTGCCCTCGGTTGCGGCGTGGAGCGCCTTCAGGCCTAAAAGGATGGCGTCCTTGCAGCCCGCGTCCGGGTTGTACTCGTCCTCGAAGACCTTCATCACCGCGGGCCTCCCGGTCCCGATGCCCGTCGCCTTGTACTCGAGGAGGGTCCCGGAGGGGTCGGTCTCGAAGAGGCGGCAGGCGCCGTCCGAGATGCCGGCGATGAGGAGGGCGGTCCCGTAGGGCCGGGCGCCGCCGAACATGGTGTAGGTCTGCATATGGTCGCAGAGCTTCTTCGCGAGCGTCTCGACATCGATGGCCTCGTTGTACCGAGACCCGGTTGATCTGGCTCTCGATCCGGGCCCGGTCCACGAGTGCCCGTGCGTCCCCGACGAGGCCGCTCGAGGCGACCCCGATATGCTCGTCGATCTTGAAGATCTTCTCGATGGAGGAGGGCTCCAGGAGCCGGGTCGCCACCCTCTTGTCCACGATGAGGACGACGCCGTCGGTGCACTTGATCCCCACCGCCGTCGTCCCCCGCTTCACTGCCTCGCGGGCGTACTCGACCTGGTAGAGCCGTCCGTCGGGGGAGAAGACCGTGATGGCACGATCGTATCCCATCTGGTACTGGGGTTGCATTATCTCACCTCTCCGTCATCATCTGCGAAAAACAACATTTCCTGACCTTTTATTCCTTTTTCGATCAAATCAACCTTTTGACCCGTGTACGCCCGGGCGAGGAAGACCCGTCCCCCGATCCCGACCTTCCTCTCCCAGAGGAGCGCAGGCCTCGGGTATGTACGGGTCCTGATCGCGTGCAGCGTACCGCTCGTCGTGATGGTCCTGAGGGCGATCCGCTCTCCCCCGATCCGGGTGATGGTCGCGACCGAGGTGATGAGACGGTCCTCGGTCCCCCGCCGGCAGCGGATGATGGCATACCCCTCCCAGGCCATGACCGAGGGCGAGATCTCGGACGCGAGGGTGTCGCCATAGAGCGAGGTACACGCCTCGACGACTGCGGCATAGACCTCCCTCGGATCCGGGGCTATCCCCTCGGGGACGAACGTGACAAGGACATACCGCCGCCTCTCGCGCTGGGACGGGAGCTGGGTCATCCCCGCACCACCTGCACCGGGGATTGCCCGGAGAGGATGGAATCGAGGGACGAGAGCGCCCCCGTCACCTCGCCCTCCTCCATGCCGAAGAGCCGCGCGAGGAAGACCAGGTCCCGCACCGACCGCTGGGCGAGGATGGACCGGGCATTGGAGGCGAGGGTGAAGGAGAAGCTGATACCGGCGCTGGAGGTCGAGCAGCTCCCGGTACCGGGCGATCACCCTCTGCCGCTGGATCCCCCTCCCCTCGATGAGGGGGGAGAGGTCGAGCTCGACGGCGACCCCCTTTGCCTCCGCCTCCCTCGCCGCGACATGGTTGAAGGCCCCTCTCGGGGAACGGTGGATCCCCTTGAGGACCCGGACCCCCCGGAGGCCTATCACCCCGCGGTTGAACGCGAGGTCGCCCGAGGCAACCATCACCACCCCGTCGCCCCGGGGGATCCCCTGGAGCGCGGAGACCACCTCCTTCACCGAGGGAACGGAGATGACGGTCGCCCTGAGCACCCCGGGAACCTCGCCGGCCCCGCCGGTCGCGACCACCTGGTCGAACCCGAGCTCCCGGGCCTCGAGGGCCATCCGCCGCAGGGAGGAGTCCCCCTCGGGCCAGGGGTGGATACACCCGTCGATGAGCGGCATACGGAGTCGAAAAAGAGGGGGATTACTTCCCGCGGTTCGCGTGGGCGCGGATGCTCGGCCGGTTCTTCTCGGTCCCGATGCCCCTCCGCCTCATGCCGCGGCCCTTCCGCCCTGCGCTCGTCATGCCCCGCTCCGCACGCCCGCGGTGCCCCCGCTCCGAGAGCCAGGAGAGGTGCGGGTCGCTCCGGATGGCGGGGTGATGCCCGTCCACCAGGATCACCTCGTACCAGCGGTGCCGGCCGTCCTCCCCGACCCAGTAGGAGTTGAGGACCTCCATGTTGGGGAACTTCTTCGACGCCCGCTCCTCGGCGATCCGCTGGAGGCTCTTTGCCGGGGTCTTCTTCCGCATCCCCATGTGGGCCGTCCTTCTCCCGCGGACATACCGGCTCGCCCGCCGGCCGCCGCGGTGGACCTTCACCCGCGCGACCGCGATGCCCTGCTTGGCCTTGTAGCCGAGGGCATGGGCGCGGTCAATCCTCGTGGGCCGGTTCACCCGGACGACGGTCCCCTCATCTCTCCAGACCTGCATCCGCTCCCACTGGAGGTCGGCGACGCCCGATTCCTCGGCGTGCTTCCAGGCCTCACGCACGTACGCGTACATCGATCGTACCATTGAACATTCACCTCAAGGTTCAGCCCGTGACAGGCCACATTCCTTTTCCAACGGGACGCATCCCGTGGTTCTGTATAGGTGGGCCGGGGATACTATAAAAAGCTCTGTCACCCGCCCTTCCGCTTTTCAAGGACCCGGATACCGTCGATCCCTGTCTCCGGGTACTGCCCCTTTGCATCCTTCTCCGCGGACTTCACCATGTCCCATATCGTGAGCAGGGCGACCGAGACGCCGGTCAGGGCCTCCATCTCCACTCCTGTCGGTCCCCGCGAACGGACCCGGACCGTTGCGCGGATGTACCCCTCACTGTCGTCGAAGTCGACGTCGATCCCCGAGAGGGGGATGGGGTGGCAGAGGGGGATGATCCGCGGGGTCTCCTTCACGGCGAGGATCGCGGCCACCCGGGCAGTTGCAAGGACATTTCCCTTCACGAGTGTCCCCTCCCGGATAGCACTGAGGGTCGATTCGCGGAGACGGATCCTCCCCTCGGCAAAAGCCTCCCGCACGACCTCCTTCTTCCCCGGATATGTCCACCATCTGTACCTTGTCTCCTTTGATATGGGTGAACTCAGCCATTCCCTGCACCCCCGGCAAAGAGGACGGAGGGTATCTCCTCGACAAGGTCGCTCGCCGTCATCCCGTCCCCCCTCTTCTGGGCGGCGATCATCCCTGCCGACCCGTTCACGTACGCGGCGATGCAGGCGGCTTCGAAGGCCGGCAGCCTGCAGAGGAGGGCTCCCGCAACTCCTGCAAGGACATCCCCTGTCCCCCCCACCGCCATCGAGGGAGAGCCCGTGGGATTGAACCGCACCCGGCTTCCGTCGGAGATTACATCGATGGGGCCCTTAAGCAGGATGACCGGGCGCTCATCAGAGCGGCCGGTCTCGGAAAAACCCTTCGAAGCCGGTTTTCGACCGATGACCGGGCGCTCATCAGAGTGGCTGGTCATGGAGAAAACCGGCGAAGCCGGTTTTCGACCGATCAACCCCTTCACAGTCTCCCGCACCATTCGCCCGCGGTCCACAAGTCCATCGGGGGGAAGGTTACCCGTCATTCGCTGGAACTCCCCCGCATGAGGTGTATAGATGGTCTCCTTCGAGACCGGCAGGGGGAGACGGAGAGCGTCTGCATCGAAGACAGCCTTCTTTGTCGCTCCTGCTATGGCACGCACCACGTCATGGCTCTCTGTCCCGAGCCCGTTTCCAACCACGACCGCGTCAGCCCGTTCCACGAGCCCGAGGATCTTCTCGAGATGGTCAGCGGCGATATGGTTCCCTTCCAGCCGTTCGTAGATAAGGTCAGGGACTGGTTCGAAAGCGGGGGATGCAATCCGCACGATATCCGCACCAGCCCGGAGAGCACCCGAGCCCGGCGAGATAAGGGGCACCCTGGTAAGGTCCTCCGCCGATGACGAGGACTTCGCCGTTTTCACCCTTCCGCGCATTGGCCGCACGCCGCGGGACCAGGGTCAGGTCGCCAGGGCCCATGAACACCTCGGCTGCGAGGGGGATCCCGATGTCCGCCGCCTCGGCCCCATCGGTCTTGGGACGGTGGAATGCGCAGATCCGATTGGCCCGCATCCCGGGCGTCGGGAGATCGGCGGCGATGATCCTTGCCTTCGCCCTGTTGGCG
Source organism: uncultured Methanomicrobiales archaeon (assembly GCA_963712215.1). Taxonomy (GTDB): domain Archaea; phylum Halobacteriota; class Methanomicrobia; order Methanomicrobiales; family JACTUA01; genus JACTUA01. The sequence continues at coordinate 192,387 of CAVQHA010000003.1, read as the reverse complement.
AGGTCGACGCAGCGCGAGACAGGTTCCCTCGTCACGCCCGAGGCACCGGTCCCGACGAGGGCATCGATGATGACATCCGCGTCCGTGAAGAGGGGCGACAGGAGATCGACATCGGAGGCGCACTTCACGGGGTGGAGGATAACAGCCGAACCCGCGAGAACCCGGAGCTGACTCTCAGTTTCGGGGGCAAGAGGACCGTCAGAGGCATAGATAACTTCGGGAGCGAGGTCCTGGAGGTAGCGGGCCGCAACCATCCCGTCTCCCCCGTTCCGCCCTCTCCCGCAGAGGACGAGGACCCGTGCAGGGTGAAGCTCGAGCGCCATTCCCGCAAGCGCCCTCCCCCCGCTCTCCATCATCTGGAGGGAGCTCACCCCAAGGGTGATAGCGTTCCCCTCCACCGCCCGCATCCGTGCCGCGCTCACGAGCCCCTTCTCCAGGAACTCCCGCATCTCCGGTTCCATTACAGCTACCCTTCATCTGGAGGGAGATATATTCTATGATAATGGATCTTCTCTCGGACGCGGAGGCCGCCGCTGGCCTCGTGGCAGAGGCACGCGAGGTGACGCTCGTCTCCCATATCGACGCCGACGGCATCTGCTCGGAGGCGATCCTCTCCCTCGCCCTCGAACGGCGGGGGATCACCGTACACCCCGTCTTCGTCCGGCAGCTGGAGCCCATGACGATGAAGACCATCCCGAAGGACCGGTCCTTCAAGGTCTTCACCGACCTCGGCTCGGGGCAGCAGAACCTCCTCGCAGAGCATGGCCTTACCGAGGAGGAGGTCCTGATCCTGGACCACCATGTCAGCCAGCCCTTTGCCGGGAAGTCCTACCGCGAGGTGAACGCCCTGAAGTACGGGCACGGGAAGCTCGCCGCGTCGGGGGTCGCATACCTTGTCGCACGGGCCCTGGATCCGAAGAACGCGGACCTCGCCAGGCTCGCGGTGGTCGGGAACGTCGGGGACATGATGGCAAGGACTGATCTGGGTCTGATCGGCCCGTCACGGGAGATTGTAGAGGACGGGGTCCGGCACGGCTCTATCGAGGTGGTGAAGAAGGATCTCAACTGCTTCGGCATCTCCACCCGGCCCATCCACCTCTGCCTTGCGTACAGCGACGACCCCTTCGTCCCCGGCATCACGAGCAACCCGAACGGCGCCCTCCAGTTCCTCCAGCGGCTCGGGGTGACCCTGAAGCACCCTTCCGGCCGCTGGCTCGTCTGGGAGGAGATCCCTGTCGAGGAGAAGAGGAGAGTGATCTCGGCCCTTGCCCAGCAGCTCCTCTCCCATGGTCGGAGCCCCGACCGGCTCCTCGCCGAGGCCTACCTCTTCCCGGGTGAGACCCAGAAACCACTCCGGAACGCCTCCGAGTTTGCGACGGTGCTCAACGCCTGCGGGAGGTGGGCCAAGCCAACCGTCGGGTCGAGGATCTGCCGGGGGGATCGGGGCATCGCGTACCGGGAGGCCGAGCGGATGCTCACCCATCACCGGGGGATGATCCGCGACCTCCTCCAGTTCATCCTGGAGAAGGGAGTGACCGAGATCTCCCATCTCCAGCACATCCATGTCGGTGACCGGTTCCCGGACACCATCATCGGGATCGGGGCCGGAATGGCCCTCTCGAAGCTCAACCGGAGGAAGCCCATCCTGATCATGGCAGAGATGAGCGACGACCCCCTGATTACCAAGGTCTCCATGAGGACGAACGAGGATATGGTGCGGGCGGGCACCGATCTCCAGCAGGCAATCGTCGATGCAACCGCCGAAGTAGGTGGTTCCGGCGGCGGGCACCGGATCGCCGCAGGAGCCTATGTCCCCAAAGATCTCGAAGAGAGGTTCATCCACTGTGTCAACCGAAAGCTCGAATGCCAGAATGCTGGCCCGGGTCAGGACAATCGCTGACTACCAGTTCGGGAACGGGGCAGGGATAGCGCTCTTCCCCGGGGAGTGCGAGTTCCAGCTCTCCCAGACGGGACGGGTCAGGCAGATACATTTCGAGGGGGAACGCCTCGCCACCGTTCGCGCGGGCGACGGGCGGCTCACCCTGTCATACAAGGGCGCAGCCCGGCTTATGCGGGCCATCCCCCCGCCGGGATACCGGGTCTCCATCGACCCATCGGTCTCGGAGTTCATCGCGAAGGGGAAGACCGCATTTGCAAAGCACGTGATCGCCGCGGACCCCGGCATCCGGGCAGGGGACGAGGTCCTCGTGGTCATGGGTGACGACGAGCTCCTCGCCACGGGGACGGCACTCCTGGGCGGGGCGGAGATGCTGGCATTTAATTACGGTCCAGCGGTAAAGGTACGGCAGGGAAGGGAGAGCCCGTGTTTCCAGGACGAATGAACCCCCGGAAGATGAAGCAGATGATGAACAAGCTCGGCATGGAGATGGAGCCGCTCGAAGGGGTGGAGCGGATCGTCATCTCCACGGCGACGGGGAACTACATCTTCGACGGGGCAGAGGTGGTGGCGATGACCATGCAGGGGGTGAAGACCTTCCAAATCACCGGCGAGCCGCGGTTCGAGCCGAAGGCCCCCCCCGTCTCGGAAGAGGACGTGAAGCTCGTGATGGAGCAGACGAAGGCTCCTGAAGAGAAGGTCCGCCGGACCCTGGCCGAGACCAAGGGCGATATCGCCGAGGCGATCCTGCGGCTCCAGGGCCCATGATCGAGGAGGGGGACCGCGTCCTCCTCGTCACGGGACGACAGGGAGTTCTACGTCCAGGCGGGGAACAAGCAGTTCGCGACCGATCTCGGGACCATCGACCTCTCGGTCCTGATCGGGTCTGAGCCGGGTGACGTGGTAAGGACCCACATGGGTTCCGAGTTCGTCGTGCGGATCCCCCGGGCGCCCGATTTCTTCACCCACGCAGCACGGAGCGGTGCCCCGATGCTCCCCAAGGACATCGGCCTCGTCATCGCCCATACCGGCATGAACCGGCACGACGAGATCCTGGACGCAGGGACGGGATCCGGGATCGCGGTCATCTACTACGCCGGCGTCGCGAAGTCGGTGAAGACCTACGAGATCCGGTCCAACTTCTCGAGGATGGCGGCGAAGAACCTGAAGGCCGCCCATATCGACAACGTCGAGATCGTGGAGGGGGATATCCTCACCTCCGACGGGAAATACGATATCGTCCACCTGGACATGCACATGAGCCCGGAGCACATCGCCCATGCCTATGACGTCCTCCGGCCTGGCGGGTTCCTGGTCAGCTACTCCCCGTTCCTCGAGCAGCTATTTGTTGTGGTGGAGGAGGCGAAGAAGATCTTCCCCGAGGTTCATATCCGGGAGTGCATCGAGCGGGAGATCGTGCGGAGCGTCCGCGGCACCAGGCCTTCCACGAGGGTCTCCCACTCGGGGTACCTTACTTTCGCAAGAAAGTAAGGAGAACTTCCGAAGGAAGCGAGTCTCACTTTCGCGAGAAAGTGAGTTCCACTTTCGAAGGAAGTGGACCTGACGTTCGCGAGGAAGTAAGAGGAACGCTATAACTTTTCCAGCGCCTCCTTCCCCGTCATCCCCACCTTCACTCCTCGCGCCTGTGCCGGTCCATTGGCATCCTTGATGATCCCCACGAGAAGATCGGGTATTGATGTGATCGAGGGGCCGCTGGACGGTCTCACCCGCGCTGCGGGGTAGCTAAACTTCTCGAGGGCCGCGACGTCGAAGGCCCCGCACCCGACCATGCCCTCACCGGTCACCACCGCCACCAGGTTCACCGGCCCCAGGTTGTAGACGAAACCCCTCGCCGACTTTCCTTCCAGCTCCACAGTGATGTCGCACATGGTACACCGGATCTGTCCAGTGCCGGTCCAAGAAGCCTTCTCTCAGGTACGCCGTGGATACTTCTATCAGGAGTGGTGCCGAATATTTTCTGAAAGCCCACACCGAACCGGAAAGGGGGATTTCTCGCGGAGTCTCGAAATGATACTGTTCCTGGAAGGATCCGGGCACCGGGCGGGGTGATCCGGTGCGGCATATCATCTCCATCAGGGATTTTTCACGAGAGGATGTCGACCATCTCCTCGACCGTGCCGAGGACTTCGCCGCCGCAGAGTATGACCGGAACCTCCTCGCGGGGAAGATCGTGGCCCTCCTCTTCTTCGAACCCTCGACGAGGACCCGCATGTCCTTTGCCTCCGCGATGGCGCGGCTCGGGGGAGACAGTATCTCGGTCGATTCAGTCGAGGCCTCATCCATCGCAAAGGGCGAGACCCTCGCCGATACCATCAGGGTGGTGAGCGGGTACACCGATGCCATCGTGCTCCGGCACCCCAAGGAGGGCGCGGCGCGGCTCGCCTCCGAGTTCGCCACGGTGCCCGTCATCAATGCCGGGGACGGGGCGGGGCAGCACCCCTCCCAGACGCTCCTCGACCTCTACACCATCCGGAAGTCGATGGACATCGACGGCCTCGAGGTGGGGATCCTCGGGGACCTCCGGTATGGCAGGACCGCCCACTCCCTCGCCTACGCCCTCTCCCTCTACAACGTCACCCTCCATACCATCGCCCCCCGCGGTCTCGAGCTCCCCGAGGGCCTCCTCCACGAGCTCCACGACCGGGGGACCGAGGTGAAGGCCCACAGCGACGTGAAAGAGGTCATCCGCGACCTCGATGTCCTCTACATCACAAGGATCCAGAAGGAGCGGTTCCCTGACCTCGGCTCCTACTACGACGTAGCATCCAGTTACCGCATCACCCCCGAGACCCTCCAGGGGGTAAAGGACCGGCTCATCCTCCTCCACCCCCTCCCCCGGGTGGACGAGATCGATCCCCGCGTGGACAGCACGACCCATGCACGGTACTTCGAGCAGTCCAGGAACGGTGTCCCCGTGCGGATGGCCCTCCTCTCGGAGGTGATGAGATGAACCCGGGACCCCTGAACCGGACCCTCCTCGTGAGCCAGATCAAGGACGGTACGGTTATCGACCATATCACGGCGGGGGAGGCCCTGAACGTCCTCACGATCCTCGGGATCGGGGGCACCACCACCGAGTCCCTCTCGATCGCGACCAACGTGGCGAGTGGCAAGGAAGGGAGGAAGGATATCCTGAAGATCGAGCGTCGCGAGCTCAGGAAGGAGGAGGTGGACCGGATCGCGCTGATCGCCCCCCATGCCACCATCAACATCATACGGGACTACGAGGTAGTCGAGAAGAAGGGGGTGACCATCCCCCGGGTCATCCGCGCCGTCGTGAAGTGCCCGAACCCGGGCTGCATCTCAAACGCCAGCGAGCCCATCGAGTCCGCGTTCGAGGTCCTGCCAAAGGGGCTCCACTGCCTCTACTGCGACTGGATGATCACGAAGGACATCGCGAGCCACATCATCTGACGAGCCTCCCTTCGCGGTCGATCTCGCCCCGGTGGATCCGGGTGCTCGAGATCCACCTCCCGTCGTCAGCGAGGACGCAGGAGATCTGGTGGATGTCCACCTTCCTCTTCCCCCGTTCCTGCCTGAGCCGGTTGATCTCCATCCCGACCGGCAGGGTCTCCTCGGAGACAACGAGGGCATCGAAGTCCTCGTCCGGGGCCGAACCGTAACGGTTGCCCAGTGGCTCAATCCGGTACGCGGCTTTGAACTTCTTCCCTTTGATGAACCTCTCGAGCTCCCTGTTCCGTTCCCCGAATGGCCGGACCGGGTGGGCCTTATGCCCGGCGAACTCGTCGGTCGTGAGCCCGATGACCACGGACCCGTCCTTCCCCGCGAGCTCGAAGGAGCGTTCGAGGAGCTTGCGGTGGCCGGCATGAAGCGGGTCGAAGGTCCCGCCCACCATAACCTTCATTCGAGAGAGAATGTAATCTTTTATGGTATTATGGCTGGTGGTGGGGCCGGGACCCGCGGATTCATCGCTCCGACGGCTACGGTCATCGGCGATGTCACGCTCGGCGAGGATACCGGTATCTGGTTCGGCGCGGTCATCCGGGGCGACAAGGACCGGATCGAGATCGGGACCGGGTCGAACATCCAGGACAATGCTGTCGTCCACACGAGCAGGGGCTATCCCGCCCTGATCGGGAAGGAGGTCTCGGTGGGCCACGGGGCGATCCTCCACGGGTGCACCATCGGCGACAGGGTCCTCGTCGGCATGGGCGCGATCGTCATGAACGGTGCGAAGGTCGGGGAGGACACTATCATCGCCGCGGGGGCTGTGGTCACCGAAGGTTCCCTGATCCCCCCGGGATCGGTGGTGATGGGGGTTCCCGGGGAAGGTCGTGAAGCAGGCGACACCCGGGCAGAAGGAAGGGATCAGGAGGAACGCCGAGAGCTACATCGCCCTCGCGCGGGACTACCGGCATGGATGAGGTCGCGGTCATCGGGGGAGGGATCGCCGGTATCCAGGCGGCCCTCGAGATCGCGGACCACGGGATCCGGGTCCATCTCATCGAGCGGGAGCCCTCCATCGGGGGGCACATGGCCCAGCTCGACAAGACCTTCCCGACGAACGACTGCTCGATGTGCATCCTCTCGCCGAAGATGAACGATGTCTCCCGTCATCCCCTGATCGTGCTCCACACGTGCACCGAGGTTTCTTCGGTAGAAGGGGAGCCAGGGAGGCTACCGGCTGACCCTCACGGCAAAGCCCAGGTTCATCGACAGCGAGCTCTGCAACGGGTGCGGCGAGTGCGTCCTCATCTGCCCCGTCGAGGTCTACAACCGGTTCGATGCCGGCATCGGGGTCCGGAAGGCCATCTACAAGCCCCACTCCCAGGCAGTCCCCGACCTCGTGATCAAGGACGCGGACCACTGCATCGAGTGCGGCCTCTGCTACGATGTCTGCGACCTGGACGCCATCCGCAAGGAGGAGAAGGAGAGGACCTTCGGGATCGAGGTCACGAGCATCGTTATCGCTACGGGTTACTCTGTCTTCGATGCCCGGAAGAAGGGGGGTCTCGGCTACCTGACCGTCCCCGACGTCGTCACGAGCCTCGAGCTCGAGCGGATGATCAATGCGAGCGGGCCGACGGGGGGGAAGGTCGTCCGCCTCTCCACGGGGAAGGCCCCGGAGGGCGTGGTCTTTGTCCAGTGCGTCGGTTCGCGGGACGCCTCGATCGACCGGCCCTGGTGCTCCTGCGTCTGCTGCATGGCGGCCATCAAGAACGCCATCCTCCTCAAGGAAAAGGATCCAGGGATGGAGGTGACCATCTGCCACAACGATATCCGCGCGTACGGGAAGGGCTATGAGGAGTACTTCAACCGTGCCGAGCGGTTGGGGGTCAGGTTCCTGAAGGGCCTCCCCGGCGAGGTCTGGTCGGACGGCAGGGGGCCGGCCCTCCAGGTGGAGAACACCGAGACCCGGGAGGTCGAGATCCTCCGCCCCGACCTCGTCGTCCTCTCGGTCGGGATCGGGCCCGGGGAGGGGACCTGCCAGGTGGCCGGGATCCTCGGGATCCCGCTGGAGAAGTCGGGGTTCGCGCGGCCCCTCGACGACAAGCTCGGGCCGTTCCTCACAAAACGGCCCGGGATCTACCTCGCGGGCACCGCGACAGCCCCGAGGGACATCCCCGACTCGGTTGCCATGGGCGGCGCCGCGGCGATGCGGGCCTTCACCGATACGCTCGAGGACTGAGAACCATGCCCGACACACCGGAACCAACCATTTCCTGGGACCAGGGATCACGGAACCATCCGCTTCATCGACCAGACCCTGCTCCCCGGGCGTTACGAGCTGGTCACCTGCCGGACCGTGAAACGGCTCATCCGGGGCATCTCACGCCTCGAGGTACGGGGGGCGCCGGCTCTCGGTGTCGCCGGAGGAATGGGCGTGGCCCTCGCTGCTGTGAGATGCAGGGCAACGAGGAGGGATGCCTTCCTCAGGCAGGTGGAGAAGGAGGCTGCAGTCTGTTGCTGCCACGCGACCCACCGCGGTGAACCTCTCCTGGGGGGTCAACCGTGTCCTCGAACGCATCAGGGGGGCAGAGGATCCCGCCGAAGCCAGGAGGATTGCTGTTGATGAAGCGGTCGCCATGGCAGAAGAGGACCGGGCGACCTGCATGAGGATCGGCGAGAACGGGACTGCCCTTATCCCCGATGGGGCGGCGATCCTCACCCATTGCAACGCCGGCGCGCTGGCATGTACCGAGTGGGGCACCGCCCTCGGTGTCGTGCGTTCCGCCGCGAAGGCCGGGAAGAGGGTTCAGGTCATCGCCTGCGAGACGAGGCCGCTCTTCCAGGGCAGCCGGCTCACTGCCTGGGAGCTCTCCCGGGACGGGATCGATGTCACCGTCATCCCCGACGGGAGCGCCGCATACCTGATGCGAAAAGGCGGGATAAGCCTCGTCCTGGTGGGTGCGGACCGGATCACCCGGGATGCCGTCTTCAACAAGATCGGCACCTACATGCACGCCGTCTGTGCCCGGCACCACGGCATCCCCTTTTACGTCGCCGCACCCCGCTCGACCTTCGACCTCCGGCTGAAGGAGGAGAAGGTGACCATCGAGGAACGGGAGAGGTCCGAGGTGAGCCGGTGCGGGGAACGGACCCTCGTCCCGGAGGGGGCAGGGGTCTGGAACCCGGCGTTCGATGCAACGCCACTCTCCCTCGTCTCGGCCATTATTACCGAAGAGGGTATCCTCCGGCCCCCCTACCGCTTCGACGACGGGAAGCCCGATTGAAAGCCCCGGGATGAAGTATATCTCCTGAAACAGCCAATAATAAAGTAAAAGATGCTTTTCGATAATCCCCTCTGGAACAGCACGATGATCCTCCTCGGCGAGGCCACGGTTCTCGTCGTGCTCTTCCTCGTCGCCATGGCCCTCGTCCTCCTCGCCATCGCCCTCCTCTCGGTGAGGAACGGGCACCTCTACCTCCCGTGGATCATGAAGCCCTGGTTCTTCCTCCTGGAGGGGCTCGTAAAGGCCATCTGCCGGTTCTTCGGCCTCGACGACCGGGACCTCATCTCCTTCTCGATCAAGCTCCAGAACTCGATGAACAAGAAATCCTTCGAACAGGTGCCCGTGGGGAAGCGGGCCGTCTTCCTCCCCCAGTGCCTCAGGTCTGCGAAATGCCCGGCGACCCTCACGCCGGAGGGGATCTGGTGCAAGGACTGCGGCCTCTGCACCACGGGCGAGGCCATCAGGGAGCTCCTCGCGATGGGGTACCGGGTCTTCATCGTCCCCGGATCGGGCTTCATAAAAAGGATGGTGAAGAAGTACCGGCCCGAGGGGATCATCGGGGTGGGCTGCACCCTCGAGGTGAAGGAAGGCCTCGACATGTGCGACCAGCTCGACATCCCGGGGATGGGGGTCGTCACCCTGAAAGACGGGTGCGTGGAGACGTTCGTGAACTGGAACGAGGTCCTCGAGGTGGCTGCCCTCGGGATAAAGCCCGGTTCAGGCCCCGACGACCTTCACGGTCCTCCCGAGTAGCCGACCGCTTTCCACCTTCCCCTGTACGAGGATGGTCCTCCCGCTCACGACGTCCCCCACCCGGACCCCGGGCCTCATCCTCACGTCCCGCGCTGCCCGGATCATGCCGATGGCCGCACCGTCGCAGACCATAACATCGCCGACCGCGACCAGGGGGCCCCGGATCCGTGCATGGTCCCCGATGATGGCGTTCCCGCACCAGACCCCCGCCGCGACCGTCGAGTATGGGCCCAGGGTGAGGTCCCCCTCCACCACGAGCCGTCCCCAGAAATGGGTATTCCGGGGCACGAGGAGGTCCCCGTCGATATAGACGTTCCCCTCGAAGTAGGCTCTCTTCGGCACGATGAAGGTGTTGTTCCACCGGTAAATCTTCACAGTCCCCACCTCCCTCTAGAACGCCGGCATACCGAAGGTTCCCGGAGAGGATGGCCGCCCCCGTGATGACCGCGAGGGCGAGGTACATCCCCCCTTTCAGGATTGTCGTCGAACGGGAACTCCGGACGCATTCCGGGGTCCGGCACCTGAGCGCTCTCGCGGCCCCGAGGAGGATCACGACGTCTGCCGCACCAATACCGATAAGGTAAACCGGGCCCCACCAGGGCACGATCGGGAGGAGGGAGATGACGATGGCCCCGATGGCGCAGGCGTACGCGAATACCCCCGTCTTCTTCACCCCCGATACGATGGGCACGGTCCGGGCGCCGGCGGCACTGTCCCCTGCAACATCCTCCGCATCCTTCAGGAGCTCGCGGGAGAGCATGGCAAGGAAGGTGATCCCCGCGAGGGGAAGCGTCCTCTCGAGCCCCCCGAGCCCGGCCAGTGCCCCGCCGAAGGGGTAGATGCTCGCCGAGAGGTAGGAGACCGCCACGTTCCCCCAGAGGGCCGTGCGTTTCAGGACCCGGGCGTAGAAGAGGAGGATGAAGGAGTTCGCGACCGCGATGATGACGCAGGGGAGGCCCGCGGGGACGGTGAGGACGAGCCCCGCGGCGAAGAGGGATGCGGCGAGGATGCCCGCTGCCTCGGGGGTCACCCTCCCCGACGGGAGAGGGCGATCCGGCCGGTTGATCCGGTCTATCTCAAGGTCGCAGAGGTCGTTGAAGACGTTCCCTGCCGCGGTGATGGAGAAGACAATGGGGAGGAGGAGGAATGAGAAGGAGGAGAGGGTCCCCGTTGCAACGATATACCCGAGGAGGGCAGCGAGGCCGGCGACGAAGGAGTTCACCGGTCGCATCAGGGTGACGAGGCCCGCACGGGTCATGGCGTAAAAAGAGGTAGGACCGAAGGGCTCTTCAAGGCATGGGTCTGGCACTCGCGTGCGCCCGGGAAACCACCCGTCATTTCTCGGCCTGGACCGGGAGGATGACCGTCGTAATCCCGCTGAACTGGAGGTTCCGCTGGATGGCAAACGCGGTCTCGTTATGGAGGATCTTCTGGAAGGGTCCCTCGTGCCTGAAGACGATCTGGCCGGTGTAGAAGGTCGAGTTCGGGAACTCCTTTGCGATGGACTGGCAGAGGGAGACCGCCGTCTCCACCACGTCTGTCCCGGTTGCCGTCCGGAGATCGGCTGCGAATCCCAGGGTCCGGGCGAGGTCCACGTACTTCCGGAGATCCGCCTTCACCGACTCCTCGAGGGCCGAGAGCTCCCCCGCCCCCTTGAAGGAGCCGGAGTCCACGACGGCGACGGAGACAAAGATGAAGTTCTCGTACAGGTTGGGGAAGCTGCGGATGATGGAGTAGAACGTGTGGAGCCCGAACCCGTTGAAGCCGGTGACGAGCTGGACCGCGGTCATCTTCCGGGTGTCGACCGGGTCCGTGTTCACCGTCCCCGCCGAGGGCACGTTGTTCATGTGGTAATCGAGGCTGTGGATCCCCTCGGTCACCTTCCGGTAATGCCGTTTTATGAGGAAGCAGATCCCGATGACTGACGAAGTGATCAGGAGGGTGAGCCAGCCCCCCTCGGTGAACTTCTCGAAGACCGTGATGCTGAGGATGGTGACACAGAGGACGAGCCCGGTGAGGTGGATGAAGATATGCCGTTTCCAGGCGCGATCCTCCTCCCTGCGGTTGTAGAAGAACCGGGTCATCCCGAACTGCGAGAGGGAGAAGGTGATGAAGACGTTGATGGCGTACATGACCACGAGCGTGGCGACCGAGCCCCGGGCATAGACGAGGAGGACGAGGCCCGCGCTGCCCATGAGGAGGATCCCGTCCTGCATGGTGAGCCGCTCGGAGAGGGAGGCGAACCGCCTGGGGAACCAGGAGTCGATGGCCATGTTCGCCATCACCCGGGGCCCGTCGATGAAACCGGTCTGGGCGGCCACCATGAGGAGCGCCCCCTCGGAGAGGATCGTCACGAAGGCGAGGACCCCCCCGAACGCCCATCCCGAGAAGACCGCATCGGCGAGGATCGCATTCAGTGTCCTCCCCGGCATGGGGACGACATGCCAGAGGAGGTAGCAGAGGAAGAGGCTGCCGGCCACGAGGGCCAGCGAGGAGGCCATGTAGGCCATGGTCCGCTTCCCTGTCTGGACCCTGGGCTCGCGCATGATCTGGAGGCCGTTTGCGACCGCCTCGATGCCGGTATAGGTCCCTGCCCCGAGCGAGTACGCCCGGAAGAAGATGGCGAGGACCCCGATGAGACCGATGACCGAGAGGTCGGTCCCGAGGTTGGTCTGTATCCCGGATGAGACCGCCCCGAACCCCGAGGTATGGGAGAAGATACCGTACCCGAGGAGGAGGACATGGGTGGCGATGAAGACGAGGAAGATGGGGGTGAGGACCATCACCGACTCCTTCACCCCCCTCAGGTTAAGGATGATCAGGAAGAGGACGAGGAAGACCGCAAAGACGAGCTTGAACCGCTGGAACTCGGGCGGGACGAAGCTGAAGACGGCCTCCGCGCAGGCGGCGATGGAGACCGTGATGGTGAGCATGTAATCCACGAGGAGAGCGGACCCGGAGACGACCCCCGCCTTCTCGCTGATGGTATGGGTTGCGACGATATACCCGCCGCCACCGCCCGGGAAATTCTCGATGATCCTCGTGTAGGCATAGGAGATGATGAAGACCGTGACGGCGGTCGCAACGGCGAGGAAGACGGCGAGGTAGAGGTGGTTCCCGATGGCCATGAAGGCCTCGGCAGGCCCGTAGGACGACGAGGAGAGCCCGTCTGCCCCGAGTCCTATCCAGGCGAGGACCGGGATGAGGGCGATCTTGTGGAAGAGGGAGGGGTCGGCGATATTCCGCCGGGCTCCGATGACCGCGTGGCGGATCCTCTGGGGGACGCTCTCCCGTTCCTTTTTATCGTTCTCTGGCGTCAAGAGTAGACCACTGCCGGAAGCTCTGGGGGATCAGGGGCAGGGAGGAGTTCCCCGCCCACCCGTCCATGGGATCAAGGTGGATATCCCATTATAATATCCTTTTAGTATCACGTTCGTTCCCGATCCCCATGCGGGATTCGACACGGGCTTGGGGGGATTCGAACCCCCGACATTCACCTTAGGAGAGTGACGCCCTATCCTGGCTAGGCCACAAGCCCTCTTTTTATTACGTTTCTCTCTAGTATATCTATAATGGTAGCGTCGAATTCCGGGGGCTCTTTCATGGATCTCGTGCCTGTCACCGAGGGGGGGACCGAATTCCTCGTTCCCGTCCAGGACCCTCACCGCGCCTTCCCGCCCGGTTCATCCCCGGTCTTCTTCAACCCGAGGATGGCCCTCTCCCGGGATGCCACCGTACTCCTCCTGAAAGGGATCCCGATCGGGAGTTACCTGGATGCCATGGGGGCGACCGGTGCCCGGGGGATCCGGGTGGCCGGGGAATGTGGGATACCGGTGACCGTCAATGACCGCGACCCCCTCGCGGTCGAGGTGATCCGGAGGAACGCAGCCCACACCGGAGTCACCGCCGAGATCACCCAGTGCGACGTGAACGTCCTCCTCTCGTCCCGGCGGTTCGATGCCGTGGACCTCGATCCCTTCGGCACTCCCGCTCCCTTTGTTGACTCGGCCGCCCGTTCAGCCCGGAAGTACCTCTTCGTCACTGCGACAGATACAGCACCCCTTTGCGGTGCCCACGCCCAGGCAGGGGCCCGCCGATATTTCGCCCATCCGGTGAACAACGAGTACCATGGCGAGACCGGCCTGCGTACCCTTCTAGGCTTCATCGTAAGGGAGATGGTGAAATACGACAGGGGCCTGGAACCCGTCCTCTGCTTCACGCGGGAGCATGCCATCCGCCTCCACCTGGAGGTCAATCCCGGGGTCCGTCGCGCCGACGAGACTCTTGCAAGGATAGGTTTCATCCTCCAGTGCGACCGGTGCTTCTGCCGGGAGGAAGAACCAGGACTCGTGCCTTCGGGCGGAGAATGCACGTGCGGCGGGAGGTTCATCCCCATCGGTCCCCTCTACCTCGGGGCGATCAACCAATCCGGGGTCATCACATCCATGCTGGACCGGCTCCCCTCGGTGCCGCTCGCTGCGGGGAAGGAGCTCTACCGGCTCCTCTCGCTCCTCCAGGAGGAACTCCCTACGTCGAGCCACTACGATTACCACCAGGTGGCGCGATCCCTTCACACCTCCCCTCCGCCGATAGAGACGGTCCTGCGGAGGGTCGGGGAAGCGGGCTACCAGGTGAGCCGGGGCCACTACTCGGGGACCGCGATCAAGACCGATGCGCCTGTCGGTGTCCTCGCGCGGGCGATCAGCGGCGGGTGATGATGGAGACGATGTCCCCGTCGTGCACCTTGTAGTGGATCCCGACCCGCTGCCCGGGATGCTTCACCGCATCCCCCCAGATCCTGGCGTACCGGAACTTCTCGACGAACTCCCGGTGCAGCTTCCGGCAGACATCCTCGATCGTGGCATTCCTCCGGAGGATCAGGGGCTCCTCCAGGTCGGCCGATTCTCCCTGGGGCTTCATGTACGTCCGGATGAAGCCGAGGTGGTCGAAGATTGCGTCCTTCAGCTCCTCCATGTGGTACCCCGAGGCCGCCGATATCATCAGGGGGCGTTCGCCGAACCGCGTGGTGAGGTCCTCCTCGATCGACTGCATCGTGGCCCCGTCCACGAGGTCCACCTTGTTCACCGCGAGGAGGGCTGGCACGTAGACCCGGTTCCCGAGCATGGTATCGATGAGGTCGTCCTGGGTCGCCCCGCCCCGGATCAGCACGTGGGCATTTACCAGCCGGTACTCGGCCATGATGGCCTTGATCTCCTCGTCGTCCATGCCGATCTCCCCTACCGCGCCGACATTGACCCCGCCGATGGAGGTCTTCCGGATGGTGATGTCCGGCTTCTCCCGGTTGATACGGATCCCGGCATCGGCCAGTTCCCTGATCAGGACATCGAAGTGCTTCTCGTTCCAGACATCGACGAGGAGGACGATCATGTCCGCGGAACGGACGACGGAGATCACCTCCTTGCCCCTCCCTTTGCCCATCGCGGCGCCCGCGATCATTCCAGGGATATCCAGGATCTGGATCTTCGCCCCCCGGTATTCAAGCGCGCCCGGGGATCACGGTCACGGTCGTGAATGCATAGGACGCGACCTCCGACTCGGTCCCGGTGAGGGCGTTCAGGAGCGTGGACTTCCCCGTCGACGGGAACCCGACGAGCACCGCGGTGGCGTCCCCGCTCTTCTTGACCGAGAAGCCCTCGCCCCCGCCCCCGGACTTCATCGCCCGCTGGACCGCGTCGTCCTTGACCTTCGCGAGCTTGGCCTTGAGCCGCCCGATATGCTTCGAGGTGGCCTTGTTGTAGGGGGTGGAGCTCGATCTCCTCCTCTATCGCACGGATCTCGTCCTCAAGGCCACTCATTCCTGTATGTAATTCGCGGGGAGACGTAAAGAAAATATCCTGTAATCCAGGAGGTTCAACCATCCGGGTGAAAGGCCCCTTCCTCTCCCGCTGAAGGTGACGGGGTTCACCGGTGGTCTTCTCTCTTCAACCGGCGATATGCGATGACGCAGCCCCCTCCGAGAACAAGGAGGATCACCCCGTACAGGAGTGGATTCCCCTCGAGCGAAAACCCGAACCACCCGCTCCCCTCCCTCTCCCCCCGTGCCTGGAAGGCCGACCGCATTGCCTGTACCGCTCCTCGATCCCCATCGGTCCGGTCATACGGTATGCCGCGAATGCTATGACGGCAACCGCGATAAGAACCAGGACGAAGAGGATGAGCCCTCTCCTCCGGTCGGGCGCAATCATGGGCGGTCACCGCCCAGGAGGTCGGGTCTCACTTTCCCGATATACTCCACGATGAAACCCGTGACAAAGGCCTCGACAACCGCCACGCCCATGTTCACGGCCGCGAGGAGGGAGAGGCCGGTGAGGATCTGGACGGGTGTCTGGGTCACGCCCTGTATCCCCGATACGAGGATGATGGCGATCATTGCGATATTCCCGACGAACAGCGCCGCGAAGGTGGCGATCCCTGCCCGGGAGAAGAGGCTGGAGGTGACCCTCTTCAGGGCCCTGAAGGTCAGGTACCCGGTCAATACCTCGGAGAAGTTCACGAGCACATTCGCACCGATGAGCCCCCAGCCCCCGTGGCCGATGGCCGCCGAGAGGATGTTCACGATAAAGACGACGAGAGATCCAAGGACCGGGCCCGCGAGGATACCGATGAGGGGGGTGAGGTTCATGTGCACCCCGCCGAAGAAGGGGATCTCCACCTGGAACACCGCAAACGAGGCGGCGGTGACAAAGGCGGCGACCGTGATCTCCCTCGCCCCCAGCCTTCTCCTCCTCGCGAGGACGACGGCTGTCCCTACGAGCGCGAGAGCACAGATCCACCAGACGAGTACCCAGAAGAGGGTGAAGGAACCGTCAGGGAGATGGATGTGCGCCATGGGAACCACGACCTCGGAACCGGACAAATCCGGCTGTCGTTTATCGCCCGGTGTCCTTATCAAGATTTCCCGTAATTTTGGAGCGGTACAAAACCCTTCAGAGGGTCAGCCCTTCCTGGACCTCCTTCAGGGCTTCGACGAGCTCCTCCTGCCTGACCGGTCGTTTGCCAGGAACGACACCCATCGCCGTGCAGCAGTCGAGGTAGAGCTGGATACCCGACGGGATCTCAAGGCCGGCCTCACGGATCAGGTCCGGGTCATAGAAGACCTCGGCGGGCGGGCCCTCGGCAAAGACGGACCCGTTCTTTACGAGGCAGATCCGGTCGGCGATCCGGGCCGCAAAGTCGAGATCATGGGTGGCCACCACCACGCCGATCCGGAACTCATCCCTGAGGTTCGACGATGAGCCTCTCGATCCTCATCCTGTGGGCAGGATCGAGGTCCGATGTGGGCTCATCGAGGGCGATGACCTGCGGCCTCATGGCGAGGATGCCCGCTATCGATACGAGCCGCTTCTCCCCTCCGCTCAGGTAGTTCGGGATCTTACTCACCAGGTGCGCCGCGCCGACGGCCGAAAGTGCCTGCATCGCCCTCTCCTTCGCCTCGTCCCGGGCGAGACCCATGTTGAGGAGCCCGAACATCACGTCGTCGAGTACCGTGGGGGCGAAGAGCTGATCGTCGGACTGCTGGAAGACCACCCCCACCACTTTCCAGAGATCCGATCTCTCGCCTGCCGAGAGGATCCTTCCCTGGACGATGACCTTGCCCTGCGACGGCGAGAGGAGCCCGTTCAGGTGCTCGATCAGGGTCGACTTCCCCGAACCGTTCGGCCCGCAGATGGCGACGATCTCGTTCTTCAGGACATGGAAGCACATGTCATGGATCCCGACGCTCCCGTCGGGGTAGGAGTGGCTCGCGCAGTCCACGTGGATGATCTCCCGCTCGGGATCCACGATGGGGCACGAGCCCTCCCCGTGTATCTCCCTCCGTATGATCGTCATGTCCGGTCACCAGCCTCCCGCAGGGAGAAACAGGGAACCGGCGGCGATGACCAGCACGCAAAGGGCAAGGACCCCGTATCCCCCGACACCAGGAGCCGGGATCTCCGTCGTGTTCAGGTACGAGCCCAGGTACCCCCGGGCCCTCATCGCCTTCTCGACCCGTTCGGCCCGGTCGAAGGAGCGGATGAAGACGAGGCCGATGATCTCGGCAAAGAGCGCCCCCTCGGTCCTGATCCCCCGGACGATACTCCCGCCACGGGACCGCACCGCCTTCAGGATGGACCCCACCATGGCGAAGGTCAGGAAGAAGAACCGGTACGCCATGAGGAAGATCTGGTCGAGGGGGGCGGGGAAGATGCGCGAGATCATCCCGGAGAGGTACTGGTACCTGGTGGTCATCAGGAAGAAGAGGGAGAAGGTGACCGATATCAGGGTCTTTTCCGACAGGGTGACGACGAGGAGGATCCCCATATCCGTGAGGGTCAGGGGGATCCCTGCGACGGAGAAGCCAAGGACGGGATTCCCGGGCTGGGTCCATGCCAGGATCCCGACGAGGGAGACGACGAAGAGGAGGGGGAAGAGGTACCAGCGGAAGAGCTTATCCACGGGGAGCCCCGCGAGGATGAACAGGGAGAGGACCACCAGGTACAGCCCCAGGAGGAGCGAGGGGGTTCCGGAAGAGCGTGATGCCGACGATCAACACGGCCAGGGAGCCGAGCTTGGTCCAGGGGCTCACCCTCGAGAAGAACGAGTCCTGCTTCTCGGCGTAGAAGGTGATGAGGTCGGGGTCGGGGATATGCGATGATACCGGTAAGGAACTCATCCGTGCTCCTCCTGCGCATCCATCCCCGGGGATTCGCCTGCCGCGGCACCCAGGCCGCAGGTACCGTGGGTGATCTCCCCGCAGATGCCCTGGCTGGGGTGCCCCATGGCGCGGCATATACGGTCGACGGCGCTCCTCGAGACGAGGCTCTCGAACCGCGAGACCTCGCCGCATGCCTCCTCGTCCGTGAGGCCGAACCGGGTGAGGACGAGGGCGAGGATCCGGTGCCTCTTTACCAGGAACTCGGCACAGCTCCTCCCCTTCTCGGAGAAGGTGACGCCGTGGTAGGGCTCGTGGACGAGGAGGCCGCTCCCCGTGCGAGTTCATCGATGGTCTTCGTCACGGTCGACGGGTCGACCCCGAACCGGGATGCGATCCGGTTCGTCTTCACCCTCCCCCCCGTCTCGAAGATGTACTTGAGGTACTCCACCTTCCTCGGCGAGAGCTCGAGGCCTTCCTGCGTCTCCATGGCAGATCATTCCCGTGCCCGGGAGAAAAATGTTGGTATGGCACCAAACTTTATGCCCGGTCCCCTCAGCCTGGCGGGACGGATATGTTTAAGTAAAATTTTACCCAATGGTAGAGGGTTGCTGCTATAGTGTAGACCGGCCAATCATGCGGGCCTCTCACGTCCGCGACTGGGGTTCAAATCCCCATAGCAGCATCCGTTTCCACGTTTTCCAGCCGCTCCTGAAGGCTTTTGATGAGGAATCCCGCCAGTCCATCTCAAATAACAACCGTTATATTTTCACAATTCCAAGGGAAATGCACTGTCATGCCATGACATACGTCGTCATGCCATGACGTAGCATGGTTTCTCTCGACGGAGGACAATCGATGGACTACAGACACTACACCATTATTCTCGGGATCGTTCTCCTGGGGGTCATCCTCGCGGCAGGGTGCACCCAGGGAGCCACCCAGCCTGCAGGCGAGATAAAGATCGGGGTGGTGGCCTCGCTCACCGGCCCCGTCTCCAACCTCGGGAACGGGATGTGGGATTCGGCGGTCGTCGCGGCGAACGAGGTAAACGCCGCCGGCGGCGTGTACGTGAAGGAGTACGGCGGCAAGGTCAACATCACCCTCATCCCCGGGGACGATCAGTCCACCCCGGCAGGAGGCCAGACGGCGGTGACGAAGCTCATCACCAGCGACAAGGTGGACGCCCTCGTCGGCGGGTACTCGAGCGCGGTCACCTATGCCCATGAGCAGATCGTCGCCCAGTACAAGGTCCCGTACGTCGTGACCGGTGCATCGAGCCCCACCATCACCCACCGGACCGATATCGACACGAGCTACATCTTCCACCACTGCCCGACGACGGATACCTATGGAAAGTTAACGACCGAGTTCATCGACCAGGTGATCCGCCCGGCCGTCAACGCGAAGTTCAACTTCGCCGCGAGCCGTCCCCTCAGGCTCGGCATCATCTACCAGGACAGCGCATTCGGCCAGGGAGTGTACACGGCCGTGAATACCACCATCCATGCCGAGAACCTCAACACCCAGATCGTGGGAGCGCAGTCCTTCAAGATGGCGGAGAGCGACTTCCACACCACGCTGACCGCGATGAAGGCGGCGAAACCCGATGCGATCTACGTCGCGGCCTTCACGAACGAGATGGTCCCGATGGTGACCCAGGCGAGGCGGGAGGTCGGCCTCAACACCATCTTCCTCGCCGTGGAGAACAACGATGCCCCCGCGTACTACAAGGGTCTCGGGGAGTACGGGAATGTACTCCATCATCGAGAGCAGGTTCTCCCCGTACACCGTCCCCTCGGGGAGCATCGCCGATGCGGTGGCCGCATTCAATACCCCCTATATCACGAAATTCGGTGCCCCGCCCGACATGATGGGCGCCTCCACGTACGAAGGGGTCCGGATCCTCGCCCAGGCGATCTCGGACGCGGGAACGGTCAACAAGGCATCCGTCCAGCAGGCCCTCGTGAACCTGAGGATGCCCCAGATGATCGAGGCCATGCAGAACGGCGTCATCACCTTCTCCCCCGACTACCACGAGTCCCAGTTCAAGCTCTACATGGAGCAGCTCATCCTGGGACCCGGCCATCGGCGAGACGAGGCCGAAGATCGTCTGGCCCGACAACCTGAAGGCCACGGACTTCGTCCTGCCCGACTGGTATACCCCGGGAAGCGGGTAAATCCAACCCTTTTTTCAGCTCCAGCGGTAAAGATTCTCTGGTAGGCGCCATGGTCGATGTGGGCATCCTGTTGCAGATCGTCTTCTGGGGGCTCTATGCAGGGTGTATCTACCTCCTCCTCGCGACGGGCCTCAACCTGATCTTCGGGGTCATGAAGATCGTGAACTTCGCCCACGGGGAGTTCCTGATGCTCGGGGCCTATGTCACGGCGGCCATCTTCGCGGTCACGGGGATCAACCCCTATGCCATCATCCTCCTCACCATGCTCGTCATCGTATCCGTCGGGGGGGTCGTCGAACGCCTCTGCTTCCGCCCGATCCTCGGTACGGGGAAGCTGAACGAGATCTTCCTCTCCATCGGGCTCATCTATGTCTTCGAGAACGTGGCCGCCCTCGTCTGGAGCGACCGCTGGCAGAGCATCCAGAGCCCGTACAGCGGGATCTCCATCCCCGTCGGGCCGGTCTCCCTCCCCCTCGACTACCTGATCATCATGGTGGTGACCACCGCGATCCTTGCCGGCCTCTACCTCTTCCTCGAGAGGACGCAGGTCGGCATGGCCATCCGTGCGACGAGCCAGAACCGGAGGGGCGCGATGCTCGTGGGGATCGATGTCGAGAGGATGGACATGCTCTCCTTCGGGATCGGCTCCGCCCTCGCGGCGGCGGCGGGGACCCTCTGGGTCGTGAGCGGGCAGGTCTTCAACCCGTACATGGGGTCCATCCCGGCGATCAAGGCCTTTGCCATCATCATCCTCGGGGGGCTCGGGTCCATCCCGGGCGCCATCATCGGGGGCCTCCTCTACGGGCTCGCCGAGAACGCGACCGCGTTCCTCGTCGGGGGGCCCTGGAAGGACGCCGTCTCCTTCATCGTGCTCATCGTGGTCCTCATCATCAGGCCCAGGGGGCTCTTCGGGGAGGCTGAGGAGTGAAGGCGCCGGACAGCGGGAGGCTCGCGAGATACGCGACGATCCTCTGCCTCGCCCTCGCGGTCATCGCCCCCGCCTCGGGAGACCTCTACCTCCTGAACCTCCTCCTCCTCATGCTCATCTTCATCATCTTTGCATCGTCCTGGAACCTCCTCGCCCTCTCGGGGCAGGGGTCCCTCGGGCACGCGGCCTTCTTCGGGATCGGGGCCTATGCCTCGACCCTCATCGCGGTGAAGACGGGGCTCTCGCCGTTCCTCGCCCTTCCTCTCGGGGGAGCGGTGGCCGCGGGGATCGGGATCCTCATCGGCCTCACCTGCGTCCGGCTCAAGGAATGGTTCCTCGCCATGGTCACCTTCGGGTTCGCCATCATCGCCCAGACCATCGTGGTATCGGTGCTCGCTCCGGTCACCGGCGGCTGGGAAGGGCTCGCCTCGCCACGCCTCCTCTCCGCGGCCATCCCGGGCTACTCCTTCATCGAGGACCTACTCCATCCTCGGCATCGCGGCCCTCTCGGTCCTCGCGATCCGTGCCCTCATGAACTCGCGGATCGGGCTTGCTTTTGCCGCCATCAGGGAGAACGAGACCGAGGCACGCGCCTCGGGCGTGGACCCCGTCAGGTACCGGCTCCTCGGGTTTGCCGCGAGCGCGTTCCTCGCGGGGATCGCGGGGGCCCTCGAGATCCACCATTTCGGGTACGTGACCCCCGATATCTTCGGGATCGACATCTCCTTCCTGCCGGTGATCTACTCCATCTTCGGCGGGCTCGGGACCCTCGCCGGGCCGGTGATTCGGGACGGTCATCCTCACCATCGTCTCGGAAGGGCTGCTCAACTTCGGGCTCACGTTCGAGAGGTTCATCATCATCGGCCTGATCCTCATCCTCGTCGTGATCTTCCTGCCCCGGGGTCTCGTCTCCCTCCCGGAAGAGGTCCAGAAGTGGTGGAAGAACCGGAGAAGCGAGAGGGAGCTCAACCGGGAAAGACCGGAGAGCTGACCATACAGCCCACGGAAACCGGCCCGGGACTCAGATCCCGAGGTACGCCCTTTCAATGTGCGGGTCATGGAGGAGTTCCCTGCTCTTCCCCTCGAGCACGATCCTCCCGTTCTCGAGCACGTACCCCCGGTTGCAGAGCTCAAGGGCATGCCTCACGTTCTGCTCGAGGAGGAGGATGGTCATTCCCTCCCTCCCGAGTCTGCTCGAGGGACCGGAACATCTGGGCCACGAGGAGGGGAGAGAGGCCGGTCGAGGGCTCGTCGAGGACGAGCATCCTCGGCTCTGACATGAGGGCCCTCCCGATGGCAAGCATCTGCTGCTCACCCCCGGAGAGGGTTCCCGCTTTCTGCCCCTGTCGCTCCCGGAGGACCGGGAAGAGGGCGTACACATGTTCCAGGGACTTCTTCCAGCCCGGGTCTTCCCATCGCCCCCAGCTGCAGGTTCTCGATAACAGGCAACCCGGGGAAGATCTCCCGTCGTTCAGGGACGAGGGCGAGGCCTTTCCTGAACACCCGGTTGGGGGGCATCATCCGGATCTCTTCACCGAGGAAACGGATGCTCCCGCGTGGCCTTCCGGTTCAGGCCCATGATGGTCTCCACGGTCGAGGTCTTCCCTGCCCCGTTGGGACCGATCAGGGTGACGAGCTCACCCTCGTTCACCTTCACGTTCAGGTCCCAGACCACCTGGAGATTCCCGTGAAAGACGTTCAGGTCCGAGATCTCGAGCACCGTTTCCCCCTCAGAAGGCGCCCACGTCACCGAGGTACGTGTCGATGACGCGCTGGTCGTTGATCACTTCGTACGGGTGGCCGTCGGCGATCTTCTCGCCGTGATCGAGGACGACGACCCGGTCCGATACCCCCATGATCACGCTCATGACATGCTCGATCATGAGGATCGAGATGCCCTGCCCGCGGATCTTCTTCACCAGCTCCACCGAGTCGTTGCTCTCTGACGGCGTGAGGCCGGTCATCAGTTCGTCGAAGAGGAGGAGCCTCGGCTTCGAGGCGAGCGCCCGGGCGAGCTGCACCCGCTTCAGCTCGACGACATTCAGGTTCCTGACGAGGGTATCTGCCTTTTCAGCGGGGAACCCGACGAAATCCAGGGTCTCCGCAGAGAGCTCTGCCGCATCCTTCATGGCCATGGGCTCATCGCAGCCGAAGATCGCCCCCACCATGACCGAGTCCCGGGCTGTGAGGCCGGGGAACGACCGGGCGATCTGGAAGGTCTTCGCGATCCCCTTCCTGCAGATCTGCTCGGGCGGGAGGGCGGTGATATCCTCCCCTTCGAACGAGACTGCCCCCCGGGTCGGGCGGGAGATACCCGTGATGATATTGAAGAGCGTGGTCTTTCCCGCCCCGTTCGGCCCGACAACCCCGACGATCTCGCTCTTCCCGACCGAGAGGCTCACGTCCGAGAGGATGGTCATGCCGCCGATGAGTTTCGTGACCTTCCCCACGTCGAGCATAAAGAATCCCGCTTCTCCTTCCGAGCATGCTAACGTTACCGGGGAACGGATTTAAACATTTTGACCCCCCGGCGGGTGGCGCGTACGCTCCGGGGGAAGGACTCCAGAAAAACGAGGTATAGATCTTACTATGGAGTAGGTGAATGAAGGAGGAGGAGAACGGGAGGGATCAGGATGCCTCCATCTCGATACTCGTCAGGATCTCGGCGATGTCGTGCTTGCAGTGCTCATCGAACCTGATGCTTGCGATCTCCTGCTGATCGATGACACCGTTCACGAACAGGGGGATGCTGATGAAGTTGAAGAGGTTCTTGTAAAAGGAGATCCAGTAGACCTTCTCCTTGTCCATCTCGCCGGGGAGATTATCGAGGTCTACGGACCGGATATCGAACCCGAGATCCCGGACCTTGTCGCGGGAGATGTCGCGGACCTTCAGGAGCCGGTCCAGGATCTCATTCATGTCCTGCAATCCATCCATGTTGAGGAGATTTTCGATCTCGTATGGGAACATCATACCTGATCTTCATCCCGATAACCAGAGAGAGAACTCCCGGATATCGTTCTCTGCAAGACAATCTATATAAATACACTACTATATAAAGATTCCTGATTGTGTATTTTTGATTAATTCTTGATTGGATGGAATCGCCGATATTATTATCGTCTGATACGGTCAAACGGATGTTAACAGAAATATGCTAACCTTTATCTCCAGGGGAACCCTGTCCCGGCCCGGAGCGGCCGTTGTTTTTCCGGTGCGGGAACTGCTCTTCTCAGGTTCCCGGGCCATCTCCCGGGAGGTGAGCCCTGTGAAGGGAGATAGCTTCACCATGGATCATCCCTCCGGGACTGCCCTGTACGTGTTCCCGGGCCGGGGGATAACGTTTCCGGATATGGCCGATGGTGAGGGGTCTCCGGGTACTGATTATAAGCACCTCTTCACCTTATATGAGAATAGGGGGATGGATTGAGGAAGGCTGCACCCCGGGAGAAGGGGCCGGATCGGGAGGATTTTTCAGGACGGATCCTCGATCTCCTCGATCAGGGGGTGGCGCTCGTCAATGACGCCGGAGAGATCGTCCTCTTCAACTCCATGATGGAGCAGATCTCAGGGATGAAGAGGGGCGAGGTCCTGGGGATGACGATCCGGGATTTCATCTCCGCCGGCATCGTCCCCCGCCTTACCGGAGACCAGGAAGGGGAAAGAGGTCATAGCCGCCCTCTCCTCCGGCGGGGACGGGAGTGAGATCGAGTTCGCCCTGTCCGGACCGGGAGGGGAACGGTGGATCTCCTGCTCGAGCAGGGCCCTCGACGACCCACCCTACGAAGGATGCCGGATCGACTTCTACAGGGATATCACCGGGCTGAAGAGATCGGATCAGGCCTTCAGGGACCGCGAAGGGCGCCTGCTCGCCATCTTCCTCCGCTCCATGAAGATGAGCCTCTCGCGGGACCGGGAGCTCACCGAGCGCGAACGCCGGCTCTCGGCCATCTTTGAAGCGGCCCACAACGTCGCCTTCGTGACCACCGAACCGAGGGGCATGGAGAGCCGGATCCTGGACTTCAGCCCCGGGGCCGAGATGATCTTCGGCTACTGGAAGGGCGATGTCGTGGGAGAGCGGCTCGCGATCCTCCACATCCCCGAGGACGGGGCCCGGCTCACCGAGATCCACCGCAAGATGAAGAGGCAGGAGGTGGAGTTCTCGGGGGAGATCACCCTCGTGCGGAAGAACGGCGAGCAGTTCCCTGCCCTCCTCACCATCTACCCGCTCAGGGACGAATCGGGGAAGGTGAGGGCGGCCCTCGCGGTCTGCATCGATATCACCATCATGAAGAGGGCCGAGGCCCAGATCCGCGCATCCCTCCTCGAGAAGGAGAACATGCTCCGGGAGATCCACCACCGGGTGAAGAACAACATGCAGGTGGTCTCGGCACTCCTCGTCCTCCAGTCGAAGAAGACCAAGGACAGGAAGATCCTCGAGATGTTCCGGGACAGCGAGCACCGGATCAAGACCATGGCCCTCATCCATGAGAAGCTGTACCAGTCCAGGTCCTTCGGCACCATCGACCTTGCCGAGTACCTGACAAGGCTCATCCAGTACCTCTTCCGGTCCTACGAGGAACGCTCGTCCGGGGTCACCCTCGAGATGGATGTCCAGGACATCTCCCTTGACATCGATACCGCGCTCCCGTGCAGCCTCATCATCAACGAGCTCGTCACGAACTCGCTGAAGTACGCCTTTCCTGATGGCAAGGGGGGGAAGGTCTGTATCAGGGTCACGAAGGACGAGGCCTCCGGCTTCACGATGGAGATCCGGGACAACGGCATAGGGCTCCCGGCAGATCTCGACCTCGAGAAGACCGAGACGCTGGGCCTCCGGCTCGTCCAGGGGCTTGCCGTGAGCCAGCTCGGGGGGTCCATCGAGACGGTGAAGGGGAAGGGTACAAGCTTTATCATCAGGTTTCCAGAAATGAAGAAGTAAAGGGGTTTGTTTCGTGGCAAAAGCCAATATTCTGATTGTTGAGGACGACTTTGTCATCGCGAAGGTCCTTGCAGAGAGCCTCCAGGAGCTCGGGTACCAGGTGGCCGGCATCGTCTCCACCGGGGAAGAGGCGGTGGAGAGGTCGGCGAAGGTCCACCCGGACCTCGTCCTCATGGATATCCGTCTCAAGGGGGAGATGGACGGGATCGAGGCAGGGGAGCAGATATCGGGTGACCTCCACATCCCCATCGTCTACCTCACCGCGTACTCCGACGAGAGGACGGTCGAGCGGGCGAAGATCACCGAGCCCTACGGGTACCTGATCAAGCCCTTCACCGATACCGAGCTCAAGACCACCCTCGAGATGGCCATCTACAAGCACCGGAGGGAGAAGCGGGAGCGGGAGAAGGGCGAATGGTTCCTCGAGACCCTCATGGCCATCAGCGACGGGATCATCACCACGAACACCGAGGGACAGGTCACGTTCATGAACCCGGCGGCCGAGCTCATGACCGGGTGGCAGTCCACCGAGTCGTACCTCCGCCCCCTCCCCGAGGTCTTCCGGCTGGTGCGCGAGGAGAGCGGGGCGATCGTGGAGAACCTGGCGAAGCGGGCGGCGAAGGAGGAGAACCTGGTGACCGGCGAGGGGGACGAGGTCCTCGTCGCCAAGAACGGGACGAGGTGGCCGATGGAGGACCGGGTCTCCCCGATCCGGGACGCCCGGGGGAAGTCGATCGGTGCGGTGGTCATCTTCCGGCCCCGCGGGGGGAAGGACGACCGGTCCACGGACGACCTCCAGGCCATCAAGAACATCGAGGGAGTCTTCCGCTCGATGGCCCCCGATCTCCTCAAGCAGATCGACCTCGACTACCTCTCAGGGAACGCCCCTTCAAAGAAGAGCCTGAAAAGAGGCCGGACAGGCTGGACAGGCCGGTCACGGAGGGGGGCTGATCCCATGGCCCCCTCCATTTTCCTCGCCGGCCCCCGGCGTTATTCGCCGCCTGAAACTGCCCTTAATCGCGTTCTTTTCCCGTTTCAAGGCACAGTATACCAGTTAGATTTTGTATAAACTAATAATTGGGTGATGCATTACATACGAAATATATATATACTATTAGTGTTTATTATTGTATGTGAACCGGCCGGGGTTCCGCAACCCCCCTGGTTACAAGAGAGAGACCACAGTGAAAGGAGCAACCTCATGTGCATGAAGATCTGGGGAGATCCGAAGGGCCGGGAGGCAGAACCCAATTCCCCACACCACCAGTGACGAGCACTCCCGCTATCAACCACCCGGAACCCTGAAGACCTCTCACACCCTCTTTTACCCGGGAGAATAAACCCGGGTTTCGCGGGTGTGCCCGGGGGGGAACCAGTCCCCCGGGCATGCCCGCTCCACTCCTTTCCTGAAGAAGGCGGTTCCCGCCCCGTTGATCACCCGGGAACGGACGATCAAATTCTGTAATCATATATACGGGGAGCGCACAGTCTCACGTGAAATGGAACGGACCATCGGTTTTAAAGAGAGGAGATATATCGAGGAGCTCAGGATCCTCACGAAATCCACTGCCATCGACTGCCTCATGGACGAGCGGTTCGACCGGATCATCTACGTCGTCCGTCCTGGCGACATGGGGCTTGCCATCGGAAAGAAGGGGGAGAACATCAGGAGGATGCAGAAGGTGCTGGGAAAGAAGATCGAGATGGTCGAGTACTCGGAGAACCCGGATGAGTTCATCGCCAACATGTTCCGGCCGGCGGTCCTCTCCTCGGTCAGGAAGGACGAGTCGGGGAGGGTGAGCATC
Organism: uncultured Methanomicrobiales archaeon; assembly: GCA_963712215.1. Lineage (GTDB taxonomy): Archaea > Halobacteriota > Methanomicrobia > Methanomicrobiales > JACTUA01 > JACTUA01. Next base: position 164,513 of record CAVQHA010000003.1, on the reverse strand, counting down.
ATCCTCGAGAAGACGGGGCGATCTCGGCCTCGCCATCGGGAAGGGGGGGGCGAACGTGGAGAAGGCCCGTCTCCTCTTCCGGAGGTTCTTCGGGTCCGAGCTCGGGGAGATCCTCTCCACGGGTGACGGTCCATGAAGGATATCGGGGTCATCGCGGAGATCTGGGAGGTCATCGGGGACCGGATCCGGCATCCCCGCGAAGGCTCGTACGTGAGCCGCCTCGCCTCGGGGGAGAAGGGGATCGACGGGATCCTCGAGAAGGTCGGGGAGGAGGCTGTGGAGTTCATCCTCGCCGTGAAGAACGGGGAACCCGGGGCCACCGTCTCCGAGGCCGCCGACCTCCAGTTCCACCTCCTCCTCGCCCTCGCCGCCGCAGGGGTAGATCTCGATCTCGTGTTCGCCGAGCTCAAGAAGAGGCGGCGGTAGGGGCCGGGCGCTTCTCCCGGGTTCACATCACCGAGTCGAGGTCCTGCAGGTTTGCGAGGTCCTCCCTCTTCTTCGATGCCTGGGAGGCGACCCCTTCCTCCACCGTTATAGGGGCATCGGAACGAAGAGCGATCGCGATGCCGTCGCTCGGCCTGCAGTCCACCACCTCGATGACCCCGTCCATCTTCACGTGGAGCTTCGCGTAGAAGATCCCGTCCTCCAGCGCATCGATCGAGAGGGCAGTGACGGTGGCATGGAGCCTCTTTAACACCTCGACGAAGAGGTCATGGGTGATCGGCCTCGGGAGGACCTCCCCCTTGATGGCATTCCTGATCGAGATCGCCTCCCAGAGCCCGATGTAGATCGGGATACAGTCGCCGGCGGGGAGCTCCAGGAGCACGGTCGGTGCAGCGGCTCCCTGCTCGCTCATCGAGAGAAAGACCCCCCGGACCCTGCACGTCTGCTCGGCCATGGCGATGGTAGTCATCGCCCTTCCCTACGTTAAACCTTGGGGTACATCATGGCACCTGAAAAACAGGGATAACACCTGGCACTTGAAAACCGGGGATATTCCCTGCCCGGTTACACCCCCGGATGGTCCTCGTCATGCCGGAGCATCTCCCGCTGGATGATGGGGATGGAGGCGAGGATCCCGACGGCGATGTTCAGGTAATAGAAGATGGCCCTCCAGACCACGACGAGGACCCCGACGATGGAGGTGTTGATGAAGAGACCGTACACCGACGTGGCCGAGAGCTCGGCGATCCCCGAGGATCCCGGGGTGAGGGGGATCATCATGATGATGGCGATCACGATCTGGGCGACGAGGGAGAGGAGGTAGTGCGGCTGTTCACCGATCCCCATGAGGATGAGGGAGACGATGATGAACTCGGAGAACCAGAAGAGGGCGGTGTAGAGGGCCCCCCACAGGAGGCCGCCCTTCGCATGGGCGACGAACCGGGAGAGGCTGTCATGGAAGTTGTCCACCTCCCGGTCGATGGAGGCGATAAAGTTCTCGATCCTCTTCAGGTCCCACCGCTTCACGAAGAGGCGCGAGACCTTCTTCAGGAACCTCTTCAGGAGATCGGGGTTCCGCACCGAGAAGACGAAGGCGGCGATGAAGAGGACCATGATGAGCCAGGCGAGGGTAATGACGAACGTCAGGCTCCTCGGGACCTCCTCGACCATCTCGCCGAGGAGGAAGATGGCCGCGATCCCGCCGAGGCCGAGGACGATGGCGTCAAGGACCCGCTCGACAACGACGATGGCAGTCGCGTCCCCGAGGGGGACGTTGTGACGGTAGAGCTGGTGGATCCGCACCGGTTCCCCGCCGGCCTGTGCGGGGGTGATCGCCCCCGCGAGGAGGTTCGCCATGACGAGGTTCAGGCAGTAGCTGAACTCCACCTTGTGCCCGAGCGAGGCGGCCATCGTGCGGATCCGCATCGCCCAGAAGCCGTAGGCGAGGAAGTGGAAGACGATGGCAAGGAGGAGGAAGAGAGGGTTCAGGCGGCGGAGGTACTCGAAGGTCTGCGGGGTCACCGTGAAGTGGAGGACAAGGACGAGGACGACCAGGCTGAAGCTCACCGAGACGATCAGCCACTTCCCCTGGGAACGCTCCATCGAAAAATCCCCCTCCCGATTCCGCAACCGGCCGATACCGGCGCTGTGCAGCTGTACCGGTTAGAGGGAAAGTTCAAAAACTTTCTATAACAGGCCCCGGGAAAGGTCCCCTTCTACAAGGGGCCCAGGAGAGGTCCCCTTCTACAAGGGGCCCAGGAGAGGTCCCCTTCTACAAGGGGCCCAGGGGAGGTCCCCTTCTACAAGGGGCCCAGGGGAGGTCCCCTTCTACAAGGGGCCCAGGGGAGGTCCCCTTCTACAAGGGGCCCAGGGGAGGTCCCCTTCTACAAGGGGCCCAGGGGAGGTCCCCTTCTACAAGGGGCCCAGGGGAGGTCCCCTTCTACAAGGGGCCCACAGTAAAGAGATCACGGGAGTGGAGGATTCTGAAGAGCCCTGCCCTCACCCCTGCATCGAGCCAGCCGTGGCCATGGCTGTAGCAGGCCAGGGCATCCGCATCCTTCCCCTCCCGGGCATGGAGATCCCCCTCACCGAGGAGGTCCCCTGCCCGGCCGAGGATGAGCATCGCCGCCGGAAGAGGGGGCTCCCCTGGTCAGGTGAGCACTCGAGGGCCTCGAGAGCTCCCGAGAGCATCTTCCTGTACCGTTCCGTCTTGCCGCGCAGCCTCAGGAGGTCCATGGAAGAGGCTTCCCCGGAGAACTCCGGGATGCCGAGCATCGAACTCGTCGTAAAGAGACCGAGGGTGGATGATGCGTCCAGCCAGCCGGATGCATAGGTGAAAGCCGCGAGCGCGTTCATCGGGTCCCCGGCGGAGAGGAAGGCCCGCCCGTCGCTCTCGTAGGCATCCGCCATCTCGTGGGCCTCCCCCGCCACCCGGTGGAGTGCGGTCCCCTCCGGTGGTGAGAGGGTGATCTCCCCGAGAGTTCCCGCGAGGGATTCCCCGTAGTCACTGATCTCCATGGTACGAGAACGCCTCCAGGTACTCCTTTTCCACCGGGTGCAGGTCGGCGGGGACGACGAGGATGTGGAGCGGCGGGCCGAATGCGAGGCTCGTAAGCCGTTCTGCATCCCCCGCGGCGACGAACGGGTCCGCCGACCCCGCACGGGCGATCCCCACGAAGAAGCCGGGAGCGGGCCGGGAGATCCGGACCGCCATCTCCCCGAGAAGCGTGATCCCCTCCTTCACGGTCATGAGCCGTCCCGCCTGGATATCGAGGTAGACGAGCGTGTGGAGGTGGAGGGCGAGGTTCGCGAGGATCGTCTCGAGGGGGGTGGTCGGGAACCAGGAACCAGACGGAAAGGGGATGGAGGTGGACTTCCCGAACCGGTAATTCTGGAGGCCGGTGAGGCCCGAGACCGCGCGTCTGGATGGACGCCCCGTGGATGATCCGGGTCTCCACCCCCGCGGCCTTCGCCCTCAGCCTGAGGTCGGCGTGGGTCGTGGAGACCATGGGGTCCCCGCCGCAGAGGAGGGCCACGTCGTGTTCCTTCGCATAGCGCGAGGATCTCCCCGGGTCGCACTTCCATCTCCTCCCTCGTGAGAGGGATGACGGGTCTCCCGTAGAACTCCTGCATCGCGCCAAGGGTCGTCCCCGTGAGCCGTGAAGTGTGGCACTCCAGGTAGACGCGGTCGGCAGCCCGGACCGCCTCGAGGCCCTTTACCGAGATGTCCTGTTCGTCGGAGAGGCCGAGGCCGATGAAGGTGAGCATGGTCTTTCCTGTAACCTTATGCGAAGGCGAGATTAATCATTGCCCCGATCCCGATCCCGAGGAGCACGGTGTAGAGGGTAACGAGGGCCGCGACCTTCCAGCCGTTCTCCCGGGAGAGGACCGCCATCGTCGAGATGCAGGGCACGAAGAGGGTGGAGATGACCGCGAAGATGTAGATCTGGAGGGTGCTCATGACGAGGGGGAGGTTCGCGGACCCGGCGAGGACCGCGAGGGTCTCGACGGCCATCTCCTTCCTGAGGATCCCGAAGAGGAGGGCGGTGACCGCATAGGGGGGGAGGCCGAGGATCCCCTGGAAGAGCGGGGCCGCGAGGTCCTGGAAGACCGCGAGGATCCCGAAGAACTCGAGGGTCCCGAGGATACAGCTGCCTGCAACGAGGAGGGGGATGGCCACCACCAGGAAATCCCTGAGCCGGTGGAGGGACTTCGCGAGGACGAGGCCGGGCTGCGGCCAGCGGAGGGGGGAGATCTCGAGGATCATGCCGATCTCGGCTGCCCGGGGTGACACGGGTGAGGAGCATCCCGGTGAGGAAGATGACGAGGAAGACCATCCCGTAGATAGAGAGCGCAGCGGGGATCCCGACGAAGGCCGCGACCACGCCCGCGATGATCACCGTCCGTGCCGAGCAGGGGACCATCGTGATGAGGAAGGCCGCGATGAGCCGCTCCCTCTTTGTCCCGAGGTTCCTCGCCGCCATGATGGCCGGCACATTACACCCGAAGGCGACGACCATCGGGATGATCGCCCCCCCATGCATCCCCACCCGGTGCATCGCCTTGTCTGCGAGGAAGGCGGCCCGGGTCATGTACCCGGAGTCCTCGAGGACGGAGAGGAGGAGGAAGAAGAGGAGGATATAGGGAAACGCGATGCCGAAGCCCGCCTGGAGCCCGACGACCGCCGCAACCGCGACCTTCTCGGCGAGGGGCGGGAGACCGAGGGAGAGGAGGGGTGCGATGGCAAAGTCCTGGAAGAGCCGCACGATCACCCCTTCAAGGAAAGAACCGAAGACAAAGACAACGAGGAGCATCCCGACGAGGACCGATGCGAGGATCGGGATGCCCGGGATCTCCCGGGACAGGAGCTGGTCCAGGTCGATACCGGCTCTCGATCTCCCGCTCTTTACGATCTTCCCGGCGATCTCCCGGGAGAGGGTAAACCGGTTCAGCGCCATGATCTGGTGGACCGACATCCGGTGGCTCTGCTCGATCTCCCCCGCGAGATCGCCTGCCGCCTCGGTTATGCGCGGGTCTGTACCGATACCGTCGAGCGACCAGATGGCCGATACGCGGGTGGCCCCGAGATTCTTCCCGAGTGTCCGTATCGCGGCCTCGACATCCGCATCATACGGCACCGCAACGCCCGCTGTGCGCGCCCTGTCCAGGGCAAGGGGCATGATCCCGCCCAGGTTCCTCCCGCTCGCCGCGGCTGTGCCGAGGACCTCGGTCCCGAGGATACCGGAGAGCTTCCGGAGATCCATCTCCAGGCCTGCGGCCTCGGCCTCGTCCATCATGTTCACCACGACGACGAGGGGGATTCCCGTCTCGGCGACCTGGAGGAGGAGGTAGAGGTTCCGCTCGAGGTTCATGGCATTCAGGACCATGATGGCGCCGTCCAGGTCTCCCGCGGTGAGGATGGTCCGGGCGAGGGCCTCCTCTTCCTGGTCCCCGTCGATGGAGTAGACCCCGGGGAGGTCCAGGATCTCGACCTTCTCGCGGTCCACGCAGGTGGAGCCGCGGTGGAGCACGACGGTCGTGCCCGGGTAGTTGGAGACCTCGACGCCGAGGCCGGTCAGCTGGTTGAAGATCAGCGACTTCCCGACGTTCGGGTTCCCGACGAGGGCGAACCTCATCCCTGCTCCTCCACGAGGATGCAGGCCGCGATCTCGGAGGAGAGGGCGATGTCGCTCCCCTTCACCCCCACCACTACCGAGCCGTTGGAGAGCTTCCGTTTGAGGACGAGTGATTCCCCGGGGAGGAGTCCCACATCGGCGAGCCTCCGGACACGCGAGAAGTTCCCGATGGCCATCACCCTGAGCCGGGTCCCCTCGGGATACTCCGAGAGGGGGATGGGCGCGCCTTCCCCGCCCACCTCCTCTCCTCCCGTTTCGCGCCCGCGGGTCCGGGATCCGGCGACGTACCCCCCCATGCCTCTCGAGGAAGTCCGAGAGCCTCCTGATGGTCTCATCAGAGACCTGGTGCTCCATGAGGCATGCCTCGCCCGAGGCCTTCCCCGGTTCCACGCCGAGCTTCTCCGCGAGGAAGGACTCGAGGATACGGTGCCGGTTCACCACCCGGGCGGCGATCGCCTGCCCCTCGGGGAGAAGGCGGACATCCCCCGAGGGACCCACGCTGACCCTCCCCGCCCCCGCCTGGTCCGTGAGAAGAACATCAACCGAGGACCCGTCCTTCCCCAGATGCGCCGCAAGGTCCTCCACCGTGGGAGGGGATCCGCACCTCTCGGTAAGGATGAGGATGGCCTCCAGGAGGTCCTCGCATGCGGCATGCTCCATAGCAGAAATATCTCTCACCGGCCCGTCATATCCGTTTGGGAAAGGAGGGGACCCGAAGGATTCTCCAGGTCGGGAGGCCCTGGCTTCTGGCCGGGGCGAGAGAACCATATACCGCTGGGGATGAGTTGTACCCATGGCGGGTTCGAACCGGGAGGTGGCGGAACGCCTCCGCTTTATGGCCCAGCTCCTTGAGGTGACGGGTGAGGAGGACGTCTTCAAGGTGCGCGCTTATGAACGCGCCGCCCAGCAGGTGGAGGGGAGCCCTGCCCCGGTCTTGGAACTCGATGAGAAGGCTCTCGTTGCGATCCCCGGAATCGGGAGCGGAATCGCGAAGAAGATTCTGTCCATCGTGCAGACCGGGACCTTTCCTGAGCTCGACGAGCTCGAAGGCGAAGATCCCTGATTCCCTCCCCGAACTCCTGAAACTCGACGGGGTCGGGCCGAAGACCGTCCATAAGCTCTGGATGAAGCTCGGGATCGCCTCCGTCGACGACCTGGAGAAGGCCGCCCGCTCGCGCCGGATCCGGGCGCTGAAGGGCTTCGGGGAGAAGAAGGAGACGGAGTTCCTCAAATCCGTCGCCCAGTACCCGGGCCTCCGCCACCCGGATGACCCGGGACCGGGCCGACGCGGTGGTGGCGAAGGTTGCGTCGGCCCTCACCCCGGGGACCTTCGAGGTGGCAGGCAGCTACCGGCGCGGGAAGGCGACCGTCGGGGACATCGATATCGTGAGCAAGGAGTCACCGCGCGCGGTGAACCCGAGGCTCAGGCCGATAGCCGAGGCGATGATCAACGAGGGTGAACAGAAAACCTCGATCCGGATCCTCGGGGAGCGGGTGGACATCCGGTTCACAGACCCGGAGTCCTTCGGTTCCATGCTCATCTACCTCACCGGTTCCAAGGACTTCAACATCCGGCTCCGGGCGATCGCCATCGACCACGGCCTGAAGCTCGAACGAGTACGGGCTCGAGGAGCGGGCGGGCGAGGGCCTCCACCCCTACCCCGACGAGATCTCACTCCTCGCTACCCTCGGCCTCCCCTACATTCCCCCGGAGATCCGGGAAGACCGGGGCGAGATCGAGCGGGCCCTCAGGGGGATCTGCCGATCCTTGTCGAGGCGAAGGCGATCAGGGGCGATCTCCACGTGCACACCACGGCGACCGACGGGAGAACCACCCTCGGGGATCTCGCGGCCGCAGGGACGGAGCTCGGCTACGAGTACCTCCTCGTATCAGACCATTCACCCGGCCTCCACATCACCCACGGCCTCGATGTGGAGGGGGTGAAGGCCCAGGGAAAGGAGATCGAGCGGATCAACCGCTCCTCGGGCTGCCAGCTCCTGGCCGGTATCGAGGTCGATATCATGGCCGACGGGACGCTCGGCCTGCCCGACCAGGTCCTCGGGGACCTCGACCTCGTCATCGCCTCGGTCCACGTGGGCCTGCACGAGGAGAAGGACACCATGACCCGCCGGCTCCTCACGGCCGTCTCGAACGAGAACGTGGATATCCTGGGCCACCCGACGGGCAGGCTCTTCCCCCAGCGGGCGGCCTCGGAGATCGACCTCGCAAGGGTCATGGATGCCGCGAAGGGGAACGGGGTCGCCCTCGAGATCAACGCCTCCCCTTACCGGATGGACCTCGACGATCCCCAGATACGGGAGGCCCGCGACCAGGGACTCAAACTCGCGATCGGGACGGATGCACACGAAAAATCAGAGCTCGGGAACATCGGCCACGGCGTCGCCCTCGCGAGGAGGGGCTGGTGCGGTCCCGGCGATATCCTGAATACCCTCGAACTGGAAGCGCTCCTCAGGTGGGCCTCATGATCTACTGGCTCTACGAGAAGCTGCTCCTCCGCAGGCTCACCATCCTCCCCGAGCACCTCTGCTTCATGATCACCGAGCAGGACATGGTCGATGCCCCGGGGAAGATCGTCGAGGTGAGCAGGTGGTGCCGGGAGGTGGGGATCCTGGGGGTCACCTTCCATATCAGCACCCTGAATGCGGCGAGGATCGATCCCTTCCTCCCGAACATCTGCCGGATCGCGGACTTCGCCCGGCTGGAGCTCCACGGGGGGGACAGGGACGAGGTGATGGGGGAGGGGATGCCGGTCCTCGTCGCCATCGGGCACTCGGGGCGCGAGGAGATCACAGGATGCATCCGCGGGATGGCCGAGGACGGGGTCGACCCGGATATCGTCGACGAGGAGCTCATCGACTCGTACCTCGCCTTCCGCTACGCCCCCGACCTCGTCATAAAGACGGGGGGTTCCCATCTCACCGACTTCCTCATCTGGCAGAGCGTGTACTCGGGACTCTTCTTCTCGGACGTGAACTGGAAGTTCTTCCGGAAGGTGGACTTCCTCAGGGCCCTCCGTGACTACCAGTCCCGGAAACGGCGGTTCGGGAGCTGACCCGCCTGGCCCGTCCCTACCCGTTCGCAGGCATCCCCTTCCCGCGCATCCGCTGGTCATAGAGGCGGAGGGCGCGGAGAAGGTCGATCTTCCGGAAGTCCGGCCAGTTGGGGGCGCAGAAGTAGACCGCGCTCTCCTTCCCGTTCGCGAGCCAGGGGAGGAAGTTGGAGGTCCGGCGTTCGTTTCCCGTGCGGATGATGAGGTCCACGGGAGGGAGATACTTCCCGTCATAGAGGTGGTGCTCGACGAGGGCCGGGTCGATCTTTTCAGGCGTGATCGCCCCCTCCCTCACCTCCCTGAGGATGGAGCGGGCGGCATGGACTATCTCGTTCCTCCCGCCGTAGGCGAGGGCGATGTTGAGGAAGTAGTCTGCTGTAGGCGCGGGTGGCCGCCTCCGCCGCCTCCACCCGCTCCAGGAGATCGGGCGGGAGGCGGGCGCGGTCGCCGAAGACCCGGACCCGGATGCGCCGCCTGTGGACCCGTTCATCGGAGATGATCTTGTCGAACCGCTCCTTGAAGAGGGAGAAGAGGCTCTCCACCTCCTCGCTGTCCCGGCTGGAAGTTCTCGGTGGAGAAGGAGTAGAGGGTGATGTACTTCACCCCCATCTCGTGCGCCCAGTCGAGCACCCGCTCGGTGGTGTCGGCACCGGCCCGGTGCCCCTCACCTGTCCCAAGCCCGAGGGACCGCGCGAACCGGCGGTTCCCGTCCTGGATGATGGCGATATGGCGCGGGACATGCTGGATCTGCCAGCCGAGGACACGCTCGTAGAGGCCCTCGAGACCGGACCGGGCCTTCACAGGGGTGTCACCTCCACCACTACCCCCCTGTTGGGGTACCGTTCGACGATGTATTTCTTCCCGGGCAGGCGTTTCGCCTGCTTTTTCAGCGCCTTTGAGGAGAGCTCGATACGCCCGTCGCACTCCTCGAAGCTTCCCGCCCGGAGGCCGAGGCGGTCCGGGGGGAGCGGACGGTCAGGCTCGATGACCCCGTAGACGATCGTCCCGTCCCCGGTCACCTCGTCGAAGGGCCGGGCGGTCCGGGCGGCGATGCGCTTGAGGCGCTCGCGGAGCTGGACGGCGTCCTTGAACCTCGAGGAGCACCAGTGGACCTTCTCCTTGTGCGGGAGGTCCTTCGCCCACCGGTGGGAACCCCTGACCGCGTTGTGGATACTGTCTTCGGGGATGTACCCGCGGCTCCGCATCTCGTCGGCGTTGATGCCTCCCCACTCGAGCTCGTTGATGTTCAGGAAGTCGACGAGGGGGAGGATCTCCGCGAGTGCCGGGATGCCGGGGAGTGCGGGGACCTCGATGCCGACGGCGAATCCGAGCGACCTCGCTACCTCGAGGGAGCGGGCGTAGGGGGACGCAAGGATCTCTTTCCAGGCCTCCTGCGGGGGATGGAGCCGGATCTCGTCGACCAGACCGACGAGCGGCATAAGCATCTCCCGGGTCGGCGCCATACCCGTGTAAAGGTGGATGTGGTGATCCTTCCCGAATGTCTCCTTCAGGATCCTGCAATAGGCGGCAACCCGTTCCGGGACGAGGAAGGGCTCGCCGCCGGTGATGCTCGTCCCGAGCGCCCCCATCATCCTCGCCTCCCCGATAAAATCCTCCGGCTCCGTCACCGGCCTCTCGTTGGCAAAGACGAGGTCATGGCCGCTCCTCTCCTGCGAGAGGGGGCAATACCAGCACCTCCTGTGGCAGGTGCCGGTGATAAAGAGGACCATCTTCGCCCCCTGGTGGCAGAGGTCGCAGCCCCTAGAGTACACAGGGGGCCACCGCCTCGGAGAGCCGCCCGAGCACGAACTCCCTCCCGAGGGCCTCGAGGAACCAGCCCAGGCGCGGGCCGCGGGCCTGACCCAGGAAGGCGAGGTAGATGATCTCAAAGAGCCTTTTTGCGTTCGTCCCGCACCGGGGGCCGACCTCGTAGACCCCGTTATGGATCGCCTCGGCCGACCATTCGGGGAGGGCCTTCACGAACTCGAGGTAGGCCGAGAGTGCCCTTATGTCCTCCTCGGTGAGGTCCTCCAGGTGGGGCGGGAGCTTCTCTTTCACCGCGAACTTCACCGAGTCGGGTGCGTACTTCCGGAGCCAGACCCTTACGCGCCCTGCCTGCCGGAGGATATTCTCCCTGTCAGAGACGTCGTACCCGCCGCGGGAGATGCACGAGAAGAGCCCGCGATCGTCGTGCGCGATCTGGACCACGGTCACCATGTGCCGGAAGGGGATGCGGGTGGGGATGGAGGCGATCCTGGAGAGCTGGTACTCCCTGCCCGCGGCCTCGTGGGAGACCCGGTGTACTCGTCGATGAGGGAGATGAGACCCATCCCGGGGTCGAAGTCGATCGTCCTCTCGGGCCTCGTGCGGACGATGAGGTACCGGAGGACGTCGGGGGGGACGATCTCGAGCATCTCGGTGATGGTCACGGCGACGCCCTTCGAGGAGTGCATGGCCCCCTTCCCCTTCAGGCTGATCCACTCGTAGACGACCGGGTGCGGCGGCTCGCAGCGGAAGACCTTCCGGGCGATCTCCTTCCCCGTGTCATAGGAGCCACCCGCTGTGGCATGGTCCTTCCCGAAGGGCTCGACGGTCACCCCGAAGTGGGCCCAGCGCATCGGCCAGTCCACCCGCCAGACGAGCTTCCCCTCGCCGCGGGAGTAGTCCGCCGTCCCGTCATTCCCGCAGGCGCACCGGTACCGGACCCTGTGCATCTCCGGGTCATGGTCCAGGATCCGGGCAGGAGAGAGCTTCCCGCATACGCTGCAGATGGGATAGAATGGTGACCAGTCGGGCGGAAGGGTCCTCCCCGAGACATGCTCGAGGATGTGCCGGATCTCCCCCGTGTGTTCAAGTGCGGCCGCTATCTCGTTCGTGAAGGCGCCTGACCGGTAGAGTTCGCTCGCGAGGTATACCCTCGGGGAGATGTCCAGTTCCGCGAGGGCCGAGAGGAACGGGGTGAGGAAATGGTCTGCATAGCTCCTGTGCTCACCGCACGGGCAGGGGATATCAGAGATCGGCTTCCCCACCCACTCTGCGTAGGAATCGGGGAGAAAGGGGTAGACCTTCCTGAGCGGGTCGAAGTCATCCGCGATGTAGAGGAGCTCCGCGGAGAGCCCCCGCTCCACCATGGCCTTGAAGACCAGGTCGCCGGTCAGGACCTCACGCATGTTCCCGATGTGGATGGGCCCGGAGGGAGTTATCCCGGTCGCGACCCGGTGTGGGACACCCTCTTTCACCGAGGCCGCAACCACATCAGCCCAGTGGATCCTCTCGCTCACGCGATCACCATGCCATGAAAGATGTGTCCTCTCCGTTTATAGTGTTTAACCCTGCGCGACCGGCCCCTTCCTGCTCCGGGACTTCGGAAAGGATTTATATATTAATCCTGCGATATATTTAAAGAGGAATGACTACCCCCCATCGCGAGGAGGGGATCTCCGAGGCCATCGGCTTTGTCCTCATCCTCGCAGCCGTCACCGTCGTCCTCTCGGTCTACCTCCTCTACATGATGCCCGCCATGGGACGGGAGAACGAGATAGCCCAGATGTCGGACGTGAAGGACAGCCTCACCGAGTTCAAGCTGAACATCGACACCCTCTGGACCAGCCGGCAGTGCACCACCGACTTCGGGCCTGCCCTCACCCTCGGGAGCGGCGAGACCGGCGGGATCCTCGGCTTCTTCCCCTTCCTCTCCCCGGCGAAGGCCGGCGCCGTCCTCGGCCTCAACCAGAGGAACGAGAACATCACCATCACCTCGGACTCCTACGTCCTGACGAGTTCCGGTGGCTACACCGAGAGCCGGGCCATCACCACCACGCCAACGAACGCCAACGTGAATACCACCCCCACGCACCTCTTCATCAACATCTCCACGGCCGACCTGCTGCTCCAGCGGGGGATCCTCGTCGACGGTCCGGGCTGGGACGTCTGGGTGAACGTCTCGCCCAACTATGCCTACACCAGGCGGTTTTTCATGACCCAGAATCCTGTCACCGGCGGCCTGGTACGCAGGGGTTCTGGTACCGGGACGATTACCTCTGGAACAGCAGCGACATTACCGTGAGCACCTACTCCGGATCGAGCCCCATCGTCAACAACCTTGCAGTCTACCGGGGTATCAGCGGCTCTACCGTCTATCCCATCGATCTCATGAACCCTGTCTACGGCATCTCCTCCCAGTTCCAGAGCCCGCAGAGCGTCTGGATCTCCAAGAGCGATGCCACCGTGAGCGGCACCTCCCTCATCAGCTACGGCTACTCCCCCGCCGTCACTTCCATCACCATGCCCCTCGGGTCCATCGAGTACCCGGTCCAACAATATCTACTACACCCCCCAGACCTACTACTACCAGCTCGGCGGGGTCTTCCTCGAGCAGGACGACGGGTCCACGATGGAGATCCCCCCCTCCGTCAGCCTCTCCATGGTGAATACCTCGCCCGTCGTCCGCGTCGGCGAGATCCTCCTCCAGGGATCTGTCAGCGACACCCAGGTGAGCGGGAGCGGCCCCATCACCGTTGCAAGTGCGGTCACCGATATCGAGAATTCCCCGCTCCCCACCGGGAACAACACCCGGTGGGTTAACCTCACCATCCAGGCGTCGAGCGCCAACGCCTCCGCGATGTGGCTCCGCACCCTCCGCGATATCGCCGACCGCGGCGGCCTCCCCGTCACCTCCTACACGAACGGCTCGGCCGGGAACGTCGCGTTCATCAATGTCACCGGAAACCCCCTGGTCTACGACGTCCAGCTCGCCCTCACCGAGGTGAACGTCTCGGCCGACTATGTCGAGGAGTACACCTCCGGCGGGATCTCCGCGATCATGGAGGAGCGTCCCGGGATATGCCGCGCCCGGGTACACGACGTCGGCGACGACCGCGCCCACCACGGCCACCACGACCGTGACGCCGACGGCCACCCCGACACCTCCGCCCGGAGCCGTGACCTGGTACGACTGTTCATGGACGCACAGGAAGAACATCACCATCGACAAGACGAAGGTCGTGGGATCCGTCAGCAATTTCCCGGTCCTCATCAACTTCTCGTCAGACAGCGACCTGAAGGCGAATGCCCGGGCGAACGGCTTCGACATCTTTTTCACCGATTCGGACGGGGTGACAAAGCTCCCTCACCAGATCGAGTACTACAGCCCGGGTACCGGCGGCCTCACCGCCTGGGTGAAGGTGCCCTCGCTCTCCTCGGCCGCGAACACGAGCATCTACATGTACTACGGCAAGCCCGGCTCTGTCAACATGGAGGACAAGACAAACGTCTGGGATGCGAACTACATGGCTGTCTGGCACCTGAACGAGAGCGGGACCGGGGCAGCGAACGAGTTCAAGGACAGCACCTCCAACAACAATAACGGGCAGGGTGGCGCTGGTGTGGGAGGCCAGACACCGACACAGACCCCGGGGAAGATCGGGTTCGGGCAGCTCTTCGCCCGTGCGAGCAGCAAGTTCATCCAGGTCACGGATAATCCCGGTTCCCTCGACCCGACTACCGGCCTGACACTTGAAGGCTGGGCAAACGGGGCATCGTGGTTATCGGGGAACTCGACCATCATCGGGAAGCAGTACGGGGCAGCGAAACAAGACACGTACGCGATTGCCGAGACCTTGCTCGCCGGGCCTTCCAGTGTTGCCGCCGGCTACCTGACTTCAGGAGACCCGAGGGGCGGGAGTCCTGGTACCGGGACCTGGTATTTCTATGCCATGAACTACAGCTCCTCGGGAACGGCAACGGCATACATGTTCCTGAACGGGGCAGTGGTCGATTCCCAGGCAGGGCTCTCCATCAGCACCGACGGCAATCCTGTCCTCCTCGGGGCGGAGGAGCAGGCTGCCGCCCCGGCCCAGTTCTTTGACGGGACTGTGGACGAACTCCGGATCTCTAACGTTGCCCGGAGCGACGCCTGGATCGCCACCGAGTACAACAACCAGAACAGCCCCACCACCTTCGAGTATGTGAGGCCCCAGGAGTCGGACTCGTGCGCGCCGGCCTTTGTCCAGGGCCTCGGAATCAATACCCAGTCCGGGAACACGGCAAACATAACCCTCCCCGGGCCAAGCACCGCAGGGAACCTCATGGTCCTCAGCCTGAGCACAGCAACCACCGCAGTTACCGTGTCCTCGATAACTGATACAAAAGGCAATACGTATACCCCTGCTATCGGTCCGACCGATTGGAATGCCGGAGCTGACAGGAGCTGGACCTATTATGCGAGCAACATAGCGGGGGGTGGACCTGCGATTACCATTACCATCACTTACTCAGGGGGCGCTCCTCCCAGCCTCGATACCTATGCCGCCGAGTACTCCGGCGTCACAACGGGAAGCCCCCTGGACCAGACATCGGCAGGAACCGGTCTTGCAGGGATCAACCTGGACAGCGGGTCGAAGACCACCACCCAGGCCTCTGAGCTGATCTTCGGGTTCGGGATGTCCGCAGGCCACGCTATTCCGGATGTTCCCTATGCCCCCGGACGCAGCACCTTCGATAACAACTTCATCGCAGACCAGACGGTTGCATCCATCAATTCCTACCATGTCACCGCTACCAACACGGGAGCCAATAACTGGATGTGCCAGATGGTGACCTTCAAGGGGGCATAAGCCGGCATACCCGGCACGGCCTCCACCCCTTTCACCTGTCCCGGAACCCGGAAAAAGACCCCCCCAGGGCGGCATTCAGGGTACGAACGAGGCGGCAGGAGAGGACGGGAGGAACTGCCTGCTCCTCCGGGAATCCCTCAGGTTCACCGGCCCAAGGCGGTCCGGCCCATGAAAGTACACAAGACATTTATATAATTTGCCATTCAACAATTGAAAGAAAGTAGTCTTGTACAAGAAAAACATTCCTATTTGGATAGATCAGTCCGGGTACAGCCGGTCGGAACGCCGGACATCGATCTGAACGGGTGGGAGGGCCAGGCATGGACAGGCGCGGGGTCTCGGAGGTCGCGGGGACCATGATCCTCATCGGCATTGTCGTCGTAGGGATGATGATCGTGAACCTGGTCATCTTCAGTTCCCCTGCCCAGACCCGGGTCCCGTCCCTCCAGGCTTCCCTGACCAACAAGAGCACGCTCATCTCCATCGTCCACGAGGGCGGGGATTCCCTCCAGCCCGGGGAGTTCCAGATCCTCGTCGATGGGATCGACCAGACCGCCAACTTCACGAACTCCGGGTCCTATCCCTGGTCCATCGGAGAGACGCTCTCGTACAACGCCCCGTCCATGCCCCACCGCGCCGTCATGGTCTATAACGGATCGGGAAGGGCCGGGATCGAGATCCTCTCCACCAAGTTCCCCTGGGGCGTCTACGTCCCCCCGACCTCCGGCGGATCCGGGGGCCTGGGCGGAGGGGGCACGACCTCGCCCACCCTGCCTGCGGGCTCACCCTGGTACGACTGCAGCTGGGGCTACCGGAAGAACATCACCATCGACCACACGAA
The DNA here is from genome assembly GCA_963712215.1 of uncultured Methanomicrobiales archaeon. Taxonomy (GTDB): domain Archaea; phylum Halobacteriota; class Methanomicrobia; order Methanomicrobiales; family JACTUA01; genus JACTUA01. Next base: position 148,408 of record CAVQHA010000003.1, on the reverse strand, counting down.
GGTCCCCGGGACCCAGACCAGTTTCCCGGTCCTCATCAGCCTCGCCTGCCGACAGCGACCTCTCGACCCATGCCCAGTCGGGCGGTAACGACATCCTCTTCACGTCCTCGGACGGCGTCACCAAGATCCCGCATGAGATCGAGTCCTACTCGGGCGGAACCCTCGTTGCCTGGGTGAAGATCCCGTCTGTGACCTCTACAGCAGACACCGTTATCATGATGTACTACGGGAATGCGGGTGCCTCGAACCAGCAGGACAAGACCAATGTCTGGGACGGTAACTACAAGGGCGTCTGGCATCTCGGGGAGGCTGTAACTGATGAATCCACATCGGGTACCCATGCTGACTCTTCCTCGAACGGGAATACCGGTCTGCAACGGAACAACAGCCTTGGAACCGGACAGATCGGCGGTGCACAGTCCTTCGATGGGTCACTTGACTGGATCACTGTACCAACTTCTGCAAGTCTGGACGTGACCTCCCAGCTCACCATGGAGGCATGGGTGAACCTCGCCAACTCAAACAATGACCAGAAGATCCTGGGCAAGACGAATGATGTTGTAACGAGAGGCTACCTCCTCGGGATCCAGAATAACATGCTGTATCCCGAGATCTGGGATACCGCAGGTACCCGGTATTCTTTTACATCGGGTGGCGTCCCTTCAGCCACCTGGACCCATGTTGCACTCACCTGGCAGTCGAGTGGGAACATGATCGGGTATGTAAACGGAGCCCAGGTGAACAGCATCGCTGCATCGGGCAACAATATCGGGGTCGGTACGAAAGACGCGAGGATAGGCATTTCCCCCTGGGATAACCCCCAGTTCCCCGTGAACGGCCGCATTGACGAGGTGCGGATATCCAGCACCGTCCGCTCCGGCCAGTGGATTGCCACCGAGTACGCCAACATGAACAGCCCCTCCACCTTCTCGACGCTTGGCACGGAAGTCGGATCGCCGTGCAGCGTGACCCCCACCCCGACACCGACGCCCTCGTTCCCCTGGTACGACTGCAACTGGGCCTACCGGAAGAACATCACCATCGACCACTCCAAGGTCTCCGGGACCCAGGCCAGTTTCCCGGTCCTCGTGAGCCTCACCGCCGATCCCGATCTCTCCGCGAGCGCCCAGGCCGACGGGGATGATATCCTCTTCACATCCGCCGACGGGGTGACCAAGATCCCCCATGAGATCGAGTCCTATTCCGCCGGCACCCTCGTCGCATGGGTGAATGTACCGTCCCTGAGCTCTACCACCGATACCGTCATCATGATGTATTACGGGAACACGGGCGCCGCCAGCCAGCAGAACCCTACCGGGGTCTGGGACTCGAACTTTGTCGTAGTCCAGCACATGAACGGCGCCTCCTCCGCCGCCCTCGACGATTCGACCGCCAACAATAATGACGTCACGAGCCAGATCGGAACCCCTACCTACCAGCAGACCGGTAAGATAGGCACCGCGGTTCGTTTCACGGGGTCTCCGGACTCTATGTCCGGGGATGCCGTGGAGATCCCGGACGCAGCATCCCTCGACCTTTCCTCGCAGGTGACGGCGTGCGCCTGGATCAAGCCCGTGCCGGCTTCAAGTTTCTGGAACCGCATCATCGCAAAGTCCCATACCTCGAATGCCAAGCCCTGGACCATGTACGGCCTCATGTATGACGATCATGACCACATCAGATCCGAAATTGGCTCAGGGGAAATCAGGTACCACACAAACGGAAACACGGCTACCGGCGGGAATGCCTGGCTCTATGGGTGCGCTGTCTATGATCACAGTTCGATCCTGATATACCTGAACGGAAATGCCGATAACGCGACTCCCAAGGGCCTGTCGGGCAATATGGACACAAACAACATGCCCCTCTCGATAGCACGGTCCGGTTTCGGGAGCGATTACTTCAACGGGACAATCGATGAGGTTCGTGTATCCTCCACCGCCCGCACGACCGGCTGGATCAAGACCGAATATAACACCATGAACAGCCCCGCGACCTTTTACGCTGTCGGGACCGCGGTTTCAGCCCCCTGTGGCTCGGCCCCCGCGGGCTGGTACAGCTGCAGCTGGGGATACCGGAAGAGCATCATTATCGACCACACAAAGGTCACCGGTACCCTCAGCAACTTTCCGGTCCTCGTCAGCCTCGCCTCTGACAACGAACTCTCCGCCCGCGCCCAGGCAAGTGGAGCCGATATCTTCTTCACATCCTCCGACGGGACCACGAAGATCCCCCATGAGATCGAGTCTTATAACGGGGCGACGGGGGCACTCGTCGCCTGGGTGAAGGTTCCGTCCCTGACCTCGGCCGCTGATACCACGATCATGATGTACTACGGGAACCCGTCGGCCGCGAGCCAGCAGGACGCAACGAATGTCTGGGACACGAGCTACAAGAGCGTCCTGCACCTGAAGGAGGACCCGTCCGGAGCCGCCCCCCAGGTCAAAGACAGCACCACAAACGCGAACCACGGGACATCGGCAGACTGGCATGACGAGCGGGGACCAGGTGGCGGGCCTGATCGACGGCAGCCTGGAATTTGATGGGACCACGACCGATTATGTCAATTTCGGGCACCAGGCTTCGCTCGACCTGACCACCTCGGGGACCCTCTCGGCGTGGGTGAAATTCTCCTCGCTCAACGCCTATGAATACCTCGTCGGGAAATCAAACAATGGCAACGATGCCGGCGAGGCCTACCTCCTGGCGCGGAACGGTGCCGGTACAGGTATGCGGATAAAGATCTCCAATGGGGCAACCGATAACCAGGCGGTAACAGGTTCAACCTCATGGACCATCGGGAACTGGTATTACTTTGCCGGGACATGGAATGGCAGCTGGCTGCAGATGTACGTGAACGGGCGGCCGGATGGTGCGGCGGTAGCCCAGACGATCAATGCCGCGGTGAACAGCGGCTTCAATGTCGAGGCCGGTTGCGGGTTTTCTCCCACCTGTTACGACACCTCCGAGGTCACGGGCGTGGAGGATGAGGTGCGCATCTCGGGCACCGACCGCTCCCCCGGATGGATCCGTACGGAGTACAACAACCAGAACAGCCCGTCGACCTTTTACTCCCTCGGGAGCGAGGTCGCCTCCGGGTGCACGGTGACCCCGACCGCCACCCCGACGGGTGCAACCTGGTACGACTGTAACTGGCAGGAACGGAAACGGATCACCATCGATCATACCAAGGTAAACGGTACCCAGACCAACTTCCCGGTCCTCGTCAGCCTCGCCTCTGACAGCGGGCTCGCGAGCCACGCCCAGGCCGACGCCGATGACATTCTCTTCACCTCCTCGGACGGGACAACGAAGCTCTCCCACGAGATCGAGTCCTACGCGAGCGGCAGCGGTGCCCTCACCGCCTGGGTGAAGATCCCCTCGGTCTCACCGGTGACAGACACGTACATCTACCTGTACTACGGGAACCCGGCATCTGCCAGCCAGGAGGACCCCGCGGGGACCTGGTCCAACGGCTACGCCGGGGTCTGGCATCTGGATGAAGCCGGCACCGGAAATGCCGCCGATTATCCTGACAGCAGCATGAATGGCAACAACGGGCAGGCGGGTGGCGGTACGGCCGGCGATTACCCCTCCCAGGTGGCGGGAAGGATAGTCAACGGTCAGAGCTTCGATGGCATCAACGATTACATCGCCACGACAACCCAGTACAACAACCCGCAGGTATTCACGGAATCCATCTGGTTCAAGACCCCGAGTGCCGTGTCAGGGAAGCTCCTCGGTCTCGAGTCCTCGCGGACCGGGGAAGGAGCGGGCAGTTTCGACCGGATGATCTACCTGACCACGGGTGGAAAGGTGTCGGCCGCGATATGGAGCGGTGGTGTGAAAAATATCACGAGCACTGCCATGAATGACGGCAACTGGCATTACGCGGTCTATTCCGACGACTCGTCCACCCTCGATCTCTATATCGACGGGGCCTTCATAGGGCAGACCACCGGTACCGCGCAAAATTACCTTGGTTACCTGAGGATGGGGTCCTGGGCGCTGAATGGCTGGCCCCTGAGTTCAGGAAACGGGTACTACACGGGGTCCCTCGACGAGGCGCACTATTCTACCGTCGTGCGTTCCTTCTCCTGGGTCACCACCGAGTATAACAACCAGAACAGCCCCTCGACCTTCTCCTCCGTTGCCAGCGAAGAGGCCGCCCCCTGCACCCCGGCCACGACCGCCCCGACCACCGCGGCCCCCACCCCGACCCCGAACCCGCCCTGGTACACCGGCTGCGGCTGGCCCTACCGGAAGAACATCACCCTCAACAAGACGATGGTGCCCTCGGACCAGACCGATTTCACGGTCCTCATCAACCTCGCCTCTGACAATGATCTCAAGAGCCATGCCCGCGCGGACGGCTATGACATCCTCTTCACCACCTCGGACGGGCAGACGGCGATCCCGTTCGAGCGGGAGAGCTGATGACTCGAGCTCCGGAGCGCTCACGGCCTGGGTCAAGGTCCCGACCCTCAATTCGAAGGGGGACGCAGACAACACCACCCTCTACATGTACTATGGATTCGCATCCGCCTCGGACATGTCCCACCCCCAGCAGGCCTGGGACGGTTCCTTCTCCGGGGTCTGGCACCTGACCAACAACTTCCTCGACAGGTACCGCGGCGGGAAATACCTCCACAAACGTCGGGACGACCGATGTAGCGGGAAAGATCGGGCGGGGCCGATCCTTCAGCGGAACAAACCAGTACATCCTGACACCCGACAACGAGACCACGACCGCGACCGGCTTCACCATCACCGCCTGGTTCAAGGCAGGGGCCACGAACTTCGCGCACCACCTCATCTGGGAGGGGAACGGGACCGCGGACGGGTATGGGGAACAATGGCAGGCCTGCGAGTCAGAGATGGACATCTCTCTCGGCAATTTCATGAACCCGAATACCATTGACAACCGGCTGACCTTCTTTATGGGCGATACCGACCTGGGAAGGAAACCCGGCGGGCTCCAGATTAACACCTCCTTCTCAGATACCTCGAACTGGCATTACGTAGCCGCCAATGTCACGAACTGGGGTTCGACTCCGGTGAAGGCGGCGCTGTTCCTGAACGGGACCCAGGTAGGCACGAGCACAGGTACCAGGGCGAGGACCTTCCACTTCAACTGGACCAACCTCCAGATAGGAAAGCCGGGGGACTCGACCCGGAACTTCCAGGGGCAGCTCGACGAGGTCCACATCTCCACGACTGCAAGGTCTCCCGACTGGATACTGACAGAGTACAATAACCAGAACAATCCCTCGCTCTTCCACAGGGTTGGACCGGAAGAGTCCTTCATCTGCGGAGGGGGCTCGGCGCCGGCATTCGTCCAGAGCAAGAGCCAGAGTTACGGGGCCGCGAACCATGCCGACCTCACCCTCCCCGGCTCCAGCGCCTCGACAGACCTCCTGGTCCTTAGCTTCGTGTACGACAACACGGGCCTCACCGTCTCCTCGGTCACCGACTCGAAAGGCAATACCTATACACCCGCCGTCGGCCCGACCACGGTCGGGGGGTGGGGCAAGGCGTATACCTACTATGCCAAGAACATCGTCGGCGGGGCGGGGGCGATCACGACCACCGTCACCCTCAGCGGGGCCACGACCTCCCTGCTCGACGTCTACCTGCTCGAGTACTCGGGACTGGACGTCACCGCCCCCCTGGACCAGACCATAGCGGGGACCGGTTCAGGGACGGCGATGGACAGCGGGTCGAGGACCACGACCAAGGCACCTGAACTGATCTACGGGTTCGGGGCGGATGACAACAATTGCGCTGCGGATTCGCCTTACACAAACCGGGAGACCACCAACGGCCAGTGCGCTGCAGACCAGACCGTCTTCTCCACGGGTTTATACCATGTGACGGCGACCGAGAACCCCACCGGCGCCTGGCTCCTCCAGATGGCGACCTTCAAAGGGGCCTGAAACGGGCCTGCGTGGCACGGGAGTCCGGACCGGGTTCCGGACCGTAAACCGGGAGGATTTATCTTTCATCCCACGAACTATTCTGGTAATTGAATCAGCGTTCATCTTCGGGTACCGGAACTGGGAAGGGGAACGGGGTATCGGAGGTCATCGGGACCTTTATCCTCGTCGGGGTCGTTGTGCTCGGTCTGGCCCTCGTCGGAATCCTCCTCATCGCAAACCCGCTCCCCACGAAGGTACCTGTCTTCGACGCCATCGTTTCCAACCGGAGCGGTATCATCTATATCTACCACAAGGGAGGCGATTCCCTCTTCAAAGGGACCTACAAGATCCTCGTCGATGGAGGGGACCAGACCGGCAACTTCTCGATCCTCTCGCCCGGGTCCGAGCCATGGTCTGTCGGGGATACGCTGACCGCCACCGCCCCCACCATCCCGAAGTACGTGGTCATGGTCTTCAATAACACCTGGGGGGGCGGGAGCGTCCTCTTCGCGGTCGACCTCAACAAGGGGGTGACCGCGGCCCCGTCATTCGTCCAGGTGGCCGCCAACTTCACCACGAGCGGCCGCATCCTGCCGATCAACTTCGGGGCCACCAGCACGTCGGGAAACCTCATCGTCGTGAGTACCGACTGGTCGAACCAGGCGCTGAATATCGCGTCCATCACCGACTCCAACGGGAATGCCTACGCCGTTGCCGTGGGGCCGACGACGGTGGGCGCCAACCCGAAGGCGGTCACCTACTATGCAAAGAATATCATCGGCGGGGGGGCTCCCATCAAGGTCACCATCACCCTCACGGGCGTGCCCGGGGTGAGCCCGACGTTCGAGGGCTACATCACGGAGTACTCCGGTATCCAGACGGCCAATCCTCTCGACCAGACCAACGCGGGGACCGGGGTGGGACTGAACATGGACAGCGGGTACAGGGTCATCACCCAGCCCTCTGAGCTGATTTACGGGTATGCATGGACTGACGAGACTGGCACCCCGACGCCACCCATGATCCTGAGGAGCAACTTCCGGGGGAACGTTATCGCAGATCAGACCGTCTCCTCTATCGCGAACCTCCATGTAACCGCCACGAACGACATAAGTGCAAGCTGGATCTGCCAGATGGCGACCTTCAAAGGAGGATAACCGATTTTCCTCCACGGTTCCACGATCCCGTTCCTTGGGCCTGGAAGACCTGAAACGACCCGGGCGGGAAAAAACCGGTACCCGCCCCCGATCCCTTATACGAAAGTTCACAAGACATTTATATAGTTTGCCATTGAATATCTTGAACGAACACAGCCCTGTACAAGAAAGCCCTGCAGATTTAAGGCAATCTGTCCGGGTGCACCCGGGAGGCTGCGGGGCGGGGTCTGAACCGGGAAGGGGACCAGGCATGGACAGGCGCGGGGTCTCGGAGGTCGCGGGGACCATGATCCTCATCGGCATTGTCGTCGTAGGGATGATGATCGTGAACCTGGTCATCTTCAGTTCCCCTACCCAGACCCGGGTCCCGTCCCTCCAGGCTTCCCTGACCAACAAGAGCACCCTTATCTCCATCGTCCACGAGGGCGGGGACTCCCTCCAGCCCGGGGAGTTCCAGATCCTCGTCGATGGGATCGACCAGACCGCCAACTTCACGAACTCCGGGTCCTATCCCTGGTCCATCGGAGAGACGCTCTCGTACAACGCCCCGTCCATGCCCCACCGCGCCGTCATGGTCTATAACGGATCGGGAAGGGCCGGGATCGAGATCCTCTCCACCAAGTTCCCCTGGGGGGTCTACGTCCCCCCGACCTCCGGCGGATCCGGGGGCCTGGGCGGCGGGGGAGGAGGAACCACCACCACGACCCCGGGGAGCTGTGTGGTTGCAATTGACACGACTTCCAGCGGCAAGAACACCACTCCGACCTCAGGGATAACGATCTCGCACACCACCTCCGGCCTCGACCGTTTGATGCTTGTTGGTGTCTCCATGGGGTTCGACAACCACGAGGCCGTGAGCACCATCACCTACAACGGGGTCGCCCTGACCAGAGTCGGTGCAATCACCCATCCCCAGAGTGACGTCAGGACCGAGATTTGGCAGCTCATCGCTCCGGATACGGGAACCTACAACGTCGTTATCACGTTCAACAAGACACTCAGCCTTGTTGCGGGCGCCGGGGTGATGACCTTTACCGGCACGGACCAGACATCCCCGCTCGGCACGTTTGCCTCCCAGGCCGGGAGTGACGACCACCAGATCAACGTCACCGTCCCCTCTGCAGCGGGCGAGATGGTCCTCGGTGTGATCACCAACGAGTACAACACGGTCATCACGGACGGGAGCCAGACCGAGCAATGGAACCTCCATATGTTGGGATCACCATCGGACAGTAATTCCGCAGGAAGTACCGAAGGCAGGAGCGGCGTCCGTGCTCATGAAATGGACCCTGAGCAGCATGTACAACCACTGGGCAACGGCCGGTGTGTCCGTCAAGCCGTGCAGCGGGTCCACCCCGACCCCCACCCCGACGGGCACGCCCGGCCCATTGTGGTACGACTGTAACTGGGGCTACCGGCGGAACATCACCATCGATCATACCAAGGTAGCCGCGACCCAGGCGAACTTCCCGGTCTTCGTGAGCTTTACTACGGATGCCGGCCTCTCCACCCATGCCCTCGCAAACGGCCACGACATCCTCTTCACCGACCTGAATGGCATCAAGCTCCCCCACCAGATCGAGTCCTACTCGGGCGGGACCCTCGCCGCCTGGGTGCGGGTGCCGTCCGTATCCTCCACGAGTGACACATCCATCCTCATGTACTACGGGAACGCCGCCGCCGCGAACCAGGAGAACCCCAGCGGGGTCTGGGCCTCGAACAACTACGTCGGGGTCTGGCACCTGAACGGGACGCCGGCAGACGGGACGGCCGGCTACATAGATTCGACCGGGAATGGGTATACCGGAACCCCCATTGGATTTTCTGACGGCGGGGGCGGTTCAAAAGGCGTAGCGGGTATTGCGGGCACCGCCCCGTACTTCGCCCCGGAGGGTGTGTCCAACATTAACGCGGTTGAGGTGGCCGACAATGCCGCCCTGCGGCCCAACGGGGACTTCACCATCGAGGGCTGGGCCTACCTGAATAATCCTTCCAATACATCGAACATAGTATACAAGTGGGCGACGGCCAACTTCGCGTACCACCTCTTCACCAACGGCGGCAATTCCAATTTCCAATGGCAGAATACCGGTGGATTTCCAGTATGCCGCGACTGGGGCGGCCCTTAGTACAAATACCTGGTACCACCTCGCCGGAGTGAAGAGCGGGACCACGGTCCAGATCTATACCAATGGGGTTGCCGGGACTGCTGCCTCGGGGGCTTCCGGGAACACCTACGTGGGTACGCCAAGCCCCCTCGAGCTCGGTGATACCTGTCCCACCTGCGGGGCCGGCAACCCCGCCATGGGCGGCAAGCTGGACGAGGTCCGCCTTTCGAACATCGCCCGATCCCCGTCCTACCTGGGGACCGAGGACAACAACACCTTCAGCCCCTCGACCTTCTACTCCACCGGGAGCGAGGAGGGTTCCCCCTGTGGGTCCCAGACCTTCGATACCTGCAGCTGGGGCTACCGGAAGAAGATAACCATCGACGGGACAAAGGTCTCGGGGACCCAGACCAGCTTCCCGGTCCTCGTGAACCTAGTGACGGACAGCGATCTCGCCTCCCATGCGAAGTCCGACGGGAGCGACATCGTGTTCACCTCCTCGGACGGGACCACGAAGCTCTCGTTCGAGATCGAGTTGTACACGGGCGCCACGGGGAAACTCGTCGCCTGGGTGAAGGTCCCGGTGCTCGTTTCGGGAAGCAATACCGACCTCTACCTGTACCTATGGGAACCCCTCGGCCTCGAATATGCAGGACCGCCACGGGACCTGGTCGAACGGGTACTCGGAGGTCTGGCACCTGGGCGAGTCCTCGGGGAACGTGTTTGATTCGGCCCCCGTCGGCTATACCGGCACGGTGAGCGGATTGGTCAACCGGAAACGTCGCGGGCCTTGCGGACGGGGCGGACGAGTTCGTCGGTCCGTCGACCACGACCTACCTCACCCTGAACGATGGCGATCTCGGGAACAATGCGCCCTTCACCATGAGCGCCTGGTTCTACGTGGACACCCCGACGTCATGGACGGGTATCGCGACCAAGGGACGCGAATGGGGGGTGGACTGGGTGGGCCTCTGGGCGGCCGGCAGCCAGGACCAGGCCGGGTGGGACTGGTCGGGCAGCCCGGGCAAGGGAGGGAACCTGGTCGGATTGAACCTCATCACCCATTCCTGGGACTATGGGGCCGTCTCCTTCGACGGGACAAACCGGTTCCTCTACCTGAACGGCTCGCTGAACGCCGGCCCGAGCGCCGGCTACTACAACAAGATGAACACCACCTACACGAGCGTCGGGAATGACCGGGCGAGCACAAGCGCAAACACCTTCGACGGAACCATCGACGAGGTCCGGGTCTCGAGCGTGAACCGGTCCGCGGGATGGATCGCCACCGAGTACGCGAACCAGAACAGCCCCTCGACCTTCTATTCCGTCGGGGCCGAGGGAGCGTCCCCGTGCGGCACGCCCACCCCGACGACCCTCCCGACCACGACAATCCCCACGACGATCCCGACCCCCAGCCCGCCCTGGTACACGGGTTGCGGGTGGCCTTACAGGAAGAACATCACCCTGAACAAGACGATGGTGCCCTCGGACCAGACCGATTTCACGGTGCTCATCAACCTCGCGGCTGATACCGATCTCAAGAGCCATGCCCGCGCAGACGGGTACGATATCCTCTTCACCACGAACGACGGGCAGACCGCCATCCCGTTCGAGCGGGAGAGCTGATGACCCGAGCTCGGGCGCCCTGATCGCCTGGGTCAAGGTCCCGACCCTCAATTCGAAGGGGGACGCAGACAACACCACCCTCTACATGTACTACGGCTACCCATCCGCCTCGGACATGGCCCACCCCCAGCAGGCCTGGGACGGGTCCTTCGCGGGGGTCTGGCACCTGGACGAGAATGCCGTCGACGGGACCCAGACCACCACTCACTACGACTCGACCGCGAACGGGTACAACGGCAAACAGAACAACAACAGCCAGGTAGCAGGAAAAATCGGGTATGCCCAGTCCTTTAACGGAGTGAATGACTGGATCAACGTGAGCACGCATCCCGTCCCCACCACCCAGCTCACCATGGCGGCGTGGGTGTATCTCCCTGCCCTGAACGGTAATGCGAAGATCGTGGGGGACTTCAACCGGGTTTCCGTTGGCAACCCGTTTTACGGATACCAGATAGGTGTGGGCACCGCTGGTAATAACGAGGGTATGTACTCGGAGATCAATGATAACACCGCCACCAACTACATGATGAAACAGGGGTCCCTCCCCCTCAATACCTGGACCTACCTGGCCAACAACTGGACGACGGGGGGCCAGTTCGGCGGATACGTGAATGCTTCCCATTACAGCATGGCTGCGTCTGCCAATAATATCGGGAATCTCGCCGGCCCTCTGAGAATAGGAGCGCCAGGATGGCAGGTGAACGGGCTCCTTTTCAACGGCCGCATCGACGAGGTACACATCTCGACCACCGCGAGGTCCCCCGATTGGATCCGGACAGAGTACAACAACCAGAACACCCCCTCCCTCTTCCACAAGGTCGGGGCCGAGGAGTCCTTCGTCTGTGGCGGGGGCTCGGCGCCGGCCTATGTCCAGAGCAAGAGCCAGAGCTATGGCGCCACGAACCAGGCCTCGATCACCCTCCCCGGCTCCAGCGCCTCGACCGATCTCCTGGTTCTCAGTTTCATCTATGACAACACGGCCCTCACCGTCTCCTCGGTCACCGACTCGAAAGGCAATACCTACACTTCCGCCGTGGGCCCGACGACCGTCGGGGGGTGGGGCAAGGCGTACACCTACTATGCAAAGAATATCGTCGGCGGGGCTGGGGCGATCACGACCACCATCACCCTCAGCGGGCCCTCCACCTCCCTGTTTGATGCCTACCTGCTCGAGTACTCGGGGCTGGATGCCACCGCCCCCCTGGACCAGACCTCGTCGGGAACCGGTTCCGGGACGGCGATGGACAGCGGCTCGAAGACCACGACCAAGGCCCCCGAACTGATCTACGGCTTCGGGGCAGACGACAACGATTGCACGGTGGATTCCCCCTACACCAACCGCGAGGCCACAAACGGCCAGTGCGCGGGAGACCAGACCGTCTTCTCCACGGGTCTCTACCATGTGACGGCAACCGAGAATCCCACCGGCGCCTGGCTCCTCCAGATGGCGACCTTCAAAGGAGCCTGAAACAGGCTTCACATCTGGAACGGCCCCCGATCCCTTATACGAAAGTTCACAAGACATTTATATACTTTGCCATTGAAATATTGAACGAACGCAGCCCTGTACAAGAAAGCCCTGCAGATTTAAGGCAATCTGCCCGGGTGCACCCGGGAGGCTGCGGGTCGGGGTCTGAACCGGGAAGGGGACCAGGCATGGACAGGCGCGGGGTCTCGGAGGTCGCGGGGACCATGATCCTCATCGGCATTGTCGTCGTAGGGATGATGATCGTGAACCTGGTCATCTTCAGTTCCCCTACCCAGACCCGGGTCCCGTCCCTCCAGGCCTCCCTGACCAACAAGAGCACCCTTATCTCCATCGTCCACGAGGGCGGGGATTCCCTCCAGCCCGGGGAGTTCCAGATCCTCGTCGACGGGATCGACCAGACCGCCAACTTCACGAACTCCGGGTCCTATCCCTGGTCCATCGGAGAGACGCTCTCGTACAACGCCCCGTCCATGCCCCACCGCGCCGTCATGGTCTATAACGGATCGGGAAGGGCCGGGATCGAGATCCTCTCCACCAAGTTCCCCTGGGGGGTCTACGTCCCCCCCACCTCCGGCGGATCCGGGGGCCTGGGTGGCGGGAGCACGACCTCGCCCACCCTGCCTGCGGGCTCCCCCTGGTACGACTGCGCCTGGTCCTACCGGAAGAACATCACCATCGACCACACCAAGGTCACCGGCAACGCAGACCAGATTTCCCGGTCCTCATCAGCCTCGCCTCTGACAGCGACCTCTCATCGAAGGCCCAGGCCGATGGCGACGATATCCTCTTCACCGCATCCGACGGTGACCACGAAACTCTCCCATGAGATCGAGTCCTATTCCGGCCGGGACCCTCGTTGCCTGGGTGAAGGTGCCGTCCGTGAGCTCAACCACCGACACCGTCATCATGATGTATTATGGGAATGCGGGTGCAGCCGAGCCAGCAGAACCCCACGAATGTCTGGTCCAACGGCTATACCGCGGTCTGGCACCTGAACGAGACTCAGTTTGCCGATTCGACGGGACACGGGTACACCTTGGCGAACCACCTCGACGACCAATCAGCAGGATCCACCCTCGGGTTGCCGGTATTTTAATGGATACAACTCCATCAACATCACCGGTCCTGGTCGGTGGTCGACAGTGCCCTGGATCTTCGGTCCGGACTATCACCCGTAACGCGTGGGGGAACATCGACCCATCCGCAGGCCCACCTCGGAAATCAGCCTCATGAAGTGTGACACGATCCAGCCTCCAAAATCTGACTATGTAATCCGCAGGAGGAATTTAACTGTTTGGAGCCCAATTATTGGCGTGAACCACCGATTATAACAACCGGGAAACCACCGGGAAACAATCTCGCCACCGGACAATGGTACTTCACGTACGTGGTCAACACCTTCCGAACTACGAGGTTCGCCTTATCACGATAATGGGACCGTGGTGTCCACATCCTGGGGCGATGCCATTGGATACCAGACCCCCGTCAAATTACCAGCCATCGGGGCTCATGCCCATATGTCCGCGTTCAATTTCACGGGGCGGCCTCATCGACGAGGTCCGGATCTCGAACACCGCCCGCTCCGCCGGGTGGGTCGCAACGGAATACGCGAACCAGAACAGCCCCTCGACCTTCTCGACCCTGGGTACGGAGGTTGGATCGCCATGCTCGGCAGGCACCCCCACCCCCACCCCGACACCGACACCTCCGTTCGCCTGGTACGACTGTGGCTGGGCCTACCGGAAGAACATCACCATCGACCACACGAAGGTAGCGGCGACCCAGTCCGATTTCCCGGTCCTCATCAGCCTCACCGGCGATACCGACCTCTCGGCCGGGGCTCTGGCAAACGGGAATGACATCCTCTTCACCTCCTCCGACGGGACCACGAAACTCTCCCATGAGATCGAGTCGTACTCCGGGGGCACCCTCGTCGCCTGGGTGAAGGTACCGTCCCTGAGCTCCACCACCAATACCTCCCTCTTCATGTACTACGGGAACCCGTCATCGGGAGTCCAGCAGAACGCCGCAGACGTCTGGTCCAACAGCTACCTGGGGGTCTGGCACCTGGGCGAGGCGGTGACCGATGAATCATCGGCCGGCGTCCACCATGACTCGACCTCCTCCGGGTTCGATGGCACGCAGCATAACAATGGCCCGACGGCCGGAAAGATCGACGGTGCACAATATTTCGACGGGACCGCCGATTACATCACCATGAATTCGCACCCGATCCCCACCTCCCAGCTCACCATGGAGACGTGGGTGAACATCCCCGCCGTTATCGCGAACGGGAAGGTCGTGAGCGACTTCAACCGGGCCGGCGTGGGGAACCCCTTCTACGGGTTCCAGATGGGTTTGTTCAGTGCCGGCTCAAGCGAGGTCATGTACTCGGAGATCAATGACGTCACGGGGTTAGCGGGTGGACACTTCGAGATAAAACAGGGGTCGTTCCCCCTCAATTCCTGGACGTACCTCGCGAACACCTGGACGACGGGAGGGAACTTCATCGGGTACATAAATGGATCCCAGACTGCCAGCATAGCCGCAGGGGGAAATAATATCGGGGACTACACCGGGCCCATGCGCCTGGGACAGGCGGCCTGGGATTCGAGCGCAGGACTCTTAGTCACCGGCGGCATGGATGAGGTGCGCATCTCCAGCGTTGCCCGTTCTCCCCAGTGGATCGCCACCGGGTACAACAGCACCTTCAGCCCCTCCACCTTTTACGTGGTGGGCAGCCAGGTCTCCTCTCCCTGTTCGGTGACCCCGACCCCCACGCCGGCACCCTGGTACGACTGCAACTGGGGGGAGAGGAAGAGGATCACCGTCGACCACACCAAGGTGAACGGGACCCAGACCAGTTTCCCGGTCCTCGTGAAGCTGGGCTCGGACAGCGGCCTCCAGGCCCACGCCCAGGCAGATGGCGATGACATCCTCTTCACCTCCCCAGACGGCGTCACGAAGATCCCCCACGAGATCGAGACCTATACGAGCGGCACCGGTGCTCTCACCGCATGGGTGAAGGTGCCCACGGTCTCCTCGGCGACGGACTCGTTCTTCTACATGTACTACGGGAACCCGGCCGCGACCAGCCAGCAGGACCCGACAAATGTCTGGACCGGGTACGAAGGTGTCTGGCACCTGAAGGAGTCGAGCGGGGCAGGTGCGTACATCAAGGATTCCACCGCCAATGCCCATGACGGGACCCCCACCCTGACGAACTACTACGCCGCAGGCCAGATCGGTGGGGCCCGGCAGTTCACCGAGTCGACGAACGAGTATATTACGGCCGCCTCCAGCACAGGCATCTTCAACGGCAACAGCAAGTTCATGTTCTCCTTCTGGATCTACCCGGACTACTCGAGCGATGCGGACTGGCTGGCAAACAGCGATGAACGTGTCTTCTACAAGGCGAGTTCAACCTCGATCCCGCGGCTCTTCCGGTCCGGTTCGGAACCGGGAGGTACAGGGCAATTTCAGGGCGACATCTATTTCGTGACCGCAGGGGTGAAATACGCCCACGTGATCATCAACCGGCGGCAGTGGGATTACATTGCCATAGCCTACGACAATACCAACGGTATCCTGTACAGGTACGTGAACGGTATCCAGGTGAGCGCAGACAACATCGGCAACGACCGGCTCGTGAATGACGCCACGACGTTCGCCCTGGGTGACCTGGGCGGGAATGGGGATTTCAGGGGCTACCTCGATGAATTCCATGTCCTGCACAGCGCGAAATCCGGGAGCTGGGTCCAGACGGAGTATAACAACCAGAACAGCCCCTCCACCTTCTCCTCGGTCGCGGGCGAGGAGGCGTCCCCCTGCACCCCGCCGACAACCGTCCCGACCACGGCGGGCCCCACCCCGACCCCGAACCCGCCCTGGTACACCGGCTGCGGCTGGCCGTACCGGAAGAACATCACCATCGACAAGGCGAAGGTCGTCGGTTCCCAGTCCAACTTCCCGGTCCTCATCAACATCGCCACCGATAATGACCTCAAGAACCATGCCCGTGCCGACGGGTACGATATCCTCTTCACCACCTCGGACGGGCAGACGGCGATCCCCTTCGAGCGGGAGAGCTATGACTCGACTCCGGTGCCCTGGTCGCCTGGGTGAACGTCCCCTCCGTCTCCTCAGGATCGAATACCACCCTCTACATGTACTACGGGTTCCCCACGTCGCCGGATATGTCCCACCAGACCGATACCTGGGATGCCAACTACATGGGTGTCTGGCACCTCAGTCCTGCCCTCACGGACAGCACGTCCTGGCTGAACGCCGGCACGAACTCGGGATCCAATGATGTCGCCGGACAGATTGGCCGGGCCCGGTCCTTCGTCGCTGGATCGAAGCAATATATCAATATCCCGAAGATCTACCCGAAGGGGCAGGGCCTGAATATCACGGGGACCGGCGTCACGATCGAGGCATGGATCAAGGCAAGCAGCTGGGCAGACTGGTACAGCCTGGGTTACATCGCAGGCTCGGATGCCTGGGCAGGGGGGTGGTCGAATGGATCTATCCTCCGGGTCGGTCATAACTCTCCCGTCCATACAGGAGCGGGGGCAGTCTCGTTCAGTGTCGGAAACGGCACCAAAGGCGGAACGGGCTGGACGCAGGCATATACCAAGGGGAACATGGCTCTCAACACCTGGTACTTCATTGCAGGGATATACAATGGGAGCTATGCAGCAGCATTCATCAATGGAACTGCCGTGGTGAACATGACGTATCCTGCCCAGAATCCCGTGGGGGCAAGCATCAACAGCTCCACCTTCAGTACAAACATCGGGGATTCTGCCTATTCGCGGCTGTGCGAGGGAGCTCCCGGGGGGAGGTACTTCGACGGCACCATCGATGAGGTCCGCATCTCGAACACCGCCCGGTCCGATTCCTGGATAAACACGGAGTACAATAACCAGAAGAGCCCCTCCACCTTTTATTACATCGGGCAGGAGGAGTCGTTCTTCTGCGGCGGAGGGGTGACGGCGCCTGGCTTCGTCCAGAGCAAGAGCCAGAGTTACGGGGCGACGAACACTGCCGCAATCACCCTCCCCGGCTCCAGCGGCACGGGAGACCTCCTGGTCCTCAGTTTCATCTATGACAACACGGGCCTCACCGTCTCTTCGGTCACCGACTCGAAAGGCAATACCTACACCCCCGCCGTAGGCCCGACCACCGTCGGGGGGTGGGGCAAGGCGTACACCTACTATGCAAAGAACATCGTCGGCGGCGCGGGGGCGATCACCACCACCGTCACCCTCAGCGGGCCCTCCACCTCCCTCCTCGATGTCTACCTGCTCGAGTACTCGGGAGTGGATGCCACTGCCCCCCTGGACCAGACCTCGTCGGGAACCGGTTCCGGGACGGTGATGGACAGCAGCTCAAAGACGACCACAAAGGCCCCGGAACTCATCTACGGCTTCGGGGCGGATGACAATAACTGTACCGCGGATTCGCCCTACACGAACCGGGAGACCACCAACGGCCAGTGCGCTGCAGACCAGACCGTCTTCTCCACGGGTTTATACCACGTGACGGCGACCGAGAATCCCACCGGCGCCTGGCTCCTCCAGATGGCGACCTTCAAAGGGGCATGAACCTGCAGGGGGACCGGAGTCAGGCAGATTACCTTCACTCCCGTCCTCCTGCTCCGGAGAGCACACCGGGTCCTCCGTATTTCCTGGCTCTGAAAGATCGGGGAACGCTTTGTAGAAAAGGGAGATCCGGGCATCCGGGCATCCCCGTGAGGGCCACCGCCCCCGGGGAAGGGACCCCCCTCCACCCTCGGACGAACTCAATCCGGTCGAGCCGCTTTGCTCATGAGCCATTACGACAGGATTTGTGGGCTCTTTTCTGAAATAACACGATATTTTCGCAGCATATTCAAAATGCTCCCAATCCGGGACGATATTTGATAAATTTTCGTTTTACTATTTTCATTCCCTATTTAAAGAGTTTAAAATAGATAAATGAAATACCGTTATCGAAAGGTTTTATATAGTAAATCGCGAAAATCAATGATACAGCTCGAAACTGGTTAGTGGTGGATATTTATGACGTATCGTAGTAAGAACCTTCCATACCTGTATGTGCCCGTGGTGATCCTGGCAGTGCTCCTCGTCATCGCGGTACCCGTCCTGGCCTCGGATGTGGTCGAATGTGGGACACCCACACCGACCCCGACGCCGACCCCGTGCCCGACTCCTATTACCCCTCCCCCTTCGTTCACCTGCCCTGCAGGCGCGCAGAACCTCGTGACCGCGACCGGTGACCTGGTCGGGTGCGTTGCGGTGACAAACGACAAGGTCAGCCTCTCGGTGACGTTTACCAGCAATCCCTCCCTCCAGATGAGGACAGCGAACTGGACCTGGGGATTCCAGCCCGGCGACATCCCGGTCGACAGCACCGGGACCCCGGCCCTCGACAAGTTCAGGTACAGCTATGTCTTCAAGGACGGGGAGACCTCCCACGCGTTCGCACCGGTCGATATCAGCGGAGTCACGTCAACGGATGTCGGTCAGATCTTCGTCTCGGCCCATGCAACCGTCGAGAAGAAGAACGTCCAGACCTGCTCCTGGGTCTACAGCGGCGACGGTGGCGACACCTTCAAGGCCACGAGCAACCCGAAACTCGGCGCTGATGTGAGCTCGACCCCGAAGACCCGTTCAGGGACCGCCGTCCCCGCCTGGGCGCCGGGCGCCGACAGCGCGCTCTACCTCAGGGGTACGAGCTCGAGCTCCCTCTTCAAATTCACCAAGGCGAACTGGATCTGGGAAAGTTACCGGGTGGTGGATCCCTGGAAGGGGGATATCGTCGACTTCACAAAGACCTTCGCCCTCGCGGGAACGCCCCTCTCCGGGACCCTCTGGATCACCGCAGATGACGGGTACGATGTTTCCCTGAATGGCGCGTCCGTGGGGAACCACGGGCTGCTGTCAGGCTGGCGGACGAGCGACCTGAAATTCGGGTATGTTCCGGGGCATGGCATCTGGAAATCGGTGGAGAAGTTCGACATCACCCCGAAGCTCGTCTCAGGGTCGAACACCCTCTTCGTGCAGACGGCGAACCGGTACATGGGGTGCGACAACCCCGTCTTCGCGAACACGGGAACGGTCGGTTCTGATGAGACCCTCGAGGTCACCCCGGGCATGATCGTCACGGGGACCATCGTCGGCTGCGGGAATTACTGCGCAGAGCCCAAGGGTACCGTCGATTCAAACGTGGGAGCCCTCAAGTACGAGGCATATGTCTGTTCGGCAGCGCCTTCCACGACGGATGCCTGGGCAGTAACTACCAGCGCGACCGGGCAGATCAAGTACTTCCCCTACCTCATCATGAAGGTGCAGATCGGCTTCTCTCCTGACCCGGCCTCGGCACAGCTGCCCGGTGGCAGGGACCAGACGATCACGGCCGCGACGTTCGACCGGTCCGGGAACCCGATGCCTGCGGTCCTCCTCACATTCATGACCGATTTCGGGACCTTCGCGGACGGCAGCCGGCTCACCACGAGCAGGACCGATGCCACCGGCGTGACCAAGGTCACCGTGAGCTCGTCTGTCGCGGGTTCGGCGATATTTACCGCCTGGACAGATACCGACAAGGACGGGATCGTGGATCCCGGGGAATGGAGACTCGACTACCGAGATTATCTGGGAGGCTGCACCCGTCGCCACGAGCATGGGCCTTTCGCCTGGAGAAGCGAAGGACCAGCTGCCTGGCCAGACCGCCCAGTCCTTTGAGGCTAATGTCGTCGACCAGTACGGGATGCCCATGCAGGGTGTCCTCGTGACATTCTCCACCGATTTCGGGTCCATCGCGGGCGCCACCCAGGTGTCGACCGACTCCCTCGGCAGGGCCGGGGTAACGGTCAGCTCGACAACGGACGGAACAGCGCATGTCACTGCCACGGCTGGAGCGGTGAGCGCCCTCTCGACCGTGACCTGGCTCCCTGAACCCAGGATCCCGGCCGTCACCCTCATTCCGGATACGGCAACCAACCAGTTACCGGATGCAACATCCCAGATTCTCACGGCGACCGTGGTCGACCAGCATAATACCCCCATAAAAGGTATTCAGGTGACATTCGCTACCGACTTCGGTTCCATCGTGGGCGACTCCATGGTGACGACCGATTCCCTCGGTATGGCTGCGGTAACGGTCAGCTCATCTGCTGACGGAACGGCCCACGTCACCGCTACCGTCGACGGCGCGCTGAAGATCCCCACCTCAACGATAACCTGGCTCGCGGCACAGGTCCAGGCACCTGCACCATTCACCGACCCGACAATTGACCCAACCCCTGACCCGACACCTGACCCGGTCCCCGAACCGGCTACTGAACAGGGTTAGGTCCACTAAGAAACCAGGACGGACAGGATCGGGAACCGGGCATGGTTCCTGCTCCTCGTTTTTTTCAGGAACCTCATTTAAACAGCCGGATCTCTGGAAAGAGCCGGGTGCCGGTTCCTCCTGCCATCCCCGGAGACGTCGATGAGTTTTATATATTATCCCGTATATATATCTACTCAGCATGCTCCACGGCCCTGTCAGGGAGAGAGGCCTCTCCGAGATCGTCGGGTTCATCCTGATCCTCGCGACCATCGTCATAGCGGTCGCCCTCTACCTCACCTTCGGGATACCAGCCCAGGGGAGGGAGGGCGAGATCCAGCACATGGAGGAGGTGAAGGACCGGTTCGTCGAGTTCAAGATCAACCTCGACTCGCTCTGGTCGAACCGCCAGTGCGGGACTGCTATCGGCACCTCCTTTGCACTGGGGACTGGGGGCGGGGGGACCACCGGCTCCTTCTCCATTATCCCCATCCTTGCACCGGCGAAGACCTCTGCCACCCTTGCCCTCAACCAGCGGGCCGAGTATATCACCATCAGCCAGGACTCGTACATGATGGTGGACTCGGGAGGGGTGAACGAGACCGGGATCATAACGGCTCCCGTAACCATCACGTTTAACACGACCCCGCGATACTTCTTCATCAATATCACCTCTTCAGATCTCCAGCCTGAAGCATGGCGTCCATGTCCAGCCTTCTTCGGGTTCCGCATGGGAGGCCTGGGTGAACCTGACCCCGGTCTACACCTTCTCACGGCGCTTCAATATCACGAACGACACGGGGATCAACTGGTACAAGATCCTCAGTTTCGGGGAAGTACTGGAGTCCCGGTGGAACCGGACCGATCTCACCGTCACCACCCTGGACGGGGGGACCCCGGTCATGCAGGACCTGGTGGTCGTCAGTAACGTGACCTACCCCGGAAACTATATCGTGGACCTCATGAACCCGGCCTACGGGATCTCCGCTGACCTCGGGGCAACGCCGTCCCTCACCGCGACGAGGAGCGATACGACCATCATCGCGAACTTCCTCACGAACTACAGCTACTGGCCGACGAAGTCCAGCCAGAGCTGGACGATGGGATCCCTCGAGTACCGACTCCCAGAACGAGTACCTGGATCTCGCAGCATTACTACTACCAGATGGGCGGCGTCTTCCTCGAGCAGGACGACGGGAACACGGTGAAGGTCCCCCCCGCCATCACCTTCTCGATGACGAACGGGATCCCCGTGGCGAAGGTCAACCAGATCCTCCTCTCGGGCTCGGGGGTCGTCGAGGGGTCCAGCCCCGTCCAGGTGACCTCCTCCGTCTCTGATATCACCGACACCCGCATGGCCACCGGGAACAATACCCGGTTCGTGAACGTGAGCGTGAGGGCGCTCTCGACGAACGCGGCCCTCATGTGGCTCCATGCGCTCCAGGACGCCGCCGACAAGGCGGGGTTCCCCACGAACATGTATACGAACAACACGGCCGGTGTCGAGAGCTTCCTGAATATCACGCCGTCCAAGAACATCTACGGCGTCAGGCTCTCCCTCAACAAGGTGACGGTCAACACGGCCATCCAGACCGCCGCACCCTCCGTCGGCGGGTGAGCCGGTCATGGAGGCCGTCTCGGAGGTGGTCGGGACGATGATCCTCGTCGGGGTCGTGATGGCCGGGGTGGCCCTCGTCTCGATCGTCCTCCTCTCCGGCCCTGCCCCCTCGAAGGTTCCGGTGCTCGATCCTCTTGTCACGAACCTCTCGAAGACCATCTACATCTTTCACCGGGGCGGGGATCCACTCTTCAAGGGGCAGTACAGGATCCTCGTGGACGGCGTCGACCGGACCGGCCTCTTCGTGAGTGACGGCGGAGAGCCGTGGTCGGTGGGAGAGACCCTGAATTACACCCCGGCCGGCATGCCGAAGCTGGTGGTCCTCATTGCGAACCAGTCGGGGAGTGGCGGGACCATCCTTCTTGAAACCGACCTTTCCCGGCAGGCGCTCCTGATCCCGGCCTTTGTCCAGGTTGCGGCAAACGGCGCGACCACCGCCACTTTCCCGGGGGCGAGTAACTCCGGGGACCTCATCGTAGTGAGCTCCTACTGGAGCTCCCAGGCGGTGAGCCTCACCTCGGTGACCGACACCAAGGGCAATACCTATAACCTCGCCACCGGCCCGACCAACTGGGGCGGTTCCTACCGGGGGGCAACCTATTATGCGAGTAACATTGCCGGCGGGGCAGGTGCCATCACGATCACGATCACATATTCCGGCGCCCAGGGGGGCACGATAACGTATGCGGCCGAGTATTCAGGCGTGGCAACCTTCAATCCTCTCGACCAGGTATCGGTCCAGACAGGCACAGGAACGGTCATGGACAGCGGGACCCAGGCCACGGGGCAGGGGACCGAGCTGATCTACGGGTTCGGGATGAGTGCCGGAACAGCGACCATGGATTCGCCCTATACAGCGAGGAGTGTCCTGTCGAACAACTTTATCGGGGACCAGACGGTAACAAGGAAAGGTTACTACAAAGTCACGGGAACGAACCAGAACGTGGACTGGTTGTGCCAGATGGCAACCTTCAAGGGAGGGTGAACGGATGAACCATGGGGCCGTCTCAGAGGTGGTCGGCGCCTTCGTGCTCGTGGCAATAGGCGTGCTCGCGATGACGGTCCTCGTCCTCGTCCTCTATGCAAACCCCCTGCCAACGAAAGTCCCCTCTTTCACCGGCCTCATCTCGAACAGGAGCACGACCATCTACATCTCCCACGAAGGCGGTGATCCCCTCTACTGGGGCCAGTACAAGATCCTCGTCGATAACGTGGACGAGACCTGGAACTTCACGAAGTCCCTCCCGGATCCCAACCGGACCTTCTCCCTCGGCAGGGTGATGAACGCCACCCTCCCGAAGATGTCGAACCGGGTGGTCATGATCTTTAATACCTCGTGGGGTGGCGGAACCGTCCTCCTCTCGGCAGACCTCGTGAAAACGATACCCTTCACACCGGTCGGCTGGTACTCCGGGGACTGGCTCTACCGGAAGAAGATCACCATCGACCATACAAAAGTCTCGGGATCCCTGACCGACTTCCCCGTCCTCATCAGCATCACGGACGTCGACATCTCGGGCAAGGCCCTTCATACGGGGAACGATATCCTCTTCACCGGATCCGACGGTATGACCAGGCTGCCGCACGAGATAGAGGCCTACACCTGGAACTCGGGGGCGCTCGTCGCCTGGGTGAAGGTACCCTCGGTCACCTCCGCGGGTGACACGACCCTGTACATGTATTACGGCAACTCCGGCGCCGCGAGCCAGCAGAACGCCCCGGGCGTCTGGGACGCGAACTACAGGGGCGTCTGGCACCTGAATACCGTCTTCACCGATTCCACCTCCAATGGCAACAACGGCGCCAACACGGCTACCGTCGATGTCGGGGGGAAGATCGCCGACGGGCGGAGCTTCGACGGGACCGGTAACCAGTATATCACCATCACCGGTCTCCTCGGCCAGCCGGCGACCGTCACGCTCAGCGCCTGGGCGAGCCTGGTCGCACCGGACACCTGGGGCGGGGAGGTCATCTCTCTCGGGGACAACGTGAGTTTCCGCATCGATCACCCCTCGTCCCTTCACACCTATGGGTTCTACCGCAACAGTTCTCTCTGGGCGCCGACCGGTTCCGGGATGTCCCTCGCGGGAACAGGATGGCACTACATCACCTACGTGGCCAACCCTGCGGCGAACAGTAATTCCATCTATATCGATGGAGTTCTGAAGGGGACCAACGGGTTCGGTGTGGAGGCCATCGTGTACCAGGCGGCCCTCAATACTCTCATCGGGAAGCACCCGGGGGGGCCCGACAATGACTTCAATGGTATCATCGACGAGGTCCGTGTCTCCGGGAGCGCCCGATCCGGCCAGTGGATCCAGACCGAATACGCGAACCAGAACAGCCCCGGCACCTTCTCTTCCATCAGCATTGAGCAGACCCAGGCCTCCATGAGCTGATGGGGTTTGTCAGGTCCCTTCACCCGACAGACATACCATTTTCTCGTTTGATGAGAAACCAGTACACAGGAATATCGTACAGCCCGAATCTCAGAGGCCAGCTAGTGAGAAAACAGGCAGTTTCAGAGGTAGTCGGTGCTTTCGTGCTCGTGGCGATCGCCGTGCTCGCGATGACGATCCTCCTCGTCGTGCTCTATGCCAACCCCCTGCCGACAAAAGTCCCCTCGTTCTCAGGGCTCGTCTCCAACCAGAGCAACACCATCTACATCTCCCACGAAGGCGGTGATCCCCTCTACTGGGGCCAGTACAAGATCCTCGTCGATAACGTGGACGAGACCTGGAACTTCACGAAGTCCCTCCCGGATCCCAACCGGACCTTCTCCCTCGGCAGGGTGATGAACGCGACCCTCCCGAAGATGTCGAGCCGGGTGGTCCTGATCTTCAACACCTCGTGGGGCGGCGGGACAGTCCTCCTCTCTGCAGACCTCGTCAAGAACCGCGTACAGGTCCCCTACGGCTGGTACGACGGCGACTGGCTCCACCGGAAGAAGATCACCATCGACCATACGAAGGTGCCTTCGGACCAGTCCGGCTTCCCCGTCCTCATCAGCATCACGGACGTGGATATCTCGGCCAGCGCCCGGCACGACGGCAACGACATCCTCTTCACCGACTCAACGGGGATGACCAAGCTCCCCATGAGATCGAGTCCTATACCTGGAATTCCGGCGCCACCGTGGCCTGGGTGAGGATCCCGGCCCTCTCCTCCACGGCAGATACCGTGATTTACCTGTACTACGCGAACTCGGGGGCTTCCAGCCAGCAGGACGCAGCAAACGTCTGGACCAACGCCTACGCGGGGGTCTGGCACCTGGCGGATGCTACCGGAGCGACGCGCCTCGATTCGACCGGCAACCACAATGACCTCACCCAGAACAACGGACCCATCGCGATGGCCGCGAGCAAGATCGGGAACGGGGCCGATTTCGTCCGGGCGAGCGCGCAGTACCTCTACATCAACGACGCGGCCCAGACGGGTCTCGACGTCACCGGGCCCGTCACCCTCGAGGCCTGGGCGAAGGTCGACGAGACCGCGAATGCCCCCTACCAGATCGTCGACAAGGCGAGGGGGAGCTGCGGTTCGGGCGACCCCCCGTACTTCCTCCGCCTGAACAACATCGCCGCAGGTTTTGTGCGTGAGGCCTTCGTGGCTACCGGGTCCTGCGGGGCAGACCCGACCGATGCCCAGCCCGGCGGGAACTCGATCGCCGCCGGAAGCTGGAACTTCGTGGTCGGGGACTATGATGGCGCCTTCTCACGGATCTATAAAAACGCGGTCCAGACAGACAGCGAACCCTACAACGCCGGCATCTACAACAGCGACGGGGCCTTCTATGTCGGGAGCCAGGTGAATGCCAACTATTTCGACGGGATCATCGACGAGGTGAGAGTCTCCACGACCGCCCGCTCGCAGGACTGGATCACGACCGAGTACAACAACGAGAACAGCCCCGGCGTCGGGGGTTTTCTCCTTTCCGTCAGCGTGGAACAGAAGCCGACCACCATGAACTAGGCGGACGACTCTCCGGAAGAGGGATGAGAGATGGTCTGAAAACAGGAGAGATGGAAAAATTATGACGGGACGGGTTATCCCTTCTTCTTCCCCTTCCCTTTCTCTTTCTTTCCCTTCTCTCCCTTCTTCTCCTCCTGCTTCCCCATCGAGGAGATATCCAGCATGTACCTGGCATCCTTCCCGAGGCCGACCACCATGTCGTTGCTCTCGGCGAGCTTCTTCAGGTTCAGCTCGTAGCTCCCGGGCGAGAGGATGCGGATGGACTCGATCTTTCCCCGGGTGTCACCCGATCTTGACGAATCACTCACGACCTCGAGGACCTCTTCCTTCGTCTCCTTCGCGATCTCGGTGATGGACTTCTCCTCGAGCACGTCGCGGTGCCGGTGCTCCTCCCGGATGTAGAGGAACTTCTTGCTGCCGCAGCTCGGGCAGCCCTTCAGGATCTCGGTGGACCCGTCTTTAAACTCCCTCCCGCACTTCGTGCACTTGTGGGGCATCGGCCTTACCGGGAGGAGACCCAGGCGGAGATGAGGTCCTTCTCCTTCTTGATCATCCTGAGCTGGTTCGCCGGCCCGATGACCGTGAGCCGGGACTCGGGGCGCTTCCCGACCATCCGGGAGATGATGCCGGAGATCCCCTCTGCCCCTTCCTTCGCCGGGTAGGTCTCCATCTCGATACCGGTGAACCCGTCGGGCATGATCTCCATCATCGTCACCTCGATGAGCTTCGAGGCCTCCTCGGGCGGGAGCCCCTTCTCGAGGACCACGATGTTCCCCTTCTTCACATCGTCGAGGATGAGCCGGATCTTCTCCATGGGGGTGAGCCGGAGGAGCCGCTCCTCCGAGATGAGGTCTATCTGAATTCCCTGTACCATGTCCCTCACCCGAACTTCTCGGTCATGATCTCGTAGAGCTGTTCGACATTCGACCCGTCCAGGCTCGAGATGGGGACCACCGGGTGCTGGGGGAAGGCACTCCTGATCCGGTTCGGGGCCGCCTCGGGGAGGTCGATCTTGTTCGCGACGATGATGACGGGAAGCTTCCTCGACTCGATGATCCCGACCATCATGATGTTCACCTGCATGAAGGGGTCGAGGGTCGCGTCGAGCATGTAGATGACCCCGTCGATATCCTCGCGGAGCCAGTGCATCGCCTCGGCGACGCCCTCGGTCGCTTCCCGGGCCCTCGTCACCGCCTCTTCCTTGGAGAGGCCGAAGTTCATGAACTCCCGGTAGTCTATCTTCGTCGTCACGCCGGGGGTATCGACGATATCGATGTCCACCGAGTCACCGTTCACCCCCGTGATGGTGATGTTCTCCTTCCTGAGCGCCCGCCGGGTCTCGTGGGGGATCTCGGAGACCGTGCCCATGGCATCCCCGGTCCAGTCCCTCACGATCCGGTTTGCGAGGGTGGTCTTCCCTGCATTGGGCGGGCCGTAGATCCCGATCCTCGCCCTCCGCTTCTTGAAGAAGATCTTGAGAAAATGCGAGAACTTCTTCCTGGTTCTGACAAAGATACTCATTCCATTCCCCCTGATTCTCCCCTGATGGGGATTCTTAATGCTAAATTTCTCCTTTCCGGCATATATAATCCTCCGTGCGCTCCCTCCCCTTTTTCCCCCGGCGGCCCCGGAACGCCCCGGTTTTCGCACGGTGAGAAGAATCGTTTTATACCTCTTTCACCTAGTAAGAGTGAAATCGATACCATAGCGAACCTATCATCCAGTCTTACAGGGTATCCGTATGTCCCAGAAAAGGCAGACCATCCAGTTCGAGACTCGCGTCCCCCTCCGAGAGGTGATGCGATACCCCCCCACCACCATCGACTCAGATGCATCGGTGGCAGATGCGTCCCTTGCCATGTGCCGGGACAAGGTGGGGAGCTGCATCGTCCTCGAGAACAACTTCCCCATCGGGATCATCACCGAGGAGGATATCAACTGCAAGGTAGTGGCGAAGGACAGGAAGCCCTCTGACGTCTTCGTCAAGGATGCCATGTCCTCCCCGCTCATCACCATCAGCTCGGGGAAGTCGGCCGGGGACGCGGCGAAGATGATGGTGAAGCACAAGGTCCGCAGGCTCCCGATTGTCGAGGGGCAGAAGGTCGTGGGGATCGTCACGGTCCGGGATATCCTCTCCGTGGCGAGCGCGATGGAGGAGATCCTCGCGGAACTCATCGACGTGAACCGGGAGGAGGTCCTCGAGATGGGGGTCTGCGACCGGTGCGGTACCATGTCCGACGAACTCCGCCGGAGCGATACCCTGATGCTCTGCCCGGCCTGCAGGACGGAGGACCTCCTCGTATGAAGACCGCCGAGAACGTCATGGTGAAGGTCACGGTCCTCTCCCTCACCGACCATATCACGAAGGCACGCCAGATCCTCCGCGACGACGTCTTCCGCGAGGTCTATGTGCAGGACGAGAAGAAGCATCTCGCGGGCTACGTCGACATCACCGATGCCCTCCGGATCACCGACACGAGGTCCAACATCACGGTCGAGGGGTTCCTCAAGGACGCGGTCAGCGTCTCACCCACCGACACGCTGGAGAAGGCGGCGGTCGTCATCCGGGACGCCGGGACCGACAGTGCGGCGGTCGTCAACGGTCAGCGCACCGTCCTCGGGGCGGTCCTCCTCTCCGAGATATTCCCCATCCTCATCACCCGGCACGAGCTCCGGGGGTCGGTCGGGGACTGGATGAGCCGGAACGTGGTGACCGCCATGGCCCACGAACCCATCCAGAAGGTCTACACCCTCATCATGGAGAGCGGGTTCACCGCGTTCCCCGTCCTCTCGAAGAAGCAGCTCGTGGGGATCGTCTCCCGCCACGACCTCCTCGCGGCGGGGAGGGTACGAAAGGCCCTCGACAGCCAGGCCGGCGTGGAGGTGGAGTCGGTGATGACGAAGGAGGTCATCACGGTCTCCCCGGATACACCGACGGCTGAAGCCGCGAACCTCCTCGTCAGGCACGACGTCAGCAGGATGCCCGTCGTCGAGGGCGGAAAGATAGCAGGGATCATCGACCGGCACGATGTGCTGAAGGGTCTTGTTTTTAAGCAGTGACCACACAAGAGGTTGAAACCATGAACCGGAACAATAGGATCAATGAAAGACAGGGTGATCGGCAGCTGAGGCTTCCCGGCAACTCCGACCGGGGGCCGGTCAACTTCGAGTCCAGGAAAGCCGTCCGCGAAGGGGAGATCATGGCCATCGCGAGCACCGAGGTTGTCTCGGTACCCCCCACGATGACCATCATCGGCGCCATCGAGAAGATGACCGAGTGCGGCTTCAGGCGGCTCCCCGTCACAGACGCCGGCACCGGCCGTCTGCGGGGAATAGTGACCGCAGGGGACATCATCGACATGATGGGCGGCGGGAACAAGTTCAACCTCGTCAGCAAGAAGCATGCGGGGAACCTCCTCGCCGCGATCAACGAGAGCGTCCGCGCGATCATGACCGAGAAGGTCCTCACCATCGGGAACGACGCGAAGATCGCCGATGCCGCGGCGCTCATCGTCGGGAAGAAGATGGGCGGCCTTCCCATCGTGGACAGCGGGGATGTCCTCGTCGGGATCGTCACCGAGCGCGACGTGATGAAGGTGCTCTCGTCAGAGAGGAGCCAGGGTCTCGTCGAGGAGATCATGTCCACTTCCCTCAAGGTGACGGGGCCCGAGACCCCCATCGGCGAGGCGACAAAAGAAATGATCACCCAGCACTTCAGGAGACTCCCGGTCGTGAAGGACGATGTCCTCTACGGGATCATCACGGCCACCGATATCATGAAGTACCTGGGCACCGGCCAGGTCTTCCAGCGCATGGTCACGGGAAACGTGGCCGAGGTGATGGCACTCCCCGTCCGCACCCTCGTCTCAGGGAACCTCCACACCATCGACCCGAAGAAGAATATCAATGAGGCGGCCCGGGAGATGCTCGCCCGGAACGTCGGGGCGCTCCCGGTCATCGAGGACGCGAAGCTCGTCGGGCTCGTCACCGAGTTCGACCTCGTGAAGGCCTTTGCGAGGAGAGAGGCATGATCGCATCTGACATCATGTCATCGCCGGTCTTCGTGGTGGGGCCCCAGGAGAACGTCGCCCATGCCCGCCACCTCATGCTCGCCCACAAGATCTCGCGCCTGCCCGTCCTCGACGGGGACCGGCTCGTGGGCATCATCACGAAGAAGGACCTCGCCTACCGGCTCAGGCAGTCGGACCCCATCTGGAGGCGGCGCCCGATCGACAGGATCCCGGTCCATGTGCCTCATGGTCCCTGACCCCGTCTCGGTCACCCCGGGGACGAGCGTCCGGGACATCGCGGCCCTCATGGTGGCCCGGGAATTCTCGGGCCTCCCTGTCATCGACGGGAAGAAGCTCGTCGGCATGGTCACGAAGACCGATCTCCTCCGCTCGGCCTCGGTGAACGGCCTCACCCTGAAGGTCGCGGGGATCATGACCGAAGCCGTCACCGTGGACAGGTACCACTCGCTCGACCATGTGATCAACCTCATGAGCGAGCGGCATGATCCCCTCGTCGTGGTGAACACCGACGCCACGCTTGCAGGGATCATCACCGAGAGCAACCTCGCGTTCTTCAAATATTCCACCGACTCCAGCACGGGCCTTCCGGAGAAGGACGTGAAGATGCTGCGGAAGGGGGAGTCGGGCGGGAGGAAACGGTTCAGGTACGTGATGGAGGTCCACGCGGTCGCCGAGGACATCATGACCCGGCCGGTGATCACCATCGGGAAGGAGGACCCTGTGAAAGACGCGGTCGCCCTGATGCGGGAGAACGGGATCAACTCCGTGGTCGTGGTGGACGGGACGAACCTCGCAGGAATCGTGAACAGGGACGATATCATCAGGGAGGTGGCGAAATGATCAGGAAGACCAGCGTGAAGGACGTGATGGCGAGGCCGGCATCGATCGCGAAGTCTGCATTCATCACCGAGGCCCTCGAGAAGATGCTCGCCGGTCGGGTGGACCCCCTCATCGTCACGAACAACAGCGAGGTCATCGGGACCATCTCGAGGCGGTCCATCGCCGAGATCATGGGGGCCAAGAAGAACGCCCAGATCTCGCCGACCAAGATCCATGTCGCGACCCATGTGAAGGACGACTTCACGAGCGCGTACCCGGACCAGTCGGTCGAGATCCTGGTGCCCCTCCTCCAGGCCTCCAAGGTCGTCGTGGTGCTCGACGCCGACCACCATCTCATCGGCCAGGTCGGCTATGCGGACATCCTGAAGGTGATGAAACCGGAGCTGCCCATCGAGAGGATGCTCGAGAAGGCCTACACCATCCAGGCGGACGAGCGGGTCGTCCACCTGAGGAGAAGGATGCTCGACGACAGCATCACCCGGTTCGTCGTCACGGCGAACGGGTCCATCGTGGGGATCGTCACCGAGACGGACGTCGCCACCTCTCTCCGCAGCTTCAGGGAGATGGTGGAGACGAAGCACCAGGACGCCCGGATCAGGAACCTTATCGTGTCCGATATCATGTCCGCCCCCGTGATTGCGGCCGAGAAAACGGCGAGGGTGCCCGATGCCGTCGACCTGATGCTCGGGAAAGGCATCTCGGCCCTCCCCATCACCGAGTCGGGCCAGCTCGCCGGCCTGCTCACTCTGGAGTCGCTCGTAAGGGCGCTCTAGGGTTAAGAACCCCATTCCCTTTTTTTCCCTGATATTGCTCGTCCTCCCTCTAGCAGGATCTGATCTTCTCACCGAGGGCAGGATCAAATCGCAACCTTCTTATCCGGAATTCAAATGATTAATAATGTAAAATCTCTGAAACCCGGAGATATGTCCTCCCCGAAACGGTTGTGACCTCCAGGCCCTATCGCAGAAATCCGATCAACTTACGGAGTTGTGGATGATGGAAACAGGAACCAGCAAGAAACTTGAGGTAAAGAACTTCGACCTGACCGCGAACCCCGCCCCCCTGGGCCTGCTCGGGTTCGGGGTAACCACGGTTCTCCTGAACCTCCATAATGCGGGGTTCTTCGCCCTGGGCTCGATGATCCTTGCCATGGGCATCTTCTACGGCGGCCTCGCCCAGATCATCGCCGGCCTGATGGAATGGAAGAAGGGGAATACCTTCGGGACCACGGCATTCGTCTCGTACGGGCTCTTCTGGCTCTCCCTGGTCGCCCTCCTCATCCTCCCGAAGATGGGGCTCGCCGATGCCTCGACCGGTGGTGCGATGGCAGCGTACCTCTTCATGTGGGGCCTCTTCACCGCCGTGATGTTCATCGGCACCCTGAACCACTCCCGCGCGATGCAGGTCGTCTTCGGCACGCTCGCCCTGCTCTTCTTCCTCCTCGCTGCCGGTGATGCCACCGCGAACGGGACGATCACGATAGTTGCCGGATATGTCGGGATCCTGAGCGGCTTCTCGGCGGTATACTCGGGCCTCGCCCAGGTGCTCAACGAGGCGTACGGAAAGGTCGTGGCGCCTCTCGGCATGATGAAGAAGGCCTGATACCAGAGATTCCTCCCTGGATCGAGTGAGAAGGGGGGTGATCCCCACCCCATCTCCCGTTTTGGCCTCCAAAACCTTTGTGATGAGAGAGGAGGGTCTCCCAGTACCATCGCCCTCCCCTCGTCGCCTCGGCACTCGTCGCACGGGGCGAGAGAGCGGGCGGGGAAGAGGGTAAGTGGTCGGGTTCTGACGAAACCTCCCAGGTCGCACCCCGCCTGACGGCGGGTTGCTCCAGGTCGGTTTCTCGCGGTTTCACCGCTCGAAACCTCCCTCACTCACGACTGCGTCGCTCAAAGTCGGGTTCTGATGAACCCTCCTTCACCACAACCCTTATGAGAACACGTCGCCAATTACATACGCCGTTCGTGGAGCGGTGCAAGGTTTTGCATCGCGAGTATCGAAAGATGCGAGATTCTCTGTTGAGGTAGCCAAGCCAGGTATGGCGCAGGTTTGCTAAACCTGTGTCCCTCTGGGACTCGAGGGTTCAAATCCCTCCCTCAGCGCTTGCGGGATCTCCTTAGGGGCGATGGGATGGCAGACCAGGAAAAGGCAAAGGAAATGGCTCCGGAGAAGGCGAAAGGGAAATCTCCGGAGAAGGGCACGGACAAGGGAGCTGAGAAGGGGAAGGAGCGGGCCCCCGAGAAGGCTGTGGACAAGGACATCAAGTACTTCGTCCGGGTCAGGAACACGGATCTCGACGGGACCCGTTCGGTCCAGATAGCCCTTACCAAGATCCCGGGGATCGGGAGGATCACCTCGCGGGCCATCGCGAAGATCGCGAAGGTGAACCCCCTGGCCATCATGGGGAAGCTCGATGATGCAGGCGTGGACCGGCTCCGCGAGGTCGTCGACAACTATGGGCCCCAGGTCCCGAGGTGGATGCTCAACCGGCCCGCCGACCCCTATACCGGCGAGGGAAAGCATCTCCTCTCCACCGATGTACCTCATCGGGAAGGAGGATGACGTGAACCGGATGCGGAAGATCCGGTGCTACCGGGGCATCCGGCACGAGACCGGCCAGAAGGTCCGGGGCCAGCGGACCAAGTCCACGGGCAGGACCGGAACAACCGTCGGCGTGAGACGGAAGAAGGAGTGAGGGGTGAAGCATGGGATACCCGGGAAAGAACCATAAGCAGTACGAGAAACCGACCCGCAAGTTCGAGAAGGGGCGCCAGGCCGACGAGGTCCGGCTCCTCATCAACTTCGGCCTCCGGAACAAGCGGGAGATCTGGAAGGCACAGATGGTCCTCCGCCGGTTCCGCCGCGCCGCACGGGACATCACGGCCATGACCTCGGCAGGGGTCGACCCGAAGGCCGTCGAGACCAAGAAGAGGCAGATGCTCGAGCACCTGGAGCGGATGGGGTTCCTCGGGGCAGACGCCAATATCGAGAGCGTCCTCACCCTCAAGGTGGAGCAGCAGCTGGAGCGGCGCCTCCAGACCATCGTCTACCGGAAGGGGCTCGCCCGTTCCCCGAAGCAGGCCCGGCAGTTCATCACCCACGGACATATCATGATCGGGACGAGGAAGGTCACCATCCCCGGTTACCATGTGAACCGGAACGAGGAGAGCCAGGTCAGCTATGCGGTCCACTCGCCCATAGCAAACGAGGTCCACCCTGAGCGGGCCCGTATCAGCAAGGTAGGTCGGTAACCATGGCAGGAGAGAAGGAGAAGTGGGGGATCGCCCATATCTTTGCGTCCTTCAACAACACGATCATCACCATCACCGACCTGACCGGCGCCGAGACGGTGACCAAGTCAAGCGGCGGGATGGTCGTGAAGCAGGACCGGAACGAGTCCTCGCCCTACGCGGCCATGCAGATGGCTGGGAACGTCGCGGTAGCCGCGATGGAGAAGGGGATCGTCGGGGTCCATGTGAAGGTCCGCGCCCCCGGGAGAGGGAAGCAGCGGAGCCCCGGGCCGGGCGCCCAGGCTGCCATCCGGGCGCTTGCCCGTGCGGGGATGAGGATCGGAAGGATCGAGGATGTCACCCCCGTGCCCCATGACAGCTCGCCGGCCGAAGGGCGGCCGGCGGGGAAGGAGAGTCTGATGGAGATCAGCTTCGGCAGGGTCACGGACAACCTGGCCCGGTTCACCATCGCCGGCTCCTGGCCTGCGTTTGCAAACAGCATAAGAAGGGAGATGATATCCGGTGTCCCGACCCTCGCCATCGAGGACGTCAGGATCTATGACAACACGAGCGTCCTCTTCGACGAGATGCTCGTCCACCGGCTGGGGCTCATCCCGCTCCGGACCAATCTCTCCACCCATGTCCC
The DNA here is from genome assembly GCA_963712215.1 of uncultured Methanomicrobiales archaeon. GTDB lineage: Archaea > Halobacteriota > Methanomicrobia > Methanomicrobiales > JACTUA01 > JACTUA01. Next base: position 113,430 of record CAVQHA010000003.1, on the reverse strand, counting down.
GAAGGACCAGTGCTCCTGTGAAGGGGCCGGGTGCCCGACCTGCACGGCAACCTACACCCTCTCGGTGGAGGGGCCGCGCACGGTCTACTCGAACGACCTCATCCCCCAGGACTCGACCTCTGCGCCGGTCCATGAGAACATCCCCATCGTGAAACTGACCGAGGACCAGAAGGTGGTCGTCGAGGCGAAGGCGCACCTCTCCACGGGAAAGGACCATGCCAAGTGGCAGGCGACCACTGCCTGCGGGTACAAGAACTACCCGGTCATCGTCATCGACGAGCAGTGTGACGGCTGCGGGATGTGCGTGGACGACTGCCCGCGCGGGGTCCTCGCCGCAGAGGACGGGAAGGCAAAGGTCGTGGAGGGCAAACTCGAGGACTGCTCCCTCTGCAAGCTCTGCGAGCGGGCATGCCTCTCGGCGTCTATCGGGGCGGAGTCCTCCATCCGGGTGAACACCGACCCGGCGAGGTTCATCTTCACCGTCGAGGGGGACGGGGCCCTCCCCGTGATCACGATCCTCTCGACCGCCGTCCAGAACATCAGGAAGAAAGCAGCCGACCTGGAGACCATCCTCTCCGACGTCTCCGGGAGGGAGACACCATGACAAAACAGATCGGGAAGACCAACCCGCGCCTCCTCACCCTCATCACGCGCCTGAAGGAGACCTCGAGGAAGAACGAGGTGGGCATCTGGCGCGACATCGCCGACCGGCTGGAGGCCCCGAGCAGGAATTACGCCGAGGTGAACATCAGCAAGATCAGCCGTTACGCGAGCGGCGGTGAGACGTTCATCGTCCCGGGGAAGGTCCTCGGGACGGGTGCCCTCACCGAGCCCGTGGTCGTCGCGGCCCTCAACTTCTCTTCGTCGGCGTCCGAGAAGATCGAGAAGGCCAAGGGGACCTGCCTCACCATCGAGGAGCTCCTGAAGAAGAACCCCAAGGGGAACGGCGTGAGGATCCTCAGGTGAGTGCCATGGTAACCATCATCAACGCAGACGGGATGATCCTCGGGAGGATGGCGTCCATCCTCGCGACCCGCCTCCTCGCGGGCGAGGAGATCGCGGTCGTGAACGCAGAGAAGGCCATCATCTCGGGGACGCGGGCCCGGGTCTTACAGAACTACCGGCACAAGCGGGAACGCGGCTCACGGGGCTGGGGGCCGTTCTTCCCCAGGCGCCCGGACCATATCGTGAAGCGGACCATCCGGGGGATGGTCCCCTACCGGCGGGAACGGGGGCACGATGCCCTGGCGCGGGTGAAAGTGTACGTCGGGATCCCGAAAGGATTCGTGGGAAAAGAGATGGAGACCATCGAGGCGGCCTCGATGAAGCGACTCTCCAACCCCCAGTACGTGACCCTCGGGGCGGTCTCGAAGTTCCTCGGGTCATCCTTCGAGAGGTGAACGCAGTGGTAAAGATCATCAACACGAGCGGCAAGAGAAAGACCGCGGTGGCGAGGGCCACCTTCAAGGCGGGGAAGGGGAGGATCCGGATCAACTCGATCCCCCTTGAGATCTACGGGACCGAGCTGGCCCGGATGAAGATCTCCGAGCCCCTCACCCTCCTCCCGAAGGCGATGGAGGGCGTCGATGCGACCATCGAGGTGAACGGGGGAGGGGTCACGGGCCAGGCCGAGGCGGTACGGACGGCCCTCGCCCGGGGGATCCTCCTCTGGCACAATGACCCGAAGGTCAAGGATCTCTACCTCGGGTACGACCGGACGCTCCTTGTGAACGACTCGCGGCAGAAGGAGAGCAAGAAACCGCACGGCCGCGGGGCAAGGAAGAAGTTCCAAAAGTCTTATCGATAGGGGGCAAAGAACTAATGAGAGGCCGATCGGCATGATTCCCGTGCGATGTTTTACCTGTGGAAAGGTGATATCCACGGTCTGGGAGGAGTTCAAGAGGCGGCGGGATGCCGGCGAGGACCCTGCAAAGGTCCTCACCGAGCTCGGTGTCGAGCGCTACTGCTGCAGAAGGATGATCCTCTCCCACAAGGAGATCATCGACGATCTCAATCCGTACCAGTGAGGGGTCGTGGGGTAGCCTGGCCATCCTGCGGCGTTCGGGATGCCGTGACCTGAGTTCAAATCTCAGCGACCCCATCCAGTGTAATCTTCGAGCGAAGGGGAGGGATGATGGAGATCTATACAAGGTATGAACGAGCGAGGATCATCGGGGCGCGGGCGCTCCAGATCTCGATGGGGGCACCGGTACTCGTGAAGAGCGAGCGGATCGATCCCCTCGAGATCGCGCTGGAGGAGTTCGCCTCCGAGGTGATTCCGATCACCGTGAAGCGCAAGGTAGGAATCTGACCGATGACCGCCATCGAGCTGATCAGGATGAGGACCATCCTGGACTCACGGGGGAACCCCACGGTGGAGGCCGAGGTCTGGACCGAGAACGGCTTCGGCCGGGCGGCGGCCCCGAGCGGGGCCTCGACAGGCGCCTACGAGGCGAAGACGAGGCCGGCCCGGGAGGCGGTGGAGGATGCGGCGACAAGGCTCATCCCCGCCCTCACCGGCGAAGACGCGGCCGACCAGATCGGCTTTGACGAGCTGCTGCGGGAGATGGACGGGACACCGGACTTCTCGTCCATCGGGGCGAATGTCGCGGTCTCCCTCTCCCTCGCGAACGCGAAGGCGGCGGCCTCGGCGATGGGGCTCGACCTCTTCCGGTACCTGGGCGGGATCTTCGTGACCGGGACCCCGCTCCCGCTGGGGAATGTCATCGGGGGCGGGGCGCATGCCCCGGGCGCGACCGAGATCCAGGAGTTCCTCGTCGTCCCGACCGGCGCGGCCGACGCGGGCGAGGCGGTCTTCGCGAACGCGGCCGTCCACCGGCGGGTGAAGGAGAACCTGACCGCGAGGGGGGTCACCTGCGGGAAGGGCGACGAGGGTGCCTGGGCACCCCAGAATCGATGACCGGGCCGCGTTCGACGTGGTCCGCGAGGCGGTGGACCTGGTCTCCGACGACCTGAAGATCTCCATCAACATGGGGATCGATGTCGCGGCGAGCCAGCTCTTCACCGACGGGAAGTACCGGTACCGCGAGGCCGAGAGGACCACCGAGGAGCAGATCGCCTACATGGCCGAGCTCATCGACGCCTACAGCCTCGTCTATGTCGAGGACCCGCTCCACGAGGACGACTTCGCGGGCTTCGCCGAGCTGACCCGGCAGGTGAACGACCGCTGCCTCGTCTGCGGCGACGACCTCTTCGTCACGTCCACGGAGCGGATCCTGACCGGGATCGAGACGGGGTCGGCGGACTGCGTCCTCATCAAGCCCAACCAGGTCGGGACGCTCACCGAGACCTTCGAGGCGGTCAAGCTCGCCCACCGGCATGGCATGGAGACGGTCATGAGCCACCGGAGCGGCGAGACCACCGACGATACCATCGCCCACCTCGCCACCGCGTTCGGGTGCATCTTCCTGAAGTGCGGCGTGGTCGGGGGCGAGAGGACCGCGAAACTGAACGAACTGATACGGATCGAGGAGATACTATGACGAATGCGAACGAGATGGAGATAGAATTAAAAGAGCCCCTGGCACCCGTCGAGGAGTACCTCGCCGCGGGCGTCCATATCGGGACCCAGCAGAAGTCCAAGGACATGAAGCGGTACATCTACCGGGTCCGGGGGGACGGGCTCTACATCCTGGACATCCGGGCGACCGACGAGAGGATCAAGACCGCGGCCAAGTTCCTGGCCCAGTTCGACCCGCCGAAGGTGCTGATCGTCACCTCCCGGCAGTACGGCCAGTACCCGGCAAAGCGCTTCGCCGAGTCCATCGGGGCCATGTCCGTGACCGGCAGGTTCATCCCGGGCATGCTCACGAACCAGGTCATCCCGGGGTACCTGGAGCCTGACGTGGTCATGGTGACCGACCCCATCGGCGACGCACAGGTCGTTACCGAGGCGGTCCAGTCGGGGATCCCCGTCGTCGCCCTCTGCGACACGAACAACATGACGGGCTACATCGACCTCGTCATCCCCACGAACAACAAGGGGAGGAAGGCCCTCTCCCTGATCTACTATCTCCTGACAAAGGAGATGCTCCGCCTCAGGGGCGTGGCGACGAACCTCACCCTCGAGGACTTTGAGACAGAGATTTAACCCTTCCCCGGGAAGGTGACAGGGATGAAGGTCCGCACCTGCAGCGTCGCAGGCATGTTCTACCCACGGGACCCGCACCACCTGGAGCAGCTCGTCGCAGGATACCTGAACGCCCGCCCGGCTCTCAAGGGGGTAAGGGGATCGTCTCGCCCCATGCAGGGTACCCCTACTCGGGAGCGGTCGCCGGGGAGGCGTTCTCCACCATGGATCCGGAGTTCTCGGGGACATTCGTGGTCGTCGGCCCGAGCCACCGGGGCTACCTGACCTGCGCCTCGGCCATCCCCTGGGAGACCCCCGTGGGGATCGTAGACGTGGACACCGCGTTCGTGGAGGAGCTCGGGATCGAGGTGGACGAGTTCTCGCACCAGGGCGAGCATTCCCTCGAGGTCCAGATGCCCTTCATCAGGTACCGGTTCCCCCGCGCACGGGTGGCACCGGTCATGATGGGTGACCAGAGCCCCCAGTCAGCAGCCGATCTCGCCGGTAAGATTGGGAAGGCCCGGAAGAAGACAGGTCGGGAGATCCGTATCGTGGCCTCGAGCGACTTCTCCCATTACGTCCCCGAAGGGGTCGCACGGAGCAATGACCTCTATGCCATCGAGGCCCTGAAGGACCTGGACACAGGCGAGTTCTACCGGCGGGTCGGGGAACGGGGTGTCTCTGCCTGCGGGTACGGCCCCATCGCGACCCTCTGCCTCGCGGGGAGGGAGATGGGGGCCTCGACGGGGAGAGCTCCTCACCTACCGGACGAGCGGCGATGTCACGGGCGACCTCGAGGAAGTGGTGGGTTATGCCGCCATCGCGGTGATGTAGGGTGGCTACCTGGTCCGCGCCCGGGAAGGTCTTCCTCTTCGGGGAGCATGCGGTGGTCTATGGCCGGCCGGGCCTTGCCATGGCCATCCAGCACCGCGTCTCCGTCACGGTGAGGAAGAAGCGGAGTCCGGGCCGGGTGAAGTCCCCCTACATCAACGAGTGCCTGGGGGCGATGGATGTCCGGGCCACGGTCTATGTCCGGTCCCAGCTCCCCTCGTCGAGCGGCCTCGGCTCCTCGGCGGCGGTGACCGTCGCCACCCTCGCCGCGATCAATGACGAGTTCGGGAAGGGCCTCACCAGGGAGGAGGTCGCCCAGAAGGGGTACGAGATCGAGAGGAAGGTCCAGAAGGGGCGCGCCTCCGCGACCGACACCTTCGTCTCCTCCTTCGGGGGGGTCGTCCTCATCCGGGGCACCGAGAAGAAGAGGCTCCCCCCCATGAACCTCCCCCTCGTGGTGGGGAACAGCAGGGTCTCCCACAACACCTCCCAGATGGTCGAGAAGGTGGGCCGGGAGCGGGAACGCCACCCGGGCATCGTGAACCCCATCCTCGACTCGATCGGGGCCGTCACCCAGGAGGCCCTCCTCCAGCTCCATGACCCGAGGGTCCTCGGGATGCTCATGAACACGAACCACGCCCTCCTCGACGCCCTCGGGGTGGGCCACCCTGCCCTCACCCGTCTCGTGCTCGCCGCACGGGCCGCGGGGGCGTTCGGGGCGAAGATCACGGGTGCCGGCGGGGGCGGGTGCATGATCGCCCTCGCCCCGTCGCGGGCGAAGGGGAGCGTCGCCGGGGCCATCAGGTCGTGCGATGCCCAGGCCATCATGACCACCCTCGATACAGAAGGGGCAAGGAAGGAGAAGGATGCCTAGAGTTATCCTCAAGCTGGGAGGGAGCGTCGTCACCGACAAGGCCGGCGACTGCGCCGTCCGGAACGACAGGATCGCCGAGTGCGCCGGGGAGATCGCCCGCCGCCCCGGGGTCCAGGTCGTCCTCGTCCACGGGGCGGGATCGTGCGGCCACCCCCAGGCGCACCGTCACCGGCTGGACCAGGGGGTCCCGCCCGGCGACCTCGCAGGCATCCCCGAGACCCACCATGCCGTCGCGGACCTGAACAGGACCGTCGTCGATGCACTCCGGCGGGCCGGCAGGGAGGCCGTCGGGTATCCATCCCCTCGGCCACTGCGTGGCGGCCGCGGGGAGGCTCCAGCACCCGGACTGGCGGCCGGTCGGCCTCATGCTCTCCCTGGGCCTGACCCCCGTGCTCCATGGCGACGTCGTGATGGACACCGTCCGGGGGCCTCGATCGTGTCGGGCGACCAGCTCGTCTCGAGCCTCGCCCGGGCCCTCTCCCCCGACAGGGTCGGGCTCGCCACCGACGTCCCGGGAGTGCTCGGCGGGGACGGCGCCGTGGTTGGGAGGATCCGGCGCGGCGAAGGGAAGGGGCTCGCGGGAGGTTCCCGGAACACCGACGTGACCGGCGGGATGGAGGGGAAGTTCGAGGAGCTCCTGGCCCTCGCGGATGCGGGGATCGGCTCCTCCATCTTCCATGCTTCGCGGATCGGGGACTTCCTGGACGGCCGCCCCCACGGGGGAACCACGGTGGAAGGAGGGATGTAAGGTGCCAGAAGAGATCATCACATCGACACGGAAGCAGGACCACCTGAAGATCTGCGTGGAGAAGCAGGTGGAGGCAGGCTTCTCGGGGTTCTCCGATGTCCGGCTCGTCCATGCCGCGTTCCCCGAGTGCTCCCTCGGCGAGATTGACACAGAGGTCAGGTTCCTGAACCACCGGTTCGCCTCGCCGCTCTTCATCGCGGCGATGACCGGTGGCCACCGCGACGCACTTCCCATCAACCGGAACCTTGCGGCAGCCGCCGAGAAGCACGGGATCGGGATGGGGGTCGGGTCCCAGCGGGCCGCCCTCGAGGACCCGGACCTCGAGGACACCTTCACCGTCGTACGGGAGGCGGCGCCCCGTGCCTTCATCTGCGCGAACCTCGGGGTGGTGCAGCTCAGGGACCATGGGGTCGAGTGGGCCGAGCGGGCGGTGGAGATGATCGACGCCCAGGCGATCTGCATCCACGCGAACTTCCTCCAGGAGGCGCTCATGCCCGAGGGCGACCACGACGCCCGTGGGTGCCTGGACGCACTCCGCACCCTCTGCAGGAACTTCCCGGTCCCGGTCATCGTGAAGGAGACGGGCGCCGGGATCTCCCGGGAGATGGCGGGGCTCCTCTGGGCCGCGGGCGTATCGGCCATCGATATCGGAGGACTCGGCGGGACCTCCTGGGCGCGGGTCGAGTGCATCCGCTCGCCCGAGAGCCCGCAGGCCCGGATGGGGAGCCGGTTCGCGGACTGGGGCATCCCCACCGTGGTGAGCCTGAGGGAGGTGGCGGGGACAGGGCCGGTCATCGCCACAGGGGGCGTCAGGAGCGGCCTCGACATGGCAAAGGCCCTTGCACTGGGGGCAGACCTCTGCGGGATGGCGCTCCCGCTCCTTGCCCCGGCGATTGCGTCCGAAGAGGCAGTATCAGGCGTCATAGAAGGGTTCACGAAGGAGCTGGCGGTCGCCATGTTCCTCTCGGGTGCCAGGACCGTGAAGACAATGAGAAACGTTCGTACATTCATCACCGGGACGACCCGGCAGATGACCAAGAAGACACAGGAGAAACCATATGGAGATTGAAGTTATAGCGGTGGGCGGCTACGACGAGGTCGGCCGGAACATGACCGCCGTCCGCTGCGGAAAGGAGATCGTGGTATTCGACATGGGGCTTCGCCTCGACCAGGTGATGATCCACGAGGATGCCGAGATCGAGAACATGCATTCGCTGGATCTCATCCAGATGAAGGCCATCCCGGACGACACACTGATGAATACCGTGGAAGGGACGGTGCGGGCCATCGTCTGCAGCCACGGGCACCTGGACCATATCGGCGCGATAACGAAGCTCGCCCACCGGTACAATGCGCCGATCATAGGCACGTCCTACACCATCGAGCTGATCCGGCAGCAGATCGCCGGTGAACAGAAGTTCGGGGTGAATAACAAGCTCTTCGTCCTCCGGGCAGGGCAGAAGTACACCATATCGCCCACGCTGACCCTGGAGTTCATCCGGATGCAGCACTCCATCATCGAGACGGTGATGCCCGTGCTCCACACCCCCCAGGGAGCGATCGTGTACTCGAACGACTACAAGCTGGACCGGACGCCCATCATCGGCGAACCCCCGGACTTCGGCCGGCTCAGGCAGATCGGGAAGGAGGGGGTCCTCGCCCTCTTCGCCGAGTCCACGAACGTCCACCTGAGTGGGAGGACGCCGAGCGAGCGGGTGGCCCGGGACCTGGTGCGGGACACGATGACGAGCTATGAGGACGACAAGAACGCGATCATCGTCTCCACCTTCTCCTCCCATATCGCGAGGGTGAAGACCATCGCCGAGTGCGCCCACGAGATAGGGCGGAAACCCGTCCTCCTCGGCAGGTCCATGGAACGGTACAGCTCCACCGCAGAGCAGATGAAGCTCGTCGCCTTCCCCCAGACCCTCTCCATGTTCGGGAACCGGCGGACCGTCGAGCGGACGATGCGCCGGATGATGAAGATGGGCAAGGAGAAGTTCGTGCCCATCGTCACCGGCCACCAGGGGGAGCCGGGCTCCATCCTCACCCGGATCGCTCTCGACGATACCCCCTATAAGATCGACAAGGGCGACAAGGTCCTCTTCTCGGCGAAGGTCATCCCGAACCCCATGAACTACGGCCAGCGGTACATGGTCGAGACGCGGCTGAAGATGCGTGGTGCACGGATCTTCGACGACCTCCACGTCTCGGGCCATGCCTACCGGGAGGACCACTACGAGCTCGTCCAGCTCCTGGATCCCCAGCATATCATCCCGTCGCACGGCGGGATCGAACAGACCGGTGCCTACGTCGAGTTTGCAGAGGAGTGCGGCTACACCTTCCAGAAGGACCTCCACGTCCTCCGGAACGGCCAGAGGATGATCCTCACACGATAGGGTGGGAGCGATGGAACTCTCCGAGTACCTTGCAGACGTGGCAGGTGACGTGGACCTCGCGATCCACCGCTACTTCGGAACCCCCTATGGCGAGCTCGCGAAGGCCTCCGCGCACCTCCTCACGGCGGGCGGGAAGCGGCTCCGGCCCGCGATGCTCTTCCTCGCCGCCGATACCGTGAAGAAGGGGGCGGCCTTCGAGCTCATGCCCGCCGCCCTCGCCGTCGAGCTCATCCATTCCTTCACCCTCATCCACGACGATATCATGGACCAGGACGCGGAGCGGAGGGGGGTCCCCACGGTCCACACCCTCTGGGACGAGCCGACGGCCATCCTCGCAGGCGACGTCCTCTATGCCCAGGCCTTCGAGTTCCTCTGCCGGGCACCGGCGACCGATAACGCCCGGGTCAGGGCGGTCTCACTCCTCGCCCGGACCTGCGCCGAGATCTGCAATGGCCAGCACCTGGACATGTCCTTCGAGGACCGGTCCGAGGTCTCCGAGGTGGATTACCTGGAGATGGTGAGGAAGAAGACAGGGTCACTCTACGCGGCCTCCGCATCCATCGGGGCCATCCTTGCGGGTGCAAAGCCGGTCCAGGCCGATGCCCTCTACCAGTTCGGCCTCACCACGGGGATAGCGTTCCAGATCCAGGACGACCTGATCGACCTCACCGTCCCCTCGTCGGTGAGCGGCAAGGACCGCGGATCGGACCTCCGCGAGGGGAAGAAAACGATCATCGCGATCAAGGCGGAGGAGAAGGGGATCTCCCTCCCGCACGGCCCCCTCTCGGATGACGAGGTGGAGAAGGTGGTGAAGAAGCTGGAGGAGGCCGGGGTCATCACCGACGTGAGAGAGACGGCGGAACGGATCCTCGGTACCGGTAAGGCGTGCCTCGGGGTCATCCCCGACAGCGAGGAGAAACGCCTCCTCGTCTCCCTCGGCGACCACTTCCTCGAACGGGGCTCGTAGATGACAGAGGATCTCGATATCCTGCTCCGGAAGTACGTCCTCCAGAACGCCGTGAAGTACGGGGGAAAGCCCCAGGCAGGGACGGTCATCTCCCGGGTGATGGGCGAGTTCCCCGAGTTCCGGTCGGAAGGACGAAAGATCTCCCTGCTCACCAGCGCGATCGTGAAGGAGATCTCGAAGATCTCTCCCGAGAAGCAGAAGGAGGAGCTGGCGCTCATCGCCCCCGGGCTCCTCGAGGAACTCTCGGAGACGCATGAGCATGTGAAGGCCGGCCTCCCCGCCCTCGAGGGCGCCGAGAACGGCGTGGTGATGCGGTTTGCCCCCAACCCGAGCGGCCCGCTCCACCTCGGCCATGCCCGTGCGGCGCTCCTGAACGACGCATACGTCCGCCGCTACGGCGGGAAGTACATCCTCCGGATCGAGGACACCGACCCGAGAAGGGTTGACCCCGACGCCTATACGACCGTACGGGAGGATTGCGCCTGGCTCGACCTCGTCATCGACGAGATCGTCTTCCAGAGCGACCGGCTCGACACCTACAACGAGTATGCCAGGAAGCTCATTGAGATCGGCGGGGCCTATGTCTGCACCTGCGAGGCCGACCAGTTCCGGGAGCTGAAGCTCGCGAAGAAGGCCTGCCCCTGCCGCGAGATCTCCCCCGAGAGGAACCTCGAACTCTTCGATGCGATGCTCAATGGCGATTATGCCGAGGGTGAGGTCACCCTCCGCGTGAAGACCGATATCGGGCACCCCGATCCGGCCGTCAGGGACTTCTCGGCACTCCGCATCGTCTCCTCCCCGCCCCACCCGAGGGTGGAGGCGACGGTCTTCCCGCTCATGAACTTCTCGGTCGCCATCGACGACCACCTCCTCGGCGTGACCCACGTCATCCGTGGCAAGGACCACATCGCGAACACCGCCCGCCAGCGCTACATCTTCGATTACTTCGGCTGGAAACCGCCCGTCTACCGGCACTACGGCAAGATGGGCATCGAGGGTGTCGTCCTCTCGACCTCGCAGATGAAGGCCGGGATCCGGGACGGGCTTTACACCGGCTGGGACGATATCCGGCTCGGGACCCTCCGGGCCATCGCCCGACGGGGGATCACCCCTGAGGCGGTGAGGAACGCGGTCCTCGAGATCGGTATCGGCGAGACGGACATCTCCTTCTCCTGGGAGAACCTCTATGCCAAGAACCGCGACGTCGTCGACCCCGTCGCGAACCGGTACTCCTTCGTCCCCGACCCGGTCCTCCTGGAGATCGCGGACGCCCCCGCCGGCTTCGTCGCGCAGGCCATGCTTCACCCGAACGACCCCTCGCGGGGGTACCGCAGCCTTCCCTTCGACGGGAGCGTCTTCATCCCGAAGGCCGACCTCGTGTGCCCCGGGATGATCCGGCTGAAGGACCTCTTCAACATCACACTCGGGAAAGACAAGGAATGCCTCACCGCCACCTTCGCCGGCAAGTCCCTCGACGAGGCACGGAAGGTGAAAGCGCCCATCATCCAGTGGCTCCCGCCTGAGCACACGATCCCCTGCATCCTTCACAAGCCCGACGGTGATCTCATGGGCTACTGCGAGCCGATGGTCTCCCTCGACGTAGGTAAAGTGGTGCAGTTCGAGCGGATCGGGTTTGTCCGCATCGAGAAGGCGAACGCGATGCTCATCGAGGCGTACTGGGGGCACCGGTGAACGGGGATACCGTTCATTCAATCACAATCTTAGCACTTTTTCCGAATTCCAGTCGTCCCGAATACAACCCCATCTGACCAAAACATAGAACTGGTACCGTGGAGAAGCTGAAAAGAGATTCATGACCCAGCTCTTTCCCTCTGACCTTGCCTCAAACCTCTACAGCCTCGCAGCTGCCCTCTGGATCCTGAGCGAGGTTGTCGGGGGCGGCATCATCCCCCGCCTGCGCCGCCACGGGTCAAAGATCGAGAGAAGAGACAGGGGCTCACCGTTTCTGATCATCGGATGCATTCTTCTCTCTATCGTTATTGCCTTCGCCTTCGCGGCATCCGGTATTGCACTTTTACCGGGCTTCATCTCCTACGCCGGATCAGGTACCTGATGCTTGCGGGAATTGCCGTCAGACAATGGTCCATAGCGGTGCTCGGGAGGTACTTCTCTCCTACTGTTGGAATCCAGAAAGGTCAGAAAGTGGTGAACAGCGGTCCCTACCGGCTTGTACGCCACCCTTCATACACGGGAGGACTCCTGATTATTACCGGGGTCGGCCTCGCACTCAGGTCATGGGGAGCGGTCCTCGTGATTCTTGTCATCACCGGCTTCGCGTACGGCTACCGGATCGAGATGGAAGAGAGGGTCCTTGTCTCCGAGCTCGGCGAAGCGTATGTTCAGTACCAGAAAACGACGAAGATGCTTATCCCGTATATCCTCTGATAGATTTCCCATTCCCTCCATGGGCTGTCACTTTGTGTCATGGAGAATGGGATTAGATTTATATATATTATAAGATAAAATAAATAGGGCCAATGAGCAAGAAGAACCTGTTTGAGATCCCGGAAAACCCGGAGAGCGTTATCTTCTATCCCGGGCGGGAGATCAACATCGATGGGAAAACCACGGTCGAAGTGGACAGGACCAGCGCATGCGCCGGGCATCTCATGAGCGACGATGCCAGGGCGTACTGCGAAAAGCACTGGTTCAACCCGGTATTCATATACTCGCCCGGAAACCTCCCCGTCCTCATCGGGTTCGTCTTCGATGAAGAATCATACAATTCCTTTTCTTCGATTCACCGCACGGCTGGTGCGGGTTATGGGCATCTGGCACAAGCAAGCTGTCTTCTCATTTCCAGATAACATTCAATTCAAGTTATTCTCAATTTTTATAACTCGTCGATACCGTTATCCGTCACCATGATATCCGTCCATCCGGTGAAACCGACATGATCGGCGAGATGCTTGGGGAACTGACGGGAAAGATCATCGGGCAGCGGATCGTCGCTCACTGGGGCGGGCCGACGAAGATCGAGAGCACGATGGAGACGAAGGGGAAGATCCTCGGCCAGGAGGTGACCCTGCTCGCCACGTTCTGGAGGATGGAGAGGCCACAGGGCGGGATGTTCTCGAAGGGCAACGGGGTCCTGATGACGAAGGACGGGGGTAAGGTGATGCTCCGGGGGCCGGAGTCAGCGTCCCGTCGAAGGGGCCGGGCTGGAGCATGCGGGGGGCCCGGTATGGGCAGACCACCTCGCCGGCCCTGAAGCGGCTGAACGACATGGCAATCCTCTTCGAGATCGAGATCACCCCCGACGGGATGATCAAAGACAAGTGGTACGAGTGGAAGTGACCGGAAACCAGACATAATTTTTCACGGAGGATTTGCACCATGGCAGGACCAATTGATGCAGTACTCGCTATTCACAACGCATTCCGGCGGGACATGAGCGGGATAGACGCCGCGGCGCTCGACTCTGCACGCGGGCAAACCGGGGCTTGCGCCGGTGGTCGAGCGGTTCCGGTTCTTCAACGAGGTACTGGTATGGCACGCGAAGGGAGAGGAGCTGGCCATCTTCCCAGCCGTCGAGGCAGTCACACCCTCGGTAGCTGAGGCGTACGAGAGGGATCACCGTGGACTGGACAGGGCGTTCGAAGCCCTGGACACTGCGGTGTCAGCACGCGATGCTCTGGCAACGGCGAGAGCGTCGGCGGCATTCAAGTTCCACCTCGATATTCACCTCGCCAAGGAGGACGCACACCTGTACCGCATCGTCAGGGAACGGATTCCTGTGCCCGACCAGGGTAAGGCGGTGGGGCTCATGTCAAGCACCGTGCCAAAAGAACGCTTCCCGGAGCTCATTGCATGGATGTTCCCCCTGATAGGTCACGACGACCGCGAGAATATGACCCGCATCTGGCAGATGCTGATGCCTCCCCCGTTCTTCGCGCAGGTGAAGCCGCTTATCCGGAAGGCGACCGGCGACGACTGGGCGGAGCTGATCCGGCGGATCCCGACGCTGGGATAAGACAAATCCGTAAAGCCTGCGTCACGGACAGGCCCCGTTGATGGGAACGAGCCGCGGGAGGTTCGGGAATAAATTTCTCTTTCCATCTTTGGGAGGCCTCTGGCGGCCATGACCTTCGGTCGGAAGCTCCGGGGAAACACGAAAATATCCGGCCATGTTGCGGCTCGCCTCAGGTTTTCGCATCTCTTCTTCTTTCAGGGTAATCGCAGGGGAGACGTGAATTCGCCTTTATAAAAAAGAAAACTATTTATAATAATTTGAGGATTCATCTTTATCTTCACACGGTGTCCCTATGTCCGCATCCCGGGTTCCTGTTTTCATACTCTATCCACGAGCATGTACTCTCGTTCTCATCTGCACCGCGGTGCTCCTCCTCTGGGGGAGTTTTCCTGCAGTCCAGGCGGTTACAGGTGCCGACTGGTACAACGCGACCGGTTCCTCCACCTTCCCTGCACGGTATGGCCACAGCTCCGTGGCCTTCGATAACGGGAGCGGGGAGAAGATATGGGTGATCGGCGGGGACGACGGCACATCCACCTATCTCGACGATGTCTGGAGTTCCGCCGATGGGACCACCTGGGGCAAGACCGGTACCCTGCCGGCACCGCGGTTCGGCCATTCCTCCGTTGTTTTTGGGAGCAAAGTGTGGGTGATGGGAGGGTACGACGATACGTTCGCGGCGGTGAACGAGGTCTGGAATTCCAGCGATGGGATCACCTGGAACGAGGCAACGCCCGCCGCGGACTTCGCGAAACGGAAGAGCCACAGCTCCCGTGGCCTTCGACAACAAGATATGGGTGATCGGCGGGGACGACGAAACGGGGACGGTATTCGACGATGTCTGGAATTCCACCGACGGGATCACCTGGAGCCAGGCAACTCCCTCGGCCGGGTTCCTCGGGCGGGCAGGTCACTCCTCTGTTGTCTTCAATAACATGATGTGGGTGATCGGCGGTTATGACAACGGCGGGACGGTGTACAACGATGTCTGGAATTCCAGCGATGGGATCACCTGGGACCAGCTGACTCCTGCCGCCGCGTTCCCGGAACGGTACGGACACACTCCGTGGTCTTTGATAACAAGATCTGGGTGATCGGCGGGCTCGACAACGGAGGGAACCCTCTCAACGATACCTGGTATTCGGTGGATGGGATCAGCTGGAACAGGGCAACCGAGTCATGCCGGATTCTCCGCACGGTATGGCCATGGCTCCATTCCCTTCAATAGTAAGATGTGGGTGATAGGCGGGTTCGATAACACCGTCGCATCCCGTGATGCATGGTATTCCCTTGTCCCCCTCCCGCTCGCCGTAACCTCTCTCACACCGGCGACCGGCATGAACACAGGCCTCATCTCTATCACCAACCTCGCGGGGAACGGTTTCGTCAGCGCGACTGCTGTGAACCTCACGAGGGCAGGCCATGCCTATGTCAATGCCACCAATGTGACCGCCGTCTCACCGGGTAAGATAACCTGTACCTTTGACCTGAACGCCACACCTGCAGGGCTCTGGAACATTACCGCAATAAATCCTGGCGGCGAGACCGCTACCCTCACGAACGGGTTTACCGTCACGGCACCCGCTCCGACCGTGAGCAGTATCACCCCGACGACCGGTTACAACACCGGTTCCGTCAGCATCAGTAATCTTGCCGGAACCGGCTTTGCAACCGGCGCCACGGTGAAACTGGTCAACAGCACCGCCAGCTCCGATATCACGGCGACCAGTGTGTCCGTCGATCCCACAGGGAAGATCATCACCTGCCTGTTTGACCTGACCGGAGTCGCGGACGCGAAAAGAAATGTGACGGTTACGAACCTGGATGGCAAGTCCGGCACACTCGTGAACGGGTTCACCGTACTCCCCCGTATACCCACCGTGACCAGTATTTCACCGGATTCGGGGTACAACACGGGCCCTGTCGATGTCACCCTCGAGGGGACCAATTTTGCCAGCGGGGCAACCGTCGTGCTCACGAAGACCGGGCAGACTTCGATCGACGCTACCAATGTGGTGGTGACCTCGGCAACAGGCATTACCTGCACCTTCGACCTGTCATCGGCAACTGACGGTGACTGGACGCTTTCCGTCATAAACCCCGGGAACCAGAACTCCCTTCTGGGGGACAACAACATCTTCCAGTTCGTCGTGTACATGGCAAAGAGCGCCGCGAGTTCGGGGTCCGGGCAGACGGGCTCCTCGGGTTCTGCTCCGTCATCCAGTGCCTCGAACGCCGTTGCCGCGGCCCAGAACCAGCCGGCAGCGGAACCGGCAGCTCCTGCCGTGGCCGGGGCCGAGACGACAGCCGATCTGTCTGTCGATGCGGCTGGTGTCGTCACCGAGGTGACCGCCGTTCAGTCGGAGGACAACCAGGCCAGCCTCTCGATCCCTGAAGGCATCGTCGCAAAGGACGCGGCAGGTACCCCGCTCAGTTCGGTCACCATCTCCTCGCTCGCCGCGTCCGCGGTTCCGGCCGACACCTCAGGAAGTGCGTTCACCTTTGCAGGAATGGCGTACGAGCTCGGGCCGGACGGTGCGACATTCTCGCCGGCAGTAACGCTCACCTTCACCGTTCCCCAGGGAATGGAGGGGCAGGAATTTACCGTCCGGACCATGGACGAATCCACCAACACCTGGCTGGATCTTCCGACGGTTTACCATCCGCAGTCCGCAACAGTGACCGCGGACGTATCCCATTTCTGCACTTTCGCTCTCTTTGCGAAGGGGTCGGTACCTCCGGCGACAACCGGCGCTGGCACCGTCCCGGCCGCGCCAGCGCCCACGGTGCGACCCTCTCCGCCACCTACAGCGATGTCCATCTTCTCAGGGCTGATACTCTGGACCGGGAACCAGGTGATCCGCTATCCTCTCGTTGCCGGGGTGGTGATCCTCGCCATCGGGATCGGCTTGTTCGGGAGGAGAAGGCAGCGCCTCCGGCGGAAGAAGCAGCGCGACCGGTTCCCCTGACTTTTTTTTCACCTGTGACAGGAGGGTCACTCCCACGGTCCATCATCCCTGCCCCGACCTGAGGTTCGCCGTTCCACGTCCGATGGCCCGAATCCCCGTTCCATTGCAGGAGGTCCCGTTCGCACGTCAGGCTCACGGTATGTAAGAGCAGGTCCGACGGAAAAAGGGGAAGTTATTTCTCTTCCTGTTTCTTCAGGAAGAAGACCAGCAGGGATATGACCAGCACGAAGACAAAGGGCACTACGGCTGTCGGGAATTCCGGAATAGGGACCGGTGGATTCCCCTCGAGGTCGAAATTCACGGTGACCGTCTTATGGGTCTCGACCGTCACGCTTTGTTCGGCCGGGGTTCCATAGCCGGCGAGGGCGACCGACACCGTGTGGGGGCCTGGATCCATCTCGATGTTCGCGGGGGTCTCGGCATCTGCATCCGCACCATCGATGAAGACTTCCGCTCCATCCGGTACGGAACCGACCGAGATATTCCCGTAGGGAGCGACATCGTTCCCCGCCGGAGAGAGGGTGAAGGATACCGTGACAGTGCCCCCCGGGGTGGTCTTCTTCGAGGTCTCTTTTCCATAATAGCCCGGCATCTCAACCCTCACCAGGTGGACAACGTTGGGGTCCAGCCTCGAGAAGGTATACGGCGTTACCTGGTTTGTCGGTACCCCATCCAGAATGACGTTCGCTCCTGGCGGCACGGAGAGAACCCGGATGCTTCCGGTCCTCACGAGCGTAAATGAGACGGTGGCGGTCTTCCCGCTCTCGACGGTTACGTCCTTCTCCAGCGAGTCGGCGTACCCCGAATAGGTCACTCTCACCTTTCGGAGCCCTGCGGGGACATTCTCGATTGTTGTATCGGTCGTCTTCCCTTCCTGCAGTACTCCATCCACGTAGATCTGGGCCCCTGTTACCGGTGTGCAGGTTACCTGGATGGACCCGGGGGGAGCTGCACGGCGATCGTACCTTTCGTCACCGCCGGGTTCACGGGAGAGCCGTCTTCGGCATCCACCTGGTCGGCGGTTATGGTTATATCGGTTGTCCCTCCCGCCAGCCCTTCAACCTGTACCGAGCCGAGATAGACCGGCGCAGGGGTTGTCGTATTGATGATATCCCCCACGTCAGCCACCTTGATATTCACGTTGTTTGTCCCGGGCGACCCTGAGCTGAAACCCTGCACGGCCCAGTTCGGATACTTCACGCCCACGATGTCCGCAACAGACGTGTCGGTAATGGTGAATGTGACGCTATAGCCAGCAACTCCGTGGGGCGGCACGGTATCCAGGTAGAGATCGATGACACCCTGGTCACCGACCTTCTGGAGGTTCACGCTTCCGAGGGTCAGGGTATTCGCGGAAACGGCACAGGCCCAGGCGGCCAGTACCAGCAGGACGGCCAGGATTTTGAACAGATGGTTCTGTTTCAATGTTCCCGCCATATTTCCCTCCATCTCACTGCACCCCCTGGTACAGGTTCACGACATCCGCAAAATCGATCCTTCCGTTCCCGTTGGTATCGAACGCACAGGTCGGCTCGTTCGCCGGGTCTGCCATCCACTCCATGTTGTTGAAGTAAAGCACGACATCCTGCACGTCAAAGATCCCGCTGTTATCCAGATCCTCGGCAAAGCCCCAGCCCTTGGGATCCGCGGGGACCGAGCCCTGGTCCGGCAGCGGATGGCTGGGGGCCGGGCACATGGCACAGGAACTGAGACCGAGGGATGCACCGGCATTCGCAACAGCGTCCTGGTACTGCGGGTGTTCGAGGGGTTCCGGCTGGGCCGCCGCTGACGGGTCGTTCGCCTTTGCGTACTCGAAGCCCTCCCGCAGGGAGATGAGTTTATCGTTATTGCCGGACGGCGGGAGGTTCGCGGGCCCCGTTGCCCCGTTGATCCCTGCCACCCCGTCGATCCACCAGAAGGAGAAGTCGTTCCCGTACGACGGTTCAACCGCGTCTGCCGCGGTCGCGATCACCCTCGTCTGGCCCGCGGGCCCGGAGGAGATGAAATCATCCACGAACCCTCCGCCGTAACACTGCTCCATCGTCATGATGATCGCCTTCGCCGGGGAATTGGCGAGGAGGGCCGTAAAGTCACTGTCCCAGATGAACTGCTGGTCCCCTGACCCCCAGAGCCAGAGCCGGACCCTGTCCGAGCTGGGATCCTCTCCCCCGTGGTTCGTCGTGAAGATAAAGAGGTTGTCGTCGGGCCCGAGCGTCGGCGGACTGTTGCTTGCGCCATTCAGGTGAGCGAACAGATCTATCACGTCCTGTTTCGTCGCCGCACCATTCACATCGCTTATGCCATCGCCATCGAGGTCCGTGTTGGAATCCGCGTAATCGGTCGCTCCCGATCCCGTACGCTGGTCCAGGCCCGGGTCGTTCCCGTCAGACATCAGGACGTAGATATGATCCTTCGGATAGCAGTACGTCCCCCTCAGGGTCCTGTACATGGCTGACAGGTCATTCCAGTAACGAACGTAGTTGTTATCCCTGTCGAACCCGCCGCTGATCAGGACCGCATAGCAATGCGTGCAGTCCATGGTGGGACAGGACGCACTCCCCCCGCCCCCGCCGGTGTATCCCCCGGTGTACCCACCACCGACATCGTTCGTGCCTCCTACAGGAGGGATCTCTCCCGCGATGTGGGACATCTGGATGTTCTTCGCCGGCGAGGTGCCCTGGAACACCGTCCGGACATTGTTGTTATCCACGTGGACGTACCTGACCGGGTGCTCCCAGTTGGCCTTCGGGTGGTCGTCGACGAATATGATCCACCCGTTCGTATTGGGCAGTCCGAAGGTGCCGGCCCAACCGACGACACTCGAACCGGCAGGGAGCGGGTTCAGGCTTGCTGATATCGATTTTCCCGTTATATCGTCGCCCAGGATCGCGGGATCGTGTAACACGGCCGCGTATGCATCATCCCGGGTCACGGCGAGGGCAACGATATCTTTTGTCATGCTGTCGCTCCCGAGAGAGTTCCCTGCCGTCAGGGTGGCGGTGAACTCCTCCCCCTGGCTCTTGTACGAGTGCGTCACTGTCCCGCCTGGCGTAACGCCCGCCACGTCCCCGTCCCCGAAATCAATGTTTACATTTGTGGGTAACCCCGTCGAGGTATCGGTAAACCGGACGGTCTTCCCCTGCGATGCATCAAACGTGAAATCCGCATGCACGGATGCCTGGATCCCCAGGGTGTATTGCACATAGGTGCCCAGGCGGGCCCGGGCGTCGGTCACGTTCAGGCTCTCATTCGCGGCGATGAAGTAGTATTCCGAACCCGGGAGAACCGATCCTCCTGAGATTGACGATGTGTCCCAGGAATACGACCATACACCCCCCGTCACGGGTGCCCGGACGAAGGTAGAACCCACTCCTGAGATCGACTTGACGGAGAAGGCGTCAGGCCTGACCCCATTTGCAGGGAGGCTGCCGGTGAAATAGGGGGGTGAATTGTTGGTGACAAGGATGTTCGTGTAATAATCGGGACTGTCTCCGTAGGTATTCGCACCGTGGCAGGTCAGGACTGCGCCGGGGGGACCGGTCGGAACGTCGCACGACACGGTCAGATACCCTTCAACGGGAGCGAATTCCTGGACCCCGTCGCTGGCCGGGTTGATGACATAGACTGCCGAAGAGGTGGCCGCTACATCCAGAGGGTTCCGGAACTGCATGTCCCCGTCCCCGTTCGAGCCCCACTTCGTCACGTACGTCCCGTCGGAGGTAAACTTCTGGACCCTCGAGTTCCCGTACTCGCTGACGAACACATTCCCCGCCGGATCCACGTCGAGGCCCGAAGGTTGATCGAGCTGTCCGTTTCCCGTTCCGAGTGTGCCCCACTGGGCCACGTATGCTCCGCCGGAGGTGAATTTCTGGACGCGGTTATTCTGGCTGTCTGCTATGTACACATAGCCGGCTGCATCCACGGCAATTCCAATGGGTTGCCCGAACTCCCCGTTCCCTGTCCCTGTTGACCCCCACTGGGTTACAAAACCCCCTTCAGGGGTGAACTTCTGGGTGCGATTCAACTGGGCATCGGTGACATAGACATACCCTGCTGCATCAATGGCGATCCTTGTGGGATAGTAAAACTGCCTGATGCCTGTGCCGAAGGAACCCCAGGAGCCCCTGTAGGAACCGGCAGGGGTGAACCGTTCGACACGGTAGTTCCCGACATCGAGGACATAGATGTACCCGCTTGAATTCACGGCGACATCGCTTGTATAGTAGAATTGTCCACCGTCTGTGCCATAGGAACCGAACTTCGAGACAAATGTCCCGTCAGACGTGAATTTCTGGACCCGGCTGTTATAATTGTCCGCGACATACACGTTGCCGGCCGAGTCCACCCCGAGACCATAGGCCTGGTAAAACTGTCCGTCGGCAGACCCGTTGGACCCCCAACGGGCCACGAACCCATAGTTCTCCGCCTGCACACCCTGGACAAGGACGAGAGCGAAAAGGGCTCCTACCGCTATCCATCTGGGATCGATCGATTTCACACCACACCACACTCCCTGCAATTAACCTTCGCAAACCAGTGACATTTTCATGATTCCACACTCTTGAATAAAGAACATTTCGAAAGATAATTTATATAATAATAAATAGATAAACAAAAATCGGCATTAATCGGGTTTTATTCGGTATAAAGGTCTTTTATTGTCACCTATCCGACAAAGAGCCGCAATTATTTGAGTACAGCAATTATTAAAGGATTATGCTTAACATCACGATACAGGACCCTGCCTTCCCCCGGAAGACAAAACGATTCGTTTTTATACGAAAAACAGAGTAAAATATCTGTTTACCTGCCGCTTCGCCCGATCCGGCTCTCGCAACTGGCAGCATCCAGGAAAGGTGTGATGGACATTGGAGATCTCTGCCCCCGCGACCATTGCAGTCGAGGTTTCTATCGATCCTCTCCTCTGCGAGAACTGCGGCCTCTGCATCGACATGTGCTCGATGGGGGTCTTCGGCCGGTACGAGGACAGCGTCCTCCCCTACAAGAGCCACCTCTGCTGCACCTGCCTCAGGTGCAGCGAGTTCTGCCCCAACCATGCCATCAGCACCCGGTGGACGGTCCGGGCGTGAATCCGTATTGGCAGCCCACCCTTTAACGACGAGCAAATCACGTAAAATCCTGATATTTTGAAACATTCCTTATCAGACCAGAATGGAAGAGAAATGCAAATTCAGAAAATCTATCGTCTCGGAAAAGTTCTGGTCTAAAAAACCTGACAATATATAGATATTCTGGTAAAAGTCCATGGGATCTTTGAGCTAATTAAAGAAAAACCCTTCTGCAGAACAATTTAAATAATTTGACTGTTTTAATTGTTTTTTATCCTTGACATATTGTAAGGATTGGCATGCATTTTGAACAATGAGAAGATGGGAAAAGGAGGGACTTTCATGGGGACTGTTGGACGAAGAATACCTGTCATTCTCGGAGTGCTACTGCTGTTTGCACTCGTCGGAGCCGTGGCAGCTCTCACGGCAGAGGGATGCGTCTGGAGAGACGTCAACAATAATGGCCTGAAAGATGCGACCGAAGCATGCGAGCCGGGCTGGACACTTCATGCGACGGTTAAAGATAATACGGGATCGGTCATCCAGGATGGAGACTTCACAACAAACACTGCAGGCACAAGTGGCAAGTTCTCGTACACGATTCCTTCTGCCACGGCAGGAACCTGGTCATGCATAATTTCGGAGGTTCCTCCCGACGGGTTTGTAGTTGTGGTCCCATCGGGATCAGGGAAGCCCGTGACCTATTCTTACACAAAAACCTATACGTCGAAGCAAGGCACAACTCCAGTCGCTGGATATTCATTCGGGAACAAGCAGGTGGTTGCCTCTGCGGAAGGTTGTTTCTGGACAGATCTCAATGGCGACAAGACGAAGCAGGACACTGAACTCTGCGAAACAGGACGAATACTTCATGCAACCGTGACTGACGATACCAATGCCATTGTGAACGATGTGGATTTCACAACGAATGCACTTGGGTCCGACGGCCTCAAGTTCTCCTACTTGCTGCCTGTTCCGCCAACGGGAAAGATCTGGACCTGTACGATTTCAGAACCCGTTGCTCCGGATGGCTATGTGGTCGTTGTTCCCGGTGGTTCGAATCCCGGTTATTCGAAGACCTACTCGGCTGTTAATCCGAGGATTGCGGGGTTCTCGTTTGGAAACAAGGAGGTGGTTCCAGGAACAACAATAACACCACTTGTCCAGGCAGGGATACCTTTCGATTCAAACAAATACCGCCGGAACACTCTGAAATCAGATCCGATGATTTTCCAGGCCAACTGGGATGGAACCGGGCAGGTGTATATATCCGGGGATGTCGCCTCTCTTACCGGAGTATATGCGGATGACGGGTTCACCATAGCTATCCAGCCAAGTGGGGCCCTATTCGATGCACCTGAACATTTTGCTGAACAACATCCTGTCGTTGAGCTGACAAGCGGCATGACTCCGGGATTCAATACCTTCACCCTCGTAGTTCAGAACTGGATGGGGCTCTCAATGAGTTATGGTTCGATCTCCGGGACAGGGGTCGATCAGACCCCGTATATTATCCAGATTAATTCCCCGACAAAACGGGCTTTGATGGCCCAGACATCGGTTATGAAGGCGAAGTTCATTGGAAATGAAACCCAGGAAGATACTGGATAAACCCATTTCAAGCATAAGTGGCCATACACCACTTTACCCATTTTATTTAGTTCTCAATTTTCAGGGCACTCGAGTCAATCTGTAATTGATAGCGTTCGCTTTTTTGCAATTCGCGAGGATATTCCAGAGTTGAAACGCAACCCTCGAATAGGAAAATTGTGGCGAGAATAACCAAGATTAGGATTGATAGGGTTTTGTTGTTCATGTTTTATTGATATCTTGTGACACTCTTCTGAATCAGCTTCTGCCATCTTGGCGAAGATAAATCTGGATAAGGTCCATCTGCAACACTAAAATCTCCTGGAATTTTGTTCCATCCCTGATTGGTATATAAAGTTCCAGAAATTTCGTCAAAATAATTATTGTTTCCGCCCGTATCATTCATATCTCGCCAATAGTTTGACCCTTCAAACGAGAATATAAACCATAACCGTGGTCTCATCCTCCGAGCTGTAATTTGCATAGATAGTCGTGAATTGCCCAGTCTTTTGGGGTACATAATAAATTGTGGCATAATCCGAATACTTTTTCATTATTTTCAGATTTTCTGGCGGGTAGAATTCAAGTTTCGGTAGAAGTAGGGACTCGTTGCCGACAGGATATAGCGTATTATAGAAGAGAAGCGGCGATGAGAGGTCATTCAGCCCATCTTCAACATTCCATTCGCTCCTACCTTTCGGCCACTGGTAGGCATGAATCTGTAGATACCATGGATTGTCCCCTCGAAGAGCATATTCAGTTTGGTGTGGATCGCCCATAATCCCCTCAGGTACCATTTGGGTGATATCAACAGAGAACCCGCCTCTTGTGAAATCACTCACATTTATCAGTTTAGTCCCAATCTCTGGGGCGTTATCTTTAACCGGCAGAGGGATATAAAATGTAGCCTCATGTAAGGGATCGCTGGAATCTATTACCAATTTATAGCGTTCATTTTTCTGTAAATTACCCGGATATTCTAGTGTCGAAATGCATCCCGCGGAGAGTATTATAAATGCAAAAAATATTAGTAAAAAGACTACGAATTTGGAGTAAGCCATTGACTACACCCGCATAAACATAATTCAAATAATTTCTTTATCCTTATAAAAGGTTTGCCTCTCCTATTTCCCATTAATCGGTTTAATTGAATCTTTCAATTGAAACATAACTGAATTATCTAATGAATTTTAATTTCAATGAACAATATTATCCAGACTTATTCATTTTGCTAAATTTAGAAGTAATTCAACAATATGATGAATATTCTTCGTTTTTATCGCAATCAAAAAGGAATTCTTAAATATTTTAAGGACTTATGGCCCGTTGCTTGAGGGAGGTTGACTTAGAATGAGAGTTGTCACCAGATTGATTCTATCCCTGATTTTTATGTGCATTCTTATCACTGTTGTGATATTCCCTGTCTTTGCCAACGAGAATTGGGCGGGGGAGCAAAGAGCCGGAAAGGATGATGACGTATATTATTCTGATGAGATGTACTCCAATTTTGTCCAGGAAGGTTACGATGAGAAGCACCGCTGTAGCCTTCCTGTTCCAGAATCATTTAGCACTCTAGTAAACTTAACCATTGATAAGACACTGATAAGCGCAACTCCTCATTGGGTTTTACTCGCAGCAGGAAAGACAGAGCAGAAAGTTCTTCTCGAAATATATCAATAAGGCGGACCTGATTCACAGAAAAAAGTTGAATGGGTCCGTTTTATGAAGAAAGTTTGGATGAAGTATCCAGTGAAATACATAAAATCAGGTACTTCAGCCAAGTTATACCCGGAGAAAACGTCCAAAGATTTTCCCTGACCAAACAGGAGAATGCAACATTCCGGGACATTGAACTGTTTATTGCAAAAGATATGAGCAAGGATCCTTCTAACAGCTTGAATGGTGCAATAACAGATACAATCGTGCCTGCATGGGCTCAACTTGACCATTCGAGATTCACCGGAATAGCCCTTGAGAAAGAGGGAATCCACCCCGATTTCGTCTCCATTGGAGAGGATTCAGCCACAAAACCGGACGACCAGCCTAATTATTGGGATGACCGAACTCCAGTCCCCTATTCGCACCAATTGAATGATGGGTATATCCCTAGTGGAATTCCCTCAATTGGATTTGGGTTGGCCCCATAGAATTGTGGAGAGAACGCATCTTATGCCAAAACTAGTTTTAAAGCCCATCATTATGAGACTGCTTTTAAAAATCTCGGATTTGCAAGCCACTTTATGGAAGATGTTGGAAATCCTTACCATACTCCGATGGCTCAAATCATCCCCTTATTTCAATCGATGACCCTTTATTCCTAAATATTTGGTAACTATGAACAACTTCACGATGAATATGAAGAATTTTTAGACTCATACTGGACCAATCCTCTGCCATCGGGAGAGACATTCTACTCTATCACAAATTCTGTAAATGACTATGTATAATTACCGATCCCACCTCTTCCGCCCAGAATCTCGCATTTACGTCATGGCTCGAAAACCCGCTATTAGTATATATTTGTTTTTGGCATCGATTAATAAATGGAAACTTTGATTTTGAAAATAACCCAGTAGTTATTGGTATTACAAGAGAACGTGTTATTCAAATAGAAAGAAATGCCTGGGGTCTTATCCGATTACGTTACCGGTGGAAAACCTTAATCATCACGATAACCCCCTTACCAGCGATGCATGGAAAAATCTCGCCATCGGCACCGACTAATTTAGTGTATACAGGGAGCATAAATTCTAAACTCATACCGAATCAGGATATCTTGTTGACGATTTAATGGTTGACGGAATTTCCCAAAAACCCGATCTAATCTACTCATTTGCTGCTGTGCCCTCAGATCATACCATCAGTGCAACATTCAAACCTGAAATCGGTACCATAAAAAATTACAAACTCTTCGATGGCTTTAACACCGTCGCGAGGGGTCAGGTCCTCGAGGCCTACAAGGGAACCCTGAGCTGGGACGGCGTCGGCAAAGTGTACCTCACCGGCGGGGATGGTTATATCAATACCTGGGCCGATGATGCCTTTGATATCACCACAGATTCGGGTTTCCGCACGTTCACCGGTTCCGGATATTACCAGGGGATTCCCGATATTACTCCGATTTTACATTCCGGGGTGAACCAGATCACGATAAATGTGAGAGATCTCTATGCCTACAGTATTGGGTACCATGAAACCTGGGTGCATTATTCTTCGAACGACCCACCTGTACTGATGGGGGTTGCCCAGCCCGGGTCAGATCAATCCACCGAGCCCTCACCATCGATCATAAACGCGACGGAAACTCAGGAAATAATTGCATCAGTTACATAATAGGAACCGGATTCTACTCCGGTCAACTATTTTTTTCTGAATGCTTCCCAAATTACGCTACCTGTTCTTCGTCCATACATAGTAAGCCCCAACCACCACAAGGGCTGCCAGGAGCCCGGTAAGAAGTCCCGGATACTTCGTCTGCGGGAGAGCAGGGAAGGGTATGCCGGGTTCGGCAGGACTTGCCGTCTGCATGGCGGTAACCGGGTTAGTGGGCACAGGAGTCGGCGGAGGCGTTGTGGCTGTCGTTACCGGGAGGGTAGGAAATACATCGACGCTGAACGTGTTGGAACTGACGGATGATGGATAATGCCCGGTAACGTCGGTGAAGGTCGCCCGTGCGGTTCCTAAGACATGAAATCCCTCATATATCGGGCGGACGTGATACACGAATGTGTATCCCGAGAACGGTTTCAGGGAAGCGATATGGACATGGGAATTTCCCCCGACTACCTCGAAATAGGGGGAGGACGTGTCGGCCACGTCGATATTGTAGATGGTTGCAGGCCCGTAATTTTCCAGGTTCGCGGTGATGGTGGTATCGTCCGAGGGAGTGCTCACCCGCCGATCGGCTTCGGTGGTGAGCTGGGCGTTCACGCGGGGGAACCCGGGCTTGCCCTCCATCGCAAGGAAGTTCGTACGGATCTCGTCGGGCATGAGTTCACGGTCGTACACCTTCACCTCGTCGATGACTCCCTTGAAATTGCCAAAGTCTTCCTGATCGAACCTTCCGATGGATCGGGCCCCGATGCGGAGATTGTTCTCCCACCCTGTCCAGAGCCGGATCGGATCCCCCGTTGCGGCGCGATAGCCGTTGACGTACATGCAGATACTCCCTGCAGATCTGCTCCCGTCCCAGGTCCCCACGAGATAGGTCCATGCGTTCTCCGCTGGTCTTTCGAAGCTTGCATTCCCGCCTATCCCGAGCCTTCCGGCCGAAGCGAAGGTCCACCCGGGGTGGGACGACGCTGTCACCGGATGGTAAAACAGGGAAAGGCCAAGGTCGGGCCAGGTCCCGCCCCCGGTTGCAAGAACAAACCGGTCCCGGTCTGTTACCGTGAATTCCGGCTTCACCCAGGCTTCAATAGTATAGGGTGGATCTTTCACAACAGTCGTGTTAAACTGGATGGAGCTGTCCACCCCGTCGAATCTCAGGGCCTTCCCCGATATGCCGTCAGTCCAGGTGGCATTTACGATGGTTCCGTTAAAACCGTTTCCCGATGAGTCCACAGCCAGGGAACCTGTTCCTTCGTTGAGATGGAGGATCAGGGTTTCCCCCTGGGCTGCACAGGCTGCGGGGAGAAGAGCAATTATAAACAGGGTTGCAAGAACTCTGGAAACCGTTCTATGCATTTTCTGTATCATCTACATCCCGGGAAGATCACAACGTTATACGTACGTATCCAGCACCGTCTCCGATCCCCCGTTCGATAAGATCGCCATTATTTGAACATGGTCATATCCCGCCGTTCCCCCGGGGAACGTGTGGATGTCCCCGACGATGGGCTGGTAATACACGCCTCCGCCGGTTTTCCCGGGATAGGGGGACGGGTCATCTGCAATCGCCACCGTGTAGCCGCTGACAAAGGCATTGTCGCGGCCGCCTATCCAGACGACCGTGATGTTGTTCCCGTACTGGCGGGCAGTTGCAGCGACGGAGTAGTACTTCGGGGTGCTGGGGGCCATGCTCATGATGACGAGCGTGGGAACGATGGTTACGAGGACGAGGACGACGATGAGGCCGACGGCGATGAGAAAGATCTTCTTGTCTTCCGGAGTATTCCCTGGCGGTTGTCCGGGGGGAGCATCAGGCATACACCATCTTCTGCAAGTCTGGACAAATACTTTCAGTGGGTAGGACCCGAAACCGGTTCTCACAAACGGAATCTCCGGCCTGAGATCTATTTAAAAAATTATATATACTGAAATCAATGAGGTTTACCTATGGCAGACTCACATCCGCTGGAGAACCTTGTTGACAGGCTGACGGTAATCGGGGCCGTCATCGCGGTCGCGACCCTCTGGAACACCCTCTGGGCCCCCTGGCAGGAGATCTCATCATCCGTTGGCCTTTCGGTGGGCTGGGAAGTCTTCATCTTCCTCGGCCCCCTCGTGATCATCCTCCTCCTGTCCCTGTGGTGGGTCGGCACCCACTGAACCTCCCTGTCATTTTTCCTGGGCCGTCGCCCATCCATTCCGGGGTCTCGTCGGTCTAATCTCTACCCCTCAACCTTTTTCTCCCCTGAACACCCCATCTTATCCTTATGCCCGTCCCGGCCATCGAGGCGCAAAACCTCTCGAAGCGGTACAAGGAGATCCAGGCCCTCGACAGTGTCTCCTTCACTGTCCCCGAGGGGGAGATATTCGGGTATCTGGGGCCGAACGGCGCGGGCAAGACCACCACCATCCGCATCCTCACGGGGATCACGCAGCCCACGGGAGGCACCGCCCGGATCTTCGGGCATGACATCATCCGGGAGACCATCGAGTCGAGGAGGCACATGGGGATCGTGCACGAGACCTCCAACGTGTACGACGACCTCACCGCCTGGCAGAACATCATCTTCACCGCTGAGCTCTACCATGTGGAGAAGGCGGGGAGGGACGAGTGGGCGAAGGAGCTCCTGAAGACCTTCGATCTCTACGAGAGGCGGGACGACCTCGCCCACGGTTTCTCCAAGGGGATGAAGCGGCGCCTCACCCTCGCGATGGGGCTCATCAACCACCCGCGTCTCCTCTTCCTCGACGAACCAACCTCCGGCCTCGACGTCCAGTCCAACCTCATCATCAGGAGGGTGATCCGGGAGCTCGCCGGCGAGGGGGTCACCGTCTTCCTCACGACCCACAACATCGAGGAGGCGAACCTCACCTGCGACCGGGTGGCCATCATCGACCACGGGAAGATCGCGGCCATCGACTCCCCCGAGCGGCTGAAGAAGACCATCCAGTCCGTCCAGTCGGTGGAGGTCGGGTTCGACCGGCAGGTGCAGGAGATCAAGGACGGCCTTCAGAACATCCCCACGGTCAATGAGGTGCGAAAGGAGGGCGACAAGATCCGGTTCTTCACCGAGGATCCTTCGGCAGTCATCCCGGCCGTCGTAGCCTATGCCGAGCGGGAGCATCTCCGGGTGCTCTCGATCACGACCTGCGGGCCGAGCCTGGAGGATGTCTTCATCCGGCTCACTCATCTCGATACCGGCAATGATCGGAGGTCCTTATGGAAATGAGAGCGAGGCTCAGGCAGGTCCCCCTCGATCTCATGGCGGCGTGGGCCATCGCCCGGAAGGATATGGTCATCTACTACCTGCGGCCGAACATCATCGTCTCGGGGATCCTCTTCCCTCTCTTCATGTTCCTCGCCTTCGCGATCGGGACGATCGGCGGCGGTACGGCACCGGCGGGTGGATCCTCGGAGGTCGCCCAGCTCGGGGCCCTTATCCCCGGCCTCCTCGCAATCACCGTCCTCTTCTCGGCGTCCTCGATCGAGCCGGTCTCCATCCCCATCGAGCGGCGGATGAAGACCTTCGACCGGCTCATCTCGGCGCCCATCTCCCTCCAGGCACTCGTCCTCGGCGAGAGCATCAGCGGGACCCTCTACAGCGTTGCGATTGCCCTTATCCCCCTCGTCATCGGGGTCCTCTTCTTCGGGAACCTGATCGTCTCGCCGGTCGCCCTCATCGTCGTCCTCTTCCTCTCCTCCCTCTGCTTCTCCTCGATGGGGACCCTCGTCGCCTCCTACCCGACCGAGAATGTCGGCGAGGTGATGTCGATCTTAAACCTCATCCGGTTCCCCCTCATTTTCCTCTCGGGGGTCTTCATCCCCCTCAGTTCCCTCCCCTTGTGGGGGCAGGCTGTGGCATTCTTCTCGCCCCTCACCTACACGAGCGACCTGATCAGGTTCGGGTATAACGGGGTAAGCCACCTCAGCCCGTTCCTTGATATCCTCGTTCTCGTTGCCTTCACCGTCGCGTTCCAGGTCTTCGGGAACTATCTCTACCGGAAGTTCAACGAGTGAAGGTGCCACGGGAATAATGTTAATACCCCCGTAGCGCATTCACTCTCTGTTTTCGGAGTGATAACGGATGGAGTTCAAGGATATTGTCATGAGCCGGTACGCGACGAAGAAGTTCGATGGCCGGAAGGTGCCGGAACCGAAGATGAAAGAGCTGTACGAGCTGATCAGGTTCGCACCGTCGGCGCTGAATATCCAGCCCTGGAAGATCAAGGTCGTCACCGACCCGAAAGTGAAGGAACAGCTGAAGCCCGCGACCTTCGGCCAGGAGCAGGTCACGAGTCTGTTCTCACCTCCTCGTCTTCTGCGCGAATACCGATTTCGCGGGGCTTCTCGGGAGACTCGAGAGCCTGCTGAACCAGGCGAAGATGCCCGAAGACATCGCAAAGAGGGTGATGGGGATGGCACGGGATTACTTCCTGAAGGTCCCCCCGGAAGCACAGCTCGCCATGGCGCAGCACCATGTCTACCTCGCCATGGGAAACGCCGTGAACGGGGCGAAGTCCCTCGGGCTCGACTCCTGCCCCATGGGCGGGTTCGACCCGAAGGAGTACTCTCGGATCCTCGCCCTCCCGTCGAACCTCGTCCCCACGATGCTCTGCCCGGTGGGCTACGCCGCGGACAAACCGGGACCGAAGGTCCGGTTCCCGAGCGGGGAGATCTTCTTCTAGTCCTGGTCTCCCCAAATATCCCCCCAATCTTTTTTATACCTCGTCGCAGATTAATCTCTAGGTTCTTGAGGCACCGCGGGACGGGATGAACCGGGCGCCGATCCCGCGTTCCTGGAGGGCCGGTTCTTTCCCATCCCCGAGGGAGGCCCCGTGAAGGTAGTTGTCATCGGATCCGGTTTCGGCGGGCTCGCAGCGGCAGCGCTCCTCGCACGGGACGGCCACGGGGTCACGGTCATCGAGAAGAACGAGCAGATCGGCGGGAGGGCGGGGGTGTTCAGCGAAGGCGGGTTCACCTTCGACATGGGCCCCTCCTGGTACATCATGCCCGATGTCTTCGAGCGGTTCTTCGCCGAGTTCGGGAAGAAGCCCTCGGACTTCTACGAGCTCCCGCAGGCTCGACCCCAGCTACCGCGTCTACTTTGGGGGCGGAGGTACCCTCGACATCCCTGCGGACCTGAGAAAGACCTACGCCCTCTTCGACGCACTGGAGACGAACGGGGCGCAGAAGCTCAGGAACTACCTCGTCTCCGCGAGGGAGAAGTCCGACCTCGCCCGCCGCGAGCTGCTCTACCGGGACTACCGCACCCTCTTCGACTTCCTGGACAGGCGGATACTCGTGCAGGAGGCGAGCATCCACCTCTTCGAGAACCTGGAGACCTTCGTGAACCGGTACTTCGAGAGCGACCGGGCGAGGAAGATCGTCGAGTACTCCATCGGCTTCCTGGGCGGGTCACCCCAGAACACCCCGTCCCTCTACCATGTCCTCTCCCACACCGACCTCACCCGGGGGGTGTGGTATCCCGACGGCGGTATCCGGCGGGTCGCCTACGCCATCCGCGACCTCGCCCTCTCCCACGGGGTGAAGTTCCTCTTCAACGAGCCGGTGACAAAGATCGATGTTGAAGACGGGCGGGCCCACGGGGTGACAACGGCCCGGGGATGCTACCCGGCCGATATCGTCCTCGTGAACGCCGATTATGCCTACTCGGAAATGCAGCTCCTGGACGAGGAGTACCGTTCCTTCCCCGCGGACTACTGGGAGAAGCGGATCCTTGCCCCATCCGCCTTCGTCTGCTACCTCGGGGTGAGGAAGAAGGTCCGGGGGCTCGCCCACCACACCATCTTCCTGGACATGAACTGGGAGAAGGGCTTTGACCTGATCTTCGACCCGAAGCGGGCGGCCTGGCCCGACCATCCCTCATACTACGTAAACGTGCCCTCCCGGACCGACACCACTGCCGCCCCCGAGGGCTGCGATACCCTCATCATCCTCGCTCTCCTTGCACCTGGCCTCCCCGATACGCCGGCGATCCGGGAGCGGTTCTACAACCTGATCCTGGATCACTTAGAGCGATCGACAGGGGAGAAGATCCGGGATTCGATCGCAGTCAAGAAGATCTTCTCCCTGAACGACTTCCGGGACCGGTACAATGCCTTCCGGGGGACCGCCCTCGGCCTCTCCCACACCCTCTGGCAGACCGCCCTCTTCCGCCCCTCACACCAGAGCAGGAAGGTGAAGAACCTTTACTATACCGGCCAGTACACCCATCCCGGGCATCGGTGTCCCCATGACCCTTATCTCGTCGCAGATTGTTGCACGGGGGATCACGAACGATAGCCCGAAGGGAAGGGCCAGGTGATCACAGCCTGACGGGGACTTATCCCCCGGGTTCCCGAGATCTGAAGTTCCCCGGAATGGCGGGATATCCTGCCGGGTGAATACGGGTTGCCCCCGCCGAAGATCCATCTTCCGGGGGAGGAACTCCTCTTCCAGGGCCGATCCTGAGAGCCAGCCTCGCGGAAGGGAGATAACCCTGAAATCCGTTTCAATATTTGCCGTTCAGGGAAGTTATTATAAGCCGGCCTGCGATGTATGGCAATGCGAACGGGGCCTCCCGTGCTTTCACGGGAGCGCCTCACTCGCCGCGGGTATCCGCGGCAGGTGTCCATGACCTTCGAAACGACGGAACCGGTCCCGGGCACGGGGTTTTCCGGTGTGAGGGCAGGGAACGTTTCCTTTCTCCACACCGTCTCCCGCATCCTGCGGATAGAGGGGCTTCTCCCCTTTACGGGGTGTGCAATCCTCCTCGGGTTTGTCGTCACCCTGTGGGAGGTCGGTCTAAAGGGCGCCGACTGGGGCCTCTTTCTCGTCGGGGTTACCGCGGCCGTCCTCGTCCACGTCGATGCCCATCTCTGGAACGATATCATGGACCTGGAAGTCGACCGGCAGGAGAAGAGCAGCGAGACAGGAAGGGATCGCCCCCTCGTCCTCGGGTGGGCCACCGTCGGGGAATATAAAGTCCTCTCGGCGATCATCACGGTCCTCGTGGTGGTCCTCGCCGCCGACCTCACGATACAGCGGATGTTCATCCCGTTTTTGTTCGTCATCGGCTTTTTCTTCGATTACGGGTATAATCACCCCCGCTTCGCCCTCGCGTACGGGCGGTTCACCGAGTGGTATATCTTCCCCTGGCTGGTTGTCGGGGTGACGGTGACGCTCGTCTATGCCGCGACCGGCATCTTCTCCCTCCTCGCCCTGGTCCTGTCGCTGCTCCACGGTCTCACGGTCACCTGCTTCGTGGTATCGATGATGCGCCGCGACGTGAACTCCGACCGGCTCGGCGGGAAATATACCTCCTCCGTGCAGCATCCCGAGGTCCCCCACTCGACCATCTACGGGATCGTCACTCTCCTCACGTCTGTTTTGATGCTCTACCCCCTGACCCTCGTCCTGGGGAACATGGGGCTCGCGTATATCCTCATCCTTGTCACGGCCCTCATCGCGGGGATCAACACGGTCCATGGGGCGAGGATCGACCAGCTCTGCACCCGTGCTCTCTTCTCCGTCTTTCCCGACTTCGAGATGCGGGCGCACCGGATCATGCTGCAGCAGGTCGGGGCATCCCTAGTGCATGCGCTCGCCATCACCGTCGTCCTGGTGGCGTTCGGGGGGATAGGATGAAGGTGGCGATAGCGGGGGCAGGGATCGCCGGTGGATACCTGGCACGGCTCCTCGGGCAAAGGGGGATCTCACCGGACGTCTTTGATGGCATGGATCATGGCACCCGGTGCGGGTACCGCTCATGTGGATGGGGGGTGCCCGAGGGTATCAGGCCCTGTCTTGCCGGGGTCGGCCTCGACCTGGACGAGTACCTGATCGGATCCATGTCCTCCATGAACTTCGACGGCCTCATGGCAGAGACGCCCCTCTCTACCATCGACAAGCCACGCCTTCTCCGGGATCTCGCGGGAGAGGCCGGGCTGAAACGATGCAACCTGGGGCCGGAGAAGGCGGGGGACTATGATGTCGTGGTGGATGCGACCGGGGTCGCCCGGTCGTTCCTGCCCCCGTGCAGGTCGGACCTGACATTGCCGACGCTGCAGCACCGGGTTGCCGTCAAACCGAAGGACGGCGGACGAATGAAGGTCGGGGTGTTCGGAAACGATGTCCCTGGTCTCGGGTACCTCTGGATATTCCCCCTCGGGAACGACGAGTATCATATCGGCATCGGTGGCATCGGCCTCGCCAGCCACGGGAGCCTCCTGGAACGGTTTTACCGTGAATCGGCCGGAGGATTTTCCTTTACTCCGCTCTGCGGCTGCAGCGGGTCCGTCCGGGTCGCCTCCCCGTATTATTCCACCCCGTTTTTTCTGAGGAGGACCCGGAATGACGGGGATCCCCAGCTCGTCGTCGGGATTGGTGAAGCGATAGGAACGGTATCGCCCTTTACCGGGGAAGGTATCGCATATTCCCTGGAGTGTGCCAGGATGCTCGCGGACTCCTGGCTCCGTCCGGAGGAATATGCCAGGTCCGTCCTGGCCCGCTTCGCCTGGATGAGGAAGGAGCGGGAAACCCTTGATTACCTCCTCTCGCGGAAGGGGAAGGCAGGGCCGAGGATCCGGGACAGGTGGAGGTTTTACCGGAATGCCCGGCGTTCGGGTATCGGCCTCCCCATGCTCGAGGCATTCAGGAGGCTGGGGAGCCTGTCGCGGTGGGTGGAAAACCGGGAGGGTTGATCCCACTCCCTGCCGCGTTTCCCGAAATGAACCGGCGCAGGAAGGATGGTCTTTTCAGCCCGGCACCTGCTGCGAGAGGGCGTCGTGGGGGCAGGCGTCGATGCACTTCCCGCAGAGGACGCACTTCTCCACCTCCATGACGAGGCGCCACTCCCCGTCGAAGGTGAAGACCTCCCTCGGGCAGACGCTGATACATGCCCCGCAGTCGACACACTCGTCCTCGTCCCTCACCACGGGGTGCTCGAGGATCTTCACCGCCGCGCCGAGGGACCCCATCTTCTCGGATACAAGCCTGCAGCTCTCCTCGGGCACATCGATGAGGACCTCCCCGCCCGAGGAGTCGATGTGGGCCCGGTCGACCCGGATGAGGACACCGGTCTCCTTCACCGCCTTCGCGATGATCGGCTCGTACCCCTTCCTCCTCGAGAAGGTGACCAGGAGCTTCATTTCAGCCACCTCCCGCCGAAGAGCTTCCCGAGGTTGATCGCCGTGAGCATCCCGAGCACCTTCTCATCCGGGTCGACGACAGGAAGCGCGCTCACGTTGTAGTGTTCGAGCTTCCGGGCGACGATATCGACGTGCTCGTCCAGGTTGGTCGTGATCACCTTCGTTGTCATGATGTCCCTCACCTTCTTCGCCCTGCCGGGCCGGGCGATGGCCTTGGAGAGGTCGTACGTCGTGATGATCCCGAGGAGCTTCCCCTCCTTATCGAGGACCACCAGGTGGTTGGTATCCCCTTTCAGGAGCCTCTTGGCCGCCTCCCTGATCTCATCCTCGTCAGAGACCGAGTAGATGTTCCTGTCCATGATGTCCTGGACCCGGGGCACCCGGGCCGTCTCGCGCATGGGCCTCGCGAGCCTGGTCGCACTGATCTTCCGCGTAGGCAGGGACATGGTCATCTTCCCTGTCTCCACCCACTTCTTCAGCTCCAGGGCGACCCCCCGGGCCCGACGGAAGCTCGAGAGCGAGGATGTCTTTACCATCTCCCCGCGTATCTCGATACTCCCGGTCTTGAGATCGGCATACGTGACCTCCCTGAGCGACGGGCGGTCGCGGGAGGGGATGCCGTAGTCGATGACATTCACCCTGATGTCCTCGTCCCGTACCGCCGTGGATTTGACGACATTGAGGTCGATGACCGGGAGAGGGACCCCGACCCCGATGTACATGGTTACCCCATAGCCTGTCATCGTGGCCGCCCGCAGGTACTCCTGGGACATCTCCTTCATGTCCGCGGTTACCATGAGGGTCCCGAACCCCTTCCCCGGCGAGTGCTGGGTCCCTTCGCCGATGATCATGCCCGGTGCCCCGGCGAGGAAGATGGGGACGCCGCTCCCGATGACGTGGAAGGAGGGGTCGTTGGAGAGGGGCGAGAGGACGCCCGCCCCCGAGTAGGTGATGTTCCCGCAGGACGGGAGGAGCATCCCCATGTAGGTCTGGATGGTGCGGTCGGTGGAGTTGGTGGCCGCGTTGTACCGCTGGTAGGCGTTCCTCGGGTTCACCATGATCGCCTGGTTCAGGTCCTCGAGGATGAGCTCGGTGGTGAGCTCGCGCCGGGGGTAGCAGTCTGTCCCCGGGGAGAGGGCCCGGAGCTCGACCCGCTTCCCTGCCACGAAGTCTTCGAGGACATGCGCCCCGCCGTACTCCATCCCCCGGGTGACAGACTGCTGGGTCGCCCCGAGGTACGCGTCCACCGCTGCGACCCCCCCGTATGCCTCGACGTCGTTCAGGAAGACCTGCGACATCCGGATGGGCGGGTCGGAGTGGCCGAAGTTGAGGAAGGCCCCGGTCGAGCACATGGCGCCGAAGGTGCCTGTGGTGACCACGTCGACCTCGGCGAGGGCCCGCTCCTCGCCCAGCTCGGCGACGATCCCGGGCATCTCCTCGGCGGTGACCACGCGGGCGTTCCCTTCGCGGATCCGTGTATTGATCGAGCTCGATGGACTTCTCCATGCCCATACCCTTTCCCGCGAATAAATATTAAGGTTTTGTATTATCCACAGTAATAAATGCCGCTATATGCCCCGCCGGCATACGGGTATGTATGCAGAGGGATGGCATCATCAGGGAACTCGAGGCCCTCGCCCCGAGGGAGCTCGCGGACGCCGAGGATGCGGGAAGGATCGGCCTCATCATCGAGGGAAGGACGGATGTCGGGGATATCTGCACGGCGCTCGACGTCACCCCCCGGGTCGTTGCCCGGACCGTTGAGTCCGGGGCAGGAATGCTCGTGGTCCACCATACGCCCCTCTGGGAACCGGTCACCTCCCTCACCGGCCCGCTGGGCAGCCTCCTTGCGCCCCTCCTCGCGAACCGGGTGAATGTCTTTGTCATGCACACGAACTTCGACCGGGCCCCCCGCGGCATCAACGACGCACTCGCCGAGCTGCTCGGCCTTCGGGACACCGAGGCGATGAAGATGGGGCTTGTCGGGGAATGCTCCCTCGACCTCGCGGAGCTGGCCCGCCGCCTTGGGGGACCGGTGCGGGTATGGGGCAGGATCAAGAAACTCTCCCGGCTCGCGATCGTCGGGGGGAGCGGCTTTGATCCCGACCTGATCCTTGAAGCGGCATACAGGGGGGCGGATGCCTTCCTCTCTGCAGAGATGAAGCACCATGTCGCACTCTCTGCCCCCATCCCCTGCATCGAGGCAACCCACTACGCACTCGAGGCGCCCGGGATGAGGCGGATCGCCTCTCAGATGGGGTGGCAGTTCATCGACGACCCGCCCGAAGTCAGAAACGTCCCATGACCGATCCCTGGAAGGTCCTCGAGAAGGAGAAGAAGCTCACCCCCGAGATCCGGAGGCTCATCGGGGAGCGGTACGGGCAGAGGGGAGTGAAGGCACTCGAGATCGTGGACGAAGGGCGGGTGAAGAAGTACCTGGACTTCTTCGTCGTGGTCGGGAGCTCCGACGAGTACGTGGTCGAGGAGGAGTTCTGCACCTGCAGCGACGCCCTCTTCCGCAGGGGGGAGTGCTCCCATGTCATCGCCGTCCGTATCGCGGCCCTCACGGGGCAGTACGAGGAGTTCCCCCTCTGGTACCAGGACAGCTGGAAGCAGGAGAACCGCGAGGCATGAGGTTTTTATCGGAGCATCGCGAAGATCGTTAAGGAACCGTGGGTTTTCATGCTCGAGGATGAGTACCTGCTCGATTACTTCAGGGACAAGGGGCTCGAGAGAAGGGTCTGCACCGCATGCGGGTCGGCCTTCTGGACCCGGGACCCGGAGAGGACCCTCTGCGGGGACGCCCCCTGCGAGCCCTACAACTTCATCGGGGACCCGGTCTTCCGGCACCACACCCTCGAACAAATGCGGGAGGCCTTCCTCTCCTTCTTTGAGAGGAACGGCCATGCCCGGATCGACAGGTACCCGGTCGTGGCCCGGTGGAGGGCAGATATCTACCTCACCATCGCCTCCATCGCCGACTTCCAGCCCTTCGTCACCTCGGGCGTCGTCCCGCCGCCGGCAAACCCCCTCACCATCTCCCAGCCCTGCATCCGGCTCAATGACCTCGACTCGGTGGGGAGGTCGGGCCGGCACCTCACCCTCTTCGAGATGATGGCCCACCATGCCTTCAACACCGAGGGGCACGAGGTCTACTGGAAGGACCGGACGGTAGAACTCTGCGACGAGTTCCTCGCATCCATCGGCGCCGATCTGCCCCGGGTCACCTACAAGGAGCACCCCTGGATCGGCGGCGGGAACGCGGGCCCGAGCGTCGAGGTGCTCATCGGCGGCCTCGAGGTGGCGACCCTGGTCTTCATGAACCTGGGGAGGATCAACACGGGGAAGCCCCCCGTAACGCTCGACGGTGTGGACTACTACCCGATGAAGACGAGGATCGTGGACACCGGTTACGGCCTCGAACGGCTCGCATGGGCCTCCCAGGGCTCCCCTACCGTGTACGACGCGGTCTTCCCCGAGGTTATCCCGGACCTCATGGAAGCGGCCGGCCTCGGTGATGCCTACCGGGACCCTGAATACCGGAAGATCCTCGGGCAAAGCGCGAAGTTCGCGGGGCTCATGGACATCCATGGCTCGAACCTTTCCGAGTTACGAAGGAAGGTGGCGGCATCGATCCGGGTCCCCGTTGAGGTCCTCACCGAGAAGATCGTCCCGGTGGAGAAGATCTATGCCATCGCCGACCATACCCGCTGCCTCGCCTACATGCTCGGGGACTGCATCGTACCCTCGAATGTCAGGGAGGGCTACCTCGCCCGGCTCGTGCTCCGCCGCACCCTCCGGATGGTGCATGACCTCAACCTCTCGATCAACCTAGCCGATCTCGTGGACCGGCAGATGGCGATCATCGGGAAGGAGGGCTTCGTCCAGGAGGACAGGGTTGTCAGGGAGATCGTCGACCGCGAGGTGGAACGGTACCGGCAGACCATGGAACGGGGCTCGAGGATCGTCCA
This sequence comes from uncultured Methanomicrobiales archaeon, assembly GCA_963712215.1. Lineage (GTDB taxonomy): Archaea > Halobacteriota > Methanomicrobia > Methanomicrobiales > JACTUA01 > JACTUA01. Next base: position 73,448 of record CAVQHA010000003.1, on the reverse strand, counting down.
GCGGATAGCGGCAGGCTACCGGAAGAAGAACGTGCCCATCCCCCTCGATGAGATCGTCACCCTCTATGACTCCCACGGCATTCCCCCGGAGATGGTTGCGGATCTCGCGGCGGCGGAGGGCGCGGGCGCAGAGGTCCCTGACGACTTCTACTCCCGGATCGCGGACCTCCATGCCGGCGAGGAGCATGCCGCCGACGACCCCATGGCGAAGTACCGGGACCGGACGAAGAGCTCCCGCCGACCCGCCCGCTCTACTACGAAGCGACGGGCGAGATGGAGTTCGAGGCTACGGTCCTCGATTACTTCGACGGGTTCGCGGTGATGGACGCTACCCTCTTCTATCCCGAGGGCGGGGGGCAGCCGTCGGATACGGGGACCCTCGTCACCTCCGGAGGGATCTCCCGGGTCGAGTCGGTGGTCAAGCTCGGGGAGGTCGATCCTCCACCAGACGAAGGGCGGGGTCGTCAAGAAGGGCGAGCGGGTGAAGGGGAAACTCGACGAGGAGCGCCGGCTCTCCCTCATGCGCCACCACACGGGCACGCACATCCTCCTCCATGCGGCAAAGGTGGTCCTCGGGAGCCATATCCACCAGGCAGGGGCACAGAAGGGGAGCGAGTCCTCCCGGCTGGACGTCCGTCACTTCAAGCACATCACCCCCGAGGAGCTCTCGAAGATCGAGGTCGAGGCGAACCGGATGGTCATGATGGACCTCCCGGTCTACATCCGGTGGGAGGACCGGGACAAGGCCGAGCAGAAGTTCGGGTTCGACCTCTACCAGGGCGGCGTCCCGCCGGGGAAGGAGATCCGGGTGGTCCAGGTGGACGGGGAGGTACAGGCCTGCGCAGGCACCCACTGCCACTCGACAGGCGAGGTAGGGGCGATCAAGGTCATCCGGGTCGAGCATATCCAGGACGGGGTGGAACGGATCGAGTTCGCCGCCGGGATCGCAGCGCTCTACCAGATGCAGCGGATCGAGCGGCTCCTCGCCGATGCATCGGGTGTACCTCTCGGTCCAGCCCGATAACCTCCCCTCGTCGGCCACCCGGTTCTTCACCGAGTGGAAGGAGCGGGGGAAGGAGATCGAGCGGCTCAGGGAGCGGCTCGCCGAACTCGAGGCGAAGACCGCCGAGCCCGAGATGATAGGGGGCATCCCGGTCCTTGTGACGGCGCATCGATCTCGCGCCGAAGGACCTGGTGGCCCTCGCTGCAAGGATCTCTGAAAAAGGTGGGATTGCCATCCTCGCGGGCGGGAACGGGCCGGTCCACGTGGCAGGGGCATCGGGCAGGGACGGCGTGAGCGCCGCAGACCTCGTCGCAAGGGTGTGCGCCGTCCTCGGAGGGAAGGGGGGAGGCAGCCCGAAGCGGGCACAGGGCGGCGGGCCGGATGCGGCGGCAGTCAGCGAAGCACTCGCCCTCGCCATGCAGGCGATCCGGGAGGCCCTTCATGCCTGATGCCATGAAGTGGCCCATACTTGCCCGTATGGACCCCTCCTGCCTAGCGGCAGGGAGGCCCTCCACCTTCATACGGGAGGTGCTCCATGCCTGATGGCACGTCCCCCCCGACGCAGGGCGGTGGTGTCGTCATCCTCGAGCCCGGCGACGAGAAGGCCCAGAAGATCGCAAAGGCCATCTCGAGTAAAACGGCGGGCGAGATCCTTCATCTCCTGAAGGACGGGGGCCATGCCTCCAACCAGATCGCCGAGGCACTCTCGATCCCCATCACTACCGTCCAGTACCACCTGGAGAACCTGGTGGACGCGGGGATCATCAACGTGGTCGAGCGCCGGTGGTCGCAGAAAGGGCGCGAAGTGAAGGTCTACGGTCTCCGCGACCAGATGCTCATCGTGGTCCCGCACGGAGGTGACCTGAAGGGTATTCTCCTCAGGTACGGGTCGCTCTTCGCGGTGGTGATCCTCGCGAGCATCGTCCTTGCCCTCCTTGGCCCGTCCTTTACACCGGTGGCATCCCCTGCTTTCCAGAGCGCACTCCCCTCAACCCTGCCCCGGGCGGCGCCCGAGGCCGGCAACGCAGCCGATCACCTCCTCAAGGGTGCCGCGAACCTGACGCCGACGCCGGAGGGGACCCAGGTGACGGCGGGTATCCAGGAGTGGGCTGCCACACCCGCCGCACCCTTCCCTCTTCCCCTACCCCTCGTCTTCTTCCTCGGAGGGGCACTCGTGATCCTCCTGATGGTGGGATACGAGATGTGGGTGTGGCACCGGGCAAGGAAAGGCTGAGGGAACCCTTCACAACATCCCGATAAAATTTTTCAGGATCCGGAGCCCCACGTCACCGCTCTTCTCGGGGTGGAACTGCACCCCGTAGACTGTGCCGTGGCAGACCGATGAGGCAAAGGGTACGATATAATCCGTCTCTGTAACGGCGAACTCCTCCGGCGTGTCAAAATAATAGGAGTGGACGAAGTACACGTACTCGTCCGGTTTGAGGCCGTCGAAGAGGGGATCGTCCCTGACCTTCCGGATGGTGTTCCACCCCATGTGGGGGACCTTGAAGCCTGGTTCGGTGGGGAACCGGCGCACCCCGCCGGGCACGAGGCCCAACCCCTCGTGGACCCCGTGCTCCTCGCTCCATTCGGCGAGCATCTGCATACCCAGGCAGATCCCGAGCATCGGGACTTTTCCGGCGAGGGAAGTGACGGTGGCCCTGAGATCGCCGAGCATCTCCATGCCGTCCCGGAATGCCCCTACCCCCGGGAGAACGATCCCGTCCGCTGCCTCGATCTCGGGGGCGTCGGAGGTAATCGAAACCTCTGCGCCCGCACGCTCGAGCCCCCGCATCACGCTTCGGAGGTTCCCGAGGCCATAATCGATGACAGCGACCTTCTTCATGGTATTCTGCCCCTGGTACGCATGGGGATGGGGTCGATAAAAAGATTGGGTCAGGCGGATCGCCATGGTATCCCGATCGTTCCTTTTTAATCGTCCGGCACCAAACGTACCCTGACCCTGCTTCTCCTGTCATCCGCCAAGGCGGTGAGAGGCAGGCTCGGGGAAGAGATAATGGAGATCCTCCCGACCGCCGGCCTCGTTGCCATCCTCGCCATCGTCCTCGCCGGCCCGTTCCTGGTCCGCCGGATCGAGCAGAACCTCGAGGTCTTCCTCTTCGCCTGCGGGGTCGCCGCCCTCACCATTGCTGGATTTATATCCATCACGGGGGTCGCTACCGGCTGGTCGCCCGCGATCGTCCTCGAAGCCCTCACCACCCCTGTGCTCATCGGCAGGGTGTTCGGGGTTCCCCTGGGGATCGTCCAGATAGTCCTCTTCGCAGGGTTCCTGATCTACCTGGGCTACCGCCACCTGGAGAGGGCTGTCCAGCGGGTCGTGAACACCGTTCCGCTCCAGGCTCTCGCCTTCCTCCTCGTCGTCGGCCTCGGCCTCCTGTCGAGCATCATCTCGGCCATCCTCGCTGCCATCCTCCTGATCGAGATCCTCTGCGCCCTCCCGCTGCCGAAGGAGCCCAAGATCCGGCTCACGGTGGTTGCCTGCTTTGCGATCGGCCTCGGGGCGGCCCTCACCCCTCTCGGGGAGCCCCTCTCCACCATCGCGGTCTCGAAGCTCGCGGGGGCCCCCTACTACGCTGGTTTCGAGTACCTCGCACGCATGCTCGGGATCTACATCCTGCCAGGGATCCTCGCGTTCGGCCTGCTCGCCGTCTACGCGGTCAGGTACCCGGCCTGCCCGGGAGACTGCCCGGTCTTCTGCAGGGTCGAGCGGGGCACGCTCGCGGAGGTCGCTCTCCGGGCCGCACGGGTCTACCTATTCATCATGGCCCTCGTCTTCCTGGGCGAGGGGTTCAAGCCGCTCATCCTCGGGTTCGTGGCAGGGATCCCGGCCGACGGGCTCTTCTGGGTGAACATGGTCTCGGCGGTCCTTGACAATGCGACCCTCACGGCAGCCGAGATCGGGCCCTACCTCTCCCCCCTCCAGATCAAGGCGGCTCTCATGGGCCTGCTCGTCTCGGGGGGGATGCTCATCCCGGGGAATATCCCGAATATCCTCGCCGCGGGGAAGCTCGGGATCACGAGCAGGGAATGGGGGAGGGTGGGGGTTCCCATCGGCCTCGCCGCCATGGGGGTCTCCTTCGTCGTCATCTTCTTCCTCGGTCTCTAGGAGGGGGTGGCCTCTTGTGCGATACCGGTCGAACCTCGATCAGCACAACCAGATAGAAAAAAAAGGGAAATTCTTTCCTTATTTCAGGACGCAGACCGCGTCCGGCGTGTGGATCAGCGGGACGAGGCTCTCGGAGATGGAGAACTCGAGGTTCTCCTCCGCCGGGCCGATGAACCCGACGGACATGTCCTGCCCGAGCACGATCTCTGCGAACTGCTTCCCCGAGGCGAGGAGCACGCCGCCGTCAGCGAGCACCGGCGCCTTGTAGATGCCGCCGGTCACGATAGAGCGGATGTGGTCGAGCTCGGTCCCCTCCCCCTGCGGGTACCGCCTGAAGAGGAGGTTATACCGACGGGGTGCAAGCCCCATGGTGTACGGGCCGTGGAAGCCTGCATCGTCGAGCGCCGTGACGGCGCCGATGATCTCGTCGGCCGCCGCACCCGCGGCCTCCCACGGGGAGATCTTCACGGACTGGGAGCCCTTCGCCGAGAGGAGGCCCGGGATACCCGGGGCCCCCTGGAAGAGAAGGGCATCCTCCGCACTGGCACAGGCACAGGCCGCCGTCGCCACCGCACAGGCGTCGAACGCGAGATGGTCCCGTTCGTATGCGGCGATATCCCTCTTCCCCAGGCAGAAGTTGACCTGGAGCAGGGGGACCGGCACGCACTCGCTCGTGATGAACCCCTTCCTTCCCTTCCCGTCCGACATCGGGATCGATTTCAGCCCGAGGCCATAGGGCCCGCTGATGCCGAGGAGGCGCCTCCCCGAGAGGATCCCCTTCGCTGCCTCGACCATCACGGTATCGAGGAGATCCCAGGTACCCGCGCTTATCGGGGCATCGTCACGCCCAAGGTAATTTCCATCCATCGTCAGCGCCTCCTTACTCCTTCAGCGACCCGACGGTCTTTGCTCCGCCGGCAGGTGCAGGGGGGTTCTCCTTCGCTCCCATGCGGAGAGCCATGTCATCCACCTCTTTCGCACCCTTCGCGAGGAAGGCATCCTCGTCACCGGTCAGGATGGCGATGAGCCGGGCGAACTCCCCGACATGGACCCTTTCCTCGTTCGCGATATCGATGAGCATCGCCTTTGCGAGAGGGTGATCGGTCGCGTCTGCATGGGCCATGTACAGGTGGGTCGCTTCCTCCTCGGCAGCGAGATTCTGGCGCATTGCACGCACCAGTTCCTCCCTTGTGAGCTTCCGCTCGGGAGCCATACCATTGAACGGGTTCAGGAATTCAGGCATAGAAACCTCCATTGGGTCATAGAATCACGGTGGGCGGGCATTCCCCGCCTCTTCTCGTGCACGTCAGTAAGAAGAAATATATAGCTTTCGGTTTCCGGCACCTTTTGAAACAAGAGATTGCGGCCCGGTGGCCGATTCACCGGCGCAGGCCGCCTTTCCCGGGGACGAGCTTCACCCGCACCACTTCGCGTTGCTCTGAGCCTCCTTTTCTTCCGAAAAGTCGCATCGCGACTTCGTCGCTCTACTCCTGTTCCCTGCGACTGGCGTCGCGGGACTCCTTTCCCTTACGGGAAAAGTCGTCCCTACGGGAACAGTCGCTTCCAGAACGGGGTGTTCCTTCCTTCCATCCTCTTCGAGAGGGTCTCGGTCTTCTGCTCGTCCAGGTCCCGCCTCAGGAGCCTGAGCTGCTGCTGGTGGCCTATCAGCCGCTGCTCATGCTCGGCGATCTTCCCCGCGAGGGAGGCCACCTGTTCCCCGAGATCCGCAACCATCTCCTGGAGGTTCTTCATATCCGAGAGGACACCCAGGGTGAGGTTCTCTCCCGCATAGGTGACGGACCCGCCCGTCATGCCGGCCGCAGGATCCCCTTCCTGTCCCGCTTCGGACGGCTCACCCCGGAGAATACCCCGGATCGTGGGGACTGCCGTCCCCATGCCATCGAGCTCGGCGATCTGCTTCAGCTGGCCGATCGTCTCGGGCGAGTAGAAGCGGGTCCTCCCCTGCTTTGTGGAGGTGAAGAACTCGCCGAACGCCCGGAGAAACCTCTTCACGTCCGCCTCGGGGAGGCCGGTCCGTTCCACGAGATCCCGGAATTTCAGAAAGGTCGTATCCTCGTCCATGCTTTCACCGGAACCCGGTTTTCCGGGTACTGTGCAACCCGGGACTATAACAGGTTTCTGTGAAAGCGGGTGCAGCTCCCTGGAGGAGGACCGGAGAAGAATCCATGCGCCGACCGGGATTCGAACCCGGGTTTAGGCGTTGGCAACGCCTAGTGATAACCACTACACTATCGGCGCGTGCTTTACCGGTGAACCCTGAAAATTCATAATGGTATCGAATGTGATGAACCGACGAGGTAAGCACGAAAGGGGCGAAGGCCCTGAAAATTGATAAGGATCTCGAATGAAGAGGGCACATCTCCTTGGCGTGATCGTTCTGCCCCAGCTTTATCCCCTTCCGGGAGAACCACCTTTTATGGACGCGGTGCTCGGGGCGATCCTCTATACCACCCTCGCTCTCATCATCATCCTTGACCCCATCCTTTCGGTCCCTATCTTCGCCTCCATGACAAAGGGGAAGAGTTCCCGGGAGGTGAGTCGTGAGGCAGGGGTCGCCATTGGGGTCGCCGGAGCCCTCATGTACCTCTTCCTCTTCGGGAACTTCGTGATCTTCGAGACTCTCGGGATTACCCTCGCCACATTCCAGGTGGCGGGGGGGATCTTCCTCTTCCTCCTCGGTCTGCAGGAGACCCTCGGGATCACCCTCGGGACCGCGAAGAAGACCCAGTCCTCGGCATCGGTCATCATCGGGACCCCCCTCCTCTGCGGGCCGGGGACCATCACCACCGTTCTCCTCTTCTCAAAGGAATTTGGAATTCCCGTGGTTGCTCTTGCATCCGCCATCTCCCTCGCGGCCTGCTGGCTCGTCCTCAGGTACGCAACCCTGATCGAACACCTCCTCGGGGAGACGGTCACCGATGTCATGGGGAAGGTCCTCGGGATGCTCGTCGCCGCCATCGCGGTGAAGATCATCGTGGCAGGCATACAGGCCCTTGTCTAAAGACCTTCACATCGTGAAGGTCTTTCTCCGCGGTCATTCGCTCCCCGCGAATGCCCACATCTGAAGCCCTTACACCCGGCGTGAACCCTTCCTCCGCGGTCGTTCGCTCCCCGTGAACGCCCTCATCTGAAGACCCCCACGGCCACGTGAAGTCTTCCCCCGACGTCATCCACTCCCCGCGAATGCCCTCGCGTGGCAACCCCTCTCCCGACCGTCATCTCCGCCGACCGTTCACTTTCACCCCGCGCCCATCGAGCCATTATATACTCATCCCGGCAACCGAGTGATAGAGAGGAGGTCGGAGATGAGCATGGAGAACGTCGGGTATATCCTCATGGACCGGTCGCGGGTCCTTGACGGTGAGGGGAACGAGGAGGAGGTCCTCACCCTGCATATCCGGGGCATGCGGTTCGGGGTCCGGGCCTCCGAGATCGAGGGGCTCCTCGGAGGCGGGGCACAGGCACGGGTCGAGAGGCTCAGGAGGAACTGGAGGTTCTACCTTGACGGAGTGGAAGGGGTCGCGGCGGTGTCCCGTTCCGGAAAAGCGGTGAACATAGAGTTTTTCGCGTCCGACAGGTATACCATCTCCCTGCGGGCCCTCCGCTCGGTTCTTTCGGGCGTGAGCCGGTATGCAATGGTCGCTGAGGTGCCCGGGGAGAAGACGCGGTTCGCACCCAGGCGGGGCCCGGCAACATACCAGCTCAGGATCCCGGTTACTGCGGCATCCTGATCTCATCCCCCCTTCGGTTGACGAAATACCGGAACATACTTTTTTCCATTAAGCTGATCAGCCCGAAGGCGGGATCTCCGCCCTGTGCCCCGGCTTTCGGAGACTGGGGGGAGATCCGGCAGGCTCACCCCATGATCTGCAGGGCACGTTTATTGTGCACGGGGTCGAGATCCACCTCAGGGAGCTGGGGATCATGGCAGCAGCTATCACCGTCGAGAACCTCACCAGGCGGTTCGAGACCCTCACGGCCGTGGATGCCATCTCCTTCACCGTGGAGAACGGGGAGCTCTTCGCCCTCCTCGGGCCGAACGGCGCGGGGAAGACGACCATCATCAACATGCTCATCACGCTCCTCCCCCTCACCTCGGGGAGCGCCTCGGTAGCGGGATTCGATGTCTCGCGGGAGAAGGATGCGGTCCGCCGGCATATCGGGGTGGTCTTCCAGGAGCCTGCACTCGACAAGGACCTCACGGGCAGGGAGAACCTGGACTTCCACGGGATGATGTACGGCCTCTCCCGGGCCGAGCGGTCCCGGCGGATAGCCGAGGTCCTCGAGCTCGTGGAGCTCACCGAGAGGGCGAACGTCCTCGTCCAGAACTACTCGGGGGGGATGAAGCGCAGGCTGGAGATTGCGAGGGGGCTCATCCACCACCCGTCGGTCCTCTTCCTCGACGAGCCGACCCTCGGGCTCGATGCCCAGACCCGGCGGAGGATATGGGAGTATATCCGTCGCATGAACCGCGAGGAGGGGGTCACCATCATCCTCACCACCCACTACATGGAAGAGGCGGACTACCTCTCGGGACGGGTGGCCATCATCGACAGGGGAAAGATCGTCGCCATGGGCAGCCCCTCGGGCCTGAAAGACGTCCTCGGGGGCGACGTGATCACCCTGGAGGTCGAGGGGACGGGGACCGGCTTTCTCCCTCTCCTCGGGGACATCCCCTGGGTGAAGGGCGCGAAGGAGCACAACGGGGAGGTTACGGTCACCGTCGAGGCAGGGGAACGGAGGGTCCCCGAGCTCGTCTCCATCGCCCAGAGCCGTGGGATCCACGTGAACTCGGTCCTCCTGCGGAAACCGAGCCTCGAGGATGTCTTCATCCACTTCACGGGGCGCTCGATCCGGGAGAGGGAGGTATCGGCGACAGAGTCGAGGAAGGAGCTCATCACGAGGAGGCTGCTCCGGTGATCGGGATCGCCATCTATGTGCTCTGGCTGAGAGAGATGACCCGGTTCGTGAGGGCAAAGTCCCGTGTCATCGGGACCCTGGGGATGCCGCTCTTCTTTATGGCATTCCTCGGCTTCGGGTTCTCCCGTGCCCAGCTCCCCAACCTCCCCGCCGGGGTGAACTACATCCAGTTCCTCGTGCCCGGAATCGTCGGGATGACCCTCCTCTTCTCCTCGACCTTCTCGGGGATCTCGGTCCTCTGGGACCGTGAGTTCGGCTTCCTGAAGGAGATCATGGTCGCACCCGTGAGCCGGGTCTCCATCGTCCTCGGCCGGATCGCCGGGGGGGCGACCACCTCCCTCATCCAGGGGGCGACCATCCTCCTCCTCTCCATCCCGCTGGGGTTCTCTATCCACGGCATAATCCCGGGTCCTGCCGCCGTCCTCTTCATGCTCCTCATCTCGGTCATCTTCATCAGCCTCGGCCTCGTCTTCGCCTCCAACATGAAGGACATCCACGGGTTCAACATGATCACGAACTTCATCGTCTTCCCCCTCTTCCTCCTCTCGGGCGCCCTTTTTCCCGTCGCGAACCTTCCTGCCCAGGCCCAGGTCTTCGCTTATCTTGATCCTCTCACCTACGGGGTGGACGGGCTCCGGGGCGCCCTTCTCGGCATCTCGAGCCTTCCCCCTCCTCCTCGATCTCGGCATCCTCGCCCTCTTCTCACTCGTCATGGTCGCCCTCGGTGCCTTCTTCTTCGAGCGGTGCCAGTGCTAGGGGCAGGTTCCGGCATTCCCCTGATCGGGGATCGAGCAGGATGAACAGGTGAGAGAACGGGGCTTCTTCAAGGAATAACCGGCCGGGAAGAGTTCCCTACGGGCTTTCCTGAATACGCGGAAAAAAGGGATTTATTGTCTCTTTGCCAGGTAGATGATCGCCGCGAGGCCGGTGATGGCGAGGATGCCCTCGAACCCGGGTGTCGCGGTCTCCTGGGGTATTGCGGTCGTTGCGGCTGTGGTCCCCTGGGCTGCCTGGGTCGTGGCAGCTGCTGTCGGGGTGGCCATGGGGATTGTCACGATGGGGCTGGCTCCGGTCTTCTTCTCGGTGTCGGAACCGTAGCTGTTCGATACCGTGAGGGTGACATCATATGCACCCTCGGCCTGGTACACGTGCGTCGGGTTCTGCTCGGTGGCACGTGGTCCCGTCGCCGAAGTCCCATTTCCAAGTTGTGGGGTTCCCGGTCGAGAGGTCGGTGAACATCACGGTGAAGGGCTTGACCCCGCGCCGCTCGTTGGCGGTGAAGTCCGCGGTGGGCTTACCGCCGGCGGTAACAAAGCCCGCCTTGACCTCGCTGTCAGACCCGTAGGCGTTCGTCACCGTGAGTGTCACTGTGAAAGTCCCGGCACTGGTGTAGGTGTGGGCAGGGCTCACGGCGGTGGAGGTGCTCCCGTCACCGAAATTCCAGGCCCATGAGGTCGGCCTTCCTTTCGATGCGTCGGTGAATGCCACCGTCAGGGGAGCCGGGCCTGTTCTCGCTCCCGATGTGAAATCGGCGGTCGGCGGCATGCCGGTCGTGATGTAGCCCGCCTTTGTCTTCGTCGAGGACCCGTAGGCGTTCGTCACCGTGAGGGTGACCCCGTAGGTCCCTGCCTTTGCGTAAGTATGGGATGGGTTCTGGTTTGCAGCAATGCTTCCGTCACCAAAGTCCCACCGCCAGGTAGCCGGGTTTCCGGTAGACTTGTCCGTGAAGGCAACTGCGAGGGGGAGCACACCGTTCTGCGGGGTTCCCACAAAGTCAGCGACCGGCCCCAACCCGACGCTTACAAAGTTCGGCTTGGTCTCGGTATCGGTCCCGAAGGCGTTCGTCACGGTCTCGGTGACCGAGTAGATGCCGGCTGCTGCATAGGTATGGGCCGGGGTGGCAAGGGTAGATGTGCTGCCGTCGCCGAAGGTCCACTGGTACGCCAGGGGCGTCGTGCCGGTCGACTTGTCCGTGAAGGCAACCGCGAGGGGCGGGGCCCCGGCGACCGGGGTTGCCGAGAAGTCTGCGGCAGGGATGCGTCCCACGGTGATGTAACCGGTCGCACCGGGTGCGCAGGTCCCTTCGACGGTTGCGGTCTTCTTCACGGTATCGGTGCCATAGCCGTTCGTTACCGTGAGGCTGACGTCATAGGAACCCTCGAGCTTGTATACATGCGTCGGGTTCTGATCGGTGGAGGATGACCCGTCACCGAGGTCCCATGACCACGTCGTGGGGCTGCCGGTCGAGAGGTCCGTGAACTTCACGGTAAGGGGTGCGGTGCCGAGCCGCTGGTCGGCCGTGAACTCCGCGCCGGGCTTCGCCCCTGCGGTCACATAACCCGCCTTGGTCGCGGTGTCGGACCCGTAGGCATTGCTTGCGGTCAGGGTCACGGTAAAGGACCCGGCCTTCGTGTAGGTATGAGAGGGATTCTCCTCCGCTGAGGTAGCCCCGTCACCGAAGTTCCATGACCAGGAGCTCGGCCTTCCCTTCGATGCATCGGTGAATGCCACTGTGAGGGGGACGCCTCCTGCCCTCGCCCCGGAGGTGAAATCAGCGGTCGGAGGCATGCCGGCCGTGATATAGCCCGCCCTCGTCTTTGTCGAGCTGCCGAAGGCGTTTGTCACCGTGAGGGTGACTCCGTAGGTCCCTGCCTTCGTGTAGGTGTGGGCAGGGCTCTGGGCGGCCGAGATGCCACCATCGCCGAAGTCCCACCGCCAGGTGGCCGGGTTCCCGGTAGACTTGTCCTGGAAGGTCACTGCCAGGGGGAGCATGCCGTTCTGCGGGGTTCCGATAAAGTCAGCGACCGGCCCAACCCCGACGCTCACGAAGTTCGGTTTGGTCTCGCTGTCGGTCCCGTAGGAGTTCGTGATGGTGAGTGTAACCGAGTAGATGCCGGTTGTTGCATAGGTATGCGTGGGATTGGCATCTGTGGATGTGCCACCATCACCGAAGGTCCACTGGTAGGTCCGGGGCGTCGAGCCCCCGGATTTGTCCGTGAAAGCGACCGCAAGGGGCGGGGCCCCGGAGACGGGGGTTGCCGAGAAGTCTGCAACCGGATAGAGCCCGACGACAATGTACCCGCCTTCGGATGTCGTGCTGCCCGTACTCTGGGCGTGGACTAATCCGATCAAGGCAATGGCCACGAGAAGTGCCAGAACCTTCGTAAATCTTACTCTCCTCACCATAAATTGTAATCCTCCGATAAGCTTCTCATTTCCGCACCTCTGGATGGCCCGATGCACGCATGAAAGCCCGAGTCCAGAGTGAGAAATACCATCCTGCTATCAATCTGCTATACTATAAAATTATGTATGTTATCCTGCAACATTTCGTCGGAGAATTTTTCCTGCACATCAAGGCAGGAGGAAAGGAATCTTCATCTCTCCATGCTCACTGGTACGTGATATCTACTGGGCTCAGCTGGTACAGATGGAACGGAGGTTTTTCTTCATCACGAGGGTGCCTGATGAACCTGGTTCCCTCCACAGGGCTGCTTCCGTCATAAGGAAGTACAACGGAAACATCAACCGGATCCACTATGACCGCAGGATCGATCCCTCCACCGTCTTCTTCGAGGTGACCGCCGCCGACGATATGGCGAAGGAGATCACCCGGGAACTCCGGACCATGGGGTTCCTCCAGTCTTCCCTCCCCTCGCCCGGGTTCCTCAAGTTCTCGGTTTATCTCCCCCACCGGCCCGGGTCCCTCCATGAGTTCCTGGACCACACCACCGCTGCGGGGGCGAACATCGCGTTTGCCGATTTCGACGACTCGGGAGATCCCCCGCACCGCCTGACCTTCTCCATGACCCTGGACGACCGTGCCGTCGCAGACCGGCTCCTCGACGTTTTGAAGTCCAGGTACCGGATCGAGGTCCTCGAATCATCGGTGGGGAGTGACGCCCTGGACGACACGGTCTTTTACCTCCGGTTCGCCGAGTCGCTCAGGTCAATCCTCGGCGGGGGGGAGGAGGCATTCCTCCTCTCCCTCCTCCATGATATCAACCACATCGTCCAGGAGCTCAACCGGCGCGGGGAGGACCCGAAGATCGTCTTTGAGAGCATCCTTGCCACCGGTAAGACCCTGAAAGAGACCAGCGGGAAGGGCTTTTACGCTGACATCCAGCGGATTCCTCTCGCAGAGGACCTTCAGCTCCTGTGTATCCAGCCCCCCTGCGGCGGGAATATCTACCTCCTCTCTGCACCGGACATGACAGTCATGGTGGACGCAGGCTACGGGATCTACCATGACGACCTCCTCCTGGCAATCTCCCGTCTCGGCCATGGGGATCTCCGGAACCTCTCATCGGTCCTGATCACCCATGCAGATGCGGATCACTGCGGCGGGGCCGGTCTCCTTCCCGCCGTCTCCTGGCTCAGCCGGACATCGCTTGACTGCATCCGCACCAGGAACAGGGCGTTCGGGTCCCGGAGCGAGGGGCTCATCCTGGAGACCGTTTACACGACCCTTATCAACCTCTTCTCCCGTTTCACGCCCCCGCAGGACGTGGAGGTTCTCCCTGGACCGGGATCCGGGAAGGCCGGTGGTTTCCCCGTCCTCAGACAGTTCATGGTGGGGAAGCACAGCTTCGAGATCCTCGAAGGGCTGGACGGGCACATGGCCGGCCAGGTGTATCTCGCTTCACCGGATCTGGGTGTTCTGTTCACCGGTGACAGCCTCATCAACCTCGAGGCCCTTACCCCTGAACGTCGCTCCTTCAACTCCCTCGCCGTGAACCTTATTACCTCGGTGAACGTGGACCGCGACCTGGCCCGGAAGGAGCGGGATGAGCTCCTCTCCCTTGCCGCCTCCTGGGAGGAGGGGAGCCGCACACGGGGAAGGCCGTGCCTCCTCTGCAGCGGTCATGGACCCGTGTCTGTCATCAAAGGGGACTCCCTGATCACCTACGGCGAGATAGAGTGCTACCGCCCGTGAAGGCCCCGGGAACGGGACTCATCGGTTCAATGAACGGTGATCGTCTTCGGCCGCCTGAAAACCGCCGCTCCTCAAGATCCAGGATACCACCCCGGCAGGGCTCATATCCGCATCGTTAATACGTACGGTTCACCATTCTGTATGGAAACCCATGAAGGCGGTCCTGGGACTCGAAGACGGGGATTCTGTTATAGGAGAAGGCTTCGGCGTGGAGGGATCCTGCGCCGGAGAGCTGGTCTTCTGCACCACGATGACCGGATACATGGAGGCCCTCACCGACCCCTCGTACAACGGCCAGATCCTCATGTTCACCTATCCCCTCATCGGCAACTACGGGGTCGACGAGGGGAACTTCCAGAGCGACGGGGTGAAGGCGCTCGGGTGCGTGGTCCGCGAGATCTGCAGGGCGCCGTCAGGAGGCCCACCCCTCGACCGGTTCTTCGAGCGGAACGGTCTCCTCGGGATCACCGGGGTCGATACCCGGCGCCTCACCATCAAGTGCCGGGAGAAGGGGACCATGCGGGCTGCCCTCTTTGTCGGAGAGGACAGCCGGGAGCAGGCAGTAGAGTCGGCCCGGAACGTCCCGCTCATCACCGAGGTGGACCTGATCGCGGCGGTCTCCTGCAGGGAGCCCTACCGGATCCCCGGACCCGGGAAAAAGGTCGCGGTCCTCGACCTCGGGATCAAGCGAAATCAGCTCGTCTCGATGAGCAACCGTGGGGCCGATCTCTATGTCTTCCCCCATGACACCCCCCACGATATCGTCGCAGCCTGCCGGCCCGATGCCCTCTTCATCAGCAACGGGCCCGGGGATCCCAAGAGGGCCGTCGCATCAGTCGAGTGCGTCAGGAACTTCGTCGGTGAGGTCCCGATCTTCGGCATCTGCTTCGGGAACCAGATCACCGGCCTCGCCCTCGGCGCAGACACCCACAAGCTGAAGTTCGGCCACCGGGGCACGAACCAGCCGGTCCGGTACAACGACGGGTCCATCTACATCACGACCCAGAACCACGGCTTCGTCGTGGACGGCGAGACCCTCCCCGAGGGGTGCGTCGTCTCCCACACGAACGTGAACGACGGGACCCTCGAGGGCTTCGAGGACAGGGACCTCTCCATCTCCTGCGTCCAGTTCCACCCCGAGGCCCATGGGGGGCCACGGGACACCGAGGAGCACTACTTCGGCAGGATGTTCCGGAGGATCCCCTGATGCCGAGGAAAGAGCATATCAAAAAAGTCCTCCTCATCGGCTCGGGTCCGATCCAGATCGGCCAGGCGGCAGAGTTCGACTTCTCGGGTTCCCAGGCATGCAAGGCCCTCAGGGAGGAGGGGGTGACGGTGGTCCTCGTCAACTCGAACCCCGCCACCATCCAGACCGACCCCGAGATGGCGGATATTATTTACATTGAGCCCCTCAGGGGCGCAACCATCGCGAAGATCATCGAGAAGGAGCGCCCCGACGGGATCCTCTCGGGCATGGGCGGCCAGACCGGCCTCAACATGACCGCCGAGCTCGCCGAGATGGGTGCGCTCGCGGGTGTCGAGATCCTGGGGACACCCCTCGAGGCGATCTACCGGGGAGAGGACCGGGAGCAGTTCAAGAACCTCATGGAGGCCATCGACGAGCCGGTCCCCCGTTCGATGATCCTCCGGAACATCAGCGAGCTCGACGAGGCCGAGCGGCTGGTCGGCCTCCCCGCGATCATCCGCCCTGCCTATACCCTTGGGGGGAGCGGCGGCGGGGTCGCCCATACCCGCGAGGAGCTCAGGAAGATCACCGAGGTCGGTCTCACCCGCTCCCGCATCCGCCAGGTCCTCATCGAGGAGAGCGTGCTCGGGTGGAAGGAGATAGAGTTCGAGGTGATGCGTGACGCCGCCGATACCTGCATCATCGTCTGCGGGATGGAGAACGTGGACGCGATGGGGATCCACACAGGGGAGTCGGTTGTCGTTGCCCCCATCCTGACTCTCAGGGACGACGAGTTCCAGATGCTCCGGTCCGCGGCGATCAAGATCATCCGGGCCCTCGGGGTCCAGGGAGGTTGCAACATCCAGTTCGCCTACCGCGACGGTGACTACCGGGTCATCGAGGTGAACCCCCGGGTCTCCCGCTCCTCGGCGCTCGCCTCGAAGGCGACCGGCTACCCCATCGCGAGGGTCGCCGCAAAGATCGCGATCGGCCTTCGCCTCGACGAGATCATGAACACCGTGACCGGCTGCACGCCGGCCTCGTTCGAGCCCGCCGTAGACTACGTCGTGGTGAAGGTCCCCCGCTGGCCCTTCGACAAGTTCAAGACAGCCGACCGGACCCTCTCGACCGCCATGAAGTCCACGGGAGAGGTGATGGCCATCGGCCGCACCGTCGAGGAGGGCTTCAAGAAGGCGCTCCGCTCCCTCGATACTGACATCACCCGGCACACGAACCCGAACGAGATCCGGATGATCCTCTCGCGCCCTACCGACGAGCGGTTCGGGTGCCTCTTCGACGCCTTCCGGGAGGGGTTCACCATCCCCGAGGTGGCCTCGCTCACCTTCATCGATCCCTACTTCCTGGAGAAGGTGAAGAATGTCGTCGAAATGGAGAAGCAACTCGCGCAGGGATGCGGCCCGGGCCTCATCCGGAAGGCAAAGGAGTTCGGCTTCTCCAACGCCGAGATCGTGAAGCTCACCGGTCTTCCCTGGGACGAGGTGGAGAACATCACCGGTCTTCCCAGCTACAAGATGGTGGACACCTGTGCGGCGGAGTTCCCCGCCACCACTCCCTACTTCTACTCCACCTGGGAGACCAACTGCGAGATCATCCCCTCGCCCGAGAGGAAGGTGCTCATCCTGGGATCGGGGCCGATCCGGATCGGGCAGGGGATAGAGTTCGACTACTGCACGGTCCACGCGGTGAAGGCGGTTCGGGACGCAGGGGTGGAGGTCCATATCGTGAACAACAACCCCGAGACGGTCTCCACCGACTTCGATACCTCGGACCGGCTCTTCTTCGAGCCCATGCACCTCGAGGACGTGGTGAACATCCTGAAGAAGGACAATTACTGGGGGGTGATGGTCCAGTTCGGCGGCCAGAACTCCATCAACCTCGCCCTTCCCCTCGAGAAGGAGATCCGGCGCCTGGGGATCCCGACCCGGATCCTGGGGACGAGCCCCGATGCGATGGACATCGCCGAGGACCGGGACCGGTTCAGCGAGTTCCTGGACCGGCTCCGGATACCGAGCCCCCCGAACAGCTCGGCCTACTCCGAGGAGGAGGCCTTCGCCATCGCCGAGCGGATCGGCTATCCCGTCCTGGTCCGGCCCTCCTATGTCCTCGGGGGGAGGGCGATGGAGATCGTCCACGACAGCGCCGAGCTCGCCACCTACATCAAGGAGGCGGTGCGGGTCTCCCGGAAGCACCCGGTCCTCATCGACCTCTTCCTCCAGAATGCCGTTGAGATCGACGTGGATGCGGCCTGCGACGGCGAGGAGGTGCTCATCGGCGGGATCATGGAGCACATCGAGGAGGCAGGGGTCCACTCGGGGGACTCGGCGTGCGTCATCCCGCCCCAGTCCCTCACCCCCTCCCAGATCGCCCGGCTCGAGGATTACACCCGCCGGATCTCCCTCGAGCTCGGGGTCGTGGGGCTCGTGAACATCCAGTACGCCATCAAGGACGATATCGTGTACGTCCTCGAGGCCAACCCCCGGGCGAGCCGGACGGTCCCCTTCGTCTCGAAGGCGACGGGGATCCCCCTCGCCAAGGTCGCCGCGAAGGTGATGATGGGGAAGAAGATCCGTGACCTTGGGTATAAGCAGCGGGAGATCAGCCATGTCGCGGTGAAGGAGGTGCTCCTCCCCTTCAACAAGCTCCCGGGCGTGGACACCGTCCTCGGCCCCGAGATGAAGTCCACGGGAGAGGTCATGGGGATCGACTACGACTTCGGGCGGGCCTACTACAAGGCGTGCATCTCGGCGGACAATGAGCTCCCCACCTCGGGGAAGGTCTTCATCTCCATCTCGGCCGACCAGCGGGAGGAGATCGCGCCCATCGCAAAGCAGCTCGTCAGGATGGGCCTCACCCTCTACGGGACCGACGGGACCGTGGCCTTCCTCCACGACGTCGGGGTCGAGGCCCAGATGGTGAGGAAGGTCCAGCAGGGCTCCCCCAATGTCATCGACATGATCCGGAACGGCGAGATCCGGCTCATCATCAACACCCCGAGGGACAAGCAGTCCCGGCAGGACCATTACCAGATCATGCGGACGGCTGTGGAACTCGGGATCCCCTACATCACCACCACGCAGGCGGCAAAGGCCGCTGCGAATGCCATCGATGCCATCAGGAAGGAGAAGATCACCACCGAGCCCCTGGGGCACTATATCGGAAAACCTGAGGTTGAACCATGAAGAAAGGAACGGTCGTGCTCGCCTTCTCGGGCGGCCTCGACACCTCGGTCTGCATCCCCCTCCTGCGGGAGCGCTACGGCTACGAGCGGGTCATCACCGTCGCCGTGGACGTGGGGCAGCCCGAGTCCGACATCCGCTCTGCCACCGAGAAGGGCAGGAGATTCGCCGACGCACACTACACCATCGACGCGAAGGAGAGGTTCGTCGCGGAGTACGTCTTCCCCTCCATCCAGGCGAACGGGTCGTACGAGGGCTACCCCCTCGGGACCGCCATCGCCCGGCCCCTCATCGCCGAGGAGACGGTGGCTATCGCGAAGGCGAACGAGGCAAAGGCGGTCGCCCATGGGTGCACGGGGAAAGGAAACGACCAGCTCAGGTTCGACTTCATCATCCGCTCCGCCGGTCTTGAGGTGGTGGCACCGATACGGGAGTCTGAACCTCACCCGGACCTGGGAGATCGAGTATGCCCGGAAGCACAAGATCCCCGTCACCGTGGCAAAGAAGAACCCGTACTCCGTGGACGAGAACTGCTGGAACCGGTCCATCGAAGGCGGGAAACTGGAGGACCCGTCTTTCCATCCCCCCGAATCAATCTACCAGTGGACGGTCTCACCAGAGAAGGCCCCCGAGACGCCTGAGGAGGTAACGGTCACCTTCAAGGAGGGTATTCCCGTGGCCCTCGATGGCGAGCGGATGAAAGGGATCGATCTCGTCCAGGAGATGAACCTCCGTGCAGGGAGGAACGGGGTCGGGCGGAACGACATGATCGAGGACCGGATCCTCGGCCTCAAGGCCCGCGAGATTCTACGAGCACCCCGCCGCAACGGCCCTCATCACCGCCCATGCCGACCTCGAGCACCTGGTCCTTACCCGGAACGAGCTCGCGTTCAAGCGGGGGGTGGACGACCGCTGGTCCGAGCTCGCCTACCAGGGGCTCGTCCATGAACCGCTCTTCGCCGCATTAAACGCCTTTATCAGGAAGACCCAGGAACGGGTAAACGGCGATGTGGACCTCGTCTTCTACCGGGGTTCCGTCCATGTTGCGGGCCGCTCGTCGCCCGATGCCCTCTACTCGGGGGAGATGGTCTCCTTCGACAGCACGAGCCTCGACCAGGGGCATGCGGAGGGGGTCTCCCGCTTCCACGGGATCCAGGCACAGTTCGTAAAAAGGATGAAGGAGAGATAGAGAGGGATCAGGCGATCTTCTTTCCTGCCGATGCTCCCGGGGTGCACTCGAAGACCTCGGTGATCTTCATGACGAGAAGAGACTTGGCAGGGTACTTCTCGTTCTTGGCCTTGATCATCGCCTTTACCTTCTCGTAGTCCGGCCCCGCCGTCTTCACCTCCACCGTCCCCTTCACCTGGAAGCACCTCTTCGTCTCGGGGTCCCAGAACTCGATGGCCACCCTCGGGTTCTCCTTCACGTTGGCGAGCGTCTTCACCATGTAGTTGTCCCCGAGCCAAATGGTATCGTCGGAGACTATCTGGATGGTCGCGATGGGTGCGACGTTCGGGACACCGCTCTTCGACGCCGTCGCTACGGGAAAGACCTTGTTCTTCCCGAAGATTGCCTTCATATCGTCGGTCAGTTTCGCCATATCAGCACCTCAAAGATATCTCTCGCGAACCCCGATCACCGGTTCGCGGGTTAGTATGCCCTCTCCCCTTTTTCCTATTTATGGATATTGAATGGGGGCGGGCAGTCCGCGACAAAAAGGACTATCCCTTGGTTCCGGAATCATTCAGATGCAGGTCCTGAACCCTGATCCCCAGACGTTCGGCCACCAGCAGGTAGTAGGCAGCAAGCCCCTTCCAGGCCCCCCAGCCCTCGGCGATCCGCCGTGCTTCGCCGGTATCGATCCTGTGAAGCCTTCGAGTAATAACTGGAGATTGACCTGCGGATCCCGATATCGTCGGCGGGTATCGCGTCCAGGCGCGAGAGCCCCCTGAGGGCCGCGAGTTCCGCGGTCCAGATACCCACGCCACGGAGCATGGAGAGCTCGCTGACGATGGTTCCCGTGTCTTTCTCTGGCCCGTAGCTCTCGAGATCCAGTTCCCCTTCCCGGATCCGTCGGGCGATCCCAATGATATACTCAGCCTTCTTCTGGGAAAGCCCGCAGGCTCTGAGCTCTTCAACCGGGGCCGCACCCAAGCGGGCCGGCGGCGGGAACGCATAGTAGGTTTCCCCCTCGATATCCAGGGTATCTCCGAAGGTGCGGACAACCCTCTTCTCGATGCTGTGGGCCGCTGCAAGCGAGATCTGCTGCTCGACGATGGAGTCGGTGAGGGCCTCGAAGACCGTCGCGGTCCTCGGCGACTTCAAGCCCCTGAGGCGTATCGCGAGGGCCGACATGACCGGGTCACCCTTCACTGCCTCGATGAATAAGGAGAGATCCAGGTTGAGGTTGAAGAGGGAGGTGACGGCCTCTCCCACGTTCTTCACTACTCCTGCGGGGATCGGGCCGGGCTGGACCCGGACATTCAATTTCGGAATGTCCACCGTTCCACCCGATGTGACGGTCACCAGAACGAGTTTCCCGTTCGCCCTCATGACCTGGCGGAATGCCCCCTCCCGGTATGACCGGATCTGTGGATCTCCTTCGGAGAAGATGGATGCCGAGAGCCCGAAGTCGAATGGAGGGACGGGCTTAAGCGTCATGATTTCCCCTTCCCCCTCGGGCCCGCGACGGGCGGAGCGCCGGGAGGACTTCGGGCTCGCGGCAGGGACCTTCGGCATACACATGGGAGAGGAGAAAAAGGTATTTTAATGTTATGAACCGGTGGAAGGCAGTCCTTCCGGCGCGAGGACTGCAGTGAAACGAGGCGTGGAGTCCAGCTCCACCGTAATCCCGGCTGTCTCGATGTCAAGGATGTGGCCGCCCCTGCTCCGGTCCGAGGTGATGAAGTGGAGGTGGTAGCCCGCGACATTCATCCCTGCCGCGGCAGGCGGGGTGTAGAACCCGACCGCCGTTCCTGTGACATTCCTGAACTCGAAGATGGCCTGCCCCTTGAGGGCATCGGCAAGGAGGGGATAGGGCTTGCCCTGGGCGGGCGGGCTTCTTGCCCTGATATACGGGAAGGTACCGGTCATCCGGATGGCATAGAACTGGTCCCTGGAGGGGAGTTGCGAGTCAAGGAATCCTGTGAACTCTGTCAGGTTCCCCGCCACGACCCCGGGGACAGTGATATCGGGGGAGAAGTAGGTGACCGCTGCAAAGGGCACCCCCTCAGATAGTTCTGCGGGCCGGACCGTCCCGTCGCTCTTCACCTGATAACAGGTCCCGTCAACCACGACCATCTCCCCGTCGAGCCCCGTGAAGGTGCCGAGGCCCAGGTCCCCGTTCTTCATGAGGGTCCCGACGGGTTCCACGGGATCATATCCCCCGCCGGCGAGCGAAGTGTACGTGGAGACCTGGTAAAGAAGGTCCTGATCCGGGGACGGGCCGCGGGGGGTCGCAACCCTCCTGCAAGGTAACCCGCGGCAAAGACAAGGACGAGACCAAGGATCAGCAAGGTTAATCTGGACCTCTTCAAGAACACCACCCCTCTTCGGGTTAATCAGCAATGGTATCGCTCCCCTATAAGGAGCGTGGATTGGGTCCGGCCCACCGTAGGCCCTTCGACTCGCGATAAACCTGATTTTACGAACCCGCCGGGTACAGTTGCAAGGTCGCTTTCACGGGACGAGCCCTGCAACAAATGCCACCATATTGTGGAGGCCTGTCGAGATAACAACGACCGGATTCTATCCCGAGGACGGGGAAGAGGAAGATGAAGTAGAGGAACGTCCCGAGCAGGCTCCCGATGTTCGCGACCGCCGCGATCAGGACCACCTTGAAGAGCGGGATCCGGGCCATGTCCGTGAGGGTCTCGGCCTCGTAGATCTTCCGGAAGTCGGTGACCGCGGGGCTCCGCACCTTCGCCTCGACCGCGGCCGCGATCCACCCGACGTGGAGCAGGGGGTTCAGCGATGTCATCCAGGCGACCCCGAAGCAGGTCAGGGCCGAGTACGGGTGGCCCCCTGCAGCGAGGGTGAAGGCCGCCGAGAACACGCCGTGGATGACCACCCAGAAGAGGAAGGCATAGAGGAGGGTGTATAACCCCACGCCCGAGAACCCGATGGCAGCGAGGAGGAGGATAAAGAGGGCTGTGACGGCGAACCCGAAGATCGTCCCCCAGGGGTAGCTCTTCGGCTGGCGGGTCAGGGACTCCATCGGTGGAAGGGTCTCGGGTGCGTCGAGATACCCCTTGATCCCGCTCACGTGCCCTGCCCCGACGACGGCGAGGATCCTCCCTGCGTTCTGCTCCTTCAGCCGGACCAGGTTATGGGCGATGAAGGCGTCCCGCTCGTCGATGAGCGACCGTGCTCCCTCGGGTGAGAACTTCCTGAACTCCTCCATCACCATGTCGATGACCGACTGGTCCTTCATCGCCTCGATATCGACCTTCTCCAGCTCGTCCACCTCGGCGATGGAGACGACGAGGGCGAAGAACATCTTGATCTTCCCGATGATCCCGAGCGACTGCCAGAACCGGAGGAGGGTGAGCCGGATGTCCCTGTCCACGAGCGAGATCGGCAGCCCCCGCTGTTCCGCCTCCTCGATCGCGGCCTTCATCTCGGCGCCCGGCTCCACCCCGACGTCAATCCCGATCTTCCGCTGGAGGTAGGAGAGGATCCACTGGATCAGGAGCTGGTTGAAGTTCCTGACCTCCAGCACCTCGGCGACGGAGGGCTCCCTCGCATCCTTCTTCAGGGCATGGAAGCGGCCCAGGTCCAGCTCCACCGCGACGATATTCGGCTGGAACTCCTCGATGGCTGCTCTTCACGTCCTCGACGCTCTGAGCTGAGACATGAGCCGTGCCGACGATTTTTATCTCTGACAAGACGCTGACCCGATGATACTTAGCTTAGAAGATGGATGGTGGAGGGATTTATAGGCGACGGGGGGGAGGGATAGGTTGTGATTTGACGGGTAGAGTAAATCGACTGCACTTTGAGAGAAAAACGGGAGGATGAGATTATTTCGAATTTATTCTGTTTTTAATTACTAATATTGCACTAATGAATCCGATGATCATCGCTGCAGGAATAACCACTGTCGGAAACTCTGGAACAGGTTCTGGTTCAGGTGTGGGAGGGGTCTTTTGGATATTGATCGCCTGTTGTTTTGTTTCCTCAACATTTCCTGCATTATCGGTGGAGTGATAGAAGACGGTGGTTGTACCTTCGGTGGTGATGGTGAAGGGAGCGGTGTAGGGAGACAGGTGGTGCCGTCGAGGCTATACTCGGTGAGAGTGGAGCGCGGCCGTCGGGATTGTCGGTGGCTGTGAAGATGGCTGTGACGTCTGAAATATACCAGTTATTAGTGCTCATGGTTCCTTGTAGATCGATCGTTGTCTGGGGTGAAGTTGTGTCTATTTTAAGGACATATTCATCGTGGGTTAGTTCAGGAACGGCAGTGACGGTCTTTTCGAAGGTCCCATCGCCAGTGGAATCTATTTGGAGAGTAACACCTTCTTCGCCATGGGAGAGAGCAGTCCAGTCGATTGTGTATTGATGGATGTCTGGGGATATTGGAATGTCTGCGGCGCTAAAAGCATTCGTTTTGTCAGTTTCAACAGATATTACAGCTAGTTTGTATGTCTTCTACTTCTACTTTTGATTCATAGCGATATGAATCCGTTGGTGAAATGATTTCAAAAATGTCATCGAAATATGCCGAATTTGGTATTTCCTCTTTAACCTCTCCATTTACTAAGCCTGTAACTCTGCCTTGCGTATCGTATATTTGTTAGCTCGCCAGGACTACCAATAGATCCTATAACCATCGGATATGGTTCTCCTTCTTTAGCTATCGGAGAAAAGCTAGATGCGTCAATATAAGGCGGCGCAAGATATTCTTCGTTATGATCAGCGACGAATGGAAAACCTCTCGGTGGCGGACAAACGGCCACTTCTCCATAGGTTGCTGCCATACACCATATCCCAAGTGCTTCCTTTTCCGTAACCCCGTAAGCTTTTACACTTATCTTATCGTCAGCATGAGCATACAGTTGCTCCGGATTGTATGTGTGCCAAATTGGTGTTGCCAGAAGAAATTTGCTCCATAAAGTGCCAGATTTGCCCTCTATACTAATCTGATATGTCCCTACGAAATATTCGGCTCCAGACTTTCGATCTTGTTTATCTGAAAAACATCTCCTTGCTCATCTTTACTGGCCCAGTTATACGTAACCTTGGTCCCAATCTCGCTTCCTGGTATAAGACCTTGAGGGGTAACCTTCACAGATTTTTCCCAATTAAAAGAGGCCTGAACATTTCCGAACGAGAACCCACCTACAGGGGCAGTTGTCGTTGAGGTGTACGACCTTGTGTACAGAGTAGATCTGAGGACTACCTGCACCCGCAGGATATGTGACCGTATAACCTGATGGCGTGGTCTCTGAAATCGTGACATAATAGGTAGCCTGTCCTGGAACAATAGGTAGCGTGTATGAGAATTTCCCATTGGTCCCGGCAGTGTTTGTGGTGAAGTCTTCCTCTTTAATGATGTTCGTTCCATCCGTCACTCTCGCATGGAGAGGGAAATCTGCCGAGCACGGCTCGGTTCCATCGATAGCCTGAGTTCCATCGCCATTGGCATCTATCCACACACATCCCTCTGCGGTGTACGTCACCGGTAAATTACCAAAATCAAAACCAGAGACCGTGGTCGTGCCAGATGAATATACTTCTTGGTTATGATTGCACTGGTAGGACTATCGACAATATATCCTGGGCGGGCGATCTCCGACATAGTGATTGTCCAAGTCACCACTACTATAAGTCGGCAGGGCGTAGGAGAACCTCTGTGTACCCACAACCTGATTAGTCACAAAATCCCCTTGTTGAATAATGGTGCCGGCATTATCCTTCACGATCGCGTGAAGCGTCCAGCCCGACAAGCAGGGCTCGCTACTATCTCTCACCGCATTGCGGTTGGTATCTATATAAACACATCCCTCGGCGGTTTGGCCAACTGGAACTGGCTGGGCAATAGACAATGTACTTATTGCCGGATTCTGACCAAGTATTGTGGCTGTCTTTGACTGTTAGATAAATATAATGATCCCCGGGTGATAGTGTCGATTTGCTAAAAGAATTAGAAGTGCTCAATACCCCATCAATGCTTGAGGACCAGGTATAGGCAGTTATTGAATCGCCGGGATCAGAATCGGTTCCGTGTCCCGTAAAGAATATCGTATCACCCTGCTGTGCTGGATTCGGCGAAATACTATCTATAGATGCAACTGGCGGGTTATTGGGTCTTGGATTCACAATTAATGTCAATGGAACTTCTGCTGACCAAGTACCGCGGCTATCCAGAACCTTAAAGTAAATTGTATGAGTGCCTGCCGAGAGTATTGATGTGCCGAAGGAATTTGGGAGCTCAACTGCCCGTCAATGCTTGACCTCCAATTGTACGAAACTATGGAGATGCCGATATCCGCCGATCCATGGCCGCTAAAAGAAACAGTTTGCCCTTGTTGGGCGGGATAGGGAGATATAGAATCAATATATGCGGTAGGTGGGTTGATTTGAGTCTGAGGGGGTGTCGTAAAATAGTAACTCGTTGAAGCATAACCCCAGCCAAGCGTGGTGTGGGCCTGCACATTCCACGCATAGCTCCCGCTGTTTTGTAATGTGCCAGAGGGAATAGATAATGTGTTTCCGTAAATTTGGTTAGGGTAATAAACCACCGTGGGGCCCGGATATCTTAAAACAGCCACTGAATAATAGTCTTCACATGAAACACTAGTCCATTGCAGGTTCGGCGTTAAAGTGTTTATTTGTCCACCGGGCTGTGTTGATGATCCAGGAGAAACCGGGGATGGAGTTTGGATAACAGTGTTGAACCAAAGAATGCCAGAAACTGCACTCCATTGCCCGCCTCCATGGGCCTGCATATTCCATCGGTAATTTTTACCTGTGACAAGGTATCCCGAGGGAATCTTGAAGGAAGTCCCATAAACTTGTTCATTGCGATAAATGACATGATCCGGACCATAGGGGTATTCGCTGACAGCAAAGGCATAATAATCGGCTCCTGCAACACTCGTCCAATAGAAATTTGGGGTTAACTCACAAATTGGGAGTCCTTGCTCAATAGCTGCCCCGGGAGATAATGGAGATGGAGCATCTATTGCAGTAACTACCCCGAATAATACCGGGATTACAATCAAAATCGGTATCCAAATCTTAGAACCAAAACGCCTCTTCTCGGACATTTACACCACCATTTACTATCTGATTGTAGATTGCCATGGCCTCTCAACGTGGTTCACCCTCGCAGGTCCGGCAAGAATAGAAAACTGAAGTGTTAAACTGCACGCTGAACGGAGCGAGCACAACCACGCGAGCAACAGGGCAGTATCCCTCAAACTATATAAAACATATTATATTAACCACAGTTGAATATTTAATAAAATTCCTTCAATCTGGATTCCGTACCAGCCATACCAATTTTTATACCAAAACATTCATTAAAAATCGCTTTTTCTCAAAACCACCGGTCCAGCGTCTTCTGCCCTGCGGTCAGCTTCACCTTGTCCAGCGCCGAGTTCACCCGTTCCTTCGAGAAGTCGTACCCGTCGCAGAGCATCGTCCGCACCCCGTCGGCGTTGACCGGCTTCCAGGTAAGAGTATAATCCTCGGTAACCGGCGGGTTCAGGAAGAACTCCATGACCGGCTTCGGGTCGAAACCAGGCGATTTCTCGGCGAGGGTCTCCTCATATTTCCCGTCGCTCACGATCTGGATCGCCTTCTTCGGGCCGATCCCCCTGACCCCTTCGTTGAAATCCGTCCCCACGAGGACCCCGATCTCGATGAGTTGCTCCCTCGTAAGGTGCAGGCCGTCGAGGACATCCTTCAGGAGCAGCTTCTCGGGGTTTATCGTGATGGTCCTCCCCCGCACCTTCCGCTTGCCCGAGACCGTGAGGTTCCTGACGAGAACAGGCGCACCGAAGAGGAGGAGGTCGTAGTCCTGCGAGACCGCGTAGGTGGCGTTCCCCTTCGCCACCATGGAGGCGGCCTGGGCCTCGCCCTCTGAAGGGGCCTGGACCCAGGGGATGCCGAGGAGGTCCAGCAGCTCCTTGCTGGAGGAGAGGACGAACTCGTCCACCCGGGAGGAGGCCTGGGCATGCTTCCGCGCCTCCGCCACCTCGCCCTTCGCGAGCGCCGCCTGCCACTTCTCCCCCGCCTCGCGGCGGATCTCCTTCCTCTCCGCGATGGTCCCGGCCTTGAAGTCGGGCGGGACGCCGTCGAAGACGAAGATCGGGCGGATGCCGATCTCGAGGAAGTTGATCACCCGGAAGAGGATGCCCGAGAGGTGGGAGGTGACCCGCCTCTTTGAGTCCATGAGGGGCGTGCCGTCGGGCTGGCGGATGATGGAGAGGAACTGGTAGAGGGCGTTGTGGGCGTCCACCGCTGCAACGCCGGTGAGGGTCTCCCAGCCCACCGTCTTTTTGTACTCCAGGAGGATATCACGGATATCGACGCCCACGGGTCAGCCCTCCTTCCCAGATCTGTCGGCTCTATTGCCGGTTCAGCGGTACATCCGCTTGGAGAGCTCCTGCATGACCCCGTCGACCCGCTCGAGGGTGGCGTCGTACTTCTTCCCCATCCCCGACCCGATCTCCTCGAGGTTCACCCGGATGGTCCGCTCGCGCTGGACGACGCTCGCGTCGAGCCGCTGGATCTTCCTCCCCATCGAGAGGAAGAGGCCCGCGAGGGCGAGCATCATGAGGGTCGCGGCAGAGGCGATGACCACGTCCTGCCAGAGGCGCATCACGAGGACGAGGGTGGAGATGACGAGGATGAGGGTGAGTGCGACATCCAGGATGGAACTACGGAACTCCATGCTTTTAGATGTTGAAGTCCCATTATTTAAAATACCGCTGAGGAAACCGGTGAGCTTGTGACCATGGACCTGAAGAACAACCTCCCCCTCCTGGCCATGCCCGGGATGCTCGTCGTCGTCGAGATCATCGCCCTCTTCCTCTCCATGCCCCTCCAGGCAGCAGGGGTATCTGCCTTACCCTACTCCCCCGACAACCCGCTGAACGTGGTGGTCTTCCTCGCCATGATCCTCGGCTTCACCCTCTTCATCCTCGATCCTGATCAAATTCGGGGTGAAGTTCATCCTCTCCGCGATCATCGCCCTCTCCCTCTTCTTCACCTTCTATTACATCTTCGCGTCACTCGCCCTCGTCATCGCCGGGGATACCCTCCTCGCAGGGCTCGCGACCATCGTGCTCTCCGTCGGGGCTACCGTGTTCCTCTATAAATTCCCGGAATGGTACGTCATCGACACCCTCGGGATCCTCCTCTGTGCGGGCGTCGCGTCCATCTTCGGGATCGCCATCGGGGTCATCCCGGCGATCCTCCTCCTCGTCGTCCTCGCCGCGTACGACTACATCTCCGTCTATCGCACGAAGCACATGATCACCCTCGCCGAGGGGGTGCTCTCCCTGAAGGCGCCGATCCTCTTCGTCATCCCCAAGCGCCGGGATTACTCGTTCATCAAAGAGGGGCTCGCCATCAAGGGGGAGGACGGGGAGCCGAAGGAACGGGGCGCCTTTGTCATCGGGATGGGGGACATGATCATGCCGACCATCCTCGTCGTCTCGGCGAACGTCTTCCTCCAGGTCCCGGGCTGGGCCTTCTCGCCCCCGGCGATCGGGGCGATCGCGGGCTCCGTCGTAGGCCTCGCCGTCCTCCTGACCGCCGTGAACAAGGGCAAACCTCAGGCGGGCCTTCCGCCCCTGAATGCCGGGACCATCACCGGCTTTCTGATCGGGTGCGCCCTCGCCGGTGCGTGGGGCTGGGTCCCCTTATTGTAAGCAGGTCCTCGAGGACCGTATCCACGCCCTCTCCTGTCAGGGTGGACATGTTCGGGTACCCTTCCATCCCCTTCACGTCCGCCTTGTTCACCACGACCACGACCGGCACCGCGACCATCGCCTTCACCTCGTCCATGAGGGCGAGCTGGTTCTCGACGGGGTAGCCGCACATCTCGCTCGGGTCGAGGATGAAGAGGACCGCCTGGGCGACGTGCATGAGGGCCGCGACAGCCTGCCGCTCGATCGGGCTCCTCTCCCCTGGTGGCCGGTCGAGGATGCCCGGGGTATCGACGAACTGGACCCCCGACCGCCCTGTCTTCCGGTGCCCGACGATGATCCCCTTCGTCGTGAACGGGTAGGATGCCACCTGGGGCTCCGCGCTCGAGACGAGCCGGATGAAGGAGGATTTCCCGACATTCGGGTAGCCCGCCACGACGACGGTGAACTCGTCCCTGCAGCTCGGGGAGGACGCGCAGGGTGTTCCTGACCTCGTTCAGGAACCTGAGGTCCTTGTCGATCCGGTGGACGATGGAGGAGAGCCGGGCCACCGTCCTCTTCCGGACTCCCCGGGTTTCCTGGGACCTCCGTATCTCCTTCCCCATCTGGCCGCCGATCCTCTTCGTGTTGTAGGCGGCCCACCCGACACCCCCGAGGGCCATCTTCAGCTTCTCGAGGCCGAAGAGGATCTCGACGAGCTCGCGGTAGAAGGGAGGGAGGCTCTCGAACTCGGGGAAGGACCGGATCACCTTCACGAGCCGGTCGTGGAGGGACGCGGCGATCGCCATCACGAAGTCCTTGTCGGCGCGCTCCTTGTTCTTCTTCTCCTTCATCTTGGCCGCCGCCCTCCGAAGGGAGCGGTCCATGACCTCGTCAGCGGTCGGCACCGTCGGGATTCTCTCGAGCTCCACGCCTCACAACCTACCTTTATATATCGAAATTCCTATGATTAATCATTATGGATCTGTCCCTCATCCAGAAAGAGATCCTCATCACGCTTATTACCCTCTATCATCAGCACTCCCATGCCATCAAGGGAGAGGAGATAGCCGAGGTCCTCAACCGGAACCCGGGCACGGTGAGGAACCAGATGCAGGCGCTGAAGGCCATCGGCTTCGTGGACGGCGTGCCGGGCCCCAAGGGAGGCTACAACCCAACCGCGCTCGCCTACCGGGAGCTGAACCTCTCCAATATCGACCAGGAGGCGACGGTCCCCCTCCTCCGGAACGGGGAACCGGTCCCCGGGACGAGGGTCACCGAGGTCGACTTCACCACCCTCTGCCACCCCGACCTCTGCCACGCGATGGTGAAGATCGCGGGCTCGGTGAAGACCTTCGGGATCGGCGAGGAGATAGCCATCGGCCCCACGCCCGTGAACAAGCTCGATCATCCGCGGCGAGATCTACGGGAAGGACGAGGTGCAGCAGTCCATCCTCATCTCCATCTCCGAGATGATCTCCCTCCCCAAAAAGGACATCCGTAACTACATGAGCGCTCCCCTCATCACCCTCTCACCGGATTCGAGCTTCAGGGAGGCCATCCATCTCTTCACCGTGAAACGTATCCACGGTGCACCGGTCATGAAGGACGGGGAGCTCGTGGGGATCGTCACCCTCACCGACATTGTAAAAGGGCTCGACGAGAACGAGCCCATGGAGACACCGGTCTCTTCGGTCATGACGAGCGACGTGGTCTATGCCGATGCAGGGACGAAACTCTACGAGGTCGTCACACGGTTCAAGGAGCAGAAGATCGGGAGGCTCATCGTGGTGGAGGACGGGAAGCCAGTCGGCATCCTCACCCAGTCCGATGTCCTCGGGGTCTTCCCGTCTCTCTGATCCATGAGCCCTTCCTGCTGATGAGCGGCCCCGACCGGCAACCCCTGCATTGTCCGATGGGTCAGCGCTGTCCCACACGGGGACTGCCTACCCACAAAACGCGGTAAAGAGACCGATCCAGGGCCGGTAGCGGAGACGCCGACCGGCACGGGCGCGCGAGCGAATCCCGATTTTTGTTCAGATTGTGTTAATTTCCTGATTTCGCCCGTACGTCATAGAGAACATTTTAAATATTACAAAGTACTCCTTTTTTTATATGAGTGTCATTTTATCCCGCAACCTTTCAAGAAAAAAAGTCATGTCCAATGATGGGATGGTCATCGGGACGCTCCGGAACGTGATGGTGGACTTCGATACCGGCCAGGTGGTGGATCTCATCGTGGTCCCTGACCCGAACTTCAATGTCGAGGGCTTCCGCATGGACGGCGACCGGATGTTCATCCCCTTCGAGGCTGTGAAGGACATCAAGGATTATATCGTCGTGGATCGCTATCTCTCCAAGAAATAAGGCAGATATCTCCTCACCGCCTCGACAAACCCATCACCATCCCTTTTTTCCGCGACATAGCCGGCAGCGGCCTTCACCGCGTCCCGTGCATTTGCGACGGCAACCCCGATGCCCGCTGCCTGGATCATCTCCAGGTCGTTCTCAGAGTCACCCATCGCGAGGAACTCCCCGACCGGAATTCCGATGTCGGCGGCGAGCTTCCTGAGGGCGAGCCCCTTGCTGATCCCCTTCGCCTGGAGGTGGATGGCAAAACCGGTATCAAGGACCTTCACCCCGAGTTCCCGCACCAGCTCCCGCACCTCGTCAGGCGGTACCGTGCGGGCGAAGGCCACGTCGGAGAAACGGTACCGGTCACCGAAGAGTTCGAGGACAACCTCCTTCTTCCGGTAATACTCCTCGACGATTTTGTAGGCGGCGACCGCCTCGCTCCGGTCCCCCTCGATATGGAGGGCGCCCGTAAAACCTATCCGGTAGACACCCGCCGTTCTCGGCGATGACGGTTCCCGAGGTCCCGATCACCCGGGCGAGGGCGTCCATGAAGCAGGCCGTGTTCCCGCTCGCGAGGACCACCTCCACCCCCCGCTCTACGAGGCTCCGGATGCACGCTATGGCAGCGGTATTTATGCGGCGATGGCTGTCTGTGATGGTCCCATCCACATCACAGGCCACCGCCCTCAGGGACGGCACGCTTCCTGATTTCGATCCGGGATGATAAAAAAGTGAGTGTTCGTTGCCCTGCTTTTCAGCAGGGCCGAGGCCGTACGAGGCCGTTGACTCAGGCTGGTTTGAGGCCGTACTCAACCAGGTCTGGAATTCCTTGCGGGTTTGAGGCTGTACTCAAACCCGACTGACAACTCAGGCGGGTTTGAGGCCTGCCTGCTCGACCATGAAGGTCGCCTCGCCCTCGGGAAGGTACGGGCTGTCAACGAGCCGGGCTATCCGCTTCCCGCCCTTGCTCTTCCTGAGGTAGATCCGGAAGGTCGCCGTGTGGCCGACGATATTCCCCCCGATGGGCTTCGTCGGGTCGCCGAAGAAGACCGCCGGGTTGGAGAGGACCTGGTTCGTCACGAGGCCGACGGCATTGTGCTCGTCGAGGAGCCTGAAGAGGTCGTGCATGTGCCGGTTCAGCTTCTGCTGCCTGGGCGCGAGGGTCCCGCGGCCGGCGTACTCGGCCCTGAAGTGGGCGGTGAGGGAGTCGACGATGAAGAGCCGCACCGGCTTCTCGCTCTCCCGGAGGTCGTTCGCGAGCTCCCGGGCATTGTCGATCATGAGCATCTGGTGATCGGAGGTATGTGCCCGGGCGACGTGGATGTGGTCGAGGAACTCCTGGGCCGGGGGGACGTCCATGCCGAGGCCTGCGACCATCTGCTCGATCCTCTCGGGCCTGAAGGTGTTCTCGGTATCGATGAAGACACAGCTTCCGCCGAGCCCTCCCGTCTCCTCGGGGAGCTGGACGTTCACCGCCATCTGGTGGACGATCTGGCTCTTCCCTGACCCGAACTCGCCATAGAGCTCGGTGATGGCCTGGGTCTCGAAGCCGCCGCCGAGGAGGGCGTCGAGATCCGGGACAAAGGTTTTCAGCTTCTTCACGTTCTTCCTCTGCTCGAGGATCGCCGTCCCGGTCTTGAAGGACCCTACCATCGCACGATCTTTCGCGGCCTTGAGGAGCTTCTTTGCCGTTGCCTCGCTGATCTCGGCCGCCTCTGCAAGTTCATTCGGCGATGCGGTTGCGATACTCTCTACCGTTGCATACCCTGCCTCTCTCAGCTTGTCGGCCGTCGTCGGCCCGACACCCGGCAGGTCTTCAAGTTCATTTCCGTTTCCAGTCACAACCATCTCCCCCTGGGGAGCCTGTTACACTTCCTCATTCCCCGGGACCCTTTATAGAGGTGGGGCGGGCGCCGTGAAAGTGATATCCCGGACCCGGATCCCCTCAGGTCCCCCACGGACCCGGATCCCACCAGATCCCCCCCGACCCCGTATCCCCTCAGGTCCCCCACGGACCCGGATCCCATCACGTCCTCCGGACCCGGATTCCTGGGTCCCTCCCGGATGGGTTCCTCACGGACCCAGCCCTGCCCTGAACCGGCCGAGGCGATCCCTCACCCCGGCCGGATCCGGTTCCCGGACCTCAACCCCTGCGGGAAAGATCGTCCGCCGCACCCGTTTTCCCCGAACCCTGACCAGCCGGCCCATGGGGAGATCGCCGCTGACGGGGTGGCAATCCCCGGCGACCTCGAGGCACGAACCTGCGGCAGACGGGATGACGATGCCTTCGAGGTCCACCGGTTCCTCTTTGCCGCCCGGAAGGACCACGGCACTGCCCCGCCCGGCATGGAGCTCGAGCCCCCCGGCCCGGCCCGTGCGGACCTGGACCCGGTACAGGGAGATGGCATCTCCGGTTTCGATGTCGAGGGTGGCCTTCTCGCCCCAGAGGACGACGACCATCTCCCCGCTACCGTCGGAGACCGTGAGGTTCCGCACCGAGGACGGGTGCCCCTGGCGGGTGGTGAAAGACCGGACCGGACCCGCGGAACGGATAATCCCCTTTACTGATGTGAACCCCGAGTCCGGCACCATCCCGACAGGGATGGTCGGGACCTCGATATCCTTGTCGGTGGGGATCACTTCCCCTTTCTCGTCCAGGTGGTACTCCTCACCATCGCCCTTCGGGGACCGGATCGCGCCAAGGATCCGCACGGAGGATCCGGCCTGGATACCCTCGAGGAGCTCCGGCGCCCAGCAGACGAGGCGTGAGGTCTCCTGCGGGTTCCCGATGACCGCCTCGACCATCCTGCCTTCGGAGCCGTCCCTCCGGGCGAAGGTACGGACCTTCCCGATCTCAATGACCCTGGCCTCGATCTCTGCCACCGGTTCGGGAGGAAGAAACCGCCGGTCGGGTGCCATCGCGCAGGCTGATCTCGCAGGCCGCTTCCCGGAAGGCCATGGCGCTCACCTCCCCCTTCCCCCGTGTCGAGGGCTTTGCGATGATCTCGAGGACCCCCCCGATCTCGACCTCCGCAGCCGCCTGGGCCTTCTCGTCCCAGAGGACCACCCGCACCTGCCCGGTCTCGTCCCCGAGGAGGATGTCCGCCACGATGCCGGTGCTCCCGTCGCTCTTCTGGAACTCGTGGGGGGAGGTGGTGGAGATGACCTTCCCGAAGAAGCAGGAGAGGCTGCTCCCGCTCCCGACGTCACGGATCTTCACATGGGCCCTCCCGAGGTTGGTGACGACAATCATCGCCGCGGTGGGCTCGTCGTAGAGGTCCCCGCTCGTCTCCATCACCTCCTCCACCCTGCGGTCGAACTCCTCCCGGGGAAGGAGGTCATCCACGAGGGCGTAATGGAAGCTCATGGACCTTTCCCGGCGATCAGCGGCGTGCCTGCCAGGGGGGTCGCTCCGTGGCGGCGGTGAGATCGGCCATCGTCTCCTCCCTTCGCATGAGTGCCGCACCGGCCCCTTTCACAAGGACCTCCGCGCACCTCGGCCGCCCGTTGGACTGGGACGACATGGCGAACCCATAGGCGCCCGTATCAAGGACCGCAACGAGGTCCCCTGCCTCGATGGCAGGCAGGTCGCGGTCCTCTGCAAGGAGGTCGCCGGTCTCGCAGATCGGGCCCGCGATCGTGTACTGATGGGCCGGCGGCAGGTCTGCCTTGTTGGCCACCACTACCCCGTGGTAGGCCCCGTACATCACCGGCCTGACAAGGAGGTTGAAGCCTGCGTCGACATTCACAAACCGCCGGTGAGCCTCTTTCACCGAGTTGACGCGCGTGAGGAGGATGGTCGAGTCTGCGACGAGGTACCGCCCGGGCTCCACCCAGAGTTCCGGCGAGATCCCTGCCTTCTTCACGCCTTTCGCGAAGACCGGTACCACGGCTGATGCGTAATCGGAGAAGGTGGGGATGGGGTCCGTACCGTGCCGGTAGGGGATACCGAGGCCGCCACCGAGGTCGATGAAGCTGAGCCTGACCCCGAGGTCGGTGAGGCCTGCGGCGAGATCGGTCATCACCACGGCCGCCCGTGCAAACGGCTCAACCTCGAGAATCTGCGAGCCGATATGGCAGTGGATACCCACCGGACTGACATGATCGCACCCGAGGGCAGCCTGGTAGACCCCGAGGATCTCGCCGGCAGGAATACCGAACTTGGAGGTCCTGAGGCCGGTCGCGATCTTCGGGTGGGTCGGCACCTCGAGCGCAGGGTTGACCCGAAAGGCGATCTCCGCGGTCTTCCCCGCCTCGCCTGCGATCCGGTCGAGCTGGTGAAGCTCGTCCAGGGAATCGACCGAGACCCTGACTCCTTTCCCGACGGCAAGGGCGAGATTGGCGGGACTCTTGGAGGAACCGTTGAAGAGGAGCCGGTCTGGATCCATACCTGCCTCGAGGGCAAGGATAAGCTCACCGGAGGAGAAGACGTCCGCCCCGGATCCCTCATCGGCAAGGGCCCGCAAGATGGCCGGGTTCCCGTTGGCCTTGGCTGCATAGAGGACCCTCACCCGGTCGTAGCGGGAGGAGAGCGCCTCGCGGACCTCACGGTAGCGGGCGCGGATCCGGTCCTCGTCAGTCACATAGAGGGGGGTCCCGAAACGGCCCGCAAGCGAGACCGTGTCATGGCTGCCGATGTAGAGGTGGCCGTCCCTGACCGAGAGGCCGGGCGGAAGGTTCACAGGTCAAGCCCCCGCATCCGTTCCAGGGCCTGCTCTATCCTCTCCTTCGAGCGGGTGATGGCAAACCGGACATACTTCTCCCCATATCCCCCGAACCCGATGCCCGGGGTGACGACGATCCCCGCGTCGTTGAGGAGCCTCCGGGCGAACTCGAACCCGTTCCCGACGGGCATCCAGACGTAGAAGGTGGCCTGGGGGAGGGGGACCGGGAAGCCCATCTCCCTGAGACCTCCGACGAGGATATCCCGCCTCTCCCTGTAGACATCCGATGCCTCGCGAACGGAGTCCTGGGGTCCCGTGAGCGCGGCGACGGCCGCGTGCTGGACGGCGTTGAAGACCCCGGAATCGATGTTCGTCTTCACCTGCCGGAGCCCCTTGATGACCTCCATCTTCCCGCATGCCATCCCGATCCGCCAGCCGGTCATGTTGTAGGTCTTGGAGAGGGAGTGCATCTCGATCCCTGCCTCCATGGCCCCGTGGGCCGAGAGGAAGGACGGGGCGCGGTACCCGTCAAAGGCGACCTCGGAGTAGGCGTTGTCATGGACGACGACGATGTCATGTTCGCAGGCGAAGTCCACCACCTCGTCGAAGAACTCCGCGGGGGCCGTTGCGGCCGTGGGGTTGTTCGGGTAGTTCAGGAAGAGGATCTTCGCCTTCTTCACCACCTGCGGGGGGATGGCCGAGAGATCCGGGAGGAACCCGTTCTCTGCGAGGAGTGGGATCTCGTGGACCTTTCCCTCGGCAAAGAGGGTGGATGTGCGGTACACCGGGTACCCGGGGTCGGGGACGAGAACATACTCGCCGGGGTTCACGAACGCCTCCGGTATATGGGCGATCCCGTCCTTGGAGCCCATGAGGGCCGTGACCTCGGTTTCGGGGTCGAGGTTCACCGAGAACCGCCTGCGGTACCAGGCGGCCACCGCGTCCCGGAACTCGTTCATCCCGGTATAGGACGGGTAGTGGTGATTGGCAGGGTCCCTTGCCGCCCTGCAGAGTGCCTCCACGATATGCGGGGGGGTCGGGAGGTCAGGGTCCCCGATCCCGAGGTCGATGACATCCACCCCCCTCTTCACCTGCTCCTCCTTCAGCTCGTCGATCTGGGCGAAGAGGTACGGGGGAAGGTTGCCCAGGCGGTTCGAGGTACATCGTTCCTTTAGTATGGAGCGCTGCCCTCTTTAATCTCACAGGTCAGGCGTTGATATGACCCGTATTCCTGAAGGGGTCCGGACCATCTCAATGGAAAATCCTTTTCCGTGGGATGATGAAATCCTACCAGGGAGCCTTCTGCAGTCTCCCGGGGTGGCATTATGAAGGGCGATCGGGTAATTCTTGTTCTTTCAACGGTTCCGGAATCAGAGTCGGCACGGATCTCGGAGACGCTCATCTCCGAAAGGCTCGTGGCATGCGCGAATGCAACGCCGGTCCGTTCCTGCTACCGGTGGAAGGGGGAGATATGCAGGGACAGGGAGGAACTCCTCATCATGAAGACGCGGGAAAGCCTCTTCGCCCGGGTCAGGGACCGGGTGAAGGAACTCCATCCTTACGAGGTCCCCGAGATCCTCGCCCTCCCCGTCCGGGGTGGGTTCGCGGGATACCTGGAGTGGGTGATGGATGAAACAGGTCCACCCGGGGACACCATGGGATAAGCTCATGAAGGGAAGCGCCCAAACCTCCGGTTGCGAGGTGTCGTGAAGATGGATCCAGCAGGCCCGCCGGACGCCGCCGGTGAACCGGGGAAGAGGACCGCCTATCTCCTCCTGGGATGCCCGGAGGTTCCCGTCCAGATGGGTATCGCCCTCTACCTTGCGAGCCGGCTCGAGAAGGATGGGATCTCAGTCGTCATCGCCGGGAACCCGTCGGTCATCCAGCTGATCCGGGTCTCCGATCCCGACCAGCATTACGTGAAGCGGGTGATGAACCTGGAGAAGGCGATGGCAGACCTCATCGAGGGGAGGGTGCACCCTGATATGACCGTGGCCTTCGCCCACAACGATGCCGGGATCTCCTACGCGGCGACCATCCGGCACGTCTCGGCCTCCCCCCTTTACCTGATCATCTTCGGGCGTGATGCCGAAGCTCTCGCCGGGCTCGCCGAGTTCGAGTGCGAGAAGATCGTGGAAAAGGCGGTGCACAACCCTGCCCAGCTGAAGAAGAAGATCGACAAGGTGTTCGGATGGGCTGCATCGAAGAGCTGAAGTACGAGACGATCCTCTCGCACGCGAGCTTCAGGGAGTGCCGGGAGTACGTGAAAGAGCACTTCAGGGAGCGGGTCGAGGTCGAACCGGGCTTCAAGATCTTTGACTCGTATATCATCGGCATCCCCCCGATTCTCATCGGGATCGAGGGGGACGCGGTGGTCTTCCCGTACACGAAGCCCTGCCACGGGACCTTCCTCCTCAGGATCACGTCCTCCGACGAGGTCGACCGCCTCAGGAAGAAGCGGTGACTGGCATGGCGGGAGGGTCGGGATGACCGGGGGACCTTCGGGTAACCGAAAATTTGTCCGGGCGGGGACCTTCGTCCTTGCGGTTGGTATCTGTTACCTCGCAGCAGCCGTGGGTTCAGCCTTCACCGCTCTCTCGGTAGACACCTGGTATGCCGGCCTCGCGAAACCTCCGTTCACCCCGCCCGGCTGGTTCATCGGGGCGGTCTGGACGGTCCTCTTCCTCCTGATGGGGATCTCCCTCTTCCTCGTCCTCGGGATGGACCGGGAACGGCCCGAGGTGAAGTGGGGCATCTCCCTCTTCTCCATCCAGCTCGGCCTCAATGTCATCTGGTCCTTCCTCTTCTTCGGCCTCCGGTCCCCGCTCCTCGCCCTTCTCGGGATCCTCTTCCTGTGGGGGTCCATCGCCGCGACGCTCCTCCAGTTCCTGAAGATCTCCCGTCCCGCGGCTTATCTCCTCGTCCCGTATATCGCATGGGTCACCATCGCCGCCGGCCTGAACGCCGGAATCCTGCTCCTGAACCCCTGATCCCGAGAGTGGGAAGGTCCGGGGTCAGGAAGGTTCTAATATCCCCACCCCCCATTCCGGGATAACGCCGGGTGATCCCATGGAAGAACAAAACCTCCTGAAGATCGTCGAGAAGAACCTCTGTTCATGCACACAGGAGCTCAGTATAACCCCCGAGATCGAGACCCTCCTCAGGAACCCGATGCGGGAGCTCCATGTTGCCCTCCCGCTGTGCATGGACGACGGGTCCATGAAGGTCTTCAAGGGGTTCCGGGTCCAGTACAACGACGCAAGGGGGCCGACCAAGGGCGGCATCCGCTTCCACCCGGACCAGACCATCGATACCGTCCGCGCCCTCGCCTCCCTCATGACCTGGAAGTGCGCCCTCCACAACCTCCCTCTCGGCGGGGCGAAGGGCGGGGTCATCTGTAACCCGAAGGCCCTTTCGCAGGGGGAACTCGAGCGCCTTTCCCGGGCCTATATCCGGAGCATCTACCCGATCATCGGGCCAGACCAGGATATCCCCGCCCCCGACGTATACACGAACCCGAAGGTCATGGCCTGGATGATGGACGAATACTCCAAGTGCGTCATGAAGACCACGTTCGGCGCTATCACCGGGAAGCCCCTGAGTATAGGGGGTTCGGAGGGCCGGCTCGATGCGACGGCCCGCGGCGGCTGGTTTGCCATCGAGGAAGCCGCCCGGGGCCTCGGCATGGACCTGAAGGGTGCCACCGTAGCCGTCCAGGGCTTCGGGAACGTGGGGTCCTATGCCGCATCCCTCGCCCGTTCCCTCTTCGGGTGCCGGGTCATCGCTGTCTCGGACAGCAGGGGAGGGATCTTCCGGCAGGACGGGCTCGACCCCGAAGAGGTGATGCACCACAAGGAGAAGGCGGGGACGGTGGCGGGATTTCCGGGGAGCGAGGCCATCACCAACGAAGATCTCCTGGAACTCGGGGTGGATATCCTCATCCCCGCTGCACTCGAGAATGTCGTCACCGAAAAGAATGCGGCACATGTGAAGGCGAAGATCCTCGCCGAGCTCGCGAACGGGCCGACGACGCTTGCGGCCGACGAGATCCTCTCCTCGGCGGGTGTCTATGTCATCCCCGATATCCTCTGCAACGGGGGCGGGGTCATCGTCTCCTACCTGGAGATGGTCCAGAACTTCTCCATGGACCAGTGGAGCGAGGCCGATGTCCACTCCCGGCTGGCCGCCCGGATGCAGACAGCCTGTCGCGCCGTAGACGGGCTCTCGCGTTCCTATGGCGCAAGCCCGCGTCGGGCCGCCTACACCATCGCGGTGAAGAGGGTGGTCGAGGCGATGAAGGCCCGCGGGTGGCTTTAAGCCTGCACCGGGACGTCACCTGCCCGGGCCTGCCGCGCCGGCCTCACGAAGGGAATGGATTGACGGGAAACAACCGGTTTTTGAGGAGAAAGGAGATGCAATGCACAACACATAAGAGGCGACAGGGAGACCTGAGCTCTTCAAGGAATCGGCCATGGCAGAAGAGAAGAAAGATTTCCCCTGGATCCAGCTCATCGCCACCATCGGCACCATCGTGGCGGCCCTCATCGGCATCACCCCCTACATCCTGAAGCTCAACTCCACACCGGCACCCCAGACGCCGACCATCGTCATCATCACGCTCCCGCCTGCGGTCACCACGCCGGTACCTGCGACAACGCAGCCCGTGACAACGGTTGAGACGACAGCGGCGGTTACGCAGACGACGCTCGTGACTACCGCTGCAACAACGGGTCCACCGCTGACGGGGAACGAGACACCGGTGCAGACGGCGACGGCCACCCCTGCAACGACGGAGACCACCCCCGCGACCACGGTGACCACCCTCCCCCAGACGACAGCAACCCTGCCTCCGGGCCCGGCCATCCAGATCTCGGTGAACACGACGAGCGTCCCCCAGGGTGGCTTTATCCTGGCATCAGGCTCGACGGATCCGTCGGTTGCCCAGGTTACCATCACCCTCACGAACAGCACCACCTTCCAGTCCGCGGCAGTACCCGTGACCCTGACACAGGGAGCATTCCAGTTCCAGGTTGATACCTCCACGTATGCCCCCGGGGATTACACCATCTCTGCCGCCGTTCCCGATACTCAGGCGTTTGCTCAGGCCTCCTTCGTGATAACGGCAGCGTAAGCGGTTGAGAATACTTTTTTTCTAGGCGTCAATCCGAAGAAACCTCGAGGATCGTATTTTCCGGAGGACAACCCGGGGATTCGATATGAATAAATGAAGAAAGGAGAAATGAGAAACCGATGCACCGCAGGAGATCGGAGGATACTGTATGAACCCGCGTGAGGTCAGAACGGGAGTCTATTCTGTTGGAGCGATCGACCGGGACAGGAGGATCTTCGACGAGCTGATCCCCCTTCCCGAAGGGACGACGTATAACTCATACCTGGTGAAGGGAAGCACGGGGACCGCACTTATCGATACCGTGGATCCAGCGAAGGAAAATGAGCTCTTCACGCACCTCGACGAACTCGGGGTGGATCGCATCGATTTCCTCATCTCGAACCATTCCGAGCAGGACCACTCGGGGGTGATTCCCCGCATCCTCGCCAGGTACCCGGCTTCCCGCGTCGTCACCACCCCGAGGGCAAAAGAACTGCTCAGGCCGCTCCTCCATATTCCCGATGAGAAGATCACCACCGTGCAGGACCGGGAGACCCTCTCCCTCGGGGACCGGACCCTCGAGTTCATCCATGCACCCTGGGTCCACTGGCCGGAGACGATGTTCACCTACCTCCGCGAAGAGCGCATCCTGTTCACCTGCGACCTCTTCGGGTCTCACTATGCCTACCCGCCCGCCGAGCCCGCTGTCGGGGACCTTGGCAGGGTATACTGGGCCGCGAAGCGCTACTACGCCGAGATCATGATGCCCTTTCGGGGAATCATCCAGGGGCACCTGGAAAAGATCAAACCTCTCCCTATCGATATCATCGCCCCCAGCCACGGACCGGTATATCGGCAGCCGGAGCAGATCCTTTCGGCCTACCGGGACTGGGTCTCGGATTCCGTGAAGAACGAGGTCGTCATCCCCTATGTCTCGATGCACCATTCCACGGCCGCGATGGTCTCCCATCTGGAGAAGGCGCTCGCGGACAGGGGTATTGTGGCCATCCCCTTCAATCTTACCGTGACTGACCTCGGGGAGCTCGCCATGGCCCTCGTGGATGCGGCAACTGTGGTCATCGGCACCCCGACCGTCCTCACGGGTCCGCACCCAGCGGCGGTCTATGCCACCTACCTGGTGAAGCTCCTGAAACCCAAGGCACGGGCCTGCGGGATCATCGGCTCCTACGGCTGGGGCGGGAAGACCGTGAAGGAGATCACGGGCATCCTCCAGGGACTCCCCGTAGAGTTGCTGGAACCAGTCCTCGTGAAGGGGCTCCCCACCGCCGAGGATCTCAAGGCCCTCGACCTTCTTGCGGATAAGATCGCCGAGAAGCACAGGAGCTACGGGATTCTCTAAAGGTTCATATCCCGTGCCTCCGATGTAACCTGTGGACATGGCCCAAGGGAACTTCAAGGACGTCATCGCCTCCTCACCCTGCATCTTCGCCATCGGGGTCGCGGGGGACAGCGGTTCAGGGAAGACAACCTTCACCGGCGCAATCCGGGAGATCTTTGGTGAGGATCTCGTCTCCTCCTTCTCTCTTGACGATTACCACCGGTATGACCGGGATGAACGGAGGAATCTCAGGATCACGCCCCTCTCCCCCGAAGCGAACCGGCTCGACCAGATCGAGAGAGATCTGGCGAGCCTGAAGGGGGGCAGGGGAATCGAGAAGCC
This sequence comes from uncultured Methanomicrobiales archaeon, assembly GCA_963712215.1. Lineage (GTDB taxonomy): Archaea > Halobacteriota > Methanomicrobia > Methanomicrobiales > JACTUA01 > JACTUA01. Next base: position 30,388 of record CAVQHA010000003.1, on the reverse strand, counting down.
GGTGTACAACCACCACACGGGGACCTTCGATTCCCCGATCCAGTTCGACCCGAAGAAGATCCTTATCCTGGAGGGGCTTCACACCCTCTTCACCCCACGGTTGAGGAACCTCCTTGACTTCACCCTCTTCGTGGACCCCGACGAGGATGTGAAGCACTTCTGGAAGATGAAACGGGATACAGGGGACAGGGGGTACAGGTCAGATGAGGTGGAGGAGGAACTCGCAGCCCGGGCCGCAGATTACCGGAAATACATAGCACCCCAGCGGCAGTTTGCCGATGCGATCATATCGGCAGGGTTCTCGAGGTATGGGAAGGAGCTTGCGGGGACAAGGAACCTGTACCAGGCCACCCTGCTCCAGACCCGGCCCGAGGAGAGGATCCGGGACATCGAGCTCTCGATCGATCTCTCCCATCTTCTCTCCCTCTCCGACAGGCACTTCCTCATGGAGTTCAGACTCGAGGAACTGGACGGGAGGGAGATGGGGGCCCTCACCTTCGACGGTGAGCTCGCCCTACGCCCTGATCCGGAGGCTGGAAACCGCCGTCGAGCGGCAGACCGGTGTCCACCCCATCCGGATCTTCGAGCACCGTTCGACGGTCACCGCTGGTGAGATCGTCCAGCTCATCCTGGCCTGGCGGATCATCAACAGGCGGATCGCAGTCGAGAGCTGCAGATAATTTATCAGTTATACTATAACTGATAATTAAATTTACTTGCCCTAGATCAAGTAATCTATATACCGGGCCGGCCAACCGGGTAGAGGATGAAGCAGATTGCCCTCTACGGGAAGGGCGGGATCGGGAAGTCCACCACGGCCGCGAACCTCTCGGCCGCCCTCGCCGAGATGGGGATGGATGTCCTCCAGATCGGCTGCGACCCGAAGAGGGACAGCACCCGCATGCTCATGCACGGGAGCTGGATTCCCCACGGTCCTCGACCAGGTTCGGGAGGGGCGTGAGGCGACCATCACCCCTGACGAGGTCGTCTTCCGGGGATTCGAGGGGGTCAGGTGCGTGGAGGCGGGAGGACCCGAACCAGGTGTCGGCTGTGCCGGACGGGGGATCATCGCCACCTTCCAGCTCCTGGAGAGGCTCGACTCCCTGAAGGGGGATGTCATCCTCTACGATGTCCTCGGCGACGTGGTCTGCGGGGGATTCGCCATGCCCATGCGGGAGGGCTATGCCCAGGAGGTGTACCTGGTGACCTCCGGGGAGCTCATGTCCCTCTATGCCGCGAATAACATCTGCAGGGCTATCGCACGCCTTGCGGGCCGTGTCCGGGGCCGCTGCCGGCTCGCCGGGGTCATCGGGAACGGCGCCGGCCAGGCCAGGGAAGAGGCCCTCGTGCGTGCCTTCGCCGACCGGATCCATTCCCGGCTCGTGACCTTCATCCCCCGCGACCCGATCGTCCAGAAGGCTGAGATCAACCGGATGACCGTCATCGAGTTCGCCCCCGACTCGGCCCAGGCCGGCGTGTACCGGAGCCTGGCAAGGAGCGTCCTCGAGAACAACGACCTCGTGATCCCGACACCCCTGTCCATGGATGACCTTGAATCCCTTGCCATGGAGTTCATCCCGGCTTGAGGGGTGCACCCTCACCGGCGGCCTCTCCGTCACCACCGAGGTGACGGACGGCGTCACGATCATCCACGGCCCGCCGGCTGCTCCCAGCACAATGCCTCGTTGATCCATGCCACCCTTCTCGATCATGATACCCCTCACCTGCTCCGGATCCGTTCATCGGACCTGGACGAGGCCGGGGTCATCTTCGGAGGAGAGGGGGCTCTGGCCTCCTCTATCAGGGATGCAGCAGCAGGAGACCCCTCGGCCATCTTCGTCCTCTCGACGTGCGTCGTCCAGACGATCGGGGACGACGTGGGCGGGGTATGCCGCCGGGACTGGGGGGTGCCGGTCATCCCCGTCCCGAGCTCGGGTTTCCTGGGCGGGGGATTCCAGGACGGGATGAGAAATGCCCTTATTGCCCTTGGAGATCTCGCCGGACACGTGGGGGATCCTGATGGCGGGATCACCCTCGTAGGAGAGAAGAACCTGGAGGATGACGTGGAAGAGAATTACAGGGAGGTCTCGCGCCTCCTTGCCCTCCTGGGAGAGAGGGTGAGCCTCCGGTTCGTCAGAGGAATAAGCGGGGCGGAGATCCGGAAGATCTCCCGGGGGAGGCTGAACATCCTCAGGGAACCGGAGCTCCGGCCCGTCGGGGAGGCCTTTGCCGCCAGGTTCGGGACCCCGTATCTCGATTCGTTCCCTGTCGGTCTCTCGGGATCGCTACGGTTCATCGTGGAGACAGCAAAGTTCCTGGGGCTGGATCCCACGGAAGCCCTGGAAGAGGAACAGGCCTTCCAGGAGGAGGCTCTTGCAGGCTTCGAAGACCTGAGAGGAGAACGGATCAGCATCGACCCAACGGCCGGAGATGCCGCTGACCGGTTCGCGACCGGCCTCGTGAACTCCCTCGGCCTCCTCCCCAGAGAGGACGGTGTACCCCTCCCCCTTCCCTCACCCCTGCCCATCGGGACCGGCGGGCTCGTGCGGCTGCTCCACAGGTGGAGGAGGGTGCTGCATGCCTGATGCCATGCAGCCCTCCGCCTGCCGGCAGGAGGTATTCCATGCCTGACTGCACCACCCCGCTCTGGCCCTGCGGGATGACCGGCGCCGTCGCCTGTCTCGCGGGGATACCGGACCTCGCGGTCGTGATCCATGGCTCGAGCGGGTGCTTCTTCTATCCCCAGAGCCTCCTTCCCGTCCCCCTCTTCTCGACCTTCATCCACGAGCGGGAGGTGATCTTCGGGTCCCTCGACCGCCTCACCGAAGTCACTCGGTTCCATTCCCACCGCCTACCACCGGGTTGCGGTGGTCACGACCTGTGTCCCTGCTATCATCGGTGAAGAGATCCGGGAAGTCCTCCCCGAGGGAACCATCCTCCTCGACTCGCCGGGCTTTGCCGGCCAGATGGAGGTCGGGTACGGGAGGGCCATCGCGGCCCTGAATCCGGGGATCAGTCCGGATGAGGAGGGGGTGAACATCGCCGGCCTGAACCTCCTCGACCCCTTCAACTCGGGGAACCTCCTCGAGGCCGGGAGGCTCCTCTCCCTCGCCGGGGCCAGGCTCGGAACCAGGATCCCCCAGGATCCCCTCGAACGGCTAAGCCGCTGCGGGACCATGACTGTTTCGGTCAATCCCGATCTGCCAACCAGAACAGGTGATGTTGCCGGGGACCTCCTCGGCCTTGCAGCAGTCGAAGAGACCTTCTCCCGTCTTAACGATCATATTCCCGGGGTCGACATCAGCCCGGTCCTTGCAGAGGTTTCCCGGGCGGAGGAACGGATCCAGCGGGCGGCTGACAAGTACCTGAAACGGTTCGACCCGCCGAGGGCCGCTGTCTTCGGCGGCTTTGCGTATGCGACCTTCGCCGCCGGTCTCCTGAAGAGGTACCTGGACGCCGACATCCTCCTGGTAGGATCGAGGAACATGCCCGGCACCTCACCCTTTCCGGTCCGGGAAATGGGTCATATCGGGGAGGTAACCGGGTTTCTCTCGAAGGAGAAGCCGGATCTCGTCGTAGGCTCTTCCTTCGAGAGGTCGGCAAGTCCAGGGGCAGCCTTTGCCGGCCTCACCCCCCCTCTCAGGGGTCGGGTCCTCCTCCGTTCCCGTTCCCTTGCCGGCATCGAGGGAACCCTCTCGTTCATGGAGGAGGTCCTCAATGCCTGTATGGACCGGAAGAGGAAAATGAAGGGCTAAACCGGCCCGCAATGCTCACTTGAAAAGAGGCGAGGATGAAAAATGATGGATCTTATTTTTATGAATCTATTTATTCACTACCTGTGAAGAATCACTTCTTCACTGCCTGTGAAAAATTATTTTTTCATTATCGTGATCTTCGCCGCGGGGCTCTTATTCGCGAGGAATGCCCCGAGCTTGCTCTCCATGTCGGCGGTCAGGGTTCCCATGAGGACAAGGAACATCTCCTGGTAGTCCTTCTCGGCGAGGTTCACCTGCTCCATCAGGAGTTTCAGGTCAGCGAGCGTGGTGAGGTCGCGTTTCATCAGGATCCCCACCGCCTCGACCGTCTGGCCCACCTTCCGCTTGATCCCGATGTCCATTCCTTTCCCGTCGACGAACTCGATGGACGTCTTCTTCCCGGAGAAGAACGATCTGGGGGTCGCCAGCTTCTCCTGGAGGAACCTCTTCAGGTCGTCCAGGTAACTGGGTCCGATATGATAGGTCTTCCGGGGCTGCCAGACTCCGATCAGGCCGTTGATATCCTGCATAAGATCTGCGCTCATCGCCAATCCTCCAAGCTGGGGATCAATCTCTTCCCGTCTGGATTACCGTGATCTCCGGGACCTTCCGGCCCCTGGAACACGATAGAGCTCCCCTTCCGGGATAATAAACCTGTATGATTTTCCCTTCCGCCATACGGCCTGGGGGGACTACGTCCCCGAAAAATGGTATGGCGGGTTGTGCAGAGGATCAGGAGTCCTTCAGGAAAGCCGCGATGAAGTCCCCGACCTCTGATGTCCGTGCCTGCCCGCCCATGTCCCGTGTCTTCACCCCGGACAGTATCGCCCGCCCAATCCCGTCAAGGACGGAAGCGGCCGCTTCACGCTCCCCGAGGTGATCGAGGAGCATCGACCCGGCCCAGATGGTCGCGACGGGGTTCGAGACCCCGAGGCCGCGGTACCTTCGGGGCCGAGCCGTGGATGGGCTCGAACATCGAGGTCCCCTCGGGGTTGATGTTCCCGCCCGGTGCAAGCCCGAGGCCCCCCTGGATCATCGCCCCCAGGTCGGTGATGATGTCCCCGAACATGTTCGGCGAGACCACGACATCGAACGACTCGGGGTTCTTCACGAACCACATGGTGATAGCATCGACAAAGGAGAGCTCCGAGGGGATGGAGGGGTATCCCTTCGCGACCTCTGCGAAGACCTCGCGCCAGAGGCCGTAGATATCGGTGAGGACGTTCGCCTTGTCGACCGAGGTGACCTTCGGGGGTGTCCTCCCCCGCCGTTCTGCCATCTCAAAGGCAAACCGGATGACCCGTCGTGCTCCTTCCCGGGTGATGACGCCGATCTGGTACGCCACCTCCTCGGCATCGCTCTCGGCATCGACCCCGAACTTCACGTGGTAGAGGGAGCGGATCACCTCGAGGGCCCGCTTCTCCTCTCCCCTGAAACGGGAGCCGATCCCCACGTAGAAGTCCTCGGTGTTCTCCCGCACCACGACGAAATCGATATCGGCAGGTCCCTTTCCTGCAAGAGGGGTCCAGACCCCGGGGAGGAGCTTCACGGGGCGGAGGTTCACGTACTGGTCGAAGTGGAAGCGCAGGGAGAGGAGGATCCCCTTCTCGAGGATCCCGGGCTTCACCCGCTCGTCGCCGATGGCCCCGAAGTAGACGGCCCGGCAGCCACCGAGGGTCGCGAGAATCCGATTCGGTGAGCAGCTCGCCGGTCCGCAGGTAACGCTCTGCCCCGATATCGAGGTCCTTCCAGCGGATACCGAAGCCGAACCGTTCTCCTGCGGCTTCGAGGACTTTCTTCCCCTCGGCGATTACCTCGGGCCCGATCCCGTCACCCGCGATCACGCCTACATCGTGGCTTCGCGGCATGTCGTCACCTCCGAGAGCCCCCGGGCATACTCGACGAGCCCGCCCGCATCCACGATCTCACGCAGGAAGGCAGGCACGGGCTCGAGCTCGTAGCGTTTCCCTTCCACGGTGAGGATCCCCCCTTCAAGGTCGAGTTCTGCAGTCCTGCCGTCGCTGATCTCACCGGCAGCGGCGCAGACCAGGGGGAGCATCCCGGAGTTGATGGCATTCCGGTAGAAGATACGGGCGAATGACCTGGCAACGATGACCCGGATTCCTGCACCCTTCAGGGCGAGAGGGGCATGCTCCCGCGAGGAGCCGCACCCGAAGTTCCTCCCCGCCACGATCAGGTCCCCCTCCTTCGCCCCTCCGGCAAAGTCATCTCTCGTCCCCTCGAAGGCATGCTTCGCGAGCTCCCGCGGGTCGTACAGGGTGAGGAACCGTCCCGGGATGATGGCATCCGTGTCCACATCGTCCCCGAACCGCCAGACCGTTCCTGTGAGAAGACCCGGCGCAGCCTGCTCCATATTTCGCCCGGACTTTACCTTCGGTTTCCTTGCCATGCCTTCAGACCTCCCGTGGATCGGTGATCTCCCCTTTGATTGCAGTGGCCGCAGCTGTCGCGGGCGAGGCAAGGTAGACCTTCGCATCCGCCGACCCCTGCCTCCCCTTGAAGTTCCGGTTCGAGGTGGAGAGCGAGACCTCGCCTGGCCCGATGAGCCCGAAGGCCCCGCCCATGCAGGGGCCGCAGCAGGGGGCTTCGACGAGGGCCCCTGCCTCGACGAAGCGCTCGATGAACCCCGCCCGAAGTGTCTTCAGGTACTCTGCACGGGACGCCGGGATGATGATGACCCTCAACCCCTTCGAGAACTTCCGTTTCCCGAGGACCTCGGCCACCTCTTTGAGGTCCTCGAACCGGCCGTTCGTGCAGGAGCCGATGAACACCTGGTCCACGTGGGTCCCTGCAACCTCCCCGACATCCACCACGTGATCCACGTTATGCGGCACGGCAACCTGTGGTGCGAGATCCTGGACATCATAGGAGCGCTCTTCGAGATAACCCGCATCGGGGTCTGCAGCAAGTGCGAAGGGTTTCATATCCCTCCTCCCTTTCAGGTAGTTCCATGTGATCCTGTCAGGCGGGACAATCCCTGCCTTTGCCCCCATCTCGACGGCCATGTTGCAGCAGGTCATCCTCCCTGGCATCCCCATGCCCTCCATCGTCCTGCCCGCGAACTCGAGGGCCTTGTAGGTGGCCCCGTCGGCGCCGATATCACCGGCGATGGAGAGGATAAGGTCCTTGGGACCGACCCGGTCCCCGAACGTGCCATTCACGTCGACCCTGATGGTCTCCGGCACCCGGAAGTAGAGGGCCCCGAACTTGAGGACGAACCCCATATCCGTCGAGCCGATGCCGGTGGCGAAGGCCCCTGTCGCCCCGTACATGCAGGTATGGGAGTCGGCCCCCACCACGACTTCTCCCGGCGCTGCGAGCCCCCGTTCCTCGACGACCTGGTGGCAGACGCCCTCGTTGAGGTCGAGGTTCCGGATCCCCTGCTCCTCGGCGAACATCCGCATGAAGATGTGGTTCTGGGCCGCGGGAATGGAGTCGGCCGGCACCTGGTGGTCGAAGAGCATGATCACCTTCCCGGGGTCAAAGACCCTCTTCCCGTCCATCTCCCGGAACTTCTGGATGGCCAGGGGGCCGGTGATGTCATGGATCATGGCCGCGTCCACCGGGGCCATGACCACCTCCCCTGCCGCGATCTCCCGCCTGCACCCGCGGGAGAAGATCTTCTCGACGATGGTGGCTCCCATGCGTAAATCCCGGAGATCAATGGACGGGGGAGGGTATGGTTGTTTCGGGAAGTGAATGCCGGAGGGTGCCCTACTGCTTACTTCTCTTCCCCTTCGGCGGCCCCTCGCGGATGATCTCCTTCATCCGGTCCACAAACTTCTGGATCGTCCCCAGCCGCTGGAAAAGGGAGTAGAGGTCATCGTCCGTGAGGTCGTCGTACTGGTGGGCGATCATGTTCCGGTAAAAGACGAGGGCCGCCATCTCCTCGGCAAGGTCGCGCTCGATGAACCTCCTCCGCCGGAGGATACTGAAATCTCCCTATACGAGGAGGGCATGCCGAGCCGGTTCGTGAGGATCACCTCGTCGGCGAGGTCAAGGGCCCGGTTGATGATGGAGAAGAGGAGCATGGAGAGGGCGTAGAGGTTCCGCCGATCGTCGAGGTCGTCCCGGTGGGATATCCCGAGCTCCTGGAGGTCCTTCATGTACCTCTCTATATCCGCGAGGATCTTGGTCACCTGCTCCCGGTCATAGGGCTTATGCATCGAGCACCCTCTGTTCGTGCCGGCGGAGCATCCGCCCAATCTCCCGGTAGCAATGGAGCGTTGAACGCCTGATCCGGTGGAGGGCGAGCCCTTCCTCGCCCCAGAGGAGCTTCCCCTCGCGGAGCACCCTGTACCGGATGGGGAGCGGGAGGTCCCAGAACAGGGTGAGGTCGAGGGACGGGGAGGCATAGGAGAGGATCTTCTCCCTTATTTCCCGCGATATCCCCCGTTCGGTGATAACGCAGAGGTCGATGTCGGAGAGGGGCTTCTCCTCTCCCCGTGCCACGGAGCCGTAGAGGAGGATGGCGATGGCATGCTCTTTCGGGATGCCGGAGATGGACTGTTCGAGGACGGCTTTCACCTCTTCCGGGAGTTTCCTGGCCGCCGGGCTCACGATCGGAGGGTGGGCCGGGGAAAGGGATATAGGTTGTGTGTTCCGAAGGCGCCTGTCCCCATGCCCTCCGATTCTTCCCGCCTCACTGACCCTTGCCGGAATGTTTCGCCTTCACCACCAGGAGATCTTCCCCTTCTACCCGGCTTCTCCTCACGACCCGCGCAGCGAACCCGCCATCGCTGAAGAGCCTGAGTATCTCTCCTTCACCCGTGAGCTCGGAGAAGACAAGGAGGAGCCTCCCGCCGGGTGCGAGGACCCGGGGGAGATCGGGGATGAGCCTCCCGATGACGTCGCGGCCGCTCTCGCCCCCGTCGAGAGCCTTCTCGAGCCAGTCGTCCAGCCGTTCCCCGGGCTTCGTAGGCAGGTAGGGCGGGTTGAAGAGGACGAGGTCGAAGTGCCCCCGGAGACCGGCAGTCAGGTCCGCCCTCGCTACTCCCACTCCACCGGATGATGCCATCCGGCAGGCGTAGGGGTTCACGTCCGTTGCGACGATAAGGGCGGCCTTTCCCACGAGATGGTGGGCGATATACCCGCTTCCCGTCCCGAGATCGAGGACCCGGTCAGTGGGTTTCACTTCCCCGAGGGCCGCCTCGAGGAGAAGGAGGGTGTCCTCGCGGACAGGGTAGACCTGGTCCGGGTCGGGTTCCATCTACATCACGTTCGCTATCTCGGCGAACTCCCGGAGGGAGAGGGCCTCGGGCCGGAGGGCCAGGACCTCCGGCGGGATTGCCGCCGTGATCCGGTCGACCGCCTCTCCCCCGAAGATCCCTCTTGCCGATTTCAGGCCGTTCCTCACCGTCTTGCGCCGGTGCGAGAAGAGGGCTTTCACCACGTCGGCGTAGCGCTTCCTGTCCCTGACAGGATAGGGCGGCTCCCTGGGGATGATTCGCACCACCGTTGAGTGGACCTGGGGCCTCGGCGAGAACGCGTTCGGGGGGATGTGAAGGCACCGCTTCACGTCGGCATAGGTCTGGACCATGACCGTGAGGCGCCCGCATGACGGGGTGCCGACCCTGGCGACCATGCGGTCGGCGAACTCTGCCTGGTACATCAGGATCGCCTCGGAGAACCCGATCTCAAGGAGACGGAAGGTGATCGGGGAGGAGATCGAGTAGGGGAGGTTCGAGACGACGAGCTCGAAGTGCGGGAGATCGACTTTCAGTGCATCTCCCTCTATGAGATAGAGGGATCCATCTGCAATCTCGGGGGCGAAGGTCCCCCTGAGTTCCTCGACGAGGACCGGGTCGATCTCGACGGCAATAACCTCGGCCCCCAGGTCCAGGAGACCCCTCGTGAGGACCCCTCTGCCCGGGCCCACTTCGAGGACTACCTTCCCTGTGACATCGACAAGAGAAAGAATCCGCTCCGCGGCCCGCTCGTCCACGAGGAAGTGCTGGTCCCTCCGGGCGGTCATCGTGCGGTGAAGACCCGGTACTTGGTCTCGGGGTCCTCGATCTCCTCGAGGACCCGGTTGATGATCATCCGGTCGGGATGGGGCATGGCCTTGATCCGGCGGGAGATGTCGGCGAAGGACTCGAAGGGCTTCTTCTGCCGCTCGTCGAGGATCTCCCAGAGGAGCTTCTTCCCGATCCCGGGGAGGAGGTGGAGCATGTGGAGCTTCGGGGTGACGGGGACAGAGGTATTGAAGAACCGGACGAAATGCTCCTCGCTCTCCCTGACGATTCTCTCCACCACATACGGGACCTCGACGCGGGCGGTGGGGGTGAGCTCCTCGAAGCCGATCCGCCGCTTCACCCGTTCCACCTTCTCCCGCTCCTCGTCGCCGATGTAGAGCTTCTCGTGGATCTGGATATCGACGGCAGGTTTCGGGACGAGCTCCAGGAGCTTGAACTGCTCGACCCCGATCGCCTGGACGATGGGCTCCCGCTTGTAGACCGGCGGGATTCATCGGCATGCCCCTTCTGAAGGATGTCCAGCACTATCGCGTAGTTCTCCTTCTTCTCGGTCCTCATCGGTGAATTCCTCTAGAGATGTTCTGTGACAAGGGAGAGGATTCTGCTCGAGCTCCTCCCCCGTGAGGGTGAACCGCTCCTTTGCATAGATGGCGCGGAGCTCGTCCCTCGTCCTGGGCATGATATTTGCGATCCGGTAGGCGATGTCAGGCTTCATCTTCTCGAGCTTGAGGAGTGACGCCACGAGGGCCTTCGCCTGCTCGGGCGTGTTCTTCGCGAGATGGGTCGCATGCTCGATGGACCGCCTGAGCTCATAGGCCATCTCGGTCGCATCCTCCCGCCGTGCTTCCTCGACCTGCGAGAGGGTCTCCTTCAGCTCGGAGAGGGTGACCCTCTCCTCTCCCAGAACCCCTTTCACCCGCATCGCCAGATCTCCTCCTGATACTTCATCTTTGGGCTTTTAGATGTTGCGATCGGGCGATAACCGTCTTCGTGCTCTCCCCGTCACGGATCTGGAGGACCCAGGCCCGCCCCCGCTGCCCGAGGATGGTCCCGGTCTTCCCGTGGAACCTCCTGTTGGGCATGCCCTGGTGGATGCTCGGTTCGCAGACGATGTGGACCTTCTGCCCGACCTCGAACACCTGGATCGCAGTCGTCACCGGCGGCATTCCCCGCCGGCGTATCTCCTTCTTGAACTTGTACCGTGTCTTCTTCCGTGGACCATGGTGATGTGCCATTTTACTTCATCTCCTCGCTTCCCTCGACCTCGAGCACGTCGAGTTGGATGACCCGTGCCGGCCTCCCGAGGAGGCCGGCGAGGCTCGGCTGGGTCCTCCCGCCATCGCCGGACACGAGCTCCTTCACGTACAGGCCAGCCTCTCCGACGACATCAAGGAAAAATCTGCCGTCCTCCTGGCCTGCCACCCTCGCATCGACGACGCGGCGTTCCCGTATCCTGTCTGCCCTCCGGTGAACCACCCGGGTCGGGGTCCGCTGCGCGACCACGGCCCCCTTCAGGCGATCCAGGGCCTCTTCGAGTTCATTCCGGGCGATTCCGCCCTCAACCTCAACGGGAGATCCTGTACTTTTTATGGGCTTTTTCCGATTTAAGGGTTTCCACCGCCCCCCTCGTTGACCAGCCGTCGATGGAGATCCCTACCCTGCCCGCGGCATTCCGGTTCACCGCTTCCTCGAGGGTGGCGAGGTCGGGGGCGCGCCTCCGGGGCGCCACCATCTCCATCACAAAGGGCCTCCCCGCGCCGAGCATCCGGGCATCGATGTCCTCCCGCCCTGCCCCGTGGAGGACGGCGTCAGCGGCCTGGAACGCCTCCACCGCGGTCCTCCCGATCAGCTCCTCCACCGAGTCGGGGTACATCTTCCCCGTGAAGCCGCAGCGTTCGCACCCGGCCCCGTGGCAGACCCGGCAGGGCCACCTGGTCTGGGGGATCCCCCGCTCGAACTTCCGGTACCGGCCGCGGAAGAAGAGGGGCGTGATCTCGAGCTCGACGGCCCCCTCGGCAAGGTTGAGGATCGCGACGACATCCGGATGGGCGAGGTCGGCGTCCCTCCCCGTGATAGCGGAAACGGCCTTCCCTACCTCGCGGTTCATCTCGGACTTGAGGGGCTCGGGCCCGGCGAGCCCGAGGTCCGACCAGACCATCTCCTCGCTCTCGGCCATGAGGGGCGGGACCCTCGTCCCGACGAGGAAGGTGGCGTGCTCAATCCCCGTGAGGGCCTCTGCCACCCGCCCGGCCCATGTCTCAACGTCAGAGAAGAGGTCGTGACAGATCCAGCAGGATCCCTCGTGCGGCTGGTAGGGGATATTTCCCTGGATGGCATGGACGACCCGGAGCCCCCTGCCCCGCTCCCCGTTGGAGAGCCCGTGAGACCTCTTGCCGAAGAACCGCCCAAGGCAGTGGTCGCAGATCTCCCCGTAGGCGAGGATCCTCCCCACCTGCTCGTCTAGCTCCCATCCCGCCTCCCGCCGGTCCAGCTCGTTCTGGAGGACCGTGATGGCATGGTCGGCGTGGAGGACCCTCGGGCCGACGGAGATACGGGGGAGGCCTGAGATGCTCTCCTCCTCTTCGGCGGTGAAATCCAGGTGATCCGAGAGGAGGAAGCCTCCCGAAAGTTCGGGGAGCGTCCGCATATCCCGGCCATCCTCGGAGAGAACCGCGTAGCCCCCTTCAGCCAGAAGCCCGGAGAGGCTTCCGCGCCGGACATGGATGCCCGGGCTTGACTCGCGGAATGATTCCCCGACAGGGAGGGCGAGGGCTTTTCTCAGGAGGGCTGCGGTGCTCCGTTCATCGGGGGAGAGGGACCGCACCGCCGATCCCTGCAGGAGCAGGTCCTTCGGCGGGGACGGGGGCCCGAGGAGGATGAGGTGGATCCCGGCATCCCTCCGGATTCCGTGCGAGATCGAGAGGGCCGCGTTCACGCACCGGGCAGAGGATGTCCATCCTCCCCGCGGAACCCGGGAGGTCGTCGAGGGCGAAACCGTCTCCCGTGGGCGCGAGATGCCCCACCACGGCAAAGGTCCGCATCTCACATCCCTGAGAAGCGTTTCATCATGCGCTGGAGGTTGAACTTGCCGCCCCGCATCCCCTTCAGGGCCCGCTGCATGAGCCGGTAGTACTTCAGGAGCTCCCGCACCTCGTCCGGCGATGAACCCGCACCGGAGGCGATCCGGTGGATTCGGGAGCCGCTGATGATGTTCGGGTCGTCCAGCTCCTTTGCCGTCATGGAGTCCATGATCACCCGGTAGCGGGCCATCTTCGACGAGGTGACGTCGATGGCATCCGACGGGACGTCCGCTCCGCCCAGGGGGAGCATCGACATGATCTGCTTCAGGGGGCCCATACGGCTCACCGCCTCGAGCTGCTTGTACATGTCCCTCAGGGTGAACTTCCCGCGAAGCATCCCCGTAACGTCCACCTCCTCGGCGGAGATAGCCTCCTCGGCCCGCTCGACGAGGGCTTTCAGGTCCCCCATCCCGAGGAGCCTCGAAATGAAGCTGTCGGGATCGAACCGCTCGAGGTCGTCGAGGGTCTCGCCGCTCCCGATGAAGACGATCCCGCTCTGGGTCTCCGAGACCGCGGAGAGGGCCCCGCCCCCCTTCGCCGTGCCGTCCATCTTCGTCACGATGACCCCGTCGATCTCGATCGCCTCGTGGAACCGGCGGGCCTGCTCGCGCGCCTGCTGGCCGAGGGCGGCGTCGATGACGAGCCAGCGGTGGCCGGCCTTCGTGATCTCGTTCAGCCGGATGATCTCGTCGATCAGGTCCTTCTCCAGGGCGTGGCGCCCCTGGGTGTCGATGAGGACGACCTCGGTGGAGGCGAGCGAGGCGAGGCCCCGCTCCACGATCTTCTCTGCCACCTTCTCGCCCGGCTCACCGTAACAGGGAACATTCACCTGGCCGCAGAGGGTGAGGAGCTGGTCGTATGCCCCGGGACGGAAGGTATCGGCGCAGATGACCCCCACCTTCAGGCCTTTCCTCTGGAAGTAGCGGGCGAGCTTCGCCGTCGTCGTCGTCTTCCCGCTCCCCTGGAGGCCGGCGAGGAGGATCCGCTGGGGGCCGAGCGTGACCTCTGCCTTCGACCCCATGAGCCGGATGAGCTCCTGGTACACGATCCCTGAGGACATGCTCCCGGACCGACATCCCCTTGGGCGGCTGTTCATCGAGGGATCTCGTCTTCACCGCCTGGGAGAGGGCCTGGACGAGGCGGACGTTCACGTCCGCCTGGATGAGGGCCCGCTGGAGGTCCCGGATCAGCTCCTCCACCGCGACCCGGTCCACCACCGCCTTCCCCGCGAGCTTCTTCAGCGCGTCCTTGAGCGAGGAGGAGAGCCCGTCGAGCATCAGCCGGCACCTCCCAGGAGCTCGTCGACCACCCGGTCGGGGGAGAAGGGCATCAGGTCGTCGTATCCCTGGCCGGTGCCCAGGAACATGATGGGTTTTCCTACCGTGTGGGCGATGGAGATGGCCGCGCCGCCCCGCATGTCCATGTCCGCCTTCGTCAGGATCACGGCATCCGTCCCGACGAGCTTCTCGAACTCCTCGGCCCTGACCACCGCGTCGTTCCCCGCCACCGCCTCGTCCACGTACACCACGAGGTCCGGCTTCATCACCCGTTTCATCTTCTCCAGCTGGTTCATGAGGTTCACCCGGTTGTGGAACCGGCCCGCCGAGTCGGCGAGGACGACGTCCATCTTGTGGGCCGAGGCGTACTCGACGGCATCGAAGAGGACCGCCGAGGGGTCGCCCCCGGCCTTGTGCTGGATGATCTTGATCCCGAGCCTCTCGGCGTGCGTCGCGATCTGCTCGATGGCGCCCGCCCGGTAGGTGTCCCCCGACCCGATGACCACGGAGAACCCGAGCCCCTTCAGGCAGCTCCCCACCTTTGCGACGGTCGTGGTCTTTCCGGTCCCGTTCACCCCCGTGAAGAGGATCTTCACCGGCCTCGGGTGGTCGCGGACATAGGCGGCGAGATCGAACCCCTCACCGAGGACCTGGACGATGGCATCCCTGAGCGCAGAGATGATGACCGACTCTGCCCCGACCCCGATGCTCCGGTGCTTTCCGATGAGTTCTTCCTGGACCCGCCGCAGGATCTCGTCGGTCACCGGGAGGGCGACATCGTTCTCCAGGAGGACCATCTCGAGCTCCTGGAGGGGTGCCTGGATCTGTTTCTCGGTGAGGACGAGCTCGCGGTCGGTGACAAGGATCTTCACCCGCTCGGCAAGGCCCGGTTCGCCCTTCGCGTTCGGGGCATCCCCGGCCGGAGGGGTGGAGGCTTCCCTGATGCTCGTCCCGAAGACCTCCCGGACCGAGCGGAGCTTCTCCCTCAGGCCATCGAACATGCCCTAACCCTGGCTTCTCTGCTGCTGGACGTACGATTGTCTCAATCCGCTGCCCGATCTCTGTCATCTGGCCCCTGGAGCTGGTCGATGGTCCCCGCCACCTTCTTCTCCATGGCCTCCATCTCGGTGATCTTCTCCTGGAGGAAGGTGATGGCCTCGCCGTTCGTCCACTGGATGACCACGTCCGACCCGATATTCACGAGGATCTTCTCCGGGTCGCTGACCTTTGCGCGGACCATGGTGCCCCCGCCGAGGGGGAGGAGGACCGGCGATTCCCTGTCGCCGGCGAGGTTCTTCATCGTCTCGATGGCCGCGAGGGACTCGATCCTCTTCTGCTCGATCATCTCCAGCTGACGGGAGAAGATCTCTGCCTGCTGGCCGTACTCGTTCAGGTAATACTGGAGGGTCTGGAGATCGGCCTCAGGCTCGGCCATCTCATTCACCCTCGAAGGGCTCGACCTTTCCTACCTGGATGTCGCGGCGCTTCGAGCCGGTGCTTCGATCCCAGGAGGGTGAAGACCCTCTCCCTCGCCTGTTTCTCGTTCGGGGCGCTGATGACCTTTTTGTACGGCTTCCATGCCCCATCGATCCTGAATGTTCCCTCCACACGGTAACTCTGCGCTTCCATCTCGATCACTCCAGAAATCCCAGTACCTCTTCGATTCTTCCGAGCTCAAAACCGCTCGTCCCTACCCCCGCGAGGTAGCCCCTGCTGTTCGCAAGGAGCCCCGCCCCCACGAGCCCGCTCCCCATATTCACCGTCCCCACGCCGATGGGGAGATCCACGGCCTCCTCCAGTTGCGCGATCTCCGCGGGGTTCGCCCTCGGGTGGACGAGGATCCCCCGGTTCGTGGCCACCGCCACCTTCCCCACGGCCCGGTAGCCCGCAAACGAGAGCCGGAGAACGGGGACCCTGAGGAACGACCCGATCTCCTCGGCGATCTCCAGGGGGAGTTCGGGGTTCACCGCCGCGAAGATATCGTTCGCGAGGATGACATTCCCCGCCGCGTTCATCCCCTTTTCGAGGAGCATCACCTCGCGGTGCTCCGCGATACGCGCGATCTCCTCTTTCGAGGCAAGCCCGGAGACAACGATCCCCCACCGGTTACCTGCAACGAGCGCCCCCACAATGGCCGAGTCCTGGATGGTCGTGTCCACGACCTCGGTATCCAGTTCCTCCCGTAACGCCACCCGGAAGGCCTCGGGGGCCTGGGGGGCCACGATCGCGAGATCCTCGAGGACCCGGGCGAAAACACCGATATGGGGGTCGCCGGCGAAGGCGATCGTGGTACTCATCTCACTCCTCGGCGAGCTCGGCCTGGACCTGCCCGTCCTCGAACTTCATGGCCCTGACGCGGATCCGGGACGGGGGCTTGTGGCTCCCCCGCTCCCAGACCGCCTCGTTGATGTTCTGGGCGAGCTTGATGTCCTCGCTCTTCATGTGCTGCGCGAGGAAGTCACGGATGGCCTTCATGGCCCGCTTCCCCCGCTCCCACCGGGGCGTGTGCTGCACGTCGCGGAGGGGGATGACATAGATCTGTTCCTTCAGCTTCTCGACCATGGGCTCACACCTTCAGGGTAGACCGCCGCCAGGTGCGGCGTTTCGGGTGGGTCGTCACCGCCCGTTTTGTCTTCATCGTGACCCAGGCGGGCACGCGGCGGTTCTGCTCGCAGGCTTTTGCGAGCCGGATCTTGACTCCTTTTGTGACTCTGCTCATGTGTTTACACTCCGGTATTTTTTCGGTATCGGGGACGGTCAGGCGGGAATATCACATTCGCCTGATGTTGAAGTCCTTCTTCTCGGGGACGAGCTGACGGAGGAGCTCCTTCGAGCTGGGCGTCGCTGATCTTCTGCTTCGAGCCGGCCACTCTGGGCGAGCGCGACGAGCTGCTGCTCGATGTTGCGGGCGAAGTCGGGCTTGGTGAGCTTGATGTTTGCCAGGCGTTCGCGGGCCTCGGGTTCGAGGATCTGCATGAGGACATGGTGGATCTGCGCCTCGGCCTGCTTCTGCCGCTGGAGCTGTTCATCCATGGACTGCTGGTCCACGGACTGCCGCTGGAGCTGCTCGAGTCTCCTTCTCCGGAGATCGGCGAGCTCGTCGTCACCCATCAGGCATCACGTCAGGTACTTGGAGAGCCCCGCGACCTTCTCCTCTGCATTCTTCCTGAGGCCGTGGGCGACACCGTCGAGGAAGGATCTCCCGGAGACCGAGAGGCTCCTCCCGCTCTTGTCCTTTGCCACGAAGCCTGCGGCCTCGAGCTGCTGGAGGACCTTCCGGAGGGACGAGCCCCCGCCCTTCCTGAACTGGAAGGGGCTTGAGCCCCGGTCCCTCTTTCCCCCGTACGCGGTGCGCATCCTCTGCACGCCGACCGGCCCGTCGATGTAGAGCCTGCGGAGCACCGCTGCGGCCCGGACGAACCACCAGTCGGGATCCTCGGGGGGCATCTGCTGGTGGACACCGGCCTTGGCAAAGGCTGCCCACACCGGTGGCTGGATCTCCTTCCTCTTCTTCAGTTCCTCGGCCACCTTCGGGATGAGGAGCCCGGCCGGGATATCATAGATCGTTGTCATACAGTCACTCTCGCCCTCGCGTCTAAGTCTATCGCAGTCTTTACATATTAGTCAGTTGCGCTTTTATATATTTCGAGACGCGAAGGAGGATATCAATCCTCCGAGCGAGAGGGAAATGACCGAAGGGCTATTTCCTGACGCGGAGGGGATATCAATCCCCGAGCGAGAGGGAAATGACCGAAGGGCATTTCCTGACGCGGAGGGGATATCAATCCCCGAGCGAGAGGGAACGAAGTTCCCGACGCGAGGGGATATCAATCCCCGAGCGTGAGGGAACGCCTTTCCCGAGGTGCGGTCTCTCCCCTTTCCCCCCCTATCGTTTTCTCACGATGACGATCGTCCTTCCCCGGACCCCAAGGATCTCGCCGCCGGTCTCGGCCGCAAGGGTCTCGGGATCCATCTCCGCACCGCGGAGGTAGCGCACCTTCACCGGCTTCCTGCCCTCGAGCTGCCGCCGGATCTCGGCCACTGCCTCGGGAGTGCTCCCCTTCTTTCCGATCCAGACCGTCGGCTTCAGGGTCTGCATCGCGAAATTATCCGACATCGGGCCTCACCACCCTGAACCGCCGGTGCCCGCTGCACCGCATGCATGTCATGACCACCTTCCCCCTGTGCACCCGGACCCGCACCGTGGACCCGGGGACGAGATACGCCGAACACCGCCTGCAGAACCTCATCCTGAGGGCGCGGGGGATCCGCACCCTCTGGCGCATGGCGATCCTCCGGGCAAGGTCGACGCAGCGGTCGCTCCACCGGGGGTTCTCGGGGAAGAACTCCTGAGCGCGATCAAAGAGGATCTCGATACGCTCCCGTGCGAGCTTCCTCGATTCCGGGGTCTGCGATCGCCGTCCCATCCAACCCATCCTTGGTTCGCAGGCCCTATAGCAGTTGCGGGAAGGGCGGATCAGCGTGTGCGGGCCCTGGAGTAATGGTCACCAGGGATCCGGGACCAGGGGGTCACAAGGGGGATCCGGGACCGGATCACCGTATGACGACCTTCCGCCCCACTATCCTGATCTTATCCTCGAGAAAAAGCCTCACCGCCTCGGTGAGGATACGGTGTTCTTCAACGAGGATCCGCGCAGCAAGGGCCTCCTCGTCGTCCTCCTCTTCAACGGGGATGCACCGCTGGATGATGATGGGGCCGGTATCGGTCCCTTCGTCCACGAAGTGGACAGTGCAACCCGAGACCTTCACCCCATATTCCAGGGCCTGCCGCTGGGCATGGAGGCCGGGGAACGAAGGGAGGAGGGCGGGATGGATATTCATGATTCGGCCGCGGAAGGCCTTCACGATGGCCGATGGCAGGATCCGCATGTAACCGGCGAGGACGAAGAGATCGGGGTCACAGGCCTCCATCTCCCTCCTCAGGGCGGTCTCGTACCCCCCCCTCTCAGGGAAGGAGCCGAAATCAATGACCGAAACCGGGATGCCTGCGTCCTTTGCCCTCCTGATGGCATATGCCTCCTGGTTATCGGTGATGAGCCCCGAGATGGTGGCGGGGAAGTAACCGGATCGTGCGGCATCGATAAGGGCCTGGAAGTTGGAGCCCCGGCCCGAGGCGAGGACGGCGATCTCTTTCATGGTCGAAGACCTTCCGGAACGCATCTCAACCTTCACCGGCCGCTGGAAGGGGGACCGTCACCTTCACCCTGCCGACCCGCCGCCCGAGCATCTGTATGACCGTGAGGGTGATCTCCGTTCCCGTCGATGGATACCGAATCCCCGCGCCGGGGGATGTGCCCGAGCCTCTCGGTGGCGAGGCCCCCCAGGGTGTCGTAGGACGCCTCGAGGGGAAGGGAGATCCCGAGCCGGTCGTTCGCATCCTTCACCCTCACCTGCCCGTTGATGAGGTAGACCCCGGGTTCCACGGTCTGGATCTCCGGCTCGTCCTGGTCGAACTCGTCGAGGATCTCCCCGACCAGCTCCTCCAGGATATCCTCGACAGTGATGATCCCCGAGAACTCCCCGTACTCGTCGAGCACAAATCCCATGTGGACCTTCCTCTTCTGGAGCTCCTTGAGGACGTCGTCGATCTTTGCCGTCTCGGGGGTGAAGTAGGTCTCGTGCATGAGATCCCGTATGGTTACCCCGGCCTTCTGCTCGAGGACCACCGGGAAGACCTCCTTCACGTTCAGGAGGCCGATGACGTTCCCCTTCTCCCCCGAGTGGACAGGGAGCCGGGAGAAGCCGGTCTCCTTGAAGATCTCGACGGCATGGGCGAGGCTGTCCTTCTCGTCGATCACGACCACGTTCACCCGGGGGGTCATCACCTCCCGGGCGATGGTGTCCCCGAACTCGAGGACATTGAAGAGCATCTCCTGCTCCTCCTTCTCGAGGGTCCCGTCCTCCTGCCCGAGCTCCGATCCACCCCTTGATCTCCTCCTCCGTGATGGCGGGCTTCGCGAAGGCCTTCGTGAGCTCCATCGAGCGGGCGAGCCGGTCGAAGACCCAGATGAAGGGGGAGAAGACCTTCGCGAGGAACCGGATGATGGGCGAGACCGCGAGGGCGACCGGCTCGGTGAACCGGACGGCGAACATCTTCGGCCCAATCTCGCCGAAGACGAGGAGGATGAGCACGACGACGCCGGTCGCGATCCCGATGCCCGCGTTCCCGAACCGTTCGATGGCAAGGGACGTGGCGATGGAGGCCGCTCCGACGTTCACCAGCGTGTTTGCGATGAGGACGGTGATGATGATGTGGTCCGGCGACCTCTTCAGGTCGGCGAGCGCCCGGGCGCCCGCCCCGCCCTTTGCGAGGAGGGTCTTCACCTTGGCATGGGTGATGGAGAGGAGGGCTACCTCGGATCCCGAGAAGAAAGCGGAGAGGAGGATGCAGAGAAAGAATACCAGGATCTCGATCTCTGAAGCCATGGGTTTCACGCGGGGATCAGGGGAAGGGCATGCGTCTGCCTCCCCTTCCCGTCTACCCATTGAGTGGGAGAGGGATGAAATAAAGGTAGCGAATTACTCGATGTGGGCGTGGATGAACTCCGCCTCTCTCGCGAGGAGCCCTACCTTCTCTTCGAGAGAGAGGTCATGGTCGAAGTTCCTGTCCTCGATCTCGAGGGTCAGGGCCCCCCCGTAGCCAGCCTCCCGGAGTGCCTGGAGGACGGCCCTCGCCCGGGGGCTCCCGTCCAGGGGAAGGTGGGTCTTCCCGCCCTCGCTCCTCGAGAGGTGGATATTCGCGAGCCGGTCGCCGCAGAGGTCGATGAAGCCCGTGACCTCTTCTACTGACAGGGCCATGGCATGGGACGTATCGAGGGTAAACGAGAGCCAGGGTTCCCTGTCGAGGAGCTCGCGCATCTCCTGCGGCCGTGAGAGGAGGGAGTTGACAGCCCGCTCCATGTTCTCCATGGACACCTTCACCCGCCTCCCGGCTGCATCCTTCCTGAGCAGGTCCAGGTAATGCTCGAACCTCACGTAATCGGGCGCACTCGGGGGCCGTTTCGCCGTCCTCCTCCCCGGGTGCACGGTCACCACCCCTGCGCCGATCCGGTCGGCGAGTTCGATCGCCTCGGCCGCATAGGCGAGGGTCGCCTGGGCCACGCGGGGGTTGACTGAGCAGGGGTTGAGGTCGAGTATTGGGGAGTGCACGTTCACGGGGGCGAACCCCGGGTGATCCCCGAGGCATTCCCGGAGCGCACCGACCGGGTGCCCGTTCAGCCAGAAAGAGGGGGTCTCCACCCAGAACTCGATGCTGTCCATGCCTGATCTCTCGACCGCATCGAAGGCCTCGTCCATGGGGTACTCATGGAAGAACATGGTTGAGACGGCGATTCTCACCATACCGGATATTCACCCTTCATCCCACATGTTCATAACGCCAACAGCCATAATAGGCATGGATGGATCAGTTCCCCGCTGGCATCCAGCCTGTCCCTGGGCCCGCGGTGCTGGGGGTCGCCGAGATCTCGGGGATCATCTCCGATGCACTCGACGACGAACGGTTCCAGGACATCTGGATCCGCGGGGAGATCACGAGCTACAAGCACCACCACTCGGGCCACCGCTACTTCTCCCTCTCCGAGCAGGTATCGGGGAGGAACTTCGCCATCAAATGCATCATGTGGCAGAGCCGGGCGCAGTGCCTGGACTTCGAGCCCCGGGACGGCCTCGCGGTCATCGCATTCGGCTATGTGCAATTCTACGAAGCCCAGGGGCAGGTCCAGTTCTACGTCAATGAGATGCTCCCTGCGGGCGAGGGGGAGAAGCACCTCCTCGTCGAGAAATGGAAGAAGGAGCTCGCCGCCGAGGGGCTCTTCGCAGAAGAGAGGAAGCGTCCCCTCCCCCCGTTTCCCTCCCGCGTCGGTGTTGTCACCGCACGGACAGGGGCCGTGCTCCAGGATATCCTGAACGTCATCGGGCGGCGGTTCCCTGTCGGGATCGTGCTCTCTTCCACCGCGGTTCAGGGGGATCTCGCGCATCTGGAGATCGCACGGGCGATCCGCGTCCTCGATGGCCGGGTGGACGTGATCATCGTCGCCAGGGGAGGGGGCTCCTTCGACGACCTCTTCCCCTTCAACCATCCCGACGTGGTGAGGGCGGTCGCGGCCTGCGGAACACCGGTCGTCTCCGCCGTAGGGCACGAGGTCGACCATGTCCTCTGCGACCTCGCTGCCGACCGGAGGGCGCCGACACCATCGGCGGCGGCGGAGCTGGTCGTTCCCGATAAGGCGGAGCTCGCGAGAGAGATCTCGGGCGGCCTCGACCGGATGCGGGGCTCCCTCGAGAAGAAGGTCCAGGCCGCCGCCCTCCTCATCGAGGACCTGCGGTTCCGCCTGCAGCCGAGGCGGATCCTGAAGAGGATCAACGAGAACCGCGAAGGGACCACAGAGCTCGGAGAGGATTTGAACCTGGCGATCCGGGCGAGGATCGAGCGGGGCAGGAGCGAGCTCGCGAGGCTGACGGCCCTGCTCGAGGGACGGAGCCCACTCACGATCCTCTCAAGGGGATATTGCATTGCCGAGAGGGACGGAAAGGTGGTCCGATCGGCGGCGAACCTCAGCGCTGGTGACAGGATCAGACTCCGTATGGCGGACGGCGGGGCGAAAGCACGGATCGATGAGGTGTACCATGACAAGAAAGTTTGAGGAGATGCTCGGGGAACTGAAGGAAGTGGTGAAGAAGATGGAGGACCCGGATACCGGCCTCGACGAGTCCATCGCACTCTATGAGCGGGGTGCCGGGCTCATCCGCGAGTGCGAACGGAAGCTCGCGGAGGCGGAACTGAAGGTGACCGAGGTCACCGAGTGCTGACCTTCTCTCTGCGCCGGAGGTGAGACATGCCGGGTGATGACGAGGGTCACATCGACGAGCCGGTGACGCCGCCCGAAGGCGGGGACGGGAAGGTGGGAGTCAGGTTCACCGTTGAACAGATGATGGCTTTGCTGACCGCTATCATTGAGAAATACGAGTCCTTCGCTCACCTGGATCGTGGTTCGCAGAATGAGCAGATCGTAAAATACCTCTCGACCCGGCCAGAGGTCGAGGCCTCCGAGGCGGGGCCGGGAGGTGCCTGGGTTCATTTCACCGACGGCGGCTGGCTGTTCCTCGATAACCGGGACTGGGCGGGCACCGATTAGGTTCCTGCAACATCCTCACCCCTCCCTCCGGGGCCCGGGCCGGAGAGTGATGTTCAGAAAATGAGAGAGAAGAGTGAACAGATCAGCGCCCTTATCAAATCCCTCCAGCAGGGGCCCCCCATCTCCCCCGAGGATATGAAAAGGAAGGCAGACCAGATTGCCGCCCTCGCCAAACCCTTTGCCCAGGGCATACCTGGTGCACCTGCATCCGTCCCTTCCACGCCCACCCCCTCGGTCACCCCGGGCGACGCCGCCCGCCATTACGGTGTCCCGGGCTCGAATGTGGTCTGCCTGTACTCGGCCTTTCCTGATCCCGGCTGGTTTGGAAACGCGGAAAAATACCTGAAGGACTTCGGGTACACCGTACTTGAACCGAAATTCAACATGACCGTCGACGATCTCATGTTCCTTCCCCCGTGCGCGGTCTTCGGGCTCGTATCCCACGGGACCATGAGGTTCAGTAAGGGGGTCTATGACCCGCCTCTCGTCATCTATACCACGACACTGGTCACTCCCTTCACCATGGTTCAGTACTGGGATCTCTACGAGAACGGGCAGCTCGCTTATTATTACCAGAGGGAGGAGATGGGGCTATACCTCGGGATCACAGAGAAATTCGTGAGAAAATTCTGGCAGTTTGACGATAACAGTTTCGTGTTCCTCGATACCTGTTTCGCGATGAACCGGGCGACCCAGCCCTTCAGGGATGCCCTCTTTTTGAAGAATGCATCGGTCATCGCCGGCTGGACCTGGAAGTCCCTCGATAATATCGGGGACGAGACCGCCTCGTTCCTCTTCGACCGGCTCCTCGGCGCGAACGACTTCGAGGGAGAGTTCCCCGTTGCGGTCCCCAGGGAGGAGGGCCGGAAGCCGGACAACCCGAAGCAGCGGCCCTTCGACTGGCTGGCCCTGGAACCGGATATGTACGCCAAAGGGCTCGGCAGGGCCACTGATACGGATTATGGTGTGGTCACCGAGATCGCCTTCCAGGCAGGGAAGAACGGGGATTTCGGCCTGCTCCGCCCGAGTCTTAAGGAGGTATATGTCAACGATAACGAGGATGAAAGGACGCTCACCATCCATGGCCTCTTCGGGAGGAAGCTCGTCAGGAAGAAGCGGGTGACTCTGTGGAACGACACAACAAGGGCAGCGGACGGGACAAAAAAGAACCCGGGCGGTCCTCTACGAGGTCCCCCAAGGGAACATCGAGATCAATGACGAGGGTGACGAGATCATCTGTAAAAAATTCCCGAAAAAGGACGACGGGCATGCGGGTTATGTCACCGTCACCATTAACGACTTTGAGAGCAACTGCGTTCCCCTCACGGCATGGGAAGCGAAGTTCACCTTCACCGTGAACAAGCCGGGCACTCCGCCGGGGAGCGACAAGGACATCATCTGCAGGATCACCTGGGAGACGCTCATGCGGGGGGACGTCCACGACAGGCGGGACCGCCCGGGGGAGAACGCCCCCTACCTGATCGGTAAGGTGTTCAACGACGCAAGAGACAAGGAGAGGCCCGCCCACCTCACCCATGACAGCACATACAAGGGAAAGGACTACCGGATCATCTGGAAGGGCTCGGGGAACATCGTTCCCTCGGCAGACCCGAGGGGAGTCGTCACGGCAATCGGGTTCACCCATCCCTATGACACCCGGCACCCGCGGATAGATCTCGGGATGGCCGCACAGGTGAACTGCACCGTTATCGACGATGACGGCACCACTATCTTCAAGGCGGATGACTGGCCTGCGGACTCGGGCGGACTCCTCATCCAGCTCCCGGAAGGCGAGATCCTGCGGTCAAAGGTCGAGTGGCATGACACCTTTGACATCAAGGGGGATTCCTTCTCGGCGGACATCGCCTACGACCCCCTGGACAAGTCGAAGATATTCCCGGCAATGATCAAATGGGAGGAGATGAAGGCCGAGTTCCCCCCGACGAAGGACATAGAGGGCTGATCATTCCCGGACGGCGACCATCTCCACTTCGAGCTCGGCGCCTTCCTTCAGGGCCTGGATGAATTCTCTGGGAAGGGTCGCTGCAACCTGATCACAGAGGATTGCCACGGTCCTGTCACAGACGAAGCTGCTCCTCCTCCACACGAGATCCGTCGGGTGGGTGAGGGTCATCCGCGAGGACCCGCGCCCATGCACCTCGACCGAGGACCCGCCTGAAGTGAGCCTCGTGACAAGTACCGCCCCGTCATCGGCAAGTACCTTCCTGAAATCTGATGAGAGGCCCCCTGCGCCCCTGTCGGCGCGGACGCCGATGATGCAGTCTCCCTGGCAGGTGAGATGGCCCTCGGTGGTCACCTCGAACGTCGTCGGGTGGGTCCCCCGGACGAGGGGATGGCCCCTGCAGGTTATCCTCTCCCTGGTTTCCATCGCTTTATAAAGTAGGGCGGTCCCTTCCTATAAAATGTAATTTTAAGGGAGGACAGCCCTTTTAAAAAATGATAATTTTTTTAGGTAGGGCTGCTCCATTTATATAAAATGCATATCACCCTCCCGTGCCCCTCCTGCGGCGAAGAATGCGAGCATCTCCTCGTGGACGAGTCCCGCAACCCCGTCGTCCGCTGCACCGTCTGCGGCCACACCCACCGCGGGGTGCCCCCGAAGGTGAAGGAGATCCAGGTCAGGGTCATTTTAAGCCAGGAGGGGGAGTCGCAGGTCTGCTCGGTATCCCTGGAGCCGGGGGAGTTCGTCGCCCTTGGGGACTCCCTGGCTGCCGAATGCGGGGACGAGGCCTGGGGAGTCGAGGTGACCTCCATCGAAGCGAAAGGGAAGCGGGTGAAGAAGGCGAGGGCCCGGGACGTCTCGACCCTCTGGACGAGGGCCATCGACCAGGTGGTGGTCAGGGCCTCGGTCCACAAGGGCTGGGTCACCACCCCCGTTTCGGTCGTCTCCGAGGGGGGCGAGGAATTTTACGTCGGGGAATCCTGGACCTTCGGCCCCATCCCCTTCCGGATCACCCATGTGAAGCTCCGCAACGGGAAGGTGCTCCGGAAGGAAGGGCAGAAGGCCCCCGCCCGGGAAGTGAAAAGGATCTACGGGAACCGGATATAGGGTACTCCTTCACCCGCGCCCCGAGGAATAGTCCTACCCGGAAGATCCAGAGGTTCCTGTCGCTGACCGGTCAGAGATACTTCTTCATCGCAGCCTCGAGATCCTCGCGGTGGACGAGCCCTTCGAATCGTTCCTTCTCCTCGCCGTTTAAGAGGATGATGACGGTCGGGGTGACCCTGGAGGTGGTACTGGCTGACGAACCGCGGGTTCTTCACCGCGTCGATCTCCTGGATCCCGATATGCAGCGACTTCTCTACCTGGCGGTTGATGGGGGACTGCTCGGAGCATCCCATGCACCCCTCCTGGTCGAAACAGAGGACCGCGACTCCCATGGGAGAAGGATTAGGGTGAAGGGAGAAAAAAGTATGGAGCCCTTATTTGAATTCCTTCACCGTGATATCAGCCGACGGGTAGAGGTGCTGGACCTCGATCTCATCCGCCGTCTTGTTGATCACGGTCGCGATCCTGAGCACCGGCTTCGGACGGACTTGAGTTGTAGCCTTCCAGCCCCTGGACCATGGGAGCAGACGAGAACCCGATAGGGACCAGATCCCCCACGGCCGAGTTCGTGAAGTTCCCGCCCATGCTCGTGAACTCCTGGTTCGACATCGAGATGATGAGGGGGTCGGAGAAGGTGAAATGGATGGTCTTCGTGTCGCCGGTCTTCATGCCCAGGACCCCGGCGTCGAGCTCGTCCAGCTCCTGCCCGAGGATCCCGAACTTGATCTGCTCGCTGGTCTGGCTCATGTAGTAATTCGTTGCCTGGACTCCTGTATAGGGCGGGTTCCCGATATGACCCGCCTGGACCGTGAGAGGTGAGGTCAGGAAGGTCAGGTATCCACCGCTGGTTGCAGTCTGGTAGATGTTCTGGTCGCTCGTGAGGACGGGCTGGCCCATGGCGTCACGGAGCGTGAAATCGATGGTCACCGTATCGTTGACCATCACGGTCCTGAAGGACTGGAGCCAGCTACTACCCATGGCGGAGAGGACCATCATGGCGACAAAGAGCACCCCTACCGCGATGACGAAGACCTTTTTCCAGGGAAATATATCGGTTTTCTTCTCCTTTTTCATCCGTACCTAGGAGGATTCACGGCGAGATAAACTCTCTCATCAGGACAGGAAACGGGCGATTCCGGGAGAGGTCTCCCTCATCCCGGATCCTCTACGGCCCCCTGCCTAGGCCCGTGCGATGCCCCGGGTATAAGGGACCCCTAGCCCAGACCCGCGAGGCTCACAACAATGATGATGATGCCCATCCCGAGAGCGACATACGCGAGGTTCACCCGCTTGACGATCCTCAGGACTGCGTCGATGGTGAGGTAACCGAACACGAAACTCGCGAGGGCGAGCAGGACCCCATCGGCGGGGGAGAAGGTGAGCAGGCCGCCCCCCACGTAAAAGACCATCTCGGCAAGGAGGACGGTCGGTATGGAGAGGAGGAGCTCAGGTGAAAGCTGCTCTCGCTGTCAAACCCCCTCCAGATGAGGCCTGTCGTGCTCGTGCCGGACCGCGAGATGCCCGGGAAGGATGCTGAGCCCCTGGAGCAGGCCTGTGAGGACCCCGTCCTTCCAGTTCACCTCTTCCCTCCCCCGCATCTTCGTCCTCTTCTGGAGGAGGAGGAATGCACCGGTGACGATAAGCCCGAGACCCATCGCCAGGAAGATGAGGCTGGCATCCATCCCGGGGAAGGATCTCCTCTCCAGGAGGAGGAGCGGGATGCCGACGACACCCGTGAAGAGAAGTGCCGTGAAGAGAAAACCGGGGTTAAAGTAGAATCGCCAACTGCGGTTCACGCGGGCCTGCCAGACGCCGGCGGGGCTGTTGTACTTCTTGGCTCGCAATGAGGGATGGTTGAGGCTGGTGAGCAAGAATGCGGCCTGCTTCCAGAATGCGCGTTGCACTTCCTCGGGGGCAGCCTGAAGGCTTTGGTCGAAGCGGGCGCTAAAGACCAAGTCCATAGGACTAGGAGGCTATGCGGCGAGAGCGCTTGACCAGCTTGGCGGTTCGTTCCTGAAACGCCTTCATGGCCTCCGGACGGTATGGTACGGGCCATGCACGCGGCCCTTCTTGATGTCCTCCAGGCCCTCGGCTATGCCTCGGTCCACTACCGACTTCGGCGTGAAGGTGATCTTGCCCCGTTCCACCCTCGCCTCCAGGAGATCGCCGATGGGGGGCCAATGAACCCTTCCTTGACGCTTTGCGGAATCACTACCTGGAACTTGTTTTTGACGGACACGAGCGGCATAGCGGTTGTCCAGTTGAACTGTTCAACTCAGTATAACAAATGTCGGCTTCGCGATAACCTTCGCGTTTTCAACTTGGATGAAATCATCCGCAGAAATTTCATCTATTTGTTTGTTCCATAAAGGCAATGGATGGTTCCAGTTTCGTCAGTGACGAGGACGTTTGTCACACTAGCGTAAAGACCAAAACGGGTTGCGACGACCTTTGGTGGAGATACTTCAAGAACCCTCGCCTTTATGTTAACGCGTTTCATTCCAACCCTTAAATCTTTAATCTGATAGTGGTTTGATCTAACCTCTTGGGCTGAGTTTCGCATAAACGACGATCTATAGGCGAACTCTTTGAGTGGATCTGTTTTTGCAAGAATATGCACTGGTATAGGAAATTGCGCAACCACTTTATGAGTGCTGGTAATGAGAAAGATTGCTTGATCTCGTGTCTTCACGCGGCATTCAATTGACAGTTCTCCACACGTAGCTTCTTCATGTTGAAAAGCATCAAGAAACTACTAAAAAATTTGTCTGAATCGATTTCGTGTTTCACTGAAATTCTAGCGAGGTACTCGAGAAGCCGAATGTCATGGTATGAATGAATTCCACCAGGAGGTCGCCCCCGTGTAGTCCACATCTTGTTTCGCATTTTACTTGTTTCCTACTCTCGGGTCAAAGTGATTTCTTTCGTTGAAACGATCCTTGTTCTGCCTTCGCCTTCTCTTGGTGGCATTTCTTCAGTTCCTTGGTGATTTTGCCTATGCTCAGGTCTTTCATGAATCTGTGTCTGGTTATCTCAACAGCGTCAACGGCAGTAGTTATTGCTTTTCCCTCGCCTTCAAAGTAACTTCTTTAGCGTTGGACCCGCTGAAACTTGTTATATCCCCAGAACATAATTCATCGGGGGCTTTCTGCCCACGTACATGACGTTTGGTTCTCTAGACAAAATCCAACTTCCTCTTGCAGGAGTTGACAAAGATAACAGGCAAACGTCACTTTTAAGCACCACTGCCATTGGCGCGCGCAGGCTAACATGAACGTGACGGTGTGGGCTCGACGAACCCAGCTAATAGCCTAGGTGCTCTGTGTCTCAGGGTGTCGCCGCTGAACTCGCAGATATAGCTCTATACTTTATTGTCAGAAATTGATCCAGTCGGAAAATGCAAATAAGAAAAAAGTATGGCCTTCAATGAAAAATGTTAGCCTTCAATGACATAACGGAATAGGGTGTATTCCCCGGAGGTGGACTTTTTCTAGTTATTCTCAGAACGTCTCCTGCTTTTGCGCCTATCGCCCTAGCAGCTGGATCTGAAGACTTTATTGGTGGAAGTTGATAAGGCTGGATGCGATACTGCGTTAGGAGTTTTTGTTTTTCTTCGTCTGAGATTATTTCGTGTTTTGGAACTAAGGTATGGTCAAAGATATTAAAGGGAGGAAAAATTCTTGGGATGAACTCGATTTCATTCTTCTTGGAAAGAGCCATAGCAGCTTGAGTGTATCTTCGCCGCTCACTATTATTGCCTTTTCAACTTCGGCTTCTTTCATCGCCTTCTTCAACTGGTTAACGTACTGGACTCCGACAGTACCTTCGGTTGGTATACACCAGATCAGAGTATTCCCCTTTTCTTTAGGAGATTCGACCAAGAAAGTAACAATCTCCTTGGCTTGTTCCCGCTTTATTATCTTGTAGCCTCTGAGCACAATGAGAACCCTCGCCTTCTTTTCGTCAATCGTCATATCTTCGTGCAAAACTGCAACCTCACTTCCAAAGGTAACGCTAATTGAAAAACATCGAACACCCTTAAACTTTGCGCG
>CAVQHA010000002.1:0-6831 GCA_963712215.1 uncultured Methanomicrobiales archaeon | reverse complement strand
CTCTGCTTGCTTCGTACGTACGTATTGCTCTCACCGAGAGGAAGAGAGCCGCGACCACAACGACCACAAAGACAACGAACCTCGCGGCATAGAGCGCCGCCTTCACCCGTGGCCTGGCCTTGGGTACGGGGGCAAGGTAGGCGAGCTCCTGGAGGGCCCCGAGGGGGCAGATCGAGCCGCAGAAGACCCGCCCGAAGATGAGGGTGAGGACGAAGAACAGGCCGAGGATGACGACGGCAAAGACGAGGGGACCCCCGAGACCGGCAACATCCCCGCGGAGGAGGAGCTGGAACTGCCAGGGGGCGACCGAGGCGAAGAGGAAGCCGAAGACCGCCGAGACGACGAGGACCGCCGCTGCCAGGGTGCGGGTGATCCTCCCCCTGTACCAGAGGAAGGCGAGGACCACCAGCATGCCGATGGTGTAGACGAAGGCGACGGGGCGGAGCGCGTCAAGTGGCACGATCATCACCCCAGACAGGAAGGGCAGGGAGCCCGCCGAGGCCGTACGGGACCAGGCTTTTCATAGAAGAGAAACCTCCCTTGGAGTTCTTAAGAGATTCGGAACGGGATAGAGACGCCGGTAGGTCCTGTACCGGTTCCCTTTACGGGGAAGCCTCCGGCTACCAATTGCACCGGTTCTCAACAGGATGGGTAGGGTTATTGGCAAAGGGAGGTGAAGATATCCTTTCATGGAAGGGAAGGGGGGCACCCTCCTCTCGAAGGAGATCAAGGCAGGAGGCGGGAAGATCTACCTCTTCTCCATCGAGGCAGAGGACCTCTCCCGGCTCTATCCCGGGATGATCCGGTATACTCTCCGCCTTACCTCGGGGGGAGAGACCCTCGGCCTCTTCCGGACCAACTCGTATGAATATTCCCCGACGGTGTCCCTGGATGCAGAAAAAGTGGTCCGGGGAAAAGCAGCAGAATGGGAGAGAGCCCTCCTGAAGGATCCCGACGGGTTTCTCGCATCCCTCGAGATACCCCGTGAACCGGCATCTCCCAGGGGGAATATCGATATCCTCATCGTCCAGGGGAGCCCGAGGGCCGACGGGAACTGCAGCATCCTCGCAGGGTGGGCCGCCGGAGAGGCTGTTAACATCAGGAAGAAGGTACGGGTGGTTTACCTCGATGATCTTTCCATCCATTCCTGCATCGGTTGTTACCAGTGCTACAACACCGGGACCTGCACCTTCGATGACGATATGACCGATCTCATCGGTGCACTCCGGTCCGCTTCTCTCCTCGTTATCTGTACCCCGGTCTACACGAATACCGTCCCCGGGGGTCTCAAGATCTTCATCGATCGCTGCCAGGCATACCATGCCGGGAGAAACCTGTTCGGGGCTGGTGGGGAAAAGAAAGGCCTCCTCCTCGCGGTAGCAGGGAGGACGGGTGCCGACAACTTCACCTGTGTGAAGAAGGTCGTCGCCTCCTTCATGAGGAACCTGGGCATCCGGTACACCGGCGAAGTCCTCCTCGATGGGATGGACGGGATCCGGGATGTCCGGACCATTGCCGGAATACGGGAGAAGATTGCCGGGCTGGTCCAGGATGCCTGCAACTGATAAAATCCTGTTGAGCGATTAGATCCGGCCACCCCCCGAACCTCCCTTTCAACCTGCTTTCCAGGTCCGGCTCTCTCACGAAGCGAGTTCCTGAGGAGCCATCTCCCGTCGGGAAAATCCCGGATCAGAAGGCGTGGGTTACGTTGGGGATCAGGAACTGATCATGGAACGTGCGGGAATAAGCATCGGGGAACCGGATGACCGTCACGTCCGGGGAGAAGTCCGGCTCGAGGAGAGGCGCCAGGATCGACGACTCGTAGCCCGCCTGCCCCCAGCTCAGGTTGAGGGGCCTCGTGTCAAAGACGGTGCCCTGGCCGGTCCCATTCACGACGGCGAACCGCCCCACCGAGAACGTGGTGGCCCCGTTTCCCGTCGAGAGGGTCCCGACCTCCCCGCCGGTGGTCGCGGCAAAGATGCGTTCGAGATCCCGATCGGGGTTGGCGGCCCCGAAGAAGGCGAGGATCCCCTCGACCCACGAGAGGTTATACTCGAAGGTGACGGTGGCGTTGCCTTCCCGGTCGACGACGATGTCCAGGTACCGGGCATGGAAGGCCGCGGCCGGCGTCGAGGCGAGGATCCCGAGAACAAGGAGGAGGGAGACCAACCGGAGCCGTTTCATGCCTTCTCCATCACCTGTTTTTGGCCTTGGGGTTCCATAATGGTTCCCAATGAGATCACCCGGTTCCGGGTGGTCAATCGGTAAGTTCATACCTTCACGGGTTCAAAAAGAATCCGTCTGTGATGAGAGGAATAGCCAGATCCCCTGTATACCGGGCCGCACCGGTCCTGTTCGTCCTCCCTCTGCTCTTCTCTGCGGTGCTCGGTATCGGGGTCACGATAGAGCCGGGTACGCTCGCGGAGGGGAACCCGTTCTCGATAACCCTGAGCGGTGTAACCGATGGCTATACCCTCAACACCACCATCGCCGCAACCTTCCCTCCGGCATCTTCCACCTCCTGGTTCAACCTGACCAACTGGAGGTATTCCTTCGGCCTCCAGCAGGGAAACCTGTCAGTGACAGGGCGGAACGTGAACCGGATCATGCTCCTCGTCCGATCCGGGAACACCTATCATATGGCCGAGCAGACCGGCACGGGAGTGATAACGGTGGGACTGCCCATGGACATCCTCCCGGGGGTGTACTATGATTACCGCGTCCTGTACGAGGTGCACACCTCCGGTGCGCCGGTCGGGATTACGCTCGTACAGCAGGGCAGCAAGACCGGCCCCGATGAGTCTGTCTCCACCCCGGTCGTCTTCGGGATGAGCGAAGGGAACCTGACCGTCGAGGTCCGGGCGAACGGCACCTTCGAAGGGAGCCGGGGGATCCAGGTGAGCAATCTTCCGGTTCTCCCGACGACCCCACTGGAGACAGCAACAGGGACCCAGAGCCCCACTCCCCCTGCAGCCTCGGTGACGGTCACAGGAACAACCATCCCTGTCACGACGAACCTTCCGGTCCAGACCACGCTGGTCCAGACACCTTCGGTCCCTCCCACAACCGAGCCGACCCCGGGCCCGGGAGGGTTCTCCATCTGGATCATCGGCTTTGCTGCGGTCCTCATTGTCATCACCATCATCGCCGACTACTTCATCATGCGGGACTGAGGTTTTCTCCCCGCTGACTTCCTCACACGCCGGTTCCGGGAATCCGGCACCCTTTCCGGATTCCTTGGAACAGGGCTATATCCCGAAAGGCCCCAGACTCCCACCATGGGATCGGATGCAGAAAGGACGGAACAGGACTATGCCTCGTACCGGCTCCTCGTCGACCTCTGGGCAAGGGAGAACCCTATCAAGACTACCAAGCTCCTGGTGCTCCTTGCCACGAACGCCCTGCTCATCGCCGGTATGAGCATTGCCCGGCGGGCCCGAGCTGAAGAACTGGCCGATCTGCCTTGCCGGGGCCGCCTTCTCCCTCGTCTGGGTCCTCTCCCTGGGGAGGACCTGCCTCTTCCAGGAAGGATGGCGGCTGAAGCTCCGCGAGATTGCCGCCCGGTACCCGGCGGACCCCAGGTTCTCTGTTCTTGAGACAGGAAGTGAGAGGGGGAAAGCACCTCTCCTCCTCAGGGTGACGGGGGCGGTCCCTTCGCTCTATTACCTCGTCGGAACGCCCGTCCTTCTCTTCCTTGCCTGGTCTGCATTGGTCCTTTATCTCCTTGTTTGAGGATCCTGGTCAACGGAGGCCGGGTACCTCACCTGCATCCATCACCAGTTTTATCTCTGCCACTGGGAATACTATCGAGACGAATCCCAGTTCATCTCCGGTGGATGGCGAACGTGATGCCTGTGCTGATGATTCTTACCGACCGACCCTCCCGATCCTGCCGTATACTGCTCCTGGCAGCGCTGGCCCTCCTTCTCCTCCCCCAGGGTGCGCCTGCCCATCCTCCCTCCGATATGGTGCTATCCTTCGACCCGGGAACCCGCGTCCTTTCGGTTACCATCACTCATATTGTCGCCGATCCTACGACCCACTACGTCAAGCGGGTCCTGATCACGACAGGGAGTCCCGTTGTCAGCGATAACGCATACACGAGCCAGCCTTCACCCCAGACCTTCACCTATACCTACCTGCTGCCTACCGGTGTGAATGGGGAGATCCAGGTCAGGGCAGAGTGTTCCATCTTCGGGTCGATAACCCGCAGCATCCAGCTCGCGGGGGATACCACGGAGCCGACCGGCGTTCCTGCATCTCCCGGGACAAGCCCGGGGGAAACGACTACCGGAACGGGAGCTGCCCCGCAGGCATCTGCCACGACGCCAGCAAGAGCCGCCCCCGGGCTCATCCCCGTCGCAGCGGCGATCGCCCTCGCTGCATGGCGGTCCAGATACTGACGGGATTTCAATCCCGTATCGGGCCGGTTCCCCTGTCACTGGCGGGCTCCGGCCTGGTCACCGGACCGGCCCGCGCTTCTCCTCTCCCCGGAGCCAGGAGAGGATACCGGCGATACCGATGAAGACGAGCGAGATCCAGAGTGCCGCATCGATCCCCTGGACGAAAGCCTGGGAGACGCCTCCCGCGAGGTTGGTGGTCCCGATGAAGACCTCGAAGGCGAGCTCCCGCGGGATGGACGCCGCCGCGACCGTGATGGTGATGACGAAACTTCCCAGGATGCCGATGTTCTGCATGGTCCGGAGAAGACCCGAGATACCGCCGTAGGTCCCCTGGGGGGCATGGGCCATGACGGCGCTGTTGTTTGCAGGGAAGAACATCGAGGTCCCTATCCCGGATACACCCGAGGCCACGAGCACGAACCAGAGGGGCGTGTCTATCCTCAGGCTCAGGTAGAGCAGGGTCGCGAGGATGATCACCCCCGCCCCGGCGGTTGCAATATACCGGGCGCCGTAGCGGTCAGAGAGTTTTCCCATAACGGGGGAGAGGAACGACCCTGCCACGTAGCCCGGGATGAGGAGGAGGGCCGCGTAGAGGGGCGAGAGCGCGCGGATGCCCTGGAGGTACATGGTGATCAGGAAGACCACGGCGAGGTACCCGAGGGAGAGGAAGAACGCGGCCAGGATGGAGTACCCGAGGATCCTGCTCCCCAGCGCCGAGAAGTCCATGATGGGCCTCGCGGCCCTCATCTCGTAGGCAAAGAAGAGGACGAGGGCGATGACCCCGGCGACGAGTGAGCCGATATTGGAGAGGGCCAGGTCCCGGGCCGCGAAGTCGATCGCGCCGAAGGAGAGGAGGGAGAGGGCTGCGCTGAGGAGGACCATGCCCGGGATATCCAGTTTCTCCCTCGCCCTGGCCTCGTCCTTCACGTACCGGATCCCGAGGAGCGTGGCGGCGATCCCGATGGGGATGTTGATGAAGAAGATGTACTCCCAGCCGACGAAGGTCGTGATGATGCCGCCGAGGACGATCCCGAGCATCGCCCCGCTCGTCCAGCCGAGGGAGATGTACCCGAAGGCGGCCCCCCTCTGGTTGGGGGGGAAGGTGTCGGCGACGATGGCGCCGCTGTTCGCCTGCATGAGGGCCCCGCCGAGGGCCTGGACGGCCCGGGACCCGATGAGCCACCAGATGGAGGGCGAGAGGCCGCAGAAGAGGGACCCGAGGGTGAAGACGCCGAACCCGGTGTTGAACATCCGGCTTCTCCCGTAGATATCGCCGATCCTCCCGAACTGTGTGGTCGTCACCGCGACGACGAGGAGGTAGATCAGGATGACCCAGAGCGTCGTGATGAGATCGGAGTGGAGGGTGTCCGCGATGGTCGGGAACGCGAGGATGACGATGGTCGAGTCGAGCGAGCCCATGAGGGTGCCGAGCATGACCACGGCCATGACCACTTTCTGCTGTGTCTCCATCTGCGTCTTTCCGGTTCTCGGTGCATATTCTTGAAGCCTGTCCATATGGCGACAGGCCCCGCCTAAGGCGAAAGGCCCACGGTCAACGGGGTGATCCGCACTCGAGTCTCTTCGAATGGGGAAGGTCGCTCCGTCACCTGTGGATCCGTATCCAGAGGACGACGGGGACGAGGAAGTAGATGAAGATACTCTCGTGGATCCCGAGGAGGGTGAGGAGGAACCCTGCAACGGAGAACGTGGGTATTACCAGGGTCGCACCCCTGACCCTTCTCACGGTGACCTCATCGAGACCTGGATTGACGAGCCGGTGACCCCCCGAGGCATAGCGCCACTGGAGGTGGAACATGAGCCCGATGATGAGGAGGTGCACCTCGAAGACCGCTGCAGCGAGCCGGGAGGTAATGAAGAACCCGGCGATGGAGGAGGTGAAAGGGATGAAAGCGACGAACATGAGGGAGAGGATGTTCAGCCAGAGGAAGGTCCGGTCGACGAACCTGATGTAGTGGAACTGGACATGGTGGCTCGCCCAGAAGGCGGCAAGGATGAGGAAAGAGACCATGTACAGGATGAAGTACGGGACCGAGCTGAGGAGGATCTGCGTGAGGGGCGTGCTCGAGAAAGTCTGGACCGAGATGGGGTACCCGACCCCCAGCACGAGAAGAGTCATCCCGAAGGCGAAGATCCCGTCAGTGAGGGACTCGATCCGGCTCTTGCCGAACTCGATCCTGAAGGCACGGTCCCCGGCTACTTCCATGATTATCCCGGATCATGGGCAGGATGCATGAAAAAGGCGTCGATGGGCGGGGAAAAACCGGGAGGACTCCCACGAAAAATCCTTCTTCCCCTTTTCCTGCCGGATTTCCCCGCGATTTCGCACCCCCGCAGGGATGAATGGATCTCCCTGTCTGCATGGACCAGGAACCGGAACCTGAAGTGATATATGCCCCGGGATGGTAAC
>CAVQHA010000001.1:0-134992 GCA_963712215.1 uncultured Methanomicrobiales archaeon | reverse complement strand
CCTCCCGCTCTCAAGAAGGGCCGATACCCGCTCGTACGTGGTCTCTACGCCGGTTGTGTCCCAGGGAACCGTGGCCGGAGACCTCGCGGCAGCGGCCTCCGGGGGGTAATCTCCTCCCGTGCGTTCGGGGCCGTGGCCGATCCTGCCCCCGGGATACGGTGAAAAAATCCCCGGGGTCACGGTCAGGCCGGGGAGATCTTCCCCTCCTCTGCGGGGTTCGGGATCCTTCGGGGTCATGACAGCGCTATGGGGACCCCCGGGCAAGCCTTCTCATGGGTTTCTCCGGGGATGATACCAGTACCATGCAGCCATGGGTTGAAGAAGATTTCACTCTGATTCCGGGCGCGAGAGATGGTCAAGGGTGTCCTCCCGCGGCAATGGATTTATCCCGCAGGGTGGAGATGTTCAGGGATGAGTCCGCCCCTTCCTTCCGGGAAGGGGTGTCCGTACGCGGAGGTTGACCGTGGCCGAAGAGAAGGGAGAGACCGCAGCAAAGGCGAAGGCCGAGCTGAAGATAACGGGGATGACGTGCGCCACCTGCGCGGTGACCATCGAGAAGTCCCTCCAGGGGGTGGAGGGGGTCAGGAAGGCGGACGTGAACCTCGGCCTCGAGCGGGTGGTGGTGGAGTACGACCCGGAGAAGGCGAAGCTCGCCGATCTCCGGAAGGCGGTCGCGGATGCCGGTTACGAGGTCGTCCCCGAGCGGGTGATCATCCGCATCGGGGGGATGACCTGCGCCACGTGCGTGGAGACGAACGAGGCCGCCCTGCGGGCACTCCCCGGGGTCATCGATGCCACGGTAAACCTGGGGGCCGAGAAGGCCTATGTCACCTACATCCCGTCCCTCGCCACCATCGACGCCATGCGCCGTGCTATCGAGGACTGCGGGATACCAGTACCTCGGGGTCGAGGGGGAGGATACCGGCGACCTGGAACGGGAGGCTCGGGCGAGGGATCTCAGGGCGAAGCTCTCCAGGGCGGTCATCGGGCTTGCCCTCGGCCTCGGCCTGATGGGGATCATGTTCTTCCAGCCCCCGTTGCCCCTTCCCATGGGTATCTTCATGTTCATCGTCGCGACGCCAGCCTTCGCATACCTCGCGTATCCGATATTCCTCGCCGCGTACCGCGCCCTCAGGAACCGGGTCCTGAACATGGATGTGATGTACTCCATGGGGATCGGCGTCGCCTACGGCGCGAGCGTGCTCGGGACATTCGGGATCGTCCTCACCCCGGATTTCATGTTCTACGAGACGGCCCTGATGCTCGCGGGATTCCTCATGCTCGGGCGGTTCCTCGAGGCACGGGCAAAGGGAAGGACCGGCGATGCCATCCGCAAGCTCGTGAACCTCGCCCCGAAGATGGCGACCGTGGTCCGGTCGGGGGCCGAGACCGAGATCCCTGCGGCAGACGTGATACCCGGGGACCTGGTCACCGTGAAGCCCGGTGCGCGGATCCCCGTCGACGGAGAGGTGGCGGAAGGGGAATCCTACGTCGACGAGTCCATGATCACGGGTGAACCTATCCCGGTACTCAAGAAGGCCGGGGTTCCCGTTGTGGGGGGGACGCTCAACACGAACGGCGTCCTCCGGTTCAGGGCGACCCGGGTCGGGAAGGAGACCGTGCTCGCCCAGATCATCCGTCTCGTCGAGGAGGCCCAGGGCTCCAAGCCCCCCGTCCAGAGGATCGCGGACCGGGCGGTCACCTACTTCATCCCCACCGTGCTCTCCATCGCCCTCCTCGCCTTTGCGTTCTGGTACTTCATTGCAGGCCAGACCCTGCTCTTCGCCCTCACGACCCTCATCTCGGTCCTCGTCATCGCCTGCCCCTGCGCGCTGGGCCTCGCCACCCCCACGGCCGTCACCGTCGGGATCGGGCGGGGTGCGGAGCTCGGGGTCCTCATCAAGCGCGGGGAGGCCCTGGAGATACCTGACCGGATAACCGCCGTGGTCTTTGACAAGACGGGGACGCTCACCGTGGGGAAGCCGTCGGTCACCGACCTTGTCCCCGCCGGAGTTACGGAGGAGACCCTCCTCACCCTCGCGGCGAGCGTTGAGAGGAACTCCCAGCATCCGCTCGCAGGAGCCGTTGTGCAGGAGGCCATGAAGCGCGCCCTTCCTCTCCAGGAGAGCGTCTCGTTCGATACCATCGGCGGAAAAGGGGTGGTGGCGAAGGTGCTCGGGGAAGAGGTCCTCATCGGGAACCGCGCCCTCATGAAGGAGAGGGGGGTCCCCCTCTCCGGGCGAGCTGGAGGAGAAGATCGCCATCCTCGAAGGGGAAGGGAAGACGGTGATGATCGTCTCGGCAGGAGGCCAGCCGGCAGGCCTCATCGCTGTCGCCGATACCCTGAAGGGTTCGGCGGGAGAGACCGTCCGCCGCCTTGCCGGCCTGAACCTCAAGGTCCTCATGATCACGGGAGATAATGCGCGGACGGCCGGATCCATAGCGAGGCAGATCGGCATCGAAAGGGTGGTTGCGGAGGTCCTTCCCGCGGGGAAGGTCGACGAGGTGAAGAAGCTCCAGGCAGAGGGTGAGGTGCTCGCCTTTGTCGGCGACGGGATCAACGATGCCCCTGCCCTCGCCCAGGCAGATCTCGGGGTGGCCATCGGGAGCGGGACGGACGTGGCCATCGAGAGCGGGGATATCGTCCTCGTCAGGGACAACCTGATCGATGTCGTAGCCGCGATCGAGCTCTCCCGGAAGGTCATGTCCCGGATCAAGGAGAACCTCTTCTGGGCATTCGCCTACAACACGGCCCTCTTACCGGTGGCCGCCGGGCTCCTGTACCCTTTCTTCGGTATTACCTTCCGGCCGGAGTACGCGGGCTTTGCCATGGCCATGTCTTCGGTCACCGTTGTCTCGCTCTCCCTCCTCCTCAAGGGATATATACCGCCAGCGAGGAGAGTACCCTCCTGAGGTGGAAACCGTGGCGATTGATCCCATCTGCAAGATGACCGTGGACGAGAAGACGGCGAAGTGGAAGAGCGAGTACAAGGGGAAGACCTACTACTTCTGCGCACCGGGGTGCAAGAAGAAGTTCGACACCGATCCCGCGAAGTACTCGACGTAAAATCCGGGAGGCCCGGCTGGATGGCTAAAAGCCCGGGTCCTCATTCTCTCCTTCGACAGCCTGCCGCGGGAGTTATCGCTTCGCCCGGGCGAGGGCAGATACGATCTCCTCACCGAACTTCCGTGCCGCTGCCGGCCCGTTCGCCGTGATAAAAATCCCGTCTGTGACAACGGCATCGTCCCGGAGATCGGCGCCCCCCTTGCGCATCTCGGCGACCGAATCCGCACTCCGGTACACCGTGGCCTTCTTCCCTGCAAGCACTCCTGCCCGGGCGAGGACCACGGGGGAGAGGCAGATGGCGGTGGCGAGCTTCCCCGCCTTCGCAAACTCGGCCACGAGTGCGTGGAGCCGGCTGTTCCCCCAGAGGAACTCCGGTGATCCTGCCCCGCCGATGACGACGATCCCGTCGTAGCTCCCGGCCTGCACCCTGGCGATGTCAAGGGTGGCATCGCACTTCCCGCCGAGCATCCCGGTGCAGGTGCCGGCCTTCACCGAGGCAACGTCATAGGCGATCCCGGCCTTCTGGAAGACCGAGAGCGGCTCGAAGAGTTCCTCGTCCCTGAACCGCTCCGGGGCGATGACAACCAGGAGCTTCATACCAGTTATTCTCTCTCCCTTCTGGCAAGAACTTTCCGTCCACGGGATCGGTGCGTGGATCTCCGGTTCCGGAACCCTTTTATGGTGGCGGTCAGAACCTTGCAGGAGACCAATGAGTTATTTCGAGGAGCTCAGGAAGCGGGGCCGGGACGTCAACCCCTTCTTCGCGATGATGGGGATCGATGTGGTCTCCATCGGCGAAGGGACCGCCCGGCTCTCCATGAAGGTCCGGCCGGATATGCACAACGGGGTGGGCTGGATGCAGGGGGGCATCTTCACCGCCATGGCGGACGAGGCGATGGCCCTTGCTCTCTATACGGTCCTCGCGCCCGGGGAAGGGATTGCGACCATATCCGAGACCACCTCGTTCCTCAAGGGTGCGAAGGACGAGGTCCTCGTAGCCACCGGCCATGTGGTGCGGAAGGGGAGAAGGGTCGCCTTCACCGAGAGCGAGGTGCGGAAGGGGAGCGGCGAAGGGGAGATCCTCGCACGGTGCGCCGCGGCCTTCGCTATCCTTTAATCGGGAATGGCGAACCAGATGGTCACCTTCCCGGGAAAAAAGGGTAAATTGCCGGAATCTCCTCATCCTACTTTATCTTGATTTTAGGTCCCTCATTTTTATCTGAACCCTGGGAGGTATTCTCAGGTTTCTTCCCGGATCCACCGTTCGCACCTGCACCCTGGTCTCCATTACCCTTCACCTTCGGCGCAGCAACGTTGATGAAGTCCTTCTGGACCGCGGTATCGGTTCCGCCGCTATTTGTCGACTGCCAGGGTTACGGTGAACTTCCCGGGGCTGGCGTAGGTGTGGACCGGGTTCTGCTCGGCGCTCACGGCTGAACCGTCACCGAAGTCCCAGGACCAGGAGGTAGGGTTGCCCCAGGAGAGGTCCCTGAACCGGACGGTGAGGGGGGCCAGGCCCTGCTGGGGGTTCGCGGAGAATTCGGCCCTGGGCGGCTTCTGAGCCTTCACGGTGATGAGGTTCTTCTCGATCCTGGTATCCGATCCCGCCCCATTGGTCACGGTGAGGGAGACGTTGTACTTCCCTGGGGTTGTGTAGGTGTGGACCGGGTTCTGCTCGGCGCTCACGACGAACCGTCACCGAAGTCCCATGACCAGGAGGTGGGATTGCCCCAGGAGAGGTCCCTGAACCGGACGGTGAGGGGAGCCAGGCCCTGCTGGGGGTTCGCTGAGAACTCGGCCCTGGGCGGCTTTTCGAGCCTTCACGGTGATGAGGTTCTTCGCGATCCGGTATCCGATCCCGCCCCATTGGTTACGGTGAGGGAGACATTGTACTTCCCAGGGATTGTGTAGGTGTGGACCGGGTTCTGCTCGGTGCTCAGGGCCGACCCATCACCGAAGTCCCATGACCAGGATGTGGGGTTACCCCAGGAGAGGTCCCTGAACCGGACGGTGAGGGGAGCCAGGCCCTGCTGGGGGTTCGCGGTGAACTCAGCCCTGGGCGGCTTTTGAGCCTTCACGGTGATGAGGTTCTTCTGGGTCTCGGTATTTGATCCGGCGCTATTCCGGACTGTGAGGGAAACGTTGTATTTCCCTGGGGTTGTGTAGGTGTGGACCGGGTTCTGGTCGGTGCTCAGTGGTCGAGCCGTCACCGAAGTCCCAGGACCATTGGGT
The DNA here is from genome assembly GCA_963712215.1 of uncultured Methanomicrobiales archaeon. GTDB lineage: Archaea > Halobacteriota > Methanomicrobia > Methanomicrobiales > JACTUA01 > JACTUA01. The sequence continues at coordinate 129,693 of CAVQHA010000001.1, read as the reverse complement.
GGGGTTGCCACGGGATAGGTCCCTGAACCTGACGGTGAGGGGAGCCAGGCCCTGGTGGGGGAAGGCCGCGAACCGGGCTTTCGGCCCTTTCTGCGGATTCGAGGAGCTGACCGTGATATAGTTGGCCTTCACCAGTTTGTTCGATCCATCGGCGTTCGTGACCGTGAGGTTCACGGTGTACGTGCCGGCCGAGTAGGTGTGGACCGGGTTCTGGTCGGTGCTCGTGGCCCCATCACCGAACTCCCACAGCCAGGCGGTCGGGGTGTCGGTTGAGGCATCAGCGAAGGTGACATCCAGGGGTTCATTCCCGGAGGTTGGCGAGCCGGTGAAATCGGCGACCGGCGGCGCTTTCGGGTTGCTGACGGAGATGTAATCTGTCTTCACCAGTTTGTCAGACCCATCGGCGTTTGTAACCGTGAGGTTCACGGTGTACGTGCCCGCCGGGTAGGTGTGGACCGGGTTCTGGTCGGTGCTGGTTGCTCCGTCACCGAACTCCCACAACCAGGTGGACGGGGTGTTCGATGACTGGTCGGTGAAGGTCACGGTAAGCGGGGAGTCCCCGGATGTAACATCAGCGACGAAATCGGCTACCGGCGGTGTACTTGGGGTACTGACCGTGATGTAGTCGGCCTTCACGTTCTTGTCAGACCCATCGGCATTCGTAACCGTGAGGTTCACGGTGTAGGTACCCGCCGAGTAGGTGTGGACCGGGTTCTGGTCGGTGCTGGTTGCTCCGTCTCCGAACTCCCACAACCAGGTGGTCGGGGTGTTCGATGACTGGTCGGTGAACGTCACTGTTAGCGGAGAGTCTCCTGATGTTACATCAGCGACGAAATCAGCGACCGGTAGTGTCCGTGCCTCGACGGTGATATAATCGGTCTTCACCACTTTGTCGGTTCCGTCGGCGTTGGATGCCGTGAGGTTCACGGTGTAGGTACCGGCCGAGTAGGTGTGGACCGGGTTCTGATCGGTACTGGTGGCTCCATCGCCGAACTCCCACAACCAGGAGGTCGGATTATTCGTTGATGCGTCGCTGAAAGTGACATCCAGTGGCTCCTTCCCGGAGGTCGGAGAACCGGTGAAGTCAGCGACCGGGGGCGTTCGTGCTTCAACGGTGATATAATCTGTTTTCACCATCTTGTCGGATCCGTCGGCATTGGAGACCGTGAGGTTCACGGTGTAGGTACCGGCCGAGTAGGTGTGGACCGGGTTCTGATCGGTACTGGTAGATCCGTCACCGAACTCCCACGACCAGGTGCTTGGTTTATTCGTAGATGCGTCGCTGAAGGAGACATCGAGGGGCTCCTTTCCAGAGGTCGGAGAGCCGGTGAAGTCAGCAACCGGCGGTGTTCGTGCTTCAACGTTGATGATAATCGGTCTTCACCACCTTGTCGGATCCGTCGGCGTTGGAGACGGTGAGGTTCACGGTGTAGGTGCCGGCGGAGTAGGTGTGGACCGGGTTCTGATCGGTGCTGGTAGATCCGTCCCCGAACTCCCACAACCAGGAGGTTGGACTATTCGTTGATGCGTCGCTGAAAGCGACGTCAAGGGGTTCCTTCCCAGAGGTCGGAGAACCGATGAAGTCAGCGACCGGGGGCGTTCGTGCTTCAACGGTGATATAATCGGTCTTCACCATCTTGTCGGTTCCATCGGCATTGGAGACCGTGAGGTTCACGGTGTAGGTACCGGCCGAGTAGGTGTGGACCGGGTTTTGATCGGTACTGGTGGCTCCGTCACCGAACTCCCACGACCAGGTACGTTGGTTTATTCGCAGATGCGTCGCTGAAGGAGACGTCGAGGGGTTCCTTTCCAGAGGTCGGAGAGGCAGTGAAGTCAGCGACCGGAGGTGTTCATGCCTCGACGATGATATAATCGTTTTTCACCACCTTGTCGGTCCCATCGGCGTTCGATGACCGTGAGGTTCACGGTGTAGGTGCCGGCAGAGTAGGTGTGGACCGGGTTCTGATCGCTGCTGGTGGACCCATCGCCGAACTCCCACAACCAGGAGGTTGGAGTATTCGTTGATGCGTCGGCTGAAAGTGACGTCAAGTGGCTCCTTCCCAGAGGTCGGAGAACCGGTAAAGTCAGCAACCGGCGGCGTTCGTGCTTCAACATTGATGAAATCAGTCTTCACCACCTTGTCGGTTCCATCGGCGTTGGCAACCGTGAGGTTCACGGTATATGTGCCGGCCGAGAAGGTGTGGACCGGGTTCTGTTCGATGCTGGTAGATCCATCACCGAACTCCCAGAACCAGGTAGTTGGTTTATTCGCAGATGCGTCGCTGAAAGAGACGTCGAGAGGTTCCTTGCCGGTCGTGGGGCTGGCTGAGAAGTCGGCGACCGGTGGTGTTATCGGTTCGAGCTGGAAGGCAACGGCAGCGGTCCCATCAGCAGCCACATCTACAGGCTGTTCGGTAGATACCCGGTAACCCGCGAGGGTGACGTTCACGACGTGGGAACCGGGGGTGATACCAGAGAGAGTCGCTGGGGTTACCACCGACTGGTTCGCATTATCGAGGTATATCCAGGCTCCGGCCGGTGTGGAGTCGACCTGGATGTTCCCATTGACGGGCAATACCTCCAGGGTGCCGTTGACGACGGATGGGAAGATGAGGACGCCATCGGCCGTTTCCATGCTGTCCACAACGAGATCGATCTGTGAGGAACCGGGGGCATCACCCCGGACGGTAAAGTTGCCGAGGCTCACGTTTGTCGTTCCCGCAGGGACCGGGCTCATGAGCGCCCCGCCCTTCATCGAGAGAAAATCACCCGGAAGGGTCGAGTTCTGCGTGAGGGTAGTCCATGTGGGGAATAAGACCCCTACGAACTCGCCAACAGGGGGATTCGAGTTGGTCAGGTTTATCTTGTAGAACCAGAGATCGGAGGGGATTGAATCGATCTCGATGTTCACGTTTGCGATAGACCCGACCTTCACTTGAGCGTCGTGCACGATGATGGCAAACGCTGAAGCCCCTGATATCATGAGGGCTGCCAGCAGCAATCCACTGACGATGAATCGAATATACGTCTGCGCCATACAGAATCACAACTCCTGGAATAGCTTCACCACGTCGTTGAAATCGATCCTTCCGTTCCCGTTCAGGTCAAAGGCAGGGATCGGCTCGTTTGCCGCGATCCATTCCATGTTCCTGAAGAAGAGGACCACATCGGAGAATCTCACGTTTCCGTCCCCATCGAGGTCCTCGTACTTTCCATCGCCGTTCGTGTCTGAGGGGGACTTGGATAAGCCGGGAAGGGGAACGATACCCTGGGTGATGGTCATATACGCGGCTTTTCGAGATGCTGCCGCTTCCTGCCGCGTTCGTTGCAGTGAGCGACACCGTGTAGGAACCCGGGTTCTGGTAGGTGTGGCCCGGGTTCTGGAGCAGGCTCGTGCTCCCGTCACCGAAGTCCCAGAGCCAGCCGGTCACGTTCCCCAAGGTCGTGTCGGTGAACTTCACGGCAAGGGGGGCAGACCCACCGGTCACGTCCGACGTGAACTGGGGGACAGGCTTCGTGATCATCGTATAGAGGAAGATCTGCGAATTCCCGTCCCGGTAGTCCTCGTACACGATCCGGTCGCCCCAGATCGCCGCGTTCATCTGGGCTGAGGGGTTGGAGGTGACCTGTTCCTCGCGCCCGGTTGTCGTGTTGAAGACGAAGATGTCCCAGTTCGTATCGGCACCGTTCCGGTCATCCTCCCAGACGACCCGGTCCCCGAAGATCTTCGGGTACCAGTGGTTGGATGCATCGGAGGTGATCCGGGTCTCGGACCCGGTCGCAAAGTCATGGAGGTAGATCTGCTCGTTCTGGCCTCCCGGGTAGCTCGAATCGGGGCGCCACTGTGACCAGACCGCCAGGTTTCCGCTGATGCCGCCGTACCAGGCCCATCCCTGGGTGGTGATGGGTGACTCGGTCCTGGTAGTGAGGTCATAGGTGTAGATATCGAAGTACTGTGCGTCTGGATCGTACCCGGGGTTCGAGCGGTTGTCCATCCAGATGATGTGGTCACCCCAGATCTCGGGCTCCCACTGGTCGGCGGTGTCAGCGGTTATCCGGGTCTCGGCACGGGTCGTTGTATTGTACAGGAACGTGTCGAAGTTCCCCGACCGCTTGTCCATCCAGACGATCCGGTCCCCGTAGAGGTCCGCGTTCTCCTGGTTACGGGGATCGGTGGTGATCCGGGAGGTCACCCCTGTCGTGACATTGAATTGAAAGATATCGAAATTCCCGAACCTGTTGTCCCACCAGACGACCCGATCCTGGTAGATCTTGGGCCAGTAGTGAACAACGGGGGACGGATCGGTCGTGAGACGCTTTTCTATGCCCGAACTGAGGTTATAGAGGTAGATGTCCACCGTCCCGTTCCTGTCATCCTCGTATCCGACGAGATCCCCGGAGATGGCCGGCCAGGTGTGTTGCGACGGCCCGCTGGTAATGCGGGTCTCGTATCCGATCATGGCGGCTGCCGGACTGATCAGGATCCCGGCCACTGCCCAGAGGAGGAGTATCGATAGGTGTGTTCCTGTTCTTTCCATTATGCCATCTCCGGACCCCGATCGGCCCAGGCCCTCCGATCCGGGGAAGATCAGGGGGTTCCCGGGGCGATCCTGCGGGGTTATCCACCGGATCACTAAGTTAATACTATATAAATATATCTAATACTGAAATACATTTTAAAATATGTATTTAGATTAATTGATAGATAATTATAGGTTTATATCTTGATCTGGCTTTATAAATATACATGTATAAAGGAGAAAGCATATGAATAATGAGAGATTTTAATCTCTTACAGGGCATTGTCTCTTCTCTTCTTCTCACCCACCAGCTCCCCTCAGCTGATCCCGACGGGCAAACTCCTCGGTGCAGAGTGATGCTGTAGACTATATCATGGTTTCACACAAAATGATCTCCAGCGGGTGGAGTGCTCCGTGAAATACATCGTGGTGACAGGGGGAGTGATGAGCGGCCTCGGGAAGGGGATCACGACCGCTTCCATAGGAAGGATCCTGAAGAGCCGGGGCTACTCGGTCACGGCGGTGAAGATCGATCCGTACCTGAATATCGACGCAGGGACCATGAACCCCGCCCAGCACGGCGAGGTCTACGTCCTCTCGGACGGTGGCGAGGTGGACCTCGACCTCGGGAACTACGAGCGGTTCCTCGACATCGAGCTCTCTTCCGAGCACAATATCACCACGGGGAAGGTCTACCGGACGGTCATCGACAGGGAGCGCAAGGGGGACTTCCTGGGCTCCACGGTCCAGATCATCCCCCACATCACTGACGAGATCAAGGCCTCGATCGGGCGGGCCGCGGGGAAACCTGTCGATAACGGTACGGCGGATATCTGCATGGTGGAGGTCGGCGGGACGGTGGGCGATATCGAGAGCATGCCCTTCCTCGAGGCGATCCGGCAGATGCGGGGCGAGCTGCCTTTCGGGGACATGGCCCTCATCCACGTGACCCTGGTCCCCGTCGATACCATGGGGGACATGAAGACGAAGCCGACCCAGCACTCGGTGAAGGCCCTGCGGGAGCTCGGCCTCGCGCCGGATATCATCGTCGCGAGGAGCGTGAGCCCCATGGGTGTGGGGACGAAGAAGAAGATCTCGGCCTTCTGCGACGTCAGGGAGAAGGCGGTGATATCGGCGGCGACGATGCCGGATATCTACCAGGTGCCCCTCGAGCTCGAGCGGGAGGGCCTCGCCGATGTCCTCACCGATCACCTCGGGCTGGAACGGCGGGAGGCGGATCCCTCGTGGTACCGGACGGTCATGAAGGAGTACACGGGGAAGGTCACCGTCGGTCTCGTCAGCAAGTACGGGATCGAGGACGTATATATCAGCATCAAGGAGGCCCTGAAGCACGCAGGGAGGGCACTTGCGACCGAGGTGCAGATACGGTGGATCGATGCCGAGCACTACACATCCGCCGATCTTGAGGAGGTGGACGGGATCGTGGTCCCCGGGGGCTTCGGGAGCAGGGGGATCGAGGGCAAGATCCAGGCCATCACCCATGCCCGGGAGAACCGGGTCCCCTTCCTGGGGCTCTGCTTCGGGTTCCAGCTCGCCGTGATCGAGTATGCCCGGGGGGTCCTCGGGATCGCCGACGCGGCAAGCGAGGAGTTCGGGTCAGGTACCTTCGTCGTGGCCATCCTCCCCGAGCAGAAGGGGATCGACCAGCTCGGCGGGACCATGCACCTCGGGAACTACCCCGTGATGCTGGACCCGGACACCCTGGCAGGAAGGCTCTACGGGAAGACCGACATCCTGGAACGGCACCGGGACCGGTACGAGGTCAACCCGCAGTTCATCCCGGACCTCACGAAGGCCGGCCTCGTCTTCTCGGGGCATAACGGGGTCCGCATGGAGGTCTGCGAGATCGAGGACCACCCGTTCTTCCTCGCGACCCAGTTCCACCCCGAGTTCAACTCCCGGCCGGCCCACCCGTCGCCGCCCTTCACCGGCTTTGTCACCGCGTGCAGGGAGCGGCACGGGAAGGGGACCCCGGGAGGGCAGCCGGGATGAACCTCCAGGAGTTCATCGGGAAGGCCGTCGAGGAGATCCGCACCCAGGCGGGGGGAGAAGGTCGTGATGGCGCTCTCGGGCGGCGTGGACAGCTCGGTCTGTGCGGCCCTCGCGAGCCGTGCCATCGGCGACCGGCTTATCCCTATCTACGTGGACACCGGGCTCATGCGGAAGGGGGAGACCGAGCGGATTACGGGTCTCTTCGGGGAGCTCCCCCTCCATATCGTCAGGGCGGAAGAGCGGTTCTTCACGGCCCTGAAAGGGGTGGAGGACCCGGAGCAGAAGAGGAAGCGGATCGGGGAGCAGTTCATCCGGGTCTTCGAGCAGGAGGCCCGGGCGGTCAACGCCCGCCACCTCCTCCAGGGGACCATCTACCCTGACCGGATCGAGAGCCAGGGGGGGATCAAGAGCCACCACAACGTGGGCGGTATGCCCCTCTCCATCGCCTTCTCCCGGATTATCGAGCCGATCCGTGACCTGTACAAGGACGAGGTGAGGGAGGTGGCGGGGGCCCTCGGCCTTCCCCCCGAGATCCAGCACCGGATGCCGTTCCCGGGGCCCGGGCTTGCCGTGCGGGTTGTCGGCGAGGCCACGCCCGAGAAGATCAGGGTCGTCCGGGAGGCGAATGCCATCGCCGAGGAGGAGCTCGTGGAGCGCTACCGGCCCTGGCAGTGCCTCGCGGCGCTTCTCGGCAAGGGGACGGGAGTGAAGGGGGACGTGCGGATCCACGGGTGGATCATCGCGGTGAGGGCGGTGAACTCGCGGGACGGGATGACCGCCGATCCGCTGGAGATCCCCTTCCAGGACCTGGTGCGGATCGGATCGAGGATTACATCTGAGATACCCTCGGTGGCCCGGGTGGTGTACGACATCACCCCGAAACCACCCGCTACAATAGAGTACGAGTGAGGAGATCGCAATGGAAGACATGGAGAAAGAGAAGGAGCTCGATGCCCGCTACTACCAGCCGGTCTTTACCCGGGACCTGAAGATCGTGCGTGGCGCAGGGGCGAAGGTCTGGGACGCACAGGGGAACGAGTATATCGACTGTGTTGCGGGGATCGCTGTCTGCAGTACCGGCCACTGCCACCCTGCCGTTGTCAGGGCGATCTGCAGGCAGGCCGGGGAGCTGATCCACTGCTCGAACCTCTACTATGTTCCCCACCAGGCCGAGCTCGCCCGCAGGCTCTCCGGGATCACGGGGCTCGGCAAGGTCTTTCTCACGAATTCCGGGACCGAGGCGACCGAGGCCGCGATCAAGCTCGCCCGGGTGAGGACCGGGAGGAAGCGGTTCGTGGCCTTCACCCACGGGTTCCACGGGCGTTCCACGGGCGCACTCGCCGTCACCCACAAGCCGGCCATCCGCGAGCCCTTCGAGCCCCTCGAACCGAAGTGCACATTCGTTGACTATGGCGACCTCGACGGGCTCCGGAAGGAGGTCACGGGCGAAACGGCAGGCGTCTTTGTCGAGCCCATCCAGGGAGAGGCCGGGGTGATCATTCCACCGGAGGGTTTCATCGCCGGGGTCCGCGAGATCTGCGATGCAACGGGGGCTCTCATGATCGACGACGAGGTCCAGTCCGGTATGGGACAGGACCGGGAAATGGCTCGCCATCCAGCACGAGGGTGTGAAACCCGATATCGTCACGCTCGCAAAGGGGATAGCGAGCGGCTTCCCCGTCGGGGCCCTGGTCGCCCGTGAAGGGCTCGAGTTCAGGAAAGGCGAGCACGGCTCGACCTTTGCAGGAGGCCCCCTGGCCTGTGCGGCATCCCTTGCCACCATAAAGGTCATCGAGGAGCTCCTCCCCTCGGTAGGGCCGAAGGGCGAGAGGTTCCGGCGCGGTCTCGCCGTCTGCAACCCCCGGGTGAGGGGGCTCATGGTCGGGATCACCATCGGCGATGCCTGTCCCGGGATCCAGAAACGGTGTGCCGCCCGCGGGGTACTCATCAACTGCGCCGCCGACGGGAACATCCGGCTCGTCCCGCCCCTGGTCATCAGGGAGGACGAGATCGACAGGGCGATCGAGGTCATCCATGAGGCGCTCGGTTAGGCCGTGCTTCGGGGAGGGAGGGTATGTCTATGCGACGGGGGCCGCGGAGATCGCCCGGAGATCGGGGATAGAGCCCGTCGCACGACTCGCGAGCAACGAGAACCCCTTCCCCCCGCCCCCCGTCGTGCTCGATGCGGCCATCCTTGCCCTGAAGGGGGTGAACCGGTACCCGCCAGAGCAGCCGTGCTCCCTCCTCGATGCCCTGAAACGGCATCACGGGGAGTACCACTTCGCCGCCGGAGCGGGAATGGACGGGGTGATCGAGACCGTCATCCGCATCCTCGTGGCACCGGGGGAGAAGGTGGTCGTGGCAACCCCGACCTTCTCCTTCTATGGCGTGGCCGCGAGAGCCCAGGCCGCGGAAGTTGTCCAGGTCAGGAGGAAGGCGGACTTTTCGGTCGATCCGGATGCATTCGTCCGGGCCATGAAGGGTGCCCGGCTGGGGTTCATCTGTTCGCCCAACAACCCGACGGGGAATGCGACCCCTCCCGGGGTGATCGCCGGGATCCTGGAGAATACCGACGGGGTCCTCTTCCTCGATAACGCCTATGTTGATTTCTCGGACCTGGACTACCGGGCACTCATGAAGGAATACGACAACCTGATCATCGGGAGGACCCTGTCCAAGATTTCAGCCCTCGCAGGACTCCGGATCGGGTATGCCTTCCTGCCCGAATGGCTCGCAGGACCGTTCGGGACGGCGGCAACCCCCTTTGCCGTAAGCACGGTCGCTGCGGCTGCTGCCGAGGCTGCCCTCGGGGAGAGGGAATGGTCGGAGGCCTATCTCGATCATGTGCGTACCTGGCGGGGGCGGTATTCCCGGGAGGTTGCCCACCGGGTGTACCCGTCCCAGGCCAACTTCGTCCTCGTCGACGTCGCGCCGCTCAGGAGCGACGAGGTGACCGAGGCGCTCGCGCACCCGGGGGTGGTGGTCCGGTCCTGCAGGAGCTTCCCCGACCTGGAGGACCACTACATCCGGGTAAGTATCGGTGAGGACTGGGAGAACGAACGCTTCATCTCCGAGATCAACAGGCTATGATGTGCGGGATCACGGGAACTCCCGGTACAGGCAAATCATCCGCGGCGGATGAGCTCGCCGCTGAGGGGATACTCCGTCATCCGGCTCGCCGATACGGTACAGGAATACGTCATCGGCGAGGACAGCGAGCGGGATACCCGGATCATCGACGAAGACCGCTGGGTCCGGGAGTTCACCCCCGTCGAGGGGATCGTGGAGGGGCATCTCGCCCACCTCCTCCCCTGCGACCGGGTGATCATCCTCCGGTGCAGGCCCGGTATCCTCCTCGACAGGCTGCGCTCCCGGGGGTACGGCGAGGAGAAGTGCCGGGAGAACGCAGAGGCCGAGGCGGTGGACGTCTGCCTGATCGAGACCCTGGAGAGGCACGACCCCGGGCAGGTCCTCGAGCTGGATACGACGGAGACATCCCCCGCGGGGATTGCCGATCTGATCGAGGACTTCCTGAAAGGCAGGATCCCCCCGTCCCATGGCGGGATCGACTGGTCAGCCTACCTCATGGAGGCCCCATGACCCTGGACCAGTTCAGGCCCCATGCAGGGAACCTCCTCCGGCCTCTCACGAGGGTCTGCATCCGCGCGGGGCTCACCCCCAACGGCTTCTCGGTCATGGCCTTCCTGGCCTCGGTCGCCGCCGGGTTCGCGTTCTTCAGGGGGGAGGTCCTTGCCGCCGACCGGCCTCGTCGCGGTGAACGCCCTCTTCGATTCGCTCGATGGTGCCATCGCCCGGGAGATGCAGCTCGCGAGCACCCGGGGGGACTTCCTCGACCATGTCCTCGACCGGTACGCGGACATCTTCATCATCACCGGGATCTTCGCGGGCGGGGCGGCCCCCTGGTTCATCGGGGTCTTCGGGCTCACCGGGGTACTCATGTCCTCGTACCTCGGGACCCAGGCCCAGGCCGTGGGGGTCGGCCGGTACTACGGGGGGACCCTCGGGCGGGCCGACCGGCTCGTCCTCATCGTCATCGCCGGGATCCTCGCCCTCTGGGCCCCGGCCGGGTTCGCCGGGCTCTCGTCCCTCGGGTGGCTCCTCGTCGTCTTCGGGGTCTTCGGCCACGCGACGGCCGTCCAGCGGTTCTTCTACGTCTGGGCAAAGATCCGGTGAAGGAACGAGAACCTTTTTTTTAGTCTTCTCCCTGCTCGCGGATCTCCTCCCTCATCCTCTGGAGGACATCGAAGATGAGCTGCCTGAACTCGTTCCCGATATCGTCCCAGGTCTTGGCATCCGGGGAGGATGCGGCGGGCTCGCCCTGGAGCTCCCGCTGCTTCCCCATGAGGAGGAGGTCGCCGAAGATCTTGAAGTAGCCGCCGGTGAAGACGATGAGGAAGATCAGGATGGAGAGGAGGATGCGGAGGATCTCGAGGTTCTGGTAGATATTTGCGCCGGTGATATCGTTCAGGAACCTGAAGACGTCGAAGATGAAGATGACCAAAAAGACGCTCGCGAGGGCCTGGAAGAGGGGCGCCGGGAGGTTGAGGGGGAAGGTGAACCGGTCGAAGATCTCCCCGGTCATGAGGATGAGGGCGATGACGATAAGAAGGTAGAAATCGCCCTTGAGGAGGGAGATGAGCCCCTGGATCACGACATTGGCCGAGGTGCCGAAGGAGAAGTCGAGGATGGCGAGCAGGACGAGGAAGGCGAGGATCCCCACGAAGGTCGAAAGAACGGTCCAGATGATCGATCTCCTTCTCCAGACACGCATGGACACACCTCCCCCGGGCCGGCGGGTTTTAGAATTTTAGCGGGGAGTGTCATAAGGATTTCCAGATGATCTTTCCCGGGTGATCGAGGGGTTGCCCGGCGGGACCCTGTGCGGGACCTCCCCGGGATCCGCCCGGGTGTCACTGGAAAACCCGGTATCAGCCCTTGATGAACTCCCCGTAGAGGGCGGAGAGTATTCCCAGCGCGAGACAGAGGATTGCCGCGACGAGGGTGAAAAAGTCGGGGACGGTCACGAGACTGCCGACGATCAGGTACCCGCTCAGGAACCCGCAGAGGTAGGTGAGAAATCCCCAGACGCCGCTGAAGAGGGCGAACATGAAGGGGATGAGCGCGATGAGGAGGAGGATGATCAGCCAGAGGAGGGTGTTCACGTTGAAGAAGGCATACTGGATCGAGGTGATGGTCTGGGAGAAGATCAGATCCCTCAGGAATCTCCCGATAAGGGGGACGGGATCGGCTCCTGCCGGGGCGGCGTATTTGATCAGCATCCCGGCGATGAACGACCCGATCAGGAGCTTGAGAAGGGATCGCCTCGGTTTCATCAGGTGGATGATATAGGAGCGGTTCTATATAAAGGTATCAATGATAAACGCGCGGCAAATCGGGGAGTTGAGCGATTATTGAAAGAATCAGGACATCGTCTGCGAAAACGCTTTAATCGTGGGGGTAAAAGAGTCTAGTGAATGCCAAAGAAGAAGGGCACCCCGGATGAAGCGCCCCTCAAGCTCTTCTACATCTTCTACAGCAAGGAGCGGATGGCGAACTGGATCAGGACCCTGGAGGAGCTGAGCTTCACCGGCGATCCCTCCTCCGACGACCCGCCCGAGGGCCTCCTCGCCCTGTCCCGTTTTGCCGAGGATATCACAATCGAGGTCCTCAAGATCGTGCGGCTCTTCCAGAACAACCGGTTCGGGAAGGACGAGGCGATGCTGCGGATGCGGGAGGTGGAGGCGACGGTCATGTGCGAGGCCCGGGAGGGCGAGATCGGGGATGTCCTCGAGTCCCTCCAGCTCTCCCTCCTCGTCCTCTTCTCGGGCTGCAGGAAGTTCATCGGGGGATCGTTCGGGAAGGACGTGAAGGCACTCGTGAAAAAGGCGAGGGCACTCCCCCCCGAGGAGATGGAGAAGTCCCTCGAGATCGCGGGCGAGATCGGGGCCGCGGTGATCGCCGGCACCGCCTGCTGCGAGAAGTTCATGCAGGACGATCCGGGGAAGACCTCCCTCTTCGACGACTGGCTCGTGGAGATCGAGACGATGCGGGACGCGATGAAATCCCTGAAGGACTTCGACGAGTCCACGGGTGACGAGGATTGATCGCGGGCCGGGCGAGGTTCGCGGGCATCAGGAAGCTCGAGAGGGCCACCGGCCTCCGCCTGCCCGATGCGGTATTCCAGGGGGCGTTCCTCGGGGCCATCTCGTCGGGCGTGAACCTGAGATCCCTGGAAGGGGCACTGCGGGAGCAGATCAGGAACATCCTCCAGGACTTTGTCTCCTGCAGGTGCCGGGACGCCCCTGACTGTGGCTGCCCCGAGCGGCGTTTCGCCGCGAAGATCATCGAGTTTCGCGAATCCGGCCTCGATCACCGCGAGATCGCGAACCAGCTCCTGGACGAGTACGGTATCTCGACGTACCCGGCGGATATCCTCTCGTTCCTCGAGGACTCGGTACACGAACTGGAAGCCCTCAGGGACGTGGCGAGGCTGAGAGGGAGAACGGACCTCGCGGGGAGCTGCGAGGAGCGCATAAAAGGAATCGTGCGATAAGGGATCCCTCCCCGCCATTCCCGGTCAGGTGATGTCTGTTCCGGCGGGTGGAACCCGGCCCGGATCACCTCTTCTTGAAGAAGTAGATTCCCGCGATGACGAGGGCCAGGAGGCCGAGCAGGATCCCCGCCACGGCGAGGATGAACGCGGGTGATCCCGTCCCCATGGGCGGCCCCCCGGGTGACTGGCTCGCCGTGGCCGTCTCGGTGACCTGCGGAAGTGTGGTCACGACGGGGGTGGTCCCGGGCGGGGTGTTCTCGGGGGTCACGTTCCAGACCGGCGGCGCGATGGTCGTCGGCGTCGGTGGGGGCGGGGTGGGAGTGGCCGGAGGGAGGAAGGAGAACAGGTAGACCTTGTTGTTGGAGGTCCCTGCACCCGCATACCCGCCACGGGACGAGAGGGCAACCCCGTTCACCGATCCGTCGAGGACCGTGGTCCAGGTGTTCGTCCCCCTGCTGTCAAAGAGGTAGATCTTGTTGTCGATCGATCCCGCGGCGACAAGGGATCCATCCGGCGAGATTGCCGTGGAGAGGAGGGTGGTGGAGAAGGAGGTCTTCCAGAGAAGGGTCCCCGCCCCGTCCAGGAGGTAGACCGTGTTGTCGGCAGAGGCAACGGCGATGGATGTCCCGTCCGAGGAGATGGCGATCCCGCGGACCGCCCCACCCGTGACATAGCTCCAGAGGAGGTTCCCGCTTTCGTCCAGGAGGTAGACATGGTAATCCTGGGAGCCGCAGGCGACCCTCCTCCCGTCAGCCGAGATGGCCGCGGCCGTCATGGCACCGTTCGAGGTATAACTCCAGGTGAGGCTCCCGTCAGGCCCGAGGACGCGAACCTTCTGGTCCGAAGAAGCGACGGCGATGCGCTCTCCACCGAGCGAGATGCCGATCCCGTTCACATTCCCGCCGGTGGGGGTCGTCCAGAGATGGGTCCCGTCGCTTCCCAGCAGGTGGATTGCCCCGTCGATGGCACCGACCCCCACCCGGGACCCGTCCGGCGCGACGGCCACGGCGGTCATCTTCAATCCGAGGGGATAAGTCCAGATGAGGGATCCCGAGGTATTGAAGAAGTACACCCTGGCGTCGTCGGAGATCGCGGCCATGGCAGATGCATCGGGGGTCATGGCGACCCCTGCGACGCTGTTTCCCGTGACATAAGTCCAGAGGGGGGACCCGCTGGCAGGAAGTGCCAGGGCCTGTGCGGGGAGGACCAGGCATGCGAGGATCAGGATGAGGGGAAAGGCGGAACCTGGCAGGGAGCGTCCCTTCATCTCGTAAAGACGATGGACCCTCAGGGGGATCCCAATCCTCGTAACGGTCATATGAGCGAGGTATCCAGTTTCCCATATTTATGGGTATCCCCGGGCGGGCAGCTCTCTCTCCGTCCTTGCCCCGGGTAAAAGTGAAAGTTTTTATCATTCTCACCGGATGTTTATGGGGAGAACCGGTACGGGGCAGTACCCTTTCGGGACGGCTTTCGGGGAAGGATGTTCTCCTCGACGGTGTGAGCAGTGCAATACGCTTCGGCCCGGATGGGCAGGATCTTTGTGGCCCGGGTGGATCATGGGGAGGATCTCCTTGGCGGAATACGGGAGATCCTCTCAAGGGAAGGGATCTCCCACGCGGTACTCCTCCTTCTCGGTGCCCTCAAAGAGGGATCCATCGTAACGGGTCCGGAGGAGCCTGTCATCCCTCCCATCCCCCACATGATGGAGTTCGGGGAAGGGTGGGAGGTTGTCGGGATCGCCACCGTGTACCCCGGGGAAGGGGATCCGGAGATACACCTGCACGGGTCGATCGGCCGCGGGGATCGTGCCCTCACCGGGTGCCTGAGGGGCCGGGCAGAGACCTATCTCGTGATGGAGGTGGTCATCTTCGAGCTCATGGACCTCTCCGTCCGGAGGAACCGGGACGAGGAGACCGGGCTCGTCCTCCCGGACTTCGATGGGTGAGGGCGGACAAGGGGAACCCTCTATCTCGCAGGGCCTCCTCCGATAGCTTTCAAGAATCTCTCAGGACCACACCAGGATAATGGATATAAGAATATATTTTGTATAATATTTACTTATACAGATATATGCAGGACATATGATAATACCGTATAGAATCAAATAGAAAAGTTTTTTTATGTAAACCGAACAGATTCTCAAAGTAAAAAATAGCAATCTATATATAGTAAGAAATGAAATTGTTGTTTTGATCACAGGCGGAATCCCACCGGGCTGATACGGTTCCGTGCGAGGTGCAGGAAGGAATGAATCCCGGTTGTGATCCCCTGCCGTCGGGTGTTCACCGGCAGGATATCGGTGGAGGGAACGTGTATGAAGCGCATATTGACAGCATGCATCGTGTGCCTGGTCTGTCTCTCCAGCTTCGCGGTGCCGGCAGCCGCGGACGCGGGGGTAGGAGTCGATCCGGGCACCATCACGGGTACATTAAAGCCCGGGGAGACGCAGAACGCCCAGATCACGGTTACCCTTCCGGGAGGGGTGCCCAAGGGGGACGTGGTCTTTGCCTTTGATACCACGGGGAGCATGAGCCGTGTCAGCGACGCGATGAAATCCCAGGGTATCCAGGTCATGAATGATATACGGGCGGTGATCCCGGATACACAGTTCGGGGTCGGCTCCTTCATGGACTACCCCCATGACTACTCCAATTTCGACGGGTATACGGGCACCTATGGCCAAAACGATTGCAGTTCGACCGGGCCGGACTATCAAAACGACTATGCCTACAGCCTCGACCAGGACCTGACATCCGACATCTCCCTCGCCCAGGCAGGGATCCAGAAGATCCCCCGGGGATGCGGCGGCGACTGGCCCGAGGACTACACCCGGGTGATATATGAGGCCCAGTCCTACCACTGGAGGACCGACGCGAAGAATATCTACGTCATCTTCGGCGATGCCCCCCCGCACGCGGCACCGAGCGGAGCCACACTCATGAAACCCTGGGCACCCGCCGAGAAGCTCTTCACACGCACTGAGGCACCCTACGGGGGCGACCCGGGGGTGGACGAGATAGCCGGGACCTCCGATGACCTCGACTATGCACCCGTTGTCGACGACGTCGCGGCGAGCCACATCATCATCGTCGGCGTCTACTGCCCGAACGGCGGGACGCTCGACGACCAGCACGCCGATGCCGAGAACAACTTCAGGTACATGGCATACATGACCGGCGGCCTCTTCGTGGTGAGCGACCCGAACGGGGACCCGTCCGCTATCGCCGCCCAGATCGTCGCCATGATCCAGGACATGGCGAAGCAGAACATCAGGAACCTCGGGATCCAGGCCGAGGAGCCGGGTACGCGAACTGGATCGCATCCCCCGACAGTTATACCGATGTCGCGTGGCCGTCGACCGACACGTTCAACGTGGCTATCACCCCGCCTGCCGGGACAAAGACCGGTGCCTACAGCTTCCACATCGACATCATGGGCGATGGCGTGGTGCTCGGCACGGTTCTCGTGAATGAACAGGTGACCGCAAACCAGGTCGTCACCCCGATGAAGGTATCCGTCGACGTCAAGCCCGGCTCCTGCCCGAACCCCCTCGAGCTCAAGGACAAGGGGGTGCTCCCCGTCGCCATCCTCGGTGATGCGAACCTGAAGGTCTCGTCCATCGACCCGAAGAGTATCCTCCTCTCGAGGGACGGCGGGACGACGGGCGCGAAGCCGACAAGGTGGTCCCTCGAGGACGTCGGATCGGCCTCGACGAAGGTCTGTTCCTGCGGTTTCAAGGCAGGAAAAGACGACAGGAAGCAGGACCTCAGCCTGAAGTTCGATACCCAGGACGTCATCAAGAAGCTCGGGATCAAGAAGAGCGACGGCTGTCTCAAGGTGTACGTGACGGGTACTCTCAAGAGCGATAATCCGAAGACCCCCGGGCAGCAGATCCAGGGCTGGGATTATATCCAGGTGTCCAGCTCGGGGCATGGCGGGACCTGCGGTGGCGGGAGCTCGAATAATGACAAAGGGTCCTATGATGACAAGGGATCCGGAAACGACAAAGGATCCGGGTATTATGGCGGATCCGGGAATAACGGTGGATCCGGTAAGGACAAGGGGTCCCTGGACCAATGGGGATTCTCGAACGATAGTGACCACAGGTAGAGAGAAGTTCCCTGTTTCCCTCCCTTTTCATCCTTTTTTTCAACCCGAGGCCACGCAATACCCGAGAGCGTCTGTGATGCCTGACGGGAGCTGGCAGGTGGATCCCGACGGGCACTGGAAGCCGGCGATCCCGCCGCACTCGCAGAGTGATTCGCAGAGTGCAGGACAGGCCACACCGGTCTTTCCGGCATTATCGAGCTGGCACCGGCTCCCGCAATCGGTCCAGTGTCCTCCTGCCGCCTGGCAACTCCCGGCCGTGATGGCGGCGGGGACCTTCTCCGTGAAGGTCGGCCCGCCCGGGACGCTGCACTGGCGCGGGTAACTCTCCATCACCGGGTATCCGGCAGCGGCGCACTCCTCGAAGCTCCCGATCACCTTCGCGCACGCCGTGCCGTTGAAGCAGGTGCCTGCAGGGCAACTACACGTCTTCACGGCATGGCTGAACTCGGCAGAGCAGGCGCAGGCCCCGACCAGGCAGGTATCCGGGAAGTCTTCAACCGAGGCGCAGCACAGACCTTCTCCCACCGTCCCGCCCGAGGCGATACACCCCTCCTGCGCCTGGCTCACGATAACCGTCGTGCCGCTGTTGTGCAGGGAGGCGAGGAGGAAGACAGACCCAGACGCGATGATAACGACCGCCGCGAGGATTCCGATGACCCATTTCATAACCATGTCCATGAGACGTCACCGGTGAGGGATGAGGCTCCCGGTACTCATAAAATCTCCCATACCGCGCGGGGGATGACAACAGGCAAGCCGACCTGCCGCGGTTCCCGGCCGGCGTATCCGACGGATATCCCTGACAGGGTGTAGCGTGATGGCTCTCTGGTGAACAGGACAGGCCCGGCCAGGGAAATGTCAATGATATTTTTTCCCGCCTCCGTCGGATGGAGGGAAGTATATATGGGTAAAGGGTCAACAGCCTTTTATCGTCGGAATTTACGTATAGGACGACGAAAAAACAGGGGGTATCGTTCATGGATGCAGCAGGTTTCATCTCAGGTCTCCTGATCGTATCGACAGGGATCGTACTCAGTTATATTCTCGAGAAGAGGCATCACCTCGGGAAGAAGCAGGAATCCTGACTCATTATTTTTCACGAAAATCTGATGGCTTCCCGTGCCTCTCCTCTAACCCGGGCACCGGACCCTCTCCCGGTCAAGGGCCTGGATCCCGAAAAAGGGTACTCTTCAGGAGGATACTATTCGCCCAGTATCCTCCAGTCTCCCCGGCAGGAAGGATATCGTAGGTATTCCCGTCCCAAGTTGGCCCGAGATCAGCCCTGATCACCGAGGCCCCATCCAGCCTGTCACCCGTGGCAAGGGTTCCCAGGGTCCTGCCGTCCATCGTGGGATGCCCTGGGGAAGCATACAGCTCCCGTCCATCGGATAATACGAGGTGAACGAGCTGGTGCGGGGGTAGAGCAGGCTTTTTCATAGCCTTGAGCACGACGGCCGCTTTCCGGGCTCCATCAGGATCTGGGGTCCAGACAAGCATTCCGGTACGAATGTCCTTCACAGGGACCTGGCCGGCAGGGGTATCGATCAGCGTGTCTCCCGTGAGACAGATGGGACAGGTGAGGACAGCCTGTTCGGACTGCTCCTGCAGGATGACCCCGTCGTTGCGGATGATACCGGATACCCGCTTCCCCTGGCCCTGGGTCCCGATCTGGAGGCTGAAGCTATAGGTGTCGCCTGTTGCTGAAGTCAGGGGGATGGCTCGTAACTTCTTGTATTCACGGTAGATGACGAGTTTCGTCTCGTTCGAGTAGGGTGGCTGCAATCCCTTTCTTGCAATAATCGCCGAGAAAACTTCGGTTTCGTTCTGGATGACGGGGAAGATCGTAACCGCCCTCTCCGCCTCATCGCCGCGGCCGACGGGGTAGTAGTCGGGGTCGCAGTAAAAGAACCGATCTTCGCCGTAGTGATCGAGGAGCAGGTACTTCAGTTGAGGAATAGTATAATTCAACCCTGGTGCCGGCGTGGTTGTCGGGATCACCGTCGGGGTCGGCGGCGGCCCGCCGCTGGGAATGAGGCAGCCCGCCCCGAGGAGGGCAGTAACGATCAGGAGAACGACGAACGGGAGTCTCATGACCCAAGAGAGAACCACCCCTGCATAAAACGGTTCGCATGAAATAAGGAACCCGGGATACCCAGTAAAAAGAGTCCCCGATCCGATCGTACCCGCACCTGATCATTCCCTCCGCTCCGATAATGAACGACTGCCCCCTCCGCCAGGTCCCGGTCCGCTCAATCAGAACCGACCCGGCCCGCCCCCCACGCATGCGTTTCGACCCGCCAGTACGGCCCGTCCCAGTGCTCTCAATTCAGGCAATTGACGATGGCCCCGGTACCAATCCGGTTCCGGGTCGGGAAATCAAAAGAGGGGGTCCGCTCCATTACTAAAAGACTCAGCGAAAGCCGGGGAAAACCGAAAAAATGAGCGGGGCAGCTTCCAGGCGGCTCACTTGAGCTTCTTCTGGAGCTTCTCGAGCTTCTTCCTGGCGCCTTCGCTCCCCGCAGCCGCCTTCTTCGAGAGCTCTTCTGCCTTGGCCTTCTTCGCCTGGTTCAGCTTCGTCAATTGTTTCTTACTCGTTGGCATACAATCACCTCGCAACGCCTTTGCCTGATTCATTTTGGCTTTTTTTCCTTAAAATATCCCTCTATCGTTGTACCAGCTTCCAAGGACAACGAATAATTCTTTATAACAATTTCATCGTCGATTTTCGCATCCTCGCGCCAATTTTGCGAACTAAAATCCCATCAGTACCTGCATTGACGACTGCCTCGATACTATTCCGGTCCCGGATCCGCCCAACCAGTACGAGTCCCCCCTGCCCCTGCACAAAGACCCCGGTCCTCAAACACAGTCATCAACACAGAGCCTGCTCTTGTCGCGGAAAAAGAGTCCACCCCTGGTATCCTGTGTGCGTTGTCTGCCAGAGAATCCTGGAAAAGAGCGACGCCCAGGTCGGAATTCGAATCCGAGTCGTCGGCGTGACAGGCCGACATGATAGGCCGCTACACTACCTGGGCACTTCGATTGCACTTGAATGGTTATCCCGCCTCCCGGATTCGAACCGGGGACATCGCGGTAGCTGCGCAGTTACCTACACGGCAAACCAGACTACAGCCGCGCACTCTACCAGGCTGAGTTAAGGCGGGTAAGTGCTTTGTAGTATAGGGAAATTTCCAAGATAAACATATCGTTCCCTCTGCCGGGCGAGGGAATAACCCGATTTTATTTATAGGATGAGTGCATTGTGATCTGGTATGCGAGAAATGACGGACATGGGGTATCGTCTTCTTCACCCCCGGTAAGATTCGCGAGAAGATCACTGTTTTCGACACCACCCTCCGGGATGGCGAGCAGACCCCGGGTATATCCTTCACGCTCCCGCAGAAGAAGGAGATTGCAGAGCAGCTCTCCGAGATCGGGGTCCATGTCATCGAGGCGGGGTTCCCTGCCTCGTCGGAGTCCGAGCACGAGACCGTGAAGGCCATCGCCGCGATGGGCCTCGAGGCCCAGGTCTGCGGCCTCGCCCGGATGGTGAAAGGCGACGTGGATGCCTGCCTGGACTGCGGCGTGGACATGGTCCATGTCTTCATCCCGACCTCGGATGTGCAGCGGATCCACACCATCAAGAAGACCCGCGAGGAGGTCTTCGAGGTGACCGAGGAGGTCGTCTCCTATGCGAGAGAGCACTGCGACCAGGTCCTCTACTCGGCCATGGACGCGACGAGGACGGACCCGGACTACCTGATCCAGGTCCTCCAGGTGGCCGTCCAGGCGGGGGCGACGGTGATCAACATCCCCGACACGGTCGGGGTCATCACCCCCTCGGCGATGAAGGAGCTGATCCTGAAGATCGCCGCATCGGTGGACTGCCCGATCGACACCCACTGCCACAACGACTTCGGCCTCGCGGTGGCGAACACCCTCGCCGCGGTAGAGGGAGGGGCGTCCCAGGTCCAGGTGACCGTGAACGGTCTCGGCGAGCGGGCAGGGAACGCCGACCTCGCCCAGACCGTTATGGCTCTCGAATCGATCTACGGGGTCTCTACCGGGATCCACACCCAGCGGATCGTCGAGACTTCGCGGCTCGTCTCCCGGTGCTCGGGGATCACCATCCTCCCCACGCAGCCAGTCGTAGGAGAGAACGCGTTCGCCCACGAGAGTGGGATCCATTCGCATGGCGTCATCGAGTGCTCGGACACCTTCGAGCCGGGCATCATGACCCCCGAGATGGTGGGGCACCGGCGGCGGCTGAAGCTCGGGAAGCACGTCGGGAAACATGCGGTGCGGCAGATGCTCACCGACGTGCACCTCGCGCCGGACGACGGGCAGCTCGAGGAGATCATCACCCGGGTGAAGGCGGTGGCCGGGAGGGGCAAGCGGGTCACTGACGCTGACCTCTACGAGATAGCGACGACCGTCATGGGGGTCGTCTCCAACGGGAAGACCATCGACCTCCAGGAGATCGCGGTCATCACGGGGAACCATGTCATCCCGACGGCGTCCCTGAAGGCGACGGTGAACGGCGTCGAGCATGTCTTCTCCGCCGTCGGGGTTGGCCCCGTGGATGCCGCCCTCAAGGCCATCATGGGGATCCTTCCCACGCAGGTGATCCTGAAGGAGTTCAAGATCGAGGCCATCTCGGGCGGCTCCCAGGCCATCGGCCACGTCGTGGTGGCGCTGGAGGACGAGAAGGGGCAGATCTTCGACGCGAGCGGCACGGGCGACGACATCGTCATCGCCTCGGTGGAGGCGATGGTGAATGCCATCAACCTGCTCCACCGGGTGAGAAAGGGGTGAAGCGGGGCTTCACCGATCTCATTTTTTAAGCAAGGTCGTATTCCGACAAACGTGGAAGAAAAATAGAAAGAGAGTATTACTCAGCCGTCGGTACCGTCGGATTCTTGCGGTCGAGCGACCCCTTGATATCGTTGGAGAGCTGCTCGAACTTTGCCTGCATCGCCTTCTCCTGCTTTTCCAGGGACTTCACCCTGAGCTCCAGGGTCTCGACCTTCTCGGTGAGCGAGGCGACGACCTTCGGCTTCTTCTGCTGAACCATCACCGTGCCGACGTTGACAAAGATCTCGGCATCCTCGGGGACGTCCTTCAGCTCCTCCTCTGCCCTCCGCGACTCGCGGATGGCCATCTCGTACTGCGTCTTCTGGGCCGCGACGGTCTGGAGCTGCTGCTGGATCTGCTGGAGCATCGCGAGCTGGTTCTGCATCTTGGGTGAGATATTCTCCATGAAACTGACTCCTCCCTCTCGTATATGCACCCATGACCATTATACGTTTTGCACTTCCCCCAGGGCGCCCACTGACGAAGGGGATCTCCCCGGAACGAATGTTTTAAATCGGAGATGTTGCGATATGAAAGAGACCCTTGATCCCAGGGGGTGAGGAGCCCGGAGAGCGATGGTGCAGGTGAATACGGCGCTCGGCGCTGCCGCGAAAGGCCGGAAAGGCCACGCGGTGCTGGAAGGCGAAGGGGGCACGGATCATCATGATGCCCGCCTCGAGGGAGGAGGGTGCCGAGCGGATGCGTCTCTCGCACGAGATCGACCGGATCATCGCCCTGGCCAGGGAACGGGGGGAGGTGGATCCCGGGCCTCGTCCGGGCCAAGGAGGCCATCGACGATGAGAAGAACCATCTCATGATCGCCAGGTCCCGGTGGGGGGACCTCCTCGGGAGCATCTCCTATACCCTTCCGGATCCAGGAACGATCCGGGTCGATTATATCGGGATGAGGATCCGCGGGTGCGGCGTCGGTACCAGGCTCATGGCGGCGGTGGCAGATCTCGCCCTCAGGGGAGGCATGAGGATCAGGCTCACCGCGCAGAAAGATGCAAAGGGGTTCTTCGAGAAACTGGGGATGGAGAATCTGGAGGAGTTCCCCGACGGGAACTGCACCTTCGAGTTCACGACGGACGGTATGAGGAGGCTTCTCGCAGCGTCCCGCAGGAATGCATGATATCAGCGGTCCGGCCTGGCTTTTCAGATAATCCGGCCATGCAGGTTCTCGTTCACTGTTGAATGTACCGACTGGTTTTCTCTCATCACGAAGAACCTGTCTTCCCCCTGCGGACCCGAAAAAAGGAAGATTGAATGGAGGGTGTTCTACTGGTTTACTGGTTGGTTCCGATCTGGCTTACAGCCCTGGTATGTCTGGCCTGGTGACCGAGAGGTAATTCTCCCTTGTGGGCATCAAAGTAAGATTTGAGCCAGGTCTTCACCGAGCTGGTATCCCCGTTCTGGAGGGCGGTCTTCGCCACGCTCACGTCAACCCCTTTCTTCTCAAGGGAGCTCACGATGAGCTGAAGCCTCTCGTTCCCGTTCTTCCCGGCCGTCTCTGGTTTGTGTGCCTGGAAGTAGTTCTCAAGCCATGCCTTCGCTGCAGCCGTGTCCCCTTTCTGGATGTCTGCCTGCACTTCGGTTACATCAACTCCTCTCTCTCCGAGTTTTGTGATGGTCTCCTGTTGCTGGGTGGCGCTGGTAAGATTAAAACGCTGGTGACCGGAACCCTGTGCTCTCTCAGGCTTATGCGTCTGGAAGTAGTTCTCCAGCCATGCCTTCACTGCGGCCGTGTCCCCCGTCTGGAGGGCGGCCTTCACCCCGCTCACGTCGACTCCCTTCTCTCCGAGGGAGTTGACGATAGCTTCGGGTGACAGGTGCTGATGGACAGTTCCCGTACCTGGGATGGCGGTACTACCGGTAGCTGTGAGCACCGCGGCGCTGGCTGTTCCCATGACCAGCCCGAGGATGCAGAGGATCGAAAGGGGACCAGCTACGAATCTCTGGGTGTCCATGTATGTGCTCCCTGTTGTTCCTGGTGTGGCCATCACTGGGTGGCTCGCACCATGTAAAGTATATGTTACAATTTGTTATATAAACATTTTTGTTTGTATCTTTTGGGATACAATTTAAACGGTTCCAGTACCCCCTGACTGCGCAGGTAAAGGACCAGGGGGATCGGGTAAAAGGAATAAGAGCGACACAATCCGTCGGGGAAGAGGTGCGGAAGCTGATCTGGGAGGGAAAATTCCTGCCCCCCGCCCCCGTTATCTCTTGCCCCTGATCCTCGCGACCGCCCTCCCTGCGATCATCCGCAGGGGTTCGTACCTGTCGCCCGCTGCCATCCGCTCGAGGAGCGGGAGGACCCCTCCTTTCACGAGCTCGGCGGAGGCACCGAGCTCGACGAATCGTTCGACGGCCGACACCGCCTGGACCCTGCTCTTCTCGTCCTCCTCCGCGAGCCTCCCGATGAGTGCCGGGAGCCCCCCGAGCGCGATGAACTCCGCCGGTTTCCACCCGGGGTACCAGGCAAACGTCATGACCGCATCGAGGGACTTCCTCCGTGCCTCGGGATCATCGCAGGAGAGATCCCGGATTACCTCCTTCAGGAACTTCGTCTCAACGGTGTTCTTCACCATAGCTCACCACTCCTTCTGGTCTACCGCTCCCCTAGGGAGCGGCGATATAAAAGGGTTACGGGGATGGAGATTTTTTGAGAGATCCGACACGGAAAAAGGGGAGAACGAGATGGGCCCGCTGAGATTCGAACTCAGGATCTCCGCCATGTCAAGGCGACGTCATAGCCGACTAGACCACGAGCCCAGAATGACGACTCTACTATTGGTTCGGCCCCGATATAAAAGAGTATGGAAGGGAGCGGGAATTCGGTTTCCCGCCCATCTTCCGCCCTAAATCTTCGCGAACTTGGCGGTGAAGATCCCGACCTTCTGCCTGATCTCGTCCATCACGGCCGGTGGCACTTCGGAGTCCACGTTGAGGACCATGATCGCCTCTTCGCCCTGTTTGATCCTCCCCACCTGCATGCCGGCGATGTTGATCTTCGCCTCGCCGAGGATCGTGGAGGCGCGGCCGATCACCCCGGGCTTGTCCAGGTGACGGGAGATGATGACGAACCCCTCGGGGATCATGTCCATGGAGTAGCCCCCGATGGAGACGATCCGGATCCGGTCGCGGGTGAAGACCGTCCCTGCCATGGCCTCTTCCATCTTGTCGGTCTTCACCCGGATGGTGATCAGGTTCCTGAAGCCGGCCGCGTCATCGGTGAGCGTCTCCCGGATCATGATCCCCCTCTCCTTTGCGATCACCTCCGCGTTGATGATATTCACCGGCATCTGGAGGATGGGGTCCATGAGGCCCTTCAGCGCAATGCGGGTGAGGAACCGGGTGTTCGGCCCGAGGGACGAGAGCTCGCCCCCGTAGGTGATCTCCATGGCCTCGAGCCTCCCCTCGACGAGCTGGATGAGGAACCGGCCCATCTTCTCGGTGAGGAGCGCGGAAGGCTCCATCCGCTCGGCATACTCTGCCGGGACCATGGGGGCGTTCACCGCGTACTTCGGCTGCTCGCCATGGAAGAGCCCGACGATCTGGTTCGCGACCGAGACCGCCACATTCAGCTGCGCCTCGACGGTGCTCGCCCCCAGGTGGGGCGTCACGATCACGTTCTCGAGCTCGAGGAGGGGCGACTTCAGGGGCGGTTCGTCCTCGAAGACGTCGAGGGCTGCCCCGGCCACCTTCCCGGCCTTTATGGCATCGTAGAGGGCCTTCTCGTCGATGATCCCGCCACGGGCACAGTTGAGGACCCGGACGCCCTTCTTCATGATCGCGAACTTCGCGGCATTGATGAGGTGGGTGGTCTCGGGGGTCAGGGGGGTGTGGACGGTGATCACGTCGGCATGCCGGAGGACATCGTCGAGGGCCATCAGTTCGACCCCCATCTGGGCCGCCCGCTCCTTCGTGAGGAAGGGGTCGTAGGCGATGCACTTCATGTCCATCGCGTTCGCCCTCTTCGCGATCTCGCGCCCGATTCGGCCGAGCCCGACGATACCGAGGGTCTTCCCGTTCAGCTCGACCCCCATGAACTTCGAGCGTTTCCACTGCTTCTGCTTGAGGGAAGCATCGGCCTGGGGTATGTTCCGTGCGAGGGCGAGCATCATGGCCATGGTGTGCTCGGTGGCTGCGAGGGTGTTCCCCTCGGGCGAGTTCACCACGGGGATCCCCCTGCGGGTCGCAGCCTCGACGTCGATGTTGTCCACGCCGACTCCGGCCCTGCCGATGATCTTCAGCCTCTTCCCTGCCTCGATGATCCGGGCGGTGACCAGTTGTCCCGCTCCTGACGACCAGGGCATCGTAGTCCCCGATGATCCGGACGAGGTCATCCTCGGGGAGATCGGTGCGGACGTCCACATCGGCCTGTTCCCTGAGGATGGTGAGACCTTCGTCGGCAAGGGGATCGCTCACGAGCACTTTCCACTTCACAGCACACCCATCTCACATTGCTCCGGATGCTATTCATGCTTTCCAAAAAGGATACAGGGCAGATCCCATCGGCCCGTCTGTGAGACCCGCGGGAAGGATGGCCGGGTAAAGGCCACCGCGTCAGGTGAAGGATCCACGGGCAGGTGAACGGTCGCTCAACGCTGCGGTATAACAGTCATCCTTTATCTGTCAGGAATGCAAGCTCGTATCAGAACCCGTGACGTGGGGTACTGGCCATGAAGAAGGTCCCTGAAATCCTGACCCTTGAGGAGATAAAGAAAGAGGACATCACATCCGTCGGAGGCAAGGGGGCATCCCTCGGTGAGATGTATGGCATCGGCCTTCCTGTCCCCCGGGCCTTCGTGGTGACCGCCCAGGCATTCCGGCGGTTTCTCGGGGAGACCGGGATCGAAGAACGGCTCTTTGCAGGCCTCGCGAACCTGAACGTCGAGGACAATGCGGCCCTCGAGGAGGCCTCGAGGAAGGCGAAGGAGCTCGTCCTCTCGGTGACCATCCCGCAGCACCTCCAGAAGAAGATCAAAGATGCCTATACGGCGCTCGGGAATGAGCCGGTGGTCGCCGTACGGTCGAGCGCAACCGCAGAGGACCTCCCGGACGCCTCCTTCGCCGGACAGCAGGAGACCTACCTGAACATCCAGGGGAACGCGGATCTCATCTTCTCGGTCCAGCGCTGCTGGGCATCCCTCTACGGGGCACGGGCCATCTACTACCGGGCGAAGCAGGGATTCGACGACCGGAGCGTGAACATTGCCGTGGTGGTCCAGGAGCTTGTGGATGCAAAAAAGGCCGGCGTGATGTTCACCTCGCACCCGGTGACGGGTGAGCCCCTCACCATCATCGAGGGATCCTGGGGCCTGGGTGAAGCGGTGGTCTCGGGCTCCGTCTCACCTGACAAGTACGTGTTTGACCACCGGACCGGGACTGTGATGGACCGGCTCATCTCCGCGAAGCTCGAGATGGTGGTCCCCGTCGGGAAGAAGGGGACGAAGACAACCGAGGTCCCGAAGGATATGCAGAAGGCGGTCGTGCTCACGGACGCCGAGGTGAAGGAGCTCGCGAAATTCGGGTCGATAGCCGAGACCCATTACGGGGTGCCCCAGGACCTGGAATGGGCCATAACGGGGAAGGAGATCTTCATCCTCCAGTCCCGGCCCATCACGACCATCAGGGCCGCTGTCCAGGGGAAGCCCGCCGCAGCCTCCGCCTCCGCGGGGAAGGTCCTCGTCGAGGGGCAGGGTGCGTCGCCCGGGATAGGCTCGGGGCGGGTCGCCATCGTCCGCGACAACAAGGATGTCGGGAACGTGAAGGAGGGGGATGTCCTCGTCGCCAAGATGACGAACCCGGACATGGTCCCTGCCATGCGGAAGGTCGCCGCCATCGTCACCGACGAGGGGGGGATGACCTGCCACGCTGCCATCGTCTCCCGCGAGCTCGGGACTCCGGCGGTCGTCGGGACCAAGAAGGCGACCCTCGTCCTCCACCAGGGCCAGCTCGTGACCGTGGACGGGGAGAAGGGCCTCGTCTACGAGGGGAGGACGGAAGCCCCGCCCCAGAAGGAGAAGGCCGTCGCGGCGGTCGCGTCGGCCCCCCTCATCACCGCGACCTCGGTGAAGGTGAACGTCTCCCTCCCCGAGGCGGCGGCCCGGGCCGCGGCCACGGGAGCGGACGGTGTAGGCCTCCTCCGTATCGAGCACCTCATCCTGGGGCTGAACAAGACCCCCGGCTGGTTCATCCGGAACCACAAGGAGGAGGAGTTCATCGACGAGCTCACGGGTGGGATCCGGATCGTCCTCGATGCCTTCCCGGGAAAGCCCGTCTGGGTCCGGACACTCGACGCCCCCACTGACGAGTTCAGGAACATGGCAGGCGGGGAGGACGAGCCCCATGAGCACAACCCCATGCTGGGCTGGCGCGGGATACGGCGGGACCTCCAGAGCCCGGAGCAGTTCCGGCTCCAGGTCGAGGCCTTCAAGCGCCTCTGGCAGGCTGGCTACAGCAACCTCGGGATCATGTTCCCCATGGTCTCCCACCCGGACGAGTTCATCCGGGCGAAGGGGATGATGGAGGCGTGCGGGGTCGACGTGGAGAACGTCACCCTCGGGATCATGGTGGAGATCCCGGCGAGCGCCATCCTCATCGAGGACTTCATCATGGCGGGGATCCAGTTCGCGTCCTTTGGTACGAACGACCTGATCCAGTACACCATCGCCGTCGACCGGAACAACGAGAACGTCGCCCCCATGTACAAGCCCAAGCATCCCGCGGTCCTGAAGATCATCGACGAGACCATCCAGGTCTGCCGCGATTACGGGGTGGAATGCTCCATCTGCGGGCAGGCCGGGTCCGACCCCGAGATGGCCGAGTGGCTGGTCGAGCACGGGATCTCGAGCCTCTCGGCGAATATCGATGCCGTGGCCAAGATACGGGACCGGGTGGCCCGCACCGAGCAGCGGATGATCCTCGAGGCGGCAAGAAGGATCCATGCGGGAGAAGGGCGGAGTAGGGAGGAGCTCTTCTCCTTCCTCGCCCTCAGACGGGCGGAGGACCTGGAGTACGGGAGGATCCTCTCCTCCATGTGCACCCGCCCGCACCCGGTCGCCCTCGAGGCCGAGACCCTCTTTCCCGGGACGAACCTCGGGGACCCGGGCCTCTTCCCGGGTACGGCAGGCATCGAGCGGCTCCTGGTCGAGAGCCTGGGGGACCTCCTCCATCTCCCGGGCGCGTGCGGGTATGCCACCTCGGGGGGGACCGAGTCCAATATCCAGGGTCCTCAGGATGGCCCGCGGGCTCGCCGGAGTGAGCGACCCGAACGTGGTTGTCCCCGAGTCGGCCCATTTCTCCTTCGAGAAGGCCTGCGACCTCCTCTCCATCGAGATCCGCACGGTCCCCCTTGACGGGAATCTCAGGATGGACGCAGAGGCGGCGGAGGCTCAGGTCGACAGGAATACCGCATGCCTCGTGGGGATCGCCGGGTACCACCGAGTACGGGATGGTGGACCCCATCCGCACCCTCTCCGATATCGCGGTCGACCGCGGTGTCTTCCTCCACGTCGATGCCGCGTTCGGGGGTCTCGTTGTACCGTTCCTCGAACATCCCATCCCCTTCGACTTCGCCCTGCCCGGGGTCTGCTCAATCTCGGTGGACCCCCACAAGATGGGTATGTCCCCGATACCGGCGGGTGCGCTCCTTGTCAGGGAGGAAGAGATGCTCCAGCCCCTCTCGGTGGCCACCCCGTACCTCACCGTGAAGAACGTATACACCCTCACCGGGACACGGCCCGGGGGACCTGTTGCGGGTGCGTTCGCGGTCCTCGAGTACCTCGGGAGGGAGGGGATGCGCTCGGTCGTGCAGGGGTGCATGGCCAACACGGCGAGGCTCATCGCCGGCCTTGAGACCTTCGGGATAGAGAGAGCCGTGACCCCGGATGTGAACGTGGCGACCTTCACATGCGACGAGACCCCGCCGGGGTGGCAGGTCTCCCGGACGAGGAGAGGTCACCTCAGGATCGTCTGCATGCCCCACGTGAGCCGTAACCAGGTTGAGGCGTTCATCGCTGCAATGGGAGAGATCCATGCTTGAAAGACTTGTAGAATCCCTTGAAAAGTGCCCCATCGTGAAACGGGGGGACTATGACTACTTCATCCACCCTATCACCGACGGGGTGCCCAGGGTGGACCCTGCCCTTCTCCGGGACATATGCACGGCGATGGTGAAGGTACTCGACCTCCAGGGTGTCCAGCTCTTCGTGGTAGCGGAGGCAATGGGGATCCATATCGGGACGACCCTCTCGCTCATGACCGACATCCCCTTCACCATCGTGCGGAAGCGGAAGTACGAACTCCCCGGGGAGGTGGCGGTCCACCAGACCACCGGCTACTCGAAGGGCGAGCTCTACTTAAACGGCGTCTCCCGGGGCGACCGCGTGGTAATTGTCGACGATGTGGTGAGCACCGGCGGTACCATGCGTGCCCTCATCCAGGCGCTGGAGTACACCGGTGCCGACATCGCGG
This sequence comes from uncultured Methanomicrobiales archaeon, assembly GCA_963712215.1. Taxonomy (GTDB): domain Archaea; phylum Halobacteriota; class Methanomicrobia; order Methanomicrobiales; family JACTUA01; genus JACTUA01. The sequence continues at coordinate 99,138 of CAVQHA010000001.1, read as the reverse complement.
ATATCTGCGTCGCCATCCGGCGGGGGAGGGCCGATGTCGGGCGGCCCTTCAAGTCCCTCGTCGATATCGAGGTCATCAACTCCCGGGTGCATATCATTGGAAGATCTCTCTAGGCTCATCGGGGATCTCAGGAAACGGGGGGCACGGGTGGTCGCCCTCCAGTTCCCCGAGGGGCTCAAACGGCAGGCTCCCGGGCTCGCCCTTGGCCTCCGGGAGGCGGGCTTCGAGGTCATCGTGAGCGGGGACGCCTGCTACGGGGCCTGCGACCTCCCCCTCCCCGCGCTTGCCCTCGCCGACGTGCTGGTGCACGTAGGGCATGCCCCCGTTGACGACCGGCCCGGTATCCTCTATGACCTCCATCCCGTGGATTTTCCTGTCGAGGCACTGGAGGAGGCGATTCCTCTCCTGTCAGGGAAACGGATCGGCCTTGTCACCACCTCCCAGCACCTGCACCTCCTCCCCCGGATGGTGGAGTTCCTCAAGGGCAGGGGGATTGAAGCGGTTGTCGCCGGGGGCACTGGCCGCGCAAGGTACTCCGGCCAGGTCCTCGGCTGCTCGTTCTCGGGGGCAAGGGAGACCGGGTGCAGCGAGATCCTCTACGTGGGAACAGGTCTCTTCCATCCCGAGGGGATCCAGCTCGCGACCGGGGCCGGGGTGGTCGCCCTCGACCCGTTCCTCGGGACCGCTACCCGGGTCACTGCAGAGAGGCTGAAGCGGCGGCGGTTCGCCCTCATAGAAAAGGCCAGGAGTGCAGACCGGATCGGGGTCATCCTCTCGACAAAGAGCGGACAACAGCGCCTCGCCCTCGCCCGCCGGCTCGTTTCTCTCTCAGAGAAGGCAGTCATCGTTGCCATGTGCGAGGTCTCTCCCGGGGAGCTCCTGAACCTCGGCTTCGACTGTTACGTGAACACCGCCTGCCCCCGGCTCGCGTACCGATGACCAGGCCAGGTTCCCCGTCCCGGTCCTCTCGCCCCAGGAGTTCGAGATCCTCTGCGGTGCCCGGGCGTGGGAAGGGTATGCCATAGACGAGTGGGAGTGAGATGAGGCTCCGGACCCTCGAGATCGCCCTCGAAGGGCTGGCGGGGTTCGGGAGGCCGGACCCCCGCATCGAGCAGTACAGCACCCCTGCGACCCTCGCGGCACGGCTCCTCCACCATGCCCACCTCCTCGGGGATATCGGGGGGAAGGCGGTCTGTGACCTCGGCTGCGGGACAGGGGTCTTCGCCTGCGGCGCAGCGCTCCTCGGTGCCGAAAGAGTGGTCGGGGTGGATCTCGATCCCGGGGCCCTCGCCGTTGCCCAGAGGAACGTTGACCGCCTCGGTGCAGAGATCGAGTTCGTGCAGGGCGATGTACGGGATCGCAGCCTGATCGAGGGGCTTGGATCGTTCGACACGGTGATCATGAACCCTCCCTTCGGCGCCCAGGACCCCCATGCAGACCGGCCCTTCGTAGATGCTGCCCTCGTCATCGCGCCCGTGGTGTACGGGATCTTCAACTCGGGCTCGATCCCCTTCCTGGAGGCCTACACGGCGGGCAGGGCGGAGATCGAGTTCGCAATCGGGGGGATCTTCCCCCTGAAGAGGACCCTCCCGTTTCACCGGCATGACGTGGTCGAGATCGAGGTCGAGATCCTGAGGATCAGGAGACGGTAACAGGCATGCCGCCGGCCACACGGACCATTGCGGGCCTCTCCGTCGCCCACCTGGTCACCGATCTCTACGGGCCCGCCCTTCCCGCTATCATCTCCCTTCTCATCCTCCGGTTCGGGTACTGGTACTTCGCGGCCGGCCTCCTCATCACGGTGTACAATGCTGTATCCTCACTCACCCAGCCGGGCATCGGCTGGCTCCATGACCGCAGGGGACTGCAGCTCCCGCCTTCCCTCTCCATCCTGCTCTGTGGCCTCTTCATCTCCCTCCTGGGGGTCGCCCCGGGCTTCGGGGTCATGCTCCTCTTCTGCGGTATCGCGGCTCTCGGCCATGCGGCCTTCCACCCCGTGGCCCTCTCCCTGACCGGCCGCCAGTCCACCGACGCGAACCGGGGCAGACTCATCTCCTACTTCGTCGTCGGGGGTAACCTGGGGTTCGCCCTCGGCCCCCTCGCAGCGGGAGCCGCCATCGAGATCCTGGGGCAGGGAGGGATTCTCCTCATGGTCCTCCCCGGCTCTCGCCATCGCCATGGTTCTCCCCGTCCTCCTTCCTCCTATCTCCCGGGGCCGGCCGTGACCGTTGCAGGCGCGTCACCGGTCACACCACCGGTCGCCTGGGGAGCAGTAGCGCTTCTGGTTGCCGGTGCTTCGCTCCGGTCCATGGTGATCTTCGGGTCAATCGCCTACCTGCCAACCCTCCTTGCGGGGCAGGGCTTCGACCTCTTCACCGCGAACGGCATGCTCACCCTCATGCTCCTCGTCGGGGTCGGCGGGCAGGTCCTCGGGGGAGCGGTCTCGGATCGCTCGGGCAGGAAGGAGACCATCCTCGCGGGCATGGCCGCGACAGCCCTCTTCCTCGCCGGTTTCCTCCTCCTTCCAGGCCTGGCCGGGCTTGCCTGCCTCATGCTCTTCGGTTTCTTCCTCTGGTCCAGCTTCTCGGTAACTCTCGCCATCGCGCACGAGTTCCTCCCCGGGAACCTCGGGCTCGCCTCGGGCCTCCTTCTCGGCCTCTCCATGGGGGTCGGCGGCCTCGGCGTGGCCCTCATCGGGTGGATAGGGGATGCAACGGGGCTCGCGGGGGCGTTCTGGGCGCTCCTCCTGATCACGCTCCTTGCCATCCCGCTCTTCATCGTCCTGCCGTACCCGTGGCGGGGAAGGAAATCTTCCAATTAAAACTGATCAATTTTCCCCAAAATAAGTTCGTGAACGATTTATTTTATGGATTTATTATGGGAAAATTTGGATAACCCAAGCCATTGTGGCATCCCCCGTGTGGGAAGAGGAAACGGTCAAGCAAGGAAAGGATCCCCGATGAATTCCGGAAACCCTAGCGCGAAGAATCCGGTACACTACGGGGGGTGCCCGCGGCGGGGGCGGAAGGGTCGCACTCCGCCTGATGGCGGGTTGCTCCAGGTCGGATTCTGATGAATCCTCCAGGTCGCACTCCGCCTTGATGGCGGATTGCTCCAGGTCGGATTCTGATGAATCCTCCCTCCCCCTAGAGCCCAGGATTCAAAATATCCTAAAGAATCGAAAGTGTCGAAAAATCTGTTAAGATGAAGGGAGGAATCGATTCAAACCCAACCTCTTTCATCCCCAAAATCTATACTTCGTGTTATGGTGTCGCGGTTCCGGCGCTACGGCCAGATCGGAGACGTGCTCGTGAAGTACGGCTTCGGGATCGCCATCGACGAGCTCGTCCCCGGTGTCAGGAAGTGGAAATTCTTCCAGAAGCACTTCCCCGAGAAGAGGCCGGTCTACGAGCGGATGCGCCTCGCCATCGAGGAACTGGGGCCGACCTTCATCAAGTTCGGGCAGATCGCCTCGACCCGCACCGAGCTCCTCCCGCCGGAGCTCATCGAGGAGCTCCACAAGCTCCAGGACCGGGTGGCCCCCGTCCCCTTCTCGCAGGTGAAGCCCACCTTCGAGCAGTACTGCGGGTGCACCGAGGATGTCTTCTCGCAGATAGACGAGGAGCCCATCGGCTCGGCCTCCATCGCGCTCGTGTACCGCGGGGAACTCAAAGACGGGACAAAGGTAGCCATCAAGGTCCAGCGACCGCATATCGCCGAGATCATCGAGAAGGACCTCGTCATCCTCCATACCCTCGCAAAGCGCGTGGAGGCGGTCTTTCCCGACCTCAGGGTCTACAACCCCACCGGCATGGTCCAGGACTTCGCGAGCCAGATACGGAAGGAGCTCGACTTCGTCAGGGACGGGAAGAATGCCGAACGCCTCGGGCATAACATGCACGGGATGCCGGGCGTCAGGTGCCCGAAGATCTACTGGCAGTACTCGGGCCCCCGGCTCCTCGTCATGGAGTACGTGGAAGGGGTCAGGGTCGACGACCGCGAGGGGATCCGGGCGTTCGGCCTCAATCCCCGGGACATCGGGAAGAAGGGATTCTACGCCTACATGAAACAGATCTTCGAGGACGGGTTCTTCCACGGGGACCCCCACCCCGGGAACCTCATCGTCACCCGGAAGGGGGACCTCGTCTTCCTCGACTTCGGGATCATGGGGATCATCCGGCCCGAGAAACGGCATACCTTCACGAACCTCATCCTCTCCATCCTCGAGAACGACGTGGACCTGATGATCCGGTCCCTGGAGAAGCTCGGGGTCAGGATGAAACCCGAGCACCTGGAGAGTCTCCGCGACGACCTGTTCATCACCCTCATGGACTACAGCGAGTTCGAGCTCAAGGACGTGAACTTCTCCCGGGTGATCCAGGAGCTCACCACGGTCATGCGCCGCTATAACATGCAGGTCCCGATGACCCTCATGCTCATGCTCAAGGTGATCATGATGGTGGCCGATATAGGGCGCAGCCTCGACCCCGAGTTCAATTTCAGCGCTTATGTCGCCCCCTACATGGAGGATCTCGAGGAGAAGGATTACGCGGGCAGGGAGATCATGCGGAGGGCCCGCCAGTCTGCGACCATGGCCTTCGAGGGGATGTTCGAGCTCCCGATGAACCTCAACAACATCCTGAAGCGGTTCTCGACAGGCGCCATCAAGTTCGAGGTCGCGGAAGAGGACCTAGAGAGGGTCCAGCACATCATGGACCGGTCGAGCGACAAGGTCCTCGTCGGGCTCATTACCGCGGCACTCGTCGTCGGGTCCTCCCTCGTCATCTTCGCCTCCCGGGCAACCATCACGGGGCCCCTCCTCCTCCTCGCGTCGCTGGTCTACGCCGTCGCGGTGATCATCGGCTTCATCGCCCTCTACTACAGCCTGGTGTAAAGGAGAAGGGTGAGGATGACCCCCGGGATGAACTGGCCAAGCCGATGTCTCTTCAGGGAAAGAGGGGGAACCCGTGGCGCCCTTTGCAGTATGTGGCAGGAACTGATACCGGATCGGATAGGTATCCTTATATAGCAATTCAGGAATCTCCGACGGAGCCCGCGGGACCTAACCGTAAGAGATTTATGGTGGCATGGGTGATATTCAAGGGCCATGGGCTGGCCTCTCCGCGTACTTTTCCTGCTCCTTCTCATCGGGCTCGTACTTCCGGTGCTTGCGATCGAGGGGAACAAGATCGGGTACGTCACCTTCGAGCAGGTGAGGATCCAGCTCCAGAACGGGAACGCCAGGGTCGATGTCGACTATACCGTCGACCCCGGGATGAACCTGATCATCGCCCTTTTCGGTGTAGGGGATCTCCAGAAGAAGGTGGAGAAGGCCCTCAATTTTCCAGCCCTGAAGGCGGATGAGGTGGGTCTCACCCACGCCGTTTTCACCGTCGAAGGCGCCTCGGAGAACTACGGGGACCGGGCGTACTGGTTCCCGGCCCACTCCTTCGGGGTCACCTTCCCCCAGGTGAAGGTGAACGCCCCCGGCTATACCATGAGCTTTCTAAGGCACATGCCTTACCGAAAGGGTTCGGGTACTTCGGGGATATGGCCTGAGGCGGGGCCATAAGCAAGCCTATTTGGTGGCCAGCCCGGCTTTTCCCCTCGTCCACCTGCCGATGACAGACTGGATATACACCCCGATGAGCGCCACGAGGAACCCCCCCACCACCGAGAGGGTGATGAACTGGGACCCCTGGCTGGGCGTGTAGGGGAAGGTGAGGAGGTTCGAGACCGAGAGGGTGTAGATGCTCGCCCCGTAGGCGATGAGGCCGATGGCGCCAACGAAGAAGGGGAGGACGATGATCCTCTGGAGGGTGGCCGGATCGTTCAGGTAGGCGTCGATGACCTTCCCCGCGGTGACGATGGCGGCCGAGGCCGTGAACCACCCGATGGACCCGTAGAGGAAGGAGATGACATAGAGGAAGATCCCCATCGTGAACTCGGAGGTGTAGTTCTCGAAGACCGACGCCGAGCCGAGGACGATCCCGATGATGACGAGGACGATCGCCGAGATGGAGGTGACGAAGGAGAACCGCCCCTTTTCGAGCGACGACTGGAGGGAGGAGACCCCCGCGTCGAAGACCTCGTCGATCCCGAAGACCCGGAAGAGGACGTACGAGCCGACGACCCCGAGGACGATGACCGTCGCCCCCTCGGGATATCCGATGAGAGTCGCGACGGCGTAGAGGAGCATGGCAAGCCCGACGGGGGCAAGGAAGACCCGGGAGACCTTCGGGTCGTTGATCAACTTCTTGATGGTGTAGTAGGAGGACTCGAGGTTCGGCATCTGGGAGACGATCACCCTCCTCACGCTCGCAACCGGGATCCTTGACTGGATGATGGGGAGGACGAACTCGTCCTCGGCCCCGTCGGAGACGAGGATGCACGAGCCCGTCCCTGTCGTCCGGATCACCTGCTCGAGGCCGGTCGCGATCTTCCGGTCCCCGTGGATCATGTCGGTGTGGTCCCCGGCGAGGATGACGATGGCGACCTCCTCCCCCTCCTTGACGAGGTCGTCGTAGATCCGGATCCCCTGGAAGATCGCGTTCACATCGGAGTCCTCGGGATCTGCGAGGGCGAGGGCTGTCGCCGCCGCGAGGGACGCCTCCCTCCCGATGACCGGGCTCACGACCTGGGCCTTGTACCCGATATCATCGTCCCGGTCGACGCACAGGACCAGGGTCTTCTTCTCCTGCATGCTCTCATAAACGGTCGTCATGGAAACTATATATCCTTATATGCGGCCGCAGGGCGGGTTCGGGGAAAAAAGAGAGAAAAAGGTATTAAATGAGTTTTGAGCGCTGGAGGAGGAGGATATCATCGGTGGTGAGCTTCTCGCCCCCGCGGAAGAGGTTGAAGATCCGCTCGGCCTCCTGCCTGACCGCCTTCTGCTCCTTCGTGACCTTGGCCTTTGCCGTCTTCTTCCGAAGGCCGCTGATCACCTTGTCGAAGTCCCTGAGCTCCTTCTGGCAGGCGATGAAGAACTTGTGCTCTGCATCGGCCGCCTCCTGGGCCTCGACGAACTGGCGGTGGACCTCGTCGGCGGACTCCCGGGACTTGTCCGCCTTTTTATAGCACTCGACCATGGAGTCATGGTGCTTCTGGGCGAGGTCGGCGATCTCCGTCACCTTCGCATGGAGGTCGCTCGCCGCCTTCCTGAAGTCGCGGGCCTCGGTGAGCTCGGTCCGGATCTCCTTGTTCTGCTCGAGCTCGGCCTCCTGCTCCTTGATGGACTCCTTCATCTGCTTGATCTTCTCGATGAGCTCCCGCTCCTTGTCGGTCGTGAAGACCTCGGTCTGCTGCCTGAACTCCAGGAACTCGGCCTGCTTCTGGAGCTCTTTTAAGCCCCGGTTCCGGATAGTGCCATGCTCCTTCTTGTAGACCTCTATCTCCTCGAAGAGCTCGTTGGCCTTCCGGTTCAGCTCGTTCCTCTGCTCCTTTAACGCCTGGACCTCGGTATTGAACTTGTCCCGGGCTTCCTTGTTCTGCTGGGCCTCCTCGACGAAGCCGCGGGTCTGGCCGTTTAAGGCGTTCCTCTCGCCGGCGAACTTGCTCGCCTGGGCGTTCAGCTCGTTTCTCCTGTTCTTGTGCTGCTCGGATTCAGCCAGGGTCTTCTTCCTCTTCTCTATGAGATCGTTCAACATCTGCACTCATTCCTCAACAGTCGGTACCGGTTCTCTCCCCCTCCGCAGGGACCGGTGACGCGGTCCTCGCATATCGACACAGGTGAGGGAACACAACGGGAGAAGAGCGCTATCGGCGGAGACTGCCTCGGGGGGGCTGCCTCTCCGATGGTCGTCTGGCGGTACATGGTGTTCGACTCCCGTTCCTGTGAAGTGCGAGGACCCCTTCCTGCACGTCAACCCCGCATAATACGCCCAAATAAGGGGTATTGCACCAGGGCTCTGTATATTCAAACGCCTTTTTTATTCTTAAGGATTTCGAAGAGAAAAGGGTGGGATTCTTGATTTCAGATGAAATCGATGAGGCCGCCGCTCTTCCGGTCCCCGCGGGTGTGGGCGGGCTCCCGGGCTGCGGCGGTCGTCTGGCTGGGGATGGGCGTGTGGGTGACCTTGGCCGCGGTGTCGGCATACGGGCCGAGGACCTGGGCTGAACGGACGCCGGTCATGATCGCCATGACGCGGACCTTGCCCTCGAACTCGTTCCGGATCCGGGCGCCCCAGATGACATCGGCGTGGGGGTCGAGCTCGTACGTGAGGGAGGACGCGATCTCCTCGGCATCGGCGAGGGTGAGGTCGTTCCCGCCGGTGATGTGGATGAGCGAACCGGTGGCGCCACGGTAGTCGATGTCGAGGAGCGGGTGGTTCAGGCACTCGTGGACGACGGACTCTGCCTTGTTCTGCTGCTTGGACTCGCCCACGAGCATGACGGCGACGCCGCCCTTGGACATGATAGCCCGGACATCAGCGTAGTCGAGCTGGATGAGGGACGGCTCGGTGATGGTCTCGGAGATCCCCTTGACGGTCTCGGCGATGAGCTGGTCCATGACCGAGAAGGCCTGCCCGATGGGGAGGTTGGGGACATAGGAGAGGAGACGGTTGTTGTCGAGGACGATGACCGAGTCGGCTGCCTTCGAGAGCCCCTCGAGTCCCTCTTCGGCCCGGAGGAGGCGTGCCTTCTCCACCTGGAAGGGGTAGGAGACCATGCCCACGACGATGGCTCCCTGGTCCTTTGCGATCTGTGCAACGACGGGGGCGGACCCGGTGCCGGTACCGCCACCCATACCTGCGGTCACGAAGACGAGGTCAGCGGACTCCATCAGGGATTCGAGCGTCGGGCGGGCCATCTCTGCGGCTCTCTTCCCGATGTCCGGGTACCCGCCGGCCCCGAGGCCCTTCGTCAGGGACTTCCCGATGAGCACGCGCTTCCCAGCCTGGATCATGTCCAGGTGCTGCTTGTCGGTGTTGATGGCTATCGTCTCGGCGCCGACGATCCCCATGTGGTACAGCCGGTTGACGGTGTTGTTCCCTGCACCGCCGCACCCGACCACGAGGATCCGGGGGGCCCCGATGAAGTCATCAGCCTCGGTCGTCTTTGTATCGGTCTTCTCGATCTCTGCATTCTTTACGGCTTCATCTATCAGGCTCTGCATACCATTACCTCTCAGACATTGAATGAAACCTGGTCGCTCTCCTTGATGATCCGGCTTCCATGCTTCTCCACGAACTCCCTGACGGCGTATCTCACGGCCTCGGAGATGGTGGGGAACTCGCCTGCATCGACGAGCCGCTCGAGCATGTCCACCTGTTGCTTCGGTAATCGGATGGTGACCCGTTCCATTTTTCACCACGTTCTGACAATTAGCAGCTTTATGTCTGCTTTATGTCAGACATGTGTTCTACAATTGTCCGTCAAGCGGATAAAGAACTGATTTGTTTAGAAGTATTTAAACTTTCCCTTCAGGGATCTTCCGCAATTCATAATTCTTTTAAGCCAGTATTTTCAAATATCTTCCCGTTTAGGGAAGATCCCCCCATCAGGGGAGGTCGTCTTCCCGTTTAGGGGAATGTCATGAAAAGGGAGATTCCCGGGAGGGTTGTTCATGGAGGCACCATCCTCTCGCACCAGAGATTGTCCGGCCGTCCTCTCCTGGACTTCTCCGCGAACCTGAACCCGTTTCCGCCGGAGATCCCCTGGAAACCCGACCCCTCGTCCCTTGCATCGTACCCCGATGACCGGTACGAGGCCCTCCGCGAGGTGATCGGGAGGACGTTCCACCGACCACCGGAGGAGATCGCGGTCGGGAACGGGTCCATGGAGGTCATCCGCATCTTCTGCCAGGCCGCCCTCTCCGACGGCGATTCGTTCCATGTTGAGCATCCCACCTTCGGGGAGTACCGGGCTCTCTGCCTGCCTCGCGGGGGCATGCGAGGTGGCGGAACCCGCCCGCGCGCGGGTTCGGTTCATCTGCAACCCCAACAACCCGACGGGGGCCCTCCGTTCCGCAGACGATCTGCGAGGCATCCTGCGGCAGGTCGGGGCAGGGGCCGGCACCCCGTCCAGAGGGGCCCCTTTCCCCCGTCCAGAGGGGCCCCTGCCCCCCTGGATGGGAGGAGCCGCTTCGCGCCTCCTCCCCCCTGGACAATCCCGGCTCGGTCCCGAGGGGCACCAACCCCCCGGGACATCCCCGCCTCCTTCGGAGTCGGGTCTCCCTGCAAGACCCGGGATCCTCTTCCTGGACGAGGCCTTCATCGAGCTCTCGGACCCCGCCCAGAGCCTTGTGGCGGAGCGGGATCCAGCCCTTTTCATCCTCCGTTCGCTCACCAAGGCCTTCGCGGTCCCGGGTCTCCGTTTCGGGTATGGGTTCGGGAACCCTGACCTCATAGCGCGGATGGAGGTCCTCCGGCCCCCATGGTCGGTGAACACCTTTGCCGAGCAGTTCGCCGTCCTCGCGTTCAGGAATTACCACCTCCTCGAGGAATCGCGGAAGAGGATCAGGGTGGAACGGGAGTGGCTGGCGAGGAATCTCAGGGATCTCGGCTTCCCTGTCCTGCCGTCCTCGGCGAACTTCCTGCTGGTGAACCTGGGGAGGCCGGCGTCCGGCCTTGCAGCGTGTCTCCTCGCGAAAGGAATCCTCGTCCGCGACTGCGCATCCTTCGGCCTTCCCGAGTCTGTCCGTATTGCAGTCAGGAGAAGAGAGGAGAACGAACAGCTCGTAGAGGCCCTGGCCGCATGCTTGCCCTGATCCTGGCCGGGGGAGAGGGGAAGCGGCTGGGGATGGGCGAGAAGCCTCTCGTCAGCATCTGCGGGAGGCCGATGATCGCGTTCGTCATCGATGCCTTCACAGCTGCGGGGCTCGAGGTCATGGTGGTTGCATCCCGCCGCACTCCCATGACGGTGAACTACCTGCGGGCCCAGGGGATCCCGTTCCTCCGGGCGGGGGGGAAGGGATACATGGAGGACATCATCGAGGCGGTGACGGAGGTCGGGGTAAGAACACCCCATTTCACCTCGGTCGCTGATATCCCCTGCCTCCGGCCTGATCACATTACCCGGATCCGCACGACGTACCGAAGCTCAGGGCCGGCAGGCCCTCTCCACCTGGGTACCCCGCGACCTCTGCCACGCGGATGGGTACAGGGCACTCTATACCGAGATGGTGGAGGGAGAGCTCTCGGTCCCCGTCGGGGTGAATATCCTCACGGGTGAAGGGATCCGGGAGCCCCAGGACGAGTACCAGTTCCTCTTCCGCGACCCGGCCCTCGCCCTGAATGTAAACTCAAAGGAGGATCTCGAGGCCGCGAAAGAGGTGCTGTGCCCTCGGGAAGGATGAGGAAGAGCCCGGTCCTCCGGTCTACCGGGGGTCGGCCAGTGATCCATCAGGGGTGGCCGTATGATGGGCCCAGATCGAGCTGGTTCGCTCCCGGAATGCATACTTCTGGTAATTAAGTCCTTATTTGCCTCATATCAGATTTCAGGATAATAAAATGATGGTATTAAGCTAAATAACGTGCTTATGCTACTGAAACAATGAAAAAAGCAAATAAAACTCTATTTATAATCGTGCTAACAGACTTCGGGGTGGACCAATAGAGAAATACTTAAATATAAAGAAGCAGAACGAGACGTGTTCAACGGGTTACCAAGGCTCCGAGCCATCCCCGGCACCCGGAGCCAGCCAGCGATTCAGAGAAGCATCCCGATGACAAGCGGAGGAGATCCGTATGCGGAGAGTACACCTGACCATCATCACCGTTCTCGTATTGTGGGCGATCTGCGTCTTTCCCGGTTCGGCCGTCGTGAATCTGGGCATAACACTGACCGACAGCCCTGACCCCGTTCTCCCAGGCAACCAGCTGACATACACGATAACCGCGACGAACTCGAACACGGCCACTGAAACAGCGTCCCCGAAGATCACTCTCGACTATGATCCAAATCTTGATTATGTGTCCGGTTCGCCCCTCTCAAACCAGGAGATCCAGGGATTTCCGTTTACTTCACCGGCTTTCTGGATCACGACCACGCCGCCCTTGCCCGAGCGGATAGTTGAGATCGATCCCAGCGGCTCCTATCTTATCACTGTTATTACCCGGGTGAAACCTGAGACGCCTTGCGGGACCGTCATTAAGAGCACGGCGACCGTACTGGGTCAACCGGATGGTGTCCAGTCCACGGCATCTGACATGGCCAGCACAACGGTAACATGTACAATCCCCGCCCCCGAGTTCCCTTCACCCGTAATCCCTGTCACAATCCTCCTCGGACTTGTCTTCGGGATCCTCGCTATCAGGACAAGAGTGAGATAGGGAAACTACTTTTTTCTCCGGAGTACGGGAGATGAAGACAGGGCGCGGGTCGCAGAGGGTATCCTCCCCTGGATCGTGGATTAATCATATTAACCATCATCACCGACGTCTAGTCATGGAAGCGTCCCGGGAGATCGAGCTCGAGGGGCATATCATCGACTCGGGGATCATGACCCAGGTCTTTGACCGGATCATGGACATGGAGGGGAACTTCGAGATCCTGGAGTTCGACGTGGGGAAGCGGAAGACCGATGCGAGCTATGCGAAGCTCCGGGTGAAGGCCCGGGACGAGGCGAGGCTCGCCCTCATCATCTCCGAGCTCCACCGGTTCGGTGCCCGGCCCGTGGAGATCGAGGACTGCCACCTCGTAGCCGCCGAGGGGAACCGGATAGCCCCCCGTGACTTCTACTCGACCACGAACCACCCGACCTTCATCCGCTACGAGGGCAAGTGGATCCCTGTTGACGAGATGAAGATGGACAGCCTCGTCGTCCTCGACCCGGGGACCGGGCGGGCGACCTGCAAGACCCTCTCGAAGCTCCTCGCCGGCGAGCTTGTCGTCGTCGGGGAGGACGGGGTGAAGGTGGAGCCCCCCGCACGGCCCAGGAAGCAGTCCCTCTTCGAGTTCATGCACGGCACCGTCTCCCCCGAGCGGCCGAGCGAGGCGATCATCGCGCAGATCGCAAAGGAGATGATCGAGCTCAGGAAGAAGGGGGGCGGGAGGATCGTCCTCGTCGGCGGCCCTGCCATCATCCACACGGGAGCCTCGCCGGCCCTTGCAAAGATCATCCGGATGGGCTACGTGGACGCCCTCTTTGCAGGGAACGCGCTCGCCGCCCATGACATCGAGTATAACCTCATGGGGACCTCCCTGGGGATGGACCTCACGACGGGAAAACCCGTGATCGGCGGGCACTGCCACCACCTCCAGGCCATCAGCGAGGTGATCCGGGCCGGATCCATAAAGGAAGCGGTGGAGAAGAAGGTCATCACCGGCGGGATCATGTACGAGTGCGTGAAGAAGGGTATCCCCTTCGTCCTTGCCGGCTCCATCAGGGACGACGGGCCCCTCCCCGATGTCATCACCGACGTGGTCGCGGCGCAGGACGAGATGCGCCTCCAGCTGAAGGGCTGCGGGATGGTCCTCATGATCGCGACCCTCCTCCACTCGATCGCCGTCGGGAACTGCCTGCCGTCGTCGGTGAAGACCGTCTGCGTCGACATCAACCCGACCTCGGTGACGAAACTCATGGACCGCGGTACCCAGCAGGTGATCGGGGTGGTCTCCGATGCAGGGACCTTCCTCCCGCTCCTTGCGAAGCAGACTCGAGGTCCAGTCGGGAATGGTCAGCCCGTAAGGGGCATGCACCAGGGGCGCTCGCCCCCGAGCACGAACTCCCACTCTTTCTTACACCCGCAGTCCACCGCAAGGAGCGCATCGAGGAGGGAACGATCGCCCGAGAGGCTGAAGTCCTTTATCCCGCTCACCAGGTCCCCGTCGCATGACCGGCAGTTATGGGGCCCGCGCGGGGTGCCGCCACCGACGGGGTCGCAGGTGACACCTCCTCCTGCCTTTGCGAGGGCGGAGATGACCGACCAGAGGTACGGCGGCCGGTAGGCACCGCGCCTCCAGAGCCGTTCGACTTCGGTCCCCTTCTGGACGGTGCAGGGGTTGAGGGAGATGGCATCGGCGTGGGGGCGGACGTCGCGGACCGACCGTACCACATCGTCGATGGCCTCCCTCTCGGTGAGGTACGGGGGTTTCTGGAGGAGGTAGGCCTTTACCCCGGCCCCGGAACGGCGGGCCGTGCGGGACGCAGCCAGGAAATCATCGAAACTGAACCCCTTGTTCATGCATTTCTCCCGGATAACGTCGCTGGAGGTCTCAAGGCCGATGGCAACCGTGAAAGAGACCGGCCCGCTCCCGTGATCGAGATCTCCCATGCATTCCTTCACGGCATCTTCGGTGACAAACTCGGGCCTCGTCTCGACAAGGACCGCTTTCCCGCGGAAAGAAGAGAGGATCTCCCTGCGCACCCCCCCGGGGACCTCGCGGGGATCGAGGAAGGAACCCGAGGTGAAGATCTTCACCACGCGGTACTCCTGCCCGTTAAACCGCTCCCCGACCCATGCGAGCTGTCCCTGATCCGGTCCGCGAGCGATACCTCATCGAGATTGTACCTGAAGTGCCGGTAACCGCACATGAGGCAGCGGTTCCAGCCGCACCCACCGCTCTTCAGGATGAGGGTGAGGGCCGGAACGGTCTCCTCTCCCAGGCGTTCCCGGTCGATCCAGGCCGCTACCGGTTTTTCGGGTCTACAAGAAACCATTTATTCACGGTAGTTGGATGTGTACCTATGAAAAGGATTGCCTGGATCATACTGGTGGGGGTGATCCTCGTCGGTGCTGCACAGGCAGCCTATGTCGAGTTGAACGCTCCCGACACGATCACGGTCGGGCAGGCCCTGGACGTGAGCGGGTCCTCTCTCGGGACCCTCAAATCCGGGTTCTCCACGGACCTCATCTTCTACAGGATAGCCTTCACGAAGCAGGAGATCGCGAGGACGAGGATCGTCGTCCAGGACGGGGGGGTCTTCTCGGCGACTTTCGATACAACCGGGCTCGATGCAGGGAACTACCTCCTGGAGCTCGTCGATCCCCAGCCTGGCGGGAACGACGCCTTCGGGGGGGAGTCCAAGACCCAGAAGCAGATCACCCTCATCAACCGCGAGAACGAGATCACCATCACCTCGCCCGCCTTCCAGCCCTTCACCGGCCTCCTGTCCATACGGGGATCCGTGAGTACCGCGGGGAACAACGGGACCCAGCTCAGGGTGGACCATAACGGGGAGACGGTGCTACGGGCCCCTCTATATCGCTACGCTGAATAACGTCTTCTCCACAGATATCCAGATATCCGAGGGAGGGACCTACAGCGCCTACTTCTCGGACTACAGGAGTTATATCGGATCGGCGCAGTTCACGGTGTCGCAGCCCGTCCAGACCACGGTTGTCACCACCACGGCGGTTCCAATTCCGCAGGTCTCCGCGACCGCCCAGGCCTCCCGGAACCAGCCCGCGTACTTCGCGGTGGATACCAGGCCGGGCGTGGTCACGATAAGCACCTCGTCGGGCATCGACTGGGTGTTCGAGTATCTCGATGAGGACAGCCACCTCACCGTCGTGAACGAGAAGGGCACTATCGGTGTCGAGACCGCGACATTCAATGCGAAGGGTGGCACGGTCTATGTCAAGGTCTATCCCTTCACCTTCAGCGACCAGGGAACGGTCACCCTCTCGGCACAGAACGCCGATTCAGTGACCGCCTGCGCGAGCTGCGTGACCCTCTTCACCACGACCCCGGTCCCCACCACCACCCAGAAGAGCCCCCTGCCGCTCTTCCTCCCGTTCCTCGGCCTGGTGATCCTCCTCCTCGTCCGGCGGAGATAACCCAATCCTTTTTTACACGCAACCGTACATCTTCAGAGAGAGCCGGGGTAGTCACGTCCGGGAAGGCGGCGGTCCGCCTTGAAAGATGCTTCCTGTCTGCAACCCGGTTGCATTCATAACGTATGTACACATTTTGAAAATATCTGACGGCCTTGAAAGCTCTCACCTGTCTGAAACCCGGTTGTATTCATAACGTATGTACACATTTTGAAAATATCTGACGGCCTTGAAAGCTATTACCTGTCTGAAACCCAGTTGTATTCATAACGTATGTACACATTTTGAAAATATCTGACGGCCTTGAAAGGTTTTTTACGGGCCGGCGCCAATTTCCTGAGAGAGCCGGGGTAGTCTAGTCCGGGAAGGCGGCGGCCTTGAAAGCCGCTGGTGCTTGCACCTCGGGAGTTCAAATCTCCTCCCCGGCGCTTTTCGGAGGAGGGAGGAAGGAAACATGTGCATCGCGATTCCGGCCGAGGTTGTCGAGCTGAAGGAGAATAACGTCGGGGTGGTCGACTACGGGGACCTCAGGCAGGAGGTCCAGCTCGACCTCGTGGACGTGAAGGTCGGCGACTTCGTCCTCGTCCACGTGGGGTTCGCCATCCAGAAGCTCTCCCGCGAGGAGGCCCTCGAGACCCGCGAGGTCTTCAGGCAGGTCTACGCGGTCCTGGAGGAGTGATGCACGAGTACAGCCTCGCCTATGACATCTACACCACCGCGAGGCGTGCTGCACAGGAGAACAAGGCGAATATCGTGAAACGGATCCACGTGGATATAGGAGAGATGGCCATCGCCAACCCCGAGCAGGTGGAGTTCCTCTTTCACGCGATCAGCGGGGACGACCCCCTGTTCAAGGGCGCCGTCCTCGACTGCCGGCCGGTGGCCCCGAGGGCCCGCTGCGCCTGCGGGTACGAGGGGGACGAGGTCTTCGTCTGCCCGACGTGCGGGGCGATGCCGGAGCTCACGCAGGGCCGGGAGATCGTGGTCACCTCCCTCGAAATAGACGTGGACGGGGCATGAAGGTGAACCTCGCCCACGGGGCCGGCGGGGAGACGATGGGGGAGCTCCTGAGGACCCTCACGAACGTGAAGAACCGGAACGCGGGCGGGATCGGCCTCGAGTCACTTGACGACGGGGCGGTGATCCCCATCGGGGACAAGAACGTCGTCTTCACCACCGACTCCCACGTCGTCAGGCCGATCTTCTTCCCGGGCGGGGACATCGGGCGGATAGCCGTCTGCGGCACGGTGAACGACCTCGCGGTCATGGGCGGCCGGCCCCTTGCCCTCTCCTGCGGGATGATCATCGAGGAGGGCTTCGATATCATCGACCTGGAACGGATCGTGAGGTCGATGGACGAGGCCCTCACCGAATCGGGCGCCCACCTTGTCACGGGGGATACCAAGGTCGTTGAACGCGGTGCCCTCGATAAGATCGCCATCAACACCGCGGGGATCGGGATCGCCGAGAAGGTCGTCCGGGACAATGGCTTCCGGCCCGGCGACCGGATCATCGTCACGGGCACTCTCGGCGACCATGGGCTCGCCGTCCTGACCCACAGGGAGGGGTTCGAGCTGGGGGAGCAAATCCGCTCGGACGTTGCCCCGGTCTGGGGGCTCGTGGAGCTTGCCCTTGCGGCCGGGGACGTCCATGCCATGAAGGACCCCACCCGGGGAGGGTTCGCCCATGCCATCAACGACATGGCGAGGAAGAGCCGGACCGGGGTCATCGTCGAGGAGGACGCTCTCCCTGTCAGGAGGTCGGTCCGGAGCGCATCCGAGATGCTCGGGATCGATCCCCTGGAGGTGGCGAACGAGGGGAAGATTGTCATGGCAGTGGCACCCGGCGATGCCGAAGCGGTCCTCGCAGCCCTCCGCACCCATCCATACGGGAAGGAGGCCGCCATCGTGGGCGAGGTGGTTGAAGGAGACCGGGTTATCATGAGGACCAGGATTGGTGGCGAGCGGTTCATCGAGCCACCCCTGGGCGACCCGGTGCCGAGGGTATGCTAGACCTGGTACTTTCGAACGTCCGGCTTCCTGAGGGGCGTACCGTCGACATTTCTGTCTCCCGTGGTCTGGTCGTTCATGCCGGGGCGGGCGGGAGGGCCGCCGAGACCATCGATTGTACAGGCCTCATCGTCCTCCCGGGCGGGGTGGACATGCATGTCCACATGCGGGGTGGTTCCCGGGAGTCCCGCAAGGAGGACTGGGGGACAGGGAGCCGCGCTGCCCTTGCCGGCGGGGTCACTCTCATCGTCGACCAGCCGAATACCGACCCCCCTCTCACCACGCCGGAAGCCTTCCGGGCACGGGTAAAAGAAGCGGAGAAAGACTCCCTGTGCCATTTCGCGGTGAATGCCGGAGCCGTTCCGGGAGCCCCTCTCCATGACCTCTGGAGGTCGGGGGCGATGGCATTCGGCGAGATCTTCCTCGCCCCTTCGACGGGGGCGAGCGGGGTCTCCCCAGTCGGGCTGAGGGGCCTTCTCGGGGAGATCTCTGCCCTCGGGGGTCTTGCCACCATCCACGCCGAGCAGGCCCGCGAGACCCGCTCCCCTGACCTCGCATCATACAGCGCGAACCGGTCGTATGAAGGCGAGGTCAGGGCGGTGGAGGAGGTAAAGGGTTTGGCACCTGCAGGAATGCCCCTCCACTTCTGCCACCTCTCGACAGCAGATGCCGTTTCTGCCACGGCCCCGTGCTCCTCGGAGGCCACTCCCCACCACCTCCTCCTCTCGCAGGAGGATTTCCGGGCAGACGATCCGAGGGGAAAGGTGAACCCCCCTCTCCGCGGGGCTGCCACCCGCGCAAGGCTCTTTGCCTCCTGGGACAGGATCACCGTCCTCGCATCTGACCATGCCCCTCATACCATCGGGGAGAAGTCGGGCGATTTCTCCACCGCGCCGGCAGGCATGCCGGGGGTCGAGACCATGATCCCCCTCCTCCTCCCGAAGGTCCTTGCGGGAGAGATCACCCTCGGATCCCTCATCGCGAAGACGTCCGTGAATCCATGTTCCGTGCTGGGTATCCCCTCCCCGGGGTTCTCACCGGGAGCCCGTGCAGACTTCGCCCTGTTTCCACCGGAGGTAACCACTATACGTGCCGAAAACCTCCACAGCAGGTGCGGGTGGACGCCCTTCGAGGGAAAGGAGGCCGTGTTCCCCGGGACCGTGATCCTCGGTGGAGGTATCGTATTCAGGAGCGGCGATTTCACAAGGGGAGAGAACCGGTGGTTCCCGGGGAGGGGTTATATCCCCTGAGGTCGAACACCGTATCGTGCCGATATGCCGCGCCCATAGGTCCCCGGGAGAGGGATTGGTATATGCCTCCTGTGATCCACGGGACAACCCGGGCGCGCGACAGGCACCGCCCGGCATGAGGCGTTAAACGGGTGAAGAGGGGCAGAAAGCCGCTTGTGATCCATGTTTGTTAATGCCGGGCGACATCTTCCTTTTCGGGCGACCCTGGAACCCCCATGACCTCTTTTGGTGATGCCATAACAGAGAGCGGGTCCGGCGTGACCCTTGCCATAGAAGTATCGCCTTCGAGCGGCAGGGAGGAGTTTCTATCCGGGTATGACCCCTGGAGGAAGAGCCTCCGCTGCTCGGTGAAGTCCCCGCCTGTTCACGGGAGGGCGAACCGGGAGATCATCGAGTCCCTGGGTCGCATACTCGCGGTCCCGTCAGCTTCGGTGCAGGTCATCTCGGGGGCCACGCAATCCCGGAAGCGGGTGAGGATAGAAGGGATCACAAGGCGGGAAGTACTCGAGAGGCTGGGGCCGCTTCTCTGACCAGGCCATTCAGATAGAGGGATACGGATCCATCACCTGCCCGGCCCATGGATCTGCTTTAAATAATTCCAAAAAATATATAATATTATACCTATGTTCACGCCTCGTTCATCCTGCATGACACATGGGGGAACCTTCCCTGAGCGGAAGGGTGGTTTAACGTGTACTCATCTGACACTACCAAGTATCTCATTCGTATCAACCTTCACGCGGAGGGGGTGGTCGAGAAATCTGATGTAGTCGGGGCCATCTTCGGCCAGACTGAAGGATTACTCGGCGAAGACCTGGATCTGCGTGATCTCCAGAGGACCGGTCGCGTCGGACGGATCGATGTCCAGATCGCGAGCAAGAAGGGCGAGACGAAAGGAGAGATCCTCATAGCCTCGTCCCTCGACCGCGCAGAGACCGCCATCCTCGCGGCATCCCTTGAGACCATCGACCGCGTCGGCCCGTGCGTCGCCCACGTCTCGGTGGAGAAGATCGAGGACATCCGGGTCACGAAGCGGAAGCTGATCGTAGACCGGGCAAAGGAGCTGCTCATCGACCGGTTCGACGAAGGGTCGATAGACAGCACCATTCTCCTCGACGATGTCCGGGAGTCCCTCCGGGTCGAGAAGGTGAGCGAGATCGGGCCCGACCGGATCCCGGCCGGCCCGAACGTCCTCGACTCCGACGCCATCATTATCGTCGAGGGGCGCGCCGATGTCATCCAGCTGCTCAAGTACGGCATCAAGAACGCCGTGGCCGTCGAGGGGACCAAGGTCCCCGCCACCATCGTGGACCTCTGCCAGACGAAGACCGCGACCTCGTTCCTGGACGGCGACCGGGGCGGCGAGCTCATCCTCCGGGAGCTCCTCCAGGTCGCGGACATCGACTACGCGGCCTTCGCCCCGCGAGGGAGATTGGTCGAGGATCTCTCCAGGAAGGAGGTGACAAAGTCGCTCCGGAACAAGGTGCCCGTCGAGTTTGTCCGGGAGCAGCTCGCCGAGAAGTCCCCCGAGGGGAGGCCCCCGAAGCAGCCGGCCCCGGAACCCGCACAGCCCGTGCGCGAGCGGGAGGGACCGTCCAGGAAACGGGAGGCCCCGGGAAGAAGCGGCTACAGCCTGAGGGACCATGTGGACGAGGTCGCCGGCCAGGGCCTGGCCCGGTTCATATCGCCCGACTTCTCGGTCCTCGCCGAGGTCCGGGCGGGGGATGTGGAGAGGGGGCTCTCGGCCGTGAAGGGAGATGTGACGGGGATTGTCGCGGACCAGGTCGTGGACCAGAGGCTCCTCGACCAGATCGCCCAGAAGGGGATCGAGTTCATCCTCGCACGGGACTATAAGGGTATCATAAAGCGTCCTTTACCCTTAAAACTCCTTAAATTTGCCCAGATATCCTGATCCATCCTTTTTTATCGCACTCGTGGAGAAGACCTGAAGAAGACCGGTGGGTACCACGGACAGCCGGGCAAAGCCGATTGATTCTCCCTGTTATTCACGTGGGCAAAGCGGGGTCGGTCCGGGGCGGGGCAAGGGTTCATATTTCTGACCCGCCTATCATGTATCAATACATCCCACTCATTTCTGCGAGGCTGTCCCCCATGCACAAAGAAGAGCTCATCTCCCTTCACCAGATGATGGTCGAGATCAAGGATTTCTTCGAGAAGATCAACCCGGAGCTCAAGTTCTCCCAGTATTATGCCCTCAAGATCGACCCCACCCAGGTCCACCGCTCGAAGATGGAGCACAAGTACGCCATCTTCATCCTCGGGACGGAGCTCGCGAACGCGATGAGGGACGTGGAGTTCGGTGCCTCGGGCAGGATCTCGGCGAGGATGCGGGAGCTCGCCGAGAAGACGCTCAAGGAGATCGAGAACCTGAAGTAAACGGTTTTCATCATTTTTTCTTAGGTCGGGTTCTGATGAACCCTCCCTCTCCAAAGTATCTTTTCCCAGGTTGGAGGATACGGCTATGCGCTACTATCATGACAGCGAAGAGGGTCTCGACTACCGCGAGGTCAACCAGGTTGTTGAGGCGGTCTTCCGGGAGCATGCGAGGGGGCATGTCCAGATGCCCCCGAAGGTGTACATCACCTTCGATCACGGGGACTTCAGGACCATGCCCGGCCTATGTCCCTGCCCTCAATATCGCCGGAGTCAAGGTTGTGAACGTCCACCCCGACAACCGCGCGGCCGGGCTCCCCACGGTCATGGCCCTCACGGTCATCCTCGATGTCGATACGGGGATCCCGAAGGCCATCATCAACGCGACCCGGCTCACCGACATGCGGACGGGTGCGGCCGGGGCCATCGCCGCGAAGTACCTCTCCCCGAAGAAGGAGGTGGTCCTCGGGGTCATCGGGAGCGGGAAGCAGGCCGAGTCCCAGGTGGAGGCGATCTCAAAGGAGCTCGCGATAACCGGGATAAAAGTCTGGTCCCGCGAGGAGAAGAACGCCCTCGCCTTCGCCGACCGGTTCAGGGCCTTCGCCTGCACCGCAACCACCATCGAGAAGGCCTGCGACGCGGACGTGATTGTCACGACGACGCCGTCGAGGAAACCCCTCGTGATGCACGAGTGGATCCACGACGGGACTCACATCAACGCGATCGGGGCGGACGCCCCCGGAAAGGAGGAGCTCGACCCGCTGATCCTGAAGAGGGCGAAGGTCTTCGTGGACGACCGGCCCCAGGCGATCCACTCGGGGGAGATCAACGTCCCCATCACCAAGGGGCTCTTCCATGCTCACGACATCGCCGGCACCCTCGGGGAGGTGGTCGTCGGGGTGAAGGGGAGGAAGAAGCCGGACGAGGTTACGGTGTTTGACTCGACGGGCCTCGCCATCCAGGACCTCGCGATAGCAGGGCTCGCGATGAGGGGAAAAAAGTGGGTCGATCTGCCCTTCCCCTGAAGGTCAATCCTCTTTTCTGAGCGGCCTCGAGTGCTTCTTCCAGACCTGGTCCCTGTACACGGGGCCGCTGTTATAGGTGCAGAAGGGGATGATCTTCCCGTCGGGTGTCGCGTAATGGATGCAGCACCGCTGGACCCGGGAGAGGTCGTAGTTGTACCGGTCCATGAAGTGCATGGTCCCGATGAAGAGGGAGTTCCAGTGAAAATCCCGAAGCGCGTCGAAGTTCTGGAAGAGGAGGGCGCCAGCAAGGACCTTCCAGATCTTGGGGGATCCCGCATTGTCCCCCTTCTTCACCGAGGTGCGGAGGGCGTTCACCCCTTCGAGGAGGGTCAGGTACTTGTTGATCTGCCCCCCCTTCTTCAGGTTCTCGGTCATCTTCTTCACGGCCGCGAAGAACTTGTCGACGTCCACCATCCGGTTGATGGGCACCATCCCGTTCTCGGTGACAAAGACATAGGTCGCGGCCCCGCAGTGCTGGTGGGCGGTGAACCGGATCTGGGGCTTTCCCGTGTAGGCCTCGACGAGGTCTGAAACGGGGACGACACAGGGGACCGGGTAGAAGTCGTCCTTCCGGATCACGCCCGTCGTCTGCGACTCGATCCGCTCCAGGAGCTCGGGGATGGTGATCCGGGCGTTCCTGACATCATCGTCGCTCGCTGCGCCCGTGAAGGCGACCGGCTGGAAGTTCACCCCCCGCACGACCGAGATATGGTCGGCGGCAAACCGGATGATATCCCCGACCTCGTGATCGTTCCTCCCCTTGATGACGGTGGGGACGAGGACCACCCCCAGGTGGACCGAGTCGAGCACCTTCACCGCCTTCCTGTGCCTCTCGATCTGGGGGTCGGTCTCCCTGGTCACACCGTCGAAGTGCAGGTACACGGTGGAGAGCCCGGCCTCCTTGAGGGCCTTGGCATAGCCCGGATCCTTCGCTATCTTCACGCCGTTCGTCGCGATCTGGACCTGCTTGAACCCGAGTTCCTTCGCCTTCCTGATGATATCGATGAGATCCTCGCGGAGGGTGGGTTCGCCGCCGGAGAACTGGACAGCGGGGGTGGGGACGGGCTTCTCGCTCCGGAGGAGGGTGAGCATCCCGACGATCTGGTCGAAGCTTGGTTCATAGACGTACCCGCAGGCCCGGGCATTGACGAAGCAGAAGTCGCAGTTCAGGTTGCACCGGTTCGTGAGGTCGATATTTGCAAGGAGCGTCCCCGACCGGTGGTTCGTGCAGACGCCGCAGTACCGGGGGCACCCGTCCGCCGGGGCGACCTGCAGGGGGTTCTCGAGCCCCGTCCCGATGGCCTCGAACTCGTCGAACCGCTTGTAGAGGGCGGCATCGGACCAGTAGAGGTCCCGGAAATTCCCGTCCTCGGCGCAGGTCCGCTCGAAGAAGACCTTCCCGTCCTCTTCGACGATCTCGGCGGGGATGGTCTTCCCGCAGACGGGGCAGAGTGTCCGTGTAGTCTTGAGAAGCATAGAGAGAGAGCTCCAGAGAACCCCGAAGTATTGTCTTTTCCGATACCTTAATCTTTTTTGGTGCGCCGCATGCTGAAACCGGTGGCGTCCGGATTGTTCGTTTTCGACACCTTCATCTTTTTTGCGACGCCCGGTTGTGGCGCTCCGGTTTGCGGCCGCCTTTCGAGATACTCGCTTTCGATACCTTAATCTTTTTTGCGACGCTCTATACTAAACTGTTGGCCGAGATACTTAATATCGACTCCTGGTTCTTCGCCCTCGTTTCCGCGCTCTGGATCATGCTCCCGGCCTATGTGCCGAACCCGGCCGCGGTCATCTTCGGCGGCGGGCGTCCCATCGACGGGGGCGCGACCTGGAGCGACGGGCGCAGGCTCTTTGGCGAGGGGAAGACCGTCAGGGGCTTTATCCTCGGGGTCCTCGCAGGGGTCGCTGTCGGCGGGGTCGAGCTCTGGGTGCAGACGCTCGCCGGCTGGACCCTCAGCTGGTACTTCCTCCCCGTCCATACCATCCTCACCGTCACCACCTTCGCCGTCGGGGCACTCCTCGGTGACCTTGTGAAGAGTTTCGTCAAGCGCAGGATCGGGAAGGGCCAGGGAGACCCGTGGCCGGTCGCCGACCAGTACGACCTGGTCGCGGGGGCTTTCCTCCTCACGGCCCTCGTCGCGCCGTGGTGGCTCCTCCAGAACATCACCCTCCCCGTCCTCATCTGGATCCTTGTCCTCACCCCTGTCCTCCACCGGGTCACGAATATCGCCGGTTACCGCCTGGGGGTGAAGCGGGTCCCATGGTGAACCTCCTCGCGAGCCTCCTCGCCGTGCACGGGGCCGTCCGGCGCGGGGACTTCCTCCTCGCCTCCGGCATCCGGTCGAGCGTCTACGTGGACATCAAGTCGGCCCTGACCGATCCCGGGGTCCTCTCGGCGGTCGCCCTCGAGATCGCCGGACGGTGCAGCTTCGAGGGGTGGCCGGGGTCGCCGTGGGTGGGGTCCCCATCGCGGTCGCGGTCTCCCTCGCTGCGGGAAAGCCGTACGCCATCGTGAGACGCGAGGAGAAGGGGCACGGGACCGGTGGGAAGATCATCGGCGAGGTGGCGGGGCTCTCCATCCTTCTCGTCGAGGACGTCACCACCTCGGGGGGATCGGTCCTCTCGGCGGTCAGGATGCTCAGGGGGGCCGGAGCGTTGGTGGACACCGTGATCACGGTCGTGGACAGGGAGGAGGGGGCAAAAGGATCCCTTGCAGCCGAGGGAGTGAACCTCATCCCGCTCGTCACGCTGAAAGAGCTCCTGGGCGAGGACTAACCTTTTAAAAGGCAGGGATGATACGATGGTGATGAAGATCCTCCTGGTCGGAAGCGGGGGCAGGGAGCATGCCATGGCAGAGGCGATCACGAGGGACGGCGACGTCTCCCTCTATGCGTTCATGGCAAGGAAGAACCCGGGTATCGCAGGCCTCGCAAAGGGCATCCTCATCGGCAAGGAGACCGACGCGAAGAAGGCCAGGGACTATGCAGTGAAGGAAGGGGTGGACTATGCCATCGTCGGCCCCGAAGCACCCCTGGAGACGGGGATCGTTGACCTCCTGGAGGAGTCGGGGATACCGTCCGCAGGCCCGACCCGGGCTGCAGCCCGCCTGGAGACGGACAAGGCCTTCTGCCGGGACATGATGGCAGCCCACGGGATCGCCGGGTGCCCGAGATACCGGGTCTTCCATGATACCGGCGAAGCCATAGCCTTCATCGAAGGCCATGACGGGGACCTCGCGGTGAAACCCATCGGCCTCACGGGCGGGAAAGGGGTCCGGGTCATGGGGGAGCAGGTCGACCGCCAGGGGGCGATCGCGTACGTGAAATCCCTTGCGGGGAACGTCGTGCTCGAGGAACGGCTCATCGGTGAGGAGTTCACCCTCCAGGCGTTCGTCGACGGGTCCCGCCTCGTCCCCGCCCCCCTCGTCCAGGACCACAAGCGGGCCTTCGAGGGGGACGAGGGGCCGAACACGGGGGGCATGGGCTCCTACTCCATGCCCGATCACCGCCTGCCCTTCGTCCCGGAGGAGGACTACCTGAAGGCCATCCAGATCATGGAGGATGCGGTCCGGGCCCTCGCCCGGGACGGGTTCCCCTTCCGGGGTATCCTCTACGGCCAGTTCATGAACACGAGGGAGGGCCCGCGGGTTGTGGAGTTTAACGCCCGGTTCGGGGACCCCGAGGCGATGAATATCCTCCCCATCATGACGACGAGCCTCGCGGACGTGGTCTGCAGCATCGTCGAGGGCACCCTCTCGGCCTCGAAGGTCGGGTTCGCAAAGAAGGCAACGGTGTGCAAGTACGTGGTCCCCGAGGGGTACCCGGAGGCGCCCAGGAGCGGGGAATCCCTATCGGTCGGGAAGACCGGCGGGGCGCGGCTCTATTACGCGAACGTCGAGGAGAAGGACGGGTCGCTCGCGACCCAGACCTCCCGCACCCTCGCCTTCGTCGGCATCGCCGACACGCTGGAGGAGGCGGAGGGGATGGCAGAGGGTGCTGCCTCTTCCGTGAAGGGCAGGGTCTACCACCGGCGGGATATCGGGACCCGTGGAACTCCTCGCACGGCGATCGGCCCACATGGAGGCGATACGATGAGAAGAGACTTCATTTCTATCCGGGATCTGGACGCCCATGACCTCATCTCTCTCCTCGATAGCGCAGCCCTGATGAAACGGGAGAGGGGTGTAAAGGGTGGTCGGGAGATCCTCGCGGGAAAATGCCTTGCCATGGTCTTCGAGAAGGCCTCGACGAGGACCCGGGTCTCCTTCGAGGTCGGGATGGAGGAGCTGGGCGGGCATGCCATCTTCCTGAACCCGAAAGACCTCCAGCTCGGCCGGGGCGAGGAGATCCGGGATATGGCCCGGGTGATGTCCCGGTACGTTGCCGGGGTCATGATCCGGGCATTCGCCCATAAGACAATCGAAGAGTTCGCCAGGCACTCCACGGTTCCCGTGATCAACGGCCTCTCAGACCGGGAGCACCCGTGCCAGATCATCGGGGATCTCCTCACCCTCAGGGAGCACTTCGGGCATACCGAAGGCCTCAGGGTGGGCTGGATCGGGGACGGGAACAACGTCTGCAACTCCCTCATCCTCGCGGCGGCCATGGCAGGGATCGACCTCTCCGTGGCATCGCCGGCACACTACCGGCCGGACCAGGGGATCGTCGAGGCTGCCCGTGCCGCGGGGGCGAAGATCCAGCTCGACCGCCGATCCTCAGCGGGCAGCCCGTGATGCCCATGCGCTCTATACCGATGTCTGGGTATCCATGGGTGAGGAGGCCGAGATGGAGGCGCGACGGGCTGCATTCCGGGGATATACCATCGACAGCGGACTCCTCTCCCTCGCATCCCCCGATGCGGTGGTGCTCCACTGCCTCCCCGCGCACCGCGGGGAGGAGATCACCGACGATGTCATGGAAGGTCCCCAGAGTATCGTCTGGGACCAGGCCGAGAACCGGCTCCATACCGAGAAGGCCCTCCTCGCCTCCCTCCTCGGTTAGGGCATCTATTTCTCTGTCGCGTTCCCGGTCTCCTTCTCCGGGCCCTTCTCCGGGCGGGGCGTGAATCCCCCTGTATCGATGAACTTCTGGAGCTCCGATTTCAGGTACTTCTCCACCTCTTCCACGACCCCGCGCTTCCCCCGGAAGGCGAGGATCTCCCGCTCGGTCCCGTCCATGTTCGCGAAGAAGAAGGGCATCTTCCGCTCCACGATCTGGACATCGAACTTCTTCATGATATCGATGATGATGGTCTTCGGCACCCCGGGCGGGATGATCACGTCGAACAGTTCCTCTTCTGCCATGGCTCACACCCTCTCTCTCATTTCCCTATCTTCATCCTTCTCTTCATGATGCACCCGCCCCCGCGGACGCCGCCGAGCGGGTTCCTGGGCTTCCCCAGGGAGCACATGCACCGGCCCATGAGGGCCGCTCCCCTGCCGAGTCCGTCGTCCACGAAGACCAGGTGGTCGTTGGGGTCGTCGTAGATCCCCATCGCCGTGATCCCTTCCAGGATCAGGGAAGGCTTGTTCCCCGAGATGGCGGCGCGGCCCGTGAACCCGATGGACGAGTTGGGGGGGACCAGGTTCTCGTGCACCGCAACGTCGATGAGCCGCAGGGCCATGTCTGCGCAGACCTTGTCCACCACCAGGTTCACTGTTGCGATCCCGTGGTTCTTGTAGATCTCGGCCCCGATCTCGGCGAGCTTCGGGATGCCGTCCCCGTTCTCCCCGCAGTCGCACCCGATGAGGGCGACGCCGGACTTCGCGGCGACCTCGGCATAGACCGGCACCCGCCCGAACCGGGTCCGTTCCGGGGGAACCATCCGGATATCGATGTGCTTCCGGCACCTCTCCACGTAATCGTCGACGAGGGAAGACTCCCTGGCCCGGAATATCCCTGTCGAGGAGGCCTCCCCGAAGACGTCCAGGGCGCAGCCGGTCCTCGGGTCGACGAGGCCGCTCCCCCGGACGATGGCGTCCGGGACGGCCCCCGCGAGGCCGCAGAAGTTCCCGATTGTCTTTGCAAAGGGGTTCTCGGCCTCGGGCGGGACGTCGCTCGTGATCCTCCCGTCGAGGGTCGTCCCGAAATCGACGGTGATGCAGGGGTTCCTGAAGTCCACCGGCGTCCACTTGGCCCCTTCCTTGATCCCGGCCATGGCGAGCTCCCCCTCCATCTCGTTCGCGACCATCTCCACCCCCGTCGAACCGAGGGGCGGCAGCACCCCGGCGACCGCTCCGACAAAGACCACCTTGTCCGCGAAGCTGAAGGGCCTGAGCTTCGGGGAGAGGTTCTCCTTCGACATCGGCGGCGTCATCTTCCGGGGCGGGACGCCGGCGATGAGGCAGCCGTTCGCGAGCGCGATGACGAACTCCCCGACCTGGTCGGGAGACTCCATCTCGGCCACCACGCCCGTGGACCGGACCACGAAGTCGAGGTCGCAGTTGATGTCCAGGTGGACCTCGCGGTGGCACTCGATGAGGATGTCCCGGACGAGCTCGGTCACCGACTGGCGGGTGATCTGGGTCCCGTCGATGGTCTCGCCGAAGATCTCCTCCCCGGGCTTCGGGCGGGCGGATGTCCCTGCTCATCCGGACCGTCTTGTTGATCAGGTACGCAAAGCCCGTCTCGAGGTCCGTCCCCGTGAGGATGCACTTCGTCGTGGTGTTCCCCATCTCCACCGATGCGCAGAGGAAGTAGGGCTTGATCCGGTACTCGGGGATGTTCATGCCTGCGCCGTGGGCGATGGACGGGGGGTGGGGGGTCTCCACGATATGGGGTTTCACCTTGAGGAAACGGTCCAAAAAACGGGCAGGCATCGGTATAAAAACTCTCGCCCCGACTGGATTAAGGTTTTCTATATGGTCGACAGCTGCAGGAATACGTCCATCACAGACCCCGTCCTGCCCGGCCAAAAGAAGCCAAATATCACCCGATTCGGGAATTGGGGGAACTACCTTTTTTATATGAAGGAAACCAATGATTCTTCAATGGCACCGACGCATCCCCGGTACGACGTGGTGATCTTCTGCGGGGGGAGGGGAACACGCCTCTCGGAGAAGACCCGGGAGATGCCCAAGCCCCTCATCGAGCTGGGGGAGTACCCCATCCTCTGGCATATCATGAAGATCTACGGCCACCATGACCTCAACCGGTTCGTGCTGGCCCTCGGGTACAGAGGGGAGATGATCTCCGACTACTTCCTCAACCGCCATCCCCTCGCGAGAGACTTTACGGTGAATCTCGGCCACCCGAAGCCCCCGAAGGCACCCGAGGACTGGGAGATCACCTTCGCCCAGACGGGCATCGAGTCGAAGACCGCGAAGAGGCTCCTCCTCTGCCGCGACCATATCAGGACCCGGCCCTTCATGGTTACGTACGGGGACGGGGTAGCCGATATCGATCTCAGCGCCCTCGCCGCACGGCACAGGGCCCTGAAGAAGAATCACGACGTCGTCGCGACCATTACGATCACCCGACCCTACTCGAAGTACGGGATCGTGAAGATGGACGGCGACCTCGTGGAGACCTTCCGAGAGAAGCCCCTCATGGACGAGTTCATCAACGTCGGGTTCATGGTCGTCGAGGAGGGTATCTTCTCTTACCTCCGGCCCGGCGAAGATGTCATGTTCGAGGAGACCCTCCAGGAAGTCGCCGAGGACGGGAAACTCGGCTACTATGTCCACGAGGGGTTCTGGCATCCCATGGACACGTACAAGGACTACGAGGACCTGAACAGGATGTGGAAGGAGGATCCGGCATGGAAGATCTGGAACGACTGAAGGCCTGGAACGGGAAAAAAGTCTTCGTGACAGGGGGGACGGGCGTCGTGGGGACGAACCTCGTCAACCGGCTTGCGGGCCTCGGGGCCGAGGTCACCGCCCTCGTACGCGACTGGGTGCCGGGGACGAGGGTCCTCGGGACCTGGCTCTCGGGAGAGTCCGGCGTGAACCTCGTCCGGGGAGAGCTCGAGGACTACCAGCTCCCTGGAAAGGGCCATCGCCGAGTACCAGATCGAGGTACATCTTCCACCTCGGGGCCCAGACCATCGTCTCCATCGGGAACGCCTCGCCGGTTGGCACCTTCAGGGCGAACATCCAGGGAACCTGGAACCTCCTCGAGGCCGCAAGGGTCGTGAGCGGGTATGCCCCGCACCTCAGGGGTATCTGCGTCGCCTCCTCTGACAAGGCCTATGGGGCCTCGAGGAACCTCCCCTACACCGAGGACCAGCCTCTTGCGGGCACCCACCCCTACGAGGTCTCCAAGTCCTGCGCAGACCTCCTTGCCCGCTCCTATGCGGCTACGTACGATCTCCCCATCGCCGTTGCACGGATGGGGAATATCTACGGGCCGGGAGACCTGAACTTCAACCGGGTCATACCAGGGACCATCCGGAGCCTCCTTGCAGGGAAGAGGCCCGGGATCCGGTCCGACGGGACCCCGGTCAGGGAATATTTCTTCGTCGGGGACGCGGTTGAGGCCTACCTCGCCCTCGCTGAGATGGCCGGGGACAAGCAGGTACGGGGGCAGGCATTCAACTTCTCAAGCGGCGAGAAGGCGACCGTCCTCGAGGTGGTGAAGAGGATCACGAAGAAGATGGAGTATGAACCTGCAAACCGGTGATCCTGGACGAGAGCAGGCACGAGATCCAGGACCAGTACCTTGCCATCGATAAGGCCAAGAAGGTCCTGAAATGGAGGCCCGCCTTCACCCTTCGACGACGGCCTCGATCTCACGATACCCTGGTACAGGGAGGTTTTCGGATGATACAGGGCGTACAGGTCATTTCCCTCAGGACCATCCTCGATGAGCGGGGGATGGTACGGCACATGCTGAGGCGGACCGACCCCCACTTCAGGGAGTTCGGGGAGATCTACTTCTCGGTGATCTTCCCCGGGGCCATCAAGGCCTGGCACCGGCATAAGAAGATGGAGATCAACTATGCCGTCGTCTCGGGGAACATCAAGCTCGTCCTCTGGGACGGGCGGAAAGGTTCGCCAACCCTCGGGGAGACCATGGAGATCTTCCTGGGAGAGGACAATTACGTCCTCGTGAAGGTCCCTCCCGGCGTGGTGAACGGTTTTGTCGCGATCGGGAACGAGCGTGCGATCGTCGCGAACTGTGCCTCCCAGCCCCATGACCCTGCCGAGATAGAGCGTCTCGATCCCTTCGATCCGGAGATCGGGTACACCTGGGACCGGAAGTACGGGTGAGGCCGGGACTCTCATGGCGGGGATACGGCGGGTACTCGTCACCGGCGCCCACGGCTTCATCGGTTCCCACCTTAGCACGGGCCCTCCTCGGGCAGGGTTACGAGGTCGGGATCCTTTCGCGTCCGACCTCGGATCTCTCCCGGATCCAGGACCTCGCAGGGGTTATCTCTTCCCATTCTGCTGATCTCCGTGATCCTGCATCGGTCCAGAGAGTGGTTGAAGAAGCCCGGCCCGATGCGATTATCCACCTCGCAACCTACTACGCGGTCGAGCACCGCCCGGAGGAGGTGGGGGTGATGATGGACACGAACGTGAAGGGGACCATTGCCCTCCTCGAGGCCTCGCGGAACCGTGGGATCTCCCTCTTCCTGAATATGAGCACCTGCGCGGTGTACCGCGAGAGGAATTCCCCCCTTGAAGAAATGGATCCTGTTTCACCCCAGAACCTCTATGCCCTGACCAAGCTCCAGGCCGAGGACGCGTGCAGATTCTACAACGATCGCCTCGGGGTGCCTGCCGCAAGCCTCCGCCTCTTCCCGCCGTACGGTCCCGCCGACAACGACCGGCGGCTCATCCCCTACGTGATCCGGAGCCTCCTTGCCCGGCCGGGATGTCAAGCTCACCACAGGGGCACAGAGGTGGGACTTCGTGTACGTGGGCGATGTTGTGGGGGCGGTCCTTGCGGCACTCAGGAAGCCCGGGAATACGGTTTCAGCAGGGACATTGAACATAGGAACCGGTGATCCCATCTCCGTCCGGGACCTGGTCACCCGCATTCATGAGATGCTGGGTTCGAAGGGAAACCTCCTCTGGGGAGCTCAAGCCCACAGGACAACCGAGGTGTGGTACAACTCCGGTTCCCCGGGAAAGATCCACTCTGTCCTCGGGTGGGAGCCGGGGACGAGCCTTGAGGAAGGGTTGCAGCGAACCATCGCGTGGTTTAAGGACCATCCTTCACGGGCCCAGGTCGACAAAGGATGAACCAGGTGAAAGAGGGAAAACTCCCCCTCGTCTCGATCTGTATCCCGACGTATAACCGGGCTGGGTATGGTGGGGGATACGATCCGGAGCGCCCTGTCGCAGACCTACCCCTTTATCGAGGTAGTCGTGGTCGACAACGCTTCCACCGACGGGACGGCTGATGTGGTCGCCTCCTTCAGGGATCCCCGGCTCAGATTCGTGCGGAATGAACAGAACCTGGGGCTCTTCGGCAACTTCAACCGCTGCATCGAGCTTGCGAAAGGCTCTCTCGTCCATATCCTCCACTCCGATGACACGATACCGCCCGGGTTCACCAGGACCTGCGTGGACCTCTTCCTTGCACATCCCGAGGTTGCGATGACCTTCACGCGGGCCCTCATCGAAGGTGCGGAGAGAATCCAGGCCCCTGCGGCTGCGGCGGATGAGGACCGTATCTACCACCCCCCCGAAGGGTTCAGGGCTATCCTCCGTGACAGGGGCCTCGTCGCCTGCCCGTCGGTTATGGTGGTGAAGGAGGTATATGCCGACATCGGGCCTTTCTCGCCCGATTATCCCTACTCGTCTGATCTCTACCAGTGGCTGAAGCTCTCGAAGAAGTATGCCATCGCACGGGCTGGAGGGACCTCCGTCACCTACCGGCAGGGGACCCATACCGAGTCCTACCGGCTCCTCTTCGAGAGCCCGCAGGGGTACCAGGACACGGCGGCGATCTTTGCCCGGGTCATCGGGGAGCTGGGAGACGAGCGGGACAGGTTCTCCCCCGATCTCAATATCGCTCTTACCCGGTTTGTCAGGGATTGCCTCTACGCGATGTGCACCAGGGGAAGGCAGATGCAGGGATACAGGCCCTCCCTCCTCGCCGGTATCGCAGGGAGCGGGTGGGCACTTATCCGGCCCCTCTCCCTCTCCGACCGGGCAAGGAAAGCCGCGCTTTTCATCGTCATCAGAAGTCTCTCCGTTCGTCTGCTCCATCCCGGGTTTGGGAAGGGTGATCCTCGCCCTCCAGGGAAAGAGAGAGATCAGCTACTAGACCTGGCAGTTTTCCTGGCTGGCATAACCTGGATTCCCTCACGGTTCTTCCAGGTTGCCCGCGGGGTTTTCAGACGAACCTTGGTCTCACCGAGAGGAGACGGGACGTGTACATGGGCCTGAAGGGTTTCCCGGCCGTCTCTTCCCTGACCGCGGCGACGAGGGCTGCTTCCTTCATCTTCTCGCGATGGAGCTTCTCGGGGGTCGAGAGCCGCCGGATGGTGACGGTGAGATCCCCGCTCGTGATCTCCTGGTCCCCGATAACGATGATATAGGGCACCCATTCCATCCCGGCAGCCCTGACCTTCTTGTTCATGCTCTCCTCGCGGTCGTCGATGTCGGCCCTGATCCCCTGCTCGTTCAGCCGTGCGCAGAGGGCTTTTGCCGGCTCCTGGTGGCGATCCGCGACGGGGATGACCCGGACCTGGGTCGCCGAGAGCCAGGTCGGGAACTGGGGGACCTCCTCCCCTGCCAGGGTCTCGAGCATGGCGCAGATGACCCGCTCCACCGACCCCGTAGGCGAACAATGGAGGATGGGCGGGTGGATCTCTTTTCCGTCCATGTGGTACCTGATCCCGAAACGGGTGGAGGACTCCACGTCGATCTGGACCGTCGGGTTCTCGATGGGCCTCCCCTGCGCATCGATGGCCGCGAGGTCGATCTTCGCCACCCAGTAGTGGACCCGTTCGGAAAGGATCTCGACGAGGCAGGGCTCGCCGATGATGCCGACGACCTTCTTCACCCAGGCCTCGTGCTCCTGGTAGAAGTCGCGGGTACACCTGAAGGCCGAGTAGTACCTCACGGCGAGATCGGTCCCGCTCTTCTGCCCCATGACAAGCTGCTCTTCGAAGCAGCGGAGGGCCTCGTCCATGTCGGTGCAGAGGGTGTGCATATCAGGCATGGTGAAGGCACGGAGGCGCTTCAGCCCGATGACCTCCCCCTTCTGCTCGTGCCGGAAAGAGTAAGTGGAGAGCTGGTACATCTTCATCGGGAGGGTGTTCGGTGAGATGTGCATCCCGTTCATGAAGGAGAACATGCCGAAGCAGGCGGCGAACCGGAGCATCATCGACCGGTTGCCGCTCCTGAACCTGTACTGACGCTCGCCAAACTTGGCGGCATGCTCGCAGATGGCCTTGTTGTCCAGGTCGTACATCACCGGCGTTTCGACGGGCATGGCGCCGTAGGGGAGGACCAGGGAGAGGACATAGTCGGCGATGAGGTCACGGAGGAGCTTCCCCTTCGGCATCCACCGCAGGTGCCCGACGTCGCTCGCCGGCTCGTAATCGACGAGCTCCTTGGAGCGCATCAGGTCCACGTGGGGCGGTTCGCCACCCGCTGGCACGGGGACCCCGAGCTCCTTCTTCACCAGGCACCCGAAGGGGGACTCGTCCATGAACTCCTGGACGTCCTTCCGCTTCCCGTCGGGGGTAAGCACGAACCACTCGTGCTCCACCGTCTTCTTCTCGGGGGCTGCCTCCTCCCTCTCGCCGCCGGGGACGATGGAACGGGAGAGCTCGGAGAGAGGATGGCCCTTGCAGGTGAGGGTGAAGGCCTTGTACCACCCGAAAGGGGCCCTCTTCACCTCGAGGCCGAGGCCGGCCAGTCCCTCGCGGAGTGCCTCGAGGGCCTCGACCGCCGCGGCGGGTGTCGCGAGGTCACTTGCCAGGTGGGCATACGGGTAGACCATGACCCTCGACACGTCAAGCTGCGAAGTGGTCTTTGCGATATCTGCAACCGCCCGTGCCACGACGTCCACCATGTCGTCCTCGTCGGCCGCTTCAACAGCACAAAAGGCGACGAGGGCCTCGTCCATGGAGTCCTTGAGGAGCTCTCTCTGCTCTGCCATGGAGGTGGGTTTCTTTGCCTCGTAATCGATGTGATCGGAGTGGATGAGGAGAAGGCGCATGTTCTGGCTCCCTTTTTCAACTTGGAATGCTATCAGTGTTCGCGCTGCCGGGGCATATAATCACTCATTTTATTCCTTCGGGTTTCCGTGAAACCTGAAGGTGACGGCGGAGCAAGTCACTCCTTCGGGTTACGACTGTTCCCGGGGGGAACAGGAGGAGAGAAGGGCAACAGCCCTTCGGGTTACGACTGTTCCCGGGGGGAACAGGAGGAGAGAAGGGCAACAGCCCTTCGGGTTACGACTGTTCCCGGGGGGAACAGGAGGAGAGAAGGGCAACAGCCCTTCGGGTTCCCGTGGAACATGAAGGGTGAGGACGAAGTCCTCACTGCTTCGTGTTCTCGTGGTACCGCGAGAGGGTAGCCTGGTGCTGGTGCTGGTACTTCGCGCCCTTCTTCACGTTGTAGGGTTCCTCGGCGTGCTCGGTGGTGTAAAAAACGAGCTGGCCGATGGGCATCGCGGCGTACACCCGGACCGGCCGCTGGTTCACGTTGCACATCTCGAGTGTGATGGTCCCCGAGAACCCCGCGTCGATCCAGCCCCCCGTCTGGTGGAGCTCGACCCCGAGGCGGGCGATCGATGACTTCCCCTCGATGGAGGCGACGATATCGTCGGGGAGGGTGATCTCCTCGAGGGTCTCTGCGAGGATGAAACGGCCCGGGTCGATGACAAAGGAGTCCGTGTGGATCTCCCCGACCCTCTTTGTGATGCTCTTCTGATCAAACGGGTCGATGACCTCCTCACCTACTTCGTACCAGACGAAGTGATCCCCGAGGCGGATGTCGAGGGAGTTG
Source organism: uncultured Methanomicrobiales archaeon (assembly GCA_963712215.1). Lineage (GTDB taxonomy): Archaea > Halobacteriota > Methanomicrobia > Methanomicrobiales > JACTUA01 > JACTUA01. Next base: position 62,820 of record CAVQHA010000001.1, on the reverse strand, counting down.
GGCTGGACGAACTTCTGATCATAGGGCTTTACGCCGATGTGACCTGAGGCGATGGCCTCGCGGATCTGCCAGTCGACGAGAATCAACTGAGATCGACCTCCGCGGGTGGATCAATACTCAACAGTGGTAAGTGCAACATTCCACGTACTTGTGAACGGGATACCTTTTAAATTTCACACAACACCACGGAGAAGCTTCATAAATATCTCATCATCTTATTGGGCTCTTGGGGGAGGGAGGATTCATCAGAATCCGACCTGGAGCAACCCGCCATCAGGAGGGGTGCGACCTTGAGGATTCATCAGAATCCGACCTGGAGCAACCCGCCATCAGGAGGGGTGCGACCTTGAGGATTCATCAGAATCCGACATCGAGCGACGAAGTTGCGAGGCTCGGCCCCCCGGCGCGGCCATCCCCCCGAAGTGTACAGGGATTTGGACTGGAGGTTTCCGGGATCCCCCTGAGGAACTGCCTGCTCCCGAACAGGCCTATCCCCAGGTGGGGGACGATGCAGCGGCGGGGCGAGCGGAACAGGTACCCCATGGACATCCAATAAGTCCGAGTTTACTCCGGCCCCTTTCGTTTCTTTCGGATCCTTCTCCTCCTTCATATGCCACTCCGCCCTCCGAAGGATCCCCTGAAGGGTGGAGACCTCGCGGGTGGTGAGACGCGTCCGCCCAAGGACCCTCCTCGCCATGAGGAGGGTATTCTTCCGCTTGAAATCAGGGTGTTCAATCCTATCCAGGAACGTAGAGAGATGCTCGTAGAGGCGTTCCATCTCCTCCCGCTCTGCGAGCTGGTACGATCCCCCGGGGAGGTCCGCGAGCTCGTAACAGATGATCCCCACGGCGTGAGAGATATTCAGGATGGGATAATCCGGCGATGCGGGGATGGTACAGATGAGGTCGCATTTCCTGACCTCGTCGTTGGAGAGCCCTCGGTTCTCCCTCCCGAAGAGAATAGCAACCCTGCCATCGATCTTCCCGATCTGTTCCCTGATTTCATTGGGTGAGTAGTAGGGCATCCGCGTAGATCTGCATACGGACTTGGAGTAAGCGCCGGTTGCAGCGATGATGAGCGGGTATTCTGAGAAGACCTCATCCATCGTCATGGTTCGTGCATTCCCGAGGACGTCCGAGGCATGCATGGCGCACGCGAGGGCGAGGTCTCCCATAGGGCAGGGGTCTACGAGGACGAGGTCGGAGAACCCGAAGTTCTTCATCACCCGGGCGGCGAAGCCCACGTTCCCCTCGTGGAGGGGCTCGACGAGGACTATCGAGATCTCGGGCAAAGGGGATACCGCCGCGGAGTTACTGGACGGCGTCCACGGTCTCTTTCAGGACGCCGATCCCGCGATCGTACACCGCGTTTCCCACGACGATCGTATCGGCGAACTGCGCCATCTCGGCGGCACGCTTCCCCGAGTCTATCCCGCCGCCGTAGTAGAGGATGGCATCCCCGAGGGCGTCCGAGCAGGCCTTCACCACCGAGGGGTCTCCGTAGATGCCGCTGTACTCGATGTAGATGATGGGGAAATGGAAGTACCGGTCGGCGCATATCGCGTAAGCCGCCACCTCGCGGGGGCCGATCCCGGTGTCCGCCCGGGTCACCTTCCCTACGGCGGAGTCAGGGTTGAGGACGATGTAAGCCTCGGGGACGACCTTCTCCCACCGCACCTGCTGCTTCATCACCCAGTCATGGTGTTTCCCGACGATCCACTGGGTGTCCCGGCTGTTCAGCACCGAAGGGACGAAGAGGAGGTCGATCCCCTCGAACCGCACCGCCTCGGGTCCGGCGGGTTCGACGACGAGGGGGAGGCCGTGGTCCTTCACCTTCGAGAGGAGCCGGGCCAGGTTCTCCTGGGTCACGTTCTGGGTGCCCGAGAGCATGAGGGCGTCGGTGCCGCTCGTCACGACCCCTTCGATGAGCTCGGGGGTGAAGGGCCGGTCCGGGTCGAGCTTGGTCACATGGACCCAGGATCGGAAGGATGGCGACATGGCTTCTCAGTAGGTTCGCGCGGGGAGGGTTATCTCTTTCCTTTCTTCGCGAAAGTGCCGCCGAACCGGCGGATGTCACCGGCGGGGATACCGGTCTTCTCCGCGAGCTGGTCGGGATCGGCGAGGGAGAGGCTCTCGCGGTCGATTATCCCCGCGCGGTGGAGCTTCTCAAGGGTCGCCTCCCCGAGGTCCGGGGATGGCCATGAGCTCCTGCCTCCCCTTCTCGACCTGGGCCTTCTGGACCTTCTTTGGCGCCTTCGCACCCATGGCCCCGCAGACCTGGGTCACGTGCCGGTACACGGTATCCAGCGAGAGGCCGGTCTTATCCGAGAGGAAGACGGGGTGGAGGAAGCAGAAGTCCTCGGGCCGCCGGAACCCGGCCTCCTGGTATCGTTTCAGGCTGGCGGCCGGTATCCCTGCATCGCGGAGCATCCGGGTGTCCATCGTGAGCCGGGCCTCGGAGAGGAGGGACGCCGCTTCCTTGGGCCCGATATTCGCCTTCTCCAGGGTCGCGGCATCGGCCCGGGAGAGGGCGGGGAGATCGTCCACCCTGAGCTCCGCAAGGCTCTTCATCAGCACTGCCCTGCTCCGTCCTTTCCGCGGGGGGAGATGGGCCCTCAGGAACCTGCGGAGCTCGGATCGCCTGCGGAGGAGTGCGAGGGCATCCCCCGCGCCCGCGAGGAGCCGCCGTGCGTCCTCGAGGGAGACCCCGAGAAGAGCGGCGAGGTTCCCGGGCTCCCGTTCGGCGACCTCGGAGACGGTGTAGATGTGGTGGTCCCGGAGCTGCTTCATGATCTCCGGTGTCATGGACGGGATGAGGCCCATGGACTCCTCGCTTGCCTTGATATGGGAGCAGAGAGGGCAGCCGATGTCCCACGGGCGGGCGCCCTTCCTGATGAGCCGGATGTGGCTGAGGTTGTGGGTCGGGCAGCAGGGCTCGACCTTGATCGCCTTTCCCCACTGCGCCGAGGGGAGGTTGATGTTGAAGGTGCATTCCGGATAGCGCGCTGCACCCGATGAACTGGCTCTGGCCGCCGGTCCGGATCCGGAGCTCGCTCCCGCAGGCCGGGCAGGGTCCGATGACCCTTTCTTCGTCGGCCCGCTCCATGATCTCCCTCCCGATCTCCTCCCCGTGGACCTCCAGGGCGTCGAAGACCTTGTGGAGCATCTCCCTCGATTCCCCGATGACGAAGTCCCGGGTCCGGTTCCGGCCCTTGATCTCCTGCATGTCGGCCTCGAGGGTCCGGGTCATCTCCGGCTTCGTGATGGCATCGGCATGGTCCTCCAGGGACTCGATGACCCCCCTTCCCACGGGGGTGGGCCTGAGCGGGTTCCCCTCGACGTAGCGCCGGCCCAGGAGCTTCGCGATGACCTCGTGGCGGGTACTCTTCGTCCCGAGGCCGAGCTCCTCCATCCGCTGGATGAGCCTCGACTGGGTGTACCGGTTCGGGGGCTGGGTCTCCTTCTCTTCGAGGAGGACCTCCTTCACGGGCAGGCGGTCACCGGCCGCCAGCGGGGGCAGGATATGGTCCTCTGCCTCCTGGTAGGTGTAGACCTTCCGCCAGCCCGGCGCGACCAGCCGCGCGCCGTTCGCCACGTAAGGCTCCCCGCCAGCCTCGAGGGTGCACCTGACCGTCTTCCAGACCGCGTCCGGCGAGAGGGTCGCGAGGAACCTCCGGACGACGAGTTCGTAGACCCGCCACCGGTCTTCGCCGAGCATCTCCCTGGTGCCGGAACCGGTGGGGTGGATGGGCGGGTGGTCGGTGGAGACCTTCTTCCCCCGGGTCGGCTCCTTCCTCCTGTTCTCCCGTACCCACGCGACCTCCCTCCCGAAGGGGGATCCCTGGAGGGCCGCGAGGATCGATTCGAGGGAGAGGCTCTTCGGGTACACGGTGTTGTCGGTCCTCGGGTAGGAGATGAACCCGTTCATGTACAGGTCTTCGGCGATGCGCATGGCATTCGATGCCGAGAACCCGAGCCTCCCCGCGGCCACGAGGAACCCCGTGGTATCGAAGGGGGCAGGGGGGCGGTCGACCTTCTCCCCCTCCTTCACGTCGAGGACAACGAGCGGCGGGCGGGTCCTGTCGCGGGCAGTCTCCGCCGCTTTCTGGTCGGCGAACCTTGCCGTGGTGTGCCTGGCGGTGAACTCCTCCCCTGCCTTCTCTGACGTGACCTGCAGGGTCCAGTACTTCTCGGGGACGAATGCCTCGATCTCCCGCTCCCTGTCGACGATCATGGCGAGCGTCGGGGACTGGACCCTCCCCACCGAGAGGATGTTCTTCCCGCCGCGGCGTGCGGCGATGGAGATGAAACGGGTCAGCGACGCGCCCCAGACGAGGTCGATCACCTGGCGGGCCTCCCCTGCCGAGGCGAGGGCGATGTCCAGATCCTTCAGGTCAGAGAATGCCCCGTGGATCTCCTGGGGGGTGATGGCAGAGAACCTGGCCCTCTTTACCGGTACCTTGGGGTTCACCTCCCTGATCAGGTCCATGGCCTCCTTGCCGATGAGCTCCCCCTCGGTATCGAAGTCGGTGGCGATGATGACCTCTCCCGCCTTCTTCGCGAGCCTCTGGATGGTGGCGATGATCTTCCTCTCGGTGGGGATCTTGCGGATGCCCGCGTCGATGAGGGACCTCGGGGGATGCTCCTCGCTCCGCCAGTCGTCGTAGCCCTGGACGAAGTCCACCTCGACGACGTGCCCCTTCAGCCCCACGACCACGGTATTGTCGAACGAGTAGGTGGAGATCCCCGACTCCTTCTTCGTCGTCACCTTCCCTTTTCCTGCGAGGATATGCGCGATCCTCTCGGCCGAGATGTTCTTCTCGGCGACGATAAGGTTCATCCTGTCCCCCCCGTGTCCCCGATGGCCTCCCGGATCATCCGGGCCAACTCCTTCGGGTCGGCCCTGCCCCGGGTACGCTTCATCGCCTGCCCGACCAGGTAGTTGAGTGCCTCGGGTTTCCCGGTCCTGAAATCCTGGACAGCCGCAGGACAGGACTCGACCACCTCGCGGATGACCGGCCCGAAGACGTCCGTGGCGGCCTTCTCCAGGTTCAGCCGGGCGACGATGGCCGCGGGTGTCTCGGGGACCTCCCCCTTCCGGGACTGGTCAAGCATGACCCTCAGGATCTCCACGCCGCCCGTATCGGTGATCGCCTTTCCCATGAGGAGCCTGAGGAGCTCGATGAAATGGCCGGCGGGAACCCCCGCGACATTCATCTCGCGGTAGTAGAGCTCCCCGAGGAGGGTGTCGGCGACCCAGGTGGCGGCGAGGACCGGGTCCCCGCAGACGGCCACCTCCTCGAAAAAGTCGGCGAGCTTCAGGTCGCCGCAGAGGGTGCGCCCATGGTTGGTGGAGACCCCGTATCTCTCTCCAAACCTGACCCGCCGTGCAGCGGGCAGCTCGGGGAGGACGATGGCATCGCACCACTCCCTGACGCGGAGCGGCCGGAGATCGGGTTCGGGGAAGTACCGGTAATCATGCTCCTCCTCCTTGGATCGGGCAGAGGTCGTTACCCCCCGGGCCTCGAGGAAGTGCCGGGTCTCGCGCTCGACGGTGAGCCCCCGCCGGATGACGTTCCGCTGCCTCGTGATCTCGAAGGTGAGCGCCTTCTCCACCCCCTTGTAGGACGAGATGTTCTTCACCTCCACCCGGTTGCCCCCCTCCATGGAGATATTGGCGTCCACCCTGAGGCCCCCCTCACGATCCCCGTCGAAGACCCCGAGGTACTCGAGGGTCGTCCGCATGGTATTGATGAACCTCCTCGCCTCCTTGGGGGACCTGAGGTCCGGGTCGGTCACGATCTCGATGAGCGGGATGCCGCTCCGGTTGTAGTCGACGAGGGAATACCGCGGCCGGTCCCCGCTCCCGACGTGGACGAGCCTCCCCGGGTCTTCTTCCATGTGGACCCGGGTGATGCGGATCCTCTTCTCGTTCCCGTCGTCGCCCTCGATCTCAAGGTGCCCGTCAACGGCAAGGGGCCGGTCGTACATGGTGATCTGGAACCCCTTCGGGAGATCGGGGTAGAAGTAGTTCTTCCGCGCGAACTCGGCCTCCTCGAGGACGGTGCAGTTGAGGGCCTTTGCGACCCTGAGGGCATACTCGACCGCCCTCTTGTTGAGGCACGGGAGGGCGCCGGGGAGGCCCAGGCAGGTGGGGCAGGTGTGGGTGTTCGGGGGGTCGTTCCGGTAGTCGGTGGAGCAGCCGCAGAAGAGCTTCGTCTTCGTGGTGAGCTGGCAGTGGATCTCGAGCCCGATGATCACCGTCATCGGGCCGCCTCCTGTTCATAGGCGTACGCCACATCGAGAACACGCTCGTCCCCGAATGGCTTCCCCATGATCTGGAGCCCGACGGGGAGCCCGTTCACCGTCCCGCACGGGACGGACACGGCGGGTATGCCCGCAAGGTTCGCGGGGACCGTCAGAATATCGGAGAGATACATCGAGAGGGGATCGGTCTTCTCCCCGATCCGGAACGCAACCGTGGGCATGGTGGGCCCTGCGATAACATCGACGTCGCGGAAGATGCGTGCGAAGTCCGCGCTGACGTTCCTTCTCGCGGCCTGTGCCTTTGCATAGTACTTGCCGTAATAGCCCGCGGAGAGGGCGAAGGTCCCGAGGAGGATCCTCCGGCGCACCTCCTCGCCGAACCCCTTTGCCCGGATCTCCCTGAAAGCGTCGTGCCAGGAATTCCGGATGTCATCCGATGCACCGTAGCGGACCCCGTCGAACCGTGCGAGGTTCGAGGACGCCTCGCTCGTGCAGGTGACATAGTAAGCAGCAAGGGCATATGCCATCGAGGGCATCGAGCAGGGGACCACGGATGCCCCCATCCCCTCCAGAACGCCAATCGCCTTGCGGACGCTCACTGCGACAGCATGGGTCCACACCCTGCTCCGAAGAACTCGTCAGGGACCCCGATCCGGAGGCCCTTTACCTCACCGGTGAGCCGTGGGGTGAAAGGCCGGTTCAGCGTGGTGCTGTCCCGGGGGTCATACCGGCTGATAACCTCCATGAGGAGGGAGACCTCGCTCACGGTCTTTGCGAGCGGGCCGATCTGCTCGAGTGAATTGGCATAGGCGACGAGCCCGTACCGGGAGACCCGGCCGTCAGCTGGGTTTGAGGCCGACGATCCCACAGAAGGCGGCGGGGCACCGGATGGAACCGCCGGTGTCAGAACCGAGGGCCATGGGGACCATCCCGGCGGCAACGGCGGCAGCCGAGCCCCCCGATGATCCGCCCGGGACCCGCGAGGGATCGGCGGGGTTCTTCGTGGGGCCGAAGGCGCTGTTCTCGGTGGATGAGCCCATGCCGAACTCGTCCATGTTGGTCTTTCCGGCGATCCCGGCTCCCTCGCCGAGGATGAGGTCCACGACATGGGCATTATACGGGGGGATATAGCCCTTGAGTATCTTCGAACCGCAGCTGGTAGGGATCCCGCGGGTGGAGATGTTGTCCTTCACGGCGACCAGGATCCCGGCGAGCTTCCCCGTTCTCCCGGGCTTCCCATCGCAGCGGGTGATAAAGGCGTTGAACTTATCTAGGGGGATCACTCCATCACCCTCGGGGCCTTGATGAACCCCTCCTCTGACTCGTGGGGGAGAGCGAGGACTTCGCCCTGGGGCAGAGACGGGGTGATCTCGTCTTCGCGCATCACATTGAACTCCCCCCTCCTCTCACCCGCGTCCTCGTGGACGGTGTCGAGGACGTCGAAGTACTCGAGGATGGCATTGAACTCCCGGGTGAACTCGCCGAGCCGGTCCCTGGAAAGGCTGATATCCGCAAGGTTCGCGATCTTTTCCACGTCGTCAGGTGAGACCATCTCTGCCCCCGGAGATCTGGATTATGTACCCTTGCACCGACCTTTTATAACCGTTTTTACGTGCGAGCCCGCGGATGGCCCCCGCGATCCCGCTCCCGTACTGCATCGCCTTCTTCGGGGCAGAGGCGATACCCGGCGGGAGGATGAGCGCCGCCACCTCCCTCAGCGGGATCTTCCCGGTCTGGCCAGATACGAGATTTTCTGCCGGCAGGGACTGGGCAGCGCGCACCACCCGGAGATCGAGGTAAGGGAGGGAGAAAAAGGTCCCATGGAGGCGTGCGACCGCCTGGTCCCGCAGGGCCTGGTCCCTGAGGCCCTCGAAGTCACGGGCGAGCATCGGGGGGAGGTCGGTTGCCGTGCGGTGCCGGGCGTACCCCCCGAAGAGCTCGTCGGCTCCCTGGCCGACGAGGATGCGCCGGTGGCCTTTTTCCCTTGCCCACCTGGCCACAAAGAAGAGGCCGGTTGCAACGGCCACGTTCAGGGGCGTCACCGCAGGGATCGCCGAGATCACCTTCGGGAGTGCTGCCTCCACCTCGTCGGTGGTAATGGGGACGCCGTCCCAGGGGAGGCCGAGGGCGCGGGCCGCTTCCGATCCCTTCTCAAGGTCAAGAGACCCTTCCAGGCCCACCGTCACGCACGGGAGTCCTGCCAGCGATGCAAGAAGGGATGAGTCCACCCCGCCCGAGAGGGCCACGACCCCTTCGTCAGCCCTGAGCCTGACCGCCGTGCGTATGGCTTCCTCGAGCCCGAGGGCCGGTGAATCCGGGCTGACCTCCGCGACAATATTCCCCCGGCAGGTGATGACCCCGTACGGCCCGGGGATGCCGAGGATCCCGAGCCGATCGGTCGCCGTGCAGCCATCCCAGGTGAGCGAGAACTCGCCGCCGAATCCCGCGGCCTTTCGCGGGTCAACGGCGATAGCGGCCTCTATCTCCGAAGCGGTGAGTCTCCTTCCGCCCGACTCCACCCAGCCTAGGAGCTGCATAGGGGGGAGAGACGGAGAATGACCTGATCCACCTGCTCAGGGGCGGTGCCGATGTACTTCGCGGGATCGAGGAGGCTCTTCAACTCCCTGCGGGTGAGGAATTTCTTCACCTCGGGTTGCTCTGCGAGGATGATCGCGAGATCCTCCTTCTTCCGGAGGGCCTCCATGCTCGCCACACGCACAGCCTCGTGGGCGTCCTGGCGGTTCATCCCTTTCTTCGTCAGCTCCACCATGACCGATTCGGCCATGGGGATACCGTCGAGGATGGTGAGGTTCTTCCTGACGTTCTCCTTGTTGATGGCCAGGCCGTCGAGGACGCCGGTCATCACCTGGAGGATATGATCGGCGAGGATGGTCGCCTCGGGGAAGGTGACCCGCTCGCACGAGGAGTTGGTGAGGTCCCTCTCGTCCCAGAGGGTATTGTTCTGCAGCGCGGGTTCCACAGCGGCGCGGACGATCCGTGAAAGGCCCGAGACCTGCTCTGACCTGATGGGGTTCCTCTTGTGGGGCATGGTGCTCGACCCCACCTGCTTCGACCCGAAGGGCTCCTCCAGTTCCCCGATCTCGGTCCTCTGGAGGGTCCGGATTGCTATGGCGATGCGGTCGAGGGTCGTCGCGAGGCCGGCGAGGAACATGAAGTACTCCGCGTACCGGTCCCTCGGCACGATCTGGTTGGTGATACCGGCGGGGCAGAGACCGAGGTCCTCCATCATCCTCTCCTGCACGGCAAAACCGTCCTTTCCGAGCGCGGCCATGGTGCCCACCGCCCCCGTCAGCTTCCCGACCTCCACCCGGGGGCGGATCTCGCGGAGCCGCTCGAGGTGCCGCGCCGCCTCCGACGCCCAGAGGGCGAAGCGCATCCCGTACGTCGTGGGGATCCCAATCTGCCCGTGCGTGCGTGCCGCGCAGACCAGGTCCCGGGTCTCCGCTGCCCTCCGGAGGAGGACGGAGAGGAGGCGGACGAGCTTCGCTTCGAGGAGGGCGAGGCTCTCTTTCAGCTGGAGCCCTGTCGCGGTATCCAGGATATCGTTCGAGGTCGCGCCGAAGTGGACCCACCGCCCGCTCTCGCCGGAGACCTCGGAGAGGGCCTTCACGACCGCCATCATGTCGTGGTGGATCTCGTCCTCGATCGCCTTCGCGCGTTCGAGGGAGGCCTTCTTCGCCCCCTGCCCGATCTTCTTCGCATCCTCCCCCGGGATGAGCCCGCACGCGGCCTCTGCCCTCGCGAGGGCTGCCTCTGCCTCGATGATACACGCGAAACGGTGCTCCTCGGTCCAGACCGCGCGCATCTCAGGGGTCCCGTAGCGCGAGTCGATGGGGTGGATCGCCATGAAGAGGTGTGATCCTGCAAGAGTAAAAAGGAGGTGGGGTCGAAAGAATCAGCTGTACATGGACGCCATCTCCGCCTTCTTCCCGTACGAGACCTACCGCCCCCACCAGCGGCAGATGCTCGATGTCGTGGCGGAGACGGCGAGGGAGGGCGGGATCGTGATGATCGACGCCCCGACGGGGAGTGGCAAGTCGAGCGTCGTCTCGGCGCTCCTTGCCGAGCGGAGGGGGCGGACCGTTGTCATCGCGGTGCGGACCGTGAGCCAGCTCGCGACCTTCGTGCGGGAGCTCACCCTCGTGAGAAAGCGCCAGCCCGACCTCAGGTTCGCCTACCTGATCGGCAAGGGACAGATGTGCCGGCTCGGGGGCGGCGGGGACATCTACCGGCGGTGCGAGGGGCTGAAGTCCCTCTCCACCGCCCTCATGCGCGAGCGCGCCGAGGCCGGGTCCCTCGTCCCGTCGAAGGACCGTTTCATCAGGATGCAGATCAGGAAGGCCGCGGCCGAGAAGGTGCTCATCTGCCCAGCGTTCATCCACAGCCGGGCGTACTCAGCCGAGGAGGGGGCCGGCCTCCGGATGGTCCCGTCTGCCTATCTCCGCACACGGGCCGAGCGGGTGAGCAGGGAGACGGTCCTGCCAGAGGACCTGCCATCAGCCTCGGGGGACTGCTGCCCGTACGAGGTGATGCTCCAGGCGGCACGGGGCGCGGATGTCATCCTCCTGAACTTCCACCATGTCTTCAACGACAGCATCCGGGGGGTGCTCTACGACCAGCTCGGCCTGAAGCCTGAGGAGGTCCTCCTCCTCGTCGACGAGGCCCATAACCTCGGGGACGCGGTCCAGTCAGTCCAGTCGGTCTCCCTCGGCTACCGCGGCCTGGAAGGGGCGGAGTCGGAGCTCCTCAGGCTCCGGGGCAAGGTCCCCGCCGCCGAGGCCGTGGGGAGGGTCTTCCCCCAGGTGCGGCGCTACATGGAGCTCCTCCGCGCCTCCCGCGAGGGCGAGGACTGGTTCGACCCCGTCATCTTCGAGCGGATGGTGGTCCAGGGGTCCCTGTACCCGAACATGGAGGCCATCGTCGATGACATGCTCACCGTTTCGGAGGCCGTCCACGAACGGAATATAAAGGCGGGCGAGTTCCGTGAGAGCGCCGTGGAGCGGCTCACGACCTTCCTCTACCGGATCTTCCTCTCTGCGCACGACCCCGCCTACCTGACCGTGTACCGGCGCGATGACGAGGAGATCATCCTCGAGGTGAGGAACATCGACCCGCAGGAGAAGATCCTCGAGTTCGCCCGTTCCCATGCTGCAACCGTGCTCATCAGCGGGACCCTCTCCCCCGTAGAGTCCTTCCGCCGGCTCTACTTCGGGGACGAGAAGGTCCTCACCCTCACTCTCCCGAACGCATTCCCGAAGGACCGACGGATGGTTGTGGGGGCAAAGGACGTGACGACCCTGTACAGCATGCGGGACCAGGCGGGGAACATCCAGAAGATCGACAGCTACATCGGGGAGTTCGCCCGCCTCCCGGGGAACCTCGCCGTTTATTTCCCGTCGTACCATGTCCTCTCCACTTTCGCAGACCGGTGTGCGGGTGCGATCAAGAGAAAGGAGGTCATCGTCGAACCCAGGGACCCTGCTGAGGCATCCGCCGCGCTCCGCGCCTTTCTCCGGCTGCCCGAACAGGGAAAATCGGGCGTGATCTTCGCTGTCTGCGGTGGCAAATGGAGCGAGGGGCTCGACTACCGCGGGGAACTCCTGACGGGAGCGATGGTGGTGGGCCTTCCCCTCGCGCCCTATACCCGGGTCAGGGCCATGGTCATCGACTACTTCAGGAGGAAGTTCGGGGACGAGGGCGAGTTCCTCTCTTATACCCTTCCGGCCATGAACCGCGCGCTGCAGGCCCTGGGGAGGGTGATCCGGTCACCCGAGGACAGGGGGTTCCTTGTCCTCTGCGAACAGAGGTTTCTTGATCCGCAGCTCCGGGGAGTTCTCCCGGTATGGATCCAGGAGGAGATGGTGGAGACGGGGCTGGAAGGGTTCGGGGAGATGGTGAAGCGATGGCGGTAACAACAGGTTCCCACCCGTTCGGGCTCTGGGTGGTTACAGTGAGCTGGCAGGACGACGTCGTATACAGGGTTCATTTCGGGAGGACGGGCCCGGCTGGGGCCATCCATCCCCTGGTACGCCGGTATCTCCTGGGCAATGATGTAGACCTCACAAGCATCGTTTCTCCCGCAGATCGAGGGTGACGGGGTAACCCCGGCTATCTATCGGGCAGGTCAGGAAGGTCGGCTATGGCGAGGTGGCCACCTACGGGGAGATAGCGGAGAGGGTGGGGACGTCCCCGAGGGCCGTCGGCCAGGCCATGGCCCGGAACCCGACCCCCTCGTCATCCCGTGCCACCGGATCGTCTCGAAGCACGGGATCGGGGGGTTCACCCCGCCGATCGAGATCAAGCGGGACCTCCTCGCCATGGAACAGGCCGTCTGCAGCGGGAGAAAGGGAAGGGTTTAACCCCGAAATGCCTGATACTCCGGAGAAACCATGATCCCGCTCCTCCCTGTCGCCGGAAACGGCAGTTCCGATCACGGATCTCCGGGACGCTCTGCGAAGGAAGGTTCCGGGGGTGGAGGACGGATGAGGTCGGCCATCATCCTCGTCGGGGGAGAGGCCAGGCGGGCGGGGGGGCAGGAGAAGTACTTCTTCAGCTACGACGGGAAGACCTTCATCGAGCACATCCTCGGGGCCCTTCGCGAGGTGGTGGACGAGATCGTCCTTGCCGCGAGAGACCCTGCCCAGTGCGAGCGGTTCAGCCACCTTGACGGGGTGAGGTGCGTCTCGGATATCAGGAAGGGGATCGGCCCTACCGGCGGGCTTCATGCCGGGGTCCTCGCGGCCCGGGGAGATCTCGTCACAGTGGTCGCCTGCGACATGCCCTGCATCAACCGGAGGGTCATCGAGCACCTCTTCTCCCTCATCGGGGACTACGACGCGGTGATCCCGACCTGGAACCCGGAGATGCTCGAGCCCCTCCACGCGGTCTACCGGCGTTCCGCGCTCCTCGCTTACCTGGAGGAGCCGGGGCACCTCTCGCTCAGGGAGATGGTCGCCTCGATGCGGGTGAAGTTCGTGGAGATCGAGGAGTTGAGGGAGATGGATCCGGAATTAAAGACCTTCACCAACGTGAACAAGCTGGAGGAGCTGGAGAGGATGAAGAGAGGGACAGGACCCGGAAGAGAGGGATAACCAGATTCCAGTGCTGGTATTTTTAATAATTCTGTCCTCTATAGTGCCCTCAAATGCCCGGCAACCGTCCTCGATATCACGGGCTGTGCCGCTTCGGGGAGGCCGAGGGTTTCCACCACCCTGCGAGTGACACCGGCCAGATCGGAGTCTGACTCTGCTGCGTCGGCCACCGCGGCCTGAAGGGCGCGGATGACCGCCTTACCATCCGCCAGGGCCCTTTTGATCTCCACGCCCTTTTTTGGGCTGTCCCAGGAGGAGAGGAGGATCTTAACCCCCTGGATCTCTTCGAGCTTCTCAATGGACCTTAAAGAGGCGATGGGATCGTCATACACCGGGATCGCCCCCTTCACCGGCAGGGCATCGCCGGCGATGAGGATGCCTTCGTCCTCGAGGAAGAGGGAGATCGATCCCGGGGAGTGGCCGGGGGTATGGATGACGGCGAGGGAGCGGCCTCCGCCGATCCCGATCCGGTCTCCATCCGAAAGGAGCCGGTCGATCCGCACCGGTCCTTCCACCAGGGTCGAGAAGCCGGGGATCGGCCTCTCCCTCGCCTGGAGACCGGTATCCTCGATCCATCCCCTCTCGGCCGGGTGAGCGGCGACGATGCATTCTGTTGCCCTTCTGGATCGCCATTGCTCCGCCGATATGATCCGGGTGCGAGTGGGTGAGAACCAGGGTAGAGACCTCACCCGGGTCCTTTCCCGCATCCCTCACCATAGCGAGGATGGGTTCTGCGGATCCCGAAACACCGGCGTCGATGAGGCAGATGCCTCTGTCCACGACTGCGAAGGAGTTCACGGATCGTTCCATGAATCGCCCTTCACCGGCAGGGATCCGGAAGGGGATCGTGACAGAGTACACAGAACCGGAGATCTTCATCGTCCCTGACTCTCCCCGAAACTTCTGGTCATCACCCTTTCAGGTCTTTACCGACCGAGAATGCCTTGCCGATGGACTTCCCGATGCCATAGTACTCCTGATTCGCGGAGTCATAGATGAAGGGCCGGACCTTCGCCATATCCGGTTTTCCTTCGGGGCCGAGGACGGCTTCGTCGACCTTCACGTCCAGGATCTCGCCGACGAACTGGGTGTGGGCACCAAGGTCGAAGCTCTTGAGGAGCCTGCATTCCAGGACGACAGGGAACTGCCTGACATACGGGGCATCCACGACCGACCCCTTCACGGGGGTGAGCCGGGATGCGGCGAACTTGTCGGTGTCCTTCCCCGAGACCATCCCGAAGTAGTCTGCCTCGGCCACGTAATCCTCCGAGGGGATGTTCACCGTGAAGGCCTTCTTCTCCATGATATTCGCGTAGGTGTACCGCGGTTTCTGGAGAGAGACGGCGACACACGGGGGGTTCGAGCAGCAGATCCCCGCCCAGGCGGCGGTCATGGCGTTCGGTCTCCCGTTCCTGTCATAGGTCCCGATGACGACAACGGGGTGGGTGTAGAGGAGCGTACGGGCCCCGAGAGATTGCTTCATGGAAATTTCGTGGGCGGTCCGCTGGTGATGAAGCGTAGGGGTACGGGTTCAGGACGTCCCGCGGTGTCCATGCCTCCCGAACGGGCCCAGGCGTTCTTCCAGTGCCGTCGCAATTTCGCCGATACGGGCACGGACCCTCTCGCCTCCGGGAAGGTCGTAGACCGGCCTGCCCTCCTCCTCTGCCTGCTGGACGGCCGGGTCGAAGGGGATGATCCCCAGGGGCGTCACCCCGAGGGCAGAGAGCCGCGAGAGGAAGGGCTCGCCCTTCCCGTCCCTCACCTTGTTCACGACGCCGAAGATCCGGGTGATCCCGAGATCCCCGGCGAGCTTCGCGATCTGGCCGGCCGCGTCCACCGATTTCACCGTCGGTTCCGTCACGACGAGGAGCGCCTCGACCGTCCGGGTCGTCCCGCGCCCCAGGTGCTCTACCCCGGCCTCCATGTCCATGACGAGGAGATCGGTCGTTCCCGAGAGATGGTCCACGAGCCTCCGGGCGAGGGCATTCGCAGGGCAGAAGCAGCCTCCCCCGCCAGTCCGTATGGACCCGAGGACCAGGAGCCGCACACCATCCCTGCAGCCGATGCCGAACCGGCCGGGGATGTCATCCACCTTCGGGTTGATCCTGAAGACCATTCCTCCGCCCTCCGGCGGGGCCCCCGTCCTCTCCATGATGAGGTCTTCCATCTCGACGAGAGGGACTGATGGAGCCAGCTTCTGCGGGGTCGCAGGAGAGGGAGGATGCCAGGTTGGGGGACGGGTCCATATCGAGAGCGACGACCGTGCAGCCACGGGAACCGAAGGTTCTCGCAAGGCCGGCGGCAACGGTGGTCTTCCCGACCCCTCCCTTCCCGGTGATGGCGATCTTGACCATGTTCTCTCCCATACCATGATGAGTCTCGGATATAAATGCAAGGTATCCACGGGACAGCCGGCCAGGGGGCAAGGTCAGCCCCTGTCGGCAGTCCGGTACCTGGGGGCAAGATGGGGGAGATGATCATCCTCCCTGGAGGGAGGAGGAGACCGCTGGAGGCGGGGAGGACAATCCTCTCCCATCTCCAGGAGGCGGGAGCTCCGGTGACCGCCCACTGCGGGGGCAGAGGCGAGTGTCGTGCCTGTGCGATCCGGATCGACCGGCCGGATCTCCTCTCACCGAAGACCGGGGTGGAAGAGTCCCTCCTCGCCGATCCCCTGATGCGCCTCGCGTGCCAGTCGACGATCGTAAGGGCAGAAGGGATCCTCAGGGTAGAACTCCCCCGATACCCGAGGGTACTCAATCGTCGATAAGGGGGTGCGGCCCGCTGTTCCACTTTCCCCCCTGGTGAAACGGGCAGGGAAGAAGGGTTCCTTCACGGTCTCCTGGGGAAGCAGGCCCCTCGGGCCCTATGAAGGCGGGATCTTTGGTGTTTCCCTCGATATCGGGACCACGACCCTCGCCATGCGCTGGCTGGACCTCGAGGACAGGCAGAACCCCGACCGGTTCTCGGCGTCGGTGCTGAACCCCCAGATCAGGTTCGGGGACAATGTCATCGACCGGATCCAGTACGCGATGAAGAACCCGGGCGGGGCACGCCAGCTCCAGAGGACGGTCGTCGGCGCCGTAAATACCATGCTCTCGTGCGGTGCGGTCCGCCCCGATCATATCTACGAGATGACCGTTGCGGGAAACAGCGTGATGCGGGATCTCTTCCTCGGGAGGCCGGTCGATGGGCTGGGGGGATTCCCCTTCGAACCGGTCTCCACGGCCGCTGTGGACACCGTCGCATCCGACCTCGGGATCGCCATCAACCCGGCAGGGAATATCCATGCCCTCCCCCTCATCGGCCACTTCGTCGGGGCCGACACGCTGGCCATGATCCTTGCGACGGGGATGCACGCGAGGGAGGAGGTGACGATGGGCATCGATATCGGGACGAATACCGAGATCGCGGTCGGGAACCGCGATGGGATCCTGGTCACCTCCTGTGCCTCGGGCCCGGCATTCGAGGGATCCGGGGATAGCCTGTGGAACAGGTTCGGTCGAAGGTGCGATCCAGCGCATGTCCCTAGAACCTGATGGAAGGGTAGCGTACGAGATGATCGGGGACGGCCCTCCTGTCGGGATATGCGGATCAGGGCTCATCGACACCGTCGCGGAGCTCCTGGAACACGGGATCATCGACTGGACCGGGAAGGTTCACCGGCGGGCGCGAACGCTTCTCTCTTACAGGTGGGGAGAGGGGGGTGTATCTCGACGGGAGAGATCTGGACAGCCTGAAGCTCGCCAAGGCGGCGGTGGCGGCGGGTGCCGGGGTCCTCCTGGAGAGGGCGGGATTCAGGGCAGATTCCATCGCCCGGTTATTCCTCGCGGGGGCATTCGGGACCTACATCGATGTTGCCAAAGCAAAGCGGATCGGGATGCTTCCGGGCATTCCCCCCGGGAGGGTGGTAAAAGTAGGGAATGCCTCGATCGAGGGAGCCGCCCTTGCCCTTCTCTCCCGCGACTGCAGGAAGCTCGGCGGGGAGCTGGCGGGAGAGATCACCCACGTAAGCCTCGAGCAGGACCCGGCATTCCAGGACAGGTTCATCGAGGAGCTCTGCTTCAGGGATTCGGGGGCGGAGAGGTAAAGGAAGAATTGAACCATGGGAAGGAGCCCGGACTACCTCTTCACCCTCACCTTCCCTGTCCCGATCCTCTCAACTTTCCCCGATTCGATGAGTTCCTCCAGGTAGAGATCCACCGTCCGGCCGGCAGTACATCCCCTGTTTCCTCCTTCCTCCCGGACCTGCGGCGAGACGACCTTCGCTTTCAGGTCGTCGACGGCCATCTCTCCCTTCTCTGCAAGGATGTGGAGGATGAGGTCTTTCGTCGTCGGGAGGCCGCAGGCTGAGAAGACCGCGTCCTTCAGGAGGTCGCCTGCCTCCTGCATAACCGGATAGAGGGGATCCATCTCTGCGAGGCAGCAGTGCTCGGCTCCCTCGTTGTGGTGTTCCTCGTAGCACCGTTTGCTGATCAGGCCCGGCTCGGCGGGAAGGCCTTCAAGCTTCTTCGCCGTGGCGGATGCGGTGCCGCAGGGGGTGTCCCGGAGGACGATTACTGACGTGATGCGGTGCGAGGTCGGATCAACTGTCGCCCGGAACCCGGGCCTCCCGAACCTCCCGGAGAATTCCCTGACAAGGTCATTCCGGCTCCCTGCAAGGATGCAGAAGGGTTCAGGGAACTCGACATGGATCCCGGCCTCGCCAAGTTCCTGCTCGACGGATCTTCTCGCGTCGGGCGCCATCCCGCGGTCGTCGATGGCGAAGATGACCGCCCGAGCCCCCCAGCGTCTCGCGATCCCCGGCACGAGCACCCCCAGCGGCCCCTGGACCCCCAGGACGAGGATGAGGTCGCAGCTGGCTGGCGGGATATCCGCCGGCATGAATCCCTCGGGGTTCTCCCAGAGATCTCCAGGTCTCCCTCCACCCGGGATCTTCTCCATCGTCAGCTCGTAGACGGCAACGATCCGGTCCCCGAAACCAGAGAGGGAGATATGGTTGATCATCTGCTCGCCGAAGGGGCCGGCATAGAGGATCCCGATCTTCATCTCTCAACCCCGACAAAGGCGAGGCATTTCTTCAGCCCGTCGACGGCATCTCTGCCGTACGCATCTGCCCCGATCCCGCGGGCGAACTCCTCGGTGACGGCATGCCCGCCGACGATGACCTTCACACCCTCGCGGAGCCCGCGGCGTTCGAGCTCCCCGATCACCTCCCCCATCGCGGGGAGGGTGGAGGAGAGGAGGGCAGAGAGGGAGAGGATATCCGGCTTCCGGCCGGCCACAGCATCGACGAAGACCTCCCTGTCCACGTCCACGCCGAGGTCGATGCAGGAGAAGCCATTGGACTCGAGCGTCACGGAGAAGATCATCTTCCCGATGTCATGGACATCCCCCTTCACGGTGCCCAGGATGACGAGTCCCCGGCCTTTCCCGCCCTTCGGGAAACCTTTCTCTTTCACCGCCAGGTGAGAAGCCTTTCTCACCGCCAGGTGGGAAGTGGGGCCTCAGGATCTCCAGGGCGCGCTTCATGTTCCGGCCCGAGACGATGAGATCGGAGGTGAAGTACCGGGTCCCCCCGTGCCCTCGAATCCCCTCCCTATCTCATCGAGACCGGCCGAGAGCTCCCGAAAGATCCCGTGCGGGGTGACCCCCTCCCCTATCCGTTCCCTGCAGAACTCCCTCACCCGCTCCCCCTTGAAATCGAGGAGGATGGAGAGGATCTCCTTCGGAACAACAGCCTCCATGCCCGACCGTAGTCCCCCTACCGGGCAGACCACCCGGGGGTGTGGTCCTGCCCGTACCACTTCGCCTTGACGTACCCGAGCTCGCCGAAGAATCCCGTGCGGGGTGACCCCCTCCTCTATCCGTTCCCTGCAGAACTCCCTCACCCGCTCACCCTTGAAATCGAGGAGGATGGAGAGGATCTCCTTCGGAACAACAGTCTCCATGCCCGACCAGTCCCCCCTACGGGCAGACCACCCGGGGGTGTGGTCCTGCCCGTACCACTTCGCCTTGACGTACCCGGGTATCGACGAGGAGTCCCGCGGCCCGACGACGACGTCCCAGCCGGTCGCGTCCTCGATGTCGCCCTTCAGGCGTGCCGCGAGGCCGGGGATGATCAGGGTGCGGTGGGAGACCTTCTCCGCGATCCCCGAGGACGCCACGACCTCGGCGACCTTCGGGCCCGTGAACTTCCTCCCCGCGACCGCCGAGTCGACGCTCATCCCCTCGGTGTCGACGACGAGGAGGTGGCAGTCGAGCTTCTCGATGTCCGAGAGGACGGTGTAGTAGGTGAGGGCGAAGTTCGAGGTGATGAAGACGGGCGCCTCCTTCGGGTCCGGCTCGCCGAAGGTCCGTAAGCCCGGCTCCACGCTCACGGGTTTCCTCGGGTCATTGTAGATGTTGTTCCTGAGAACGACGAGGGGGAGGGTCGACCACTTCGAGGCCGAGGAGACCATGAGGAGGTCGACGTAGCGAACGACCATCATCGCGGAGAGGCATGCCTCCTTCCACCTGATGACGTCCTTCCCCTCTGCATAGAGTTTCTCCCAGAGGGTTGCCGGGGCACCGGCGAGGGGGTAACCCAGGAGGTCGTCCTCCTCGCGGATGGCCGCGATCCGGATCTGGGTGAGGGCGCTCACGGTCTCCCTGAGGTCCCCGCGGAACCCGCAGCCGGGGTCGAGCACCAGGTCGTCGACCCCCATGACCCGGAGGGTCTTCACGATGGACCTGAGCACGCCGGATCTCGTGGTCATAGACCCCGAGGGGGCAGCGGTAGCTGGAGGGCGAGCCCGCCCATCTGCCTCCAGTTCTCGCGGGTCGCCGCATAGAGGAGGGGCCTCCGGGCATGGACGACCTTCACCCCCTCCTCGATCACCGCGGGGTTATGGGACCAGAGGATGAGGGGGAGCTGGGTCGCCTTTGCCACGACCTCCACGAGCCGCGCATACCTCCCGGGATCTTCGTTCGCCGACCGGATGGCGATCGCGTCCAGGGTGAGGATCTTCCCGATGTACTTGTAGTGGAAGTAGTTCGTCTCCTGCACCCTTTTTGTCACCGTCTCGTCGGTCATGCTGTCGTCGACCACAACCGCGATGGCGGGCGGGTTCGTGTACCCGAGCTCGTGGCGCATGAGGACGAGGGCGCCGCCGATGGTGATCTTGTGGTCGCCGCTCCCGATGACCACCTCGCGGACGGGCGGGGCGAAGATCTCCCTGAGCCGGACCAGGTTCTCCCGGTACTTCTCCTCGAGGAGCGGGGGGCACTCCTCGAGGGTGAAGTTCCGCTCGCAGAGCTGGACCGCAAAACCCATGCAGGTCTTCGGCTCGCAGGCCCCGCAGTTCGTCTTGGGGAGGAGGGGGTAGACCTTCATCGGGCCGATCTGCTTCATCTTCCCCTCACTTCCCCACCCCGATGAGCTCCCGGAAGGTCGGCGGTGCCGATCCGCCCGAGAGCCATCCCACGATGTCCTTCACCGTCCGCGCCGCGCCCGGGTGGAGCATGATGAAGAGGTCGACACCGGCGAGGAGGTAGGCGAGGCTCCCCGTGAGCTCCCACATGGGGCCCCGGAGCTCCCTCGGGCCGAGGGTGGGATCGGTCTTCCAGGCCTCCCGTGCGCCCCAGGAGTTCGCGGTCCCCGCCGCCTGGGGGGACTGGAGCTCCTTGTCGCCCATGAGGGCCGCATGCCGGATCCGCTCGATGACCGAGTAGGCGTACTCGAGGCCGTACCCGAGGGCTGCCGAGGTCGGGTCCATGATGATCTGGGTCGGGGGGATGTACCCCGTGAGGTTCCGGTTCAGCTCCTTGGCCTGGTTGATATCGATGGGCGACCAGGCGAGGACCACCTGCCCGTGCCGTTTCGCCGCCTCCGCGACGGGCTTCCACATGTCCAGCGTCGCCGAGGAGAGGAGCACCCGCTCGCCCTCGCAGACCTCGGCGATCTTCGGGAGGACCAGGGCGTCCTTCTGGGGGTTCCCCGAGCCCCCGATGATGATTGGGACATCCACGGCCTGCAGGAGGTCCTCGACGAGCCGCGCCGCGTCCTGCACGGGGGTGTCCCTGATATAGGGATCGGTGCTCGTCAGGTCGAGGTCCACGAGGTCGGCCCCGTACTTGTGGACCCAGAGCCGGGCCCACTCGCACGGGTCATTGAGGGCGTCCCCGAAGAAGGCCTTCACCGGAACGGGAAGGGGGGGCGCGATATCGAAGATGGACCCCGCGATCACGGGCGGGTGGAGGGGGATCTCCTGGAAGGTGTGGAAGGCAGGGGCTCTCTCCCCGCCGATGGTGACCGGATTCCTCCGGGTCCCCCCTTCGGCCCGCCCGGCCCCGAGGGTCACCTCCACGATGGAGCCGGGGAAGGTATGGACGGGGGGATGGTATTCCACCTCGCAGAGTTTCTCGGGGGAGACGACGGCGAGCTCCTCGGCGAGGAGCCGGGAGAGGGCGGCCCTTCCCTCGAAGGTCAGGGTGAGCTCCTCGGCGGCGATCGCGATATCCTGGAGCTCGACCTCGCCCGAAGAGGAGATCAGCTCCAGGAGGATCCTCACCAGGTCGCCGTCGTCCTCTCCCATCGGTGTCTCACTCCGGCTTCTTCCGGATGATCATCCGCTCGGCATGGATCTTCACGTTCTTCAGGGTAATGCTGACACTCCCGCCCGGGATGGTTACCGTATTCTGGGGGGCAGCCTGGGGCCGCGGGATCTCCTTCCCGGGGTTCCCGAGCAGCAGGGGCTGGTTCCGGTGCCTTCATCCGTTCCACGATCGGGTGGTGGTGATCCCTGAGGAAGGCGACAAGCTCATCGACCGTGGTCACGTCCTTCTCGGTCGCGATGGCACCCAGAGGTCCGGGGGGATCTGGGCCTTCAGCCGTTCCTTCACCTCTGACGGGAGCCAGACGATCCGGTTCCACCCGCCGCTCGCGGCAAGAAACCTCGGGGACCGCATGTACTCGAAGGAGAGGCCGTGGAACCCGTCGACCTGCCTCCCCCCGCCGTCGAATCGGCGATGGCACCGAAGGAGAGGCCCGTGGGCGTCTTCCCCCGGAAGTCCCGGTGGACGATCCCGAGGCCGTCGCACTCGGGGACATAGAAGGTGGTGCACTCGAAGCAGCCGCAGGAGGTGTGGGGATACCCGAACGCCGAGTAGAGCTGGACCCGTCTCCACGTTCCCGAGGATTTCTCCTTCACGACGGCGTTCACCCCCACGTACTCCCCGTCCCCGCATCCACGCATTCGCCCTTTGCAACCTCGAAGATGGGACCCTTCGGGTCGACCCGGGAGGCCGCCCTCCCGTCCATCCAGGAGATAGCCCCGCAGTTCGCGTACCGCTGGGGGGTGATAACACAGACGTGGGAGGGGGCGAAGGACTGGCAGAGGGTGCAGCCGAAGAAGACATCCACGTCCTCATCGGTCATACCCCGGGTACGGGCGTCCCGTTCCTCGTAGATCCTCTGGACCCTTCCTATACGGCGGTGGACCTCCTCCGGATCGGTGATGAAGGTCACCTCGACGGCGTCGATGAGGGGGATGGCGCTCTTGAGCAACCGGGCGATGACCACGCCGATGTGCCGGAGCGTGAGCCCCTTCTTTACCGATCTCTTGTCGACCCTGAGCCAGATGGCATCCCGCTGGTTCAGGTGCATGTAGCCCTCGATCCAGTTCGAGAAGTCGTGGACCCTCCGCTCCATCACGCCCGCCATGTCGGGCTCGATCCCCTTCCCTGCCACGGCGATCTCGGTGCCGAAGGGGATGCTTGTGCCCTCCGCTAGCAGGGGGAAGTCCGGCCCGATGACATTGATCTTCCCGTCCTCAACCTCCCCGATCTCTTTCACCTCGAGGATCTCGAACTTCTCCCCCACGTTCGGGCCGCCCAGCTCGGCATGCATCTGCTGCTTCCGGATCCGCTCCCCCTCGAAGACGACCCCGACCTCGACAGGGATATCCGAGAACATCCCCTCTCCCGTCATTCCTTCTCCACCTCCAGGGCGATGGCCTCGAGGTTCTTCTCCCACTCCTCACGGGACTGGTTCGGGAGGGAGAGGTCGCAGTGCGGGTGGTAGAGCCGGTCCAGCGAGACGAGCTTCAGGTGCCCTCTCGCGAAGGACGCGAGGCCTGCCTCGATGACCGAGGCGATAGTGAAGGGCACACCGATGATGAAGGCATAGTCCGGCGGGTCCCGGTAAGGTGCCGGCCGCCATCCCGGGTCCAGGAGGCGGTCGCCCGCTTCCATGGCAGACAGTACGATCGACCCCCTGACACCCTTCTTCCCGAGCTCTCCGGATATCCCTCCGGTTGCAACAACGGGTGCCCCGGTGGCAAGGGCGACCCGGGCGATCAGGTCGAGGATCCCGGATCCGTCTCCTTCCGCTGCTTCGTGGCCGACGACGATGACCGGGCTCTTCGCCCTCTTCAGGAGTCTTGCGGCGACCACCGGCTTCTCGATGATGGTCGCCCTGACGATCGCCGGGGTCTCTGCCCGCAGCCATACCTCGCCCTTCACGGCATGTTCCCTCCCCTCTTCGCGAGCCTCGGGAGCATGGTCGGATCGGGGATGGGCCGCTCGTTCTCCTTCCACCCCTGCGCAGCAAGGACCCTGACCACCTCGTCCTTCAGTGGTGATCGGGATGTCCAGTCTGGTCCGGACGAGGAGGGGGAGATCATCGGGCATCTCTCCGAAGAACTTTTTGTGGAGGTCGATGTAATGGGTCAGCTTGATCGATCTCCCCTTGACCGTGTCGTTCGGCCTCATGCAGAGCTTGGGCACGAGCACCATGGCCTCCTCCCTCGTCTCCGCGACGGTGAACAGGTGCTCGGGGACGGGGCCCGCGTAGACCCGCTCGCCGGTCCGTGCGTCCAGGACATACCAGTCCTCCTCCCGGTCCTTTCTCCCGAGGAGCATGCGCCGGTACTTGGCGCCGTGGGGGCCGGCGATCACGGGGATCCCGAGCCTCCAGAACCCGGCGGCGATGGCCGCGGCCTTCTGGGACATGGCCCCCCAGGCGATACCCACCGCCCCGACCCGGTGGTGGACATAGTCGGCGATCTCCTCGTAGTTCGAGTTCAGCCTCCTCTTCGCAAAGATGCTTGCGATCTTTATCGCGGCGCCGGAGATATGGGCATTGGAGACGCAGGACCCGCAGTTGACGAGCCCGCCGGCATCGAACCGGCCCGGGTAGATGTCATAGAGCCCCTCGCCGTCCTCGTTCCGGTACATCCCGATGGAGATGGCGGTGCACCCGGAGGTGACGACGATGTAGCGCCGTTTCAGGAACTCCTCGGCCATGGACCCGACGTCGTTCCAGCTCCCCGGGTAGTTGGAGCATCCCACGGTAGCGACGACCCCGGGGATCTCCCCCATGACGATGGGCCCGCCTACCGCCCTGATCTCGGTGTCCTGGATGGGACCCCGCCCGGCCCTGATATGGTATCTCTCGGGAGGGCAGAGGACGCGGTAGGCCCCGGCTGATGAGGTCATGCGGTGAGAGGCCGGAGGGGCAGGCATCCTCGCACCGGGCACAGCCGATGCACGAGTCGTATATCGCGGCGAGGGGGGCGAGATCCCCCGTAGAGGCAGCGGTTATGGCGGCGGTTAACTCCCGGTTATTCGGGCAGGCCCGCATGCAGCTGAAGCAACCGGTACACGCCCCGGCAGCTTCGACGATCGAGGCCGCGTCCGGCAGGTTCCTGAACTTCCTCCTCTTCGGGGAGATCTCCATCGCCACCCGCACGGCGACCTCCCCGACCTTCTCAGGGTCGAGGATGGCCGCCCCGGCCTCCCTGCCCTCGACGAGGGATCGGACGATCTCGTCCGGGTCGTCGCCGGTCCTGTCGGGGAGCCCCTGGAGGTTCTTGGCATTGGTGACGATGAGGGGGGCGTGGGTCTTCACCGCCTCGCGGAGGACGTCGGCACGGATGCACTGCTCGTCGACCACGATGACATCCGCCATCCCCGACCTGATGAACCTGAGCTGGTGGGAGAGGGCTCCGACGATCCGTGCACCCGCGTTGTACCGGGTGAGGTCGAGGGCCGTGCAGCAGATCCCCGCAGACCTCGATCTTATCCTCGAGCCCCATCTCATGCATGGTATCGGCGATGGCTATGGCGGGCGGGACGTTGTGGCCGATGACGAGGATGACCGGCTTCCCCGCGTCCATGCATCCCGGCCCGCACTCGACGAGGGATGCCTCCGGATCCCCCTTGGGGAAGGAGTAGGCGGAGATCTGGGCGATGTCGGCGCTCTCCATGGCGACATGGTCGATCATCCCGGCATGGAGGACCTTCGATTCCAGGTCGAGGGGATCCCCCTCCTGGCCGGTGTGGCAGCAGGAGAGGAGCTGGGTGATCTCCTGCTCGCAGGTACTCGAGCGACATCCTCGAGATCCCCGAGGATCTTCGGCTTGATCCCGGTCACCAGCCTCGCATGAGGGGCCTCCAGGAGGACCGACGAGCCGACATCGAGGGGATGATCCCGTCCGAAGGAGCCGATGAGATCGCCGAGGAGGTGGCGCATGTGGCCGGTATGGGTGGCGGCTCCCAGGGTGCATGCGAGGAGGACGATCCGGGACTGCTGCGCGGCCATGTCGATCCCGCATGCGCCCCGTTTCCCGCCCGAGAGGTCGCATTTCCCCATCGTGCAGAGGCAGCAGAGGTCGCAGAAGGGGAGGTAGAACGGGTGGTACTTCGTGAGGAGGGCACGGTCCCAGGACCGGAGGGTGGCGATACCCGGGCATCGGGGTCGGGCCCGGTTCCTCATCCCAGGCCTCGATGACCCTTCCCACGTTGAACTCGACGCCTTTTGCCCTCAGACGGTCCGTGATGAGCTCATCGATGGTGACCTTGAGTTTCATTCGCGGCTGACAGTGCATCAACTCCCGCGAAGATAAATATTCTGACTCATAATGGCCATAAAAAGCATTCGGGAAGTCTATCCGGGGATTTTCCTGCCCGCCCGGGCATCAGGGGACGGGCCTTCGCCTGCCGCTTGCGTCCCTCGAATATGCACCGAACTCGGTCCCGATGAGCCGATCGCCCCGGATGACCGGTCCCTCCTGGATATCCGGATACCGTCGGGGTCGATGGCGCACGACCCGCAGAGCCCGATGCCGCACTTCATGTACCGGTGGAGGGAGAAGAGCCCCCTGTCC
Organism: uncultured Methanomicrobiales archaeon; assembly: GCA_963712215.1. Lineage (GTDB taxonomy): Archaea > Halobacteriota > Methanomicrobia > Methanomicrobiales > JACTUA01 > JACTUA01. The sequence continues at coordinate 36,297 of CAVQHA010000001.1, read as the reverse complement.
GCGATTCCTTCGTCGTGAAGGATCTTGAGCACCGCCCGCATCATCGGCTCCGGACCGCAGACACAGATATGATCGAATGCATGGAGGTTGACCTCTTTCAGGAGGACCGTTACCGGTCCACGGCGGCCCTCGGAACCATCATCGGTCGCGACCTTGAGTGCAGTCTTACCGGCGAGAGCCTTCCTGAAAGGGAGATCTTTTTCCGTTGCGGCGCCGAGGAGGAAGACCCCGACATGCCCCTCCATTGCGAGGGGGAGAAGGGGCGCGGAGCCGATCCCCCCTGCCACAGCGAGGACCATCCCCCGGACCGGGAAACCCTCTCCAAAAGGTCCCCGGATCCCGAGGAGGTCGCCTTCTTCCAGGGCGAACATGGCGGTGGTCGCATCCCCCACCTCCTGGACCGAGATGGAGTTCTTCCCCGAGAGGGCCATGGGGATCTCGTCGACCCCGGGAACCCAGACCATGACGAACTGGCCGGGCGTGAACCTGAAGGACTCCGAGAGAATGAACGTTCGAATCTTCGGGGTCTCTCTCACGATTCTCCTGATGGAGACGGTGCGGGGCAGCCGCTCATCCATGGGCGCACCCCACGATCTCGTCGGGCTCCCGCCCTTCGGTGGTGTAGAGATCCTTTGCGATCTTCCCGAAGATCCCGGTATCCCCGAGGACAGCGCTCCCGATCTCCACGGCGCTCGCGCCGGCCATCATCATCTCCACGACATCCCTGGCCGTGGAGATACCCCCGCACCCGATGATGGGCACCTCGCATGCCTCGTAGAGCTCGTACACGCACCTGATCGCGATCGGGAAGATGGCCTTCCCTGAGAGGCCCCCGAACCTGTTCCCGAGGACGGGCCTGCCCATCGGCACCGAGATGCGCATGGCCTTCACCGTGTTGATGGCAACGATGGCATCCGCGCCCCCGCGCTCGGCCGCGGCGCCGATCGCGGCGATATCGGTCACGTTGGGGGTAACCTTCACCCAGGTCGGCCTCCCCAGCGCCTTCACCGCCCGGGTGCACTCTTCGACGAGGGCAGGGTCGGTCCCGAGTGCCGACCCGAACCCCTCCGCATGGGGGCACGAGAGGTTCAGCTCGAAACCCGCGGCACTCCCCGCGAACCAGGATGCCACCTCGGCGAACTCGTGGGGGTCGCCGCCGAAGATACTCACCACGACGGGTTGTCCCGAGAGGGGCGCCAGCTCCTGCACGAACTCGCGGGACGGGTTCGGGAGGCCCATGGCATTCAGCACCCCGTCGTCCAGGACAGCGAGGCATGGCCCCGGGTGGCCGTCGAGGGGCTCGGGGCCGATGGACTTCGTCACCACCCCGCCGGCGCCCGAACCGAGGATCCGCGCGAGGGAGGCGCCCGTCGTCCCCAGGATACCGGCCGCGAGGACGAGATGGTTCCTGAGTTCAACCCCCCCCACCCTGACTGGCCCGGCCGGAGACCTGATCATCCGAAGAGATTCTGCGGTTATTTATAATTAGGATACCCATAGGGTAAGCAGATGAGCAGCGTCGCGGTCATCGGGGTCGGCAGGATCGGCGGGGAGATTGCATTCGTCTCGGCAATCGAGGGGCTCGTGGATGACCTCGTCCTCTACGACGTGAACCTCCCCCTTGTCTCGGCCCAGGTCCTCGACATCCAGGACTGCGGCCTCGACATCAGCGTCTCCTCGGATGCGGCAGCGATCAGGGACGCCGATATCTGCATCTATGCCGCGGGGGTCTCGCGGAGCCCCACCGTGAAGACACGGGCGGACCTGCTCGGGGTGAACCTCCCCATCGCGAGGTCCTGCCTCCCGCTCCTCAAGGGGTTCTCGGGTATCCTTGTCACGGTGGCGAACCCCATGGACCTGATGAACTCCTTCTTTGCCATGAATGCGGGAATCCCCCGGGAACGGTGCATCGGGTTCGGCGGGCAGCTGGACAGCGCCAGGTTCAGGCGCATCCTCAAACAGGGCGGGACCACCGGCCCCGCCTACGTCCTTGGCGAGCACGGCGAGCACCAGGTCCCGCTCTTCCACCCCCTCAGGAATCCCTTTGCCACCGAGGCCAGGGAGACGATTCTCACGACCCTCCGCGGAGCATCCATGGAGATCATTAAAGGGAAGGGAGGTACCATCTTCGGACCGGCCTGGCACCTGACCCGGCTCACGAAGGCGATCCTGAAAGGAACGAACGAACCCATCCCCTGCTCCTGCATGCTCGACGGGGAGTACGGCCTCTCGGGGTGTTCCCTCGGGGTGCCTGCCCGCCTGGGAAAGGATGGGATCATGAAGATCGAGGAGTGGCCCCTGGACTCCTGGGAGGAGACCCATCTCCGGGAGGCCGCCGCATTCCTCACCGATCTCTCCCGGGGGCTCGATGGGTGAGGGAGCCGCCCTGACGGTCGTTCCGGGTTTCGAGAAGCGGACCGTCACCCGCACCCTCGCCGATTATTCCGGCATCCGCATCGCCATCAACCAGGTGGAGTACACGAACAGCTCCCAGGGGCCGGTCATCCACATCTTCGGGAGAGACGTGAACGGTACGGCGGTCCACCTCGAGGCGACCGGTTTCCGTCCCTACTTCTATGCCCCCGGGGAGCAGGTCACTGCGGCACCAGTTCCTTCCGGGATCGAGGTCGAGCCGGACCATGCGTACCGCTCGATCCGCGGCGAAACCCTCTGCAGGCTCTACACGCGGAGACCCACCGATGTCAGGGATTACCGCGAACGATACCGGCACTACGAGGCCGATATCCCCTTTGCGACGCGGTTCCTCATCGACAACGGGCTGACCGGCGGCGTCGAGGCCCCGTCTCTCCAGGCGGATTACCATACCCTCCGCGCGGCCGAGGTGAACGCCCCGGCCCGCACCTGCATGATGGACATCGAGTGCGAGGACGAGCGCGGGTTCCCCGAGCCGGAGCGGGACAAGATCATCGCCGTCTGCTGCTGGGACTCCTTCCAGGACGACTACACGAGCTTCCTCCTCGCGCCGGCCGGTGCGGTACCGGTGATCTGCCCTGCCGACGAGAGGATCACGGTCGAGGTATTCCAGGACGAGAAGGAGATGCTCCTCGGCCTCGCCCGGTACATGAGGGAACGCGACCCCGACATCCTCTCGGGCTGGAACTTCCTCGAGTTCGATATCCCCTACATCATCGCCCGGATGGAGCGCCTCGGGGTGAACCCGACCTGCCTCGCGCGGCTCGAGGAGCGGACCGAGCGGACCGCGCTCCGGGGCCGCGCCCTCTTCGACCTCCTCGACGCCTACAAGAAGATGCACGGGAGCCAGCGGGAGTCCTACCGGCTGGATTCCGTGGCCGAGGAGGAGGTCGGCGAGACGAAGATCCGGTTCACGGGGACCGTCTCGGGCCTCTGGAGGGAGGACCCCGCCCGGCTCGTGGACTACAACCGGAAGGACGTCGAGCTCTGCGTGGCCATCAACCGGAAGAACCATATCATCGAGTTCTACCGGGAGATCGCCCGCTACGTCGGGTGCCCCCTCGACCGGACCCTCAACTCCTCCCAGGTGATTGACATCTACATCCTCAGGAAGGCCTTCGGGCGGTTCGTCCTCCCGTCGAAGGGCTTCGCCGCCGCCGAGGAGTTCGAGGGGGCGACGGTCTTCGACCCGTCGAGGGGGGTGAAGGAGAACGTGGTGGTCCTCGACCTGAAGTCCCTCTACCCCATGGCGATGATGACCATCAACGCCTCGCCCGAGACCAAGGACCCGGACGGGGAGTACCGGGCCCCGAACGGGGTCCGGTTCCGGCGCGAGCCCGACGGGCTCACCCGGTCCATCATCGCCGAGCTCCTGAAGGAGCGGGAGCAGAAGAAGGAACTCCGCAACAGGTTCGCCTTCGGCTCACCCGGAGTTCATCCTCTACGACCTCCAGCAGAACGTCCTGAAGGTCATCATGAACACCTACTACGGTGTCTCGGGATATGCCCGGTTCCGGCTCTACGACAGGGAGATCGGGGCGGCGGTCACCTCGGTGGGGAGGGCTATCATCGAGCACACGAGGACCGTCATCGAATCTCTGGGATACCACGTCATCTACGGGGACACCGACTCGTGCATGGTCCAGATCCCCCCGATGGAGGAGTCGCTGACCATCGAGACGGCCCGGAAGATCGAGGCCGCGTTGAACGCGAGCTACTGCGAGTTCGCACAAAAGACGCTGAACGCCGACTCCCACTACTTCTCCATCAAGTTCGAGAAAATCTACCGGCGGTTCTTCCAGGCGGGGAAGAAGAAGCGCTACGCCGGCCACCTCGTCTGGAAGGAGGGGAAGGACGTCGACGAGATCGATATCGTGGGCTTCGAGCTCCGCCGCTCCGACTACCCCCAGATCACGAAGGAGGTCCAGCGGACCGTCATCGAGAAGATCCTGAAGGGGGAGGGCCTCCCCGAGGTGAAGGCGTACCTCGGCGCGATCATCACGAAATTCCGGGCGGGAAGTACACCCTCGACGAGATCGGTATCCCGGGCGGGATCCAGAAGGCCCTCGACCAGTACGAGACGAACGATGCCCACCGGCGGGGCGCCGAGTACGCGAACCTGCACCTCAAGGCGGACTTCAAGAAGGGGTCCAAGCCGAAGCGGATCTACATCAGGAACGTGAAGGCGAAGTACCCGAAGACCGATGTCCTCTGCTTCGAGTACGGCGACCAGGTGCCCCCCGAGTTCGTCGTCGACTGGGAGACGATGCTCGAGAAGACGATCAGGCAGCCCATCAGCCGGATCATCGAGGCACTCGGCTGGGACTGGGCCGACGTGGACCCGTCACGGACGACGCTCGCGCAGTGGGGGATGGGGTAGGTACACCATTTCTTGTTAAAGTATGGCCTTTTTTCGGCCAGCAGAATCCAAACAAAGATGGGGGTATTTATTGCCCTGGAACTGTGGTCTCCGGCTCTGTCATATTCGCCACGATGATCTCCTCCTGCGGCGGAATATTCATGCTGAGAGGGCCCGCCACAAGCGGTTGTGCTATATCCTCGTTACTGAGTTTCAATGAATAGAAATCCATGAGGAAGTATTCTCCCCATGCAGGAGTCTGGCCTTGGAATATCTTCACGTCTGCGGAATTCGATGCGGGGAAGGGAACAATGATGGCAAACTTCTCCTGGGTATTTCCTGGAGGCGTCTGCTGGGTGGTCGCGGCGAACACCTGATTCCCATTCACCTCGATGGTCATCCATCGGCCCTCGGGAAAATTGGATGCAGCGATATCGCCCTCGAAGGTAAGGGTGTTCCACTCACCCGATGGGCTTGTGAACTGGCGTTGGACATAGGACGAGGTGGTGCCCCTGTCAAGGCTGACGTCAGAACCATGCTGCCCATGATCATCGATCATCATGGGTCCCCATTCCTGGCATCCCCCTGTTGTGTAACAGTTGGTCCAGGTTGCACCGTGGGTCCACCCGGCCCAGCCGTCCCGGGACCAGATCCATTCGCCTGGAGCTCGATTGCGGGGGTGCATTCGATTTGAAGGTGACCTCGATGGTCTGGTCAGATTCCACACGCGTGAATGTATAACTGGTAGTCGTGGTTACTAATTCACCATTCACACTGACATTATCGACGATATACCCCGGATCCGGGGTAATGATGAAAGTTGTGCTTCGATCATATACTACATCAACAGGAACTGAGGGGGAATACTTCCGTGAGGTCCTGCTGAAGGTGTAATGATAAAGTAGACTGGACCATTTATCGTTAAATATCTGACAAGTCCACGCATGTAGCGCGTATCCATGGTCAGACAATCCGAAGTTATGAAATTGATACGGGCATCCTCATTCAGATCAAATGTCCCTCCATTTCGCACCCAGTTCAAATATATCCTGATAATTAATTCTGGAAGATATTGATGTGAATATTTTGCCATCTGGGTAGTTGACTGGTAGGGAGCAGATGTAACAAGGGCATATCCTGAATTCGTGACACTACTTTCAAACATATTTGCCCAATTCTGTCCCACATATTTTTCGTCTGCGTCATGTATGTTTAAGCCCAATAGGGTTGTAGCGCCCTGCTTCAATTCGGCCCCGGTGTGCATGGGATTTCCCACATCCGCAAGAAAATGGCTGCTATATCCCACTGAATAAAGGCATCATCCCAGTGGCGATTACGGTAGTCGTTCAGGGCGGTATCCGCATATATCTGGCATCCAATATGGGCCATCCCCGTTAACAAATCCGGATTGAAATAATGCGTGACCTGCTGGATGGGAAATCCAACATCGTCCGGTTTTCCCGATGAATCCCCGGCGATTTTGGCGTAATATTCAGGAACATTTTCCTGTTCGGCAGCCAGAGTTATGATTGCGTTATGTTGGGCTACCCTCCACTGCGGTGTGATGATATCTGCGGTATCTGGCACGACTCCTTCAGTATTCATCTGCGCCGCAATCGCGTCATAGACGTCACCTAGAACCTTTATCTCTTCTTTTGTCAGGGTTATGCTTTTTTTCCCCTTCTTCAAAGGAAGATCAGGCTGGATTGTGTTATCATCGAGTGTGATGGGATATTTTGTCCATAGTTCCTCGAGGACATGCCTCCACTCATTTTTTTGTTTCTCCGGAACGTCAAAACTCTTGATCAGCGCTAATAATTGCTTTTTATCACCTTTTTCAACAACAAGAAAAATCCAGTTTTGTGTTGATTCCATGATAGTGGCATCAACTTCAAACTGTTTGAGGTCAAGAATTGAATCAATTTCCTGGGGCGGACCATGGCATTTGCCTTTCTCGTCTCGATGCCCATCGTCTTTCCTTTCCGTTGCCATAGCCATGGTCACGGATGCGAAGAAAAGACCAGCAATATCGCAAGCGAGGCACAAATCAAGAACCCTGGTTTATTTTGCATCTTTCTCTCCCCAACTTTTTCAAATTAAATCCACAATTAGAACTTGGTTTTCGATTTTGAATGTAAGATCTTTGAGTAATATACAAACTGGCCATATAGTTCTTTCTTTTTAGCGAAATAAGAATAAATTAATCAAGAAAGATTAATAGATCTAATGTTTGGTTTATTCGATTCTTTATATTAACACATAATAATCCATTCTTTTTTGGAGAACATAAACATATTATAAATTTAAATTATCGTAAATTTAATAGGGAAAAACTATTATTTTAACATATACATTTAACCTTAAGGGAAATCCCATTCGTAGAATATCTTTATAGGTCCTAAATTGGATTCATAATTGTGAAGATAGGTGGATCTTTCAGAAGATTCAATAAATCTTTCTGGATAGTTCTAATTCTTGCTATCTTCATTATCCTTATCTCTTATTTTATTTTCTATCCAAACCTCGTAAAGGCATGGCACCCCTCTTCCTTCGGCAGTTCCAATATCTACCGTTTGAAAATCAGAATTGATGCTCCATTGTCCAATGTAACATTTCTTATACCACTCCCAGTGAGAAAAGAAATACCGGCCGATGGGAGTTTTGAACCTTACAGAATCCATGTTCGAAAAGGATGGCTATAATTCTTCGTTCGTTCAGGTTGATGGGGGTTGGTTTCTCAGGCTTACTTCATGCGCAGATACTGGACCCGGACAATCGATTATGAGGTGACATACGGAGACAGCAATCTTCGCGTGGAGTATACAGTTCGGGCCATGAATTTGAATATAAAAACGCCGCGGACTATCCCTTCTGGATCCACACCAGGGAACCTCTTGTAAATGGGACCGTGTTCCTCCCGACGAATAACATCACCGTTTCGAAGCCCACAGAACCGACTTATTCTACAGGATCCGGAATCGGTATAACCCGGTTCTGTCTCGATATCAGACGAAGGTTTATGCCGAGTATCAGACATCAACCGATGCGTACGTAGATATATTCTCAAGTATTGATGGAGAGAACAACTGGGCGGAGGAATTCAGCGCCTCAAGGGGAAATTCTTACTTCAGATTATTTCGAGGAATCCTTCACTGGACCTGCCCGGGGATGGCATCTCGCAAATGGAGAACTGAGGTCAGGTGAGGGAAAGTACCTTGATGAGACCTATTAAATTTAAAATTCTTTTAAAAACGATGTGTAAAGAATATCATAAATTATCCTCTGTTCAAGGGAGCTTATCAGTCGTTGGGAAGCAACTGGGCGTTCGCAGTAAAATGGTCGGACTCGGATACCTTACCCACAGATCCAATTCCGTCTCATCTAGGTCCTCGGCTGGGACTGTGCACGACGTGGACCCGTCAAGGACAACGCTCGCGCCGTAGGGGATGGGGGAGAGAATTTCCCCTTCTCATTAATAGTCCTGGAAAAAGAAATTCAGATCAGAGTTATTTCCCCGTCGACTCGTTGCACGTCCCCTGGTAGAAGGCCCACTCCTCGCACTCGGTCTTATCGGGGAAGATGCAGACCCCATATTCGTTCCCGTTGGTATCGTTCCGGATCTCGTATTGGTAGTTCTTCTCCTTGCAGAACACGGCTGCCGGGTTCGCAAGGGCAGAACCCGTAGGCGTAACGGAGGGTGTTGCTATCGGCCAGGTTGAGCGCCACGGATTATTCACGGTTGCGTGCAACCGGAAATTATTGTAAAGCGGTTAGGATGATCGTCAGGAGAAGCGGGAAGTGAAGGAATATTTTTTTCATAGGTACCTCCAAAGAATGTTTATCCCCTTGCTGATAAGTAGGTTACCGATATAAAATCGGGTCTGGTGAAAATTCATGGGTATCCAAGAAAAGATCGGTTATTCATTCAAGATCAAGACTCTGTGCGAACGGGCCCTGACAAGGAAGGCCTTATCCAATGAGAAGAAGGGTACGGGGGAAACTATCGAGGATCAGGAAATTTATCGAACATTAGGGGATGCGGTTCTCGAAGTGATCCTCGTTGATTATCTAATCAGGGGAGGGGCCGGAATCAAGAGACGAAATCACGAAGAAAAAGATAGGACTGGAGTCAAAAAAGATGCTCTTGCTGATTTAGCAAAAGAGTTGGATATTGCTGATGATATCCTGACGAATAACGGTGAGGAGAAACAGGGAGCCGAGAACCAACCCTATGTTCTCGCCGAGACTCTGGAAGCTGTTTTGGGGGCAATTTATCTCGACGGGGGTTATTGCAGTGCGATGGATTGCGTCCTTCGATGGTATGGCCCGGAGGTTTTTTCTCTTCCCCAAAAATCTTAAAAGATTCTTTTTTTCTCACCTCTTCAGCGCCTCGATGACCCTTTCAGTATGTTCCGAGGGCAGTCCCCTCCTTCTTCTCCGGAATCCCGCCGCCGAGAACCCGGAAGATCTCGGCGATGGCGGCCCCGTGGGAGGGGCCGTACCCTCCTTCGAGGACCAGGGCAAGGGGCAGGCCTCCTGCCTTCATGAGCCGCCAGGTGAGGAGGCCGAGGTCGGCGGGGTACAGCTCCATCCCCCCGAGAGGATCGTCGGAGAGGATGTCCTGCCCTGCGGAGACAAGGAGCAGTTCAGGGCGGAATTTGCGGATGGCAGGGACGAAGACCTCGCCGAAGACTGCATCGTAATCCGCGATGGTCGATCCGGCTTCGAGAGGAGCATTCAGGTTGAACCCCTCACCTGCGCCGGATCCCCGTTCCTCCGTCCTGCCAGAGTAGGGATAATAGTGGCCCCGGTGCACGGAGCAGTAGAGGACGCGGTCGGATTCGTAGAACGCCTGCTGGGTCCCGTTCCCGTGGTGGACATCCCAGTCCACGATGGCGACCCGCCCGACCTTCCCGAGCGCCTTGGCGGCGGCGATCGCGACGTTGTTGAGGAGGCAGAACCCCATCGCACGATCCCTCTCGGCATGGTGTCCCGGTGGCCTGACGAGGGCAAAGCAGTGCTCGCCTCGCGAGCGCCCTCTCCGCGGCCCCGATAGCACCGCCGGCGGCATAGAGAGCCACGTCGAACGAGGAATGCGTGATGTAGGTGTCCGGATCCAGCATGGTGAAGGTCCGGGTATTGGCGCATGCCTTCTCGAGGAATGTCACATACTCCGGGGTGTGAATCCGCTGTATATCCTCGCGGAGGGCTTTCACCGGCGGATGGCGGGGGATATCCCGGGGAACACCGGAGAGGGCTCCGGTGAGGCGTGCGTTGCTCTCGGGGTGATGGGGCATATCGTGCGCCGAAAAGAGATCTGCCGTGATGACCGAGCAGCCTGTCATCCTTATCCTCTCCGATACCCGCTACTGGTCCTTCTCACCCTGTACCGGGCCAGCGGATCGGGAGGCGGATGATCATCTTCATCTTCTCCAGGGTCATCGTCCTCGGGTCAGAGATGTAGATCTCGTGGTGCCTGCCCCTGACCTCGTAGCCTTTCTTCTCGATGAAAGCCCGTAACCGGTTGATGGTCGTCCACTTATCCGCCCTTCGCCCGTTGTGGAGTGTCTGGACCGAAAGCCCCTCGGTGAAGACCCCGAAGCGTACCTGCGAGATGCCGGGGAGATCTTTGGACCGGTCCATGGTCCTGAGGGCCTCCCGGGCGAGGGCGCTCGTCACGTAATTCGGCTGGACCACCATGAGGATCCACCTCCATTCGTCCCGGTTATCGGGGGTATACTCCCCCGTGCCTCTCACCCACCAGAGGCATTCGAGGGGCATCACGGCATATTCAAAGCCGATGCGGGTCCGGGCAATGGCGGCTTTCATCGCCTGGGAGAGGGCAAAGAGGCCTTCTATGCCGTTCCGGAAGTCATCGTAATTGCTCCCGTTGCAGGACCCGTCCACCATGAGGAACTTCATCGCCGGCACATCCACCTCGTCGATCCTCCGGGTGGTTGCCCGGTAGAGCCGGTTGAACTCCTTCATCGAGTCCTGTGTTTCCATCCTTCTCCTTATCATGAGATTTAGGATGAGGAGAGATAAACAAACCGGTCATTCCGGGCCAGGAACGGTCTCATGGCTTAATACGGATGAGAGACGAGCTGGGTACAGGAATGCTCGTCTTCGCCCACGCCTGCATTGGCGCAATAATCGGGCTCTACCTCTCCCGGATGACGAGGAACCCGTCCATGGTCCTCTTCGCCATCCTGGGGAGCCTCCTTCCTGATCTCGTCGACAAGCCATTGGAGGTGCTCGGTCTCGGGGACATCCTCGGGTACGAGGCTCTCTTCTTCCACACCCTCCTCGCACTCGGGATCCTCGCGCTGATAGGGATCCTCGCCCTGCGTTTCTTCGGTTCACCTGTACCCGCCGTCGTTGCAGGGATGGTCGGGGTCCACCAGGCGATGGATCTCATGTGGATGACCCCTCAGTCATGGCTCTACCCTTTCCTCGGCGGGCTCTCCCAGTCCTGTTCGTGCCTCACGCCCGCTCTCGAAACGGTCCCGGGGACCCCTGCCATGAATGTTCCCCTGGACTTCGTCTGGAGAGTGGCAGGGGTCGAGGTCCTGTCACCTTCAGAATGGGTCTTCTCCGCGGTCCTCGTCCTGATCCTCCTCGCACCCCGCCTGGACGGGAAGGCCCTTCTCTGGGGGTCGGGACTTCTTGCAGTGCTCGCCCTCGCTGCCCTCGCCCCCTTCGCAGGGCTCCCCGTCCATCTCATCGCGGAGGGCGGGATCGAGATGGAGGTCCTCCTCGTTTTTGTCTCCGCTGCGGGGGCTGCGGGGCTCTGGTTGTACGACAGGAGGGATCGGGCGGGGCAGGAAGTCAGCTCATCCGACCATCGCCCCTGACCTGCCGGGCAGGCCCCGCATCCTCATATCGGGGGAGGACGATATAACCGGGAGGATGCTCATCTTCTGCCATCTCTGCATCGGCTCCATCATCGGCCTTTACCTCTCGCGCCGGACGGGGGACACCCGTATGGTGACGATGGCCGCCCTCGGGAGCATCATCCCGGACCTCGTCGACAAGCCCCTCGGCTACCTCGTGTACGGTGACATCCTGGGGCATGGCCGGTTCTACCTTCACACCCTCCTCTTCCTCCTGGTCCTCGCATGCCTGGGCGCCTTTGTGCTGCATTTTCACCGTTCGTACATCGTCGCCCTGATCGCGGGACTCGTCGGCCTCCACCAGATCATGGACCTCATGTGGCTCACGCCGGTCACCTGGTTCTACCCGTTCCTGGGAGCGGTGCCCTCCGAGACTCCGGTCGAACTCGGCGGCTGGCTCTTTGCCATCGAGTTTGAATCCCTGTCCGAATGGGTCTTTCTCGGGGTCCTCCTCATGGTAATCTTTGCTACCCTGAAAGACAGACGATTTCTCCCCTGGGGTTCTCTGGCCCTCCTAGCCCTCGGGATTACCGCCCTGGCCGGCCTCTCCGGCCTCCCGTTGCACCTCGTCCCCGATGATACGGGTCAGACGGGCCTCATGCTCGCCCTTGTCTCCTTCGCGGGTTCGCTGGGGCTCTGGCTCTATTGTAGCAGGGGATCCGGTGACCGTGCAGCCGGGGGTGCGGTTTCCGGCTCGTGAGGCATCAGGGCATGTGTGCCCTGTACCAATCCACCGTCTCCCGCAGGCCGTCGATAAGGTGGATCCTGGGCCGGTAGCCCATCACGTCCCTGGCCCGGGAGATATCGGCCACCGATTCCCGGATCTCCCCGGGACGTGGTTTTTCGAAGACGGGCTCACGCGAAAGCCCGCCTATCTCCATGACCACCCTCGCGAGATCCCGTATGGCTACCCCGTCCCCGGTCCCGATGTTGAAGATGCCGACCGCATCGCGCTGCATGGCAAGGATATTGGCCCTGACAACATCTCTCACCGAGACGAAGTCCCGGATCTGGTTCCCGTCCCCGAAGATGACGGGGGGCCTCCTCCTGAGGACGTCCGTGATGAACCGGGGGATCACCGCCGCAGACTCGCCCCTGGGGTCCTGTGCCGGGCCATAGACATTGAAGTACCGGAGGGACGCCGTGGGCAGGCCGAAAGAGCGCCGGTAGACCTCGCAGCAGGCCTCTCCGGCGAGTTTCGAGGCCGCACACAGGGTGAGCGGTTCGGGAGGAGTCTCCTCCCGCCGTGGAGAGAGGGGGGTGTTCCCGTAGACAGCGGATGACGAAGCAAAGACCACCTTCTTCACCCCCGCCTCCCGGCCCGCGGCGAGAACAGCAACGGTGCCGGTTGCATTCGTTTCGTGAATGTCCAGGGGCTGTTCCATGGAACCGGCTGCGGAGATATGTGCGGCGAGATGGAAGATGCAGTCCACCCCCCTGCAGGCTTCAAGGAGGAGGTTCCTGTGGAGGACGCTCCCACGGATGAACTGCACCTTTCCCTGGAGGAGGAGGTCCTGGATACGTACCGTGTCACCCGACGAGAGATCGTCAAGGACGGTCACTTCACCGAGATTGGTGAGCTCCCGTGCCAGGTGCGAACCGATGAAACCCGCGCCGCCGGTCACCAGGAACTTCATCCGCTTCTCCCCGAAGATCCCGTCCCCATGATACGTGAATGGATTAACCGTTTAAAAGAACCTTTCTCTTCAGGCTCTCTTCTTATCTGTATCTTCTTTCCCTCGGCGGGCTCTAGCATCGGATTCGATTTCCGGCCCTTTCGATGAACCCCTCCTTTTCCAGGCTTTTGAGGATCCGTTCCAGCCGGCCGGGCTCGATGGAGACCAGGTCTTTCAGCTCCTCCTCACCTGCTCCGTCTCGTGCCAGGAGGTGGCGGAGGATCATCCCTCTCACCTGGCGATCCGACCCCTCGAACCGGCTCTGCCTCGTGAAGGAAGCACTCCTCGCGTTCGGGTTCCCGGCCCTTCCCAGGGCAGACCCGTTCGGGTCCCCAAAGCCCTTCCCAAGGGCAGACCCGTAGTCCATCAGTGCGTAGTAGAACTCCCGGGGTCTCTTCTTCAGGAGTGTCTTCACAAGGATCGGTTCGATCTCGCGGTCATGGACTTTTGCGGTATCGGGGAAGAAGAGATGGATGTACACCCGCCGGATGTTTGTTTCGATGAAGATCTCGGGCCGGTTCGTGGAGAAAACGATGATTGCACCGGCGGTTGCTCCCCCTATACCCGGGAATGAGTCGAGGGTCGTCCGGTCCAGGGGGACTGCGCCATTGAACTCGTCCCTGATCTTCTTTGCCGTTTCGTGGAGCGCGAGGGCCCGCCGGTTATACCCGAGGCCCTGCCAGGCAAGGAGCACCTCGTTCTTCGGGGCACGGGCGAGCGCCCCGATCTCGGGGAACTGTCCGAGGAACTCCGGGTACTTCGTGAGTACACGCTCCACCCGGGTCTGCTGGAGCATGAACTCCGAGACGAGGATCCGGTAGGGATCGGTTGTCCTCCGCCACGGGAGATCCCTTCCCCGTGCGGCGTAGAAGCCCATCAGGAATCTCTGGAAGGATCGGATAACGCCGGGAGTGAGGCCGTCGTTCCTGAAGCGGACCCTGATGGATTCCTCCTCAGCCGATAATTTTCCCTGAATATCCCCCTCGCGATCCATCGCTGTCCCTTCAGCATGGGCAGCTGTCGGGAATAAAGCTGGAGGCGTCGCCAGGAACTGCCTGCACCTTCGGGGATGAAATGGAAACGGCCCGGATCTGCCGGTTACGCATCAGAACATTTATACAAAAGGCTGCGGTATTCAGAATGTTGGTTGCCATGGAGATCGTCAGAATCCCCAGGATGGAGAAGCAGGACTACGACGCCCTTATCACCGAAGGCTATGTCTCGAGGATCGCATTCCTGGGGGAGAAGTACCCCTACATCGCGCCCTTCCTCTACGTCTTCGACGGCAACTTCATGTATTTCCTCTCCACCCGGTACGGGAAGAAGATCCGGTACTTCCGTTCCAACCCCTATGTCTCGGTCGAGGTCGAGCGGTACAGCCACGACATGTCCTGTTACATGTTTGTCACCCTCCAGGGGAGGCTCGAGGAGGTGGAGGATGCCATCGAGAAGAAGAAGATCCGGCAGAAGTTCGTGACCATGATCAAGTCGAAGAAGCTCTCGATGAACATCCTTGCAGCCCTCGGGCACCTGCCCCAGGACCCCATCGAGACGATCGCCACCGAGGAGCGATCCATCCTCTGGCGCCTCACCGGCGTGACCGACATCGTGGCTCTCGAGAATATGTAACGGATCCATCCACCCCTCTTTTATGAAGACCAACACCTCCCGCAGGTATGTTCACGGGTATTCCCGGCGGGAAGCGAAGCGCCTCGCGGACCAGGCGCAGGCCCTCACCACCCTCCTCCACCATGATACCGGGTATCCGGCGGGAAGCCGGGTGCTTGAGGCAGGCTGCGGGATCGGCGCCCAGACGGTCACCCTCGCTGAAAAGAGCCCCAGGGCCATTATCACCTCCATCGACCTCTCCCCGGCCTCTCTTCTCCAGGCCGAAACCCGGGTGAAGGTGGCTGGTTTCGGGAACGTCACCTTCCTTCGGGGTGACATTCACACCCTACCGTTTTCAGACGGGACTTTCGACCATGTCTTCGTCTGCTTCGTTCTCGAGCACCTCCCCGACCCGGTTTCCGCACTCGCCTGCCTCCGCCGTGTCCTGAAACCCGGCGGCACCATCACGGTCATCGAGGGGGACCATGGATCCGCCTTTTTCTCACCGGACAGCGAGGCGGCGAGGAAGGCTATATCCTGTCTTGTTGTGCTCCAGCGGGAGAGGGGCGGGAACGCCCTGATCGGCCGTGAGCTCTATCCGCTCCTCTCACGCGCCGGGTTCCGGGATGTCTCGATCTCTCCCCGTATGGTGTATGTGGATGCGACGCACCCCGATCTTGTCGAAGGGTTCACGAAACTGACCTTCACTGCTATGGTCGAGGGTGTCAGGGACGAGGCCTTGAGACAGGGCCTGGTCAGCAGGGCGGAGTGGGATCAGGGGATCAGGGACCTGTACCGGACCTGCGAGCCCGACGGGACCTTCTGTTACACCTTTTTCAAGGGGACCGGGGCAAAGTAACTCACCCCATGCCCAGGAAGAACCAGTAGACGAGGATCTGGATGACGGTGAGGGGGAGGCCGATCTTCACGAAATCGAAGAAGGTGAGGGTCTCGCCCTCCTTCTCGGCGTTCTGGATGATGATGACATTGGAGGCCGCCCCGAGGATGGAGAGGTTCCCGGCGATCGTGCTCCCCGCGGCAAGGGCCATGAGGCCGGCCAGGGACTGCCCCGATCTTGTGATGACAGGGAGGTAGAGGGCCACGAAGGGCACGTTCGAGACGAACTGGCTGACTATCACGGAGAGGCCGAGGATCACGGGGACCCGGGTGATCTCACCGCCGATGGCGAGGGTGAAGGACTGGAAGAACCCCGACTCCCAGACGCTCTCCATGAGGACGAACATGGCGGCAAAGAAGACCAGGGTCTCCCAGTCGACCTTACCTGCGATCTCGACCCTCCTTCCCGAGAAGGCGAGGATCGGGAACGCGGAGAGGAGGGCGATGGCCGAGAGGGAGATCCAGGTGTCGAGGCCGACGAAGAACCCGGCGATCTTGACGAGGATCATGGCAACGAGGACCCCGAGGGAGACCCTCGCGAGGAGGGCGAGATGCCCGTCTTTCACCGCCTCATCGTTGAGTGAGAGACTGCCCTGCCATGATTCCTTCCGGAATGCGACCCTGAGAAAGAGATAAACGAGGACGAGACAGATCGCCGTAGGAATGGCCAGGAAACCTGCGAAGGTGATGAAGGGGTTCCCGACAGAGCCGTGGAGGGCGACGAGGAGGTTCTGGGGGTTCCCGATCGGGGAGAGGACGCTCCCCGTGGTCACCGAGAAGGCGAGGGCCAGCAGGAGGAGCTTCGGCGATATCCGGTTCGCCCGGGCGAAGTAGAGGGCAAGGGGAGTCCCGATGATGGCAAGGGTGTCGTTCATGAGGATCGCCGAGAGGATCCCGAAGCAGAAGACGAGGAGGAGGAGGAGCTGTTCGGGGGTCTTCGCCCTGCGGAAGATCCGGGTTGCGAGATGGAGGAGATAGCCGCTTTCGTGGAGCGCCACCCCGACCACGAACATCCCGAAGAGGAAGACCATGACGTCCAGGTTGATGGCCTGGAGAGCCGAGGCGGGGGATATCTGGCCGGTAACGAGGACGATCACGGCTCCGATGAGCATGATCTGCCAGATCCTGAGCGTGAACCTCCCTATCCTGCGGACGGCTATCCCGAGAAAGACGAGGACGAGGACGATAACGGGGATGGCCGTCGCAAACGCCATGGGACCTATTGGGCCGGGCCCCTGCCCTGCGGGGGCCTCTCCATCACCGAGGAGATGACCGATGATCTTCCTGTAGAGGCCGGGCGAGTGTTCGTCCTCTCCCGCTTCGAGGGATGGGTTGTCGTTCACCTCGATGACAAAGGGGGTGCCGTCCTTGTCCTTGATGTCGACCCCGTAGAAGCCTCCCCCGATCGCGTTCGCGGCCTGGACGGCGATATCGAGGATGGGCCCGGGGACGTGGCCGAGAGGGACGCTCTTCACCGCGCAGTAGACGACGTGGCCGTTCACGGTGTCCTGGATCTTGAAGGTCTCCCGGGGGATGATGTACTTGCAGGCATAGAGGGGCTCCCCGCCGAGCACCCCGACCCTCCAGTCGAAGTTGCTCTCGATGAACTTCTGGGCCACGATCCAGTCCGACATCTTGATGAACCTCTTCGCCGTCTTCAGGAACTCAGGAACGGTCTTCACCTTCTCCACCCTGAGGGAGAAGGAGGTGGAGGGTTCCTTGAGGATGAGCGGGGTGCCGAGCTCGGAGAAGAGGTCGCGCGCGGCCCTCTCGGTGATCTCGCCTTTCCTGACAAAGACGGTCTCGGGGATCCTCACCCCCTGCTGCATGAGGTGGAGGTACATGTTCACCTTGTCCGAGCAGATCTGGATGGATGCCGGGTCGTCGATGACGGGGATGCCACGGAGCTCGGCCATCTTCGCCGCGACGTAGCTGATGTTCATCGGGTCGGTCCGGCTCCTGATGAAGAGGCCGTCGACCTTCGCGATCTTTGCGATCTCGACGGGGAAGATGAAGTAGACCGTGTGCCCCATCTCCTCGGCGGAGTCCCTGAGGCTGATCAGGGCGGTGAGCTGGTCCGAGTTCCCCAGGGTCTGGCGGTCCACGAAGAGCCCGAGCCTACCCATTGCACTCACCCGCAAGGATCTCCCCGAGGATACCCTTCTCTCCCCGCGAGAGCTTGGAATAGCGGACAGGGGTGATGGAGGAGAGGCGGTAGGTGTCGGTGAAGACCGAGATGACCTCCATGAGGGGGATCCTGAAGAGCCGGTACACCTGGGCAGCCAGGGCCGCAAGAGGCTCCGGGGCATCGTCGGTCCGGCCGAAGATCGCAACGCATGGCACGATATCAGCGGATTCCGGAACGGGCTGGTAGCAGAAGGGATACTTGCCGTTCCCCGTGATGTACTTGACGACCGGATCAGCGGTCTCGAGGTCCCGCACCAGGCTGTACTCCGAGGGATCCGCGAAGTAGGAGATCCCGTAGAGGATGGAAGGGACCGGTACCCGATCGTCGGAGATACCCCACTCGCAGACGGGGATACCGGCTCCTTTCGCCCGGGTGAGGCAGACGGGCACCACGTACGCCTCGAGGAGATCCCGGGTGGAAGGTACGGCCTTCCTCCCTTCCATCTCGAGGGTGAGGATCCGGTAATACGCCTCGGTCTTGTAGGAGTAGTCCTCGCTGATGATGTAGGTGAGGCCTTCCCGCATCCTCTCGTGGATGAGGTCCCGGCGGAGGAGCCTGCCCGCGTCGTTCTTCACGGCAGATAACCCCAGTGTATTTGAGTGGGCCTTCTATCCAGGTTTGCATGAGAGGGCCCCCTCTTCCCGTACGGGTACGCTCCGGGGGGTATCGATGGTCTATTTCCCCGGGTTCTCTCCCGAAGAGGGGATCGCACCGACGTCAGAGGCATTGGCGGAAGAAGAGCTGAAATACCCGACACACCCTCCAGGTGTCCATGATGTAATATGGGAATGGGGTTATTTCATTCTATCGCGAAGCCGCTCACCTCTCCTCCGGCGGGAACAAGGCGGGTCTCCCTTCCCCGAACCGCGCATTAATCGATGGTGATCCGCTCGCCCGTCACCATGTAGTGGACCTTCTCGGCCATCTTGCAGGCATGGTCCCCGCATCGCTCCAGGTAGCGGGCGACGAGGACATAGTTCGTGCAGATAGTGATCTTCTCCGGATCCGCGGTCATCGCAGCGATGCAATCCTGGAAGGTTGAAAAGAAGAGGGCATCGACCTCGTCATCCCTCTTCCCGATGTTCTCGATGGGGCCGATATCATCGTTTGCATAGGCCCTGAGGCCCGCATCGACCATGCCCGTGACGATCTCGGTCATGCGGGGAATGGAGAAGAGGCCGGAGACCGGCTCCATCCCGGAGACCTTGTTCAGTCCCACCGCAATGTCCCTCCCGTAGATCCCGATCCTGGTGAGGTAGGTGATCATCTTCAGGGTGCAGGCGAGGGTGCGGAGGTCCGATGCCATGGGCTGGTAGAGGGCCATGAGCCTGAGGGCCTCCTCTTCGATGGAGTCATCCCACCCTGTCAGGCTCTCCCTCTTGTTCAGCACCCAGGCTGCACACTCGAGGTCCCGGTTCTTCAGCGCCCGGACCGCAATCTTGAGCATGGTCCGCGAGAGCGAACCCATCTCGAGGGTATGTTCCTTCAGGATTTCAAGTTCAAGATGAAATTTTTCGACCATTCTTCCACCTACCCGAACCGGCCTGTCACGTAGTTCGAAGTGAGCTCTTCCCCCGGGTTCTCGAAGATCTGCCTTGTCTCTCCAAACTCAATGAGCTTTCCCAGGGTACATGAACCCGGTGAAGTCCGAGACCCGGGCTGCCTGCTGCATGTTGTGCGTGACGATGACCACGGTATACCTCCTCTTGAGGATATCGATGAGGTTCTCGATCTTTGCGGTTGCGATGGGATCGAGGGCCGAGCAGGGCTCGTCCATGAGGATGATCTCCGGCTCGACAGCGAGGCAGCGTGCGATGCAGAGCCGCTGCTGCTGCCCGCCCGAGAGGCCGGTCGCCGGATCATGGAGCCGGTCCTTCACCTCGTTCCAGAGGGCCGCGTTGTGCAGGCTCTCCTCCACGATCCGGTCCAGCTCCTTCTTCTCCGTGGTCCCGTGGATCTTCGGGCCGTAGGCCACGTTCTCGTAGATGGACTTGGGGAAGGGGTTGGGCTTCTGGAAGACCATCCCCACCTTCTTCCTGATGGTCACGACATCGGCCGAGGGGCCGTAGATATCCTCACCATCGATAAGGACGCTGCCCTGGACCCTGCAGGAACCGATCAGGTCGTTCATCCGGTTGAAGGCGCGGATGAGGGTCGACTTTCCGCAGCCCGAGGGGCCGATGAGGGCCGTAACCCGGTTCTTTTCCACGTCCATTGTGATATCGGCAAGGGCCTGCTTCTCCCCGTACCAGAGGTTCAGGTTCCTGATTTCGATAATTGGCTGGTTGTTTACCACGGGTCACCACCTCACTGTCTTCTGGTAATGGTTCCTGAGGATGATTGCCATGCTGTAGATCCCGACGACAAGCGCGAGGAGCACAAGCGCGGTGCCGTACTGGTTCGTCTTTGCACCTGTCACGTTCGTTGCAAGGATGTAAAGGTGGTAAGGGAGGGCCATGACCGGGTCGAGAAGGGAGACCGGGAGGTACCTCTGGGAGAAGACAACGGCGGTGAACAGGATGGGAGCGGTCTCACCTGCAGCCCTGCCGATGGCAAGGATGGCACCGGTGAGGACCCCCGGCATGGCCGGGGGGAGCACCACACGGCTCACCGTCTGCCACCCGGTAGCCCCGAGGGCAAGGCTCCCCTCCCTGAGGCCCTGGGGGACGCATTTCAGGGCCTCCTCGGTGGTCCGGATGATGGTCGGGAGGACCATGAGCCCCAGGGTGATCTGCCCGGCGAGGAGGGATACCCCGAGGTGAAGGTAGAGGACGAGGAATGCGAACCCGAAGAGGCCGAAGACGATGGACGGCGTCCCGTTCAGGAGGTCCACCCCCGTCCTGATGAGCCTGACCAGGCGCCCTCCCCGGGTATACTCGACCAGGTAGATGGCGGCACCGATACCGACAGGAAGGGCGAGGCCGATGGCTCCCGCCACCAGGCAGAGGGTGCCCACGATGGCCGGGAAGATCCCCCCGCTCCTCCCCAGGTCTTTCGGCCCACCGGTGAGGAACTCCCACGAGATGGCAGGGAGGCCGTTTGAGATGATGTTCCAGAGGATGATCCCGAGGATGAGGACCACGAGGAGGGTTGCACCTGCAAGGAGAGAGAAGGCGATCTTCTCGGCGGTTCGGGGCGAAACCCTCCTCTTTGCCAGGATGAAAAGCCACGACCATCAACGAGGATCACCGCAGCGGCCAGGGGGCCTGCCGAGAGTTCGATGGCGATGAGCGCGAGGGCTCCCAGGAGAGCGGCTGCGGGGAGCCGGAGCCTTGAGAAGAGCTCACCGAGGCCGCGCGTGATCCTGTTCCGGAAGGGGACGCCCCCCCTTGTCTCGCATTTTGTAACCGGCACGGGCCCGCTCCGCATCCTCCCGATGATCACCGCTGCCGCCATGTTCACGAGGAGGGTGATGATCAGGAGGAGCAGGGCGACCCCGAAGAGGGCGTGATAGTGTGCGCTCCCGAAGGAGACCTCCCCCATCTCGATCCCAAGGTTGCCGGTGAGGGTCCGGACGGGAGAGAAGACATTCGTAATGGGGCTCGGGATGATCGCGGCGTTCCCGGTGACCATGAGCACCGCCATGGTCTCGCCGAGGGCCCTCCCCGTACCCAGGATGATGGCCGCGGTGATCCCCGAGAAGGCCGAGGGGATCACGACACGGCTCATGGTCTGCCACCGGGTAGCCCCGATGGCCAGGCTTCCCTCCCGGAACTCGTGCGGAACGGCCCTGATGGCATCCTCGGAGACGGAGGTGATGGTGGGGAGGGCCATGATCGCAAGGAGGATGGAACCGGCGAGCCAGGTAAGGCCCGACTCGAGGCTGAAGGTGACCTGCAGGAACCCGGTCAACACGATCAGGCCGAAGAAACCGTACACCACGGAAGGGATCCCTGCCAGGAGCTCGATGGCAGGCTTGAGGACGCTTCTCATCCGCGGGGAGGCGATCTCGGCGATATAGACGGCGCATCCCAGGGAGAGGGGGATGGCGATGACCATGGCGCCGAGCGTCACGAGGATGGTGCCGACGATGAGAGGAAGGGTGCCGTACTCCGGCGGGACCCCTGTCGGGTTCCAGGTACCTCCGGTGATGAAGTTCCAGATCCCGGCCACCGGGAAGATGGGGTACGCCTCGAGAAGGAGGTAGACCAGGATGAAGAGAACGGCGATGATTGCGGTGAGCGATGCGAGGAAGAGGAGCGTCTGGATCGCCCCTTCCTTCTTCAATGGCCTCGGGAACGCGAGTATGCTCAGGGGAGAAGGATTGGCCGGGAGGAGAGCAGGGAGCCGGGTGGCTCGCAGGATCCGGACCGGGATAGGATTCATCACCGGTGGCCTGTCCCTTGATGTATGCCGGGGGGTTCACCCTGTCTCTCCGATCAACCCTTCAAGAAAGGGTGGAGTTCAGGACTGGAGGGGCACGAAGCCCTGTTCCTGGACGATCTTCTGCCCGTCGGGGGAGAGGATGAAGTCGATGTAGTCCTTCGCGAGCCCTGCCGGCTGGCCCCGGGTGATCATGTAGAGGGGCCGGGAGATGGGATACGTGTGGTCAAGAACGGTCGCGATGCTCGGGGCGATGGGTTTGCCGTTCGAGTAGAGCGCCAGTGCCTTGACATCGGGAGTGATGAACCCGAGCCCGACGTAGCCGACGCCGGCCGGGGTCTGGGCCACGGTCTGCGCCACGGCACCGTTCGAGTTCATCTCCCGCATGTCGGACCGGTACTTCTCGTCCTTCATCACGAAGTCGTTGAAATAGACCCGTGTCCCCGAGGCGCTGTCACGGCCGATGACCACGGGGTAGGTCAGGGAGCCGCCGACCGCGTTCCATCCCTGATAGGTGCCGTTGTAGAGCCCGCGGGCCTGGTCCAGGGTGAGCGCGTTCACCGGGTTCGCGGGGTTGACGATGAGCACGACAGCGTCGGTTGCCACATCCGTCGGGACGAGGCTGGGGTACTTGACCATCTCGGCGCTGGTGATATCCCGGGAGGACATCCCGATGTCGGTGGTGCCTTCCCCGATAGCCTGCACCCCGACCCCCGACCCGCCGCCGGAGACCTGGATGTCGGCCCTGGTATTCTTCTCCATGTACGCTTCGGCCGCTGCCTGGGCGATGGGGAAGAGCGTGGTCGAACCGGTGACACTCGAGCTTCCCCGCGATCTGCTGGACGGTGTATGTGCCAGATGGTCCGGGGCTGACGGTTGTGGAAGGTGGTATGGTCACTGTCGGCTGGACCGGTGGTGCTGTGACCGGAGCGGTTACTACCGGGGCTGGCGCAACGGTGGTAGCGATCGTCTGGGGGGTGGTCTGTGGTGCATTGCCGCTGGTGCAACCCGCGGCGATGATGGCGAGGAGAAGAGCTCCTGCCACGAGAAGGGTTACGATGGAATGCTTTTTCTGAAAAGGTGCCAATTCCGTCACCGCTCAGGGTACTCGGCAGGCTCGTTATATAGTGATGACCGATGTAAACTCAATATCTATATATATCTCCAATAGGTACATAGAGATATAAAGAGTTCACGGACCGGTCACCATGGAGATGCGGAAGGTTCAGGTCACGGGCGGGGCGTCCTATATCATCTCTCTGCCCAAGGACTGGGCGAGGGCCCAGAAGATCAAGAAGAACGACCCCATCGGGGTCCTCGTCCAGCCCGACGGGACCCTCCTCATCTCCCCGAGGATAACGGGGGAGAAGATGCGGCGGGAGCGGACCTTCGAGGTCCCCCAGGGCATGGACCCGGTCTATCTCTTCCGGCTCCTCATCGCCACCTATATCGCAGGCTATTCCGTCATCCGGCTCCGGGCCCCCTCCACGCTGCCGGCCTTTGTCCGGACCGCGGTCAGGGACTTCACCCAGATGACCATCGGCCAGGAGGTATCCGAGGAGACCGACTCCTCCATCACCATCAAGGACCTCCTCAACCCCATGGAGATGCCCCTGGACCGGACCGTGAGCAGGATGGCGGTCATCGTCCGCTCGATGCATCTTGATGCCCTGAGCGCCCTCTCCACCGGGAACGGGACGCTGGGAGCCGATGTGATCAAGCGGGACAACGATGTGGACAGGCTCCACTGGCTCGTTGCCCGCCAGTACAACCTGATCCTCTCTGACCCGAACCTCGGCCGGTCGATGAAGATCACCCCGGGGACGGCATCGGCCTACTACATCCTCTCGCGGATCGTCGAGCGTATCGGGGATCACGGCGTCAGGATAGCTGAGAATGCCGGGAAACTCATGGAACGGAGGCTCGAGACCTCGGAGAAGACGTCCCTGAAGGAGTCCATGGATATCGCTCTCGACCTCTTCTCCCGGAGCATCGACGCCTTCTATGCAGGTGACCTGGAAGCATCCCACCGGATCATCGGGATGACCGCACCCCTCGAGGCGCGGTGTGCCGAGATGGCGGTTACGGCCCAGCATCACAAGGGGGAGATCGCCACCTCCCTCGTCTCCATCATCAGTTCCATCAGGAGAATCGGGGAATACACCGAGGATATCTGCGAGAACACGATCAACCACATCGTAGCCGAGGGAATGGACGGACAGGCAACGGGACCCGGGAGCTGATTGACGGTGAGACCCGGGGATGGCTGTCATCCTGCCAGGACGAAAACGGTATGTGCCATGGTCTCGCCCAGTGCCCGCATCCTGCCGGGCCGGTGCTTCCGAGACCGTCGAAAGACCCACCAGCCTGCGTGGCCTGTGCCCGCCGCCGGCCCCATCACTCCTCATTTTCATGAAGGATCCCTGTCAATGGTCAGCCGTCTTTAGCTCATCCGGGCCCGCTCCTTCTGCCATGCCCAGCCCCCGAGCCTTCCCTGTTCGGTACACCGGACCAGCCTTCCCGTGAACCTCGCGTCGGCCTCAGGGGACTGGGAGATATCCTCGAGGTAAATCTTCAGGTCCCCGATGAGCTCGGAGATCCCGGGTTTTTACAGTGAAGTTCCAGCCGCCCACCCGGAAGCTCGGGAAGGTTTCCGGTCCTTCGGAAGTCTTCGGCCAGGGAATGTTCGTGACGCTCCTCCCTGCGGAACCATGGAAGGAGGGTGCCTGTCACGGTCCCCCTCTGTCCCGCCCCGGGGTCCATTACCATGCGCTCAAGAACGGCAGCACTGCAGCCATCCGGGTTCTCACAACCTCTGTTCCTCACCATGGAAGAGAGATTACCCAGAAAGTATATAAACAATTCGGATGTATATATCTATATATATAATTATACTTCTTGATTCTATATATCACGGTCGCGTACCCGGGCTCTCATCCTGCCTGTGATAAAGAAGACAACCCTGAAAGGGTACCGGGGAACCATGTGTCGTTCAGGTCTCCCGAAGAGGGCCCCGGCGGCCTCCATAAACTATAACATTGTGTGCGGATCAAGGAGTAATCCGGGGTGGTTTCTTGGAAGATTCTCCCGTTTTGGAGGTCGATGACCGGACATTCCATGACCTGGTGGAGAAAGCGAACCTCCCGGTCGCGGTGATGTTCTATACCCCGACCTGCGTCCACTGCCGTGCCATGGCGCCCTCGTTTGCCCAGTACGCCCAGGAATATAAGGACAAGGTCCTCTTCGCCCGGGTCGATGTCTCCGTAAACCTCTTTACCGGCGAGCGCTACGGGGTGAAAGGCACGCCGACCTTCAAGTTCTTCTGCCAGGGTCGCCCGGTCACCGAGCTCGTCGGCGCCGTCTATCCCGCGATCCTGAAGCGGACGGTGGAGGAGGTCCTCGTCCACGGGAAGGAATGTATCAGCACGTCCACCGGGATCGACTATGATATCACCGGGTATGCGTGAAGGGATCCCTCGCTTTCACTTTGTTTAATACTCATCCTGGGGCTTTGACGTTACGACCTCTTCCACCTCCGGCGTGAGGAGCCAGAGCGCTTCGCGGACCTTCTCGCGGACCCCCCGGTCCCGATGGTCCTGCATGCTGTCGAGATTCGCTATAATCCCGTGAGCGAGCAGGGCCTCCTCCTCGCCCGCAGTTGCAATGGCGATGATGATCGCGAGCGCCGCCTGGACGATATGGACACTCTTCTCCCCGAGAAGACCGGCAAGGATATCGATACCTTCCTCGAGGATGAGATCATCGGGCCTCCAGTCCTCGTCCCCGGTGCTCACCGCGAGGGCTTCCACCGCGGTCTCCCGTACTTTCTCCCTCGGATCCGCGAGCCGGGTGAGCAGGTCCGCCGTCAGCTCGCGTTGTGCCTGTAGTTCCTCTGCCATCTTCGTTTCCTGCCTCTTCCTGTCGATGGACGGCAGGGGTTAAAAACCTGATGGTACTTTCCAAGGCCTGAGGACATGCTCAATATTCGGCTTACTGGGTGCGGTTATACTGGCGATCATTGACATGTTCCTGATGGGGATTATCAAAATCAGTTAGAATAACCCAGGTTCGCGTCACCTGACCCCTGTGGTAAGGAGGCCAAATACCTAGATCTTTTGATCGTCGGCACAACTTGTGCAGGTTCAGGATCTCGAGCAGATTGGAAAAAGGTTGAATTCCTATTTCTTCAGGAGATCCCGGATCTCGGTCAGCAGCTGGACTTCTTTGCTGGGCGGGGCCGGTGGAGCCTCCTTCTCTTCCTTCTTCATCATGTGGGTGAGCATCCGCACGATGAGGAAGACCACGAGGGCGATGATGATGAAGTTGATGATGGTGTTGATGAAGGCACCATAGGCGATAACGGGTGCACCTGCCGCCTTCGCAGCAGCGAGGCTGGCGTACCCCTTTCCCGAGAGATCGACGTAGAGGTCAGAGAAGTTCACTTTCCCCAGCAGGAGACCGATGGGGGGCATGATGACATCGTTCACAAGGGAAGTGACGATCGCCCCGAACGCGATACCGATGATGATACCCACGGCGAGGTCGACGATGTTCCCCCGCATGGCGAATGCTTTAAAATCATCGACAAAACTCATCTTGAAACCACCTCGGACAAAAGAACGCAACCCCCCTATTTATCCGTTGCGAAATCCTCCGAATCCCGAACTGCCCTGTTCCGTGCCCCATACGCCATGCCCTCATCTTTTGCAAGGTGAGAGAAAGCGTATATAATGCATCTGCCCACCCTGTCTCCATGAAACTGATCCAGGTTCTCGGGATCCTCCTCGTTATCTCCCTCGCAGCGAACCTGTACCTTGCGTTCTTCTCGCTCCAGGGAAACCCGGCTGACCTCGCGAATTTCACGAACCGGGTGAACATGCTCGAATCCGAGAATGCCCGTCTCTCCATGCAGGTCGACAGGGATAATGCGACACTCGGGGGATACCAGAGCCAGCTCGGCCTCTACCGCCTGCAGCTCCAGGACCTGACCGGCCTCATCAACGTCTCCCCGTCGGGAACGGGGCCGGTCGGGTCGGCAGTCCTCCAGGGCCCCGCGGTCCTCCAGCAGATCCAGTACAGCGGGAACAACCCCTACGCGAGAGGGCAGGTCGTCCAGTCCGGGGTGATGCTCAATATCACGGCCGAGGTGAAGCCCGGGAAGGGCCGGGTCCTCGTGGATACGCAGCCCCTCATGGGTGTTGTCTTCCAGGACGCGGCAAACACCGCGGTCTATGTCGCCCAGAACAGGACGGGGGTCTCCCTCGCCGGGAGCGATGTCATCTTCTCCATCAATGCGCCGGGCCAGGTCCCCTCGGTTGACGGGCCGAGCGCAGGTGCGCTCATGACCCTCCTCGTCATCTCCGCGGTCGAGAAGAAGCCCCTTCGCGAGGACGTGACCCTCACCGGGACCATCGACCAGGACGGGAATGTCGGGGCCATCGGCGGCGTCGTCGAGAAGGCCCAGGCAGCAAAGGACTCCGGGAAGTCACTCTTCCTCCTCCCCCGGTCGAATGCAGACCTCCTCCTGTACACCCAGCAGTCCCGCCAGTACTACGGCGTCACCTATATCCAGCAGATCCCGAACACCGTGGACGCAAAGACCTATGTAGAGTCAAATATCGGGGTGCCGGTCCAGTACGTCGATACAATCGACGATGTGGTGAAGATCGCCACCTCGACGGGCTAGGATATCGCGACTACGGTCGCTCCGGGTCGGTTTCATTTGAAACCTCCCCAACGCCACCGGTTTGAGAACCGTTGGCTAGCGTTCGGGCTACTCGCCCTCCGCTCAGCCTCGGTTTTCCGGAAAAACCTCGGCCTCTACATCGGGTTTGCTAACCCTCGGCATCGCGACTACGGTCGCTCCGGGTCGGTTTCATTGAAACCTCCCCAACCCAAACTCATATTAACCCCTGCTCCCATCACTCTCTGGTTTCGGGTTCCGAAGCCTCTCATCGCGACTTCGGTCGCTCGGGGTCGGTTTCACTGAAAAACCTCCCCACGAGGAGTTGTCTATGCCGGAAGAGAAGACATACCCCTACCCGCCCGGCGACGGGGAGGTGAAGTGGGTATCCACGAAATGGCTCGGGGACCACCTGAAGGACCCGGGCCTCCAGATCATCGATTCCCAGCCGAATATCCACGACTACCTGCGGGGGCATATCCCGGGCGCCCTCTATATCGAGGAGAACCATTTCAGGATAGCAAAGGAGAGGCCGGGGATCTTCCTGCCTCCCGAGATGGCCGAGCTCCTCTTCCGGAGGCTGGGCATCAGGCCCGATCTCCCGGTGGTGGTCTGCTCGAGCTCCGGTCCCCTCTCCGCCTGCACCACCTTCATCGGTGACGGGCTCGAGCAGACGATGCTCGCCTACACCCTGGCGCGGTACGGGCACAGGAAGGTGCATATCCTCGACGGCGGGGTCGACAAGTGGCAGGAGGAGGGGAGACCTCTCTCGCAGACCTTCCCGAAGGTCGTGGAATCCGATTTCAGGGTCCAGCTCAGGCGCGAGTTCTTTGTGGAGTACGCCGAGGTGCTGGCCATGAAGGACCGGCCCGACGTCATGCTCCTCGATGCCCGTCCCCCGCCCGTGTACGAGGGGCAGGGGCCCTGGATCAAGCCGGGGCATATCCCGGGCGCGGTCAGCCTCCCGTGGAAGAGCCTCATGGACGATAAGAACAAGAAGCTCATGAAGGCCGACGACCAGATCAAGGCCATCCTCGCCGAGAAGAAGATCACCCCCGACAAGAATATCATCTGCTCCTGCGGGACGGGGAGGGAGGCGACGAACGAGTTCTGCCTCTTCAAATTCTACCTGAAGTTCCCGAAGGTGAAGATCTACGAGGGGTCCTTCACCGAGTGGAGATGTATCCCGATAATCCCACCGTTACCGGGAAGAACCCGCGGTAGACTCCCCTCACTCCACTATTTTATGGATCAGCCGGAGCAGGTTTGCGAGGAACCGCCGCTGCCTCTCCATCCTTCTCACGAAGATAGCCTCTTCCGAGATGAAGAGCTCCTTCAGGTGGTAGATATCCGTCTTCGGCGAGAAGAAGACGTAGATGGGGATCCCCGCGAGGATGACGAGCCCGCCGATGAGCTTGTCGAAGAAGGACGTGGAGATAAGGAGATAGATGCAGATGGCGATCCCGATCCATGGCAGGATCCTCTGGCCATGGAGCGTATCCTCCTTTCCCATGGAGAGGATGGTGAGGGCCAGGCAGGTGACAAGGAACGAGAAGGCCAGGTTGAAGACCGCGAAGGAGATGAGGCCCGAGATCCCGGCGAGAAGGGAGAGGAAGAAGGCGATGATCCCCTCGATGACGAGGGCCGAGAACGGGGTCCCGTACTTCGGGTGGACGAGGGCAAAGACCTTCGGGAAGAGTCCGTCGATGGCCATCGCGTAGGAGAGCCTTGCCGTCCCGAGGATCCCGCTCTCATCCGACCCGGAGACCGATACGAGGGCTCCCGCCGTCATGAAGGCCGCCCCGGCGCCCCCGAACAGTGCCGCCCCGACGAGGACGAGGGGGGTGTTGGACACGGCAAGGCTCTGCCAGGGTACGGTTCCGAAGACCACGAAGTTCGTGAAGAGGTAGAACGCCGTGACGATGATCATACCCGAGATGATCGCCCTCGGGATGTTCCTCTTCGGGTCTTTTACCTCGCTTGCAGGAAACGTCCCCAGCTCGAACCCCACGTAGGCCCAGAAGATAAGGACGAGCGCGGCCCCGAAGTTCGCGAACCCGAGGGGCGCGAGGGGGGTGTAGTTGGCGAAGAATCTCCCCGGGCCGATGGCGAAGCTGCCGAGGCCCACGACGACCAGGGCGAGCAGGGGGAGGAGCTTCACCATGGTCAGGACGTCGTTCACCCTCCCTGCAGCCTTCACCCCGACGATGTTCACCAGGGTGAGTGCCGCGAGGAAGAGACCCTTGACGAGGACCACCTCGAGGGGGGAGAGGGAAATGAAGAACCCGAGATACTGGGTGAAGGCGATGGCAAAGACCGGGAGGGAGAGGATCTCGGCGATCCAGAGGGACCAGCCCGCGATGAACCCGTAGAAGTCATCGAATGCCTCGGATACGTAGGCGAAGGGGCCTCCCACCAGGGGGAGGTAGTAGCTGCAGTAGGCGAAGACCAGGGCGAGGACCGTGGCGCAGACCGCGGCAGCGACCCAGACCACGATGGCGAAGGGCCCGATGAGCCCTGCCGTGAGAGCCGAGGCCACGTAGATATCGGCCCCGACGATGGACCCCACGACGATGTTCGTCAGGTCAAAGAGGGAGAGGTCCCGCCTGAGTTCCATGCCGGTGGATGGTATGTGACTGCCCCCTTCATGAGAGTATTGGTCCCTGGGCGGTGGTGAGGACGATGAGCGCCACTCCCCCGATCATGATTAGGGCACCGAGGATCCGGTACCGTATCCCCCCCTCCCTGAAGACGAATCCGCCGATGAGGACGGAGAAGAGGATGGAGAGCCTCTTCACGGCGATGACATAGGGCACGATCTGGAGGGTGTACGCGACGTTGATGGCGATGGTCTCGCCCACGAGGACCAGCCCGAGGGCGAGGGCCGCGGTGACGGCGGTGACGGGGAGGACCCGCCTCCAGCTCCCACGGGCGAGCGCGACCAGCCCGAAGACCCCGCCGATGTAGAGGTTCACGAGCGCCGACCCGAAGACGGTATCCGACGCGAGCACCACCGCCTTGTCGAAGGGGAGGGAGAGGCTGTAGAGGAAGGCCACCCCGAGCATGGTCGCGATCCCCTTCCAGCGTGCCCTGTCCCACGGGGGAGAGGGCCTGGACCTGCCCGGGGACACCTGGATGCAGAATGCACCCGCGACGATGAGGAGGATCCCTGCCATTCCGGCAGCTGTCGGGACCTCGCCGAGGACCAGGTACGAGGTGAGTGCGAGGAAGATCAGGGTGAAGGTGATGATCGGGACCGCGAGGGAGAGATCGGTCCTCCGCAGGGTGAAGAAGACGAGGGCGGCGGCGATGATGTTGATGGTGCCGGTAATGATGACCGGCAGGAGGAGAGCGGGGGAGATTCCGGGGATCCCTCGGACAAGAGAGATAACGAGAAGAAATGCGCCGGTTGCAAGGAATACCCCGGCCCGAGGACCTCGTCAGGGACGGATTCGAGGTATCGTTTTGCCAGGGCGTAGTACCCCGCGTCCAGCACGGCTCCAGCGGAGGCGAGGATCGCCCAGAGCATACCGGAGTATCTCTTTCGCAGCGGGTTATAAAGTGCGGCCGGGCGGGTTGAATATCAGGTTCTAAGCTCGTCCGTCCCCGGAGTAACGCCGGAATCAATGGGGATCCCCCAGAAGAACCTTCATATGAACCCGGGAGGAATGTTCAGCAAGGAGCTTCTGACACGAATATCCATCCCGATGCAATAATCTCCTTCTTCGGATATCCAGGTGGCGAGGATCCTTATCGAGGGGGATTCTTTTCTCTCCTCACCCTTCTCATTCTCATGATCTCTTTTGCGGGATGTATCCAGGGGGCGCTGCATGATCCCCAAACCACCCCAAATATATCGGCGATTACGACGACGATGCCGGTCCAGACCCCGCCATCCCTGTCAGAAACCCCGGACACAGGAGCAGCATCCCCCGTACTCCTGAAGGGATCTCCCGCAGTGCAGAGGTCTTTCAGCTTTACCTCCGGAGGCGAAAATTACTCATTCACCATCACATATGTACCTCCTGGCCCGGAGATGGAGGAGCCCGGAGTGTGCCCGCTCATGTCATGGCGGACAGGGGAAGAAGACCTGCTTGCCTCCTACTATGCCGGTATCTTCAAGGATCCGGGGGAGGCCTCTCTCTATGACGCCCTCCTCGGGGAGCTCCGCCGGATCAAGAGAACGAAGGTGCTGAACGATGACGAATACCTCGAGCTCCTGACTCATTTTGTCCAGCAGATCCCGTACGATCCCGATGCCCCCGTCTGCCCGAGGCGACCCGACCAGGTGATCCTGGACGGTAAGGGAGACTGCGACGAGAAGAGCCTCCTTCTCCTCGGGCTCCTCAACAGGGAAGGGTACGATGCGGCCATCCTCCTCTTCCCGGATAAGCACCATGCGACGGCGGGAATCCGGATCGTTACCGAAGGCCAGCCATCGTTCCGTGTCTATACGCTGGGGAGCCGGAAGTACGTATACATCGAGACGACCAGGCCTTCCTTCATCGGCCTGTATCCCGATGACTTCGAGAACGAGAACCCTGTTATCATCCCGACAGGGAACGGCACCATCACCTACCGGGCTATCAACGACGTGATGCACATCGTCTCTACCCAGAAGAGGATGGAGACGAAGCTGCAGTGGATCAGTGAAACGGGAACAGGGATGCTCACCGAGATCGAGTCGCTCGAGACGAAACTCAAAGCGGGAACCGCCTATTCGACCCAGGATGAGTACGATTCGGATTACTCCCGCTATACCAGCCTCGTGACGCAATACAACAATTACGTTGATGAATTCGGGAAGATCCGGGATGTGTACACCTATATTCTCGATCACCAGTGCGACCGGCAGGGAGTGAGCGGGAGGATAGCGAACAGCAAGGTGGAGAACCTGCTCTGAGATCCCCGGGTATCCGGTGCGAAAGGGATTGCCAGGGGAGTCAACTCTGACGGTCCCCGTCCATCATTCCGGATTCCCCCCTCATGCGCGTTCAAGCAACCGGTACGGGAGGTGCAACCCCTAATCTCTTCATATCAGGTGAATATTGTTGATTGGGGAGAGATAGACCCCAGTAAAATATCATAATATTTATATAGTAAAAGAAGAAGAAATGTTGATACGCCTATGGATTATCTCCCTCTTCTCCTGATGTTCGTCTTTTTTATCCTCATGCCCTTTGTGCTCATGCTCATCGTCATGCCCAAGAGCATCCGGGCGATGAAGGGACGCGGTTTTGTGGGCCGGGATATGTATAAACCGGATCGGCCCGAGGTCGCGGTCAATGGCGGCCTGATCCTGCTCCTCATCGCCCTTTTCTCCATGTCCATCATCTCGCTCTTCTATTCGAAGCACATCCGCCCGGAGAACAACGCGATGATCATGGTCATCGTGCTCTTCGCGCTCTTCGGCCTTGTCGACGACATGATCGATATCGGGAGAAGCGCGAAACTCATCCTCCTCTACTACTGCTCCTACCCCCTCATCCCCTTCGTGCCCGTGATCCCCCTGCATATCCCCTTCCTGGGCCCCCTGGACCTCAATATCCTCTACCTGCAGCTCCTCATCCCCACCTTTGTCCCCGTCGTCGCCAACCTCGTCAATATGCACTCCGGTTTCAACGGGCTCGCGCCCGGGCTCTCGCTCATGGTCCTCACCACCCTCCTCGTAAAGACCTGGTTCTTCGGGGATATCTACAAGGTCCTCTTCATCCTCTGCCTGACCGGTGCGCTGGCCGCCTACTTCCTCTTCGAGAAGTACCCTGCCCAGATCTTCTGGGGGAATGTGGGGGCGCTTGCGGTGGGGGCAGCCATCGGGGCCACATGCGTTATCGAGGGATTCATCGTCGCAGGTTTCGTCATGCTCATCCCCCACACGGTGAACTTCCTGATGTGGATCTACTGGAAGCTGAACATGAAGCGCGTGCCCTTCGAGAAGTTCGGGAAGATCCGGCCCGACGGGACCCTGGAGGTGCCGAACCGGTTTACCCTGAAATGGGTCCTCCCCTACTACTTCCGGCTCACCGAACGCCAGGCCGCCCTCGCGATGTTCGGGCTCACCGGGCTCTTCTGTATCGCAGGGTTTTTCGTGCCGGGGTGAGATAAATAAAATAGACAACCAGGCAAAGAACTAAGGACCATTTTATGGACTTAATCACAATTATCCGTGCGATTGCAGGCTACTTTCTGGTCCTCCTCCTTCCGGGATATGCTCTTACTTGGGCGCTCTACCCATTCCGGGCCGAACTCACCCTAGTGGAAAGAATTGCTCTCGCCCTGGTTCTCTCCATAACCTCTGTTATGGCGGCGGTTCTCTTCGCTGACGTCTATCTGGGTGTGGATTTCACTCCCCAGAATATTGTGGTCACGATTCTCATCATTACCGCTCTTGCAATTCTCATCTGGCGGATACGGGTATTGGACGCAGGGAAGTTACGAAAGAAAGTAAAATTGCGATTCTACCAGTTCCTGAAGCGCATATACAAAAACTCCGGCGTAGAAAATGAAAAAGAACCCCACTTGGACCTGTTCCGGTCTATAGAAAAGAGATGAAATACTAAGAAGAGACCCTCTTCAGCCAGACTTCCTTCCAGAAGCAGAAGCATGATCTATCGCACTTCTCATGAAATTCTCCATCGCAAAAGACGCCTTCCAGAAAAACCGTCGGGCTCAACATTTTTCTCATCTCCCCCGTAGATTCAAGGGAGATCGTGCTGACTTTCTTATAGACCTTGAATCTCTTCCCGCAGAATTTCTGCATCTCCGGCATGAAGAAGAGTCCCCTGTACTTCCCCTTTTCGTTGAGGGTTGCGAAGATCTCATCTGCAGAACGGATCTCGACTAATTCACCCGGATTTAAATTCAATGTCTCACAGTTCGCTTTTATTCCAGGAGCTTCAGGATAGGCACGTTTCTCCCTGGATCGGATGATAGAAGAGAAATCAATGAAGGGGACCTTGAGGGCAACGAGTTCGAAATTCCTCACAAGCATCTTTCGATACTTTATGAGCCTCATATTGATCGGGAAATAGGGGGAGGTGGCCTCTTTGATGTCAGATATCACAAAATTACAAGACTTTGAGAAGCTTCTCATGGTATCGACCTGTTCGCGACTGAATTAAACAGAGATCTCGAAGAATTTGTTATATGTTTCTTCTTATTTAATTTTATTGAATTAATTATTATAAAAGAATGGGAAAGAAGTATGCTAAAAAAGTCTTCCTCCGGATTTTGTTACATTTTCTCGTAATTCCTGACAGACTCCTTCTTACTTGGATGGACTTGAAAAGATCTCGAGCAGCATCTTCTTATTTACATATCCGGTTACAACGACAAGGCAGGTGAATACGAAGGCTGCCAGGAGCATGCCTATCAGGGGATGGGGATTCACATAAAAGACCACGAGAAAGGTGATAACCGCGGAAACGATCATGCGATCTATCTTTGTGAAAATAATCCTGAGAGGCGACAGGTCCTTCGAGGAAATTATGGTCAGCAGGGTTAACAGGATAAGAATTGCAGTATAGGAAATATATGCACCGATAAACCCGTTTTCATATCCCAGGTCACGAAAATACTCAACCATGAATTTCGGGAGATAAAAAAACAAGGGAAGGAGGACGAGGGGGATGGCCCCCAACCGGATATAATCCTTGATCTCCTTGGCGAAGGACAGGTTCAGGTTCGCGAGGAAAGCCTGGATATAGAGGAATACGAAACCGATGGCGAGGATAAAGACATATTTTGCACGGCAAGATAATTGGCCGAGAAGAGAACGACGACGATGTAATCGGAATAAAAATAGAGGAGAATCACGAGCAGTATCGTAAAGGCGAAAAAGGCCCTCGTTACATCCCCAAGCCCGCCGGTTTTGTATATTCCCTCCCGGTTCGAGTTCGTTGCCTCCGGAATGGAGATATAACTGATGGTCCCCATGGTAAACATGATCAGGGAAGCCAGGGTCAACGAAACATCATAATATCCCTGCCAGAGCACACCAATCTCATGGCTGAGGACGATTTTTACGATATACTGGCCGATGGAGGCGAAGTTTCCGATGACGAAAACAGCCGAACCGAAGAGGAATATCTCCTTTGTCGGTATCTCGATCGTTCGGAGAAGGGACAGGTGGGCACGGAGTCCGCTTGACATGAAAATTAATATCAGCGGGACTGCATTGGATAGGGTAAAAACGAGGATAATTGCAAGGAATGTGGCCGCACCGGTATAAATGAGGT